>NZ_NBXB01000018.1 GCF_003399635.1 Subtercola boreus | reverse complement strand
GACTTGCTTGTCCGTAAACCCTCCCAAAGAAGGGCCTACTAATTTCAATTTCCCAAAGGAACCCGGACACCCAAAAAGTGCCACGGGGATTTGGCATTTGACAATGTGCACGCTGTTGAGTTCTCAAGGATCGGACGCTCCGTTCCGACTGGTCTGTCTTGCGACAGAGGCCCGAACAGGCAACTCGACTACTATATATCTACATCCGACCAGCGGTGCCCAAACTCAAGAACCGAACCGGACGAATCCGCTTCACTTCGAGGTTTTCACTGCTGGGGATGGCCCCGCTTGAGGCCGGTAAGCTCTTCCGCTTTCCGAACCTTTGGGGTGACAAGAAAGAACATTACGGGCATGTTTCCCGTCTGGCAAATGGACCGCGCAGCCCGGGCGTGTCGCCCCGGAATCACGCGGAACTAGCCGATCAGAACGCCTGCCGCCGTCTTCTTTCCGCGGCGGAGCACAACGATCCCGCCAGCCAGCGCGAGGGATTCCACCGTTCGGGAATCGTCCGTCACCTTGGCATTGTTGGCGTAGACCCCGCCCTGAGCCAGCGCGCGGCGAGCTTCACCGACCGATGAACAGAGTCCACTCTCGACGAGCGCCTGGAGCACAGGGGTTTCTCCGGAGAGCGTCACCGTCGTCAACTCCCCCAGAGCCTGGCGGAGCGTGCTCTCGTCGAGATCCGCGAGATCCCCGTTACCGAACAGTGCAGCCGCGGCCGCGACAGCGGCATCCGTTGCGGCAGCGCCGTGCACCAACGAGGTGACCTCCTGGGCGAGCGTCCGCTGCGCCTCCCGCCGGAATGGTTCGTCAGCCACCCGGGCGGCAAGCCGATCGAGCTCGGCACGACTGAGGAACGTGAAGATCTTGAGGCGATCGATGACATCGGCGTCGTCGGTGTTCAGCCAGAACTGGTAGAAGGCGTAGGGCGACGTGAGCCGGTCATCCAACCAAACAGCGTTCCCCTCGCTCTTACCGAACTTCGTGCCGTCGGAGTTGGTGATCAGAGGGGTTCCGATCGCATGCACGGAGGTCTGTTCCGCCCGCCGGATCAGGTCGGTGCCACTCGTGAGGTTGCCCCACTGGTCGCTCCCCCCGGTCTGGAGCACACACCCGTGGGTGCGGTAGAGCTCGAGGTAGTCGAGCCCCTGCAGGATCTGGTAGCTGAACTCGGTGTAGCTGATGCCCGCATCGGAATTCAGCCGCGCGCTCACCGCGTCTTTCTTCAGCATCGTCCCGACCCGGAAGTACTTGCCGATGTCGCGGAGAAAGTCGATGGCGCTGAGCGGCGCTGTCCAGTCGAGGTTATTGACCAGTCGCGCCTGGTTGTCACCCTCGAAACTCAGGAACCGGGAGATCTGCGCCTGCAGGTACCCGACCCATTCGGCCACGGTCTCGCGCGCGGTCAGCGTTCGCTCGGCGGTGGGCCGGGGATCACCGATCAGGCCGGTCGAGCCACCCACCAGCGCGAGCGGGTGATGCCCGGCGAGCTGGAGTCGACGCATCAGCAACAGCTGCACGAGGTTGCCGAGGTGCAGGCTCGGAGCGGTCGGATCGAACCCGCAGTAGAAGGTGATCGGGTCTCCTGCCAGGAGGTCCCGCAGCTCGGACTCATCCGTCGAGACGTGCACCAGGCCCCGCCACGTCAGTTCGTCCCACACGGAGTCGAAAGTCGGATCGTTGTTCTGGTCGGAGAGCGCTACAGGCACAGGGGAAGACACGCCCTCCAGAGTACCTCCGTCAGGGCAGATCGACGGCGGGCAACTTGGGGTGACGCTTGTACGGCGAGACGGTCGGGTCGCCCGGGATCCAGAAGCGCCACGGATACGCAAGTGTTCCGCCGGGACCGCCGAGACCCGTGCGCGGGCCGGTCTCGACGGCGACCGGATGCACGGGCATCCGAAGCTCATAGGGCGACGCGGTGAGATCGGCGCCTCCGTCGGCGAGCGGGATGCCGAGAGCGATCACCAGTCGGGCCGGGCCGCGAGCGAGATCGCGCGGTTTCACGGATGCTCCGCGGCGGCGCCCTGCGAGCTCGGCGCCTTCGACGATTTCGCCGGCACGGATGAGCACACCGCTCGCCGACCCCTCCGGCGAACAGACGATGTTGGCACAGGTGTGCATCCCGTAGGTGAAGTACGTGTACAGGTGCAGGGGTTCGCCGAACATGGCCGAGTTCGAGGCGGTCCTGCCCCGGAAGGAGTGCGATCCGGGATCCTCCCCCACACCGAGGTAGGCCTCCACCTCGGTGATGCGGAGCGACACGCGGCCCTCCGGTGCGGTGCGGCTCAGGATGCCGCCGAGCAGCTGAGGTGCGATCTCGACCGCCGGCCGTGAGAAACGCGTTCGGTCCGAGCCACGGAGAGGTTCTCCCGGCAGCGTCGCAGTGTGGCCCATGGTCGAGTCGGACGGGAGTGTCAGAAGAGCGCGATGCCGAGCGACAGCGACAGGATCACAGCGGTGACCACGATTGCCGCCGCGACGGCGATGATGATCCAGAAGACGTAGGGCTTGAGGGTCTTCCGCCACCATGGCGTCTTGTAGAGCGGGTGGTTGCGGATGTCCTGGTCGCCCTCGGGGAGCGGAGGATACGACTCGTTGGAGGTGGACTTTCGGCGCTTGGCGCGGTCATCGTTGTCGAGCGTCACACTGTTCCCTTGGGGTGGTAGATCAGAGGCTCGGCCAGGGTGGCCTCACCGTCGTCCGGTGTTCCCGAGATCACGTCGCGGAGCGCGCGCACCCGCTCGGTGAGGTGGCTGAGCTGCTCGGCCACGCGTACTCCGGCCGTCCCGCCGGCTCCGGTGCGGCTCGCAATCGAGCCTTCGACGGTGACGACGGTGCGCACATCCGGTGAGAGATGCGGGGAGACGCCGAGAAGCTGCTCATCTGTCGGCTCGTGCAGTTCCAGCCCGTTCGCTTCACAGAACCTCACCAGGTCGCCGCTGATCTCGTGCGCATCACGGAAGGCGACACCCTGCTTGACCAGCCATTCGGCAACGTCGGTCGCAAGTGAGAAACCCTGCGGCGCCAGTTCGGCGAGGCGATCGGTGTGGAACGTCAGGGAGGCCACCATGCCCGTAAAGGCCGGAAGCAGGACCTCGAGTTGTTCGACTGTGTCGAAGACGGGTTCTTTGTCCTCCTGGATGTCGCGGTTGTAGGCGAGCGGGAGGCCCTTGAGGGTGGCGAGTAACCCGGTGAGGTTACCGATGAGTCGGCCGGACTTGCCGCGCGCCAGTTCGGCGATGTCGGGGTTCTTCTTCTGCGGCATGATCGACGAGCCGGTGGAGTAGCTGTCGTGCAACTTCACGAAACCGAACTCGCGGGTCGCCCAGACGATGATCTCCTCGGCGAAGCGCGAGAGGTTGATGCCGATCATGCTGGTGACGAAGGCGAACTCAGCGACCACATCGCGACTCGCCGTCGCATCGATCGAGTTCGGCATGGGGCCACCGGTGAGTCCGAGCTCCCGCGCGACGAGCGAGGGGTCGAGTCCGAGCGAACTGCCGGCGAGCGCCCCGGCGCCATAGGGCGACTCGGATGCCCGGACACTCCAGTCGCGGAGCCGTTCGAGGTCTCGCACCAGAGGCCAGGCATGCGCGAGGAGGTGGTGTGACAGCAGCACCGGCTGAGCGTGCTGGAGGTGCGTGCGTCCCGGCATCGGCGCATTCGGGTGGGCCGCGGCCTGGGACGCGATCGCGTCAATGAGCTGGATGACGAGGTGGCCGATCGAGCGACCGTGGTCGAGCAGGTAGAGCCGCACGAGAGTCGCGATCTGGTCGTTGCGACTCCGGCCCGCCCGGAGCCTGCCGCCGAGTTCTGCTCCCGCGTAGACGATCAGTCCCCGCTCGAGGGCCGAATGCACGTCTTCGTCGGACTCGGCAGCCGCGAACTCGCCCGACTCGATCGCGTCGCGCAACCGGTCGAACCCGCCTGACATGGCGACGAGCTCCTCAGTCGTGAGGTAGCCGGCCTCAGCCAGCGCCTTCGCGTGGGCCCTGGAGCCCGCGATGTCGTACGGCCACAGCTGCCAGTCGAACTGGGTCGACTTGCTCAGGGCCAGGAGTTCGGGAGAGGGTCCGCTGGCGAAGCGGCCACCCCAGAGGGCGCCCGCTTCGCTCGCTCGATTGTCGGCCACGAAACTACGCTTCGATCGATCCGCCCGCGGCGTGGTCGCGGCGAGCCGAGATCTTCGACGGGAGCGACCAGATCTCAATGAAGCCCTTTGCCTGCGACTGGTCGAAGGTGTCGCCCGTGTCGTAGGTGGCGAGATCGAAGTCGTAGAGGCTCTGCTCGCTCCTCCGCCCGGTGACGGTCGCCTTGCCCGCGTGCAGTTCGAGGCGCACCTCGCCGGAGACGTAGCGCTGCGTGTCGTCGATGAAGACGTCGAGCGAACGCTTGAGGCCCGAGAACCAGAGCCCGTCGTAGACGAGCTCCGACCACTTCGACTCCACACCGCGCTTGTAGCGCGCGAGGTCGCGCTCGATGGTCAGGTTCTCCAGCTCCTCGTGGGCGGCGATGAGGGTGAGACCGGCAGGAGACTCGTAGACCTCACGGCTCTTGATGCCGACGAGGCGATCCTCGACGATGTCGATGCGGCCGACACCCTGGGCGCCGGCGAGCCTGTTCAGCTGCACGACGGCCTCGAGCGGGGTGACGGGCTTGCCGTCGATCGCCGTCGGGATGCCCTCGGTGAACGTGATCGTGACTTCGGTGGCCGGACGTGCGATTGCCGGGTCTTCGGAGTAGGTGTACAGGTCTTCGATCGGCGCGTTCCACGGGTCTTCGAGGAAGCCGGTCTCGACAGCGCGGCCCCACACGTTCTGGTCGATGGAGTACGGGCTCTTCTTCGACTGCACGATGGGCAGGTTGTGCTCTGCCGCATAGATGATCGCCTTGTCGCGGGTGAGGGCGAAGTCGCGCACTGGCGCCAGCGAGATGAGGTCGGGCGCAAGGGCCGCGACGGCTGCCTCGAAGCGAACCTGGTCATTGCCCTTGCCCGTGCATCCGTGCGCGACGCTGTCTGCGCCGAGCGCGATCGCGGTCGAGGCGAGGTGCTTGGCGATGAGGGGGCGACTGAGCGCACTGACCAGCGGGTACCGCTTCTGGTACAGGGCGTTGGCCTTCAGGGCGGGCATGAGATAGTCGTTCGCGAACTCGTCGCGGGCATCGATGACAACGGCCTCGACCGCGCCGCAGTCGAGTGCGCGCTGACGGATGACCTCCATGTCCTCGCCCTCCTGGCCGACATCGACCGCCAGAGCGACGACATCTTTACCGGTGGCGTCCTTCAGCCAACCGATGCCTACCGAGGTGTCGAGACCCCCCGAGTATGCGAGCACAACACGTTCCGCCACTTTTACTCCCTTATGGTGTTCTGAACTTCAAGCTTAGAGTGCGGGGCCTCCCGACCCGCGCGGTAGTGCGTGGCTGCTACGGCTGGCGCAGCAGCCAGACGAGCAGGGCCTTCTGGGCATGCAGGCGGTTCTCCGCCTCATCCCAGATGACGCTCTGCGGGCCGTCTATCACGTCGGTGCTCACTTCGTAGCCGCGGTCGGCAGGCAGACAGTGCAGGAAGAGTGCGTCGCTCTTGGCATGGGCCATCAGCTCGCTGTCGACCTGGTAGCCGCCGAAGGTCTTCACCCGGGCGGCCTTCTCATCTTCTTTGCCCATCGACACCCAGGTGTCGGTGACGACGATGTCGACTCCCGACACCGCTCCGACGGGATCGGTGAAGACCGTCGCGGATCCTCCGGTGCGGCTCGCGATGGCCTGGGCATCCAGAACCACCTGGGCATCGGGCGCGTACTCCGCGGGCGCCGCAATCCGCACGTGCATTCCCGCGGTAGCGCAGGCCAGCAGGTAGGACTGGCCCATGTTGCTCGCTCCGTCGCCGAGGAAGGTGACGGTGAGCCCGGCCAGTTCGCCCCGGTGCTCACGGATCGTGAGCAGGTCGGCGAGGAGCTGGCAGGGGTGGAACTCGTCGCTGAGCGCGTTCACGACGGGCACGGTTGTGCCGAGGGCCATCTCTTCGAGACCGGCCTGGGCGTAGGTGCGCCAGACGATTGCTGCGACCTGGCGCTCGAGAACCCGTGCGGTGTCGGAGGCCGTCTCCTTGCCACTCAGCTGGCTGTTCGCCGTGCTGATGATGAGCGGGCTGCCCCCGAGATCGGCGATTCCGACGGCGAAGGAGACCCGCGTGCGCGTCGACGACTTGTCGAAGATCACGGCGACGGTCTGCGGGCCGGCCAGCGGGCGCACCGAGAATCGGTCGCGTTTCAGTTCCGCGGCGAGATCGAGGATCTCGGCCTGCTCAGCGGTGGTGAGGTCGTCGTCACGGAGGAAGTGGCGGGTCATGAGGCGCTTTCTGCGTCGGTGGGCGTGGTGGGGGTCGTAGCGGGGACGACCAGGGCGGGTGCCGGCGCGGCCGGGTAACCGACTGCGGCGAGTGCGGCGGTGAAGCGGGTGATGAACGCGTCGACTTCGAGGTCGCGGATGATCAGTGGCGGCGCCATGCGGATGCTCGACTCGTTGGCCGCGTTGATGATGAGTCCGGCATCCATCGCCGCTGCGGCGAGCTTCAGCGCGATCGGCTCAGACAATCCGAGACCGATCAACAGGCCCTGGCCACGGATGTCGGAGACCAGGGGTGAGTTGAGGGCAGCGATGCGCTCCTTCAACTGGGCGCCCCGGCGTTCCGCGTTGCCGACGAGGTCACGATCCTCGATCTCGCCGAGCACCGCGTTGGCCGCAGCCGTTGCGAGGGGGTTGCCGCCGAAGGTGCTGCCGTGCATCCCGCGCTGGAAGAGGTCGGATGCCCAACCGAACGTGACGAGCGAACCGATCGGCACTCCGCCGGCCATGCCCTTGGCGATCGTGACGGCGTCGGGCAGGATTCCGGCGTATTCGTAGTTGAACCAGCGGCCCGTACGACCCACGCCGGTCTGGATCTCGTCGAGGATCAGGAGCACCCCGTGCTGCTCGGTGAGTTCGCGGGCGCGGGCGAGGTAGCCGGCCGGAAGATCGATGACACCCGCCTCCCCCTTGATCGGCTCGAGGAAGAGCGCCGCGACAGTGCCGTCGATCGTCGCCTCCAATGCCTCGATCGTGGAGTCGATGTGAACGACGCCGGCGGGCATCGGCTCGAACGGGGCGCGCATGTCAGGCTTGCCCGTGAGCGCCAGGGCACCCATGGTGCGCCCGTGGAAGGAGTTCTTCAGTGCCACGATCTTCGTACGCGGCCCTGAACTGTTCAACCGGGCGAGCTTGAAGGCGGCTTCATTGGCCTCGGCCCCGGAATTGCAGAAGTAGACGCGACCGGCGGGGCCGGCTCCGGTGAGCCGCTTCAGCCGTTCGGCCAGCTCGAGCTGGGGCCGCGTGGAGAAGTAGTTCGACACGTGTGCAAGGGTGCCCACCTGGCGCGTCAGCGCTTCGACGAGCACGGGGTGGGCGTGGCCGAGCGAGTTGACAGCGATGCCGGCGAGGAAGTCGAGGTACTCCTTCTCGTTCTCATCCCAGACGAAGGCGCCGCGCCCGTGCGTCAGGAGCGCAAGCGGCTGGCCCATGGTTCGCATGAGCGACTCATTGAAGGTGTCGACCCAGGTGGTGGTAGTTTCGATGCTCACAGGCTCTGGTTCTCCTCTTCGGATTCGGTGTGTGCGGGCTCGGTGTGTTCGGGCTCGGCGGGCGCGGAGTCGGCGCGCGCGACCTCGGTGCGCACGACCTCGGTGCCGATCCCGCTCTGGGTGAAGACCTCGAGCAGGATCGAGTGCGGGATGCGCCCGTCGATGATCGCCGCCTTCTGCACGCCGCCGTCGACCGCTTCAAGGCACGCGGCCATCTTGGGGATCATGCCGGATTCCAACGACGGAAGCAGCGTCCGCAAGGACTCGGCCTCGATGACGGAGACCAGGGAGTCCCTGTTCGGCCAATCCGAGTACAGACCCGCGACGTCGGTGAGGATGACGAGCTTGGCGGCTCCCAGGGCGACAGCGAGCGCCGCGGCAGCCGCGTCGGCATTGATGTTCAGCACCGACCCGGGTTCGTCGCGGTCGGGCGCGATCGAGGAGATGACCGGGATCCGGCCGGCGGCGAGCTGCTCGAGCACCGTCTCGGCATTGACGCCGACCACGTCGCCCACCATCCCGAGGTCGACTCGCTCGCCATCGACCTCGATCGTGCGGCGTTGCCCCTCGAACAGTCCGGCGTCTTCACCCGACATGGCGGAGGCGAGCGGCCCGTGCTCATTGATGTGGCTCACGATGCCGCGGCTGATCTGGCCGGTGAGCACCATGCGCACGACATCCATGGCCTCGGGGCTGGTGACCCGGTAGCCGCCCCGGAACTCGCTCTCGATACCGAGCCGGTCGAGCATCCGGGAGATCTGCGGCCCTCCACCGTGCACGACGACGGGGCGGATGCCCGCGTAGCGCAGGTAGACGATGTCTTCAGCGAAGGTGCGCTGCAGCTCGGGATCGACCATGGCGTTGCCGCCGAATTTGATCACCATGATCCGGTCGCGAAACGACTTCAGCCATGGCAGGGATTCGATGAGGGTCGCGGCCTTCACGGCGGCGAGGTCGTGGTCTTCGGCCAGGGTCATGTCTGCCATCAGCTCGCGTACGCGCTGTTCTCGTGCACGTAGTCGTGGGTGAGGTCGTTGGTGAAGATCGATGCGGTCTCCTCGCCCACGTGCAGATCGATCAGCACGCTGACGGCCCGCGGGGACAGGTCGATGAGGTCGCGGTCCTCGAACGGCTCGCCCGCCTTGCAGATCTTGACGCCGTTGATGGTCACGTCGATGTTGTACGGGTTGAACTCCGCGTCGGTCGTGCCGACGGCGGCGAGCACGCGGCCCCAGTTCGGGTCGTTGCCGAAGATCGCCGCCTTGAAGAGGTTGCTTCGGGAGACGGCGCGCGACACGGTGACGGCCTCGTCTTCGGTGGCCGCGTTCGTGGTGGTGATCGTGATGTCGTGGCTCGCGCCCTCGGCGTCTCCCTGAAGCAGGAGAGCGAGGTCGTGGCAGACGGCGGTCAGGCCCGCGGTGAAGTCGGCGAGGTCTGGTACGGTCCCGGATGCCCCGCTCGCCAGCAGTGTCACGGTGTCGTTCGTCGACATGCAGCCGTCGGAGTCGACCCTGTCGAACGTCACCCGGGTGGCCGCACGAAGAGCGCGGTCGAGCGACGCGGCCGGCAGGTCGGCATCTGTGGTGATGACGACGAGCATGGTGGCGAGCCCGGGCGCGAGCATCCCTGCACCCTTCGCCATTCCGCCGATCGAGTAGCCGGGGCCGTTGAACACGGCCTCCTTCGACCGGGTGTCGGTGGTCATGATGGCGAGAGCCGCATCGGTTCCGCCCGTGGGCGAGAGTGCTGCGCTGACAGCAGGAACACCGCCGACCACCCGGTCGCGGAAGACCTGGTCACCGGTGCCGATGAGCCCCGTCGAACACACGATGACGTCACCAGCAGACACACCGAGCGATTGGGCGACCGCCTCGGCCGTGGCGTGCGTGGTCTGGAAGCCGAACGCTCCGGTGTAGCAGTTCGCCCCGCCTGAGTTCAGGATGACCGCGGCCACGCGCCCGTCTTCGATGACCTTCTCGCTCCAGAGCACCGGGTTCGCCTTGCAGCGGTTCGAGGTGAAGACAGCGGCGGCAGCAGTGCTCGGGCCCCGATTCACCACCAACGCGAGGTCGAGGCCCCCGGAGGACTTCAGGCCCCGAGCGATTCCGGCCGCTTCGAATCCGGCGGGTGCGGTGACGCTCACGAGTGCGCTCCTGTTGTTCTGTCGGCGAGTGGTGACGACGTCGATGAAGATGGCGCTGCGGATGGCGAGAGGGATGACGGAGACGGAGGCGTTGCGGGGCCGAGGCTCACGGAGCGAGCCCGTCGATCGGCAGGCCGAGCGTCTCGGGAAGGCCGAGGGCGATGTTCGCGGACTGGATGGCGGCACCAGCCGTGCCCTTCACGAGATTGTCGATCGCGGTGACGGTGACCACCCGGTCGGCAGCCTCGTCGACGGCGACTCCCATGAGGGCGGTGTTCGCCCCGACCACGTCGGAGAGGGAGGGGAACTGGCCCTCCGGCAACACATGCACGAACGGCTCGTCGGCGTAGGCGTTGACCCAGGCGGACCTCACGTCGTGCGCGCTGATACCCGCAGCGAGCCTCGCGGTCGACGTGGCGAGGATACCCCGCGCACTCGGGATGAGCACGGGAGTGAACGACACGCTCACACGGGTTCCCGCGGAGAGGCTGAGGTTCTGCACGATCTCCGGGTTGTGCCGGTGGGCGCCCGCGATGCCGTAGGCACTCGCCGATCCGAGCACCTCGCTCGCCAGGAGGTTCGTGCGAAGACTCTTGCCGGCGCCCGAGGGGCCGACGGCCAGCACCGCGACGAGGTCGACGGGCTGGATGACACCGGCGCGGAGGCCCGGCGCGAGAGCCAGGCTGATCGCGGTGACGTTGCAGCCCGGCACGGCGATGCGTTTCACGCCGGCCAGCTTCGACCGCTGCTGCTGGTGGTCAGCGATGAGGAGCTCAGGCAGGCCGTACGGCCACGCCCCGAAGAACTCGCCGCCGTAGAACCTCGCCCAGTCGGCCTCGTCGGTCAGTCGGTGGTCTGCGCCGCAGTCGATGACGAGAGTGTTCTCGTCGAGCGTCTCGGTGAGGGCTCCGGATCTGCCGTGCGGGAGGGCGAGGAACACGATGTCGTGTCCCGTCAGAGCCTCGGTGGTGGTGGGGCTGAGCACCAGGCCGGCGTAGGACCGCAGGTGCGGATGCACAGCGAGAAGCGGCTGCCCGGCGTTGTTGTTGGCCGTGACGGTTCGCACCTCGAACTCCGGGTGGCCCGCCAGCAGGCGCAGCAGTTCGCCGCCTGCATAACCGCTTGCTCCTGCTACCGCCACCGAAAAAGACATACGTCAAATGTAGTCCTTGCTCAGAAGTCGCCCTGACGCCCGTGGCGACTCTGTGGACAAGCTACAAGATCCGCGCCCTGTGGAGGACAGGAAGGCAGGACGCGGATCCGTCACTCACTCTCGGACGATGGCCCCGAACCGCCGGGATGCCTCGGCAGCACCCGCGATCCGCGCCTCACTCGCCTCAGCAGCGGTCAACGTGCGGTCGCTCGCTCGGAAACGCAGTGCGAACGTGAGCGACTTCGAACCACCGTCGATCCCGTTGCCGCGGTAGTCGTCGACCAGGTGGATGCCCTCGAGCAGTTCCCCGGCCCCCGAGGACACAGCGTCGAGAACGTCCCCCGCAGCCACCGACTCGGCGACGACCAACGAAACGTCCTGCGTCGCGGCCGGGTAACCGGCGAGGGGGGACGCCTGCACACTCCGCGCTGCGAGTTCCATCAGTGACGACAGATCGAGTTCCGCCACCCCGACCACTCGCGGCAGGTCAAGCTCCGCGGCGAGCGCGGGCAGCAGCTCACCGACGTACCCGACGCTCACCACATCGGCACCCGCGCCGACCGGCACCACGATCTCTGCGGTGCGCCCCGGGTGCAGCGCAGAGTGCGATCCCTGGCGCACCGTCACCGGCACGTCGAGCGCCGTCGCGAGCAGCCTCACGGTGTCGAGCACATCGGCGATGCCGAATGGAACCGCCGGCTGCCCGGGCTGCTTCTCGACCGCATTGCCGAGGAAGAGCAGCCCGACATGCCACGGCTGCGGCGGAATACTCGCGTTCAGGTCATCCAGAACCGGAGCGGCCGGCAGGGACGCGCCCGACGGCACCTCGACGACCCCGTAGTCGGCACCTGCGACGGGCAGGAAGACGGCACCGATCTCGTAGACCGAGAGGTCGGTGAGACCGCGCGACAGATTGCGCCGGGCGATGTCGATGAGACCGGGCAGCAGTGTCGTGCGGAGCAGGGGCGCCTCTGAATCGAGTGGGTTCGCGAGCTTCACAGCCGGTGCGACGGTGTCGTCCGCCGACCCGAACGTGCGGTTCGAGGCCGACGAGATGAACGGATACGCGAGCACCTCGGTCGACCCGCTCGCGGCGAGCGTCTCGGCCGCGAGCCGACGCAGCTGCTGCTCGCGGGTGAGCCCCCGGCCGGGCGGGGCCGTCGGGATCACGGACGGGATCCGCGAATACCCCACGATGCGCGCGACCTCTTCGGCCAGCGTCGACTTGTGGGTGAGGTCGGGGCGCCACGACGGCGGCGACACGAGCAGTCCGTCGTGCGCGTACTCGAGAGTGGCACCGATCTCGATCAGCGACGAGGTGATCTCGTCGTCGGTGTACTCCACGCCGACAAGACCCGAGATGTAGCGGTCGGGCAGGAAGATCGGCGCGAGCTGGTCATGCGCGTGGTACCCGGATCCGGTGCCGTCCGCTCGCGCACCGCCGAGTTCCTCGAGCAGCTGCACGGCCCGCGCGGCCGCAGCGACGGCGACCTCGGGGTCGACGCCGCGCTCGAAGCGCTTCGAGGCCTCGCTCGGCAGCTTGTGCCGACGAGCCGTTCGTGCGACCGTCACCGGATCGAAGTTCGCGGCCTCGATCAGCACGGCGGATGTCGCGTCGGAGATCTCGGTCGAGAATCCGCCCATCACGCCCGCGAGTCCGATGGCCCCGGTGTCGTCGGCGATCACCAGGTCTTCGGGGTCGAGCGTGCGCACCTGCCCGTCGAGGGTCTTGAGGGTCTCGCCGGGGGCGGCCCGGCGCACGACGATGCCGCCACGAACCAGATCGAGATCGTAGCCGTGCAGAGGCTGGCCGAGCTCGAGCATCACGTAGTTCGTGATGTCGACGACGAGGGAGATCGAGCGGATGCCCGCGAGCTTCAGTCGCGCGATCATCCACGCCGGGGTCGGAGCGGTCTGGTCGACACCGCGAACCACTCGCGTCACGAACACTGTCGCGCCGACGCGGCCGCGGATCGGTGCGTCATCGGAGACGGTGACCGCGACGCCCTCGGCGGGCGCCCCCGCAGGCCGCACCGAGGCCGGGTCACGGAATGTCGCCCCCGTGGCGTGGGCGTACTCCCGGGCGATACCGCGGATCGAGAAGGCGTAGCCGCGATCCGGAGTCACGTTCACCTCGACCGCCGCGTCGGTGAGACCGAGCAGTTCGAGCGCGTCGGTGCCGACCGCAGGGTCGAGGCCCAGGCTGCTGAGACGGAGGATACCGTCGTGCTCCTCACCGAGCCCGAGCTCACGGGTCGACGCGATCATGCCGTCGGACACGTGACCGTAGGTCTTGCGGGCGGCGATCGCGAAGTTGCCGGGCAGCACGGCGCCGGGCAGGGTCACGACGACCTTGTCCCCGGGGAAGAAGTTGTGGGCACCGCAGACGATTCCCCGAACATCCGCTCCCCCATCGGCGGCGGCCTGACCGGGTGCCGCGACACGCACGGTGCACCAACGGATCGTCTTGCCGTTCGACTGGGGTTCCTCGGTGAAGTCGAGCACCTCACCGACGACCACCGGGCCATCGATGTCGAACTGGTGGGAGCCCTCCTCTTCGAGGCCGACGCTCACCAGCGCGGCGTGCACCTCGTCGATGGTGGTGCCCGCGGGCAGGTCGACGTACTCGGCGAGCCAACTGAGGGGAATTCTCATCCTTAAACCACCATTCCGAACTGCTGGCTGAACCGCACGTCGCCTTCGACCATGTCACGCATGTCGTTCAGGTTGTTGCGGAACTGGAGGGTGCGCTCGATCCCGATGCCGAACGCGAAGCCCGAGTGGACGTCGGGGTCGATCCCGGCGGAGAGCAGCACGTTCGGGTTGACCATGCCGCAGCCGCCCCACTCCACCCAGCGCGCCCCGCCCTTGGCGTTCGGCTGCCAGACGTCCATCTCGGCGCTCGGCTCGGTGAACGGGAAGTAGTTGGGGCGCAGGCGAATCTTCGCCTCGTCGCCGAACATCTTGCGCGCGAAGAACTCGAGGGTGCCGCGGAGGTGTGCCATGGTGAGGCCCTTGTCGACGGCGATGCCCTCAACCTGGCTGAACACCGGGGTGTGCGTCGCGTCGAGTTCGTCGGTGCGGTAGGTGCGACCGGGCGCAATGACGTAGACGGGCAGTTCCCGGCTCAGCAGCGAGCGGATCTGCACGGGCGACGTGTGCGTGCGGAGCAGCAGGTGCGACGAGACGGGGTCGACGAAGAACGTGTCCTGCATGGCGCGGGCCGGATGATCGGGGTCGAAGTTCAGCGCGTCGAAGTTGAACCATTCGTTCTCGAGCTCGGGGCCTTCTGCGATCTCCCAGCCCATTCCGACGAAGATGTCGCCGATCTTTTCCTGCAGGAGGGAGAGCGGATGGCGCGCACCGAGGCGCTTCTTCACGGGCAGCGCGGTGACGTCGAGCGCTTCGGCGGCGAGCTGCGCCGCGTTCTCGAGCGCGACGACGTCGGCCTCCTTCGCGGCCAGCGCCTGGTTGACCCGCGCGCGTGCCTGGCCGACGAGCTTGCCGGCGGACGCCTTCTGGTCGTTCGGCAGGCTGCGGAGCTGCCCGTTCAGGCGTGCCAGCGGAGACGCCTCCCCCGCATGCGCGGATCGCGCCGCCTTGAACGATGCGGTGCCGCTGACCGCCGCGACGGCTGCGAGCGCAGCCTCGACGGCCGCGGCCACGGACTCTTCGGAGAGGACAGGGATTTCGGGATCAGACACGGGACACAAGTTTAGCTAGGTCGCCGCACTCATCGATTCGTCGGCGACCACTTTGCTGACCGTGAATCCGCGGCGCTTGGCCAACTGCCGGGCGATCGTCGAGATCGTGAGGTTGATCACCAGGTACATGGCGAGCATGACAAGGAAGATCGAGAAGAAGTACTGCTGGCGCCCGACGAACTCGGCGAGCAGTTCTCCCTCACGGATGAGCGCGACCTGGCCGACGATGTACCCGAGGGCCGTGTCCTTCAGCAGGACCACGATCTGCGCCACGATGATCGGCAGCATGGTGCGGAAAGCCTGCGGGAACTCGATCAGCAGGCGGGCCTGAAGCGGCCGGAGCCCGATCGCGAGCCCGGCCTCACGCTGCCCCTTCGGCAGAGCGACCACGCCCGAACGCAGGGCCTCACCGATGATCGCGCCGTTGTAGACAGCGAGCGCACTGACCACAGCCCAGAACGCACTCACGCCGGGGAAGGCGAGCAGGATGAACAGCATCATCAAGAGCACGGGCATACCGCGGAAGAACTCGAGCACGATCGTCGTCGGAATGCGGATGGCGCGGTGCGACGACATCCGGAGCAGAGCGAAGACCATACCGAGCAGCAGGGCGAGCACAGTCGCGACGAGCGCCGACTGCAGCACGACGACCAGCCCACGGAGCAGCACCGCCCAGACCAATGGGTCGTTGAAGATGTCCCAGCGGGTCGGATCCCACATGCCCTTCTGCCAGAGCGTCAGGCCGGTGTAGGCCAGCAGCGCGAGCACGATGAGGCCGGTGATCCACGAGATCACCCGTGCTCGCACCTTAGCCTTGGGGCCGGGCACGTCATACAGAACACTGGTCATCGCCTGATCACCACCCGTCGCTCGAGGAAGTCCGCCAGCTGGCCGAGGGGAATCGTGATGAGGAGGTAGAAGGCAGCGACGCCGACCAGCGCCAGGATGACCTGGTCACCGTTCTCGTTCACGAGCCTCCGGCCGGAGTTGAAGAGTTCGAAGATGAAGAAGCCGCCCGCGATGGAGGTGTTCTTCGTCAGGGCGATCATCACGTTGATGATCGGCGGAATGACGCTCCGGATGGCCTGCGGCAGCACCACGAGAGTGACCGTCTGGCCGAATGTCATGCCGATGCTCCGGGCGGCTTCGGCCTGGCCCACCGGCACACCGTTGATGCCCGAGCGGATCGCTTCGGCGAAGAACGGAGCGGTGTAGAGGGTCAGGGCGAGCACGGCCGAGAACATGAACGGCAGGATGACGCCGAGGATCGGCAGCACCACGAAGCAGAAGATGAAGACGAGAACGAGCGGCGTGTTGCGGAGGATCTCGGTGTAGACGGTCGCGGTGGCCCGGAGGCTCCCGATCGGCGAGATGCGCATGGCGGCGATCACGGCGCCGAGCGGCAACGCGAGGACTGTCGTGAGCAGCAGCAGCGCGAGGGTCTGCAGGAAGGCCTCGAGGTACAGCGGCAGATTGTCGAAGATGACCACGGGGCCTCCCTTCAGAGCTCGGAGGTCAGATCAGTACTGGTCGATCGTGGGCGGTGTCGGCACGGGGATCACGGTGCCGGCCGTCTGCTCGAAGAGCCGCGCCCAGGTGCCGTCGTCGTACGCCGCCTGCAACGTCTCGTTCACAAAGGTGCGCATGGCGGTGTCGTCCTTGGTGAGGCCGATTCCGTAGGGCTCGGCGGTGAACGTGTCACCGACCAGCTTGAAGACGCCCGGGTTCTGGTCGACGAAGCCCGACAGGATGACGTTGTCGGTGGTCATCGCGACGACCTGTCCGTTCTTCAGCGGGTCGAGGCACTTGCTGTAGACGTCGGTCGGCTGGAGGACCGCGCCGTACTTCTCGACGATGTTCGACGCCGGGGTCGATCCCTCGACCGAACAGACCGCCTTGCCTGCCAGATCTTCGGGCTTGGTGATCTCGGTGTTGCCCTCGAGTACCAGGATGCTCTGGCCGGCCACGAAGTAGGGGCCCGCGAAGTCGACGACCTGCTTGCGCTTGTCGTTGATCGTATAGGTGGCGATGACGGCGTCGACCTGGCCGCTCTGCAGGAAGGGCTCACGGTTCGCTGAGACCGTCTCTGTCCATTCGATCTTGTCGAACGGGATCCCGAGCTTCGAGGCGACCAGCGAGCCGATGGCGGCGTCGAAGCCGACCGGCTTGCCGTCGAGGCCGCGCAGGCCGAACAGTGGCTGGTCGAACTTCGTGCCGATCTTCATGGTGCCGGCCTCGGCCAGCTTCGCCATGGTCGTGCCCGCCTCGAAAGTCGGGCTCTCGGCGACCGCGAGGTCGTAGGGGCCTGCACCGGCGGCCGAGGTGGAGGTGCTGCCACCACTGGTCGCGCTGCCGGGAGCGCCGCAGGCGGTGAGGGCGACGGCGACGGCCGCTACGGCCGTACCGATCAGGATCTTTCGGAGCTTCATGGGTCTTCTTCCTCTTTACGTGGTCAGTGGCTCAGGATCTTGGAGAGGAAATCTTTGGCACGTTCGCTCTTCGGGTGGTCGAAGAACTCGGCCGGCGTGGTGTCTTCGACGATGCGGCCGTCTGCCATGAAGACCACACGATCGGCGGCCCTGCGGGCGAAACCCATCTCATGGGTCACGACGATCATCGTCATGCCCTCTTTCGCGAGGCCGGCCATCACGTCGAGCACCTCATTGATCATCTCGGGGTCGAGCGCGGAGGTGGGCTCGTCGAAGAGCATCACGCTCGGCTGCATCGCGAGGGCGCGGGCGATGGCCACCCGCTGCTGCTGGCCGCCGGAGAGCTGCGAGGGCATCTTGTCGGCTTGGCTCTGTACTCCGACTCGCTCCAGCAGTTCCCGGGCTCGGGTCTCGGCCTCCGCTTTGGACTTCTTCGAGACCCTGATCGGTCCGAGGGTCACGTTCTGCAGGATCGTCTTGTGGGCGAAGAGGTTGAAGGACTGGAAGACCATGCCGACATTCGCGCGCAGCTTCGCGAGGGCAGCACCCTCGCTCGGCAGCGGCTCGCCGGCGATCGAGATGGTTCCGTCGTCGATCGTCTCGAGCCGGTTGATCGCGCGGCACAGGGTCGACTTACCCGATCCACTCGGCCCGATGACGACGACGACCTCGCCCGCCCTGATCGTCAGGTTGATGTCGTTCAGAACGTGCAGGTCGCCGTAGTGCTTGTTGACATGGTCGAGAACAACGAGCGGTGTTCCGGGTGCGTTCATGGCCCCCAGACAACCACACCCCTCCGGGAGTCACGAATCGGGGAGCCAATAGTTACCCACCCGTAACATGGGAAACGACTGAAGCATGATTCACATTTGCCTGAGAATCAACACAGACAACGTGCGTCTGCCAACCGATTCTGCTCGGCGATGTCAGCTGTGCTGGGCGAAGGCGCTCTCGTAGAGGCAGACGGATGCTGCGGTGGCGAGGTTCATCGACTCGGCCCGGCCATAGATCGGAACCGAGACGGCGCGATCCGCGAGCTTCAGGTCGTCATCCGTGAGCCCACGCGCCTCGTTGCCGAACAGCCAGGCCGTCGGGGCTTTCAGCAGGCCGGAGGACCGCACGTCGAGCAGGTCGTCTCCCTTGATGTCTGCCGCGAGGATCTGCAGGCCAGCCTCGACAGCACGCGCCTTCACGTCTGCAAGAGTCGCTTCGACAGCAACCGGGAGATGGAAGAGGGATCCGGTCGTCGACCGGACGACCTTGGGGTTGTAGAGATCGACAGACCGGCCGGTGAGGATCACGGCGTCGGCCCCGGCGGCGTCTGCGGCGCGGATGATCGTGCCGGCGTTGCCCGGGTCGCGCACCTCTTCGAGGATGGCGATCAACCGGGGCCCGGCGGCGAAGATGTCCTTCACGGCCGTGGGGAACTGGTGACAGACGGCGATGAACCCCTGCGGTGTCACCGTGTCGCTCATGACTTCGAGCACCTGTTCGGAGACGAACTCGACGTCGACACCGGCGTCGACAGCCGTCTGGGCGATGTCGGTGTACCGTTCGAGGGCCGTGGGGGTCGCGTAGAGCTCCACGACGAGTTGCGGGCTGAAGAGGAGCGCTTCGGAAACCGCCTGCGGCCCCTCCAAGAGGAAGAGCCCGGTCTCAGACCGGGCTCCCTTCTTGGCAAGTTTGGCGACGGCCCGAACACGCGGCGAACGCGGGTTATCGAGCATGAGCCAAGTCAAGCAGATTTATGCAGTTGTGCTACGCAGCGTCGACCTTCGGCGCCGACGTGTCGGCCGGCAGAGCCGCCTTGGCGCTCTCGACGAGTGCGGCGAACGTGGCCGGCTCGGTGACAGCGAGGTCGGCGAGGATACGACGGTCGACCTCGATGCCGGCCAGGTTCAGACCCTGGATGAGGCGGTTGTAGGTGAGGCCGTTCAGGCGTGCAGCGGCGTTGATGCGCTGGATCCAGAGGCGACGGAAGTCACCCTTGCGGGCACGGCGGTCACGGTACGAGTAGACGAGGGAGTGGGTGACCTGCTCCTTGGCCTTGCGGTAGAGGCGCGACCGCTGGCCGCGGTAGCCCTCTGCACGCTCCAAAATTACGCGACGCTTCTTGTGGGCGTTTACCGCCCTCTTTACTCTTGCCATCTTCTTCTAATCCTTTTTCGTCGTCGTGATCTAGAGGCCGAGGAGCTTCTTGATGACCTTGGCGTCCTGCGGGGCAAGAACCTGGTCGGTGTTCAGGCGGCGCTTGCGCTGGCCCGACTTCACTTCCAGGTTGTGGCGCATTCCGGCCTGCTGCTTCATGACCTTGCCGCTTCCGGTGATCTTGAATCGCTTCTTGGCCCCGGAATGGGTCTTCATCTTCGGCATGGTTGTCTCCTCGTGGGTTTTCGGTAGTTATTCGGCTGCGGCAGGCGTTGCTGCGGCGGGCGCAGCTGCGGCGGGTGCCTCAGCTGGCGCCTCGCGCGGCGGTTTTGCTGCAGCGCGTTGAGCGTTGGCCTCGGCTTTGGCCTCTGACTTGTTCTTCAGAGGACCGACCACCATGACCATGTTGCGACCGTCGATGGTCGGGCTCGATTCGACTGAACCGAACTCCGAAACATCTTCGGCAAATCTCTGGAGGAGGCGCACACCCTGGTCGGGGCGGGACTGCTCACGGCCACGGAACAGGATCATCGCTTTCACCTTGTCACCGGCCTTGAGGAAGCCCTCAGCGCGCTTCCGCTTCGTCTCGTAGTCGTGCACATCGATCTTCAGGCGGAAACGGACCTCTTTGAGGATCGTGTTCGCCTGGTTGCGCCGGGCCTCTTTGGCCTTCTGCGCAGCTTCGTACTTGAACTTCCCGTAGTCCATGATCTTGGCGACGGGTGGCTTGGAATTGGGGGCCACCTCGACCAGGTCAAGGTCTGCCTCTTGCGCGAGTCTGAGGGCCACGTCGATACTGACGACGCCAACCTGCTCACCGGCCGGACCCACGAGGCGAACCTCGGGTACTCGTATACGGTCGTTTGTACGGGGATCGCTGATGCGTTGCTCCTTCGATTCTGCATGGGTGTCGACCGAGCGTCCGGCATGAGCCGGGGGCACGCGAAACTGGACTGCACCACGCAAAACAGGACATACACCTGTCACAAACGCACCACACCCTGTCTACCCGCATCGTTCTCACGACGCCGGCGGAGTGCAATCAACCCGATAACCTGTTAATCGGTCATGCGGGTGGGAGATTCTCCACTTTCGATCTGCCACCTAGTGGTGCCAGAGCCGCCCAGAAGTCTAGCAGAGACTCGGCCACAATCAAAGAACGGATACCCATGAGCGACGAAGCGCGCGACATCGCCGACGTACAGGCCGTGGAGGTCATCACGACCACCGCGGTGCACCTGATGAGTGCTGCGGCGGTGAAGGTCGGCCTCGCCGACGATCCAGAGAACCAGCTCGACCTCGACGAGGCCCGCAAACTGATCATCGCCCTCGCCGGGCTCGTCACGGCGGGTGCGCCGGAGATCGGCGACATGCACGCCCGTTCCCTGCGGGACGGCCTGCGCTCCCTTCAGCTGGCGTTCCGCGAGGCATCCGTGTTCCCCGACCCCATCGGTCAAGGCCCTGGCGAGAAGCTGACCGGCCCCGTTAACTAGGGAGCATGACCCCGGGTACCGACAGCAGCTCTGAGCGCGCGCGCTGGATCTTCGCCGGCCAACTCGGCTCGCTCTTCGACGACGGCGGGCGAATGCTCCTCGTCGAGGCACGCTCGGTCTTCGCGCGCCGCCCGATGCACAGGGCGAAGGCGCACCTCCTCCTGTCGGGCATCCGGCATCGCGCTGCCGAGCTCGGCGACCGGGTGGAGTTCCACCAGGTGGAGCACTACGCCGACGTAGTGGAGGGGCGCGACGACCTCGAGGTGATCGATCCGACGTCGTACAGTTCGCGCCGGTACGTCAGACGGGCCGGTGCGCACATCCTGCCCAGCCGCGGATTCGTGACGAGTGAGACCGAATTCGCGCTGTGGGCTGGCAGCCGGGGCGGCAGACGACTGCTGCTCGAGGACTTCTACCGTTCGGTGCGGCAGCGCACGGGCATCCTGATGGAGGGCGAGACGCCGGCCGGCGGGCAGTGGAACTACGACGTCTCGAATCGGGAGCGGCCGCCGAAGGGTGCAGTGACGCTCGGTCTGCCCGATCCGTGGTGGCCGGAGGAGGACGAGATCGACGCGGGCGTACGCGAAGATCTCGACCGGTGGCAGTCGGCTGGTCTGGTGCGGCTGGTCGGTATGGATGCTCCCCGTCGCTTCGCCGTGACCGAACGTGAGGCGAACCTCGCTCTCGACAGCTTCATCGAAACCCGCCTGAACGACTTCGGACCCTTCGAGGACGCAACCCTCACCGGCGACTGGACCATGGCGCACTCCCTGTTGAGCGCCCCGCTCAACCTCGGGCTGCTCGATCCGCTCGCCGTCGTCACCCGGGTGGCCGCCGAATACGAGGAGGGTCGTGCACCCCTGGCGTCGGTCGAGGGATTCGTGCGACAGGTGATGGGCTGGCGCGACTATGTGTGGCACCTCTACTGGCACCTCGGGGAGGACTACCGCACTTCGCACAACGCGCTCGCTGCCCACCAGCCGCTCCCCCGCGAGTTCACCGAGCTCGACGCCGACGCGATCACGGCGAACTGCCTGCACCACAGCATCGACGGCGTGAAGCAGAACGGCTGGGCGCACCACATCCAGCGGCTGATGGTGATAGGCAACTGGGCTCTCCAGCGCGGCTACGACCCCGTCGCGCTCAACGACTGGTTCACGGACATGTTCGTCGACGGCACGCCCTGGGTGATGCCGGCCAATGTGATCGGCATGTCGCAGCACGCGGACGGGGGCATCGTCGCCACCAAGCCGTATTCGTCGGGCGGCGCCTACATCAACACGATGACCGACTACTGCGGTGGCTGCCGGTACAACCCGCGGGTGCGGTTGGGTCCGGATGCGTGTCCGTTCACTGCCGGGTACTGGGCGTTCCTCGACCGTACGGAGCCGGTGCTGGCGCCGAACTTCCGCATGAAGCAGCCGCTCGCGGGGCTCCGGCGCTTGGCGGACCGTGCTGCGGTTGTGTCGCAGGAGCGGGAGCGCGAGGGGCTGTAGAGGTGCACCGGTGATCGCGCGGCCTGCGGCTTGCGGCTTGCGGCTCAGGAACCTTGCAGCAGCTTCAGTGACAGCGAGTCGACGGCGCCTGCGATGATCTCACTGTCCGACCAGTTCTGCTGGAGGGCCGCGATAAGCGCGGCGAGTCGGTCGCGGTCAAGGCCCGGCACGAGGGTGAGCTCGACGATCACCTCGGTGCCGACGAGCCGTGCCCCCGGGTCGCCCGCCCGCAGGTGGAGACTCTGGATGTCGCGCTTCCCCGTCAGCGAGCGAGCGAACGCCTCGGCGACACCGGTGTCTCCGAGGGGAGACACCCACGGCGTCGCCTGGGCGATCGCCCAGACAGCCGGGCGCCGGAGCACGAACTCGGTCGGCGAGGTCGGATCGAGGATGATCAGGTCGGTGCCCTCGCTGGCGGCGGCGAGGGCGACCCGGCGCGCGGCCGTCGGGATGGGGCGTGCTTTCGGGTTCCAGCGGGCCATCGCCTCGGTCGAGGTGAAGGCGGGCTGCACGGCGCGGCCGTCCGGCGCCTTCACCGTGACGATCGAGAGCTCCTGGGTCTTGTCGACGGTGCGTCCGTGCTCGTCGATGCCTGTTTCGCCGGCGTGCGCCAGGAGCGGAACGAGGAGCCGGGCATCCCGCACAGCCTCGATCACGGCGGCCTGGGCCGAAAGGAGATCGGAGCTCGCCTCGGCGGTGAGGGGCGACCCCGCCAGCGCGTGGAATCGGTTCAACGCTGTCACGAGGAGTTCCGGTGCCGCTCCGTCGTCGCCGGCGAAAGTGGTGGGATGCGAGGCGAAGGTTCGACCGGCCCAGGGCTGTCCGGCCGAGTCGGCGGGGGTCAGGGCATCCGTCACTCGGAGGCGACCGCCAGCGCCTCGACCAGCGTGAAGGCGCCGGCATAGAGTGCGCGCCCGACGATCGCACCCTCGAGGCCTGCGGGCACGAGCTCGCGCAGTTCGATGAGGTCGTCGAGGCTCGATATGCCGCCAGAGGCCACAACCGGCTTGTCGGTGCGCTCCATCACCTGGCGGAGGAGATCGACGTTCGGGCCCTTCAGGGTGCCGTCCTTGGTGACGTCGGTCACGACGTAACGCGCACAGCCCGCGTCTTCGAGTCGCGCCAGGACCTCCCAGAGGTCTCCCCCGTCTTCGGTCCAGCCGCGGGCCGCGAGCGTCGTGCCCCGAACATCCAGACCTACGGCGATCGCATCACCGTAGCGGGCGATGGCCTTCGCCGCCCAGTCGGGATTCTCGAGAGCGGCCGTGCCGAGGTTGATGCGCGTGGCGCCGCTGGCGAGGGCGTTCTCGAGGGAGGCATCGTCGCGGATGCCGCCGGAGAGCTCGATCTTGATGTCCTTGGCCTCGGCGATGACCCTCCGGATGACATCGACGTTGCTGCCCCGCCCGAAGGCGGCGTCGAGGTCGACAAGATGGATCCACTCGGCGCCCTGTGCCACCCAGTCTGCTGCGGCGTCGGCCGGGTCGCCGTGGTTCGTCTCCGTGCCGGCCTGCCCTTGGGTGAGGCGCACCGCCTGACCGTTGGAGATGTCGACCGCGGGAAGCAGTTCAAGCGCGGGGGCAGCAGTGTCGGTCATGGCTTTCCTTCGGTGCAATATGGATCGAGTCAGGAGTTTCAGTCGGATTGAGACCGCCTGAGCGACCGGAACTCCCGACTCGATCGGGCGAGCGGGAGGTGGGTCGGGGATGCTGGTGGGTCGGGGGTGGCCGGGCGGGCAGGGCTAGAGGGTGGCCAGCCAGTTCTCGAGGAGGTGCATGCCTGCGTCTCCGGATTTCTCGGGGTGGAACTGGGTGGCGGAGAGCGGGCCGTTCTCGACGGCCGCGATGAATTCGCCGCCGTGGTCGGCCCACGTCACAGAGGCAGCGGGCAGCGGCGGCTGCACCTCGAGATCCCACTGCTGGGCCGCATTGGAGTGCACGAAGTAGAAGCGCTCGTCGGCGATGCCCGCGAACAGGCGCGACGACTCGGGTGCACGCACGGTGTTCCAGCCCATGTGCGGCAGGACATCCGCCTTCAGCTCGGAGACCGTGCCCGGCCACTCGCCGAGGCCCTCCCTGTCGATGCCGCGCTCGATTCCGCGGGAGAAGAGCACCTGCATGCCGACGCAGACGCCCAGCACCGGACGCCCCCCGGCAAGTCGCTTGTCGATGAGGTCGCCTCCACGCACGGCTTCCAGAGCAGCAATCACCGCGCTGAACGCTCCCACCCCGGGCACGAACAGCCCATCGGCGTCGGCCGCGCGCCTGCGGTCACCCGTCAGCTCGACGGATGCCCCCACCTTCTCGAGCGCCTTGACGGCCGAGTGCACGTTGCCGCTGCCGTAGTCGAACACGACCACGCTCTTCGGCGTCACAGCGCACCCTTGGTCGACGGGATGCCGAAGACCGCCGGGTCGAGCTGCTTGGCGAGCCGGAACGCCCGCGCGAACGCCTTGAACTCGGCCTCGGCGATGTGGTGCGGGTCTCGGCCCCCGAGCACGGTGATGTGCACGGTCAGTCCGGCGTGGAAGGTGATCGCCTCGAAGACGTGACGAACCATCGACCCGGTGAAGTGGCCGCCGATGAGGTGGAACTCGAAGCCCGCGGGCTCGCCGCTGTGCACGAGGAAGGGTCGACCCGAGATGTCCACGACAGCCTGGACGAGGGCCTCGTCGAGGGGAACGAGTGCATCGCCGAATCGGGAGATGCCACTCTTATCGCCGAGGGCCTGGCGGATGGCCTGGCCGAGCACGATCCCGATGTCCTCGACGGTGTGGTGCACGTCGATGTCGGTGTCGCCCGTCGCCTTCACGGTGAGGTCGGTGAGCGAGTGCTTGGCGAAGGCTGTCAGCATGTGGTTGTAGAACGGCACGCTGGTGTCGATGTTCGACACACCCGTTCCGTCGAGGTTCAGCGAGAGCTCGATGCTCGATTCGCTGGTCTCGCGGGTGAGGTGGGCTGTGCGCGGTTCGGTCGACATGCCAAAAAGTCTACCGGGGGGTGATCTCGTCCATCGCCTCGAGGAACGCGGTCGTCTCCGCCTCAGTGCCGGCGCTCACGCGAAGGTGGTTCGGGATGCCGAGGTCCCGGATGATGATCTCGCGCTCGAGGAGCTGCTCGAACATACGGTGCGGATCGGGAACTCCGCCGAAGAGGATGAAGTTCGAGGTGCTCTCGGAGGGGCTGTAGCCGAGCTCGGCCAAGCGCTTGGCCATGCGATCACGTTGCGACTTGATGTCGTCGACCATCGCGAGCATCTCCGGCGCGTGGGCCAGAGCCGCGGATGCAGCGGCCTGGGTGAGGGCGGAGAGGTGGTACGGCAGCCGCACCAGGCGCAGGGCGTCGCTGATGGCGGGATCTGCAGCGAGGTAGCCGAGCCGCGCACCCGCGAAGGCGAAGGCTTTGCTCATGGTGCGGGAGACGATGAGGCGCGGTCGCCCGTCGAGCAGCGAGAGCGCTGTGGGTTCGCCGGAGGGGCCGAACTCGGCGTAGGCCTCGTCGACGACGACGATCTTGTCGGTGGCGTCGTAGGCGGCGGCGATCGTCTCGAGTGAGAGAGGTGTGCCCGTGGGGTTGTTCGGCGCGCAGAAGAAGACCAGATCGGGGTTGGTGCGCTCGACCCAGTCGACGGCTGTCTGGGGCGAGATCTCGAAGTTCTCGTCGCGGACGCCGGCGATCCACTCCGTACCGGTGCCCGCCGCGATGATCGGGTGCATCGAATAGGTGGGCGGAAAGCCGAGCACTGAGCGCCCAGGCCCGCCGAAGGCCTGCAGTATCTGCTGGAGGATCTCGTTCGAGCCGTTCGCGGCCCAGATGTTGTCGCGAGTCAGCTCGGCGAACGGCAGACCCGCCGTCGCCGACTCCTCGACGAGCGTGGCGTTCAGGTAGCCCGCCAGGCTGTCGCGGAGCTTCAGGAACTCTCGGTCGGGGTACCGGTTGACCGTGCGCAGTTCGAGGGCGACTGCCTCGATGATGGAGCGGGCCACATCTTCCGGGATGGGGTGCGTGTTCTCGTTGACGTTCAGGGCCACCCTGACCTTGAGCTCGGGTGCCCCATAGGGCGTCAGCCCCCGGAGATCGTCACGGATGGGCAGATCGGCTAGAGAACTCACCCGACCGAGTTTACCGGCAGCAGCTGTGCCCACCGTCGACCTGCCGACTGCCAGCATACCCGCTGCGCAACGGGTCAGTGCTCGTACTTGAGGGGAACCGCCAGACGCTGGCCCGGCTGCACTTCAGAGCTCGGGAGCTGGTTCAGGCTCACGAGGTCGGCGATGACGTCCCGGGTGTCGGCCGACGAGTCGAGCTGGGACGCAACCGACCAGAGGCTCTGGCCGGACTGCACGGTGACGTAGCTGAACTCGACGGGTGCCTGCTGGGCCGTCGCGATGGCCGAACCTCCGCCAAGAACGGCGAAGGCAGCGAGAGCCGCGATGAGGGGTAGCGCAGCGACCGTCGACAGCACGACGCGCCCGCGCCGAGTGAGCCTGAGGCGCAGTCGAGGAGCGGGAGTGCCGTGCAGCTGTAGTGCAGTCATGATGATCTCCTGGATCTTCTGCCTGGGGAGGCATTCATACTGGTGCAGGATTCGTATGCGACACTCGGCCGGGAGTGCCGCATACGAAGCTGTGTTCCGAATATATCTTCGAACGTTCGAACAATCAAGCAATATCTGGTATCGAATACCGCGACACACTCGAACAGGTGTTTGGAATGTGGGCGGTTTTCGATACAGTTTCGATTGTCTGGTCGGTGTGCGACCAGCACTGTGAACTTAACCACCACCCACTGACACTGGGTCTCCGTCAGGAATGAGAACCCGATGGCGAGCGAACGCCTCCCCGCCGAACGCGGCGGTACCCGTCGGCGAAAGTCGCTGAGCGACAAGCAGCTGGCGATCCTCGAAGTGATCTCCGAAGCCGTCAGCACGCAGGGCTACCCGCCGAGCATGCGTGAGATCGGCGACGCCGTGGGCCTCGCTTCGCTGTCGAGCGTCACCCACCAGCTGAACCAGCTCGAGCTGAGCGGATACCTCCGCCGCGACCCGAACCGCCCCCGCGCGCTCGAGGTACTGATCGACATCCCGAAGAGCGATAGCGTGAACTCCGACTCCCCGACACCACACGGCGACGTCGCCCTGGTGCCGCTCGTCGGCCGCATCGCCGCCGGCATCCCGATCACGGCTGAGCAGCAGGTGGAGGAGATCTTCCCCCTCCCACGCCAGCTGGTCGGCAAGGGTGAGCTCTTCATGCTCAAGGTCGTCGGCGAGTCCATGATCGACGCCGCGATCTGCGACGGTGACTGGGTGGTCGTCAGAACGCAGGCCACCGCCGAGAACGGCGACATCGTCGCGGCCATGCTCGACGAGGAGGCCACGGTGAAGGTCTTCCGCCAACGCGACGGCCACACCTGGCTGCTCCCCCGCAACACGAACTTCGAACCGATCCTCGGCGACTACGCCACCGTGCTCGGCAAGGTCGTGGCAGTTCTCCGCTCCGTGTGAGTGGAGGCAGGTGATCCGCCCGCCGTGCGGCATCGCGCGACCACAGGTACGACCGCTCCACCACAGACGAAAGGCGCCGACCCGCGAGGGTTCGGCGCCTTTCGTCTGCCCGGGGGGTGTCCCCGGCTAGTGCGTGCTGTACTCCAGCAGCTGCGATTCGATCTCCGGGGTGACGAGTGCACGCACGTGCGTGCCGCCCTCTTCGTAGTCGGTGCTCAGCACCGTGCTGTGCTCGTGCAACTGTGAGACCAGGTCGCCGCGGTCGTAGGGCACCAGAACGTCGACCTCGATCGACGGCGTGGGGAGCATCCCGTCGAGCATCCGGAGCATCTCGTCGATGCCCTCACCCGTGCGAGCCGAGACGAAGATCGAGTGCGGCTCGAGGCCACGCAGCACGATCCGGTCGCTCTCAGAGACCAAGTCGCTCTTGTTGAAGACCACCAGCTCCGGGATGTCGCGCGCCCCTGCCTCACCGATCACATCGCGAACCGTGGCGAGCTGGCTCGCGGGGTCGGGGTGCGACCCATCGACGACGTGCACGATGACATCCGCGTCGGCGACCTCCTCGAGGGTGGACCGGAACGCCTCCACGAGTTGGGTGGGCAGGCTCCGCACGAAACCGACGGTGTCGACGAAAGTGAACTCGCGGCCATCCGTCGTCTGGGTGCGCCGCACAGTCGCATCGAGCGTCGCGAACAGCGCGTTCTCGACCAGCAGGCCCGCACCCGTGATGCGGTTGAGCAGCGAAGACTTGCCCGCGTTCGTGTAGCCCGCGATCGCCACGGACGGCACCGTATTGCGCTTACGGTTGGCACGCTTCGCCTCGCGTGCGGGCTTCATCGCAGCGATCTGCTTGCGGAGCCGTGCCATGCGTGTGTGGATGCGGCGGCGATCGAGCTCGATCTTCGTCTCACCGGGTCCACGGGACCCCATGCCTGCGCCGGCGCCACCGACCTGCCCACCGGCCTGGCGGGACATCGAGTCACCCCAGCCTCGAAGGCGGGGCAGCAGGTATTCGAGCTGGGCGAGCTCGACCTGCGCCTTGCCCTCCCGGCTCTTTGCGTGCTGGCTGAAGATGTCGAGGATCACGGCGGTGCGGTCGATGACCTTCACTTTGACGATGTCTTCGAGCGCACGGCGCTGGCTGGGCGCGAGCTCGCTGTCGGCGATCACCGTGTCGGCGCCGAGCGCCTTCACTACGCCGGCGAGCTCTTCGGCTTTGCCCTTGCCGAAATACGTGCTGGGATCGGGGTTCGGCCGACGCTGCAGGAGCCCGTCGAGTACCGCAGCACCCGCGGTCTCGGCGAGGGCGGCGAGCTCGTGCAGCGAATTCTCTGCGTCGGTCAGTGTGCCCTGCGTGTAGACGCCGATGAGCACCACGTTCTCCAGTCGGAGCTGTCGGTACTCGACCTCGGTGACGTCTTCGAGTTCGGTCGAGAGCCCGGCGACGCGGCGGAGCGCCTGTCGGTCAGCGAGGTCGGCCTGGTCGCCGTCGTGGTTCTGCCCGGCCAGACGCTCCTGCGGGCGCTGCAGGGCCTGGGCGCTGCCGGGTGAGAACAGGGCGTACCCGGATGACCGGGCCTCCGCCCGCGCCAGAACGCGGCCCACGGCATCCTGCGCCTGGGTCGTGCTGGTCTCTGCGGTACCGGTCGAATCGGCGTCGATGCCAGCGTCGTCGGTGAAAGATGAATCGTGTTCAGTCATTGGCTTCAAGGATAGACCTCTCGTTTGCTACATTCCCTGTATGGCTATGGACAACGGGCACTACTTCTCTGCACGTCCATCCACGGAACTCCGATTGAAGGAGATTCCGGTGAGCCTGGCCGGTCATGACTTCGTCGCCACGACCGCCGGCGGTGTGTTCAGCCCCAACCAAGTTGATGCCGGGACGCAGGTTCTGCTCGCGAACACTCCGTCGCCACCTCCCGGCGGCCACCTTCTCGACATCGGCTGCGGGTGGGGCCCGATCTCTCTGGCTCTCGCTCTGTTGTCACCCCACGCCACCGTGTGGGCTGTTGACGTCAACGAGCGAGCTCTCGACCTCGTGAGGGCCAACGCCGCCACGCTCGGCCTCAGCAATGTCAACGCTGTACTGCCCGACGATGTTCCCGATGACATCCGGTTCATGACGATCTGGTCGAACCCGCCGATCCGGGTCGGCAAAGACGAACTGCACGCGCTGCTGCTCCGCTGGCTGCCGCGCCTGGATCCCGGATCGGATGCGTGGCTGGTCATTCAGCGGAACCTCGGGTCGGACTCCCTGCACCGCTGGCTCGACGACACCCTTCCGCCGAGCTTCCAGGTGACCCGGGCGGCCACGAACAAGGGCTACCGGGTGCTTCGGGCACGCCTGCACGAGTGATTCGGGTGCTGGCGGCCGCGCCCTGGGGCCAGCTCCGGCGCCAACGCGAGCGCCTCAGTTCAGCGTGACGTCACCCTCGTAGACCAGCTCGGCGGGGCCGGAGAGCGACACGTGTTCGCCGTCTTCGGTCGCGTACATGCGCACGCCGACCGCACCACCCGGAACCTCGACGCGCCACTGGTTCGGCGCACCGGCGCCGGCCCAGTGCCGGATCGCCAGCGCCGCAGCGACGGCCCCTGTTCCGCACGAGAGTGTCTCGCCACTGCCCCGCTCATGCACGCGCATCCGGATGTGGCCCACACCGTTCCGCACCAGCGGTTCGAGGGGGATGACGAATTCGATGTTCGCGCCGTCGACCGGAGCGGGTTCGACGTGCGGGATGAAGCTGAGGTCGGCCGACTCGAGCTCCGCCTCGTCGGCGAGGGCGACGACGACATGCGGGTTGCCGACGTTGATCCCGAGCCCGGGGCGGGCGACCTGGAGGTTCTTGGCACGCACGAGCGGCTCACCGCCCTCGAGCCGCCACCGGCCGAGGTCTGCCTGGAAACCGGTGAGGTTCCGCTGCACATCGATCACCCCGGATCGCGTGCCGATGACCAGGGTGTCGCCCGGCTCGAGTGTCGCCAGGGAATTGTCGAGCAGGAACTTCGAGAAGACGCGGATGCCGTTGCCGCACATCTCCGCGACAGAACCGTCGGCATTGTGGTAGTCCATGAACCACTCCGCACCGTCATCCAGTTCGAGCGAGCGCGCGCCGTCGGCAATGCGCGACGACCGAACGGCGCGGATCAGCCCGTCGGCTCCGATCCCGAAGTGACGATCGCAGAGCGTCGCGATCTGGGCAGGAGTGAGGTCGATCTCACCGTCGGGATCGGAGAAGAGTACGAAGTCGTTTCCGGTGCCCTGGCCTTTGGTGAAATGCAGATCGATGCCCATGGCACCAGCCTAGAGGCTCCCGCTGATGGCCGGCGCGAGGGCTACGAAGACGGCGTGTGGATGCTTGCCAGCACCCCGTCGACGAGCGCCTCGTCGTCGGCCTCGAACCAGATCGCGTCACGGTAGCGCTTGAACCAGCTCACCTGCCGCCGCGCGTAACGCCTGGTGAGTGCCTGCGCCTCGGCGATGGCATCGCCTCGCGACAGGGTCCCCCGCAGCTCCGCCAGCGCCTGCGCATAGCCGATGGCGCGCTGCGCCGTGGTTCCGTGGTCGAGACCGAGGGGCACCAACGACTCGACCTCAGCGACAAGACCGGCCCGCCACATCTCCTCTACGCGCCGGTCGAGTCGTTCTACGAGCAGTTCCCGTGGGTGCCGGAGCGCGATCACCGCCGTGTCACGCCACCAGACCGGCTCCTCGGGGAGCTGGCCGGTTACAGGCTTCCCGGTGAGCTCGATGACTTCGAGCGCACGGATGACCCGGCGCCCGTTGTGCTGGCCGATGGATGTCGCGGCCTCCGCGTCGGCGCTCTTCAGCCGCTGCCACAGCACACCGAGCCCACGCTCCTCCAGCTCGGCCTCCAGCCGGGCCCGCACCGCTTCGTCACGCACCGGGAATCGGAAGTCGTAGATCACCGAGGAGACGTAGAGTCCCGATCCACCGACCAGGATCGGCACCGCCCCGCGCGCACGGATCTCGTCGATCACAGCCCTCGCGTCACGCTGGTAATCGGCGACGGAACCGTCAGACGTCACCTCGAGAACATCCAGGAGGTGGTGCGGGATCCCCCGCCTCTGTTCGAGGGTGAGTTTGGCCGTTCCGATGTCCATACCGCGGTACAGCTGCATTGCGTCGGCGTTGACGATCTCAGCAGGTCGACCGCTCGCGATCAGTCTTTCGGCCAGGCCGAGCGACAGCTCGGATTTGCCGGTACCCGTCGCCCCGACAACCGCCACGAGTTCGGGCAGGTGCTCCACTTCGGGCTCAGCGGAGATCGTCGGCGAGATCGTAGATCGGGCTGGTCGCAACCCGGAGTCCCGGAAGCCCGAGGGACACCCTCCCCGCGGCGGTGCTGCCCGTTGCGCTCTGCGCACCGCTGACGGCGGAAGCTCCACCCGACACGGGCACCGCGCACGGGTCGGACTGGTCACGCTCCCAGGCGTCGCCCGCACGCGTACGGCGTACCTCGAGCGGTGCACCATCACGGGAATCGGCGATCAGGTAGTACGGCTTGGCACCCGTGATCTCGACGGTGACGACATCGCCGGGGCGCGGCACAGCCGACCCCTCAGGTACGTCGAAATGCACCAGACGGCTGTCTTCTGCCCGGCCGCTGAGGCGCTTCGTGTCGGAATCCTTGCGGCCCTCAGCCGCCACCAGAAGCTCCACCCGGCGTCCGACGACCTTCTGGTTCTCCTCCCAGGCGATCCCGTCCTGCAACGCAGTCAAGCGTTCGTACCGTTCCTGGACGATTTCCTTCGGAACCTGGTCCGGCATCGTGGCCGCCGGGGTTCCGGCCCGGATGGAGTACTGGAAGGTGAAGGCCGTTGCAAAGCGCGCCTGCTCCACGACACGGAGCGTCTCCTGGAAGTCCTCCTCGGTCTCGCCGGGGAAACCGACGATGATGTCTGTACTGATCGCGGCGTGCGGCATCCGCGCGCGCACCCGGTCGAGGATGCCGAGGAATTTCTCGGAACGGTAGGAGCGCTTCATCGCCTTGAGGATGCGATCGGATCCCGACTGCAGCGGCATGTGGAGCTGCGGCATCACCGCCGGCGTCTCGGCCATGGCGTCGATCACATCGTCGGTGAACGCCGCCGGATGCGGACTCGTGAACCGGATCCGCTCGAGCCCGGAAATGGTACCCGCCGCCCGCAACAGCTTGCTGAACGCCTGCCGATCCCCGAACTCAACACCGTAGGAGTTCACGTTCTGGCCGAGCAGCGTCACCTCGATCGCTCCGTCGTCGACGAGCGACTGGATCTCGCGGAGCACTTCGCCCGGGCGGCGATCCTTCTCCTTGCCCCGGAGCGAGGGCACGATGCAGAACGTGCAGGTGTTGTTGCATCCCACCGAGATGGAGACCCACCCGCTGTAGCTCGAATCGCGTTTAGTGGGCAGGGTGGACGGGAACGTCTCGAGCGAGTCGAGAATCTCGATCTGCGCCTCGTCATTGTGCCTCGCTCGCTCAAGCAGGCTGGGCAGCGCACCCATGTTGTGGGTGCCGAAGACCACATCGACCCAGGGTGCCTTTGACAGGATGACCGATTTGTCCTTCTGCGCGAGGCAACCGCCCACGGCGATCTGCATGCCTTCGTGGCGTTTCTTCACCGATGCCAGGAATCCGAGGTTGCCGTAGAGCTTGTTGTCCGCGTTCTCCCGCACCGCACAGGTGTTGATCACGACGACGTCGGGCTCACCCGACTGGTCGCGCACATAGCCTGCTGCCTCGAGCGAACCGCTCAGCCGCTCGGAGTCGTGCACGTTCATCTGGCAGCCATAGGTGCGGACCTCGTAGGTGCGCGCCTGACCAGACTCCCCCGCCGCTGCAACGGACGGAAGGATGATCGTCGGGGCTTCACTCACACTGCTCATAGTGAGCCCAGTCTACGTTCGGGCTGCCGTCGCCCGGACGATCAGCGGAACCGCACCCCGCGCGTCTGCGGACTGAGCGCCGCACTCACAGCGGTACGGATGATCGCCGACGGGTAACCCTTTCGCATCAGGAACGACGTGAGGCGTCTCTCGGCCGTGGCCGCGTCGAGCCGTGCGAGGGACGGGGCGCGCTTCTCAGCGAGCTCGGTCGCCCGCTTCAACTCGTCGTCGTCGTCGAGCGCGTCGAGCGCAGCGGAGACGATCTCCTGTTGGATGTGTCTCGCCGACAACTCCGCCTTGATCTGCGACCGGCCGAAGCCCTTTCGTCTATGGAGAGACTCCACCAGGTTCTCGGCGAGGTCGTAGTCGTCGATGTAGCGATTGCTGCGGTACCGCTCCAAAAACATCTCGAGCTCGTGCTCCTCGACACCGTTGGTGCTCAGCAGCCGGCTCACCTCCCACTCGGAGAGACCCTTGCGGGCCAGGGCACGCACCACGATGTTCTCGAGGAACGCGGCACGCTCGCCCTCGCCCATGGGTTCTTCGTCGTCTTCCGGCTCCTCGACGAAGGCGGGTGTACGGCCGGAGCGACGCCCTGCGACGGCCGGAGCCTCAGCAGGAGCCTCCACAGGCTCCTCTTCGGTCCACCACACAGTCGGCAGTGCCTTCGGCAGAACGGTCGGCGTGTCAGGCGCACCCTCGAGCTCTGCGACACCCGCCGCTTCGGCGAGCTTATCCGCGCGTGGCGGTGCCGCCGCCTCAGCGGGCGTCACCACACCGGGAAGGTACGTGACCCTGGCGACCACGACTAGGCGCTCTTGCGCGCAGCAGCCGTCTTGACCGGGGCAGCCTCGACAGAGGCGGCACCAGCATCCGCGACGCCCTTGGCGTCGGCGGCTGGCATAACCTTCGGTGCGTTCGGGTCGGCCAGCAGGCCGAGCTTGATCTTGATCTTGTTCTCGATCTCGAGCGCCACGTCGGGGTTCTCTTTGAGGAAGCGGCGGGAGTTCTCCTTGCCCTGACCGAGCTGGTCACCGTCGTAGGTGTACCAGGCGCCGGACTTCCGCACGATCTCGTGCTCGACACCGAAGTCGATCAGGCTGCCCTCTCGCGAGATGCCGATGCCGTAGATGATGTCGAATTCGGCCTGCTTGAAGGGCGGCGCCATCTTGTTCTTGACGACCTTGACCCGGGTGCGGTTACCGACGGCCTCGGTGCCCTCCTTCAGCGTCTCGATGCGCCGGATGTCGAGGCGGATCGAGGCGTAGAACTTGAGCGCCTTACCGCCGGCCGTGGTCTCCGGGCTGCCGAAGAACACACCGATCTTCTCGCGCAGCTGGTTGATGAAGATCATGGTGGTGTTCGTCTGGTTCAGACCACCCGTCAGCTTGCGGAGTGCCTGCGACATGAGCCTGGCCTGGAGACCCACATGGGAGTCGCCCATCTCGCCCTCGATCTCCGCGCGGGGCACGAGTGCCGCCACGGAGTCGATGACGATCAGGTCGATCGAACCGGAGCGCACCAGCATGTCGGCGATCTCGAGCGCCTGCTCCCCCGTGTCGGGCTGGGAGACGAGCAGGGCATCGATGTCGACACCGAGCTTCTTTGCGTATTCGGGGTCGAGGGCGTGCTCGGCGTCGATGAACGCCGCGATCCCGCCGTCGCGCTGGGCATTGGCGATCGCGTGGAGGGTGAGCGTCGTCTTACCCGACGACTCCGGACCGTAGATCTCCACAATGCGCCCGCGGGGCAGACCACCGATGCCGAGGGCTACGTCGAGCGCGATGGAGCCGGTGGGGATCACCTCGACAGGGGCACGGTCATCGCTGCCGAGGCGCATGACGGACCCCTTGCCGAACTGGCGGTCGATCTGGGCGAGGGCAGTTTCGAGAGCTTTCTCACGAGTTGCGTCTGAGGGCATGTGCTGTCTCCTTGAATCAGGTGCTCGCCCGACCCGGAGCCTCTCGGGGATGAGATTCTCGCTTCGGATCTGCGCCGCGGTACGGTGCGCCTATAGGCTGTCGCACCCGGCATCCGACGTCCCTCACGGACGACTCACCGGGCTGACGACAAGGCATATTCGCGTCTGCTGCTTACCTCGACCACGTTACGGAGACCCACCGACACTGGGTCGGTGAGCATCCGATCTGTGGAGAAGAGATGAGAAACGTCTGTTGTGAAGGAGACTAGCCGATTCGAACACATCTTCGACAGGACGAAACGGCGTGTCGCATCGTTCGAACACAGTTCTAGGAACGGGGCTGCGGCAACCCCACGCCGTACCAACGGCTCTCGGGTACATCGGCGGCGCGGCAGAGCGCCAGCCATACCTCGCGGGCATCCTCACCCGCGTTGACGGACTGCTCGGCCGTGCGGCCACCGAATTCTGACAACACGAGATCGCCGGTCACCACACGACCGTACCCGGCACCGAACTCATCAAGCACGGCCTGCCGGAATTCGCTGACGCGCACCGTTTAGCGGGCCGCCAGAGACGCATCGAACCCTGCGACGAACTCGTCGGGCACGGTGTCGGGAATCGTGTCGATCCCCTCGATGACGGCGAGCCTGTCGCCGACCTCACGCATGATCACGGAGATGGGAGTGTCGAGGGCATCGGCGACCGATGCGAGGATCTCGCTCGATGCTTCCTTCTGCCCGCGCTCGACCTCACTGAGATAGCCGAGTGCCACGCTGGCCTTGCTTGCGACCTGGCGAAGGGTTCGACCCTTCTGAAGACGGAAGTCCCGCAGCACGTCGCCGATTTCTTGACGAACTAAAATCATCGGAGCCTCCTTAGCTTTGCTGTCCAGTCGATATCTCGTACGACAAACTCTAAACGACCCAGACTGGACTTTCGTCGTTAATGACAACAGGTGTAACGAGATCGAAACCTGAGTCATTCCCGCGCAAGGTGCTCAGAACTGGGCACTCAGGATTCGCACGGCCTCGCTGACCGCCGCAGCGCGCACGGCGTCGCGGTCTCCGTCGAGTTCCAGGGCGACGCTCTGCGTGTGCCCATCGACCGAGATCCCTATGAAGACGGTGCCAGCAGGGTGTCCGCCGCCTGGCCCGGGGCCGGCCACGCCCGTCGTGGAGAGACCGATCGAGGCCGGACTCCCGTCGACGGTCAGGGCGTGGCGCACCCCTTCTGCCATCTGTTCGGCAACCTCGGGATGAACGGGGCCCTGCTGTCTCAGCAGATCTCCGTCGACGCCGAGCAGGGAGGCCTTGACAGCCGTGTTGTAGGCGACTATTCCCCCGTACACGACGTTCGACGCACCGGCGGGGCGGATCAGTTCCGCGACGAGCAGCCCTCCTGTGAGCGATTCGGCGACGGCGACGGTCTCACCGCGCTGGTGCAGATCGGCGATCAACCGCGCCGTGAGGTCGACGCCACCGCCGTGGTCGTCGGCGACCTCCCCGGAGGACTGGCCGGTCACGGTCACGCTGAAGTGTTTCTCGCCGCGGCGGCACGGTTCAACTTGCGGTCCTGGTAGAGGTAGTCGAGCCCGGTGATGACGGTCAGCACGAAGGCGATCGACATGAAGATGGCGTTGACCCAGTACATCCAGTCACCGAGCGGGATCCAGAGCGGCAGGAGAGCAAGCGAGATCGCGATCGACTGGGCGAGCGTCTTCAGCTTGCCCCCGCGGGACGCGGGAATAACGCGACGCTTGATGACGGCGAACCGGAATACCGTGATGCCGACTTCGCGGATCAGGATGATGATGGTCACCCACCACGGGAGTTCGGCGAGGATCGACAGACCGACAAGGGCCGCCCCGGTGAGCACCTTGTCGGCGATCGGGTCGAGGATCTTGCCGAGGTCGGTGACCTGGTTGTTCTTGCGGGCGAGGTGACCGTCGACGCCGTCGGTCGCGATCGCAAGAATGAACAGGATCGCGGCGAGATACCGCACGACTCCGTCTGATCCGTTGTCGGCCAGCAGCATGACGAAGAACACCGGCGCAAGCAGGATGCGCACCACCGTGATGGCGTTCGGCAGGTTCCAGTTGCTGGGCTTCGGCGCGGCCGCGGCCTGCGCTTCGGGCGAATTGGTCATGGTGCTACTCTCTGCCGGTGAGGCCCCACGCGTCCTCGTCCGTGTCGCCCTCCACCTCAGGATACCCGGGGCCGGGCTCCGCGAGGGGATCGCTGTAGTCCATCTGCTCGGGGCCGAAACCCTCGGCGAAGGACTCTCCGGTCGCCGGAGCGCCCTGCGGCGGCTGGGATCCGGCGTTCGGCGCAGAGGGCGCGGCCGCGACATCCGAACCTCGCAGCATCGCCAGCACCTCGGGAAGCTGCTCAGCGGTCACCAGCACATCTCGGGCCTTCGAGCCCTCTGACGGCCCGACGATCTCTCGCGACTCCAGCAGGTCCATCAGGCGACCCGCCTTCGCGAACCCGACCTTGAGCTTGCGCTGCAGCATCGAGGTGGACCCGAACTGCGTGTTGACGATGAGCTCGGCCGCCTGCAGCAGCACCTCGAGGTCGTCTCCGATGTCGGCATCGATCTGCTTCGACGCCGCCGCGACAGTGACATCCGCCCGGTACTCGGGCCTCGCCTGGCGGGTGACGTGCTCGACGACCTTGGCGATCTCCGACTCGCTCACCCACGCGCCCTGCACGCGGATCGACTTCGACGCCCCCATCGGGAGGAAGAGCGCGTCGCCCTGCCCGATGAGCTTGTCGGCACCGGGCTGGTCGAGGATGACCCGGGAATCGGTGACGCTCGTGACGGCGAACGCCAGACGCGACGGCACGTTCGCCTTGATGAGGCCGGTGACGACGTCGACGCTCGGACGCTGGGTCGCGAGCACGAGGTGGATTCCGGAGGCCCGGGCCAGCTGAGTGATCCGCACGATCGAGTCTTCGACGTCGCGCGGGGCGACCATCATCAGGTCGGCCAGCTCGTCGACGACGATCAGCAGGTAGGGGTACGGCTTCAGCACCCGGCTGCTGCCGACGGGCAGAACCAGCTCTTTGTTCACCACGGCGCGGTTGAAGTCGTCGATGTGACGGAACCCGAAGCTCTCGAGGTCGTCGTAGCGCATGTCCATCTCCTTCACGACCCAGGCCAGTGCTTCGGCGGCCTTCTTCGGATTCGTGATGATGGGCGTGATGAGATGGGGCACACCCTGGTAGGCGGTGAGCTCGACACGCTTCGGGTCGATGAGCACCATCCGCACCTCGGCGGGCGTGGCGCGCATCAGGATGCTCGTGACCATGGAGTTCACGAAGCTCGACTTGCCCGAACCGGTCGAACCGGCGACCAGGAGGTGGGGCATCTTCGCGAGGTTGGCGATGATGAACTTGCCCTCGACGTCTTTGCCGACGCCGATCGTCATCGGGTGGGTGTCGTTCGTGGCCTTCGCCGAACGCAGCACATCACCGAGCACCACGATCTCGCGGTCGGTGTTCGGGATCTCGATGCCGATCGCGCTCCGGCCCGGGATGGGCGACAGTATGCGCACTTCGTTGCTGGCGACCGCGTACGAGAGGTTCTTGCTGAGCGCCGTGACGCGCTCGACCTTCACACCAGGGCCGAGCTCGATCTCGTATCGGGTGACGGTCGGGCCGCGCGAGAACCCAGTGACCTTCGCGTCCACCTGGAACTGCGAGAGCACGTCGGTCAGAGCACGCACGATGTCGTCGTTGGCCTGGGAACGGGCCTTCGACGGCTCGCCCAGCGCGAGGCTGCCGACGGGCGGGAGCGAGTAGTTGAGGGCCTCGAGTTCTTTGACTTCGGCGAGCGGGATGAACGTGTCATCCGGTGCCATGCCGGGAAGGGCATCCGGAACCGTGGTCGCAGCCGTGGGGAACGGCTTCGTGGCGGGGGCAGTGCCGGCTGCGACCGCGCCGGCTGCGCCGCCCGCGCCCGCAGTCTCGCCGAAGAGCACGCCGGTGAACGAGGCATCGCCGCTGGCTGCGTCGTCTCGGATGCCCGTGGCCGACTTCGTGCCGGGTAGAACCTCGCCCGTGAACCGCCTGACCGCCTGCTCGGCCGCCTCCATGTCGCCGAGCAGTGCGGCGTCGAAACCGCGGCTCTCGTCGATCGTGCGATCGATCACCTCCGTGGGCGGTGTGCGGTCTTCGACGTGGATCGGCGCGGGGCTGACCGCAGTGGTCGGGATGATCGGCGAATCGAAGGCCGGATCCTCCTCGCGCCCACTCTTGTTGCGCCGCCACCACGGCAGGGACTCGTCGTTCACGTGGTCGAAGTCGAGCTCGAGATCGCCGGTGTGCTCGGCATTGCTGCCGCGAACCGCCCGCGGCACCTTCGGTTCGCGGTCCTCCCGCGACTCCGGAGCCTCGCCGAAAGCGGCACCGAACAGGTAGGCGTAGAGCTCGCGGGAGCGCGAGGCCAGCTTGTTCGGCGGGGTCTTTGTGATGATGAAGAGGGAGAGCAGGAGCAGGGCACTGACGACGATCGTCGCGCCGACGGGTGTGATGATGAGAATGAGCGGGGCGGCGATCACCCAACCGAGCACGCCACCGGCTGTGGCGAGCGATTCCATGCCCTCAGCGGGGTACGGCTCGCCGCCGAAGATGTGGCAGAGGCCCGAGACCGTGAGGACCAGGATGCCGAGACCGATGCCGATCCGGCCATTGTCGTTGACGGAGTTCGGATGCCGGAACAACCAGATCGCAAGCAGCAGCATGACCACGGGCAGGGCATAGGCCACCCGGCCGAAGAGACCGCCGAACGTGTAGGCATCGAGCAGGATCGCCACGGGACTGGCGACGAGGAACCACTCGATCACGGCTCCCGCGACAGCGAGAAGGAACAGAAGGAACGGGAACCCGTCGCGGCGCTCCTCCTTCGCGAGCTTCTCGTGCCCGAAGGCGCGAGCCGCTCCCCCGACGAGGTGCGCGAGGCCGAGCCACATCGTGGTGAAGATGCCGGGGCCCTCGTTCTCGACGGGGAACTTCAGCGTCTTCTGGGTGGCGGTTGCCTGCTGTTTGGCCGGCGCCTTGGCGGGCGCTCGTCGCCCGCCGGTCGCGCCGCCGCTGTTGCCGCCGGCGCCGCTTGCGCCGCTCCGTCCGCCCGCCGCGCCGCGCGCGCGTGAGTTCGCCCTGGTACTCGTAGCCATGCGCTTACGCTACTGCGCACCCCTGTCGCTCCCCCGGCGGCGCACCGCGCACCGCTGAACTTCACTCACAGGCGGCGCCTCACAGCCCACCCGTCTTACCCGTGTGATTGATGATCTGCGCAGAGATGTTCACCACCGCCGTCGGTAGGAGCTCGCTTACGGTCCACGTCTGGCTGGGCTGGAACTGGATCATCTGCCCCGGCAGGGTCGAGTTTGCGGTCACGATGCAGGCGTGGCCGGTCTCGGAGAGAGGAACGAGTCCCGAGAACGAGAACGATCCGCCGCCGAATGTCGTGAGATTGAGTGGGTAGAAACTGACGCCATTGCAGATCATCTTCGCCGAATAGGCCGTGAGCGAGAACGAGGATCCGGCGCCGCTGACGAGCCCTTGAACGGGCAGGTACTCCGCTCCGCCGTTCTGCGCCCGCGTCGGCACGACGAAGCTCGCGTAGGTGTACCCGACGACGGGCGGAGCCACGGGGCCCGCGTGGGCCGCTGTCGCACCGACTCCGAAGGCGAGCGTGAGGGCGGTGACGGAGGCCAGCACCGCACCCGCGATGCGGCGGTCGCTGGACTGGGATAGATGAAACATGGGCGTCCTTCCGGTTGTCATACCAGAGAGACGCCGAAGGCCCGCTCGCATTGCGCGAACAGGCCGAAGACGCATCAGATCCAACCCGGGCTGCCGGAGGGGTGCGGCGAACGACTGGTCAGAGCTCATCGTCACCGAAAGGTCGACGGAAGCTGGCCGTGGCAGCGGAGGCGCCCGCGAGAGTGATTCCCACTGTTTGCCGAAGCTGAGAAACGCTGCCCCGAACCCGCAAAGGGCCCGCCCCGCACGAAGCGGAACGGGCCCCCAACGGAAAGCTGGATTACGCCTCGATGACGACCGGCACGATCATCGGGCGGCGACGGTAGGCCGTGTTGACCCAGCGGCCGGCCGTGCGGCGAACGACCTGCTGCAGGGCGTGAGTGTCGCGCGTGCCGTTGCCGACCGCTTCGGCGAGGGCCGCGGCGATCTTCGGCTTGACCTTGTCGAAGACCGAGTCGTCTTCGGCGAAGCCCTTTGCGTGGATCTCGGGGCCCACGACGATGCGGCCGGTGCCCGCCTCGATCACGACGATGACCGAGATGAAGCCCTCTTCGCTCAGCACGAGGCGGTCCTTCAGGTCGTCGTCGGTGACCTCGCCGACGGTCTGCCCGTCGACGTAGACGAAGCCGAGGTCGTACTGGCCGACGACCGTCGCGACACCATCGCGCAGGTCGACGACGGTTCCGTCGTCGGCGAGGATCGTGTTGCGCGCCGGCACACCGGTCTCGATGGCGAGCTGCGCGTTCGCCACGAGGTGACGGTACTCGCCGTGCACCGGCATCACGTTCTTCGGCTTCAGGATGTTGTAGCAGTACAGAAGTTCGCCCGCCGAGGCGTGCCCGGAGACGTGTACCTTGGCGTTGCCCTTGTGGACGACCGTCGCACCGAGCTTCGTCAGCCCGTTGATGACGCGGTAGACCGCGTTCTCATTCCCGGGGATCAGCGAGGACGCCAGGATGACGGTGTCGCCCGGCCCGACCTCGATCTGGTGCTCGAGGTTGGCCATCCGCGAGAGCACGGCCATCGGCTCGCCCTGCGAACCGGTCGACATGTAGACGATCTTGTCGTCGGGGATGTCGCCGGCCTTCTTGAAGTCGATGAGCACGCCTTCAGGCACTTTGAGATAGCCGAGCTCTTCGGCGATACCCATGTTGCGAACCATGGAACGGCCGAGCAACGCCACACGGCGCCCGTTGGCGTGGGCCGCATCCAGAACCTGCTGCACACGGTGCACGTGAGAAGAGAAGCTCGCGACGATGACCCGGCGCGGGGCCTTCGCGATGACGCTCTCGAGCACGGGGCCGATGGTGCGCTCAGAGGGCGTGAAGCCGGGAACGTCGGCGTTGGTCGAGTCGGAGAGGAACAGGTCGACGCCGGCCTCACCGAGCCGGGCGAAGGCGCGGAGGTCGGTGATGCGGTTGTCGAGCGGAAGCTGGTCCATCTTGAAGTCGCCAGTGTGGAGCACGACACCGGCCACCGTCTTGATGGCGACGGCCAGGGCATCCGGAATCGAGTGGTTCACGGCCACGAATTCGAGTTCGAACGGGCCCATCTTCTCGATCTGGCCCTCTTCGACCTGGAAGGTGTAGGGCTTGATGCGGTGCTCTTTAAGCTTCGCCTCGACGAGGGCGAGCGTGAGGCCCGATCCGATCAGAGGGATGTCGTTCTTGAGGCGCAGCAGATAGGGAACCGCGCCGATGTGGTCTTCGTGGCCGTGGGTGAGCACGATGCCGACAACGTCGTGCAGGCGGTTCTTGACGAGCGAGAAGTCGGGCAGGATCAGGTCGACGCCGGGCTGGGTCTCCTCGGGGAAGAGCACGCCGCAGTCGACGATCAGCAGCTTGCCGTTGATCTCGAAGACGGTCATGTTGCGACCGATCTCGCCGAGACCACCGATCGGGATGACCCGCAGGGTGTCTTTTTCGAGGGGACGGGGTTCGTATGAAGTATTGGGCATATGCCCTCCTTGAGTGTGTGTTGAGTTGTGAGAAGTGCCGCGTTCTAGCGGGTTGTGCCAGGAATCTTGGGCAGCGCGCCACCGGCGGCTGCGTTTCGGTCGGGTCGGAAATTGGTGAAGCTGACCCCGGGGATGCTCCGCACGAGATCGATCTCGTCTTCGATTTTCGCAGCCTCCCATTCTTCGGGGCCGACAAGGGGAAGCCTGACGCGGGGGCTCGCGATGCGGCCGAGGCCATGCAGGATGTACTTCGCTGCGACAGTGCCGGGCACGTGCGTCATGGTGGCCCGCACGAGCGGTTCGAGCGCCTGGTGCATCGTGGTGGCCGTGGCCAGATCTCCGGCGTTCACGGCGTCGATCATGATGCGGTAGGGCCGTGCGGCGATGTTGTTGGTGACGCCGATGAGCCCCGTCGCACCGATCGACAGCGCCGGGAGCACGTTCGAGTCGTCGCCTGAGAAGTACATCAGGTCGGTCTGGTTCAGCACCCGGCTGACCTCGCTGAAGTCGCCCTTGGCGTCTTTGATGGCGAGGATGTTGGGGTGCTTCGCCGCACGCAGGATGGTCTCGTACGTGATGGGAATGCCCGTGCGACCGGGAATGTCGTACAGGATGACCGGCAGATCGGTCGCGTCAGCGATCATCCGGAAGTGTGTCAGCACTCCCGCGGGTGTGGGCTTGTTGTAGTACGGCGTGACGACGAGGTTGCCGTCGGCACCGGCCTTCTCGCTCTGTTTGGCGAGCTGCATGGCGTGGGCGGTCTCATTCGAACCGCCGCCCGTGATGATCTTGGCGCGGCCGTCGGACACCGACTTGCCCACTTCGACGAGTCTGACCTTCTCGGCGTCGGTCAGGGTGGATGTCTCACCCGTCGTTCCCGAAACCACGATTCCGTCGGCACCGTCGTTGATCACCGTGTCGATGTGCTTCTCGACGCTGGCCCAATCGACTTCGCCGTCGGCGGTGAAGGGGGTGACCAGGGCGACGAGCACCTGGCCGAACGGGTTCTGGGGGTTCACTGCAGCCACGATTACAGGTTAGCGGTCAATGGTCGCCTGCCGCGCCGGGAGCGCACCACGTCAGAATCCGAGCCTGCCCAGCTGTTTGGCGTCTCGTTGCCACTCCTTGGCCACCTTGACGCGGATGCTCAGGAAGACCTGCTTGCCGAGGAGCGGTTCGATGGATGCCCGCGCCCGGGCCCCGACCTCGCCGAGCCGCGAACCCGACTTGCCGATGATGATGCCCTTCTGGCTGTCGCGCTCGACGAAGAGGTTCGCGTAGATCTCGATCAGTTCGCGGTCATCGCGCTCGATCATGTCGTCGATCGTGACGGCGATCGAGTGCGGGAGTTCATCCTGTACCCCTTCGAGCGCCGCCTCGCGGATAAGTTCGGAGACGCGCGCCTCGAGACCTTCGTCGGTGGTCTGGTCGTCGGGGTACAGCTTGGCAGAGCGCGGCAGCAGTTTGATCAGTTCGGCGGTGAGGATGTCGAGCTGCAGGTTGCTGGTCGAGGAGATGGGGATGATCGCCTCCCACGGGCGGAGCTCCGAGATGGCCAGCAGCTGTTCGGCGACGGCCGGGCGGGAGGCTGCATCGATCTTGGTGACGATCGCCACCTTCTTCGCCTTGGGAAACGCGTCGAGCTGCTCGTTGATGAACCTGTCGCCGGGGCCCAGCTTCTCATCGGCGGGGACGCAGAAGCCGATCACGTCCACGTCTCCGAGAGTCGACTGCACCACCGCGTTCAATCGCTCACCGAGCAGCGTGCGCGGGCGGTGCATGCCAGGGGTGTCGACGAGGATCAGTTGGCCGTCGGGCCGGTGCACGACGCCCCGGATGGCGCGGCGGGTCGTCTGTGGCTTCGACGAGGTGATGGCGATCTTCTCGCCGACAAGCGCGTTGGTGAGGGTCGACTTGCCGACGTTCGGCCTCCCGACGAAGGAGACGAACCCTGCGCGGAAGTCGGGGTCGGTGACGATGTCGGAGCCGATCATCGGGGGTCCTTTTCGGTGGTGAGGGATGAGAGAGGAAGGGTGGTGGCGGCCGGCGAGTCGGCGTCGCGGGTGACGAGCACGGTGCTGATGCGCCGGCGGCGATCGGTGCGTTCGGCGGTGAGGGTGAGCCCGGCGACGTGTGCGACGGAGCCTGGTACGGGCAGCCGCCCGAGGGCCTTGCCGAGGAGGCCTCCGACGGAGTCCACGTCGTCGTCGTCGAGTTCGAGGCCGAAGAGTTCGCCGAGTTCGTCGACGGCGAGCCTTGCACTGACACGGTACTCGCCGAAGGCGAGCTCCTCGACCTCGACGTTCTCGCGGTCGTACTCGTCGGAGATGTCGCCGACGAGCTCTTCGATGAGATCCTCCATGGTGACGAGGCCGGCGATTCCGCCGTACTCGTCGACGACCATGGCGAGGTGGTTCGACTCGAGCTGCATCTGCCTGAGCGTGTCGTCGACCTTCTTCGACTCCGGGATGAAGAGGGCAGGCCTCGCCAGGCTGTCGGCGGTGACGATGTCGACCTGCTTCGGCTTCTCGTAGGTGAGCCGCGCGGCGTCGCGGAGGTAGAGCACGCCGATGATCTCGTCGACACTGCCCTGCACCACGGGCATCCGGCTCACCCCCCGGCTGAGGAAGAGGCCCATGCTCTGGCCGACGGAGGCATCGTGCTCGACCGTGACCATGTCGGTGCGGGGCAGCATCACCTCGCGAACGACCGTGTCGTTGAATTCGATGATCGAGTGGATGAGCTCGCGATCGTCTTCTTCGAGCACATCGAGCTCGGTGGCCTCGTCGACCATGCTGAGCAGCTGCTCCTCCGACGAGAACGATGCGGAGCGCACCCGACCCGGCGTGACGCGGTTGCCGATCAGCACAAGCGCGTTCGCGATCGGCCCGAGCAGCACCCGCAGCAGATGAACGGGCAGGGCGCTCGCGATCAGCACACCCCGGGCGTGCACCCGGCCGACGCTCCGCGGGCTCGACCCGACGAGCACGAACGACACCCCGGTCATGATCAGGATGGCGAGCAGCAGCACGACCCAGATCTGTTCGAAGGTCGCCGACAGGGCGATGGTCACGAGCACCGCTGCGGAGGTCTCGGCCACGACCCGCACGAAGTTGACGACGTTGATGTGCGCGCCGGTGTCTTCGGCGATAGCCCGAATCGATCGTTTGGCACGGGCTCTCTCGGCGAGGTCGAGGATGTCGGCCCGTGAGAGCGACGCCATCGCTGAATCAGCCGAGGCGAAGAAGCCGCCGAGAGCCACCAGCGCCAGCGCTATGGCGATGAACGGTCCGACGAAGGGAAGAGTGGTCATGCGCGGCGGCGGCGCTCCTTGAGAGCGAATCCGACGAGGATGTCGCCCTGGATTCCGAACATCTCTTTCTCTTCATCGGGTTCTGCGTGGTCGAAGCCGAGCAGGTGCAGGATGCCGTGGGTCGTCAGGAGCAACAGCTCTTCGAGAGTCGAGTGACCGGCGGTCTGGGCCTGACCCTCTGCGACCTGCGGGCAGAGCACGACGTCGCCGAGGAGTCCGGCGGGGGTCGGTGCGTCTTCGGTGCCGGGCCGCAGTTCGTCCATCGGGAAGCTCAGCACGTCGGTGGGGCCGGGCTCGTCCATCCACTGCACATGCAGTTGTTCCATCGCAGCCTCATCGACCAGGACGATCGCTAGCTCTGCATCGGGATGCACGTGCATCTGCTGTAGCGCATACGTCGACAACCGCAACAACGCGTTCTCGTCGACAGGGATCGACGACTCGTTGTTCACTTCGATGCTCATGCGCGTTCTCCTCGCCGGGCTGCGGCGCTGTCTCGTTTGGCCAACTGGATCTGGTCGTACTTCGTGTAGGCGTCGACGATCTGGCCCACCAGCGTGTGCCGCACGACGTCTTCACTCGTCAGCGTAGCGAAGTGGATGTCCTCGATCCCGTCGAGCACGCCGCGTACGACCTGCAGTCCACTCGTTCCAAGCGGCAGGTCGATCTGGGTGATGTCGCCGGTGACGACCATCCGGGAGCCGAAGCCGAGGCGGGTCAGGAACATCTTCATCTGCTCGGGCGTCGTGTTCTGCGCTTCGTCGAGCACGATGAACGAGTCGTTGAGGGTGCGCCCGCGCATGTAGGCGAGCGGCGCGACCTCGATCGTGCCCGTCGCGAGCAGCTTCGGCACGATCTCGGGATCCAGCATCTCGTTCAGCGCATCGAAGAGTGGCCGGAGGTAGGGATCGATCTTGTCGGTCAGGGAACCGGGCAGGTAGCCGAGCCGTTCGCCGGCCTCGACCGCCGGACGGGTGAGGATGATGCGGTTGACCTCTTTGCGCTGCAGGGCCTGCACCGCCTTGGCCATCGCCAGGTAGGTCTTGCCCGTTCCTGCCGGACCGATGCCGAAGACGATGGTGTTCTCATCGATGGCGTCGACGTACTTCTTCTGGCCGAGCGTCTTCGCGCGCACCGTCTTGCCGCGGCTCGAGACGATCGGCTCACCGAGCGCAGCCGACGGCGACACCGAACTGCCCGTGTCGAGCATGCGCGCCGAAGCGGTCACCTCGATCTCGGTGAGTTCCTCGTTGCCGTTCCGCACCATCTCGACCAACTCGTCGACCAGCCGGCGCGCGGCTTCGACGTCGCCGTTGGGCCCCTGCAGTGTGATCTGGTTGCCCCGCACGTGGATGCTCACCGACGGATACTGCTTCTCGACCAGCGTGACCAGCCTGTCCTGGGGGCCGAGCAGGCGCACCATGGCGAGCCCGTCGACCTGGATGACGGCGTCGGACGTCGTGGTGCTGTTCTCAGAACGTGGCAAGTGAACCTTCCTGGAGGTTGCCCGACAGAACATGGGCGTGTACGTGGAAAACGGTCTGGCCGGAGCCGGCACCGGTGTTGAAGACGAGGCGGAAGTCACCGTCGGAGTGCTCGGCGGCCAGCTGGTTCGCCAGCTCGACGACCTCGGCGAGGAGCCCCGGGTCGCCGGCGGCCAGCTCGACGACGTTTGCGTACTGCTCGGTCTTCGGCACGACGAGGATGTGCACGGGGGCCTTCGGCGCGACGTCGACGAAGGCGATCACACGATCGGTCTCGGCGAGGATGGTCGCCGGGATTTCCCTCCGCGCGATGCGGGTGAAGATCGACGGTTCTACGAGATCTGGCATGCCCTCATCTTAAGCGGAGCCCCTGACAGCGCACCGGGCCTTCTGCTGTGGGCGTAGCGCGATCCGGCAGGGGCAGGTCATCAGCTCCAGGTGCCGAGCCGCACGTTCAGCACGGCGATCGCCACGGGACCTGCGGTGGAGGTGCGGAGGATGCCCGTCCCGAGCTTCACGCGGGTCGCATCGGCCGCCTCCAGCGCGTCGAGTTCGCCGGGCGCGATCCCGCCCTCCGGCCCGACGACGAGAACGAGGTCGATGCCGGGATCCGTGCCGGCACCGCCTTCGGGATCGCCGGTGTCGCCGAGGTCGACCGCGGTCAGCGAGAGCTCCGCGGTCGGGTCGAGCACGAGCATCCGCGAACCTGCGGCCAGCGCCACCAGGTCTTTCGTCGACATCAGGTGACCGACCTCCGGCACCCAGGCCTGGATCGACTGCTTCGTGGCCTCCCGCACGATGGTGCGCCAGCGATCCAGTCCCTTGGCGATCTTCGGCCCGACCCAGCGCGATACCGAGCGCTCCGCCGCCCACGGCGAGACCCGCGCGACACCGAGCTCGGTCGCCGCCTGCACGGCCAATTCGTCCCTGTCGCCCTTTGCGAGCGCCTGCACGAGATGGATGCGATGCGGCGTCGGGGCGACCTGCTCGACATCGGTGACGGCGATGCTCAGCACCGAACCCGACACGGCGATGACCGGCCCGCTCACAACGAGGCCACGGCCGTCGCCGATCGACGTCGCCTCGCCGACCCGGATGCGGTTCACCGTGACGGCATGCTTCTGCTCCTCGCCGTGCAGCGAGACGACGTCGCGCACCTCGTGCGGGATCGATGCGAGGTCTTTGCGGATGAAGAGCGAACTCATGCTCGCGCGCTCCTGTGCTGTGCAGTCATCCGCTCGCTCAGGCGTTCATGAAACGGTCGCGGAGCTTCGAGAACAGGCCCTGCTGGAACTGCCCGAGCGACGGCGCCGGGTACTTGTGCGCAGAGGCGAGCTGCTTCATGAGCTCCTTCTGCTTGTGGTCGAGCTTGGTCGGCGTGACCACCTGGATGCCGATCTTGAGATCCCCCCGACCACCGCCTCGGAGCTTCGTCACGCCGCGGGACTTGATCGTCAATACCTCTGAGCTCTGGATACCCGGCTTCACCTCGACCTCGACGTCGCCGTCGAGCGCCTTCAAGGTGGTCATCGTGCCGAGAACGGCATCCCACATCTGCACTTCGAGAGTGCAGAGCAGGTCGTCGCCGTTCCGGCTGAAGATGTCGTGGTGGCGTACCTTCACCTCGAGGTAGAGGTCTCCCTGCGGCCCGCCGGCCGGGCCCACCTCACCCTGGGACGGCATCTGCAGGCGAAGACCGGTGTCGACGCCAGCGGGAATGTCGACCGGGATGGTGCGACGGGCGCGGATGCGGCCCTGACCCTGGCAGGTGACGCAGGGGGCGGGGATGATTGTGCCGTAGCCGCGGCAGGTGCCGCAGGGCGACGACGTCATCACGTTGCCGAGGAGCGAACGCACCGTGCGGGAGATCTGGCCGCTGCCGTGGCAGATGTCGCAGGTCACCTCGTGGGTGCCCGGCTGGGCGCAGGAGCCCTCACACGTCTCGCAGAGGATCGCGGTGTCGACCTCCAGGTCGCGGTGCGTGCCGAAGATGACCTCGCTGAGGTCGACCTCCACGCGGAGCAGCGCATCCTGTCCGCGTTCGGCGCGCGAGCGGGGGCCGCGCTGGCCGCCCTGCTGGCCGCCGAAAAACGTCTCGAAAATGTCGCCGAAGCCGCCGAATCCCTGGGCCCCGCCACCACCGCCACCGCCCCCGAAGCCGGCCTGCGGCCCGCGATCGTAGCTCTGGCGCTGCCCGGGATCGCTCAGCACGTCATAGGCGTGGGTCACCGCCTTGAAGCGCTCCTCGGCATCCGGAGCCGAGTTCACGTCGGGGTGCAGCTCGCGCGCGAGCCTGCGGTAGGCCTTCTTGATCTCGTCGGGGGTAGCGGTGCGTTCGACACCGAGAACGTCGTAGTGGTCAGCCACGAAGGGCTTCTCCTTTGTTTGGTGAATGGAGGTGAAAAGTCGGGAGGGGCGGGCGTCAGTTCTCGCCCAGGCTCTTCGAGAGGTACCGGGCGACTGCCCGCACGGCCTGGATGTTCGTGGAGTAGTCCATGCGCGTCGGGCCGAGCACACCCAGCCGTGCAACCGCCGAACCGGCGCCGCTGTAGCCGCTCGCGAGCACCGAGGTCTCGGACAGGCCGAACGACGCGTTCTCCCGGCCGATCCGCACCGACATGCCGTGCTGGTCGGCCTGCATCTCGCTGAACAGGCGGAGGAGCACCACCTGCTCCTCGACCGCCTCGAGCACGGGGAGGATGCTGCCGGCGAAATCGCCCTCCGTGCGCACGAGATTCGCGGCCCCGGCGATGATGAGCTTCTCCTGCCGGTTCGCGGTGACCTGTTCGATGAGCGCCCTGCTCACAGCGGCAACGGCGGCCTGTCGCTCGGGCACGAACTGGTCGCTGAACTCGGCGAGCCGCGCGGCGGCGGCGTCGAGGCCGAGGCCGGACGCCGATGCGTTGGCTCTCGTTCGGAGTTCGGCGAGGAAGTCGTCGTCGACCTCTGTCGGAACCTCGACGATGCGCTGCTCGACGTGCCCGGTGTCGGTGATGACCACCGTCAGCAGCCGGAACGGCGTGAGGGCGACCACTTCGATGTGCCGCACCTTCGCGGTCGACAGCGACGGGTACTGCACCATCGCGACCTGTTGGGTGAGCTGCGAGAGCAGGCGCACGGTGCGGGCGAGCACATCGTCGAGGTCGACGGACGACCCGAGGAACGTCTCGATCGCCTGGCGTTGGGCGGTGGTCAGGGGCTTCAGATCCGACAGGTGGTCGACGAAGAGCCGGTACCCCTTGTCGGTCGGGATGCGCCCCGAGGAGGTGTGGGGCGCGGTGATCAGCTCCTCCTCCTCGAGGAGGGCCATGTCGTTGCGGATGGTCGCTGCGGAGACTCCGAAGGAGTGGCGGTCGACGATCGACTTCGATCCGACCGGTTCGCGCGACTCGACGTAGTCGTGCACGATGACGCGCAGAACCTCGAGGCTGCGTTCGGAGACCATGACGCCCACCTTCCTCGACCGGCTTAGCACTCCCGTGATCAGAGTGCCAATTATATATCGCCGGGAGGGGTGAGGCATCCCTGACCGCGACACGCTGAGCAAAAATCATTGCCCCACGTGGGCGGCTGACGCTATCTTGTGGTTATCCGTGTCCAGTTAGGAGATCCCGGTGTCCGATCCGATCGAATCCCCATCTGCCCCGCAGCCCGCAGCCCCGCTGTCTGCTGAAGACGACAAGCTCTGGGCTAGTCTCTCCCATTTCGGCAACATCATCCCCCTCGTGCCCGCGCTGGTCATCCATCTCGTCTTCAAGGACAGGGGCCGCCAGGTTCGGCAGGAGAGCACAGAAGCGCTCAACTGGACGATCAATGTCACGGCAGCGATCATCGTGCTGAACGTTCTGGCGACCATCCTCGGCTTCATCCCCTTCGTGGGCGGGATCCTCGGCCTCCTCGTCGGCCTCGTCATCTGGGCCGTCGTCATCGTCAACCTGGTCTTCGCCATCATCGGCGGGATGCGGGTGAACGGCGGCGGCAGCTACCGCTACCCCATCAACTACCGCTGGATCACGTAACACCCCCCTCCCCCCCTGACCGGACGTTCCCGAACGTTCCCCAACGAAAGGCTTCACCCATGTCGAGCGACTTCCCTCCCCAAGGCCCGCCCACTCCCCCGCCCGCATCTCCCGGCTACCCAGCTGTGGCACCGATGCGCCCGGAGGACCAGCGCCTCTGGTCGACACTCATCCACGTCGGCGGCATCATCTTCGGCTTCCTGCCAGCTCTGATCGGCTACCTGGTGCTGAAGGATCGCGGCGAATTCATCCGTGAGCACACCAAGACGGCTCTGAACTTCCAGCTGACCATCCTGATCGGATACATCGTGGGTTACATCCTGACGATCGTGCTGATCGGCGCCGTCATCGTGCTCGCGGTCTGGATCATCAGCATCGTGTTTGCGATCATCGCCGCGATCGCCGCCAACAAGGGTGAGGGCTACACCTACCCGAAGTGGTGCGCGATCCAGTTCATCAAGTAATCACAGCAGCTAGGTGAGCCGGCGCACCACAGCGTCGGCCAGGAGCCGCCCCCGCAGCGTCAGTTCGACAGAGCCGCGGAGGGCGGCTCTTCCGTCGATGAAGCCGTCGGCGATGAGGCTCGCGATCTGCTGGCGGGCATCCGGGGCGAGGCTCGCGATCGGCAGGCCGGACCGGATGCGCGCCAGAAGCAGCACGCGCTCGATCTCGCGCGACTCGGCGTCGGGCGTCTCCCGCCCGGCGGCGGGCGAGTGCCCGCCGAGGATGCGTTCGGCGTAGGCGGCGGGGTGCTTCACATTCCACCAGCGGGTGCCGCCGATGTGGCTGTGCGCGCCGGGGCCGATTCCCCACCAGTCGTGGCCCTGCCAGTAGGCGAGGTTGTGGCGGGAACGGAACTCGCTTGTGGGAGTGGCGGGGCCCGTGAGCGCGGCTGCGCCCGGTGCGGTGGCTGCGGCCGCCGACGTTTCGGGGGCGGAGCGCGCCCAGTTGCTCACCTCGTACCAGTCGTAGCCGGCTGAGGCGAGCCGGGCATCCGCCAGCTCGTACATGTCGGCCTCGAGGTCGTCGTCGGGCACGGGATACACGCCCGACCTGATCTGGCGGGCGAGCTTCGTGCCCTGCTCGACGATCAGGGCATAGGCGGAGAGATGGTCGGGCTCCATCGCCAGCGCCGAGTCGAGCGAGCGTTCCCAGTCGCCGAGCGACTCGCCGGGCGTGCCGTAGATGAGGTCGACGCTCACCTGCAGACCCGCGTCGCGCGCCCAGCGCACCACTTCGGGCACCCGCTCGGGGTCGTGGGTGCGGTCGAGGGTCTTGAGCACATGCGGCACGGCGGACTGCATGCCGAAGCTCACGCGGGTGAACCCGGCTTCGGCGAGTTCGGTGAGGTAGCGGGCGTCCACCGAGTCGGGGTTCGCCTCTGTCGTGACCTCGGCGCCCGGTGCCAGGCCCCAGGCGTCGTCGACCGAGCGCAACATCTGGATGAGCTGCGCGCTCGGCAGGAGGGTCGGCGTTCCACCGCCGAAGAAGACGGTCGAGACGGGCCGATCCGTCACACCCGAGTTCTTCAGCACCGTCGCGGCGAGACCGACCTCGAGAACGGCCTGGCCGGCGTAGTCGACCTGCTTCACCCCGCGCAGCTCGCTCGAGGTGTAGGTGTTGAAGTCGCAGTACCCGCATCGCACGCGGCAGAACGGTACGTGCAGGTACACCCCGAATGGATGCTCGTGGCTGAGTTCGACGACCGACGGCGGCAGCAGTCCGTCGAGCGGCGCGGGATCGCCGAGCGGAAGCGCGCTACCCACGGATGCCGGCCGTCATGCCGTGCGGGCCGGGAGCAGGGCGCGGAGGTACTGCCGGGTGGCCTTTCGTTGCTGCCACCGCACGAACGGGGTGCCCAGCCAGTAGTACCACGTGCTGGGGCGCGAGAAGCTGCGGATGACCAGCCAGACCGCGCCGTCGTCGTGCTGCTCCACCATGAAGCTCTCCTCGCCGATCTCCGGATGCCCGGGGAGCGTGCCGTACGCGAAACCGACCCGGTGGGCATCCGTCGTCACCGACACCACACGCACCGGTGCGGTGAACCTGACTCCGAACACGTGCACGACGAGTTCGGCGGTGACGCCCGGCGACACGTGCGGAGTGCCGTCTTCGGTGTAGACGTGACCCTCATCGGGCTGGCGTGGGGAGATCGGCAGGCCGCTCGAGTCGTAGACGAGCCCGACGTAGTCGGTGTCGCTCGAGACCGGCAGTTCGATGTTCTGGACCGTCATGCCGCTGCCGCGCTGGATGCCCCACGTGAGGATCGCCTCGGCCGCCGACTGGAACCGTTCGTCTCCCGAGCCGAGCCGCGCCCGCGCCTGGAAGGGCTTGAACCCCTTCGGCGGGTAGTACATCAGGTCGTCTGCCTGGCTCGCCCCGATGGCGGCATAGGTCAGCGCCTGCCCACTGTGGGTGGCTCTAGTGCGGCGTTCCTCAGTCGGCATGGCCGGCTCTACTTCTTGTCTTTCGTCTCGGTGTCACCGCTGAGGGCAGCGATGAACGCCTCCTGCGGAACCTCCACGCGGCCCACCATCTTCATGCGCTTCTTGCCCTCTTTCTGCTTCTCCAGCAGTTTTCGCTTCCGGGTGATGTCACCGCCATAGCACTTGGCGAGAACGTCTTTGCGGATCGCGCTGATCGACTCGCGCGCGATGATGCGGGCGCCGATGGCTGCCTGGATGGGCACGTCGAACTGCTGGCGCGGGATCAGCTTCTTCAGCCGTTCCGTCATCAGCACGCCGTAGGCGTACGCCTTGTCCCTGTGCACGATCGCGCTGAAGGCGTCGACCGCCTCACCCTGCAACAGGATGTCGACCTTCACGAGGTCGGCCTCCTGCTCACCGATGGGCTCGTAGTCGAGACTCGCGTAGCCCTGCGTGCGGCTCTTGAGGTGGTCGAAGAAGTCGAACACGATCTCGCCGAGGGGCATGTGGTAGTGCAGCTCGACCCGGTCGGTACCGACATACTCCATGCCGTCGAGGCTGCCGCGCCGACCCTGGCAGAGCTCCATGATCGTGCCGACGTAGTCCTTGGGCGCCAGGATCGACGCCTTCACCATGGGCTCGCTGACACTCTTGATCTTGCCGCCGGGGAACTCGCTCGGGTTCGTGACGGTCACCGTCTTCCTGTCGTCGGTGGTCACCTCGTAGATCACGCTCGGGGCAGTGGCGATGAGGTCGAGGTTGAACTCGCGTTCGAGGCGTTCGGTGATGATCTCGAGGTGCAGCAGCCCGAGGAATCCGCAACGGAAGCCGAAACCGAGCGCCACGGAGGTCTCCGGTTCGTACACGAGGGCAGCATCGCTGAGCTTCAGCTTGTCGAGCGCTTCGCGGAGGATCGGATAGTCGGAGCCGTCGATCGGGTAGAGCCCCGAGAACACCATCGGCTTCGGCTCGGAGTACCCCTTCAGCGCGACCGTCGCCGGGCGGAGGTGCGTGGTGACTGTGTCGCCCACCTTCGACAGCCGGACATCCTTCACACCGGTGATCAGGTAGCCGACCTCGCCGACGGCCAGGCCCTTGCTGGGCGTGGGCTCGGGAGAGCTCACACCGATCTCGAGCACCTCGTGGGTGGACTTGGTGCTCATCATCATGATCTTCTCGCGTGGCGTGAGCTTGCCGTCGATCATGCGCACGTACGTGATCACGCCGCGGTAGGCGTCGTAGACCGAGTCGAAGATCATCGCGCGGGGCGGCGCGTCGATGTCGCCCACCGGTGCCGGGATGCTCTGCACGACGAGGTCGAGCAGCTCCTCGACGCCCATTCCGGTCTTGCCGCTGACCCGCAGCACGTCTTCAGCCCTGCCACCGATGAGGCCGGCGAGTTCTTCGGCGTACTTGTCGGGGTCGGCGGCCGGGAGGTCGATCTTGTTGAGCACCGGAATGATCTTCAGGTCGTTGTCGAGGGCGAGGTAGAGATTGGCGAGGGTCTGCGCCTCGATGCCCTGTGCGGCATCCACCAGCAGGATCGCGCCCTCGCAGGCCGCCAGCGAACGGCTGACCTCGTAGGTGAAGTCGACGTGGCCGGGGGTGTCGATCATATTGAGCGCGTAGGTCTGGCCGTTCTGGGCCCAGGGCATGCGCACGGCCTGGCTCTTGATGGTGATGCCGCGCTCGCGCTCGATGTCCATGCGGTCGAGGTACTGGGCGCGCATGTCGCGATCGCTGACCACGCCGGTGATCTGCAGCATACGGTCGGCCAGGGTCGACTTGCCGTGGTCGATGTGCGCGATGATGCAGAAGTTGCGGATGAACGCGGGGTCGGTCGACGCCGGCTGGAGTTCCTGTACTGCTCTGGGGCTCACGCGTTCCTCATGGTTGTGACGGTTCTGCTGCGGGTGATGCTGGCGATGTGCTCACAGAAGTTTACGAGACAGAAGCGCCCGGCGGCTCCCGGCCTCCGATCCTGTGGAGAGCGGGCGGGAATCTCTGGCCTGTGGACGAGTTGAATCACGGCATGACGATCTTTCTGACCGGCGCGACCGGCTTTGTAGGTTCAGCAATCCTCCGCCAGCTCCTGGCCGACGGGCGGGACGTGACGGCGCTCGTCCGCTCGGGCGAGAAAGCGGCCGCCGTGAGCGAGCTCGGAGCGCACGCTGTGGTCGGCGACATCACCGACACACGGTTGCTCGAGGAGCAGGCGCGCCAGAGCGACGGGGTGATCCATGTCGCCTCCCCCGGCGACGAGACCAGCGCCGCCATCGACGACGCCCTCGTCACCGCCGTCTTCGCCGGTCTCGAGGGCAGCGACAAGCCGTACATGCACACCGGCGGCATCTGGGTTCTCGGCAACGGTGCCGAGTTGACCGAGTCCTCGCCACAGGATCCGCCGGCGATCACTGCCTGGCGCGGAGCCATCGAAAAGCGGGTACTGGACGCCGAAGGGGTGAAGACGACCCTGATCATGCCCGGAATCGTCTACGGCTACGGCCAGGGCATCCCGAACATGCTCGCGCAGGCGCCACGCACGACCGTCGTCTCCGGTGAGACCGGCGCGGCGGGCGAATCGTCGCTCAAGCTGATCGGCAGCGGGGACCAGCACTGGAGCACGGTGTTCGTCGACGATCTCGCCGCGCTCTACATCCTTGCGTTCGATCGCGCGGCGGCAGGGAGCGTCTACCTCGGTGTGGGCGGGGAGAACCCCACCGTGCGCCAGCTCGGCGAGGCGGCCGCGACCGCTGCCGGGCTCGAGGGCCGCGTCTCGCCGTCGACCGACGAGGAGACGTACGAGATGCTCGGCAAGCCTTTTGCCGAGGCGCTGCTGCTCGACCAGCAGGCCACGGGATCGGCCGCACGCCGCGACCTCGGTTGGGAGCCGAAGGGCCCATCGCTGCTCGACGAACTGCGCACCGGCTCCTACGCGGGCTGACCCGTCTCGGCCTGACCAATCGACCCACCGAAAACTGTCGGTAAACAGCTTCGATAGCGACAGTTTTCGGTGAGTCGATGTGGCGGGCGAGGGGGGGCGGAGCGGCTTCAGGCGCGAGGTGGGAGCGGCAGGCGACGGATGCCCGTCTCGATGTCGTGCGGGGAGGCGGCCACGCACAGGCGGATCCAGCCCTCGCCGTGGCGGCCGAACGCACTGCCCGGGGCGACGGCCACGCGCTGCTCGAGCAGGAACCGTTCCGCCCATTCGGCGACGTCGCCATTCGTCGCGTACGAGACATCCACCCACAGATAGAAGGCACCGGACGGCTCGAGATAGCGGATGCCGAGTTCATCGAGCAGGCGCGTCGCCACTCCGAGGTTCTCGCGGTAGTGGGCCGCCGCAGCGACGACGTGCTCCTGCGGGCCGGTGATGGCGGCGACCGCCGCACGCTGGGTGGGGGTGTTGATGCAGCTGATCATGGCCTCCTGCGCCGAACGCATCAGGGCGGCCATGCCGGGCGGGGTCACGAGGTACCCGATCCGTGCTCCGGTCAGGGCATACGTTTTCGAGAGCGAGAAGACGGAGAAGACCCGGTCGTCGGTGTCAAGCGAGGCGACGCTCGTGTGCAGGGCTCCGTATGTGAAGCACTCGTAGACCTCGTCGCTGAGGATCCAGAGGTCGTGCTTCTTCGCAAATGCCAGCAGACTCTGGATGACCGGCTTCGGAAAGATCGCACCGAGAGGGTTCGACGGGGAGTTGATGATGATCATCCGCGTGCGGTCGCTGACCAGGCGTTCGAGTTCGTCGAGGTCGGGGAGGAAGTCGTTGGAACGCTTCAGGGTGTAGGGCACCGGCACGGCGGAGATCATCCGTGCATTCATGGCGAACGTCGAGTAGCCGGGATCGGGGATGAGCACCTCCTCACCCGGACCGAGCGCCAGCGTCATTGCGAGGTAGAGGGCGTGCATGCCGCCGTTCGTCACCCAGACCTGCTCGGTGTCGACGCTGATGCCGTTCTGCGCACCGAGTTTGGCGACGATGGCCTCGCGGAGCTCGGGGATGCCGCCGTTCGGGGTGTAGTCGGTGTCATCGGCCTGCCAGGCACGCTCCGCCGCTTCGAGGATGTGCGGCGCGACCGCCACATCCGGTTCGCCGACCGCCAGGAACACGACATCGTCGAGCGACTGCGCAAGCTCGAAGATGCGCCGGATGCCGGAAGGCGGGACGGAGTCCATGTGGGCAGCAAGACTGGGCATGCCCACAACGCTAGTATGTTTGTCGTTCACGCTGGCTACTGGTAACGTTGACCCTTGGCTTCCGTAGCCGCGCCCGAGACGCTCCAATTCACCGCCGTTCCAATGCTGTGATTCGGTTATTCGTCTGCGCGGGCTGCGATTCATCACGTCGAACATTTACAGACCAACAGATACAGAGGGTAGTTCAGTGGCAAACATCAAGTCCCAGATCAAGCGCATCGGCACCAACGCCAAGGCCCACGAGCGCAACAAAGCCGTGAAGAGCGAGCTGAAGACGGCCATCCGCGCCGTCAAGTCGAGCGTTGCCGCCGGCGACAAGGAGAAGGCCGCCGCTGCGCTGACCCTGGCGAGCAAGAAGCTCGACAAGGCTGCCAGCAAGGGTGTCATCCACAAGAACCAGGCTGCGAACCGCAAGTCGTCGATCAGCAAGTCGGTCGCTGCGCTGAGCTAGTCTCGCTCCGCGCGCGCTTCTCGCGCGCCGCTGTACCAGCTTCGAAAGGCCCCGCCTCGGCGGGGCCTTTCTGCGCTTCGGGGAGGGGTAGCTGTCTGGTGCTTGCGTGTGGGTTCGGATCTGCCGCGCGGCGGAGGCTCGTCATCGGCCCGGTGCGCGGCAATTCAGGCATGGGGCGCCGCCGTCGACCACCCATCCACGGCGACGCCATATGCCTGAATTGTGCACGGAGCTGACGGCCGGCGAGTGGGGCGCGCGGGAGGTGGGTGCGCGCGGGCGGAGCGTGGCGGGCGGGGCGGGGCGTGGCGCATGGCCGGCGCGCGGCGGGCGTGGCGTGGCGCAGGGCCGGCGCGCGGCGGGCGGGGCGGGCGGCGCGCGGCGGGTGAACGGAGGGGGTCAGCGGGTGGAGGGGGTTCAGCGCTCGCCGCGGGAGGCGATGGTGGCGATCATCCGCTCGAGGGAGTAGACGGGGTCGCGGCTGCCGCCCTTGATGTTCTCGTCGGTCTCGGCCAGGATCTGGATGCTGCGGCCGAGGCCCTCGCCCGTCCAGCCCTGGAGGTCGCGCCGTGCCCGGTCGATCTGCCACGGGGCAAGGCCGAGCTGGCCCGCGAGCTGCCCACCGCCGCCCCGGGAGCCGAGCACCTTGGCCATCGTGCGGAGCTTCATCGCGAAGGCGGCCACCATCGGAACCGGGTCGGCACCCGTGGCGAGGGCGTGCCTCAGGAGCGTCAGCGCCTCGCCGTAGTGACCAGCGATCGCGCTGTCTGCCACCGCGAAGGCGTTCGTCTCCACCCGCCCGGAATAGTACTTGTCGACGGTGACCTCCGTGATCTCGTCGCTGGTGTCGGCGATGAGCTGGCCGCAGGCGCTCGACAGTTCGGCGAGGTCGTCGGTGAAGGCGGAGACCAACGCGCGCACGGCGCTCGGCGTGACCCGTCGGCCAGCGGCCTTGAACTCGGCCACCGCGAAGTCGTAGCGCTCCGAGTCCTTCTTCAGTATTGCGCAGACCACCTCGACGACGTCGCCCGTACTCGCGCGAACGGCGTCGAGCAGGCGTTTGCCCCGCACACCGCCGCCGTGCCGGAGCACCACGGTCGTGTCGTCGGCCGGATACCCAAGGTACTCGACCGTCTCCGCGATGAACGCGTCGGTGCACTTCTCGACGGCGGACACCCTGATCATCCGGGGTTCCCCGAACAGCGACGGACTCGCCATGGTGAGGAGCTCGCCGGGCGCGTAGCCGGAGGCGTCGATGTCGACGATCTCGAGGCTCGGGTCTTCGGCCTTCAGCAGATCGCGCAACTGCCGGATCGCGCGCTCCGCGAGGAATGTCTCTGTGCCCGAGACGAGCACGACCGAGGCCGGCCGGATCTGCTCCCAGGAGAGTTGCGGGATGACCGGGGCGGGTGCCTTCGATGACCCCTTGGTGGCCCCTCCGCCACCCGAACCGCCACGAGCCGAACCCGACCGTGACCCTCTCACAGCAGCCACAACACCCTCACTTCTTTCTGGCTTCAACCCTAGCCTGACCCTCCGACCACACGATGATCCCCTCCGGGCACGGCGCCAGCACGATCATCCCCAAAAGGTCGGTGCGATACGCCGCCGTGCCGGCACGGGCGAGAATCCCGAGCAGGCGGTCGGTCGGATGCCCGTACCTGTTGCCTGCTCCGACGGACACCAGACCGACCTCCGCCCGGAGCGCCTGATAGAGCGACTCGCTCTGGTCGGCGCTGCCGTGATGTGCGACCTTGACGACGTCTTCGTCGGGAAGCGCATCGCCCGGCAGCCCCGTGAGGGCGCTGGTATGCGCGAGCAGCCGCTGCGAATCCTCCCCGAGATCGCCCAGGAAAATCGAGTCGATCTCCCCGGAGAACTGCACGGTGACGCTCGCGTCGTTGCCACGGAGGAGCGTGTCCACCTGCGGCCACAACACCTTCCAGCCGATGTCGCCGAGCATCCCGGAGTCACCGCGACGCGCCTGGCGCACATCGGCTCCGCCCGCCGTGAGGGTGGCTGCCATCCTTTCGTCGCCGGCATCTGCGGCGGGCCCCATCAGCACCGTGGACACACGCCCGATCACCGCGCTGAGCCCGCCGACATGGTCGAGGTCGTAGTGAGTCAGAACGAGCAGATCCAGCTCGGTGATGTCGAGTTCGTTGAGACAGACCGTAAGGAGAGCAGGGTCGGGGCCGACGTCCACCAGGGCGAACCGGTCGGGCTGCCCCGGCTGCTCGCTCCGGATGACGACCGCGTCACCCTGCCCAATGTCGCAGGCGGCGATCTGCCAGTCCGGTGGCCAGCTGTTCGCCGGGAGGAGGGTGCTGGACAGCGTCGAGCCGAGGTAGCCGGCCACGGTGAGAAGAAGAACAGCGCCCGCGAAGAAGCGCACGGCGTGACGCCGGTCTCGGGTCGCATACCCGCGGAGCCCGCCACGCGGACCACGCTGACCACGCTGACCACGCTGATCATGACGGTCACGTCGATCACGACGGTCACGTCGATCACGACGGCCGGGGTCAGCGTCGCCTGGCCTGCCGAGCGCGGAGCGCGCGCTCCCTGGCCGTACCAGCAGCAGGATGAGTGCTGCAGCACTGGTCACCAGCACGAGCAGAATCCCGGCAGCACCCGGCGGCCAGGGCAGGCTGCTGCCGGGTGCCGTGGCGAAGAACCGTGCGACGCCCGCGATCCACGATGCTGGAACCCACGTGAGCCAAGCGCCGACCGGGGCGACGGACGGGACCACCGCAGCCACGATGCACGAGATCAGCCCGAGAACCGTCGCGACCGGCGCGGCGGGTTCTGCGAGCAGGTTGGCGGCGACGCTGTATGTGGAGATCGTCGGCGAGAGGAGGATGAGAACAGGCTGACAGGCCAGCTGCGCCGCCAGAGGGACGGCGATGACGAGTGACAGGCTGGCGGGCATCCACTTCGACAGTCGGGCGCTGAGCGGCCTCGCCAGTACGAGTAGACCCGCGGTGGCGAGCACGGACAGCGCAAGGCCGTAGTTGCGGGCGAGCCAGGGATCGCAGGCGAGCAGGATGATCGTTGCCAGGCCTAGCGCCGGCAGACCTTTCGGAGGCCGCCCCGACGCAAGCGTGATGAGCACGATGGTCGCCATCACCGCGGCGCGGAGCACACTCGACGACGGCGTGACGAGCACGACGAAGGCCGTCATGACAGCGAGCGAGAGCACGATCCGGCCACGCCGCGACAACCCGGCCACCCCTCCGAGGAGCATGATGGCCGCGACGACGATGGCGCAATTCGCTCCCGAGACCGCGGTGAGGTGGCTGAGACCGCTGGCGGTCATCTGGGCGTCGAGATCGTCGCTGACAAGGCTGACGTCGCCGATGGCGAGACCCGGAACGAGTTCTCCGCCGTCGCCGGGCAGCCCGGCGGCACTCTGACGGAACGAGCCGCGGAGACCGTTCGCCCAGCCGAGGTACCACGGCGCAGGCTCGGCGAGCAGCGGTACTCTGTCGGTATAGAACAGGGCGACGACGCTCCCGCCGGGATCCGTCGGCTTCAGGGTTCCCGATGTCTCGAGTTGCTCGCCGATCTCGGGTGCGGGTGAGTCGGATGCATTCTGCACGAAGACCAGAACGGGCATCTGCGCCTGGAGCGCGGTGGTTCCGGAGCGAACGGCCGAGGCTGTCGCGTTGAACCGGAACGAGGACCCGGTCGCGGGGTCTCGGCCAGCGCTCGATACCAAGGCCCGGCCGAACGGGGATGGGGTGACCGTGGTGGCGACCGGCGCTGAGGTGACTGTCAACCGCACCCGGACGGTGTGCGCGAACAGCGGCGCGAGGGAGACGGGTTCCCGTGCCGGAAGCTGTGCGGCGAGGCAAGCCGCGACGAGCCCGCCAGCCGCGCAACAGAGGGCGATCAGTGTGATCGCTCCCGCCGCCCGGCGCAGCGCGCTGTAGAACGCCTGCCGGGCATGGAGGGCGCGGGCGGCGCGAAGCGCATGCCCGGCGCGAAGGGCGCGGCCGGCCCGAAGCGCGCGGCCTCTCCGACGTCCGGCGCACCGTCGACGAGGCGGTTCGCGCGAGACCAGCAGCACCAGGATGACCAGCAGAGCGGCTGCCCCGAAGAGCCCGGCTGCGCACCACCCGGCGAGGTCGGGAAGCAGAGGCCGCGGCACCCCGATGAGCAGGCCTCCCACCAGCCAGCAGCACGCAGAAGGAATGACGAGGCGGAGGTCGGCGACACCATGCACGGGCCGCTTCATACCGTCACCAGGGGCGCCAGGACCTCGAACGTCTTGTCGCCGATGCCCGACACGTTCTTCAGGTCGTCGACCTGAGTGAACCGCCCGTTCTCGGTTCGCCAGGCGATGATGCGCTGGGCCATGGCCGGCCCGACGTGCGGAAGGGTCTCGAGCGTCGCCTGGTCGGCGGTGTTCACGTTGACGAGCGCGACGGGAGCACCCCCGGCACCGGCGGCCGCCCCTGTTCCCGGTCCGGTTACCGCCCCACCGCCCCCGGCCGGGCGAGGCGGTGAACAAGCCCCCTGCTCGGGCACGACCAGCTGCTCCCCGTCGGCCAGGACGCGGGCCAGGTTCTGCTGGCCCTGGTCGGCCGTCGCCGTGAACCCGCCGGCGGCGGAGACCGCGTCGATCACCCGGTCGCCGGGATGGAGTTCGAAGAGCCCCGGATGCGCGACAGCACCGAGCACATGTACAAGGATCGGCGCGGCCGCGCGGCCCGTTGACGCCGGGTTCGCAGCGGAACCCGGCGACCCGGTGGCAGCGCTCGACGAGCCGTCAGCGGACCCACCCGAGCCCGAGGCACCCGTGCCCGGAGCTCCGGAGCCCGCACTGCCCGCACCGGCGGAACCGTCGGCACCGCTGGCTCCGCTGGCACCGGCCGCAGCGGAGACACCCCCCGTCGGCAGCGCGACAACATCGACCCGGCCGCGCCCCGCCATCATGGATACGACCACCGCACACACAAGAGTCGCGATCACCAGCACGATGGCGGCGCCCACACCGATCCGCAACCGGGACTTCCCGGCAGGCTCCTCCTCGCGAGGCGGCTCCTCGATCTCCCACGGCAGCGGCCGCAGCCGCGGCTCAGCCTCGGCAGGTGCCTCACGGCCAGACCTCTCCGCAAGGCTCGACCAAACCGAAGCAGACTCCCCGGAGCGCGCGCCCGACAGAGACCGCCTCTCCCCCGCAGCCCGCCCGGAGCGCTCGCGAGGCAGAGTCCGCCCGGCCCCCACGGGCCGCTCAAACTCCTCGGTGACACCAGGCACATCGCGCATGCACCGACCGTACGAAACAGAAAGGGCCAAGCATCCGCCCGGCCCCGAATCTGTGGAGAACTTCTACGAACGCGCCTTTGTGGCAATGTTGACGATCTTCGGTGCGCGCACGATCACGTTCACGATCTCGCGATCCCCGAGGAAGCGCACGACCGCCTCAGACGACCGCGCCAGCTTCTCGAGTTCATCGCCCGAGATCTTCGGCGAGACCTCGAGACGCGCCCGTACCTTGCCGTCGACCTGCACGACGGCCGTCACCGACTCCTCTGTGAGGAGCGCCGGGTCGGCGCCGCGCCAGCCGTACGCCGAGATCGAGGGTGGGTAGCCGAGGCGTTCCCACATGTCCTCAGCGGTGTACGGCGCGAACAGCGACAAGCCGAGCGCGATCGTCTCGACCGCCTCGCGAACCGCGGGGTCGCCGCCGCCGGGTCCGCTGTCGATCGCTTTGCGGGCCGCGTTCGTGAGCTCCATGATCCGCGCGACGACGACGTTGAACTTGAACGCCTCCACCAGGCCGGGGGCCTCGGCCAGGAACCGGTGCGTGATGCGGCGGAGCGAGACATCGCCGTCCCGCCAGTTCACCGACGGCAGCGACGTGACGTCACCCGACAGCCGCCATGCGCGGGCCAGGAACTTCGCCGAGCCCGCGGGCGAGACATCCGCCCAGTCGATGTCGTCTTCGGGTGGGCCCGCGAACGCCATCGTGAGGCGCACCGCGTCGACACCGTGTTCGTCGAGCTGGTCGCTGAGGCGAACGATGTTGCCCTTCGACTTCGACATCGCCGAGCCCTCCATCAGCACCATGCCCTGGTTCAGCAGCGCGCTGAACGGCTCGGTGAAGGAGACGTAGCCGAGGTCGAACAGCACCTTCGTGATGAAGCGCGCATAGAGCAGGTGCAGGATCGCGTGCGTCACGCCGCCGACGTACTGGTCGACGGGCGCCCACTTGTCGACCTCGCGCGGGTCGAACGCCTTCGTGTCATCGTTCGGGGAGAGGAAGCGCAGAAAGTACCACGAACTGTCGACGAAGGTGTCCATGGTGTCAGCGTCGCGAAGAGCCGGCGAACCGTCACGCGGGTCGGGCACGTTCACCCAGTCCGTTGCGGCACCGAGGGGCGAGGTGCCCTTCGGCTGCAGGTTCAGGCCCTCTGTCGGCGGCAGCAGTACGGGCAGCTGGTCTTCGGGCACGGGGATCTCTGCGCCGTCGGCTCCGTGGATGATCGGAATCGGCGTTCCCCAGTAGCGCTGGCGTGAGATCAGCCAGTCCCTGAGCCGGTAGTTCTTGGCGGCACGACCCGATCCGGCGGCCTCCAGTTGCTCGATGACCCGCGCGATCGCCTTGTTCTTGCTCAGCCCGTCGAGCGCGCCCGAGTTGATCAGGCGCCCGTCGCCGGTCAGCGCCTTGCCGGTGGATGCAGGGTCGAGCGGCGGCAGGTCATCCGGCAGCTCGCCGTCGATGAGGATCGGGATGGCCCCCGTGACCGGCTGGTTCGTATCGAGCACGACGCGAACGGGCAGGGAGAACGCCCGGGCGAAGTCGAGGTCGCGCTGGTCGTGCGCCGGAACCGCCATGACTGTGCCGGTTCCGTAGTCGGCGAGCACGTAGTCGGCCGCCCAGACGGGAAGACGTTCACCGCTGACCGGGTTGACCGCGTACCGCTCCATGAAGACGCCGGTCTTCGGCCGGTCGGTGGCCTGGCGTTCGAGCTCCGTGCTCTTCTGCACCTCGGTCAGGTACTCCGTGAAGTGTGTGCGCGCGGCATCCGACACCGACGGATCGGCGATCAGCTCGGCGGCGAGCTCGGACTCGGGCGCGATGACCATGAAGGTCGCGCCGTGGAGCGTGTCGGGGCGCGTCGTGAAGACCGTCACCGGCGCGTCGCGGCCCTCGATGGCGAAGTCGACATCGGTGCCGATGGAGCGGCCGATCCAGTTGCGCTGCATGGCGATGACTTTCGCCGGCCACGTGCCCTCGAGCTGCTTCAGGTCGTCGAGCAGGCGGTCCGCATAGTCGGTGATCTTGAAGTACCACTGGGTGAGCTTCTTCTTCACAACGACGGCGCCCGAGCGTTCGGATGTTCCGTCGGGCAGAACCTGCTCGTTCGCCAGCACGGTCTGGTCTACCGGGTCCCAATTGACCCAGCTCGACTTGCGGTACGCCAGGCCCTTCTCATAGAGCTTCAGGAACAGCCACTGGTTCCACTTATAATACTCGGGGTCGCTGGTGTGCAGCTCCCGGCTCCAGTCGAACGAGCCGGCGTACCGGCGGAAGCTGGCCTTCTGCTGGTCGATGTTCGCGTACGTCCACTCGCGCGGGTCGATCTGGCGCTTGATCGCGGCGTTCTCGGCGGGCAGGCCGAATGAGTCCCAGCCGATCGGGTGCAACACGTTGAAACCCTGGTGGCGCCAGTAACGCGAGATCACGTCGCCAAGTGCGTAGGCCTCAGCGTGCCCCATGTGCAGGTCGCCAGAGGGGTACGGGAACATGTCGAGGATGTATTTGCGCGGGCGCTTGTCGTTCGTCAGATCGGTGCGGAACGGCTCCGACTCGTCCCAGACCGGCAGCCACTTGTTCTGGAGGGCCTCGAAGTCGTAGCGGGCGGAATCGGGTGCTGCGTCGGTGTTCGTTGCGGTGTTCGCGGCGGGAGTTGCGTCGGTGTTGGTGGTGCCTGTTGCGTCGTCTTCGGCGCCGCGCGCAGCGGAATCGCGTTCGATAGTCACGTGAGTCTCAATCGTCGGGGAACGACCGCACAGTGCGGCCTTGCGGAGGCGGTTCGGGTGCCCGCGTCTCCAACAGTCAATTGTACTGAACCTGTCTGCGGCTCGCTGTTGCTACGGTGAACTGATCATGACTACGTCTGCTGCTGCTGCCGCCGGTTCGGGCGGCTCTCGTCGCTTCGTGTTCCGTGACGGATCGCTGGTCGCTGCCGCTGGGCTGATGGATGCCCGACGGCACCTCGAGGTCGCTGACTCGTGGCTGGTCGACTCCGGGCGGGCACGGGCCATCGATCTGCACCGGGCCCGGTTCTTCGCCTCGGCGGCGGTAGCCGGATTCGGGAACGAGACGCTGCTCGCGGCGTTCTGGGAGGCGGCGCTCGGCGCGATTCCGCCGGTGCACCGGTGGTTCCCGCGGGTGGAACTGAGCCGGGTCGGCGACGGTGCGGCGGGTGGCGCGGGCGACGGTCTAGCGGGTGGCGGTGCGGCGGGTGGCGGTGCGGCGGGTGGCGGTGCGGCGGGTGGCGGTGCGGCATCCGCTGGCGGGGGCGGCGCGGCGGGTGGCGAGGGTGCGGCATCCGCTGGCGCAGGCGGTGCCGCCGGCTCCGGATCGGGTTCGGGCGCGGCACGGTGGCGGCTGTCGCTGTTGATGCGGCTCGCTCCGCCGCTCGCGGCCTCCGCCGTGCTGCGGACACACGACGGGCCCGAGCCGCGGAGCATCCCGAGCCGGAAGGGCCCCGACCTCGACGCCCTCACCGCCCTTCGCGACGCGGCGCGTGCCGACGGCATCGACGACCTGGTGCTGCTCGGCCCCGACGGGGAGATCATCGACGGAACAACGACGGCGCTGCTGTGGTGGCGGGGCGACACTCTCTACGCGCCGCCCGCCGACCTCGTGCGCGTGGACAGTGTCACCGCGAAATCGGTGCGCGTGCTCGCCGCGGCTCTCGGCGTGACCGTCTCGGAGGAGCGTGCCACACCCGCCGACCTGGCCGGCACGGAGGTGTGGGCCGTGAACGCGCTGCATGGGATCCGCGTGGTGACCGCGTGGCACGGCGGGCCTTCCGTCGCGGCCTCGCCCGGGCGCGCGGCCCTCTGGCAGCGGCGGCTCGGGGCGCTGGCGCGCCCCCTCGCGGACTGACCCACTGCGGAGCAGTCGAATCGACACAGTTCTAGAGATCCTCCGCAGATACTGGAGAGGATGCTCGAAACCGTGTCGGTTCTCGTGCGCGGAATGCGCTGGGCCGATCCGTGGCGGATACGGCACCGGTGGGGCTGAGTGCATTCCGTGGTGACGGCGAGCGATGGTGACGGATGGTCAGCCGAGGCGGAGACGCTCGGTGATGAGGTCGGGCGGGACATCCGTGTGCGAGATCAGCACGACGGAGCGGTCGGGGCCGGCGGCGGCGATCAGGTCGCGCAGCAGGGCGTCCGCGCGGGCCGGGTCGACGTTCGCGGTCGGCTCGTCGAGCACGACGACCGGGAAGTCGGCGAGCAGCACGCGCGCGAGCGCAATGCGCTGCGCTTCGCCGCCCGAAACGAGCGCTCCGTGCTGGCCGAGCGCCGCGTCGAGTCCGCCGCGGTCGGCGGCCCAGGTGGCGAGTCCGACCCGGTCGAGCACGGCGAGCAGGTCGTCGTCTGAGGCGGTCTCCCTGGCGAACAGGAGGTTCTGCCGGATGTTCGCATCAAAGATGTACGGGGTCTGCTCGCAGAGTCCGATCGTCTGACGCACGACCTCGGGGGCGAGCGTGCGCACGTCGACGCCGTCGAGCGTGAATGTGCCGCTGTGCTCGAGGAACCGCACGAGCACGAAGGCGAGCGTCGTCTTGCCGCTGCCACTCGGCCCGGTGACGAGCAGCCGCTCCCCCGGCCGGATGGTGACGCTGACATCGCGGAGTGCCGCAGCCGTTCCGCCACGGGCGGCCACGGCAGTCGAGGTGGTCGGGACGGGCCGGTCAAGCGGGGCGGGCCGGTCGAGCGGGGCGACACGGTTCGGCCATCGTGCGGACATACGCTCGAGACGGATGACCGGCGCGACGCGTTCGCCGGACTCCGCGTGGTCGGCGCCCGGAAGGGCATCCGGCAGCGCGGCGGGCGACAGCGCGGCGGGCCAGGAGGCCGGGACCTCGGGCGGGAGGGTGTCGGGCAGCGCGGACGCGACGCGGGCCGCGCTGGCGTGCACCTGGCGCCAGGCTCCCGCCGCGAGGGGGACGGCCGAGAAGACCTCGAACACCGCGATCGGCACCAGCGCGAGCACGGCGAGGATCGGACCGGTCAGGCCCGAGCCGGAGGTGCCGCTGAAGAGGCCCGAGGCATCCGCTGCGGCGCTGCCCGTGATCACGGCGGGGCCGAGCGCCGGGATGCCCACGACGAGCGCCGCGACCGTGGCAAGGCCCGCCAGGAGGGAGACGATCGCGGCGGTGGCTCCGGCACCGGCGGCACGGCTGGTGGCCGACCGCGTGAGCCGCCGATCGGTGGCTTCGAGGTGGGCGAGCCGATCATCCACCGCTCCGAAGGCGACGAGAACGTCGAGGTTGCCGATGACGTCCAGTGTCTCGTCAGAAAAACGGCCGCGGAGGGGCGCGAGCTCGCGTTCGGCAGCTCCGGCGATGCGTGAGTTGACGAGTGTGCCCGCGAGGAGCGCGAGGAGCAGGGCAACGGCCAGCGCTAGTCCGGCCGCAGGCAGCAGCAGCGCGACCCCCACCACGGCGAGCGCAGACACGAGCAAGGAGGTCACCAGCGGCTGCACGACGCGGAGCAGCAGGTTCTGCAGCTCGTCCACATCGCCGACCAGGCGCGCGAGAAGGTCACCGCGGCGTGTGCCGGCGAGCCCGGCGGGGGCGAGCGGCACGATGCGGTCGTAGATGGCAACCCGCAGCGTCGCCAGCGCGCGGAACGCCGCACCGTGGCCCGCGAGCCGGTCGAGGTAGCGGAAGGATGCCCGGGCCAGGGCGAATCCGCGAACACCGACGATCGCGATCGAGAGGTACAGGATCGGCGGCTGCTCGGCTGCGCGCGCAATGAGGTATGCGGAGGTGGCGAGGAGCGCAACGGTCGAGAGCGCGCTGAGCAGCCCGAAGGCGAGCGCCGGCGCGAGCGCGCGCGGGGCGGGCTGGGCGAGCCGCAGGACGTCGGCCGTGCGCATCAGCGCACCGCCCCGGTGAGATGTGACGAGGTGGCGGCCGAGGTGGGGGTGGCGGCCGCGGGGCCGGCGCCGGCGCCGGCGCGGGAATCGTCGGCGGTGCGGTCGGGCCCCTGCACGGGCGCCGACAGTTCGATCACGCGGTCGGCCGCCCGCGCGAATGCCGCGCGGTGCGACACCACGAGCACCGCGGCACCCGTGCCAGCGGCGAGGGAGCGGATGCCCGCGATCATCCGCTGCTCGGTCGCCGCGTCGAGGGCCGAGCTGGGCTCGTCGAGGAGGAGCACTCCGCAGTCCTGCTCGATGAGACGGTAGACCGCACGGGCGACCGCGACGCGCTGGGCCTGGCCCCCGGAGAGACCCGATCCGTTCACTCCGAGCACCAGCGCGGGGTCGATGTCGTCGGCAGCCGCGAGCGCGAGGGCCCGCGACACAAGTGCAGACGATGGATGGTCGCTGCCCAGCGCCACGTTCGACGCGACGGTGTCCGACAGCAGTCCGGGCCGCTGCCCCGCCCACGCGATGGGGGCCGCCAGAACGGTGCCGGTGTGCGGCACGAAGCCGAGCATCGCGGCAAGCACGCTCGACTTCCCGGCCCCGCTCGGACCGGTGAGCACGGTCAGCGTGCCCGGCCGGAGTTCGACGGAGAAGTCGCGCACCGCAAACCGCTCCGCCCCCGGCTCCCCGTACCGCACCGACACCCCCGTCAGCGAGGCCCCGCCGCGCCTGCCACCGCTCGTGAGACCCTTGCGGACAGATGAGACGCACGCGCCGGTCTCACGTGTCCGAAGCAGTCTCACGCCCGATGCGGTGAGGCCGGGGCCGGCGGCGATCATCTCGAACACCGCATCCGTCGCCGCCACCCCGTCGGCAGCCGCGTGGTAGGCCGCCCCGACCTGCCTGAGCGGCAGGAACGCCTCGGGCGCCAGCATCAGCACGAACAGTCCCACTCCGAGCCCGAGATCCCCGCCGACGAGGCGCAGCCCCACCGCCACGGCGACCAGCGCGACCGAGAGGCTCGCCGCCATCTCGAGGGCGAATCCGCTGAGGAACGACACCCTCAGCACCTTCAGAGTGCTCGAGCGGTATTCCTCCGTCACGACGCGGATGCGCGCCGCCTGCCGCTTCTCGCGCCCGAACACCTTCAGCGTCGACAGCCCCTCGACCACGTCGAGGAACCCCGTCGACAGCGCTCCGAGGCTCTGCCACTGCTTCTTCTGCAGAGCCTCGGTCGCCCAGCCGATCAGGATCATGAACACCGGCACCAGGGGCAGCGTCAGCACGACGATGACCCCGCTGGTGACATCCGACGCGAACAGCACCAGCACGAGCACAGGGGTCGCGAGCGCCGTCAGGATCAGCTGGGGCAGGTACTTCGAGAAGTACGTGTCGAGCGCATCCAGACCCGTCGTCGTCACGGTGGTCACCTCGACGGTGTTGCGCCCCGACAGCCAGCCCGGGCCGAGCCGCACGAGCGACGCCAGCACCGTCTGCCGCAGCTCGCTCTTGACCTTTGCCGCTCCCCGGGCGGCGTTCAGTTCCATGAGCCAGACGAGCACAGAGCGGAGCGCGATCACGCCGACGAGCGCCGACAGCGAGCCTGCGAGAGCCGTCAGCGAGGCGCCGCCGATCGCGGACACCACCACCGAGCTCACCAGCCACGCGAACGCCACGATGCAGCCGGTCTGGAGGAGCGCGAGCAGCGCCCCCAGCCCGAAGAACCGGCGGGCGGATGCCGCGTACCGCAGCAGCCGAGGGTCGACGGGTTTCACGCTGACACCTTCGGCCCCGCGACATCCGGTGCTGACGGCTCCGGTGCCCCGGTGATGGATGCGCGACTGACCCGTTTGCGGAACACCCAGTACGTGAACGCCTGGTACGCGAGGATCAGCGGCACGAACACGAGCGCCACCCAGCTCATCAGCGTGAGCGTGTACCCCGACGACGACGCGTTCGCGATCGTCAGGCTGTTCGCGGGGTCGTTGGTCGCGGGCATCACGTCAGGAACGAGCGAGACGAACAGCGACAGCACGGCGAAGGCGATCGTGGCCGCGAGGAAGGTGAACGACCAGCCTTCGGCCTTCCGCTGGTTCGCGAGCCAGCCGGCGATGAGCGTGACCGCGGCGACGCCCGACAGGATGCCCGACCAGACCGATCCGAACGACACTGTCGTCCAGACAAGGAAAACGGCGGCGACAAGGATCGTGAGCAGGCCCGAACGGCTGGCCAGTTGCCGGGCCCGCTCCCGGATCGGCCCCTCCGTCTTCAGCGACACGAACACGACGCCGTGCGTGAAGAACAGCAGCAGCGTCGTCAGCCCGCCGAGCACGGCGTAGGGCGAGAAGAGGTCGAAGACGGTTCCGGTGTAGTTGAAGCCCGCGTCGAGCGACACCCCGCGCACGACGTTCGCGAAGACGAGCCCCCAGAGGAAGGCGGGCACGGCGGAGCCGACCACGATCATCCGGTCGAAGCGGCGCTTCCAGGCGATCTCGGGGCGCTGGTGCCGGTACTCGAACGAGACCCCGCGGAGGATGAGCGCCAGCAGGATGACCAGGAAGATCAGGTAGAAACCGCTGAACAGCGTGGCGTACCACTCGGGGAAGGCCGCGAACATGGCCGCGCCCGCCACGATGACCCAGGTCTCGTTGAGATCCCAGATCGGGCCGATCGTGTTGATCAGCACGCGGCGATCGGTGTCGTTCGGGCCGCGGGCGTCGCGACCGAGAAACGGGATCGACATGCCGACGCCGAAGTCGAAGCCGTCGAGCACGAAGTACCCGATGAAGAAGAAGGCCAGCAGGCCGAACCAGAGGGTGGGGAGGTCCATCAGTACACCGTCGCTTCGTGCTTGATCTCGCCCGACTCGGCGTCGGGTGTCGGCGCTTCTTCCGGGCCTTTCTGGATGGCCTTCTTGATCAGCCGGAATTCGACCACCGCGAGCGTGCCGTAGACCAGCGTGAACGCGATCAGCGAGATCAGCACCTCGAGGCCCGTCGTGTTCGGCGACACCGCGTCCCGGGTCTTCAGCAGGCTGAACACGATCCACGGCTGCCGTCCCATCTCGGTGAAGACCCAGCCGACGATCATTGCGGCCAGCGGCAGCGGCATCGACCAGATGGCGACCTTCCAGATCCAGCGCTTCCTCGGCATCCGGCCCTTGCGCGTGAACCAGAGGCCGCCGACGGCGGTCATGACCGCGAGAACGCCGAAGGCGATCATGTAGCGGAACGCCCAGTAGGTGACCCAGATGGTCGGCGTGTAGTCGCCGGGGCCGTACAACTGCGTATACTGCGCCTGCAGGTCGTTGATGCCCTCGACGGTGCCGTCGAACGTGTGCGTCGAGAGGAACGACAGCAGATACGGGATCCGGATCGAGAACAGCTCGCTCACGCCGTCGGGCGTACCCAGGGTGAAGATCGAGAACGAGGCGTTCGCGCCGGTGGAGGTGTTGTAGAGCGCCTCGGCCGCCGCCATCTTCATCGGCTGGGTCTCGACCATCGCGAGTCCCAGCTGATCACCCGAGAGGAAGGTCAGCGTGCCCGCAATCACCATCATCCAGAGCCCGAACTTCAGGGCGGGGCGCATCGTGTCGAAGTGCTGGTTGCGGGAGAGGTGCCAGGCGGCTGCGCAGACGATCAGGGCGGCCGAGACCATGAAACACGCGAAGATCGTGTGCGGGAACGCAGCCAGCGCCACCTTGTTCGTCAGCAGCGCCCAGATGTCGGTGAGCTCGGCGCGCCCCTTCGCCTCGTTGATCTGGTAGCCGACCGGGTTCTGCATGAACGAGTTCGCCGCGATGATGAAATAGGCGCTCAGGATGCTCGCCAGCGCGGTGACCCAGATGGTCGCGAGGTGGAGTTTCTTCGGCAGGCGGTCCCAGCCGAAGATCCACAGGCCGATGAACGTCGCCTCGAGAAAGAACGCGAGCAGCCCCTCGAGGGCGAGCGGGGCGCCGAAGACGTCGCCGACGAAGCGGGAGTAGTCCGACCAGTTCATGCCGAACTGGAACTCCTGCACGATGCCGGTCACCACGCCCATCGCGAAGTTGATGAGGAAGATCTTGCCGAAGAACTTGGTGATCTGCAGGTATTTGGCATGCCCGGTGCGCACCCAGGCGGTCTGGAAGAGGGCGACCGTCAGGGCCAGGCCGATCGTGAGCGGCACGAACAGGAAGTGGTAGATCGTGGTGAGCCCGAACTGCCAGCGGGAGAGCAGCAGCGGGTCGAGCCAGTCGTTCACGAGTCCTCCACGGTGATTTTCTACGGTGTGTAGAAGTTCTTCTTCTACCGAGTGTAGAACTGTTTTTCTACCTTGCGTAGAACACGCAGGAAAAAGGCGCTAATCTAGTGCCATGGCAACCCTTGGCGACCTCGAGCGTTCAATCATGGAGCGACTCTGGCAGAGCGACGCTCCGGTGTCGGCCGCTGAGCTCCGCGAAGACCTCGAGCACAAGACGAGCGCCGGCAAGGAGCTCGCGCTGACGACAATGCTCACCGTGCTCTCGCGCCTCGAACGGAAGGGTTTCGTCGCCCGTGACCGCAAGGTCAGGCCGCACCTCTACTTCGCTGTCACCACGCGTGCCGACCACACGGCCGAGCTCCTCCAGCAGGTGCTGGGCGCCGAGCCCGACCGCGAGGCGGCCCTCGCCCGGTTCGTCGGCCAGGTGAGCCCCCAGGAGGCCGACACCCTCCGCCAGTTGCTCGAGAAACGCGCGGGCTCGGTCGCGACATCCGCCGCCCCACGCACGCTGCCCGCCGCACAGGCCGACTGACAGCCCAGAAGGCTACGCTGGGCGCGTGCTTTTCGCCTCTCTGACCCTTGCCGCGCTGGCGGTCGTTCTGGCGTGGCCGGTTCCGGTGCTGCTCGCCCGGGCGCACTGGCCAACGCGCTCGCCGGGTGTGGCACTGCTGCTCTGGCAGGCGATCGCCCTTGCAGGCGGGCTGTCGATGATCGGCTCCCTCGTGACCTTCGGCCTGATCCCGTTCAGCAGCGGACTGCTCAGCGGGCTGGCCGACCTCCCGCCGCTCGTCTTCGCCGGTGCGCTTCCGGCCGGGGCGGGTCTGATCCATCTCTTCGCCCTTTCGAGCGCCGCGCTGCTGCTCGCGCACCTGCTGCTGAACCTAGCCGTGACCGTCACCCGCACGGAACGCCAGCGCAGACGGCACCGCTCCCTCGTCGACCTTCTCAGCACCCCCCTGCTCGGCCAGCCCGGCACGCTCATCCTCGACTCCCCCGCGCCTGTCGCCTACTGCCTGCCCGGCGCACGCACCGTCACCGTGCTCTCGGAGGGGCTCGTGTCACTGCTCGACTCCGACCAGCTCGAAGCGGTGATCGCCCACGAGCGGGCACACCTCCGGCAGCAGCACCACATCCTGCTCGTCGCCTTCGAATCGTGGCGGAGCGCCCTGCCCTGGTTCCCGATCGCCACCCGGGCGCAGGTCGCCGTCTCGCTGCTGGTCGAGATGCTGGCGGATGACCAGAGCCGCCGTCTGACCGACAACACCACCCTCGCCGAAGCCATCGCGCTCGTCGGATCGGCGGAGACGCAGAACATCGTGCGCCGCGGCCCTGCGTCGATGTCGGTGGTGGATGCCCCGGCCTACGCTGTGCGGGCCGAGAAGGTGGGTTCGGCGACCGAGTTCGGCGAGGATGTGCAGCACGACGATCGGTTCGCCACGTCGGTCGATCCGGTGGTGGTCAGGGTGCGGCGGCTGCTGCACCCCGAGAGCCAGCTCATGCTACCGGCCCGCACGGGCATCCTGGGCCTCGCAGCCGTTCTGCTCGCCTTCCCGGTCGTGCTGCTCTTCGCTGTATAGAAAAAGCCGGCCGGTGGCCCCCAGAGGGACCTTCCGGCCGGCTTCGGCCACATTCGGCCGTGCGGGAAGCTCTAGAACAGCTTCTTGCTGGCGAGCCACTCTTTGGCGATGTCGGCCGACGACTTCTTGTCGTTGACGCTCTCACCGTTCATCGAAACGAGATCCGCCGTCGTGAGCGAGGCGTCGACCTTATTGATCACGTCGGTCACGGCCGGGGTGGCCGCATCCTTGTTGATCAGCGGCACGACGTTCGACGCGAGGAGCAGGCTCTTCGGGTCGGTCAGCGTGACCAGGTCGTTCGCACCGATGCTCGGGTCTGCGCTGTAGATGTTGGCGACCTGGATCGTGTTGTCGAGCAGGGCCTTCAGCGTCAGCGGGCCGGCCGAGTCGTCGATCGGCGTGAAGCCGACGGTGACGTTGTAGGTGCTGAGCAGTCCGGGAGGGCCGTAGGGTCGGGTCGCGAGTTCGGCGTTGCCACCGAGCGTCACGTTCGACACCTTGGCGAGATCGGCGATGCTCGTCACGCCGTTGGCTTCGGAGAACGCCTTGGTGACGTTGTACGAGTCCTGGTCGGCTGCCTCGGACTGGTCGAGCACCTCGAGGTTCGCGGGCACGGCGGTCTTCAGGGCCGCGTACACATCGCTCGCCGAGACCGCGGCGGTGGCCTTGTCGTAGAACTGCAGGAGGTTCCCCGAGTACTCGGGGAAGAGGGTGACCTCGCCGCTGGCGAGAGCCGGCAAGTAGGCGTCGCGCTGGCCGATGTTGAACTTGCGGGTCACGGTCTGGCCATTGGCCTCAAGTGCCTGAGCGTAGATCTCCGCAATGATCTCATTCGAGTAGTACGACTGCGAACCAATGACGATGGTGCCCGCCGCGGCCGAACCCGAAGAACTGGAGCCCAACGGGCTGCTACTGCCTGATGAACACCCTGCCAGTGCGACTGCCGCACTGACCGCGATGACGCCGAGGGCGGCGACACGGCCTTTCTTCAATGCTGTGAACATGCTATTTCCCTTCTTGGATGGGGGATCCCACCACCGCTCGCGGCCTGACTGGCCGTGAGCGGACTTCTGTGATCTGGCCCGCGGTGACACCGCGTGGCACGAACAACCTCTGCAGCAGCGCGAATATGCCCTCGAGCACGAGAGCCAGCGCGGTGACCACGATCGACGCGCCGATGAGCTCCGCGTAGTCGCGGGTCTTGAGGCCGTCGTTGATGAACACGCCGAGCGCCCCGCCGCTGGCGAAATAGGCGAGGGTCGCCGTGGCGACGACCTGCAGCACGCCCGACCGGATGCCGCCGATGAGCAGGGGCAGACCGAGAGGCAGCTCGACCTTCGTCAGCACCTGCCACTCGGTCATGCCCTGGGCCCGGGCAGCGTCCACGGTGCGTTTATCGACCGCCTCGACACCGGCGTAGGCACCGGAGAGCAGCGACGGGATGGCGAGGATCACGAACGTCAGGAGCGGCGCCTTGAAGCCGATCCCGATGCCGAGCGCGAAGATGATCAGCAGCCCGAGGCTCGGAAGGGCCCGGAGCCCGCCCGAGCTGAGCACGGCGATGTCGCGGCCGCGGCCGGTGTGCCCGATCCAGAGACCGAGCGGAATGGCGATGACCGCCGCGATGGCGACGGCGCCGAACGTGTAGGAGAGCTGCTCCGCGATGCGCGCCCAGATGCCGCCGGGGCCGGAGAGGTGCGCCGGATCGAAGATCCACGCGAAACCGTCGAGAAAAAGATCCATGAGACTACCGCCCCGCCATCGAGGGATCGCTGACGGCCGGGTCGTCGACAGCTGAACCGCCCGCAGATGGACCGGCTATGGCCGTCTCGACCGTCTTCCGCCGCGCACGCCTCGCCGTCGGATCCGCTTTCGCCCACGGCAGCAGCACCCGGCCGGCCAGCACGAGCAGGAGGTCGAAGACCACCGCGATCACCAGGGTCGCGACGATTCCGCTGGCGACCTCCTCGATGATGTTCCGCTGCAGCCCGTTCAGAAAGAGGTAGCCGAGGCTCGACACACCGACGACCGAACCGATGCTGACCAGGCTGACCGTGCTGACCGACACGACTCGAAGACCTGCGAGCAGAACCGGCCCGGCCAGCGGGAACTCGACCCGCCAGAAACGCTGCCAGGCCGAGTAGCCCATGGCTGTGGCCGCCTGCCGGACTCCCGCGTCGACGGCGGCCAGGGCATCCGCCACCGAACGCACCATGAGGGCGACGGCGTAGATCGTGAGCCCGACGACGACATTGATGGGGTCGAGGATGCCGGTACCGAGGATTGCGGGGAGGGCGATGAACAACGGAAGCGACGGCACTGTGTAGAGCAGCCCACTGATGGTGAGCAGAACACCCCTCGAGGCGTGGAAGCGGTTGGCGACCCAGCCGATCGGGATCGAGATGAGGAATCCCAGGATGATCGGGGGAACGGCCAGAGCGACGTGGTCGAGCGTGAGACTCCAGATGAGCCCGAGGTTGTTGACGACCCAGTTCATGCGAGAACTCGATCCGCGGAGGCAGCGGCGCTCATCGGGCCAACGCCCTCTTCAGCGCAGCCCAGTTCTCGACGAGGCCGTTCGAGGCTCTCGCGCTCATGACTGCAACACCCCGGTCGGTCGACCGTCTTCGTCGACGACGACGTTCCGCCCGTTGACCACCTCGACCCGGAGCGCCCGGCGGCCGCGGTCGGCGCCGATGAAGGTGGCCACGAAGTCACTGGTCGGGCGGGACAGGATCTCGGCGGGAGTGCCCTGCTGCGCGATGCGGCCGCCCTTCTCGAGCAACACCACCTGATCGCCCAGCAGGAAGGCCTCATCGATGTCGTGGGTCACGAAGACGATCGTCTTGCCGAGGTCGCGCTGGATGCGGATGAGCTCCTGCTGCAGTTCCGAGCGCACGATCGGGTCGACGGCGCCGAACGGTTCGTCCATCAGGAGGATGTTCGGGTCGGCCGCAAGTCCCCGGGCCACCCCGACGCGCTGCTGCTGCCCCCCCGAGAGCTGGCTGGGGTAGCGCTCGGCCAGCGACCGGTCGAGCCCGACGGTGTCGAGCAGCGTCAGGGCCGCCTCCCGCGCCTGGGCCTTCTTGACACCGTTCAACACAGGAACGGTGGTGACGTTGTCGATCACCTTGCGGTGCGGGAGCAGTCCCGAGTTCTGCATGACGTAGCCGATGCTTCGGCGGAGCTTCACCGGGTTCAGGGCGTAGATGTCCTCGCCGTCGATCTCGATGTCGCCCGAGGTCTTCTCGACCATCCGGTTGATCATGCGGAGGATGGTCGTCTTGCCTGAGCCCGACGAGCCGACCAGGACCGTCGTCTGCCGGGCAGGGATCACCAGGCTCAGCTCGTCGACCGCGACAGTGCCGTCAGGGAATTTCTTGGTAACCGTGCGGAATTCGATCACGCAGATCTCCAGTCGTCGGAAAGGTCACAGCACGTGCGGCTCGGACCAGTGCGCCAAGCCAAACACCATTCTGAAGAATTGGCAAAGCCGGGCACCGTGCTTGACACAGTGTTGCGTGAGCCTCCGACATCCGAAAACGCGCCCGTGGCGCACCCTATTGGGCATCCGGATCAGGAGCGTGGGATGCAGCCCCCCAGTGGACTACTTCTTCGCGCCCTGGTCGAACGAGGCGAGGTACGACGAGATGATCGAGCGCGCCTCGTCGATGATGCGGGTGTCTCCCGCCTTGTCGCTCACGAACGCGCGCACCAGGAGGGCATCGGTCATGTTGACCGACATCTCGAGGTGGAGGGTCAGATCGGGCGTCGACTCGACACCGAAGTCCTGGTCGATGATCGCAGCGAAGGCACTGGCGATGCGCGCCGACCGGATGGAGGTGGGTTCGACCTCAGGGTACGACACGAGATCCCCCAGGCGGATCGACGTGAAACCGACCTCTGTGCGGTGCATCTCGACCGCGGTCTCGAAGGAGATCAGCATCATGTCGATCCACGACTCCGGCTTGTCGCGCAGGATGTTCTCCCGCGTCTGGCGGAGGAACCTGTCCATGCTGCGGAGGCTGAGGGCCGAGAGCACCGCGATGCGATCGGGGAAGTAGCGGTACACGGTTCCGATGGATGCGCCGGCCCGTTCGGCGACCATGGCCGTCGTCATGCGCTCGACACCGACCTCTTCGACCACCTCGGCGGCCGCGTCGACCAGGGCGGAGATGCGCGTGGAACTCCGCACCTGTACGGGCTCGTTCCGCACGTTGACCATCTCGAGCAGAGTCTCATCGATCAGCTTACTGAGTGACACTTTTCTTCGCCGGCCCCTTCATTACGTGTTCAAGTAAGTCTCATGTTACCCGCCGTCCCTGCGGGCCGAGTGACAATCCGTGCAGGTTCTTGAGAACTTCTCCATCATCTGACAGGAATCAGCTCCCGGATCCGACGATCAGGCGTCTCGCTGAGTCGTCTGACAGACTGGGACGGTGGCAGACGAACCGGTACGACCCTTCCCTACAGGCCTCGCGGGCGCCAGGGTCACGCCCGAGCGCATCCTGCACCGCGCCGCGCGAGTCGAAGACGCCCTGCACGAGTTCCGGGAGAACCGGGCGCGCAAGCGCGGCTACGAGACCACGGTCGTGCCCTACAAGGGCTACGGCTCGACCGAGTGGGTGCGGATCCTCTGCCGCGTGCTCCTGACGCACGACAGGAAGCCGCGCCGGCGCCTCCCCCTCATCGGCCGCCGCGAAGAACTCGTCCGTGGCTGGCGGAGTTTCACGGCTGTGCCCATCAACGAGGTGGATGTCACGGTGACGGTCGGCGGCGTGGAGCACCAGGTCAAGGCCGACCGCGGAGGTGTCGTCGACGCCGTCGTCCCCGCCACCCTCGAACCCGGCTGGCACACCATCACCCTGAGGGCCGAGGACTCCGAGCCCGTCGAGTCGTCGGTCTTCATCATTTCGCCAGACGCCACCTTCGGCGTGGTGAGCGACATCGACGACACCGTCATGGTGACCGCCCTCCCCCGGCCGTTGCTGGCCGCCTGGAACACCTTCGTGCTCGACGAACACGCCCGCATGCCCACGCCCGGCATGGCTGTGCTGCTCGATCGGCTGGCCTCCGAGCATCCGGGATCCCCCACCATCTACCTCTCGACGGGAGCCTGGAACGTGGCCCCCACCCTCGGCCGGTTCCTCTCCCGGAACCTCTACCCCACCGGCCCTCTCCTCCTCACCGACTGGGGGCCGACGCACGATCGCCTCTTCCGGAGCGGCCGGGAGCACAAACGCGACAACCTGCACCGGCTCGCCGAAGAGTTCCCGGCGATGCGCTGGCTCCTGGTCGGCGACGACGGGCAGCACGACGAGGAGATCTACGGCGAGTTCGAGCAGCAGCACCCCGGCAATGTCGCCGCCATCGCGATCCGCCAGCTCTCCCCGAGCGAGGCCGTGCTGGCCGGTGGCCGGTCCAAGGCCGAGTCGATGAGCGCGAAGTCCGATGCGCTCTGGATGTACGCTCCCGACGGCTCCGGTCTCGCGAAGCAACTGCGGGCCGCCGAGCTGCTCTGAGGCTGCACCGTGCCTGACGAGCTGCCGTGAAGGCGCGGGAAGCGAGCACCCTCGCCCGGCTGCGACTGGTGGGCCAGGGCATCCAGCGCCGCAGCGGCTCCGGTGAACGTACCGGTGTCGTCGACGTGGTGCGGCGCCTCGCGGCGATGCAGGCGCAGGACCTGCCGGGTGCCAAGTGGTCCGTCGCGCTCCGCTCCCCCGGCGCCACGCTCCGCACCGTCGACGACGCCCTGAACACCGGCGAGGTCGTGCGGTCGTGGCCGTTCCGCGGCACGCTGCACCTCGTCGTCGCCGAGGACCTCGAGTGGATGCTCGACCTCACCGCCACGCGCACCATCACCGGCGCGGCCACCCGTCACCGCCAGCTCGGGCTCGACTCCGAGACCTTCGAGCGGGCGAGCGCTGTCGCGGTGGAAGCACTCGAGGGCGGGCGCTCGCTCACCCGCGACGCGCTGTTCGCCGAGTTCCGCTCGCACGGCATCGACACCGCATCCAACCGGGGATCGCACCTGCTCTGGTACCTCAGCCACACCAAGACGCTCTGCTTCGGGCCCATGCTCGGCACCGCGCAGGCACTCGTTCTGCAGGGCGAATGGATCGGGCATCCACGACGCCTGAGTCACGAGGAGGGCGTGCGGGAGCTGGCCCTCCGCTACTTCACCGGCCACGGGCCTGCCTCGCTCCGCGACTTCCTGTGGTGGTCGAACCTGCTCGTGCGTGATGCGAAAGCGGGACTGGATGCGGCGCGAGACCGTCTCGAATCGTTCGCGGTCGACGGCGTCGAGTACTGGATGCCCGCCGGCGCGCTCGCAGAGCCTCCCGTTCGCGCGGCGGTGCACCTGCTGCCGGGCTTCGACGAGTACCTGCTCGGCTACGCGGATCGGAGTGCCGTACTGGCGGCGGAGTACTCCGAGCGCATCGTGCCGGGCGGCAACGGGATGTTCCTGCCCACGATCGTCGCCGGCGGGCGCGTCGTCGGCACCTGGTCGCGGAAGGCCGGGGCGGCGCGGGTCGGGGTGACGCCGTCCCCGTTCGAGCCGCTGGGCGCCGTCCAGTCCGCGGGCGTGGCGCGCGCCGCCGCCCGCTACGCCGCCTACCTCGGCCTCCCTCTCGCCCTCTGACCCGACCCGGCCCGCCCCGCCCACCGAACGACTGGGGAGTTTCGGTCGCTTCGCCGGCCCGATACCGACCGAAACTCCCCAGTCGATACGCGTCAGGAGCCGGAGGGGGCACGGGAGGCGGCATGACGAAGGCCGCCGACCCCGAGAGGGGACGACGGCCTTCGTGACGCTGGACGGGTTACGCCTGCAGCGACGCCTGCAGGTCGATCGTGATGGTGACGTCGTCGCCGACGAGCACTCCGCCGGCCTCGAGCGGAGCGTTCCAGCTCACACCGAAGTCGTTGCGGTTGATGACGGTCTTGGCGGTCAGGCCGAGCTTGTAGTTGCCGTAGAGGTCGTTGCCGAAGCCACCGAACTCGACGTCGAACGTCACCGTCTTGGTGACGCCCTTGATCGTGAGGTCACCCGAGACCTTGAGGTCGTCCTTCTCGGCGACGACGCTGTTCGAGACGAACGTGATGGTCGGGAACTCGGGAGCGTTGAAGAAGTCGTTCGTGCGGAGGTGACCGTCGCGGTTGGCGTCACCGGTGTTGATCGACTCGATGTCGGCCGATGCGGTGAGCTTGGTGTCGAGGGGGCTCTCGCCGGTCACGAACGTGGCATCGAACTTCTCGAACTTGCCCTTGACCTTGCTGATCAGCAGGTGGCGGACGCTGAAGGCGACCTCGCTGTGCGACGGGTCGATGGTCCAGGTGCCCGCTTTGTGGCCGGGGATCGTATAGGTGTCAGTCATGGTTTCTTCCTTCTGAGCCGAACATCAAAAACTTGTAAGTACAACAATAACGATAACTCCATCCAGCGCAAGCCTTTTTCAATGCAAATGTATCGAATTGCCGCTGTGTCCTCCCAGAGTGGCAGAGTGGGGTCATGGCTGAGCAAACAACACGTGTCGATTTCTGGTTCGATCCCTCCTGCCCCTGGGCCTGGATGACGTCGAGATGGGTCGACGAAGTCTCCACCCACCGTGACCTCGATGTCACCTGGCACATCATGAGCCTCGCGATCCTCAACGAGAACAACGACATCGACGACGCCCACCGCGCATTCTTCCCCCGCACGCTCCGATATGCCCAGCTCATCGCTGCCGTCACGGAGCTGAAGGGCCAGGATTTCGTCAAGCCGCTCTACGACGCACTCGGCACGCGGATCCATCTCGGCCAGAGAACCGACGTCGACGCGATCATCGCCGAGTCGCTCGCGGAGGCCGGTCTGCCGGCCGAACTCGCAAACGAGGCTCCGGATGCTGCTACCGGTGAGCCGTTCCGTTTCGAGAGCGAACTGCGGGCATCCCACTCGAGCGGTATCGACCTGGTCGGCCAGGATGTGGGCACGCCCATCCTGTCGGTCGACGGGATCGCCTTCTTCGGCCCGGTCATCTCCCCCGCCCCGACCGGCGAGATTGCTCTGACGCTCTGGGACGGCATCGTCGCGGCAGCGAGCTTCGACGGCTTCTTCGAACTCAAGCGGAGCCGCACCCGGGACCCGATCTTCAGCTGATCGGCAGCGTGGGCATCCCCGTTTTCGCTCGTCGTCGCATAGCGTAGAGCCATGAATCGTTCGCTGCGCCTTGTCGTCGCCGCCGCCCTGGCGGTCTCGACGGGCGTTGCGATGCCCGTCGCCGCCTCTGCGACGTCTGCCCCGGGCATCCTCTCCCTCGCCGTGCGAGCTGACTACCCCAGCTGGGACGACGTCAACGCCGCCAAGCAGAACGAGGCGACGAAGGCCGCCGAGGTGCAGAACATCACCGGGCTCATCGGCGAACTGCAGCAGCAGGCGGCCCAGCTCGGTGACGTCGCGGTGCAGAAGGGCAATGAGTACCTCAACGCGCAGGCCGCCCTGCAGTCCGCCACCCAGACGGCCGACTCCTCGAGACAGCGCGCAGCCGAGGCGACAGCCAAGGCCGCCACTGCGAAGGCGCAGTTCGCCCAGTTGACGGTGGAGCTCTACCGCTCCGGCGGCAACCAGACCGCGAACCTGTTTCTCAGCGGATCGCAGGCCGGCACGCTGCTCGACCAGCTCGGAACACTCAACAAGATCACCGAGCAGTCCGCGCGCCTCAGTTCCCTGGCCACCTCGACCCAGAACCTCGCGACCACGCTCGACGCCCAGGCCACCGTCGCCGAAGACGCCCGCACGCAGCTGGCAGTCGCCGCCCAACAGGCCGCGGCCGACGCGCAGGTCGCAGAGCAGGCCGCCGACGCTGAGGTCTCCGCCCAGCAGGCGCAGAGCGACATCCTGTTCGCCCAGCTCGCCACCCTGAAGGACACGACGGCTGCCGTCGAGCAGAACTACCAGCTCGGCGTCCAGGCAGCGAAGGATGCCGCCGACGCCGCCGCTGCGAAAGAGGCGGCCGCCAACCAGGGTGACGGCAACGGCAACGACAGCAGCGCCCCGCCGAGCGGGCTGGTCAGCGACCCTCAGGGTGCGAAGAACTATGCCGAGGGCCAGGTCAGTGCGCGCGGCTGGGGTTCCGACCAGTTCCAGTGCCTCGTGAACCTCTGGAACCGCGAGTCGGGCTGGCGCCTGAACGCCTACAACGAGTCGAGCGGTGCCTACGGCATCCCGCAGTCGCTCCCCGGCAACAAGATGGCCTCGGCCGGCGCCGACTGGCGGACGAACGCTTCCACGCAGGTCAACTGGGGCCTCGCCTACATCTCTGGCCGCTACGGCAACCCGTGCGGCGCGTGGGCGCACTCGCAGAACACCAACCCGCACTGGTACTGAGCGCGCGCCCGGCGGGGCGGGCATCCGGCTCTCGCGTGCTACGACGCCAGGAAGACATCGTCGAGCGTGACCGTCTGAAGAGCGCGGCTCTGGATGATCTCCAGCAGTTCGGGGAAGGCCTCGGTCACCGGGTCGTGGTTCAGGTGCCCGATGACGATCTGCCCCGGCAGGAAGCACTTCTTGGCAAGCGCCACGATCTTTGCGGGGTCGAGCAGCTTCGAATCGTAAATCGAGTTGGTCCAGAGCACGGGCGCGGTGTAGCCGATACTCGCGGCGAGCCCATCGGTCCGTTCGTCGCGATGCCCGTACGGCGGGCGGTAGTACGGCCGGGAATCGACGCCGAACGTGTCGAACAGGAAGTCGTGGTTCTTCTGGAGCTGTTGGATGACCTTGTCGTCTGACACCTTCGTGAGGTCGACGTGATCGAAGGTGTGGTTGCCCAGCTGGATCTGGCCGGAGTCGACTAGGGCGTGTCTCCTAATTCCTTGACCCAGATCGTGATTGCTCTGAGCACGGCGCCTCCGCGGTAGGTGAGGGCGAGTTTGTCGTAGCGGGTGGCGAGGCCACGCCATTGTTTGAAGGTGTTGAAG
>NZ_NBXB01000017.1 GCF_003399635.1 Subtercola boreus | reverse complement strand
CGCCGACCCGCAGACGACGGCAACAACGGCTCCAAAATAGCCCAATCGGAATCACTCAAAACAGCAGAACGGGACATCCCCACAGCATCCCAGAACACTGACACCACGTTTAGGAGACACGCCCTAGGGGCCGGAGTGCAGCCGCATTCACCGTCCACCCTGCGAAGCGGCCGTTGGCGAAGAGCGTCAGCCTCACCCCCGATGCGACGGCGAAATCGACGTACTTCCGGATGACGTCGGAGTCCGCGCCGTCATCCGCTGTCCAGGCCAGCAGATCACCCGTTCCCGGCAGCTCGGTGATCGGGCCGGGGGGACGCACGACCTTCAGGAGCGACGAACCCTTCGGGCCGGGCGTCGAGGGCGCCGTTGCCGTGGCGCTGGGGCTGGCGTCGGGACTGCCTGACGGCGTCGGGACCGGGGCCGAGCCGTTCGTGGCCGCGGAGGTCGGTGGGGGCGTTATCGACAGTCCCGCGCACGCCGTCAGCGTGGCGGCGGCACCAGCCGCGGCCACGGCGAGAAAGGCACGACGTTGCATGCTCTCACCGTAGCGGCCTACGGTTTCAGGAAGATGTCGTCGAGCGTGACCGTCTGCAGAGACCGGCTCCGGATGATCTCCAGGAGCTCGGGGAAGACCTCCGTCACCGGGGTGAAGTTCAGGTGCCCGATCACGACGTGCTGCGGCAGGAACCACTGGTCGGCGAACCCGACGACCTGCTCGGTCGTGATCAGGCCGGAATCGGAGAGCGATCCGTACCAGAGCACCGGCTGCGTGTAGCCGATGCTGGCCGCGAGATGGTCGGTGCGGTGGTTGCGGAAGCCGTAGGGCGGCCGGTAGTACGGTCGCACATCCACGCCGTAGGTGTCTTCGAGGAAGTCGTGGTTCTTCTGCAGCTGCTCGATCACCTCGCCGTCTGAGCATTCGGTGAGGTCGACGTGGTCGAAGGTGTGGTTCGCGAGCTGGATCTGCCCGGATGTCACGAGTGGCCGGAGGAGGTCGGCGTTCGTCGTCCAGCCCTTGTAGGAGCCGTTGGCGAAGAAGGTCAGGCGCGTGCCCGAGGCCTTCGCGAACTCCACGTACTTTCTGATGACCTCGCTGTCGGAGCCGTCGTCGACAGTCCAGGCGAGCAGGTTGCCTGTGCCGGGGAGGTCGGTGATGGCGCCATCCGGCAGGGCGACCTTTACCAGGTGCGGCGCCGTCGGGGTGGGAGTCAGCGTCGGGGTCGGGGTGGGAGTCGGCGTCGGCACCGGGATACGGGTGACGGTCGGCATCGGGGTGGCTGTCGGATCCGTCGCCAGCCCGATGGGTGGTTTCGGAGGCGAGGAGACGACGGCGCACGCGGCGAGCGTCGAAGCGACACCTGCTGCGGCTAGGGTGAGGAAGAGGCGACGCTGCACGCCTAAACCGTAGCGGCCCGGAGGTTTTGATGAGCAAGCTTCACGGCGACGACGCGTCGGATGACGCGGGAGGGCCTTTCGGAGGGCCGGGCGGTCGCGGCAGGTCACCGATCGAGGCCCTGGTCGGCGCTTCGCACCCCGGACCGACCGTTGCGGTCACGGCTCTGGCGGTCATCCTGTCGATCGCGACCGGACTCGAACTGCCGCGGATCATCGAACTGGGACTCGCCGTCTTCGTCGGCCAGCTGGCCATCGGCTGGTCGAACGACTGGCTCGACGCGCGGCGTGACGCCGAGGTGGGCCGCACCGACAAACCGATCGCCGCGGGCGAGATCTCGGCCCGTGCCGTGCGCACAGCGTTCATCGTGGCGGCGGTGGCGACGATCCCCCTCTCGTTCCTGCTCGGCGTCGATGCGGCGATCCCGCACCTCGTGCTCGTGGCGTCGGGGCTCGCCTACAACGCCGGCGTCAAGAAGACGGCGTACTCGTGGCTTCCGTACATGCTGAGCTTCGGACTGCTGCCGACCGTCGTGACCCTCGCCGGTCGACCGCCGGCCGAGGCCGAGTGGTGGGTGATCGCGACCGGTGCCCTGCTGGGGCTCGCCGCCCACCTCACCAACGTGCTGCCCGATCTCGACGCCGACCGGAAGACGGGCATCCGGGGCCTGCCGCACCGGCTCGGACTCCGCATCTCGGGCGTCGGAGCGTTCGCTGCACTGCTCGTGGCGTCGCTGGCGATCCTCGTCGGGGCCGGCCCGCACATCGTGACGGTGGTCGGTCTCGTGCTCAGCGTGGGCGTCGCCGTGGTCGGGGTGCGGCTGGTGCTGACGCGCCCGCCCGGCCGGCTGCTGTTCCAGCTGATCATCGCGAGCGCCCTCATCGACGTGCTGCTGCTCGCCCTCTCGGGCTCGCGCCTCAAGGTCTGAGCATCGACTTGGGGGGCGGAAGGGCGGGGGGTCAGAGGCGGTTGACGCCGGTCACGTGGATGATCGCCACGCCCTCCTCGGCGGAGGCCGCCAGGTCGACCTCTGCGTCGATGCCCCAGTCGTGGTCGCCATCCGGGTCGTCGAAGGTCTGGCGCACGATCCAGACGTTGCGGCGCTCCTCGATCGTGATGAGCGTCGCGCTGCGGGCGTCGCCCCCGATGCCGATGGAGTCGTACTCGCCGTAGTAGCCGTCGAGCGCAGTGGCCCACGCGTCGCGGCTGAAGCCGAGTGGGGCATCCAGTTCGCCGAGGTCGTCGACCTTGTCGAGGCCCGCGAGCTGCACCCGCTTGAACAACTCGTTCCGTACGAGGATGCGGAACGCACGCGCATTCGACACGACACTGTGCGGGGTCGGCGGCAGCACGGCCGTGACTCCGCGGCCCTGCGCGGCGATCTCGTCGGCCTCGCCCTGCACCTCGGTGGGGTTCGTGAGCTCCTCCCACTCGTCGAGCAGGCTCGAGTCGACCTGGCGCACGAGCTCGCCGAGCCATTCGATCAGGTCGACGAGGTCGTCGCTCTTCGCCTCGTCGGGGATGGTGGAGCGGGCCGCCTTGAACGCATCCGAGAAGTACCTCAGCACGAGGCCTTCCGAACGATTCAGCTTGTAGTAGCCGATGTAGTCGTTGAACGTCATCGCGCGTTCGTACATGTCCCGCACGACCGTCTTCGGGCTCAACTCGAAGTCGCCCACCCAGGGCTGTGACGCCTTGTAGATCTCGAACGCGGCATCCAGCAGCTCCTCCAGGGGCTTCGGGTGCGTGATCTGCTCCAGCAGCTCCATGCGCTGGTCGTACTCGATGCCCTCGGCCTTCATCGCGGCGACGGCCTCGCCCTTCGCCTGGAACTGCTGAGCGCTGAGCACCGGCCGCGGGTCGTCGAGCGTCGCCTCGACCACCGAGATGAGGTCGAGCGCGTAGGTCGGCGCGTCGAGATTGATGAGCTCGAAGGCCGCGAGCGCGAACGGTGAGAGCGGCTGGTTGAGCGCGAAGTTCGGCTGCAGGTCGACGGTGAGGCGGATGCCCACCCGCCCTTCGGCGTCGGGTGGCAGCTGTTCCACGATCTCCGCGGTGCGGAGGGTGCGGTAGATCGCGAGGGCCTGCCGCTCGAGCTCGAGCTGGCGCGAGCGCGGCTCGTGGTTGTCCTCGAGCAGGGCGCGCACGGTGGCGAAGGCGTCGAAGAAGCCGTGCGCGCCCTCCGACCCGCGCCCGATGATGTTCAGCAGCATCGCGTGGTTGATCTGCATGCTGCTGGTGAGGGTTTCGGGCTCCGCTCCGATCAGTCGGTTGAAGCTCGGCTCGCCCCAGCTGACGAATCCCTCCGGCGCCCGCTTCCGCACGACCTTCTTCAGTTTCTTCGGGTCGTCCCCCGCCTTCGCGACGAGCCGGGCGTTCTCGGTCTCGTGCTCGGGCGCCTGCGCAACGACAGTGCCCACGGTGTCGAACCCGGCACGACCGGCGCGACCCGCGATCTGGTGGAATTCGCGTGCGGTGAGCTGGCGCATCCGGATGCCGTCGAACTTCGTGAGAGCCGTCAGCAGCACGGTGCGGATCGGCACGTTGATACCCACGCCGAGCGTGTCGGTGCCGCAGATGACGCGCAGCAGCCCGCGCTGGGCGAGCTGTTCGACGAGGCGCCGGTACTTCGGCAGCATGCCCGCGTGGTGCACGCCGATTCCTGCCCTGATCAGCCGTGACAGCGTGCGGCCGAAGTTCGTCGTGAAGCGGAAGTCGCCGATCGCGTCGGCGATCTCGTCCCGCTGCTCCCGGCTGACGATGCGGATGCTCGACAGCGCCTGCGCGCGTTCGAGAGCGGCCAGCTGGGAGAAGTGCACGATGTACACCGGCGCCTGGCCGGTCTTCAACAGGTCTTCGACCGTCTCGTGCACGGGCGTCGTCGCGTAGTAGTAGTTGAGCGGAACCGGCCGCTCGACGCCCGTGACCACCGCGGTCTCACGGTTGGTGCGCCGCGTCAGATCCTTCGTCAACCAGGACACGTCGCCGAGCGTGGCCGACATCAGGATGAACTGCACCCGCGGCAGCGTCAGCAGCGGAACCTGCCACGCCCAGCCGCGCTCGGGGTCGCTGTAGAAGTGGAACTCGTCCATCACGACCTGGTCGACGGGGGCGTCCGCGCCGTGTCGCAGGGCGATGTTCGCAAGGATCTCGGCCGTGCAGCAGATGATCGGTGCGTCGGCATTGACGCTCGAGTCGCCGGTGACCATACCCACGTTGGCGGCCCCGAAGATCTCGACAAGGGCGAAGAACTTCTCGCTCACCAGAGCCTTGATCGGCGCGGTGTAAAACGTGCGGCGCCCGTCGGCGAGCGCCGCGAAGTGCGCCGCCACCGCCACCAGCGACTTACCGGTGCCCGTCGGGGTGCTGAGGATCAGGTTCTGGCCCGAGACGATCTCGATGATCGCCTCCTCCTGTGCCGGGTAGAGCGTCAGGCCTCTGGATGCCGTGTACTCGGTGAAGCGCTCGAAGAGGTCGTCGGGGTCGGCCTGCTGCCCGGGCGCGGGGAGGTCGGGCAGGTAGTCGACCAGCGAGAGGGCAGCGGATGCGGGTGGGGTGGTGGGGGCATCCGTCATGCTTCGATCATGCCCTACTCCCCGGGGCCCGGCCGCGGGGCGGGCGCCGGGCCGGACCCATCAATGAGTTATCGTCATCTCATGCCTCCCAAATTCCTTCGCTACCGCTCGCCCTGGTGGGGCTATGCCATCGCGGCCTACGTGTTGCTGGCCGTCTGCCTGGCGGTCGGGCTGACGCAGCAGCACAGCGAGCTGATGGTCGCCTCGTCTGTCTGTCTTCCCTTACCTTCGGCCATGGTGCTGCGGGCGCTCGGGCCGGTGCGCTCGATGCGCTTCTCGGCGGGGGCCTGCGAACTGACGGGCGGCGTGGGCAGACGCACTGTTCGGCTGAGCAACTACGCCTTCGTGCAGTGTTACCGGATGCCGCCCAGGACTTTCCACATCGAGGGCGGTGTTCTCGTGGCGCTCTACCGCAACGAGGGACGCCATCCACTGGGCAAACTCCTCAACGAGACACTGCCGCGAGTCTCGCTGCGTCGAACGACCATCGTGATTCTGACGGGCTGGCGGGAGCCGGACGTCGGACCGGTGCACAACACGGTCATGGAAGCGTGCCTTCGACAGGCCTGCCGGGCGGCCGGGATGGTGATCGAGGAGCACCACAACGAGTATTTCAGCCGAAAGTGGACCGCGACGCGGCCGCGACGGCGCCGGGACAGCCACCACACCCGCCCCGCCGCACACCCGGACCCGGAGGGCGCCCCCGCCCCGCATCCGAACCGTGCCCCGGCCCTGCAGCCGGGCCTCGCTTCGCAGCCGGACCCAGACCCGGATTCAGCCCCTACCGCGCGCGCAATTAATATGTAGCTACAACTATTTCTGCGACAACTTTCGGTGCCTCTCTCATGCAGCTCAGCTTTCTCTCGTTCATTCCGAACCACGCCGGCCCGGCCGGCGGCGCGGCGGCGCTTGAGAACGGGCTGCAGCTCTTCCATTTCGCTGAGGAACTCGGGTACGACACGGGCTGGGTACGCGTGCGTCACTTCGAGCCGTACCTGTCGAGCCCGATGACGTTCTCGCGGCGGTGTCGCAGCGCACCTCCCGGAGGCACTTCGGAACCGGGGTGCTGCCGATGCGCTACGAAGACCCGATCAGGGTCGCCGAGGATGCGTCGACGCTCGACCTCCTGAGCGGCGGGCGGCTGGAACTGCGGCTGTCGAGTGGGATCCCCACCCCGGGCATCCTCGATCCCGTCTTCGGATCCTCGCCGGTCGGCTTCTCGGCCGAGTCGCAGAAGCGCGTGTTGCGCCTCCGCGAGGCCCTGGCGGGCGCGGCTCTCGTGAACAGCGGCGAGGGCTTCATGAGCATCCCGACCCACACCGACCTGCGGGTGTCGCCGCCCGCTCCGGGGCTGGTCGATCGGCTCTGGTACGGTGCGGGAACGGTGTCGAGTGCAGCGCGCACGGGAGCGCAGGGTTTCGATCTCCAGGTGTCGACGCTGAACGGCGAGGAGACCGGGGTGTCGTTCGAGGAGCGGCAGCTGGCGCAGATCCGGGCCTACCGGGAGGCTTTCGCGGCTCGGGTCGGGCAGGCTGTCGGTGGTCGGCGCGCACCGCGCATCACGGCCGGGCGCATCATCGTGCCGCTCGACAACGACGCCGACCGGGCCGAGCACCGCGCCTTCATCGATGGCTACCGTTCGGTCATGCCCGCCGACGGTCGCCACCACGACCCGAGCGAGAAGCTGCGCTTCAGCCGCATCTTCGACGGTTCGCCCGAGCGGATCACGGATGATCTGCTGGCCGACTCCGCCCTGTCGGAGGCCACACAGCTCATGGTGACCCTGCCTGCCGAGGGTTCCCTCGCGTCGCACAAGCGCATCCTGCAGACGATCGCGGAGCGCATCGCCCCGCACCTCGGCTGGGCCGGCGCCACGCCCGCAGCGGCGGCGGCACCGGACTACGGCACCGCCGCCTGACGTCTCGCGCACCTGCGCGACCTCCCCCGCACGGGAGGAGCCCAGCCGATCCGACGCCCAGAGCGACCCGGATCGGCCCAGCTCCTCCCGGACGGGAATGCAGCAGCGCGTCAGCGGCGCGCGGTGGCAGAGGTCGCGCCGCCGCCCGCGGCCGGAGCCGCACCGGACACGGCCAGCCCGAAGCGGTCCGCGTCGTCCGAGTCGACCTGGCGGAGCGACACCCCGCGCGTCTCCTTCAACATCAGCACGGTGATGGCCGTGATGATGCAGGCGGCGAGGATGTAGAGCGCCACGGGGATCCACGATCCGTAGGCCTGCAACAGCGCCACGGCGATGATCGGCGCGAGCGAGCCGGCGAGGATGGAGGTCACCTGGTAGCCGAGCGAGACACCCGAGTAGCGCATCCGGGTCGGGAACATCTCGGCCATGATCGCGGGCTGTCCGGCGTACATGAAGGCATGGAAGCAGAGCCCGATGGTCACCGCGAACACGATCACGGCCGGGTTCAGCGTGTCGAAGAGCGGGAAGGCGAAGAATGCCCAGCTCGCGCCCAGCACGGCGCCGATGAAGTACACGGGCTTCCGGCCGATGCGGTCTGCCAGCCGGCCGACCTGCGGAATCACGGCGAAGTGAACCGCGTGGGCGATCAGCAGCGCCAGCAGCAGCGATTTGGTGTCGTACTTGTGCACGGTCGAGAGGTACACGATCGTGAAGCTGACGATGATGTAGTAGAGGATGTTCTCGGCGAACCTCAGGCCCATCGCCTGCAGCACACCCTTCGGGTACCGGCGGATGACCTCACGCACCCCGTAGCTCTTCGCCTTCTCGGCCTCGACCGCGGCGCGCGCCTCCAGGAAGATCGGCGCCTCCGAGACGTGGGTGCGGATGTAGTAGCCGACGACGACGATCACGGCCGACAGCCAGAACGCGATCCGCCAACCCCAACTGAGGAACTGGTCGTTCGGCAGCACGGCGGCGGTGATCAGCAGCACCAGCGTGGCGAGCAGGTTGCCGACCGGAACAGCGGCCTGCGGCCAGCTCGACCAGAAGCCCCGGGACTTGTCGGGACTGTGCTCTGCGACGAGCAGGACGGCGCCACCCCATTCGCCGCCGACAGCGAAGCCCTGCACGAACCGCAGCACGACGAGCAGCGCGGGGGCGAGGTAGCCCACCGCGTTGAAGCCGGGCAGGCAGCCCATCAGGAACGTCGAGACGCCGACGAGGATGATCGTGACCTGCAGGGTGTGCTTGCGGCCGAGCTTGTCTCCGATGTGGCCGAAGACGATTCCGCCGAGCGGCCGGGCGACGAAGCCCACGGCGTAGGTGATGAACGCTGCGATGATGCCGTCGAGCGCCGTGTTGGCGTTCGGGAAGAAGAACTTGCCGAAGACCAGGCTCGCGGCCGTCGCGTAGAGGAAGAACTCGTACCATTCGACGACGGTTCCGACCATCGAGGCGGCGACGATCTTCTTGAGGCCGGATGACCGGGGTTCTGCCTGGCTCGGACGAACGCCCGGGGCGGCCTTCGAGGTGCGGCCTGTGGGGCCGGTGGATGCGCTCACGCGGGGTCTCCTTCTGTCGACGTTGACGTGGTGGGGCTGGACTGAGTATTCCTGCAGGAAATCCGGGCGGCAATAGCCGGTTCCGCAGAGCGCGTGTGCATACTTGCAGATATGAACGACGCACCACGAACGGGCCGACAGAGCGGGCCCCTCCGGCCGACAGGCACCCCCAGCCCGAACCCCGACGACCTGCTGGTGCTGCTCGCCGTCTCGCGAAGCGGCCGGTTCACGACGGCTGCCGAGACTCTCGGTCTCAACCACACCACCGTGTCCCGCCGCATCGCCGCGCTGGAGGCCGCACTCGGCGGCCGACTTCTCGCCCGGTCCCCGGGTGGCTGGCAGCTCACCGACCGCGGGCAGGACGCCGTGCGGGCCGCCGAGGAGGTCGAGAACGCGGTGCGGGCGCTCAGCGACGATCCGTCGGGGTCGACACGCCTCAGCGGCGTGGTGCGGCTCTCGGCGACCGACGGCTTCAGCGCCTACATCGCCGCTCCGGCGATCGCCGCACTGCAGCAGCGGCATCCGCTCCTCAGAGCCGAGATCGTGACCGCCACCCGCCGCGCTCTCCAGCACCGCTCCGGGCTCGACATCGAGATCGTGGTCGGCGAGCCCCAGGTGCACCGGGCCGAGGCGCACCTGCTCGGCGAGTACGCCCTCGGAATGTACGCCTCACACACCTATCTCGTCGACCACGGCACCCCGGCCTCGACCGACGAACTCGTCGGCCATCCCCTGATCTACTTCATCGACTCGATCCTGCAGGTGGACGACCTCGACGCCCCGCGGCGGCTCGTGCCGAGCATGCACGACGGAATCAGCTCGACGAACGTCTTCGTGCACGTCGAGGCCACGCGGGCCGGTGCCGGCATCGGGTTCCTGCCGTGCTTCATGGCCGACCGGCACGCGGATCTGGTGCGGGTGATGCCCGCGGACTACGACGAGCACCTGCCGTACTGGATGGTCGTACGGTCGGAGTCGCTCCGCCAGAGCGCCGTGGCGGCCGTCGCCGACGCGCTGCGGGAGCGTACCCGGGCGATGGCCGGGGAGCTCGCCGGCCACGGTGGAGATGCGGGCGCCTACCGGGCCGACCAGCCGCCGTCCATCGTGTAGCTCGCGCCCGTCACCATCGCGGCGTCGTCGGCGGCCAGCCAGGCGACCAGCGCCGCGACCTCCTGCGGTTCGACCAGTCGCTTGATAGCACTCTCGGTGAGCATGATCGAGCTGAGCACCTCGGACTCCGGGATGCCATGCAGGGCTGCCTGGTCGGCCAGCTGCTTCTCGACCAACGGAGTGCGCACGTACCCGGGGTTCACGCAGTTGCTGGTGACTCCCCGCTCGCCGCCCTCGAGTGCCGTCGTCTTCGACAGACCCTCGAGGCCGTGTTTCGCCGAGACGTAAGCGCTCTTGAACGGCGACGCGCGGAGCCCGTGCACCGAGGAGACGTTGATGATGCGTCCGAAACCGCGCTCGTACATCCCGGGCAGCGCCGCTCGGATGAGCAGGAACGGAGCCTCGAGCATCAGTCGCAGGATGCCGCGGAACTCCTCGACCTCGAACGTCTCGATCGGATTCACCCGCTGGATGCCCGCATTGTTCACCAGGATGTCGATGTTGCCGAGCTCCGGCGCCAGCACTTCGTCACTGAGCGCGTGGGTGTCCTGCAGGTCGACGACCCAGCTGCTGCCGCCGATGTCCGAGGCGACTCGGTCGGCCTGCCGGGCATCCCGATCGGCGATGACGACCTCGGCGCCGCGGGCCGCGAGGGCACGGGCGGAGGCCTCCCCGATGCCGGATGCGCCGCCGGTCACGAGAGCGCGCCGACCGTCGAGCGGCAGGCGGAGGCGCTCCGGGCCGGAGTTCGGTGCGGTCTCAGGATGCTCGGTCATCAGTGTCTCCCACGGCTCCGCTCGACCTCAGCCCTTGAACTCGGCGAACCTCCCCGAGTCTCACCCGTGCGTTCGTCGGCCGTCAACGAACGAATCTGCAGAGCGCGTGTGTTTTTTTGCAGACCACCGGGGCACGGGTAGAGTTCTTCGAGCCCATGACTACTCCTTCGCCAGAACTGCCTGAACACGCGACATCCACCACACAGGGCATCGACCAGCACGAGCTGGAGGTGGCCCTGCGCGTTCTGGCGAGCCTGCACGAGCTCGACGACGAGCATCCGGACTTCGTCGCTGTGCGCCGCGCCACGGCCAGGATGTTCAAGTCGGTCAAGAAGAACCGCCGCGACGAGAAGCGCGACGCCATCGCGAACGCCGACCGCAGCGTGATCGCCAACACGGCGACCGGCGCCCCCGACCGCATCGACGACGAGACCCGTGGCGTGCAGCTCGCCGCGATCACGACCGCACCGACCGCCGGCACGCTGATCAAGTCGCGCCCCTGCTACATCTGCAAGCAGCACTACACCCAGGTCGACGCGTTCTACCACCAGCTCTGCCCGTCGTGCGCGGCAACGAGCCACGCGAAGCGGGATGCCCGTACCGACCTCACCGGAAAGCGAGCGCTGCTCACCGGCGGCCGCGCCAAGATCGGTATGTACATCGCGCTCCGCCTCCTGCGTGACGGCGCACACACAACCATCACGACCCGGTTCCCGCGGGACGCTGTGCGGCGGTTCTCGAGCCTCCCCGATTCTGGCGACTGGCTGCACCGGCTGAAGATCGTGGGCATCGACCTGCGCGATCCGGCGCAGGTCATCGGGCTGGCCGAGACGGTCGCCGCCGCGGGCCCGCTCGACATTCTGATCAACAATGCGGCGCAGACGGTGAAGCGCTCCCCCGGGTCGTACGCGCCGCTCGCCGAGGCGGAACTCGAGCCGCTGCCCGATGGCCCGGGCCCCGAGATGATCACGTTCGGCCACACGAACGACGCCCACCCGCAGGCGCTCGCCGCGTCGGTGGCTGCGCATCCGCTGTTGCAGCGTGCGGCTGTCGTCGCGCCCGCAGCCGCGTTGGGGCTCGCCCCGATCGGGCACGCCTCGGGGATCACGGATGCTGATGCGAACGCCGAACTGGTCGGATCCGAGTTGCTCGGGGCGGCGTTGGCTGGCGCCGGTCTGACGCCGGGTGAGCTGAGTGCCGACGAGCTCTCCGGGCTGGCGCTGGCCGCCGGATCCTCCTCGCTGTCGCGGCTCGCGGACGGCACCGCCATCGACGCCGGAGGGCTCGTACCCGACACGCACCACAAGAACAGCTGGACGCAGGCCGTGCAGGATGTCGACCCGCTCGAGATGCTCGAGGTGCAGCTCTGCAACACGACCGCGCCGTTCCTGCTGGTGTCGCGGTTGCGGCCGGCGCTCGCTGCGGGGGCTTCGGCCGCGGCATCCGGGCGCGCGTACATCGTGAACGTGTCGGCCATGGAGGGCGTGTTCGCCCGCGGGTACAAGGGCCCGGGGCATCCGCACACCAACATGGCAAAGGCTGCGCTCAACATGCTGACCCGTACGAGTGGCAAGGAGATGCTGACCGACGGCATCCTGATGACGAGCGTCGACACGGGCTGGATCACCGACGAACGTCCGCACCCCACGAAGGTGCGGCTTGCCGAGGAGGGCTTCCACGCGCCCCTCGACCTTGTCGACGGGGCCGCCCGCGTCTACGACCCGGTCGTCCGCGGCGAGGCCGGCGAGGATCTCAGCGGCGTCTTCCTGAAGGACTACGCCCCCTCCCCCTGGTGATCGCACGGCGCCTCGCGCTCCGCGCCCCACGCAGGCGCTTGTCCTGACGGGGGGTCGTTCGCGGAACGAGGGCTGTGCGACGCGGGGGGCACGGATTCGCTTCGCGCGCTCTCCCCCCACCGCGGGCGATGCCGATCCGGGGGGCAGTTCGGGCCCTGAGGCACCACCTTCAGGGCCCGAACTGCCCACTCGTTCGGGTTGAGGGGCGCGAAGGCGGGCCGGCGACGGTCGAGGCGACGGCGGTCGAGGAGGACTTCACGCCGCACCCCCTCCCAAACCCATCCCGTCGTGGAGTCGTTTTCCGCCCCAACCGGCCGGTTTTGGGGCGGAAAACGACTCCGCGATTGATGGTGGTAGGGGGATCCCTTGGGCGGGCCGGCGGGTGTCAGGCCGAGGCGGCGGGTGTCAGGCCGAGGCGGCGGCCGCCGAGGCGGATTCGACGCGGCGGATGTCGGCGTCGGCCGTCGAGGCGCCGAGGTCGGCGGCCGCGAACTCAGGGGTGCCGGGCAGGTGCACCTCGATGCCGGTGACCGGCTGCAGGTACAGGGTGCCCGACGTCACGGTGTAGCTCAGCGTGTGCCCGCCGTGCGTGCGCGAGTCGTTCAGGTAGTGCAGGTGGTAGCCCGCCACGCTCACCCCCTGGAAGATGTGCGGCGCCCAGAAACCGACCAGCGTGCCGGTCGTCGAGGGCAGCGTCATCTCGCGCTGGCCGGCCATCACCTCGGACAACGGGCGGTACGGATGATGCTGGCGCACCGGCTCCCGCACGAGCATGTCTTCGAACTCACCGTCGAGCCGGATCGCGTAGAACTGGTTCGGGTTGCCGACCAGCCCGCTGATCAGCGCTTCGAGGCCCGTGCGGTCGACGGATCCGGCCAGCTCGTGCTGGAGTGTCGGCGCGAACGCCACGACTTCGGCGAAGGGCAGCAGCTCATCCGGGTCGCCGGCACTGACGGCGCCGTCGTCGGTGCAGCGGAAGATCTGCCCGTCGACGATGACGAGTTCACCGTTCAGGGCATTGCCGCAGCCGAGCCCGAAGTCGCCCACCGCGAGCACCTCGCTGGAGGGGAACGCTCCGTCGTAGAGCCCGGCCATCAGGGCCTGGATGACGGAGAACTGGTGGATGCGCACCGGCGGTGTCCCGGCGGCCGGGATGCCGGCGGCCGCGATGCTCGCGGTCGGCGTGCTCACGACCGGGCACCGCGGCTCTGGCCGACGCGCGCGCGGGCCCGCCTCCGGAGGATCGCCCCTGCGATCAGCCGCCAGCCGAGCAGGAACACCCCGAGCACAATGATCGCCACGATCACGAAACTCACGGCGACACCCTGCCCGCTCAGCAGGCGGAACAGCATGCCGACGGCGACGGTGAACAGCCAGATCGGGATGCCCGGCAGCACCAGTGCGAACGGATAGCGCCAGGCCCGGGTGGCCAGCCAGCCGACGGCGAGTCCGAGGAGGAAGGGCCACCAGGTGGTGAGGATGCCCGGAACACTGAGCGCCTCGGCGTGATTGCCCCGCCCGATGATGACGAAGGCCAGTACGAGAACGATGTCGATCACGAGCGCCAGCACCACGTGGAGCGGCGGAACGGGCGGGCGCACCTTGCGGAGCGGGGCGGGCTGGGTCATGATCCCCAGTCTACGAAGAACGGCCGACAGCCTGCGGCCAGGTGGCGGGGGCTGGGGGGGCTGGGGTACTGACCCGACAGCACACGGCGGGCACCCCCGGTCATCCGGAACCGCCCGCGACTACAGCCCGAGGTGCGGGGCCCGGCGGATACCGAACGTCACGGCGAGAGCCCGCCTGGCCGCGTGCCAGCCGGCGGACCCGTTGACGCCGGGGCCGGGCGGCGTCGACTGCGAGCACAGATACACGCCCTCCATCGGGGTCTGCCACGGGTGAAGCGACAGCGTCGGGCGCCGGACGAGTTGCGTCAGCGTGGCGGCCCCCGCCGAGATGTCACCGCCGACATAGTTCGGGTTCTGCGCCTCCTCCCCCACGGCGGTTCGACCGGCATGGCTGAGGATCGTGTCTCGGAACCCGGGCGCGAACCGCTCGATCTGCCCGATGATCGTCTCGGTCTGGTCGACGTCGGAGCCTCGCGGCACATGGGTGTAGGCCCACAGCACGTGCCGCCCGGCCGGCGCCCGCGACGCGTCGACCACGCCCGGCTGCGAGACCAGCACGTAGGGCTTCGAGGCATGCTTGCCGGAAGCCACGATCGCCTCCGCGCGGGCGATCTCCGCGTGGGTTCCGCCGACGTGCACGGTGCCGGCCTTCCGCAGCTCGGGGTTCGTCCACGGCACCGGGTCGCTGAGCGCGAGATCGAGCTTCGCGACGGCATTTCCGTAGCGGAACCGCGACAGCGCCCTGCCATATCGGGCGGGCATCCGCGAACCGGCGATCGACAGCAGTCCGCGCGGCGAGACATCCAGGAGCACCGCACTGTTCGGCGGGAGTTCGTCGAGACTGGTGACCTCGGTCGATGTCTGGATGCTGCCGCCGTGGGCGACCAGGTCGTCGGCGAGCGCCTGCACGATCGACCGGCTGCCCCCCATGGGAATGGGCCAGCCGACACCGTGGGCGAGCGTCGCGAGGATCAGCCCTGCCGCAGCGGGCGCGAGCCCCGGCAGCGGAAGGATCGAGTGCGCGGAGACACCACTCATCATGGCCGGCGCGACCACGCTCTCGAAACGCTGGCTCCAGAGCGGACTGCCCTGCTCGAGCATCCGCAGCCCGAAGGCGGCGAGCGCAGCCGGGCTCTGCGGCACCCGCAGGAGGGAACCGCTCGTGTACGACGTGAGCCCCTCCCAGCGCGACACCAGGGGGCGGAGCATCCGCTGCCAGGCCGGTCCGTCGACGCCGAGGCCGCGAGCTGTCTCGTCGAGGCTCCGGTAGGCGATCCCGGCCCTGCCGCCGTCGAGTGGATGCCCGTAGGCGACCTCGGGCTGTCGGAGCTCCACCCGCGAGGCGAGCTCGAACGCGCGGAAGAACGGCGAGGCGAGAGCCATCGGATGCACGGCGGAGCACACGTCGTGGAGGTATCCCGCAAGCGTGAGTTCGGCCGTTCGGGCTCCCCCGCCGATCGTCGACTCCCGCTCGTACACCCGCACGGAGAGGCCCGCCCGGGCGAGGGTGACAGCCGCGGCGAGGCCGTTCGGCCCAGAGCCCACGACGATGGCGTCTACGGTGTCCATGAGACCCAGTATCCCCTGATCAACGCGCGATCCTCTGCGTTCTCGATGCTCATTCCCAGCCGCGTGTCAATCCCTGCCGTCAGGGTCGACTTGATGCTTGTATAACGTCAAGCACCCAACCAAAGGAGGTTGTTGTGACCGACCAGCTCAGCGCACTACCGCTTGCTGCAGACATCCGGATCTCGATCCTCTCCGATCACGAGTGGCGCATCTGCGACCGCCGTGTTCCCGACACCAACGCCGAGAGCGTGCTCGGCTACATCGAGAAGACCGGGGCCTACTTCGAGGTGATGAAGCTCTCCTCGCCCCGCAATCTGTTCTACTTCACCGATCTCGAGCACGCCGTCGAGTGCTTCTCCACAGACGGTCCACCCGTCACGCTGAGCAGACGCCTGTGAGCGATACGTTGGCCCGCGAGGGTTCACCGGCAGCCGTTCTCTTCGACATCGACGGAACGCTCGTCGACTCCAACTACCTGCACGTGTTCGCGTGGAGCCTGGCCCTGAACGACGTGGGCCACCGGGTGGACGATTGGCGGATCCATGCCCTGATCGGCATGGACTCGGCGGGGCTCAAGGACGAGCTGCTCGGCGACGATGCGGATCGCCTCGGCAATGCGGCTTCGGATGCGCACAGCTCCCGGTATGCCGAGCTCGCCGGCGAGTTGCGTCCGTTCGCGGGAGCCCGCGATCTGCTGGCCGAGTGCGCTCTGCGAGGCGTCCGGGTCGTGCTGGCGACCAGTGCGCCGGCGGACGAACTGAAGAAGCTCCGCGACGCGCTCGACAGCGAGGATTCACTGTATGCGGTCACATCGTCGGAAGACGTGGAGACGGCGAAACCTTCACCCGACCTCGTGCGGGTCGCCCTGGAGAGGGCGGGCGTCCACGCATCCCGCGCGGTGATGGTGGGCGACACCGTCTGGGACATCCAGGCGGCGGACCGGGCTGGCGTGCGCTGCATCGGGGTGCGGAGCGGCGGGATCGGCGCAGCCGCGTTGGAGGAGGCCGGCGCGGTTGCGGTCTACGACGACGTGGCGGCCCTGCTCGCGGCGTTCGACGAGAGCCCGCTCGCCGGGTTGCTCTGAGCCGGCCCCCGCGCGCCGCCCTCCCCCGCCGCTGCCGCCTGGCGCACAGTAATTCAGGATATGCGCGGCGCCGAGCCCTCCTGGTGGATGGCCCCGCGCATTGCCTGAATTACGGTCCGGCGGGGCGGATGGGGCGGTCAGGGGTGGAGGGTGCGGAAGTCCGGTGCCACGGTTTCGGACGGGGGCGCTTCAACGGCGAGTGCGGCCGCGAAGCGGGGCAGCAGCGGCGAGTCCACATCGCGCCAAGTGATCGTGCGCGAGTCGACCAGCGTACGACCGAGGAGGGCGCCCGCCACCTCGAGGTGCCGGGGGTCCCGGCGGAGGCCCGAGCCGATGGCCTTGGCGACCGCCTCCTTGCGCACCCAGAGCGCAGCCCGTGCGGCGATCGCAGCGTGCGCATCGAGGCCCGCGGCACCGAGCGAAGCGCGTTCGGACGCGCTCAGAGCCACGTCGTCGAAGCGCGGGAACCCGACCGCATCGATGCGCTCGAGGTCGACGCCGATCGCCGGCACCCGCTCCCCCGCCGGCGCGACCAGCACGGCGAAGAGTGCGGCACCGGCCGACCGCGAGAGCGAGATTGAGACCGAAACGGAGACCGACTCCGGCCCGGCACCGGCGACGACCCTCGGGCGGCCGTGCTGTTCCCCGCACCGCTCGCAGGCGAAGTCGAGAACAACGTCGCTCGGATGAGCACCGACGCTGTCGGCGACGGCCAGCCGGAGCAGGTGGTGCGACACGACGAAACGGTGCCGGTCGACGGGGTCGACCAGCTGCGCGGCCCGGAGCACCTCGCCCGGGGTCAGCCCTCCGGGATCGGCAGGGCGGGCATCCAGACCCGGCTCGGAGTAGAGCGCCACAAGCCACATGCCCCCAGACTGCCACAGAGCGCCGCCGCCGCCCCGCCCAGACCGGTAGCCTCGCAGCATGGATGACCAGACCTGGGCACGCACCCCCATCGAACCGCAGAGCGTGAACGCGCCGCTCTCGGCCGCCGCGATCTTCCTCGTCGTCACCGTCGAAGCCGACGAGACGAGCCTCGCGACTGCCCGCGACGTCGTCAGCGACGTCGGCGGGCTGGTGCGGGCCGTGGGCTTCCGCGATCTCGGCGGTCGTCTCTCGTGCAACGTGGGCATCGGATCCGAGCTCTGGGAGCGCCTCGGCCAGCCGTCGAAACCCCGCCAGCTCGACCGCTTCCACCCGATCCCGGGATCGGGCGGGCACACCGCCGTGTCGACGCCCGGGGATCTGCTGTTCCATATCCGCGGCGAACGGATCGACCAGTGCTTCGAGCTCGAACGGCTCATCCTGGCGAAGCTCGGCGAGGCGATCGAGGTGGTCGACGAGACGCAGGGCTTCCGCTACTTCGACTCCCGCGACCTGCTCGGCTTCGTCGACGGCACCGAGAACCCGACGGGCCAGTCCATGGCCGAGGCCGCCCTGATCGGCGACGAAGACCCGGACTTCGCGGGCGGCAGCTACGTCGTGGTTCAGAAGTACCTGCACGACCTGACCGCCTGGGGAACGCTCAGCACCGAGCAGCAGGAGGCCATCATCGGAAGAACGAAGGCCGACAACCTGGAACTCGACGACGGCGAGCGCCTCTCCCACAAGGGCCTCAACACGATCGTCGACGAGAACGGCGTCGAGCACGACATCCTGCGCGACAACATGCCGTTCGGCCGCCCGGGCGCCAAGGAGTTCGGCACCTACTTCATCGGATACTCCCGCGACCTCTGGGTGATCGACCACATGCTCCGGCGCATGTTCATCGGCAGCCCGGTCGGCGAGTACGACCGCATCCTCGACTTCTCGAAGGCCGTGACGGGCACGACGTTCTTCGTGCCCTCGAACGACGTGCTGGAGGGCCTCGCTCCCTGACGTGGGCGAATGCCCGGCCAGCCATCAGGATGCGCGGTCTAAACTCACTCCATGGAAGAGCCACTCATCAGCTCGTTGCGTCGCGCGATCGCCTCTTCCCCCGATGACATCCCGCTCCGGCTGCTGCTCGGCCAGCTGCTCGTGAAGGCCGGATCGCCCGCCGAAGCCGTGTCGCTGGCGGCCGGTGTGCTGCAGGATGCGCCCGACAATGTGGATGCCCGGCAGCTGATGAGCGAGGCACTTGCGCCTGCGGCGTCCACCTCACCCGCATCCACCGACCCGACGGCCACCGGTGCCGCGCCGCCCGCCGCCACCACGCCCGCGGCCCCTGCCGCCACCGAGCCCCGCGCCGCTGACGCGACACCTCCTTCCGCCACCATCCCGGCCCCCGCACCCGCCCCGCCCTCGCCGCCGGCCCCCGCACCCGCCCCAGCCCAGCCCGAGTTCGACTGGAGCGCCGCCGAGAACGACGTGCACGAGCTCGCCCAGCCGATGTTCACCGACGCCCAGCCCTCCGTGGTGCCGGGATCCGGTTTCGACATCGAACGCTCCGTCATCACCCTGGCCGACGTCGGCGGCATGACGTCGATCAAGAAGCGCCTGAACGCCGCCTTCCTCGCTCCACTGCAGAACCCCGAACTGCGGAAGCTCTACTCCAAGAGCCTCCGCGGTGGTCTTCTGATGTACGGCCCGCCCGGCTGCGGCAAGACCTTCATCGCGCGGGCGATCGCCGGTGAGCTCGGCGCCCGGTTCCTGAGCGTGGGGCTCGCCGACATCCTCGACCCGATGCTCGGCAACAGCGAGCAGAACGTGCACGAGGCCTTCGAGCTGGCCCGGCGCGAGGCCCCCTGCGTGATCTTCTTCGACGAGATCGACGCGCTCGGCCAGCGCCGCAGCCAGACCCGCAACAGCGCCCTCCGCGGAACCGTGAACCAGCTCCTCACCGAACTCGACGGGGTCGCCGACCAGAACGAGGGCGTGTTCGTGCTCGCTGCGACGAACCAGCCGTGGGACGTGGATCCGGCCCTCCGTCGCCCCGGTCGCTTCGACCGCACCGTGCTCGTGCTGCCGCCCGACGAAGAGGCGCGCGAGTCGATCTTCCGCTACCACCTGCAGCACCGCCCCGTCGAGGGCATCGAGCTGAAGGCGCTGGCCCGGGCATCCGGAGGCCTTTCCGGGGCCGACATCGCCTATGTCTGCGAGGTCGCCGCCGAGCGAGCCCTGATCGACAGCGCAGAGACCGGTGAGCTCCGGCTCATCACGATGCGCGACGTCACGGAGGCCCTCAGGGAGGTGACGCCGTCGACGACCAGCTGGCTCGACAGTGCCCGGAACGTCGTGCTCTTCGGCGACGACGACGGCACCTACACCGAATTGAAGACCTACCTGAAGAAGGCCAAACGCCTGTGAACACGGAGGATGCCGCGCTGGCGCACGCCCGCACCTACCTGGCGCTCGGGAAGCCTGTCGACGCCCTGCGTGCGCTCGCCCCGCATCTCGCCGCGCACCCCGAAGACGACCGCGGCCTCTGCCTCGCGAGCCAGGCCCACCTCGTGGCAGGCCACGCCGCCCGCGCCCTCGAAGCCGCCCAGCAGGCGCTCTCCCGCACGCCCGACAACGAATGGGCCTGGCGGCTCGTGGCGCTCTCGTACTCGAAGCTCGGCAACGTGACCGAGGCGAAGGCCGCCGCGCACACCGCCCAGAGCCTCGCCCCCGAGCTCTGGGTGACGCACGCCCAGGTCGCACAGGTCGACATCGCAGCCAAGCGCATCACCGGGGACGCCGAGCATGCGGCCCGCGAGGCCGTTCGGCTCGCGCCGCTGGAACCGGATGCCCACCTCACGGCTGGCAACGTCGCCCTCGCCCAGCAGAACTGGACCGCCGCCGAGGCAGCGTTCCGCCAGGCGCTGAACCTGCAGCCCGATCATCCGGCGGCCCGCAACAATCTGTCGCTCGTGATGCTTCGGCAGGGCCGGGCGGGCAGCGCGGCGGCCGGTTTCATCGACATCCTGGCCTCGGATCCCGGCTCGGCGGTGGCCGTCCGCAACCTCCGGGCGGTCGCGGCTGTCGCGCTCCGCCGCATCCATTTCATTCTCTGGATCGCCTTCGCGGTGGTGACGGTCGCGTTCAGCGGCGCCAGCCAGCCGACGGACTCGCCGCTCTACGGCACCGTCTGGCAGGACTTCCTCGCGGTCGTCGCGCTCACCTCCGCTGTGTTCATCGTGGTGTACCTCGTGCAGCTGAGGCGGGCGGCCGGCCGCCGGTTCGCGCGGTTCGTGCGGAGCATCCCGCGCATCGACGGACTGCTCGTGGTCTGGGCCGCACTGTTGGTGGCGTGCTGGGCGCTGATGGCCGGCGCGTGCTTCGCCGAGGTGCGGATCGCGCAGGTGCTGTACCTGCTCGCGGGGGCGCTGCTCGTGGCGGGCTCGATCGTCGTGATCGTGCGGCGCCACCTGGCGACCGTCTGAGGTCGGCGGGATCCCCGGCAGCCTCGACCTCCCGACCGCGGATCAGGCGGCGAGCACGATGACCTTTCCGACAACACGACCCTCGCTGGCCTCCGCGTGGAGGGCGGGAAGCTCGGCCAGCGGAATGCGTCTGGTGACCTCGACGGTGAGCTTCCCGTCGTCGACGAGGGACACAAGTTCTGCCAGGCGCTCCCGGTTCGGCAGCACGAAGACGGTGGCTGCGCGCACGCCGCGGCTCGCATCCCCCGGGGTCGCCATGGATGCCGTCGTGCTGACCACGGCGCCTCCATCGCGTACGTGTGCGACGAGGGAAGCGAACTGCTCCGGGTCGATCGGAGCGAGGTTCAGCAGCACGTCGACCTGTTCACGAACAGCGCTCTGCAGGTCGGTGTCGGTGTGGTCGACGATCTCGTCCGCGCCCGCGGCCCGCACCGCATCACTGCTCCGCGGGCTCGCGGTCGCCACGACATGCACGCCGGCGCGCTTGGCGAGCTGGATGGCGTACTTGCCGACGACGCCCCCTGCGCCGACGATGAGCACCCGCTGCCCCGCCGTCAGCCGGCCCTCATCGAAGAGCGCCTGCCACGCGGTGAGCGCAACGGACGGAAGTGCCGCCGCATCCACCAGCGGAATGCTGGTCGGGGCAGCCACGACCGCCTCCGCGGGGGCGATAACGTACTCCGCCGCGCCGCCGTCCCGTTCCATGGGCAGGAAGCCGATCACTGCATCGCCGACCGCCACGCCGTCGACATCCTTCCCGACCGCGTCGACGATACCGGAGACGTCGTAGCCGGGCACATGCGGCAGCACCACCAGAATCGGCAGGAACCCTGCCCGCATCCCATTGTCCGCCGCGTTGAAAGCTGAAGCCGCGACACGGAGCCGCACCTCGCCGGCCGCTGGTGTCGGCTGCGCGACGTCTTCGTACTGGAGCACTTCAGGTCCGCCTGTCTCGTGGAACCGCACTGCCTTCATTGTCCTAGCCTCTCGTCATGTGCTTCGAGTTCGAAGCAACTAAGCCCCAAGCTAGCACTGTTTCGAAGTTGAAGCAACAGTTAGAATGAGGACATGGATCAGCCACCCTCCTCCCTGACGTCGACGCAACTCACGGCGTACTTCGCCTTCACCGAGGTCAGCAGCCTCCTGCGCCACGCCGTCGAGCAACAGCTCCGCGATGCCGGCAATCTCAGCTACGTGCAGTTCCAGCTCCTCGCCCGTCTGGGCGACAGCCCCGATGGGCAACGGCGGATGACCGATCTCGCCGATGGCGTTGTCTACAGCCGCAGCGGACTGACCTACCAGGCCCAACTCCTCGAACAGCGCGGGCTCGTCACCCGTGCGCCGTCAGCCGACGACGAACGGAGCGTCGTCGTCACGCTCACAGAGGCCGGCCGCGACATCCTCGCCACCGTGTTCCCCGGTCACATCGAGGCCCTCCACCACCTGCTCTTCGCCACTCTCTCCGACGACGACGTCGACGAGCTCGCGCGCATCCTCGGCCGGGCAGCGGAGCACCTGCGTGCGACGCCGCCGCGCTCGGCAGCACCCCGCCGGCGGAAGACCTCCCCCGAGCGGGCGGCCCCCTGACGCCCCACGGTCTTCCGCGGCAGAATGGTATCCCCACACTCACCGAGGAGACCCCGTGATCCTGCCCGACGACCTGATCGACCTGCTGCGAAAGCCGAGCCCCTGCTTCCTCTCCACCATCATGGCCGACGGCTCCCCGCAGGTGACGGAAACGTGGGTCGACACCGACGGCGAGCACATCATCATCAACACCGTGGTCGGGTACGTGAAGGTGCGGAACGTCGAACGCGACCCGCGCGTGGCGGTTGCGATCCAGGATCCCGAGAACCCGTTCCGCTACATCCAGGTGCGCGGCGAAGTGATCTCCATGACGACGGACGGCGGCTCAGAGAGCATCGAGGCGCTGTCGCGGAAGTACACCGGCCAGCCCTACCCCTGGTACGGCGGGCGAGACCAGCAGCGCGTCATCCTCACGATCGAGGCGAAGAGCATCAGCGGCCAGGGCTGACGAACTCCCTCGAAGACGCATCGAAGCACAGCGCCACGGCATCGGCGTTCGTGGCGGAGACGCCCGTCGCAGCGCCGGTTGCCGGGCACCGTCGCCGGCATGGGGTGGCGCAACGAACCGTTCTCCCTGGAGAAACGGGCACGCAATGGCGGTCAGCGAAGCTACGGGTGCTCCTGCACCTCTTTCCGCACCATTCGATGCTCCTTCGACAGTTGGAGAACCCCTGCCACCGGGTACCAGACGGTCTCGAGCCTGCTGTACTCCGACCCGTCCAGCACGAGGTCGACTACTTCGCCGCTCCGGATTCCGCCAACCGCATCATCCGGCGCACCAGCCTCATCACCCTCGGTGTGGCGGTTCTCGCCGTCGCAGGCCTCGTCACCGGAACTTTCGTGCGCGCGCGGCTGATCGGTCCGGCGAACATGGCCACCGACGGCATCCTGTTCACCGGCGACGGCACCACGACCACCCCTTCGACGACGGCCGCCCTCGACGTGGGCGCCAGCCCGGCCGCGGCGAGCTTTGACCCGTCGAACGGTGTTCTGAGCGTCGACCTCTCCATCGACTACGCGGGCCCGGATGCCGCGACCTTCGAGACGACGAACGGCAGCACCATCCAGGGCTGGGTGACGCAGGGCTATGCCACGCTCTCGATCCACCCGGTCGCCCTCGTGAGTTTCGATTCGAACAGCCAGTCGATGCGCACGGCGAACACGATCGCCTGCGTGGCCGACCAGGCACCTTCGAGCGTGCCGTGGCGAACCTCACCGCCAGCCCCACCGTGGTGGTGGACGGCACGGCCTACACCGGGTCGGTCTCCGACGCATCGGCTTTCGAGACGTTCGTGGCGGCGACCTACCGGCGGCGGTGCCGGAGAGCACCGCGACGCCGACCCCCACGCCTACGCCTGTTCCGACGCCCTGAGCCGCCGGAGGAGTCGCCGTCTCCACCGGAGCGTCGGGGAACTCCGGGGCCAGTTGCGGATCATGGTCCAGAACCCGCGCTGAACCCGGAGTCCGTAGGTGCGCACCCGGGTGAACGGCCGGAACGAGATCCCCAGCGAGATCGTGCGCTCGAACGCGATCCGGTGCCCGGGGGTGAGGTGGATCGTCAGGTCGAGGTCGTCATGCAGACGGAGCCCCGAGCGGTGCACAGCGTGTCGAACCTCCTGCCAGGCCTTCCGGCGCAGAAAGAAGTTCGACCCGAAGAGCGGCGTCGTGCCGAGTGCGAGCCGGAAGGCGGAGAAGTAGCCGCCCAGATAGAGCCGCGCGATCAGTCGCGAGCCGCGCCGAGGTCCGTCGTAGAAGGTCGCGGGCCCGGTCACCGCGTCGATCCCGGCGTTGTCGACGAGAATGCGGATGCCCTCCCCGATCCAGTTCGGCGGAGGCATGGAGTCCGCGTCGAGGCGGCAGATCACCTCGTTCAGCGCTGCGTCATAACCCGCGGTGGATGCCGCGGGGATCCCCTGCACCTGCTGGGTCACCACTCGGGCACCGAACGAACGGGCGACGTCTGCCGTGTCATCCGTGCTGCCATTGTCCACAACGATGATCTCGTCGGGCAGGCGCGTCTGGGCCGCCAGCGCAGCCAGGCAGTTCGCCAGGGCGTCGGCGTCGTTCCGGGCAGGGATGACGACGGACACCGAGGTCGAGGGCGCACGGGTCTCACGCGTTGCGGGGGAACTCGTCATCCCGCCGCGCGGGCGATCTGCTGTCATTGCGGGTGTTCACGACCTTTCGTCGGCGCTCAGTTCCCCTAAACGCTACGGGGCGGATGGCGTGCGGATGAGGGGGCTGACAAGCACCCCGCGCCGTGCAAGTGTGCGCTGCCCGGCGGCTCAGGCGGCGCCGTTCACAGCCGACATCCACAGCCGACATCCACCGTTCACCCGGGAACGTCGGGCAGAGTGAGGGGATGTTCCGACGCCATCCCGTGCTCACCGCCTTCACCGTGGCGTACCTCGGGCTGGTCGCCTGGATCACGCTCGGGCCGCAACCGCTCGACAACCGCGCGGAGGGTCTTCTCTACCGGGCGCTGCGGGTGTTCGGCCGGCACGCCTCGACAGACTGGATCACCTACGACCGTGTCGAGTTCGTCGCCAACATCGCGATGTTCGTGCCCGTCGGCCTGTTCTTGCTGCTGTTGCTCGGCCGACGCCAGTGGTGGCTGGCCATCCTGATCGGCTTCCTCATGACCGTCGCGATCGAGGTCGCCCAGCTGGGCATCCCGGGCCGGGTCAGCGACCTCCGCGACATCGTGTCGAACACCTCGGGTGCCACGCTCGGCGTGCTGGTGGGTCTCGTTCTGACGGTAGGCGCGGCGCGGCGCATCCGCAGGGAGCGGGCGCGCCAGAGCGCCCGGGCGCAGACGATCGCGGGCTGAACCCCGCGCGGGTTCGCGCCCGGGGGCTTCTTCCTCGGGCGGAATGTCCGAACGGACGAGACGGGGCCTTCGCGGCCCCGCAGAGCGAACCGTGTCGCCCGAGGTTCGTCCGTTCATCCGCCGCGCGGGCTTGCAGAGGCGCGGGGTCAGCCGCGCTGGAGCCTCCGGCGTGCCACCATCATCCCGGCGCCTGCGAGAACGGCGAGGAAGGCGAATACGCCGACCGCGATGAGCATGGGTGCGAACACGCCCGTCGCGGCGAGCGCCGACGAACCGTTTCCGGCATCCGCCGCCGGTACCGGTGCTGCCGCTGTCGTGGACGGATCGGGTGCCACGGGAGAGACCGACGGCTCGGGGGTCACTGTCGGTGTGGGAGTCGCCGTCGGCTGCGGGGCCACGACGGGGAAGGCCTTCGCGACCGCCGTTTCGGCGAGCTGGGCCATGAATCCGACGCCGTTCGCATTCGGATGAAGCGACTTCTCATCGATGACCGGCGAGGTCGGCACGGTGAAATCGACGAAGACGCCGTTCACGTAGGATTCGGCCGCGGGGGCGCAGGCGCTGTGGCCCCGCGATTCGGCAAACGTCGGCACGTAGGTGAACCCGGCAGCCTCGGCCTGGGTCTGCACGGTGTCGTCGAGCGTCTGTTCGATCGTGTGCAGGAAGGGCGTGTCGGCGTCGGTGAACGGAAAACCGCCCGGTTGCGTCACGGGCGAGAAGCAGCTTCCGCCGGCAGGCAGATCGGCAGCATCGGGAGCGATGCTCGGGTAGCCCAGCACGAAGATCTTCGCGTTGGGGGCGGCCGCGCGCACTGCGGCGTAGGTCGCGCCGATCACCTGGCCGAGGAGCGGGATGCGCGACGGGAGCGCCGCGATGCCGGGGATCTGCTGGCAGCTGGTGAGGGCACCGAGGCCGGGGCCGACCAGCGGACCGTTCGCGGTTGCCGCGGCACACGCCGCCGCCACCGTGGTGAACTTCAGCCCGTTACCGCCGACGGTGATCGTCACGACGTCGGTGGAGGCATCCAGAGCCGCCGTCTGCACGGGCACCGTCGAACCGTTCACGGGCTGCGGCACGGTGGTCAGGTTCTCGGCCTGCGCTCCGCTGCACGTCACATCCGTGAGGTCGAGCCCCAGGTTCGCAGCCAGTTGGTGCGGAAAGTTGTCGAGCGACTGGCCGCAGTCCGACGGCACGTCGGGGTTGACCGTGCCGATGCCGAGGCCTGAGGAGTAGGAGTCGCCGATCGCCACGTACTTCAACCCGGCGGTCGGCAGGGCGACGTCTGCCGCACTGGCGCTGCCGGCCAGGGCGACCGGTGCGATGCCGGCCACGGTCAGAACGGCGGCGAGCGCCACCCAGCGGCGGAGTCCGTCGCCGCGAGGCGGCCGACTCTCTCGACGTGTCAGTGCTGACGACATGCTTTCCCTCGACTGTGCGGATGGCGATTGTGCGAATGGCGATTGTGCGAACTGCGACTGTGCGAACTGCGATGCGGATGACCGGGCGGGTGCCGGCACGAGTGACGTACAGATGGCGACGCGGTGGTTTGGCCACACACTAGCAGCGAAGCCCCGCCTCCCGTGTTACGCACGCGAGTCGATCGCGCTTGTGTCATTCGGACGGCGTGTCGGCCCAGATGAAGGCGTGTCCCCGATGCGATTCAGGCAGCCGTGAGCGGCCCTCACCGAACAGCTGTTCCCGCAGCGTCGAACCGCGGTACTCCCCCGGGGCGAGCCTGCGCTCCCGCAGAACGGGCAGCACGAGCTCGATGAAGTCGTCGTAGGTACCCGGGGTCAGGTGCGGCTGCACGAGGAAGCCGTCGACGTCGGTGGCGGCCACGAACTCCTCGAGCGCGTCGACCACTTCTTCCGGCGTGCCGACGAAGACGCTCCCGTTGATGCCGGTCGTTCGAAAGTTCTCGAGGATCTCGCGCACCAGCGGTGCCGGCGTGCCGTCCTTCGCGAGATAGCGTTCGACATTGCTCTGGCCCAGCTCGGTGCTCATCTGCGCCAGAGGCAGGTCGGGGTCGAGTGCCAGCAGGTCGATCCCGGTGTTGCCGGCGTAGATCGCCGCGGCGCCTTCGTTCGTCGACATCGCGAGCATCTCTGTATGCTTCGCCACGGCCTCCTCGTGCGTCGGTGCGGTGATGAAGAGCGCCCCGACCAGCAGCTTCACCGAGTCGGCGGTGCGTCCGGCCGCGACCGCGCTCGCCCGCACCCCGGCGACGTTCGCGGCAACCACCGACGGCACGCCGCCCGCCACGAAGACGGCTTCGGCGTTCCGGCCCGCGAAGTCCCGGCCGCGCCCCGACGCACCGGCCTGCACGAGCAGCGGGGTGCGCTGGGGCGAGGGCGGCAGGTTCAGGATGCCGCGGGCCCGGAAATACGGGCCGTCATGGTCGATCATCCGCACTCCGGCGGGGTCTGCGAAAACGCCAGCCTCCTTGTCGAGAATCAGGGCGTCGTCGGCCCAGGATCCCTCCCAGAGCTTCAGGCAGACGTCGACGTAATCGTCGGCCATGTCGTAGCGGAGGTCGTGCGAGATGAGGTCCTTGCCCATCAGGTCTGCCGCCGTCGCGCCGGAGGAACCGGTCACGATGTTCCAGCCGATCCGGCCGTCTGTGAAGTGGTCGAGCGTCGCGAAGCGCCGAGCGTTCGCGGCCGGAGCCTCGACCGTGGTCGAGGTGGTGAGGATGAAGCCGAGCTTCTCGGTGACCGCGGCCATCGCGGTGACGATCGGCATCGGGTCGCCCTGCGGGATGCCGCGGCCCTCCCGCACGGCGGCATCGAGCAGCGCGCCATCCAGAGCAGGGAAACCGTAGCTATCGGCGAGGAAGAGAAAGTCGAGCCCGGCCGCCTCGAACTTCTGCGCGAGCGCCGTCCAGTGTGAGATGTTCAGGTAGTCCAGCGAGGTGTCGCCCGGGTGCTGCCAGGCCGAACCGACGGTACCGTTCGGGGCGATGTACTGGAAGATTCCGAATATGAGAGGCTTCATGGGTATATTTATGTCATAAATATGACGAACTCACGAATCACGCCAGAAACCCCCTCTACAGCGCCGCTCGACGACGATGCGGTCACGATGGGTGCGCGCATCCGCGAGCTCCGGCGCTCCCGGGGTCAGACCCTCGTGCAACTCGCGTCGGCCACGGGGATGTCGCAGCCGTTCCTGAGCCTCGTCGAGCGGGGGCACGCGCGGTTGAGCCTAGCCTCGATGGGCCGGATCGCGACCGAGTTCGGCGTGCAACCGGGTGACCTCCTCGCGCACCGACCGCCCCGCCGGACGACGCACGAGACGACCGACGTGGTCTACTCCGCCGACCGCGACCGCCCGACCGTCGGGGGCGGGGCGCGCTCGGTCTGGCAGCTGGCGGAGCTCCCGGGCGGGCTCCGTGGGGTGGAGATGTTCAGCGCCGAGACCGCGTTCACCGAGTTCGGCGTGCACGACGACGACGAGTTCGTCTACGTGCTCGCGGGCACCCTCGAGGTCGGGCTCGAGGCGCAGCCGGGTGGCGATGTCGCCGACGCTCTCATCGAATCCCTCGCCGCGGGCGGCTCGGTCACTTTCGCGGCCGGCACCCGGCACGCCTGGCGTGCCGCCGGCCCCGAGGGCTTCCGCGTGCTCGTCGTCACCGCCCCGCCCGCGGCCGCCGCCCCGCCCGTACCCCTCCCAGCCCACCCCAACCCCCACCCATGAATCGAAACCCCGAAATTCGTCGGTAAGAACGTCGGATACCGACAGTTTTCGGTGTCTCGATCGCCGGAGGTGGAGGTGGAGGGGAAGTAGGGGTGGGGGTGGGGGTGGGGGTGGGGGGCGGTGCGGGCGCACGTAGACTCAGGAGGTGACAAAAGCCTCCACCGAATTCGCAGCCCCCGGCTGGGTGCGGCGGCTCTGGGGCTATATGCTGCGGCACCGCCGGAGCCTCATCCTCTCGCTCGGCGCGGCCCTGCTCGGCAGCGCCTGCCAGGTGGTCGTTCCGCTGGTCGCGAGGCAGATCGTCGACAACGTGATCCTCGTCGCGGATGCCCCGCTGCTCCCCTGGCTCGCCCTGCTGGTGGGGCTCGCCCTGGTGACCTTCGGGTTCACGTATGTGCGCCGCTACCACGGCGGACAGGTCGCGCTCGAGGTGCAGAACGACCTCCGCAACGGTATGCACGACCACCTCCAGACGCTCGACTTCGCCAGCCTCGACAGGATGCCGACGGGCCAGCTGGTGTCACGGGCGAACTCCGATGCGACCCTCGTGCAGGGCCTGCTGATGATGCTGCCGATCATGAGCGGCAACATCATCCTGATGCTGCTGTCGCTCGTGGTGATGTTCGTGCTCTCGCCACTTCTCGCACTGGTCGCCCTCATTGTGACCCCGTTGCTCGTGCTGATCTCGTACCGCATGCGGGCCCGACTGCTGCCGGCCACCTGGGATGCGCAGCAGCGCGAGGGCGACGTCGCGCAGATGGTCGACGAAGACGTCACAGGCGTTCGCGTGGTCAAGGCCTTCGGGCGTGAGCGTCGCGAGATCGACCGGATGATCGGGGCCTCCACGTCGCTCTACGGCTCCGAGATGCGTGCGGTGCGCATCCAGTCCCGGTTCCAACCCCTGCTCGAAGCCGTGCCCACCCTCGGCCAGGTTGCGGTGCTCGCGTTCGGCGGCTGGCTGGCGCTCAACAACCAGCTGACGATCGGCACCTTCCTCGCCTTCTCGGCCTACGTCTCCCAGCTGATGGCGCCGGCGCGGCAGCTGGCGGGCATCCTGACCGTCGGCCAGCAGGCGCGGGTGGGCATCGAGCGCATCTTCCAGCTGCTCGACCAGCGGCCGGCGATCGTGGATGCCCCGGCCGCTGTGCCCCTGCCGGTCGGCGGTGGGGCGATCGACTTCGAAGGGGTGCGGTTCGCCTACGGCGCTGCGGGGGCAGGCGGCGCGGCGGGCGCAGATGGCACAGCGGGCGTGACCGGCGCGATCGTCGGCATCGGCGCGAGCGGGGAGCGGCCGGTGCTCGACGGCTTCGACCTGCACATCCGAGCGGGCGAGCGCGTCGCCATCGTCGGGCCGAGCGGCAGCGGCAAGTCGACCGTGGCCGCGCTGGTGTCGCGGTTCTACGAACCGGCCGCCGGAACCGTCTCCGTCGACGGCGTCGACGTGCGCCAGCTCACCCTCGCCTCGCTCCGTCGGCAGGTCGGCGTCGTGTTCGAGGAGAGCTTTCTCTTCAGCTCGACGATCCGCGCGAACATCGCCTACGGACGGCCCGGCGCGAGCGAGGCAGAGATCGAGGCGGCCGCGCGGGTGGCCCAGGCACACGCCTTCATCGGCCGGCTCCCCCTGGGCTACGACACCGTTGTGGGCGAGCGCGGGCTGAGCCTCTCTGGCGGACAGCGACAGCGCATCGCCCTGGCGCGCGCCATCCTGTACGACCCGCGCATCCTGATCCTCGACGACGCCACCAGCGCGATTGACGCGAAGACGGAAGAGCTCATCCATCAGAGACTCGATGAGGCCCTCGGCCGACGCACCGTGCTGCTGATCGCCCACCGCGAGTCGACCCTCCACCTCGCCGACCGCATCGTCGTCCTGGAGGAGGGCAGGATCAGCGATTCGGGCACCCACAGCGAACTGCTCGACCGGAGCACCACCTATCGTGAGCTGCTCTCCGGTCTCGATGAGGAGACCCGGACCGCTGCCGCAGCCGGCCGCATCGAGGTGCTCGCCGACCTCACCGCGGCCGGCACGCTGGTCGAAGGCACGCAGGACGACGCGGATGCGGCAGCCCAGCCCGACCGCAGAAAGAAGCCCGCCGCGGCCGGTCCTCCCCTGTCTGCCGGGGCTCAGAGCGGCCTGCTCGGCGCCGACCCCGCCCTGCTCGACGCGGTCGCAGCCCTCGGCCCGATCCGCGACATCCCGGACATCGACCGCGACCGCGAGACCCGGCACGACCCGCAGTTCGGCCTGTTGCGGCTGCTGAAGGAGTTCCGTCGACCGCTCGCGCTCGGTCTGGTGCTCGTCGTGCTCGACGCTCTCGCCGGTCTCGCGGGCCCCGTGCTGGTGAAGACCGGCATCGACGACGGCGTGCAGGCAGGGTCGCTGATGGTGCTGCTCGGGGCATCCGCCCTCTACCTCGTCGTGACGCTCGCCGCCCTCCTCGACGGCATTGCGTCGACGTTCGTGACGGGCCGGATCGCTCAGCGCGTCATGCTGTCACTCCGCATCCGTATCTGGTCGCAGCTGCAGCGGCTCTCCCTCGACTACTACGAGCGCGAGATGGCCGGGCGGGTGATGACCCGGATGACGACCGATGTGGTGCAGTTCGAGTCGCTCGTGCAGAACGGGCTGCTCTCGGCGCTCGTCTCAGTCGTGACCTTCGTCGGTGTGGGGATCGCACTGGTGTCGCTGAACGTCGAACTCGGACTCTTCACGCTCGCCGTCGTGGTGCCGCTCGCCTTCGCGACGGTCTGGTTCCGAAAGCGCGCCTCGTCGCTCTACGACACGGCCCGCGACCGCATCGCGCTGGTGAACGCCGACTTCCAGGAGAGCCTCTCGGGCGTACGCGAGTCGCAGGCGTTCGTGCACGAGAGCGAGACGGTCGAGCGGTTCCATGGCCTCGGCCGCTCCTTCCTCGAGACCCGGGTGGCCGCGCAGCGGCTCGTCGCGCTGTACTTCCCGTTCGTGCAGTTCCTCGCAAGCGTCGCGGATGCGATCGTGCTCGGCGTGGGTGCCGGCCTCATCGCCTCAGGGCAGCTCAGCTCGGGCGACCTGATCGCCTTCATCCTGTACATCTCGCTGTTCTTCTCCCCCATCCAGCAGCTCTCGCAGGTGTTCGACTCCTGGCAGCAGACGCGCGTGTCGGTGGGGCGCATCTCCGAACTGATGAAGCTCGACACGCTCACCCCCGAGCCAGCACCCGGAACCGCGATCGAGCCGGGGCGGCTCCGCGGCGCACTCTCGCTCGTCGATGTGCACTTCGCCTACCCGGCGGCGGTGCAGGCGCAGAAGCCCGCGGAGGCGCTGCACTCCATCACGCTCGACATCCGCCCGCACGAGACGCTGGCGCTGGTCGGCGAGACCGGCGCGGGCAAGTCGACCGTGATGAAGCTGCTGGCCCGGTTCTACGACGTGGACTCGGGCGCGGTGCTGGTCGACGGAATGGATGTTCGCACCCTCGACCTCGTCTCCTTCCGCACCCAGCTGGGCTACGTGCCCCAGGAGGCTTTTCTCTTCACCGGCTCGGTGCGCGACAACATCGCGTTCGGTGATCCGGAGGCGTCGGATGCCCGGGTCGAGGCTGCGGCCCGCGCCGTCGGCGCGCACGACCTCATCCGGGGCCTGCCCGGCGGGTACGGGCATGTGCTCAGCGAACGCGGCCGTTCCCTCTCGGCCGGGCAACGGCAGCTGATCGCCCTCGCCCGCGCCCAGCTCGTCGACCCGGCCATCCTGCTGCTCGACGAGGCCACCTCGAACCTCGATCTCGCCACGGAGGCGCGGGTCACCGCCGCGATGGAACGCGTCTCGTCGGGCCGCACCACCGTCGTGATCGCGCACCGCCTGCAGACGGCCCGCGCAGCAGACCGCATCGCGGTGATGCACGACGGCCGCGTGGCGGAGCTCGGGTCGCACGACGACCTCATCGCCGCGGGCGGGCGCTATGCGTCGATGTGGGAGGCATTCGAGTCGGTGGAGCGCCCTGCCTGACTCAGACCGGGTCGGAGACGGTCGTCAGGTACTGCAGGATCTCGGCGCGGCGGGTGAGGGCGACGAAGTGCCCCTCGTTCCGGAATTCGTGCAGCCGGGCTTCCGGCAGCCGCTCGACGAGGATGCGCGACCACTCGACGCGGATCACCCTGTCCGCGTCGCCCTGAAAGACTTCGACCCGGGCCCCGACGGCTTCGGGCGCGAACCCCCACGGCGCCCCGAACGCGAGGTAGTCATCCACAGACCCTCGGGTGTCGGCCACCGACTCGGCCATCGCGCGGGCGAACCAGTTCGAGTACGTGGTGATGAGGCTCACGTCACTCGGGCCGAGGCCGATCGACGCCAGCCGCGCGAGGATCGGCGGCGACAGGACGCTCAGCCAACGACTCCCCAGAAAGTACGCTCGCGCGACGATCGGAACCCGACGGGCGAGCGCGATGAGCCGCCGGTCGTTCGCATTGAGTTCGGCGAGCCGCTCCGGATGCGCCGGTTCGGCCAGCGGCAGGGCCCCGGCGACGATCGCCACACGGTCGACCCGGCCGGCGTGCGCGTGCGCGGCGGCGAGCGCGTACTGGCCGCCCTCCGACCAGCCGATCACGCGGAACCGCTCGACGCCGAGGTGCGCCAGAAGCACATCGAGGTCGGTGCTGGCCCAGTCGAGCATCCGGTGCCCGGGCCATCTGGAGCTGCCGCCGATCCCGGGCCGGTCGGGCGAGATAATGCGCACCCCGAGAGCCCGCGCCGGTTCGTCGGAGTACTCGATGTCGATACCGCTGACGAGACCACCGTGGCAGTTGACCACGACGGACCCGGCCGGGTCGCCGTACTCGTGGTAGGCGAGCTTTCGCCCGTCGGGCAGGATCAGGATGCTCGGGGGCAGGTTCTCCCGGAGCGGGGTGACGGGCGCTCTCCGAACCATCGTCTGCCTCCCTGGAGGCAATCGTAATAGAGCAGCGGGCCGAGCCGACGCCGTAGGCTGGCCTGAGTCGAGACCACCGAACGGAAGCAGCCGATGAGCGATCAGAACCCGCCCCCCGCCCCTGAGCAGCCGAAGTACGGGGAGACCCGGCCGACCGAACAGTACGGCCAGCCGCAGCAGCCGGAGTACGGCCAGCCGGCGTACAACCAGTCGGCCTCCGCGCAGCAGCCCTACGGCCAGACCGCACCCGCTCCGAGCTACGGCCAGGCCCCGACCGCTCCGCAGTACGACCCCTACGCGGTTCCGCCGCCCCAGGCCTACGGCCAGCGCACGAACACCCTGGCGATCATCGCGCTGGTGCTCGGGCTCACCATTCCGATCGGTGGAATCGTCACCGGCCACATCGCGCTCGGCCAGATCCGCCGCACCGGCGAATCGGGTCGCGGAATGGCATTGGCAGGCCTCATCATCGGGTACGCCTACACCGCCCTCGTGATCCTCGGGATCATCGCGTACATCCTCTTCTTCGTAGTGCTGTTCAGCACGGCGGGCCTGACGCACAGCTCCGGGTACAACTACAACACCTGATCTGCCCGAGCCGGGGGCGAGGTGTCAAGTCCCCGGCAAAACGGCAGGGAGGCTCCATTCCCGGCCCCGGTGCCAGTAAGTTGTCGGCATGAGTGCTGAGCTGACCCTCGGAGCAGAAGAAGAACTGCATCTGATCGATCTGGAGAGCGGGAAGCTCTCAGCCCGTGCGCCACAGCTGCTCTCGCGGCTGCCGAAGGAAAACTATTCGGCCGAGATCCAACGCACGACCGTCGAGACGAACACAGCCGTCACGACCACCCTCGGCGGTCTGCGCCAGGAACTGCTGCGGTTGCGCGGCGACCTCATCGGCGCCGCCGCTGAGGTCGGGCTCGGCGTCGCCGCGGTCGGCACCGCCCCCCACTCCGAGTTCGCCGACTTCGAACTGACGGCGACGGGCCGCTACCGCCGCATGCAGGAGCAGTACCGGCTCCTCGTCGACGAACAGCTGATCTGCGGAACCCAGATCCACGTCGGCGTGGCCGACCGCGACATGGCCGTGCAGATCGCGCAACGCGTCTCCCGCGACATCCCGATCTTGCTCGCCCTGTCGGCCAGCTCGCCCTTCCTGAACGGGCACGACACCGGGTATGCGAGCATCCGCACCACCATTTGGCAGCGCTGGCCGAGCGCCGGCGCGACGGGGTATCTCGCGAGTGCCGCCGAGTACGACGAGATGCTCGGTGACCTCATCTCGAGCGGCGTGATCGCGGATGCGAAGATGGCCTACTTCGACGTGCGGCCCTCTGCGCACGAGCCGACCCTCGAGCTGCGGGTCTGCGACGCGTGCCCGATCGTCGACGATGCCGTACTCATCGCGGGGCTCTTCCGGGCGAGCGTTCGCGCCGCCGAGCTGGAGATCGAAGACGGCAGGCCGCCGCTCGGCATCCGCGCTCCCCTGCACCGCGCCGCCATGTGGCAGGCTGCGCGCGGCGGACTCTCGGGTCACCTTCTCGACTCCACCGAGCATCCGAGACCCGTGCCCGCCGCGCAGGCGGTGCGGGGCCTCATCAAACGGCTGCGCCCCCAACTCGAGGAGCTCGGGGACTTCGACGAGGTGCGTCGCCTCGCCCAGGCCACCCTCGCCCGCGGCAACTCGGCCGACCGCCAACGCGCAGCGTTCGCCGAGCGGGGCAGCCTCACCGATGTGGTCGAGCTCGTCGTGGCCGAGACCCACGGCCCGGCCGGGGGGCTCGAACCCGCGGCCTCCGCCCTCCGCGGCTACCGGATCCGCGCCGGCGACGAAGCAGTCGGCCCGAGCGCCGCCCCACGGCCGCACTACCGGGAGATCGTCGACTTCTTCCGCACCCTCACACCGGGGGCGCTGGCCGACCGCAGCAGCGAACGCGATGCGTGGACGGCGGATGCCCGGCTCGACTTCGGCGTGGGCGGTGAGTTCACCCCCTTCGAGATCGACCTCGTGCCGCGGGTGATCAGCGCCTTCGAGTGGGCGGAGCTCGGTTCGGGCCTCACCCAGCGGGCCCGCGCGATCGACGCGTTCCTGCGGGACATCTACGGCGAGCAGAAGGTCATCGCCGACGGGGTGCTGCCGGCGAGCACCGTCGACGGGGTGGGCTGGCGAGCGGAGGCCGCGCGACTCCCCCACGACACGGTGCGTGCCCCGATCATGGGCTTCGACCTCGTGCGGAACGAGTTCGGCGGCTGGCGCGTGCTCGAAGACAACGTGCGTGCACCGAGTGGTGCCGCCTATGCCATGGCCGCGCGCCGGCTGATGGATGCGGTCGTGCCCGACCTGCCCCGACCCGACGGGCTCCTCGATCCGCACTCCGCGCTCAGCGCCCTGCGGCAGAGCCTCGGAGGAGCGAAGAAGACCGGCCTCGGAGCCCTCGCCCTGCTCTCCAGCGGTCCCGGGAGCTCGGCCTGGTTCGAGCACCGCCGCCTCGCCGATGATGCCGGCCTGCTGCTCGTCACGGCCGACGATCTCGACATCCATGAGGGCCGCGTCGTCACGGGCGAGCGCAGAACGGTCATCCGTTCGCTCTATGTGCGCATCGACCCGGAACTCGTCGACCTGCAGAACAACGCCGGCCGCGCAATCGGGGCGGAGATCTTCGAGGTGGCGGTCGCCGGCAACGTGTTCCTCGCCAACGCGCCGGGCAACGGGGTCGCCGACGACAAGGCGATGTACTGCACCGTGCCCGATCTCATCGCGTACTACCTCGACGAGCGGCCGTTGCTCGAATCCGTGCCGACCTACCGCACGAGCGACGACGTCGAGCGCCGGAGTGTGCTCGAACGCGTCGGCGAGCTCGTCACGAAGCCCGTCGACGGCGAGGGCGGGCGGGGTGTCATGATCGGCCCCGCAGCGACGGCCGCCCAGGTCGCCGCGCGTCGGTCGGAGATCGCGCGGGAGCCTGCGGCGTGGGTCGCCCAGGAGGTCGTCGCGCTCTCGTCGCTCCCGGCCTACACCGGCGCGACGCTCGAGCCGCGCCACGTCGACCTACGGGCCTTCGTCTACGTCACCGGAGACGGCGCCGGTGACTTCGAGATCGCCGACCTGGCGCTCACCCGCGTCGCCCCGACCGGCAGCCTGGTCGTGAACTCGACGCAGGGCGGGGGCGCCAAAGACACCTGGATCCTCGGGCCCGACAGCACCCCCGACGACAGAAGCGCGTCGGTCAGGCCGTCGGGCGATCGAACCGAGCGCCCTGCGGAACACCCGGCAGCAGCACGAACACCAGCAGGATGATGCCGCCGACCAGCGGGATCAGGCCGAGCAGGATGAACCAGCCGGCCTTGTCAGTGTCGTGCAGCCGACGCACGACGAGCGCCAGGCTCGGAATCAGAATGGCGAGGCCCCAGCGTAGACGACCGTGATGAAGATCGCGGCACCCGTCGGGGTGTTGACGGTGCCGTTCATGTTCGTGTTCAGGCCGCCGGCGGTCGCCAGGATGATCTGCAGAACGAGGCTCACGACACCCGTGAACAGCGCGACCCACCAGTACTCAGCGCGTCCGGCGCGGCCCGAGAAGGTGGCGTACTTGGTGAAGAACCGCCTGACGGCGGCGCCGAATGGTGCGCCGTAGAAAGGCGCCCAGAGCGGCGCATTTGGCAGACTATTCAGCAGGAAACTTCGCCGAAAAACGGCGAACATCGTCCAGATCAGATTGATTCTCGTCTGTTGCGCCTGTCGGCAGTACCATGAGCCATCCGGGGCATTAAGCACGACGCTGCCGGTGTTCCGTCCATCTGGATGATCCTGGAGGCCGTCATGTCCACTTGCTCTGAAAGCTCCCCGTCAGCGCCCGATTCGACGGAGTTCGAATCGCGTTTCCCCCGTCGGCTGCTGTTCGCGGGAGCCGCGGCGGGGCTGGCCGGCACCGCCGTGATCGCCGGTGCCGCGCCCGCCCAGGCGGCATCCGCAACCACACCGTGGATGCTCGGCGGCAACAGCGGCGTCACGACCAGCAATTTCATCGGCCCGACGACCGCTGGCGTGCCCCTGATCTTCAAGACCAAGGCGAACTCGACGTCGGCTGTCGTGGAGAAGATGCGGCTGACGGCCGACGGCAAGGTCGGCATCGGTGTGACGTCGCCGGCCGCGAAACTCGACATCGTCACCAGTGGAACTGCCGTGCAGGGCAAGAGTATCGGCACGACCACCTCCGGTCGCGGCCTCCTCGGATCGTCACCGAACGGGTACGGCGTGCAGGGCACATCGACCAACAACGTCGGCGTTCGGGGTGAAGGCACGACGGCCGGCGTGTCGGGCAAGGGCAATACCTACGGCATCGTCGGCGAGGCCACCTCGTACGGGGCCTACCTCAATGGAGGGCTCGCGGGTGTCTACGCGAGTGGCGGCAACTACGGCGTGCTGGCGACCGGAGCGACAGGCGTATCCGGCTCCGGTGTGACCGGCGTGTCCGGCTATTCGACCGATGCGAACAGCAACGGCGTCTACGGAAGCGGCGGGCAGTACGGCGTGCACGGTGTCAACGCGCGAACGGCCGGCGTCCGCGGCGACTCGGGCTACGTGGGCGTCTGGGGCGAGGCGCCCACCTACGCGCTGTTCGGCAGTGCGACCGCGACGACAGGACAGGTCTACGGCGTCTATGGCACGACCGCAAGTCCGAACGGATACGCCGTCTTCGCCCAGGGAAACGCCCACGTGAACGGCACTCTCTCGAAGGCCGCCGGATCCTTCAGGATCGATCACCCTCTCGACCCCGACAAAAAGTGGCTCTCGCACTCTTTCGTCGAATCGCCCGACATGATGAACATCTACAACGGCAACGTCACCACAGACGGCTCGGGTACTGCAACAGTGGGCCTGCCCGCGTACTTCGCCGCCCTGAACCGCGACTTCCGCTACCAGCTCACCGTCATCGGCGACTTCGCCCAGGTCGTCGTCTCCAAGGAGGTCGCGAACAACAGCTTCGCCATCAGGACCGACAAGCCGAACGTCAAAGTCTCGTGGCAGGTGACGGGCATCCGCCAGGATTCCTACGCCGCGGAGCATCCGATCGTCGTCGAGACGGCCAAAACGGGCACGGATGCCGGCACTCGCCAGTTCGTGCCGAAGGGTTCCACGGCCAAGGCCGCGCCCACCGGCCCCGGCTCGCCATCCGCCTCGATCACGCCCGCCTCCCCCGCAGACGTCGCGAAGCCACAGGACAAGGCCGCCGGCACCACGCCGGCCCCCGCCTACTGACCCACGCGGCGCTCAGATTCCCGGCCGGGCGCCGCGTTCTCGCACGATCGTCTCTACTGCCGCGCGGTCACGAGGAATATCTCGGACGATCGTGGTGAAGATCACATCCCAGTCGATCAGATTGTAGAGGTGTGCGGCACGGTCCCGGATTCCGATCAACGACTTCCAACTCACCTGCCCGTGCTGGCTGCGGAACGCCTCCGGCAGGTCCTTCGCCGCTTCACCGACCTGGATGAGCAGACTGTGTGCCGCCAGACTGATGAGCGTGCTCTCGTCGTCGAACTGAGCCCTGCCTCTCACGCCGAGAGCTTCAAGCTGGGTCAAACGATCCAGAACCTCCTCCAGCGTGCGGTCGACCCTCTCCCAGCGCTCAGCCTCGCGCGCCTCGGGGTTCACAGCGCAATCGCGTGGCGTTGAACAGATTCGATGCGACGCGCCGCCGAACTGACGACGTCAACGGACACACCCAGCAGCGCCGACAGTTCATCCTCAAAGTTGACGAGATCGCCCAAGCTCATGCTGCCGGGTTCGAACGACACAATGAGATCGATGTCCGACCCTGGGCCATCATCTCCGCGCGCTACAGAACCGAACACCCGGATCTCTGAGATACCGAAGCGACGGGCAATCGCGAGAATTTCCCCGCGGTGAGAATGCAGCACGACAGAAGGTCGATCCGCGAGCGCGTTGTCCATCAGTCCTCCTTAGCCAACAGTGTAGTCGCGGGACTGAGAACGCTGCAGCGCGCCGAAAGAACAGACGGGTCTCAGCTGACGGGGAACCTCGTCGCAGCACGGTCGAAGTACTCATCGCTCGATGTCAGCGTCGAGCGGGTGAGTGAGTCGCCGTTGGCGAGATCGAAGTCCGTCCACGTCTTCAAGCCGCTCGGATCGGGCGTGCGCCCGAGGTAGAGGGCGTACATCGCTCCAACCCGCTTCTGCGCGGTCTCTGTCGAGATCCAGAAGTCCTTGACGACCTCCATACGGCCCTGGCGCTCGGCGATCCCGCCCCAGAACACGATGTCAGCCTGGGATGGCAGTCTGCCGAGAAGCGCGAGGTACACCCCGGTGACGAAGCCGGCGTCGTTGCCGCCATGCTGGTCGTAGTACTCGGCGGAGGCGTAGTAGGTCATCTCGACATCGTCGGTCTGCGTGAGACCCTTGTGCATCCTGTCGAGCCAGAACAGACGGCCCGGTGCGTCGCTCTGGCGGTGAAGCACCGACTGGTAGGCCGCATCGATCCGGATGAGTCGGTATTCGTCGCTGTCGGCGAACCCCAGCGATACCGAACTGCGCGGCGAACCCGTCTTCAACCTGTCGGCCCAGAACGCGATCTCGCTCGTGCCGGGCGTACGCCCGAGAAAGTCTTTGTAGAGCGCGGTGATGTACGAATTCACCTTCGCGGGCACGCCCGGCTGCGTGGAGGCCGCCGACGCGAGCGTGACATCCTTCGACGCCACAGCCCCCTCGGAGATCGTGAATGTCGAGGTCGACGCCGGCTGGAAAGCGTCATCGGGGTACGTCACGGTGATCCGGTACGAACCGGGGTAGATGAAAGTCGTCTGATAGGTCAGAGCGGATCCGGTGCGCTCCACCGTCCCTGACGAGCTACTCACCCACGAGGCAGATGAGGCGTTGTAGCCCTCGACCGAGAGGGCGACCTTGGCGGGGTCGAGTCGGGAGAGGTCGCAGGATGCACAACCGATTGTTCCCTTCACCCGGCCGCCCTGCACCAGGGTCATGTCGACGCCGGATCGCACCTGCCCGGGCTTCACCGTGTACGGCACACCTTGGGGCGCACCGGCTGCCATGCCGAGGAATCCCTCGAGATAGGTCGTGGGCTCGGCAGCACCACTGTAGAACTCGACCTGGTAGGCTCCCGAGGCGTTGAGGTTCCGGAAGTCGTAGGTACCCGTGGCATCCGTGTTCGGGAGGGTGATCCGTGTGTCGGGCTGGCCCCCACCCAGAGTCTCACAGCCGTGCACGTCGTATGCCCAGACCTCGACATCCGACACGGGCGCGCCCTCCAGATTCTTGACAGTCCCCTTCAGTTCGCCGCCGACGGGCAGGGTGATGTTCCAGTTGGCGATGTCGGAGGCAGCAGTGGTGTAGTCCTGGCTCTCGACAGTGCAGCTGGACGAGTCGAACGAGGCCGAGAAGTACCGCGCGAAATTGCCGGGGCCCACGTTGTCGGCCTGGAGGAGGAACTGCGAACCCTTCTGCACCTGCACGGAGTAGTTGCCCGCGGCATCGACGCTTCCCACGACTGTCGGCGCATCGTTGACGCTTCTGACAAGAGAGATCTCTACCGCGCCGGCGCCCGCCGACCGACTGCCGAGCGAGACGTGACCGCTGACCGTGATCATGGCCGGTGCGGCGAACGCCGGCGAGGGCAGGAGAAGAGACGTGACGACGACAGCCGTGGCCGCAACACCCGCCAGGACACGCTTCATGCGGAACATGGATTCCCCCTCCATACAGACGAGGGAAGGCCCACCCGAGGGTGAGCCTTCCTTCGATCCGGTGGACCATCTTCGGTCCGGTGGAGCTGAGGGGATTCGAACCCCTGACCCCCTGCATGCCATGCAGGTGCGCTACCAACTGCGCCACAGCCCCTCATGTCTGGCCCAGAACCCGGGGGTTCTGCTTCAAACAACTTGCCTAGACTACTACACGCCGAGCCCGGTACGAAACCGAGACAGTTTCGAAAGCGCAGCGGGCGGGCATCCGGAACCTAGGTGACCGACACCGTGAGCGGAACGACCGGGCAGTCCTTCCAGAGCCGTTCGAGAGAGTAGTACAGGCGGTCCTCGTCGTGGAAGACGTGCACGATCACATCGCCGAAGTCGAGCAGCACCCAGCGACCTTCGGAGAGGCCCTCTCGACGCAGGAGCTTCGCACCGGACTCCTCGACCTTCTCGATGATCTCCTCGGCTATGGCGCGCACGTTGGGTTCATTGCGGCCCGAGGCGATCAGGAAGACGTCGGTGAGGGGAAGAGGGCCGGTCACGTCGAGGGCGACGAGGTTCTCAGCCTGCTTCGAGTCGGCCGCGCGTGCGGCGATGCGGGTCAGTTCGAGGGAACGGTCGGTTGCAGTCAAAAAGGGGTTACCTGACGGTTAGAAGATTCTGAGGGCGAAGACGGCCACGAGGAGCCCGACCACTCCGACGGCCAGCACACCGGCCGTCACCATGAGGATCACGGGGGCGTTTGCCCGGCTGCGCTTGGGGGGCGCGATCAGGCCCGAGCTCGCACCGTGGGTGCTGACGGCGCGACTCGCGCTGACGGGTGCGACATCCGACCCGACGTCGCCGTCGGGGTCGAGGTAGGCGTCGAGCTCGGAGGACTCGAGGCCGTCGGCCGGAGCCGCGCCCATCGAACCGAGACTCATGGGGAGGTCGATCGAACCGGTGATGATGACCTCACCGGTTTCGTCGAGCGCTGTGCCGACGTCGCCGTGGTGGGGCACGGACGGAAGCACGAGTGCGCTTGTGGTGGAGACACTGTTCGAGGAACCGACGCCGCGGGTGGCGATCAGGGCGTCGAACGGGGACTGTGCCCGAGCGGCGTCCACCTCGCGTGCCCGTTCGTCGGACTTCGGGAACAGCGGCGAGAGGATCGGGCCTGACGGGTTCTCGTCGATCGTGATGACATGCACCGCCTCGGGAGCGACGGTGTCGTCGATCTCGGCGAACTCCTCGTCCTCCTGGGTTGCCACCTCTTCATCGACCGATGGGTCGACCACGATCAGTTCTTCGACAGGAACGGCCACCTCGCTGGTGTCTTCTGAGAAACCGGACCCTGACGAGTCACCGCGGGTGTCTTCGATCGTCTCCACGGAGCCCGTCGGAACGATCTCGATACTGTTCGTTTCGGGTGCTTCGGGGATGATCTCAGCGATGATCGGGCCGGTCGTCGGGCTCGAGGGGGCTTCGGCTTGAGCTTCGGGCTGGGCCTCGCCCCTGTCGGCATCCCCAGCGCCAGCCGCATCCTGCGAGCCGGCGGCGTGCTGCTCGGCGAACGGGTGATCGACGGAGACCACGCGACGGGCGCGACGGCTGAGCGACGGGGCGGCGCCGGCGGGGGTCGCCGGAGCGAAGGGAACGACATCGACAGAGTCGGTTACCGGAGCGGACACCCCAGGCTCAGCTGGCACCGAGTCGGGCTCGGTCGTCGGTTCGGGCGTTGCAACGGGAGCGTCTGTGGCAGCAGCCGTAGCAGCAGCGCGGCGCTCGGCATCCGCCTCTTCGGCGGCCTTCGCGTCTTCTTTCTGCTGCTTGCGCGGTTTTTGGCGCTCGAGTTCACGGAGCGCACGCCGAGTCAGCGGCTGCTCGTCGTGAGGCACAGTCATTCAACACTCCGATATAGGTGATGCTTGGTGATGTACTGAACTACACCGTCGGGTACCAAGTACCACACTGGGAATCCCCGGCCTACCCGCCCACGACAGTCAGTGGACGATATGGCGAGCGCCGGAACTTCCAAATAGCTTACGTCCTGTCGCGGCAAAGCGGAAATGGCCAGGGTGTGCCCAGGCCGCGAAACTGCTACGAAGTGGGCGAGCGACCACAGCTCTTCGCTGTCTTTCCAGCCGAGGATCTGCGCGATGGCATCGGCCCCGGAGATGAAGAAGAGGTCAGCATCGGGGTTCGCCTCCTTCAGGTCACGAAGCGTGTCGATCGTGTAAGTGGGCCCACCTCGGTCGATGTCCACCCGGCTCACCGTGAAGCGGGGATTGGATGCCGTGGCGATCACCGTCATCAGATACCGGTGCTCGGCCTCCGTCACATCGGTCTTCTGCCAGGGCGACCCGGTGGGTACGAACAGCACGGTATCGAGGTCGAAGAACTGCGCGGCCTCACTGGCGGCGACGAGATGGCCGTGGTGGATCGGGTCGAACGTGCCGCCCATGATGCCGATGCGCGGCCGCCTGGGCTGGCCGGGAGTCACCTCGGGAGCAACGGTCATGAACGTGGCGCGGTGATTCGTCGGAGGGCCGGGGCGCTGGCAGGCGTCGGCAAGCGTCAGTGGTCGGCGCCGGTGCGGTCACCGTGACCGTGCAGGTCGTGCGACTGCGCGAACGCCGCGGACTTCTGCGGGTGGCGGTTGGCGACGTCGCGGTAGCTCCACATGACGAAGCCGGCGACCAGGAAGATCGCGAAGGCGATGAGCCCGAAGAAGACGCCGGGGAAGGGCAGGTGGTTGACGGCCTCTTCGGAAAGCACGATGGCGCTCGCTACGACGGACATTGATTCTCCTGATCATTCGTGCGGCCCGGAAGGCCACAGCACAAGACTACCCGTCTCAGCGGATCTGTCCGGAACCACGCACGAGCCACTTCGTGCTCGTCAGCTCGGGCAGTCCCATCGGACCCCGGGCGTGCAGCTTCTGGGTGGAGATGCCGACCTCCGCCCCGAAGCCGAACTCGCCGCCGTCGGTGAACCGGGTGGACGCATTCACCATCACCGCCGCAGAGTCGACCTCGTTCAGGAACCGTTCCGCGTGTGAGAGGTCGTTCGTGATGATCGACTCCGTGTGGTGCGTCGAATACCGGCGGATGTGCTCCATCGCCTCGTCGATGTCGGAGACCACCCGCACCGAGAGGTCGAGGCTCATGTACTCGGTCTGCCAGTCCTCCTCGGTGGCGGCGACGGAGTCGGGGAAGAGGGCGCGCGCCTCGTTGTCGGCGTGGATGACCACCCCGTCGGCCCGCAACCGCGCGAGCACCGGCGGCAGCAGCCTGGCCGCAGAACCCCTGTGAACGAGGAGGGTCTCGAGAGCGTTGCAGACGCTCGGCCGCTGCACCTTGGCGTTCTGCACGATGTCGACCGACCACGTCTCGTCGGCGCTCTCATCGAGGAACACGTGCACGACACCCGCCCCGGTCTCGATGACCGGCACCTTCGACTCCGCGACCACCTTGTTGATGAGCGAGGCGCTGCCCCGCGGGATCAGCACGTCGACCAAGCCTCTGGCCTGCATCAGCTCGTGGGCTCCTGCCCGCCCGAACTCGTCGATGGTCTGCACGCACTCCCGGGGAAGCCCGACGGAGGCCAGGGCATCCTGGATCAGCCCCACGAGCACACGATTGGTGTTCTCGGCCGCCGACCCACCGCGGAGCACGACGGCGTTGCCACTCTTCAGCGCGAGCGCGGCGATATCGACCGTGACGTTGGGCCGGGCCTCGTAGATGACCCCGACGACGCCGAACGGCACGCGTACCTGGTCGATGCGGATACCGTTCGGCAGCACCCGGCCGCGAACCGTCTCACCGACGGGGTCGACCAGACCGACAATCTCGAGCACGGCCGCCGAGAGGGCCCCGAGCCGGGACTCACTGAGCGAGAGCCTGTCCTGAAGCGCCGTCGTGAGGCCGTTCTCCCGGCCGTTGCCGAGATCGAGCGCATTCGCCGGCAGTATCTCGGCGGCGCCTCCGGCGACGGCCCGGGAGATGGCTTCGAGGGCCCTGTTCTTCACATCGGCTGTCGCCGTCGCGAGCGCGAGCGACGCGGCACGGGCCGCGACGAGACGGTCGGTGAGCGACGAGAGCGGGGGTGCGTCGAGTGTGGTGTTGGCCATGCTCACGATTCTAGGACTCCCCTCCCGCCAGCCGGCCGGAGCCACCAGAATCTGTGGACAACTCCTACGAGGCCGCCGGTGTGAAGAACGTGCCGACCGGATGCCCGGCCAGGGCCTCTGTCACGAGGGTGGCCGAGGTCACGAGCACGGCCGTGCCGGCATCCGCTGCCAGCCGGGCGGCAGAGACCTTCGTCGCCGCTCCCCCGGTTCCGACGCCCGCCGCGCCGACGTCGCCGAACGTGACATCGGCGAGCAGATCGCCGACCGGCACGTCCACGATCCTGACGGCGCCCGGCTCCGAGGGAGGGCGGGTGTACAGCGCATCCACGTCGGAGAGCAGCACCAGCACGTCGGCCTTCACCAGCACCGAGACGAGAGCGGCGAGCCGGTCGTTGTCTCCGAACCGGATCTCCTGCGTCGCCACGGTGTCGTTCTCGTTCACGATCGGAAGGATCCGGAGCTTCAGCAGCCGCTCCATCGCGCGCTGAGCGTTGCTGCGATGGCTGGGGTTCTCAAGATCGCCAGCGGTGAGCAGAACCTGGCCTGCCACGATACTGAACGGCCTCAGCGCATCCTGGTAGCGGTAGATGAGAAGGTTCTGCCCCACAGCGGCGGCCGCCTGCTGGGTCGCGAGATCGGTCGGACGATCGTCGAGCTGCAGGAAGGGCATGCCCGTCGCGATGGCGCCCGATGAGACCAGGATGACTTCCGTGCCCCGACCGTGGAGCTCGGCGAGCGCGGCGACCAGCACGGCGATGTGCTCGGTGTTCGCTCCGGTGATCGACGACGACCCGACCTTCACGACGACGCGCGCCGCCTCACGGATCTCCTCCCGGGAGCGGATGGAGCCTCGGCTCACTCGCGCTCCCCGGAGGCGGAACCCGCTGAACCCGCGGAGCCCGACGCACCCGACGGCGCCGGCGTACCCGACCCGTCCACCGCGGTGTCGAAGTCGGGCTCGGTCAGGCCGTCGGCCTCCTCGTCACCCCAGAGTCCGGCCTCCTTCTCCCGCACGAGCTCGGCGCGGGCCGCGGCCTTCGCATCCATCAGCTCCACATAGCGCTGGCGACGGGTCTGGTTCGTGCGGCGGTTGTTCGGGTCGAGGCGCGCGTCGGTTCCACGCGGGGCGGTGACGAGCTCGGCCGTCGATGTGAGGGTGGGCTCCCAGTCGAAGATGATGCCGTTGCCCGGGCCGATGACGACGGTGGATCCGCCGACTGCACCGGCACGGAACAACTCGTCTTCGACACCGAGCTTCGCGAGCCGGTCCGCGAGGAAGCCGATCGCCTCCTCGTTCGTGAAGTCCGTCTGGGCGACCCAGCGCTCAGGCTTGCCGCCCAGCACGCGGTAGACGTTGCCGAACGAGCCGCCCTCCACGACCACCCGGAAGTCGGCATCGTCGACAGCCTTCGGCCGGATGACGATCCGAGGCTTGGCGGCCTCGGTGGCGGCCTCTGCGCGGCTGGTCTCGACCACGCCGGCCAGCGCGAACGACAGCGGCTGCAGTCCTTCGTGGCTCACCGTCGAGATCTCGAAGACGCGGTAGCCGCGGGCCTCGAGGTCGGGGCGCACGAAGTCCGCGAGTTCGCGGCCCTCCGGCACGTCGATCTTGTTCAGCGCGATCAGCTGCGGCCGGTCGAGCAACGGCAGCTGGCCATCCGGAACCGGGTACGCGGCAAGCTCGGCCAGGATGATGTCGAGGTCGCTGAGTGGGTCGCGGCCGGGCTCGAGCGTCGCGCAGTCGAGAACGTGCAGCAGGGCGCTGCACCGTTCGACGTGGCGGAGGAACTCGAGGCCGAGGCCCTTGCCCTCGCTCGCACCCTCGATGAGGCCGGGCACGTCGGCGATCGTGTAACGGGTCTCCCCGGCCTGCACGACTCCGAGGTTCGGGTGCAGTGTCGTGAAGGGGTAGTCGGCGATCTTCGGCTTGGCCGCGGACATCGCGGCGACGAGGCTCGACTTGCCAGCGGACGGGTATCCCACCAGCGCGACATCGGCGACCGTCTTCAACTCGAGGAAGACGTCACCCTCCCAGCCGGGCGTGCCCAGCAGGGCGAACCCGGGAGCCTTGCGCTTGCTGGACGAGAGGGCCGCGTTGCCGAGCCCGCCCTGTCCGCCGGGCGCGACGATGATGCGGATGCCCGGCTCGTCCATGTCGACGAGGGTCTCACCCTCGGCATTCTTGACGACGGTGCCGACGGGCACGCTCAGCACCATCTCCTCGCTCGTGAAACCACTCTTGTGATCTCCCGCACCGGGGCCGCCGTTCTCGGAGCTCCGGTGCGGACGACGGTGGAAGTCGAGGATGGTCGTGGTCTGCGGGTCGCTGACGAGAACGATGTCGCCCCCGTTGCCGCCGTTGCCGCCGTCAGGTCCGGCCAGCGGCTTGAACTTCTCGCGCTTGATCGACACACAACCGTTGCCGCCGTTGCCGGCACGCAGATGGAGGGTTACCTGGTCAACAAACGTTGCCATTTGCACTCCTTACGATGGTGCGACCTTCGTCGCGTCTAACGAAAAAACAGGGGCGAGCCGAAGCCCGCCCCTGCCGAAACATGAGGTACCTGACTAGGCAGGCACCGCGACGGGCTCGGTTGCGACAACCGGCACGACGATGTTGATGACTTTGCGGCCACCCTTGTTGCCGAACTCGACCGAACCTGCGGCGAGGGCGAACAGCGTGTCGTCGCCGCCACGGCCGACGTTCACGCCGGGGTGGAAGTGGGTGCCGCGCTGGCGGACGATGATCTCGCCGGCCGAGACGACCTGACCGCCGAAGCGCTTCACGCCGAGGCGCTGAGCGTTGGAGTCACGACCGTTGCGAGTGGAACTCGCGCCTTTTTTGTGTGCCATGAGTGTCTACCTGCCCTTACTTGATCGTGGTGACCTTGACACGAGTGAGCTCCTGGCGGTGGCCCTGGCGCTTCTTGTATCCGGTCTTGTTCTTGAACTTCTGGATGACGATCTTCGGGCCACGGAGGTCTTCGAGGACCTCAGCGGTGACCTTGACCTTGGCGAGCTTGGTCGAGTCGGACGTGATCGTCGAACCGTCGACCAGCAACACCGCTGCCAGCTGGATGTTGCCTTCTTTGTCGCCCTTGATGCGGTCGAGGGTGACGATTGTGCCGACCTCTACCTTCTCCTGGCGGCCACCGGCGCGCACAACTGCGTAAACCACTTCACATACCTATTCTCTACTCGGCGACTGCGCCCCAACCAGTGGTTGGCCTGCACCCTTGATATTCATTGAAAGCTTCTGGAAAGTCCCAGTGACTGTGCGCGGGCAGAGCCAGCACGCACCAACGGTCTACTTTACTTCGTAGCACGCGCCGGGTCAAACGCAGCCGGTGTGTCCGCTTCTGCATTCTACACGGCCGGGGTTTGTAGGCTTGCTGGATGACCGTGCTGATCGATCTGCCGCGCTGGCCCGCGCACGACACGCTCTGGTCGCACCTCGTGAGCGACTCCTCGCTGGCCGAGCTGCACGCCTTCGCGGCAGCGGCCGGAATCCCGCGACGCGGTTTCGATCTGGACCACTACGACGTGCCCGCCGCGCGCTACGTCGAACTCGTTGCGGCCGGCGCGCAGCCGGCCACCATGCGGGAGATCGTGGTGGCGCTCCGCTCCAGCGGGCTGCGGGTGATCGCGAAGGATCGTACCCAGCACCGCTGAGCGGCGGGCACAGCCGCCGGCCAGCAGAGACGTCGGCGGAGCGGGGCGCTACTCGCCCTCCGCCGTGACCGGAGCGCTGAGCGCCGCCGTCGAGACGCGCCGGCTCCTCGAGCGACCCTGGCCGGGCTGCTTGGGCTCCGGAAGCGCCTCGAGCACCGAGTCGAGGAGCCTGGCGGCGTCCTCGCGCTTGGCGCGCTGGGGCGCCCGGGGCGGCGACGGAAGGTCGATGATCGGCAGTTCGAGGGCGGCGTCCGGCGTCTCGTCCGATTCGGGCAGCTCAGTCACCGTGGAGGCCTTCTCCGGCGAAACGGCAGGAGTGGGCTCGGGGGCGGTCAGCTCAGGCGCCGTGAGCTCAGGGGCTGCCACCGCTTCGTCCGCCGGGCCGCGCACAGCGCCCTCGACGGTTGCCCGATCCTCGTTCGCGGCCTCCGCACTTGCGGCGGCACGCTGGCTCCGGGAGCGCCTGGAGCTCCGGCGGGAGCGCTGCGACGTCTCGGCCTCGGCCGTGTCGACGGTCTCACCGAAGGCGCCGACACCGGGTTCGGATCCGACGGCTTCCGTCGTGGGCAGAGTTCCCTGGAGCGCCGCTTCTGCGACGGCAGCAGAGTCGGCCAGCGTCACGTCGACGGCGGGCTTCTGCCCCGCAGCCGACGCAATGGTGCTGGCGGCGATCTTCGCCAGAGCGGTCTGCGCGGCCGGGGTGATGCTGTGGGTCACGCCGGCGGGGTGCGATCCGTTCGAGGTTCCGTTGCCGAAGGCGGATCCGTTCGCCGAACCGTTGCCCCCGTTGCCACCGTTCGAGCCGCTACCCGAACCGTTGCCATTGCCGTTGCCGTTGCCGTTGCCACCACCGTTGTTGCTGCCGTTCGAATTCTGGCCACCCTTTCGTCCGCGGCGCTGTTCAGGCTGCGGGGTCTGGGTCTGGCGATGCTTCGACGTGGGATCGTGGTGCACGATCACACCCCGGCCCGCACACACCTCGCAGGGCTCACTGAATGACTCGAGGAGGCCGAGCCCCAGCTTCTTGCGGGTCATCTGCACGAGGCCGAGTGAGGTGACCTCTGCCACCTGGTGCTTGGTGCGGTCGCGGCTCAGGCATTCGACGAGCCGGCGCAGCACGAGGTCCCGGTTGGATTCGAGCACCATGTCGATGAAGTCGACCACGATGATGCCGCCGATGTCGCGGAGGCGCATCTGGCGAACGACCTCCTCGGCCGCCTCCAGGTTGTTCTTCGTGACGGTCTCCTCGAGGTTTCCGCCTGAACCGACGAACTTGCCGGTGTTGACGTCGACAACGGTCATGGCCTCGGTGCGGTCGATCACGAGGGAACCGCCGGAGGGCAGCCAGACCTTGCGGTCGAGCGCCTTCTCGATCTGCTCGTTGATGCGGAACCGGTCGAACGGATCGCCTTCGCCGTCGAAGATGTCGATGCGGTCGACCAGATCCGGTGCCACCTGCGCGAGGTAGGTCTCGATCGTGGCCTGGGCATCCGACCCGCTGATGACGAGTTTGCCGAAGTCCTCGTTGAAGACGTCGCGGATGATCTTCACCAGCAGGTCGGGCTCGCCGTGCAGCAGCGCGGGCGACTGCAGGGACTTCACCTTGTCGCTGATGGAGGACCACTGCTCGATGAGCCGCTGCACGTCGAGCGTGAGCTGCTCCTCGGTGGCGCCCTCGGCCGCGGTGCGGACGATCACGCCCACATTGTCGGGAAGAACCTCCTTGAGGATTTTCTTGAGGCGTGCGCGCTCGGTGTCGGGGAGCTTCCGCGAGATGCCGTTCATGTTGCCGTTCGGAACGTACACGAGGTAGCGGCCGGGCAGCGAGAGCTGGCTGGTGAGGCGGGCGCCCTTGTGTCCCACGGGGTCTTTCGTGACCTGCACGAGAACCGTGTCGCCGGGCTTCAGCGCGAGCTCGATGCGGCGGGGCTGGTTTCCGGTGTCGGCGGCGTCCCAGTCGACCTCGCCCGAGTAGAGCACAGCGTTCCGGCCGCGTCCGATGTCGACGAAGGCCGCCTCCATGCTCGGCAGCACGTTCTGCACGCGGCCGAGGTACACGTTGCCGATGAGCGAGGCGTCCTGCGCCTTCGCCACGTAGTGCTCGACCAGCACGCCGTCTTCGAGAACGCCGATCTGGATGCGATCGTGCGCCGAGCGCACGATCATCGAGCGGTCGACGGACTCGCGGCGGGCCAGGAACTCGGCTTCGGTGATGACCGGGCGTCGACGGCCGGCGTCACGGCCGTCGCGGCGGCGCTGCTTCTTCGCCTCGAGCCGGGTCGAGCCCTTGATGCGCTGGGGCTCGGTTATCAGCTCGGCGGCGGGCGCCTGCTGGCGAGGCGGACGCACCTTGACGACAGTGTTCGGCGGCAGATCGTCGGGCAGCCGGCTCTCGTCACCGCTCCGCCTGCGGGTGCGGCGGCGAACGGTGGTGTCGGCGCGGTCGCCACCCCGATCATCCCTGTCGCCGGCATCCCCGCTGTCCCGGTCGTTCCGGTCGCGATCGTCTCGGCCCCGATCGTCGCGGTCCCAGTCGTCGTCGCGCTCGCGCCCCGGGCGGGGTGGGAGCAACTGGATGTCGGGTGCCTGGAACAGCAGCGACGTCGTGGTGCGCGGCACCGGCTGGCTCGGAGCGGCCGGAGCCTGGCCGAGTTCGGGTTCGAGCCAGGGCTCGTTGGGTTCGTTCGAATCTGTCATGGGGACCTTCACATCTGTTGCGGCCGCCGCTGAGGGGGCCGACGCTGTCTGGGTCGGTGCTGTCTGGGCTGGCGCTGTCTGGGTCAGTGCTGTCCGGGGCTGCGTCGTCTGGGTCGGGGCCGACTGGGTCGGCCGCACCTCTGGCGACGCGGTTTCGGACGCGGCGGGAACGCCGGAGGCAGAGTCGGGCTGTGTCAGCTCTGCTGCCTTCTTGGCTGACCTGCGCCCGCCGAACAGGCGGGAGCGTCGTTTGACCGGTTGGTTGTCTTCCACCATTTCTGGTGCACTCCTAGCCGGGCTGGGTGACCGCGCCACCCGCCGGGTACTCTCTCGTGCGGCCCCGCTTCCGGTGAGACTTCCCCGTCTTCGGTACCGCAAATCCTTCACGCGAACCGTCCGGCTTCAGCTCTGGACGGGTTCTTCGTGCTCCTGGTGATGCTCCGTTCCACCTTCTTCAGGTGGCCCGGCAAACTTTTTGCGCAACTGAGCGCATGTTGTGCTGTCGTACCGGGCGCGGCCCGGAAGACATGCTGCCATTATCGCACGCATTCCCAGAGAGGGCGGTTGGGGCGTGTGGCAGAATGCCACAGTGATCGAAGAAACCCTGCCCACGCGGCGTCCTGTGGGGCTCGCCGTCTTCCTCGTGATCGCCGGGCTGATCGGCTGGATCGCCTCCTTCGCCCTCACTCTCGAGAAGATCGAGACCCTGGTCAACCCGAACTACGTGCCGTCGTGCAACATCTCGGTGTTGGTCAGCTGCGGCCCGAACATGGCCAGCCCGCAGGGGTCGCTCTTCGGCTTCCCGAACCCCCTCATCGGAGTCGCGTGCTTCATCGCGGTGATCGTCGTGGGAGTCGGGATCCTTGCAGGTGCAACGTTCGCCCGCTGGTTCTGGATGCTCTTCAACCTCGGCATCGTCTTCGCCCTGGTGTTCGTCATCTGGCTGATCGGCCAGAGCATCTTCGTTCTGGGCACGCTCTGCCCCTACTGCATGGTGGTCTGGACGATGGTCATCCCGCTGTTCTGGTACGTGACCGTGTACAACCTCCGCGAGGGCAACATCCCCGCGCCGGCCGGGGTGCGGAGCATTGCGCGGCTGTTCTTCCCGTTCCTCTGGCTCTTCGTGATCGTCTCGTACCTCGTGGTGGCCGTGCTGGCCCAGCTGCGGCTCGACGTCATCGCCTCACTCACCAATAGCTGAGCATTCTTCGCTAAACTGGGAGGATGCTTCGAGACATCTTCGACGAATGCGCAGACAGGTTCGTCTCCCAGGCCGCCGGTTCCGTCGAGATGCTCCTTCTCGAACCGACCCTTGCACCGCTGCAGTATCCGCTGCTCGACCCGCGATTGATCGAGTGGATCGGCCGCATCTCCACTGGTGAAGATGTGACTCGGAACGCTCAACGGTCCAACCATCCTTTGCAGATCATGTCGGAGAACTCGCTCATCGAAGTTCGCTGCGAGAACGGCTTCTCAGTGAAATTGAGTGCTGCAATGGTCGATTGCAGCTGGCGACGCGGTGCCGGCGCCGCAAAGAGCAGGTGAGCCGCCCAGTGCTCGGTGAACAAACCGTAGGCTCGGCTCAATGCGGCGTCGAAAGTGCCACGGGAGTGATCCTGTGAACGCCAGTGAAAGTATGCTGGCGACGAAGTCCGCGATGCAGTCTTTCGTCGCGGAACACAGAGCGTGGCGCAGCGCTTCCTTTTCCGACCCGCGGGGCCCATTCGCCATCGCTTGCGATCCCAGGCGTCAGGTCGGCAGGGCTTCATCCCACTGTTACGTGATGGTCGAGGATCCACCCGGCACGACCACGTTCGTGTTGCCCTTCTGCCCAGCAATCGAGATTGCGTGGATGGAGGCCTCGAAGTGGAGCACGGCAACACTTTTGGAGCTGGGCGAACAGAGCGGGTTGCGTCCTCGCGTGGTCGAAGGAGATCGGACGCCTCTCGCGCTTCAGTTCGACGACGGATTCTTTATCGAGCTGAAGGGGAACCGTCTCATCTTCGGGTGGCGAAAGCCAGTCGACAGGATAAGTGACTAGTCGAACCAGAGGGCGAGCTCGCGGGCGGCGGACTCCGGGGAGTCACTGCCGTGCACGAGGTTCTGCTGCACCTTGAGGCCCCAGTCGCGGCCGAGGTCGCCGCGGATCGTTCCGGGCGCCGCAGCGGTGGGGTCGGTCGTGCCGGCGAGTGAGCGGAAACCCTCGATCACGCGGTTGCCGGCGACACGCGCAGCGAACACCGGGCCCGACTCCATGAACTCGATGAGGGGTTCGTAGAACGGCTTACCCTCGTGCTCCTCATAGTGAGCGGCCAGAAGCACACGTGACGGCTCGAAGAGCTTCACATCGACGAGTTGGTAGCCCTTCGCCTCTATGCGGGCCAGGATGTCGCCGATCAGGTTGCGCGCGACTCCGTCGGGCTTGATCAGAACGAGTGTCTCTTCGACGTTTGCAGTCACAGGGGTTCTACTTTCTTGTGGAGGGTCTGGATGATGAGCAGGAATGTCGGGGTGCCAGGCAGTCGAGGCGCCGGGACTGTCGAGGCGTCAGTGCAGTTGGGCGAGGCGGGCGTTCTCGCGATCGATCATGCCACCCCTGACCACGGCGAACACCCACATTCCGCCGAACAGCACCGCAACGATGAGCATCAGCGGCACCAGGATCGCGGAGGCGAGGATGATCAGCTGCAGCAGCCAGCCGAGGGCGATGCCGAACGGCCTGTTGAGCAGCGGGATGGTCGCCAGCAACAGCACGCAAAGCGCTGCTCCCCCGCCGAGCGCGACCGGCCACGGCAGCGCCTTCAGCCCGAAGACGGCGAGCGTCGCCAGGAACATGATGACCGACTCGAAACCCAGCACGATCGAACAGATGCTCTCGCGCACGCTCCGCTGGCGACGCGCGCGCGGCGCACGGCCGGGCTTCCCGGGCCGCTCAGGCCCGTTCGGCACCCCGCCCACCTCGAGCGGCTCGGTCACGGCTTCCAGCCCTCGTCGGCTGCCAGGGTGATGATCTCGCCCACGAGCGTGATCGACCCGGTCACCAGCACGGCGCCCTTGTCGGACTCCCCCGCGGATTCCCGGGCGATCGCTGCTGCTTCACGCGGGTCGAGCTCGACCACGACGCGGTCGGCGCCGGCAATGCCGACCACCACGCTCGCGAGCTCATCGGCGTCTGTCGCGCGGTCTGACGACGAGCGGGTGACGACGAATTCAGTCACCACGGGTTCGAGGGCACGGATGATTCCGGCCGCATCCTTGTCGGCGAGGATGCTGATCACCGCCACGACCTTGTCGAACGTGAAGTACTGCTTCAGCGCCGCCGCGAGCACCTCGGCTCCGCCCGGGTTGTGCGCGGCATCCACCAGCACTGTCGGCTCGGTGCCGATGAGTTGCAGGCGTCCGGGCGAGGTCACCGTGTTGAACGCCTCGGTGAGCACGTCTTCGACGAGCGCCGTCGACCCGCCGCCGAGGAACGATTCGACCGCAGCGACAGCGACGGCCGCGTTCTGGGCCTGGTGGTCGCCGTACAACGGCAGGAACAGATCGCTGTAGGTTCCCGCGATGCCCTTGATTGTGACGACCTGGCCACCGACGGCGACAGAACTCGACACGACCTCGAACCCGCCACCCTCGACGACGAACGTCGACTCGGTCAGCTCGGCGGCGCGCTTCAACTCGGCAAGCGCCTCCGGCTGCTGCTTCGCGGTGACGACCTGGGCGGCCGGCTTGACGATGCCCGACTTCGTGCGGGCGATCTCCGCGACGGTGTTGCCGAGGCGGGCGGTGTGATCGAGCGAGATCGGAGTGAACACGGCGACCTGGCCGTCGGCGACATTGGTGGAGTCCCACTCGCCGCCCATCCCGACCTCGATCACAGCAACGTCGACGGGAGCGTCGGCGAACGAGGCAAACGCCAGCACGGATAGCGCCTCGAAGAACGTGAGGCGGGGCTCGCCGGCATCGGTGAGTTCGGCATCGACGATGGCGAGGAACGGCTGGATGTCCGCCCAGTTGGCCGCGAGCGCCTCGTTCGTGATGGGACGGCCGTCGACCATTATTCGTTCGTTCAGCCGTTCGAGGTGGGGGCTTGTGAAAAGCCCGGTTCGAAGACCGTAGGCCCGCAGGATGCTCTCGGCGATGCGGCTCGTGCTCGTCTTGCCGTTCGTTCCAGTGATGTGGATGATCGGGTAGGCCCGGTGCGGGTCGCCGAGCAGTTCCACCACACGCCTGGTCGCCCCGAGCCGCGGTTCGGGAGCCGCTTCGCCCAGACGGGTCAGCAGCTCGGCATAGACCTCGTCGCCCTGCTCGACGAATTCGTCGGGCAGTTCCGGTTCGTCTTCGCCGATCGTCGCGCCGCCGCCGGCCCGCACCACGAGCTGCTCGTCGTAGGCGTCGGCCATCTCGAACTCGCTCGGATCCTCGGTGTCGTCGTCGACATTGTCATCGTCAAGCGTTCCGTCGTCGTCGTAACGCTGTCGGTGCACCCCGTCGCCCGGATCGTCGCCGTAGCCGATCTGGTCGCGGACGCCATCACCCTCGCGCAGCTCATCGCGCTCGGACTCGCCACTCCCGAACGCGCCTGGCTCGAACCCATCGGCCCCGACCTCCTCGGGATTCCTGGGATCAGACATCACGGACTCCTTCCGGCCGGCTCACGGCCACAACGAACAGGTCGCTGTTGGCGTACCTGCCCTTCTCGACGCGGGCGAAGTGCTCAGGCGGGGTGCCCACCATGCGCCCGATCCATTCTGAGACCAGAACATCCCGATACTGCTCCAGATTGCGGAAGTCCTTCGGCGACACCACGGTGAACCGGGTGGCGAGGGTCTCCTCGTCGATGGCGACGATTCCGGCGTTGCTGCCCGAGCCGCCGGCCGCGACGCTCCGCACGGCGTCTGCATCATCGTCGCTGAAGAACACCAGGTCGAGTGTGATGCGGTCGCTGACGTCGAACCCTGCACCCTTCCGGGTCTCCTGCACGGCCCGGATGACGTCCCGTGCGAGCCCCTCGGCCTCGAGTTCGGGAGTCGTGGTGGTGTCGAGCAGCGCGAAGCCGCCGCCTGGGAGCAACGCCAGCGCACTGGCGCCCGTCTCGCCCGCGGCATCCGGAGCAGCCGTCTCGAGCACGAGGTCGTACTCGGCGGGCTCGAGCGCGATGCCGCCCGCCGTGACGACACCGTTCTGCTCCGACCAGTCCCCGCTCCGGGCGGCCTTGATGACCTGCTGGACCTGCTTGCCGAGCCGCGGGCCTGCGGCCCGGGCGTTCACGGTGAGGCGCGAGGTGATGCCGAAATCGGCGGCGCTGGTCAGCGACTGCTCGACGAACGAGACCGTCTTGACGTTCAGCTCGTCGCGCAGGATCTCCTCGAACGCCGCGAGCGCGCTGGCATTCTCGGTGACCACGGTCAGGGTCGATAGCGGCAGACGCACACGGAGCCCGTTCGCCTTGCGGAGGGAGAGCGCACTGGAACTGATCGCGCGGATGCGGTCCATCGTCGCCACGAGCTCGTGGTCTTCGGGGAACGCGTTCGCGTGCGGCCAGTCTTCGAGGTGCACGCTCCGGCCACCGGTGAGACCCTTCCAGATGTGGTCGCCGATGAGCGGGATGAGCGGGGCCGACAGCCTCGTGAGCGTCTCGAGCACGGTGTAGAGCGTGTCGAAGCCCTGTGTGTCGTCGCCTGACCAGAAGCGGTCGCGGGAGCGGCGCACGTACCAGTTCGTGAGCACGTCGGCAAAGTCGCGGAGCCGGGAGGCGGCCACCGTCGCATCAAGCGCTTCGAGGTCGTCGGTCACGCCGTCGACGAGTTCGCGGGTCTTGGCGAGCAGGTAACGGTCGAGCACGTCGGTCGAGTCGGTGCGCCATTCGGCCTCGTAGCCGGTGGCCCCCGCCGCATTCGCGTACAGAGTGAAGAAGTAGTACGTGTTCCAGAGCGGCAGGATGAACTGCCGCACCGACTCGCGGATACCCTCCTCCGTCACGATGAGGTTGCCACCCCGCAGAACCGGTGAACTCATCAGGAACCAACGCATCGCATCCGAGCCGTCGCGGTCGAAGACCTCGTTCACGTCGGGATAGTTGCGGAGGCTCTTCGACATCTTCTGGCCGTCGCTGCCGAGCACGATGCCGTGGCTGATCACGTTCTTGAACGCAGGCCGGTCGAAGAGCGCCGTCGAGAGGATGTGCATCGTGTAGAACCAGCCGCGCGTCTGCCCGATGTACTCGACGATGAAGTCGGCGGGGCTGTGCGAGTCGAACCAGTCGTGGTTCTCGAACGGATAGTGCACTTGGGCGAAGGGCATCGACCCGCTGTCGAACCAGACGTCGAGCACGTCTTCGATGCGGCGCATCGTCGACTCACCCCTCGGGTCGTCGGGGTTCGGGCGCGTCAGGCCGTCGATGTAGGGGCGGTGGAGGTCGGGCTGGCCGTCGGCGTTCAACGGCAGTTCGCCGAAGTCGCGGGCGAGCTCGTCGAGCGAGCCGTAGACATCCACCCGCGGGAACTCGGGATTGTCGCTCTTCCACACCGGGATCGGCGAACCCCAGTAGCGGTTTCGGGAGATCGACCAGTCACGGGCGTTCGAGACCCACTTGCCGAACTGGCCGTCCTTGACGTTCTCGGGCACCCACTCGATCTGCTGGTTGAGCTCCTCCATGCGGCCACGGACGTCGGTGACCCTGATGAACCAGCTGGACACGGCCTTGTAGATCAGCGGATTGCGACAGCGCCAGCAGTGCGGGTAGGAGTGCTCGTAGCTCGCCTGGCGGAGGAGCCGGCCCTGGGCCTTCAGCAGCTGGGTCAGCGGCTTGTTGGCTTCGAAGACCTGGAGCCCGGCGACCTCGGTGATGTTCGGCAGGAAGCGCGCCCCCTCATCGACCGAGATGAGCACGGGGATGCCCGCTGCCTCGCAGATCTTCTGGTCTTCCTCGCCGTAGGCGGGCGACTGGTGCACGATGCCGGTGCCCTCTGTGGTGGAGACATAGTCGGCCACCAGGATCTGCCAGGCGTGCTCGGTGCCGTACGTCTCGACGTCGGCGTAGTAGTCCCATAGCCGGTCGTAGCGCACGCCGTCGAGTTCGCTGCCCCGAAGCGTGCGGGTGACGGCCTCCCGTGCCGCCTCGGCGGAGTCGTAGCCGAGCTCCTTGGCGTAGTTGCCGACGAGGTCTTCGGCCAGGAGATAGTCGGCGCTCAGTACATCAATGCTGAGCACGTCGGTGGCAGCATCCGGAGCCTGTTCGCCCTGCTCCCGCGACACCTCGGCATCGGCGGTGCCGTTCGGGCCCGAGGGCACCACGGCGTAGGTGATGTCGGGCCCGACCGCCAGCGCGAGGTTGGTGGGCAGCGTCCACGGCGTGGTCGTCCAGGCGAGTGCCCGCACCGCGGTGAGGCCGAGCGCCTCGGCCTTCGTGCCGACCAGAGGGAACGTGACCGTGACAGTCTGGTCCTGGCGCATCTTGTAGACGTCGTCGTCCATGCGGAGCTCATGGTTCGACAGCGGGGTCTCGTCGTGCCAGCAGTAGGGCAGCACCCGGAAACCCTCGTAGGCGAGACCTTTGTCGTGCAGCTGTTTGAAGGCCCAGATCACGCTCTCCATGAAGGTGATGTCGAGCGTCTTGTAGTCGTTCTCGAAGTCGACCCAGCGGGCCTGCCGGGTGACATACTCCTGCCACTCACCGGTGTACTGCAGCACGGATGCCCGGGCCGCCGCATTGAACTCGGCGATGCCCATCGCCTCGATCTCGCTCTTTTCGGTGATGCCGAGCTGGCGCATGGCTTCGAGCTCGGCGGGGAGGCCGTGCGTGTCCCAGCCGAACCGGCGGTGCACGAGCTTGCCACGCATGGTCTGGAAGCGGGGAAAGAGGTCTTTGGCGTACCCGGTCAACAGGTGGCCGTAGTGGGGAAGGCCGTTGGCGAAGGGCGGGCCGTCGTAGAAGACCCACTCGGGGGCGTCGGCGCGCTGGTCGATGGAAGCCCGGAAGGTGCCGTCTGCCTTCCAGAAGCCGAGCACCTGCTCTTCGATCGCGGGGAAGCGGGGGCTCGGGCTGATGCTGTTCGAATCCAGGCCGAATGCCGCGCCTGCGGGTGACTCTCTGGGATACGTCATGTGCTGGTGTCTCCTGGACGGCTGTGTGTGCTGCTGCCTGTTCCACGAGGACGCCAGCTCTGCTCTCTCCGGCGCGGTACCACCCCGCTTACCGTCTGTGCCTTCTCCCTCTCGGGTTCAGGCTCGTCAGGTCGCTCTCTCTTTGGCTGTGACGGGCCAGACCCGGCTGGTTCTACTGGGCGATGCACCCCTGTTGTGAGGCTTACCACTGTTCTTCCGGCGACTCCCCGGTGATGACCGGTTCATAGTCTTTGGTGAGCAATCTTACACTCGAATCGAGTGGATAGGCTGCTGTGGATAGACCTGCCGAGAGGATTCGCCTGTGGACGAGCAGTCAGCCACGACCGCACGGCCCGCGCGCGGTCGACCTCGCGCGTCGTCCCGAGAACTCCTCGAGGAGGCAGCGTTCGAGCTCTTCTTCGAGAACACCTACGCCCGAACCACCGTCGAGCAGATCACCCAGCGCGCCGGCGTCGGTCGCTCGACCTTCTTCAACTACTTCGACGGCAAGAGTGACGTCTTCTGGGGTGACCTCGACCGGGCATCCGAGGTTCTGCAGCGGCGCCTCGACGAGCAGGCTCTGGATGCTCCCCTCCCCCTCGCGCTGGGTTCTGCCCTGACGGCCGTCGCCCGCGACTTCGGGCCGTCGCGCGTGCCGTGGATCCTCACGCAGTACCCGTTCATCGGATCGGTGGCGGAGGTGCAGGCGTCGGCGCTGGCTCGGTTCGCGCGCTGGGCCGGCATCCTCGCGACCTTCGCGGGCGTGCGGCTGGGGCTCGACCCCGAGTCGCTCAGGCCGCGTACCCTCGCGTACGCCGTGACGGGCGCCGTCGTGGCTGCGACGCAGGAGTGGGCGGCCGCCGGCCCGTCTCGCGGATCGCTCGAGCCGTTCGTGGTGAAGGCGCTCGACGCACTCGCCGACGGCTTTGCTGCCTGAGCCATTCGCCGCACGAGTCGCGGGCGCGCGGCGGCGCGGCAGCGCGGCGCGCGGGGTCGCGGCGGCGCCGCGGACTACGGGCGCAGGTAGTAGCGGTGCAGGAACGCCGCCAGCACGTCGCGCGTGACCGGGGTGGCGGGGCCGAACCCGGTGCCGGTGGAGATCTTGTTCGCCCTGATCCACTCGATGGCGCGGTAGTTCGGGTTCGACGTCGGCACGTCGGTGAACGACGGTGTTGCGGGGTTCGGCAGTGTGTCTCCGCTGTAGGCCGAGAGCCAGACGGCCAGGTCGGTGCGTGTGGCGTTCGAGGCGGGCGAGAACTTCTTGTCGGCCGGCAGCGTGATCAGATGGTTGGCGAGCATCCACTCGACGGCGGTGTACGAGCCGCTCGTCTTCGGCACGTCGACGAACGACGGCGTCGCGGGCGGCGTGAACGGCAGTCCGCTGTAGCGGTACAGGTATATTGCGGTCGTGCCCCGGTTGATCACCTGGGTGGGCGAGTAGACGCGGGTGCCGTTCGCGGCCACCGACCCGGTGCCGAAACCGAGGCTCGCCATCCACTGGATGTCGGCGTACTTCGCCGTCGTGGGCGTCACGTCGGTGAAGAACTGGTCGGGTGCGGCGTTCGGCGTGCCGAACCAGTCCGAGTACACGTAGAAGAAGTTGCGGTTGCCATAGGCCGAGCACGCATCGCCCGTGCCGTAGGGGTTCGCGAGCGCAGCCTTGTTCGGCTGGTACGGCGTGTAGTAGTAGAGCGCCGCGGTGGCCGCGTTCGTGATCGTGACCTTCGACGAACCGCAGCTGGTGTCGTAGTTGTACTGGATGCTCGTCAGTTTGCCGACCGGGAAGTAGGTGAAGTCGAGGGTGCGTCCGGGCGGGTTGAGGTAGCGCTTGAACTGCCACGCGGCGTTGTAGACCTGGTTGTAGAAGCCGTAGTAGTACTTGTCGCACGTGGCCTGCGTGTCGGCGCAGCCGTACCCCGTTGCGGTCTCGTAGTCGCCGACTGAGGGGCTCGTGTTCGCAACCAGCGAGGACTCCTTCTGGATGAGCGTGAGAAGCACCTTCTGGCTGATGCCGCAGAGCTGGCCGACCCGGTAGACGATGGTGGCCGCCGTCTCGTTGGAAGCGCCGACGTACTGGCCGCACATCTGGTCGGCGGCCTGCGTGTACGTGGTCTGCCGGTAGTTCTTCAGGCAGAGGGCGCCCGCCGTGCATCCGGAGCCCTTCGAGACCAGGAACGACTGCACCTGCGAGGCGGTCATCGACGTGCCCGTATAGAAGAGGGAGTCGTTGATGATGTTGCCGGCGGTGAATTTCGCCACGGCGACGGAGGCCTGCCGATCGGCGCTGTCGGGAGCGGCGGCAGGGCCCGTAGGCGCGGCCACCGCGGTGCCGCCCGCATGGGTCGCCGCGAGCTTCTGCTGCAGCGTGGCCTGCGCCGCAGCCTGGGCCTGGATGCTCGCCGTGGTCTCCGTGGCGCGGGGCGACGCGTCGCCGTCGGCGGCGGATACGGATGCGGAGGCGGCCAACGACCCCCCGAGCACCAGGGCGACAGCGGCAACGGTGCCGACGAACGCGGAGACGAGGGAGGAAGTTCTGCGGGAGATCGGCACGTGTCGAGAGTAACCCCGCCCGCCGACATCCACAGGCCTCATTTAGGGGGACCCGGGCGAAGCGGCCGGGCGGCCCAGAACCCTACGATGCCGCGTGCGACTCGAGGAACTCGTACACTTCCCGGTCGTCGACCCCCGGGAACTTGCCCGACGGCAACGGCGAGAGCACGTGTGCGTGCAGCCGGGCGCTCGGCCAAGCGCTCTCCGACCAGCGTTCCACCAGTGCCGAAGCGGGGCGCCGGCAGCACGACTCGTCGGGGCAGCGGGAGAGCGCGCGCTTCTCGGTGTCGCGCCCGCGGAACCACTTCGCGTCGGCGAACGAGGTGCCGAAGCTGATCGAGAACTCGCCCGCGGCGGTCGTCCCGGTCTGGGTGGCGCACCAGAACGTTCCCGACGGAGTGTCGGTGTACTGGTAGAATTCGGTGCTGCGATTCGTGCGGGTGAGTGCGACGCGCGCGGCCCAGTTGCGGCAGACGAACTGGCCCTCCACCGCCCCTGTCACGTCCTGCGGCAGCGGTAACCCATCGTTCTCGTACGCCTTCTGGATGGCCCCGTCATCCGTGAGGCGCAGGAAGTGCACGTCGATGCCGAGGTGCGAGGTGGCGAGGTTGGTCATCCGCAGCGCCGCTGCTTCGTGGGTGACACCGAATGCGTCGCGGAAGTCCTCGACGGAGAGGTCGCGCCGGGCCTTCGCCGCCTGCAGGAACTTCACCGATGCCGCCTCGGGCATCAGCGACGCCGCCGCGAAGTAGTTGATCTCGAGCCGCTGCTGCAGGAAGTCCGCGTAGTTCTGCGGGGGCGTGTGCCCGAGCACACGGTGCGCCATCGCCTGGAGGGCCATCGAACGGAGCCCGTGCCCACCCGGGATCGACGCCGGCGGCAGGTAGATACGACCACTCTCGAGGTCGGTCACTGAGCGGGCGGAGTGCGGCAGATCATTGACGTGGATAAGGCGGAAGCCGAGGTCCTCGGCCAACAGGCTCACCGTGCGGTGGCTGAGCGCCCCGCCAGTGTGGCCGACGCGCGCCAGTGTCTGCTCGACGACCTTCTCGAGCTCGGGCAGGTGGTTGTTCTGCTCACGCATCCGCTCACGCGACTCGGTGTTCGCCCGGCGCGCCTCCTCGGGCGTAGCGATCGACTCTGTCGCGCGCCGGATCAGCTCGCGGTGAAGGCCCACGAGCGACTCGAGCGTCTCCTGCGGGAGGTTCCGGCTGGCGGGAACGCGCGGGAGCCCGAGCGAGGCGTAGAGATCGCCGGTCTGCGCCCGGGCCAGCTCGATCTCGAGGGCGGTGCGGGCATCCGGCGCCTCCTCGGAGAGCAGGTCGGAGAGCGGTACGCCGAGCACGGAGGAGAGCGACTGCAGGAGGGAGAACTTCGGCTCCCGCCGGCCGTTCTCGATGAGCGACAGCTGGCTGCCGACGACCCCCACCTTCTCGCCCAGCTGGTCGAGCGTGAGGTCGGCGGCCTTCCGGAAATGCCGGATGCGGCGACCGAGCGTGATCAGGTCGAGAGTCGATGGCATCTTTGCCTCCTGTAAAGAACGGGCGATCTTTCGCGATGGTTTCTCTGAATTTAGCGCAAATTGAGCGCACAGTGGAAGAACACCCCAGAACTTCTGCACTCTTTCAACCGAAGGGTGCCCGTCACAGAACGAGCGGAGCGATCGTGAGCCTCTTGCAACGACCGACACAGAAAACCATTACGTCGAAGTACCCCACCCGAGTCGACAGCGTCGGAACCCGCCCCGACCGGGCATCCGAGACTCCGCCCACCCTGCGCATCGATGCCGGGCTGGCTGCGTGGATCGCCGACGTCACCGCGCTCACCGAGCCCACTGACGTAGTCTGGTGCGACGGATCGACGGCCGAATACGATCGCCTGACCAAAGAGATGGTTTCGCAGGGCACCCTCATCCGGCTGAACCCGGAGTGGCGCCCGAACAGCTTCCTGGCCCGCAGCGATCCGGCCGACGTCGCCCGCGTCGAAGACCGCACCTTCATCTGCTCGCCCACGGAGATCGACGCCGGCCCTACGAACAACTGGCGCGAGCCGTCTGAGATAAAGAACGAGCTCATCCCGCTTTTCCGCGGCAGCATGCGCGGGCGCACGATGTACGTCGTGCCGTTCTCGATGGGCCCGGTCGGTGGCCCGCTCTCGCAGGTCGGCGTGCAGGTCACCGACTCGCCCTACGTCGTCGCCAGCATGGCGCTGATGACCCGGATCGGAACTGACGTTCTCGACCTGATCACCGACGACACCCCCTGGGTGCCCGCACTGCACAGCGTCGGCGCGCCACTTTCCGCCGGCGATGTGGATGTCGCGTGGCCGCACAACCCCTCGAAGTACATCGCGCACTTCCCGGAGACCCGCGAGATCTGGTCGTTCGGATCGGGTTACGGCGGAAACGCCCTGCTCGGCAAGAAGTGCTTCGCCTTGCGCATCGCGTCGGTGATGGCTCGAGACGAGGGCTGGATGGCCGAGCACATGCTGCTCGTCAAGATCACGTCGCCCGAGGGCCGCGCCTACCACGTCGCCGCTGCGTTCCCGTCGGCCTGCGGCAAGACGAACCTCGCCATGCTGAAGCCCACCACTCCGGGCTGGACGGTCGAAACCATCGGCGACGACATCGTCTGGATGCGCCCCGGCCCCGACGGCAAGCTCCGCGCGATCAACCCCGAGCGCGGCTTCTTCGGCGTCGCCCCCGGCACCGGCATCGAGACGAACCAGACGGCCGTCGACACCATGTGGGGCAACACGATTTTCACGAACGTCGCGCTCCGGGACGATGGGGATGTCTGGTGGGAGGGTCTCACGCCCACCCCGCCGTCGCATCTGCTCGACTGGCAGGGCAACGACTGGACGCCGGCCTCCTCGACCGCCGCCGCACACCCGAACGCCCGCTTCACGGTGACGGCCGACCAGTGCCCCTCGATCGCTGCGGAGTGGGAGTCGCCCGAAGGCGTCGTCGTCGACGCGATCCTTTTCGGCGGCCGTCGCCCATCGACCGTGCCGCTTGTGGCGCAGTCGAAGAACTGGGCGCACGGCGTGTTCGTCGGGGCCACAATGGCCTCGGAGACCACCGCTGCGGCGGCCGGCGCCGTCGGGCGCCTCCGCCACGACCCCTTCGCGATGCTGCCGTTCGTCGGCTACAACATGGCCGACTACTTCCAGCACTGGCTCGACATGGGCGACGTGCTCGGCGAGAACGCTCCCCCGATCTTCCAGGTCAATTGGTTCCGCAAGGACTCCGCCGGGTCGTACATCTGGCCCGGCTTCGCCGAGAACTCGCGGGTGGTCGAGTGGATCATCCGCCGCCTCGAAGGGGACGTCGCCGCACGCCAGACCCCGATCGGCGGCCTGCCCCTCGTGCACGAGCTGAACGTCGACGGCCTCGGCCTGTCGGACGCCGACCTCGCGACCCTCACCGGCGTCGACAAGTCCGCCTGGCTGGCCGAGGCCGACGAGACGGAAGACTACTTCGATACTCTCGGCGCCGACCGGATGCCCGAGACCCTCGTGACCGAGCTGGCGCGCCTCCGCGCGGGTCTGGCGAAGCTCCCCTAGCCTCCAGCGCCTGACCCCGAACCCCCACGCCGCGGGGACTGAGCTACCATCGAGAGATGATAGAACGAGCATTCGTCACTTCTCCTCAGGCTCCGCCCGTGGCGAGGGGGCTCCGCTTCCATCTCGCCGAAGACAGGGTGCGAGAACTGCTGATGGGCGAGAACCTCTACGGCGATCCCTCGCTCGCACTCCGGGAGCTCTACCAGAACGCGGTCGACGCGTGCCGCCTCGCAACTGCCCGGCGCGAGTTTGTGGATCCGGACCGGCACTCCTCGCTCGACAGCGACGACCGCGACGACAGCGATGACAACAGCGACGGCGACATTCACGACGCCAGCGCCATGGCGATCGAGATCGAGATCGAGCAGGGTGTCGATGCGGCCGGGCGGGCTTTCGTCGACTTCGTCGACACAGGTGCCGGCATGGGCCCGGCAGAGTTCGAGCAGGCCTTTTGCCAGGCGGGAGTACGAGCATCCGACCTCTCGGAGAGAATCGAGGAGGCCGCGGCTTTCGCGAAGGCAGATCCACCCGTCGAACTCTGGCAGAACTCGCGTTTCGGCATTGGCGTGCTTTCGTACTTCATGATCGCCGATGCCCTCACCGTGACCACGACACGCCTGAACCGCGACGGCTCGGTCGGTGACGCCCTCCGGGCGCACATCCCGGGCCCCACGGCAGAGTTCGATCTGAACCGCGATGCGCCGGCCCCATCGCACGGTACCAGGGTGCGACTCTGGCTGAAGCCGGGGATGAACGTCTCAGCCCTCACCACGCTGAGGAACCTCGTGCTGGTCTGCCCGTTTCGGCTCCGGGTCAGCGATCGGGACTCATTGGAACACCGTTGGGCACCCGGCGTCCTCAACCGAGGTTCGGCTCTGCTCCCCGGCGTCGCCGATGCTGTCCGCACCGGTCCTGAGCTGTGGTGGACGAGCGGCTGGGGAGCCGTGCTGGCCGACGGAATCTGGATCGACGCCTCGCGCTCTGGCATGGTCGTCAACCTGGCCGGCCCCTCCGCCCCTCCACTCACAGCGGACCGGCGCCGGGCGGTCCGCCTCGACGAGGGCGTCATCGATGCCCTGGCGGTGGGGCGGGCCGCGGCAGCCATCGATCAGGCCTGGCACATCGTGGGCGACCCGGGCTGGCTCTCGCGCACATCGGCCTTCTCCCTCAAGATCGCAGACGCCCTGGTGCTGCGGGCGATCGAGCACCAGCCGACGAGGTCGCATCTCCACGGTCATGAGTACGCGATCGGGGTCGCGGGGTACACCCTGGGCGACGAATACAGCGGCCCAGCGGGTCACACGGATTCCGTTCTGCAGTGGCGCTTCTCCCGCCTGCGGTCGGGGGGCATGTTCGAAGCGGTCGGCATAGCCCCGACCGAGACAGCACCCGTGCCCGCGCTGCCGTCCGACGCGGTGTTTCTCGGAGCCGCGGGCGGCTCCCAGCAGATCGGCACCACAGACGCCGCCAGTCCCTGGTTCGGCAGCGCAGCCTCCGTCTACGAAGCCGAGCGCCTGCTCGGCCATCCCGTCGCCCGCATCGTCGAGCGGGCACGTGAACTCGGCCTCCGCGTGCCCCGCGACGCGGACTCGCTGCCCGAGAGCGACCCGATCGTTCGTGCGAGCCTCTCCTTCAACGGGCGGGCCGACGCCGACGGCGAACCACTCCCGGTGACGGGGCTGGCCATTCTGCTGTGCGCCCGTCAGCTCGACGTGTCGACGGAGCAGGTCGTCGCCGCTCTGGATGCCCGGGGCATCGATTTCGCAGACCGCGCCCGCACCCTCCACAGCTCACCGCTCAGCCCCGGCGTTCTGAGAGCGATGAGCGAGAACGGAGAGGGAATCGCCCCGTGGCGCAATGCCGTGTGGATGATCGGGCTCGAGCACATCGTCGCCGCCTCCCGTGCGTCCGGCCTCACCGTCGCAACTCTCCTGGCCGAGCTCCGCGCACTCGGCTTCGCCAAGCTGCCCGACCTCGAGCTCGACGGGAAAGACGTGACCGACGGCGACCTGGTGCTCCTCAGTTGCGATCAGGACTCCCGATCGCCGTTCTACGACAGGTCCCAGCCCATGCCTGGCGAGCGCATGGCAGAGGCAGCAGAGCGGCTCGGTCTCTCCGAAGAGACGCTCGCTTCGCGCTTGGCCTCCTTCGGTGTCAGCGTCGTCACCACGCCACGTCGTCCGCCCTCCGTCGGCCTCACGAAGAAGAAGGTGCTGAAGCTCCTGGGAATGTCGACGAAGCAGAGAGCCGCGGTCACAGCTCACGACCTGGCACGGATCAGTCGCGACGGCGACGGGGAGGCTCCCTGGCTCGATCCCCGAAAGACCGTGCCGGCTTGGGTCGTGGCCGGTTCCGCCCTGCGAGACGGCTCGGTGGGCGTGGTCGTGTCGGAGCTCCGCGAGCTCGGGTACACCGTCGAGGATCCCCGCACCGCACCGCTGACCGCCGTCCCGGGCACGCAGGGCGGGTCGCCCTCGCGCGCCACCGACACGCCGGCCGCGCCGGGCGGGCCGCCGGCCGGCGCGGGCGGTCAGTAGCGGATCGCGTCGATCACCTTCACGCGCACCGCCACGAGCGCCGGCAGCAGGCCCGCGATCGCGCCCACCACGGTCGCCGCCGCGAGCCCGAGCAGCGCGGCGTCGAGCGGGAACGCCGGGATGTCGCTCACCCCCTGCGAGATGACATCCTCGACCCACGGGCTCTTCACGATGAGGATCGACAGCATCACGCCGACCACCCCCGCCGCGACCGTGGCGACCACGCTCTCCATCATCACCGCGAAGAACACCCGCGCGGCCGTCGCGCCGAAGCTCCGCCGGATCCCAATCTCCTGGATGCGCTGCCGCACCGTCACGAGTGAGATGTTCACGAGCCCCAGCGCCCCGAGCAGCAGAACGAGCACCGCGACCCCGCTGATCATCAGCTTGATCGGCAGGAACGGGTCGTCGCCGTACGCGGCGTAGTCCTGTCGGTTCACCTGGGCGGTGGCACCCTCGCCGAGTGAGGCACTGAAGTCCGACTGCAGCCGGGTGGTCAGTTCCGCGGAGACCGAGGGCGGTACCCACATCTCGTACGACGGATAGGAGGGGTACGAGGCATCCGTCGCCAGCTGTTCCGCGAGCCGCGTGTAGGAGTCGTTCAGCATCATCATGCTGGGCTGGTCCTCGTAGGGAAGAGCGGCAATGACCCCGGTGATCACGGCCGTGACCGGCTTCGACCCGACGAGGCTCACGGTCGGGTGGGTCGCGAGGTCTGGCGAGCCGAGCCGCTGCCAGAAGATGTCGTTCACGATCAGGGCGGGCGCGAGGCGGGTCGCATCCGTCTCGCCGAACCACGATCCCCTAACGACCTCGACCCGGTGCATCGTGCCGTACGGCTGGTCGACGAGTGTTGCGTTCACCGGGCTGACGCCGTCGATGAACTGGATGCTCACCTGCTGTTGGTTCACCCGGCTGGCGTAGTGCACGCTGTACCGTTCGAGTGCCTCGTTCCAGGTCTTGTCCATGGTGGCGGTCGGCGGCGCGGAGCCGTCGGCTGTGTAGGCGGAGACGTAGAGGGTCGCGGGCCGCCCACTCGAACGCTCGCTCGTCTCGATGGTGGCCTGCTGCGCGATGTTGCCGAGCGCGACCACGCTGGTGAGCGCACACACCGCGACCGCGACGCCGACCAGCGAGAGCAGCACCCGCGTGCGGTGGATGCGGAGCTCCGCCCACGCCTCGATGACACTCCCGACGAACGCGGTCACAAGGCCCTTCACGAGTCGCTCCCCGACGGGTCGGCGAACGGATGTCCGGGGGCCCCTTCGTGCGCCAGAACGGGAGCCGCGGCATCCACCAGCGCCCCCTTCTCCAACCGGAACCGTCTCGTCGCGAGCGCCGCGATCGCCGGGTCGTGCGTGATCGTCACGAGCGCAGCATCCGAGGCCGTCGCGATCTCGTCGAGCAGCGCCATCACGATCTCACCCGTCTCGATGTCGAGGGCACCGGTCGGCTCGTCGGCGAGGATGAGCCGGGGGCGCCGCACCAGCGCGCGGGCGATCGCGACGCGCTGCTGTTCGCCTCCCGAGAGCCGATCCGGGGTCGACGACAGGCGGTGTCCGAGCCCGACCCGGTCGAGCATCTCGCTCGCGATCGCGCGGCGTCGCCAGAACGCCGATCCGGTGTCGTAGAGCAGCGGCGTCATCACGTTCTCGAGCGCGGTACGCCCCTGCAGCAGGTTGAACTGCTGGAAGATGAAGCCCACGTCGCGGCCCCGCGTCACGTCACGCCGCCGTGCAGAGAAGTGGCGCGTGGGTTCGTCGTCGAGAAAGATTTCGCCCTCGGTGGGCGAATCGAGCAGCCCGAGCAGATTCAGCAGCGTGGATTTGCCCGAGCCCGACCGGCCGACGATCGAGAGGCGGTCACCGACCTCCACCACGAGCTCGACGCCGTCGAGGATGACGAGGGGACGGTCATCCGGCCGGGAGACCGTGCGGCCCACACCCCTCAGTTCGAGGAACGTCACGCGCTCAACCCGCCACGGCGAAACCGCCGCCACCGGTGTCGAAACAGTTTGGCGCTCCATTGCAGCCGTCGGTCGGCGCAACCGCCCCGGGCACGAACTGCAGCACCGCATCCCCGTCGGCAAGGCCCGAGACGACCTGCACCATGCTGCCGTCTGTCAGGCCCAGGATGACCGGCCTCTGCTCCGTCGTTCCGTCGGGCAGCACGAACCAGACGTTGCCGTTCAGCGCGGTGCCCTCGACGGCCGTGGTGGGGATGACGAGCACGTTCTCGGCCTTGCCCGCGGCGATGGTGACGTCGGCGGCGAGTCCGGAGAAGACGCGCACGTCGCCGGGCACGCTGCAGCGGAGGGTGTTGCCCGAGCCGAGGCCGCCGCCATCCGTGCCACCGCCACCGCTGCCGCTACTCCCGCCGCCTCCGTTCGCGCCCGAGCCACCCGATCCGCTCCCATCCGAACCCGCGAGCGGCGTGACGATCGTGAGGTTCGTGCAGGCGAACGGTGCCGGCCCGCCGGTGATCGCCACCTGCGCCTCGGTCGGCTGGCTGACGAGCCGGTACTGGTCGGCGGCGTTCAGCGACCCCGTCACCGAGAAGGTCGGTGGCGCGATCTGGCCGGCCACGTCTCCGACGGCCATCGACTGCCCCGCGAGCACCGGCAGGGCGCTGACGATGCCCGCGATCGGAGCCGTCACCTCGACGTATGTGATGAGCGGTTTCCGCGGTGTCTGCACCGTCGAGCCGTCAGGCCCGGTCGTCTCAACCGGATCGCGCTCGGTCTCCACCTTGATGTCGAAGATGGTGTCACCCGCGGCGACCGTCGCCCCGACCTTCACCTGCACCTCGTCGACGACGCCGATCGCTGTCGCCCGGATCGGCGACGCTGGATCCGCACTCACCGTCGCCTTCAACGTCACGTCGTTCGAGATCGTGCCAGTCGCGACCGTGGCCTGCGGTTCCGTGAGCTCCCCCGTCGGCACAGCAGGATCGGCGACCGCCTGCGTGTCCGGGAAGAACGCCAACTTGCAGAGCGCCGCCGCAATGGCGACGACGACAACGAGTCGGATGATCGGAAAGACCCACTTGCGGACAACACCCACGTTGGCACCTTCGTGTCGGCCCGGTTCTGCGGGCGGCGTACAGAATTCGCCCGCCGATTCCCCCACGGACTGCCCTGAGTCTAGGGAGTTCCGGTGAACGAGGAATCGTCCGCGAGGATGAGTTCGGGCATCCAGCCGCCACATCGGTAAACTGGTGGCCTACTCACAAAAGGCACCCCAGACTCGGTGCCGCCTATAGTGCCTGGAGGGCCACCATGACCGCGAACGTACCTGACAAACCCGCGCTGGAAGGCCTCGAAGGCAGGTGGGACGACCTGTGGAGTGAGCGCGGCACGTACCGCTTCGATCGTGCACTGACCACTCGCGAGAACGTCTACTCGATCGACACCCCGCCGCCGACCGCGAGCGGATCGCTGCACATCGGTCACGTGTTCTCGTACACGCACACCGACGTCATCGCGAGGTTCCAGCGCATGCGGGGCAAGAGCGTGTTCTACCCGATCGGCTGGGACGACAACGGTCTGCCTACCGAGCGCCGCGTGCAGAACTACTACGGCGTGCGCTGCGACCCGACGCTGCCCTACACCACCGACTACGCGCCTCCCTACGAGGGCGGCGACAACAAGAGCGGCAAGGCGGCCGACCAGAAGCCGATCAGCCGCCGCAACTTCATCGAGCTCTGCGAGCGCCTGACGGTCGAAGACGAGAAGCAGTTCGAGGCGCTCTGGCACCGGCTGGGCCTGTCGGTCGACTGGACGCAGACCTACCGCACGATCGCCGATTCGTCGATGCGTGCCAGCCAGCTGGCTTTTGTCCGTAATGTCGCGCGCGGCGAGGCCTACCAGGCCCAGGCTCCGACGCTCTGGGATGTCACGTTCCGCACCGCGGTCGCGCAGGCCGAGCTCGAAGACAAGGACATGCCGGGGGCGTACCACCGCATCGTGTTCCACCCCGAGAATGCCGACGGCACGACGGGCGCCGGCGACGACATCTTCATCGAGACCACCCGCCCGGAACTGCTCGCGGCCTGCGTGGCGCTGGTCGCGCATCCGGATGACGAGCGCTTCAAACCGCTCGTAGGCACGACCGTCACCACCCCCCTCTTCGGCGTCTCTGTGCCGATCGTCGCGCACCACCTCGCGCAGCCCGACAAGGGCGCCGGAATCGCCATGATCTGCACGTTCGGCGACCTGACCGACGTGATCTGGTGGCGCGACCTGTCCCTGCCGAACCGCGCGATCGTCGGCTTCGACGGGCGCATCATCAGCGAGGCTCCGGATGTCATCACCAGCGAGAGTGGTCTGGCCGCCTATGCCGAGATCGCCGGCAAGACGATCTTCTCGGCCAAGCAGACGGTCGTCGACCTCCTCCGCGAGTCAGGTGAACTGATCGGAGACCCGAAGCCGATCATCCACCCGGTCAAGTTCTTCGAGAAGGGCGACAAACCGCTCGAGATCGTGTCGACCCGCCAGTGGTACATCCGAAATGGTGCGCGCGACGAAGAGCTGCGCCAGCGCCTGCTCGACATGGGCAACGAGGTCGAATGGCACCCGAGCTTCATGAAGGTGCGCTACGACAACTGGGTCAACGGGCTCACCGGTGACTGGCTGATTTCGCGCCAGCGCTTCTTCGGCGTGCCGATCCCGGTCTGGTATCCACTAGACGGCGACGGCAACCCCGTCTTCGACCAGCCGATCGTCGCCGACGAGGCGTCGCTTCCGGTCGACCCGTCGACGGATGCCGCACCCGGCTACAGCGAAGACCGACGCAACACGCCCGGCGGTTTCCTCGGCGAACTCGACGTGATGGACACCTGGGCGACCTCGTCGCTCACCCCGCAGCTCGCGGGCGGCTGGGAGCGCGACCCCGAGCTCTGGGATCTCGTCGCTCCCTACGACCTCCGGCCACAGGGACAGGACATCATCCGCACCTGGCTGTTCTCCACCATGCTCCGCTCGGCGCTCGAAGACGGCCGCACGCCGTGGAAGCACGCCGCGCTCAGTGGTTTCATCGTCGACCCCGACCGCAAGAAGATGTCGAAGTCGAAGGGCAACGTCGTCACCCCCGCGGCTGTTCTGGAGACTCACGGCTCGGATGCGGTGCGGTACTGGGCAGCATCCAGCCGCCTCGGAACAGATGCCGCCTTCGACCCGCAGAATCCGACGCAGATCAAGATCGGCCGCCGGCTCGCCATCAAGGTGCTGAACGCGGCGAAATTCGTCTACGGTTTCGAGCTGCCCGAAGGTTCGTTCGGCGTCACGCACCCGCTCGACCTGTCGATGCTGACCCAGCTCGATGAGGTCATCGTGGCCGCGACCGCTGCGTTCGAAAGCTACGACCACGCTCGCGCGCTCGAAGTCACCGAAACGTTCTTCTGGACCTTCTGCGACGACTATCTGGAACTCGTGAAGGAGCGCGCGTACAGCGCCTCGTCGGATGCTGCGGCCAAGGCCTCGGCCGTGATCGCCCTGCAGGCGGCGATCGACGTGCTGCTGCGGTTGCTCGCCCCGTTCATCCCGTTCGCCACCGAAGAGGTCTGGTCGTGGACGCACAGCGACGGTTCGTCAGTGCATCGCGCGCTCTGGCCGACGGGCATGACCGGCGGTGAGGGTGCGGTGTTCGCTCCGGATGCCGCACCCGCCCTGCCCGCACACCGCACGCTGCTCGGTCTCGCCGGCCAGGCCCTGGTGGGCATCCGCCGCGCGAAGACCGACGCCAAGGCCTCGCAGAAGACGCCCGTCGTCTCCGCGACCATCGCAGGCCCCGCTGCGGCCCTCGAGGAGCTCGCGCTGGCATCCGACGACCTCAAACAGGTCGGGCGCATCGAGACGCTGACCTTCGTCGACGGCCCCGAGCTCGCCGTCACCGAGATCGTGCTGGAGGCGGGCGACGCGTGAGCGGGCATCCGCTGACCGCCGGCGTGAGCATCCGGCCCGTCGAAGCCGGCGATGTCGACCAGTGGCAGCGCCTCTACATCGGCTACGGCGAGTTCTACAACTCACCGACCGCGGGTGACATCGCGACGCGTGTGTGGGGCTGGCTGCTCGACCCCGCGCACGAGACCGAGGGGTTCGTGGCCGTCGACGGCAGCGAGCGACTGGTCGGGCTCGCGCACGTGCGCGAGTTCGCCCGGCCCCTCGCCGGAGCACGCGGGTTGTACCTCGACGATCTCTTCGTCGCACCGGATGCCCGTGGGGGCGGTGTGGCGACGGCCCTTCTCACTTCGCTGCGGTCACTCGCCGCCGCCCGCGGGCTCGATGTCGTACGCTGGATCACCGCCGCCGACAATGCCACGGCGCAGCGCGTCTATGACAAACTGGCCGACAAGACCGCGTGGGTCACCTACAGCATCACCGTCTGAACTGCTTTCCCCTCGCTTTACCCGCTTTTCCTCGCTTGGAGCTGAACACATGATTTCCGTCGGAACCCGCTGGTCGAGCGGCGACGAACCGCCCACCCGCCTCCCCCAGGCCGTCATCGACGCCGTGCTCGACATCGAGGGCGACCTCGCCGAGCAGAACGTCAACACGTCGATGTGGTACTGGACCCTCACCTGGCTCGAAGGCCGTCCTGTCGTCGAGTTCGATGACGGCACCCGCATCGACTACGACCCTGACACCGACGAGGTGACCGTCTCGCAGTCCGACGAGTACAGCGACGACGACGCCTGACCCGCACCGCCCCGCGCCGCGCCGCTACCGCGTAGCTCTCGCGTAGCCCCCGAGTAGCCCCCGCGTAGTTCGTGAGACACCTGCGGCCACGTGAGACGCGCACGCCCGTCTCACTTCCACGTACGCGTCTCACGTCGGGCACCGACGAATTGACGGATGCTCGTTTATGGCACACGATGAGGCATGCCCTCTTCTCCGCCGATCGACGACCCGCTTCGGCCCGTCGATCATCGCCGCCACCGCCGCGCGGTGCTCGCGAGCGGAGCGTGGGGCTTCGGCCTGCTGAAACTCGGGTTCGACGGGATCGTGATCGCGCTCATCCCGCTCGGCGCGACGGCCGGCCTGCTGCTTCTCGGCGCTCTCTTCAACAGCGGTGCGATCGCCGTCGACGCCGAGATGGAGCAGGATTTCGCCCACTTCGGCGGCCCCGCCCTTGTGCTCCTGCCGTTATCCCTCCTCATCACGGCCACCGGCATCACGGTCGGCCAGCGCATCCTGCGCCGCGCCCGCATCCCCCGTCCCCGCGCGCTCGGCTGGTCGACGTTCGGCATCGTGACGCTGCCCTGGATCGCCTCACTCGCGCTCCTGACGTTCGCGACCCTCGGTGTCGCCAGCACCCAGACCTACCCGGCCGACGACCAGTACTGGGCAATGTGGCCGATCTTCGTCGTCGCCGCTCTCATCGACGCCACCTTCGGCGCGGTCACCGGCGCCTTCACCACGCTCTGGATGTCGCGCGCCCGCGCTGCCTGCACTCCCGCCACTCCCGCCCCTCCCGCTGCTCCCGCCCCTCCCGCTGCTCCCGCCCCTCCCGTGAGAACGACACCTGCGGTCGAAACCAACATGGAGAGGTGATGGTCTCGGGCGCACCCGTCGTTCTCGCGGCCGTCACGAGGGACGAGAGGGGCAGGGTCAGGCGCGGGCGTGCGGGCGGGGCCAGGGCGAGGCCGCGACCAGCATGATCAGGCCGCCGACGAGGAGGCCCCAGAAGGCGCTACCGATACCCACGATGACGATGCCCGAGGCGGTGACGAGGAACGTTGCAATGGCGGGGATGCGCTGTGCGGCATCCTCGAGTGCCGAGGTTACGGCTCCCACGAGGGCGCCCAGCAGCGCAAGGCCCGCAACGGCGGTGATCAGGATGGGCGGGGACGCCGAGATGAGCGCGACCGCGAAGCCGGCCCCGAGCCCGAACACGATGTAGACGAAACCCGAGGCGAAGGTCGCGATCCAACGGCGTGAGCGGTCGGGATGCGAGTCGGGGCCGGCCGTGATCGCCGCTGTGATCGCCGCGAGGTTCACGGCGTGCCCGCCGAACAGCGCACCCACGGCCGTGACGGCGCCGGATGCGACCAGAACCGGACGCGGCGGAACGGTGTAACCGAAGGTCGACATCACCACGAATCCGGGCACGTTCTGCCCGGCCATCGTCACGATGAACAGCGGCAGCCCGAGGCTGACGATCACGAACGCGTCGAACTGCGGCGGCACGAACACGAAAGCAGGCACGAGCGACGTCGACGCGGAGGAGAGCCAGCCCGAACCCGCAGAGACCCCGATGCCGACGGCAGCGACCAGCATCGCCGCCGGAACGGCCCACCGCGGCGCCAGCCGGAACAGCACCAGCCACACCACCACCACCGGGATCGCCAACGCCGGGATCTGAGTCACTGCGAGAACGGGCGCCAGGCAGATCGGGAAGAGGATACCCGCCAGCATCGCACTCGCGATCGACTTCGGGATGCGGGTGATCGCCCGGCCGAGCGCCGGCCAGAGCCCGCTCAGCACGATGAGCAAACCGCAGACGGCGAACGCACCGACCGCGGCCGAGAAGTCCTGGGTTGTCGCGCTGGCAGCGATGAGGAGGGCGGCTCCGGGGGTCGACCAAGCGAATGAGATCGGCATGCGGTAGACACGGGCGAGCACGATGCAGAGCACCGCCACCGCAAAGCACAGCGTCAGGAGACCTGAGGAGGCTTGGGCATCCGAGGCCCCGACAGCATGCAGACCCGCGATGACGAGCGCAAACGAGCTGGCGAACCCCGTGATGCCCGCAACGATGCCGGCCGCAACCGGCTGGATCACTCCGGCACGCGCAGCCCGCGGGTCAGTGTTGCCCAGCTGCTTTACGCAGACTTCTCGACGCGGCGCGCAGCCGCACGCGGCACGATCGTCGGAGCGGCATTCGACACGACGGCCTCGCGCGTGATGATCACCTTCGCGACCTCGTCGGTCGAGGGCACTTCGAACATGACCGGGCCGAGCACTTCTTCCATGATCGCGCGGAGGCCGCGGGCACCGGTCTTGCGGAGCACCGCCAGGTCCGCGATCGCCTCGAGAGCGTCTTTCTCGAAGTCGAGCTCCACACCATCGATCTCGAACATGCGCTGGTACTGGCGAACGAGGGCGTTGCGGGGAACGGTCAGGATCTGCATCAGCGCGACCTGGTCGAGCGGCGTCACGGTGGTCACGACGGGAAGCCGGCCGATGAACTCGGGGATCAGCCCAAACTTATGCAGGTCTTCGGGCAGAACCTCACTGAAGAGGTTGATGTCGTCGCGCTTGGAGTGCAGGGGCGCGTTGAAACCGATGCCGCGCTTGCCGCTGCGCTCGGCCACGATCTCCTCGAGACCCGCAAAGGCCCCGGCCACGATGAACAGCACGTTCGTCGTATCGATCTGGATGAACTCCTGGTGCGGATGCTTTCGACCACCCTGCGGCGGAACCGAGGCGACCGTGCCCTCGAGGATCTTCAGCAGCGCCTGCTGCACGCCCTCACCGGACACATCGCGGGTGATCGAGGGGTTCTCGGCCTTCCGGGCGATCTTGTCGATCTCGTCGATGTAGATGATGCCGGTCTCGGCCTTCTTCACATCGAAGTCGGCGGCCTGCAGCAGCTTCAGCAGGATGTTCTCCACGTCTTCACCGACATAGCCCGCTTCGGTGAGGGCCGTGGCATCCGCGACGGCGAACGGCACGTTGAGCTGCTTCGCGAGCGTCTGCGCCAGATAGGTCTTGCCGCAGCCGGTCGGGCCGATCAGCAGGATGTTGCTCTTCGCGAGTTCGACCTCGTTGGCGACGGCATCGGCCGACGTGAGGGTGTTCTTCGAACGCACCCGCTTGTAGTGGTTGTAGACGGCGACAGCGAGCGACTTCTTCGCCTGCTCCTGGCCGATGACGTACTCCTCGAGGAACGCGAAGATCTCTTTCGGCTTCGGCAATTCGAACTCGCTGGAGGCCTCTTCACCCGTCTCGGACAGGCGCTCTTCGATGATCTCGTTGCACAGCTCGACGCACTCGTCGCAGATGTACACGCCCGGCCCCGCGATGAGCTGCTGGACCTGCTTCTGGCTCTTGCCACAGAACGAACACTTGAGCAAGTCGGCGCTCTCCCCGATGCGTGCCATGTTCATCCTCCTCGTATGACCTGGATAGAGCCTAACCTGTGGCACTGACACCGCTGGCCATTGAGACAGCGAAAGGCACCCGGTCTTCGGAGGCCGGGTGCCTTTCGGTGGGTCTGCGCTTCTTTATTTGACGAGCGCGGGCAGGTTCTTGCGCGACGTCAGCACCTGGTCGATTATGCCGTACTCGACGGCGTCGGCGGCGCTCAGGATGTTGTCGCGGTCGATGTCCTTGTTCACCTGCTCGGGCGTGCGGTTCGAGTGCGACGAGAGGGTCGACTCGAGCCAGGTGCGCATGCGGAGGATCTCCCGTGCCTGGATCTCGATGTCCGACGCTTGGCCACCCCCTTGGCCACCGGCGGAGGGCTGGTGGATGAGGATGCGCGCGTTCGGCAGAGCGAGGCGCTTGCCCGGGGTGCCGGCGGCGAGGATGACCGCAGCAGCCGAGGCCGCCTGGCCGAGGCACACCGTCTGGATGTTCGGCTTGACGTACTGCATGGTGTCGTAGATCGCCGTCATCGCAGTGAACGAGCCACCGGGCGAGTTGATGTACATCTCGATGTCGCGGTCGGGATCCTGGCTCTCGAGCACGAGGAGCTGCGCCATCACATCGTCGGCCGAGGCGTCGTCGATCTGCACGCCGAGGAAGATGATGCGGTCTTCGAACAGCTTGGCGTACGGATCCTGGCGCTTGTAGCCGTAAGCCGTGCGCTCTTCGAAGGTCGGCAGGATGTAGCGGTCGGACGGGCTCGTACCGTTGCCGTAGGGCGAAGAAGTCGGCATTCCGCCGAACATGGGGGTTTGCATAAGTGTCTCTGTTCTTGGGTTGAGCGTTGCGACTAGTTGGATGCGGAGGGGACGGCGTCTTCGACCTCGGTGCCGCCGCCACCGGCGACGTCGGAGGAGAATTCGCGCACGTAGTCGACGAAGCCGTACTCGAGCGCTTCCTGGGCCGTGAACCAGTTGTCGCGGTCACCGTCGATCATGACCTGCTCCGGCGTCTTGCCGGTCTGCTCGGCCGTGAGCTCCGCCATGCGCTTCTTCATGTCGAGGATGAGAAGGGCCTGGGTCTGGATGTCGGCGGACGTGCCGCCGAACCCGCCGGAGGGCTGGTGGAGGAGAACCCGGGCGTTCGGCGTGATGTACCGCTTGCCCTTGGTGCCGGAGGAGAGCAGGAACTGCCCCATCGAGGCGGCCATGCCGATGCCGACCGTGACGATATCGTTCGGCACGAACTTCATCGTGTCGTAGATCGCCATGCCCGCGGTGATGGATCCGCCGGGCGAATTGATGTAGAGGTAGATGTCTCGCTGGGGGTCTTCCGCTGCCAGAAGCAGGATCTTGGCGCAGATCTCGTTGGCCATGTCGTCACGGACTTCAGTGCCGAGCCAGATGATCCGGTCTTTCAGAAGACGTTCGAAAACGCTGTTTGGCATCGCCATATCGGCCATGTGTGTCGCTCCAATTCACTTGCGGTACTTCGAATGTAGTGGAGCGTCTCCCCCGCACAGCCCGTGTTCGCTGGGGGCAGACTCGGGGCACGAAAAAGGGCCCCACGGATGATCGTGGGGCCCTTGTCGAAGAGGTGACTAGTGCGAGTGACCCTCGTGGTCACCGTGGTCGTGGCCCTCGTGGTCGTCGCCTGCACCATCGACGGCGACGAACGGCTCATCGGCCCCACGCGCGATCGTGGTGAACTCGGACACGTCGACCGTCTTGCCGTTGCTGTCGGTGACGACAGCCTTGTCGAGAACGATGGCGAGCGCCTTGTTGCGGGCGACCTCGCCGACCATCGACGGGATCTGGCCGTTCTGGTCGAGGACCTGGACGAATTCGGCCGGCTCCATGCCGTACTGGGCGGCGCTCTGAACGAGGTACTGGGTCAGTTCGTCCTGGCTGACCTTGACCTCTTCCTTCTCGGCGATGATGTCGAGGAGGATCTGGGTCTTGAAGGTCGCAGTGCTGGATTCGGTGACCTCGGCGCGGTGCTCGTCGTCTTCGAGGCGGCTCTCGTTCTCGAGGTGACGGTGCACCTCGTCTTCGATCAGCTTCGGGGGAACCGGCACCTCGACGAGGGCGAGCAGCGCATCGAGCGTCTTCGTGCGGGCATCCGTCACCTGGCTGAACGCCTTCTGACGCTCGACCTGGGTCTTGAGGTCGGCCTTCAGCTCGTCGATCGTGTCGAACTCGCTCGAGATCTGGGCGAAGTCGTCGTCGGCCTCGGGAAGCTCGCGCTCCTTGACCGAGTTGATGGTCACCGTGACGAGAGCGTCTTTTCCGGCGAACTCGCCGCCGAGCAGGGGCGCCTCGAACGAAGTGGTCTCACCGGCGGTCAACGAGTCGATGACACCGTCGAGACCCTCGAGGAGCTCACCCGAACCGACCTCGTAGCTGATGCCGGTGGCGTTGTCGACCTCGGCGTCGTCGATTGTGGCGATCAGGTCGAGCTGGGCGAAGTCACCCGTCTTGATGGGGCGGTCGACGGTGATCAGGGTGCCGAAGCGGCTGCGGAGCTTCTCGAGCTCGGAGTCGATCTCCTCGTCGCTGACCTCGATCGGGTCGACCGTGACGGCCAGCCCGTTGTAGTCGGGGAGGTCGAGCTCGGGGCGGACATCCACCTCGATCTTCAGCTGCAGGTCGCCGGTGAAGTCCTTGTTGCTCGGCCACTCGACGATGTCGGCCTCGGGGCGACCCAGCGGCCGCAGCTCCTTCTCGGTGATCGCGGCGCGGTAGAAGCCGTCGAGACCGTCGTTGACCGCGTGCTCGAGAACGGCGTCCTTGCCGACGCGCTGGTCGATCAGGGGCGGCGGAACCTTGCCCTTCCGGAAGCCGGGGATGTTGACCTGCTCGGCGATGTGGCTGTAGGCGTGGTCGATGCTGGGCTTCAGCTCTTCGGGCGTCACGAAAATCTCGAGCTTGACGCGCGTGGGGCTGAGCTGTTCTACCGTGGTCTTCACGTGAAAAATCTCCTGTGGATCGAAACTGTTGAACGGATGCTGCTGGTGGGTCTTGTCGGGGCGACAGGATTCGAACCTGCGACCTCTCGGTCCCAAACCGAGCGCTCTACCAAGCTGAGCTACGCCCCGGGAAATAACCTCACCGAGTCTAGTGCACCGGGGCTGACCCAAACCTGTACTACGATATTCGAGTGCCACCCGGTGCGCGGGGATGTAGCTCAATGGTAGAGCCTCAGTCTTCCAAACTGATGACGCCAGTTCGATCCTGGTCATCCCCTCCAAGCAAACAAAGGGCTCCCGGGTCACATGCCCCGTCGATCGGCCAGGATGGCACCGAAAAAGGCACCCTTCCTTCCCGGTCGCCGTCGGTTGCGGATCTTGACGCAGCCTCGCAAGACGCTTTCGGCCCAACTCATCGTGCGCGGCTAGGCCACGCAAATAGCAAAGGCGGGTCCGCAACATCGCCGTTGCGGACCCGCCTCTGCTATTCCGTGAGTCTTCTAAAAGCCCACTGCAGAACGGAGCCTTCGAAGTGCGCGGCGCGTACGCTCGTCGCGCACAGCCGCTCGCGCTTCACGCCTCACTTGAGCGACAACTTTCGGATCACGAAGGTTCTTCAGCTGGGCTTTGCGGGGCTTTACCTTCATCGGTGTCAAAGTCAATTTAGCTCCCATCTCTTTTCCCGAGTTTAGAACTTGATCCTGAGGAAACGCCACAGCCCGCGTAGTGATTCACCGTCGGGACAATGCAAATGCCGTCGCCAGCAAGTTGGCGAAGAACTCGACCACTGGCTTGTCGTTTTGGTCGAGACTGCCAACGATCGGACAATCGATCGAAACCATACCGAAAGCAGTGGTACCCGTGATGATCGGACTCGATATAAAGGTCAGGTACTTCTTCCCAGCACTCTGAACGCCGGGGCGCGTGCTGCGTCGGATGTCTGGTTCGAAGACCGTCTCTCCGTCCGCTATAACTTTGAAGATACTTGCTCCGCGACTCCTGGGGACATCGGTTAGGGCGGCTGGCCTGTCTGGTCTTCCAAAAAAGTTCAGGGCAGTAAGCCGACGATATCCGGCCGGGTCGTTTTCGATTGCGTAGACGATTACGCGCGGTTGCTTGGCGTCAGGGAGAACGAGAGGAATGGCAGCGCACACGTTCGAGACCACCTTGACGAGGGATTGCCCGCGCTGAAGCTTATTCATCGAAGCCATCTTGGCTAGCTCGTCGACGATCGGTGAAGCAGCGTCGCCCAATAGAAGGCGTATTTGAGAAGCTTCGGTCCGCTCGGCGTTTCGCGCCTGACGCCGCCACACTTCGACAAATCCGGCAAAAGCAAGCGTCAGGCCGGTGAAAAGAACACCGAGATGCTGTGCGCCCTCGTCGATCTGGGGTGGATCGCCGACGATTGACCAGAAGTAGGCTGCAAAAACGGCGCTGACGCCTCCCAGCAGCGACGGTACCCACGACAGATGATCGACAGACCAAACGAGAACAAGATAGATGATCTGCATCGGAGACCTCGGCCCAACCGGCGCAATCCCCCATGGCTGTTGATGTCTGTTTCCCCGTCCTGGCACGAGATGAGACCCTACCCCACCCTCCGCGTGGGAATTGACCCATTTGCTACACCGGCGATTTGGAATGGCAGCTGCGCCACCTAGTCAGCTTTAGCTTCCTGCAAAGAAGGCTCCGAGACGGTCACTCGTCGCACGCTTCGTGTCCTCCATGGGGTGCACGTAGGTGTCATACGTGAACGATGTCTTGGAGTGGCCGAGGATGCTCGAGACGACGGAGATCTCCTCCCCCATGTCGATCATGATCGACGCCGCAGTGTGGCGGCCTATGTAACGCCGCTCGTGCGGCAGACCCGCGGCGTCGAGAAGCTTCCTCCAACCTCTGGTGTCGACTCCGATATCCAGAGGCCTGCCGTTCGGCTGCGTGAACACAAGCGCGGCCGGCACGTCGTCGAAAGCCCACTCGGTGTAGGTGTTCCCGAACTCGATGCGGTCGACCATCTGCTGCTCACGCGTCTCGGCGAGCATGGCCATGACGAACGGCGGAACCGGGATATCGCGCCAGCCGGAGTCCGTCTTCGCCGAGGAAATGATCTGCAGACCACTCCCCCGCACCCGCTGCAGCTGGCGCCGCACCTTCACTACGCCCCTAGTGAAGTCGACGTGCTCCCACCCGAGACCAAGCACCTCTGCGGGTCGCAGCCCGAACATGAGGCCGAGGTACCAGCGTGCCGCGTAACGGTCGGCCTTCGCCTGCGCGAGCACCGCCTTCGCGTCAGCGACACTCAGCGCCCTAGTGTCGGCCTTGGTCGCCTGCGGCGGTTCTACGAGCTGCGCGACGTTGCGTCCGACGTGCCCGCGCTGCATGGCCACGGTGAGTGAGCGGCGGATGTTCGAATGCACGTTGATGACCGCGCGAGGCGTGAGCGGCCTCTTCGTCGGCTTCTTATCGCCGGCGTGCAGCCTGGCGGTGGACAGCTTGCCGGAGAGCATGTCGTCGTACAGCCGCTCGAGGTCTTCCGGTTCGAGTTCGCTGAGCTTCAGGTGACCGATCTGAGGGACGATGTAGTGCTCGACGTTGTGCTGGTAGTTCGTGTGCACTGCCGGCTTCAGCTTCGCCGTCGACAACCAGTGCCGCATCCACTGGGCGAGCGTGTAGTCCTTCCCACGCGGCAAGGTGCCGTCGTCACGCTGACCCAGAAGGGCCCGAAGCTTCTGGGTCGCAACCTTCTTCGTCACGCCAGGGAAATAGAAATACTTCCTCTTCCCCTTCACGGTGATGTACGCCCGGTACCCGAGCCGGTACTCGTAGAGCGACCCCTCGCCCTTCACCCCATCAGCCATTCCCTGGCTCGTCCCCAATCTCACCCGATACCGGCGCGGTTGCGTCCGACGGGATCGCAGGCACGTCTCCGACAGTTTCCTCCTCATCAACGAGTCCAAGGGAATAGAGACCCTCAGTGTTATAGAGATTCATGTCGTAAAAGTCAGACCGATGTTCAGAAAAAGCTCCGACCGCACTTCGGCGCGTTTCGGGAGTGCCGAAATCAAATAGCAGCTTGAGATGTGATTGATGCTTTAGACGGGGCATCGTAAGAGATGGTCCCGCCCAGGGTTTTCTCTTCACATTCGCATTGGGGATTGGCACTTCTCGCGAGTACTCCTCAACAACATCACCAATGTGATTGACACGGTTCCAAACAGAATCTGGCAGATTCAGATGCGGCTTCTTCTCTACAACATTGTCGAAGAATGCAATTGTTTGAAGCAAATCCTGATACTCGATCTCAACGGCGGCATGATCCGCCTTTTCGGGCGAATCAACATCAAGATCACTGAGAACGATGTTGACTGATTTTTCACCCAGCTCCAGCCGCCAGTGCGTACCGTGCTTTTCCCACTTATCGCCCCTTGCTACAGATTCAGCCACTGCAGCGACATCCGCCTCGGCCGCCTCTGCGCCGTGCAAGGAATCCATAAGCCTCCCGAGACCCCAAAAGGTATCAGGAGGGTTACGAAAGTACTCGGACTGCAAGACCTGAACCATCGAGACATACTCGACCGACGTCACTCCTCCATAAGGACGAGCCATGCCCTCAACATCGATTGGACTCCACGGGTTCTCAAAATCCACCATCAATGCAAGCGGCGAAATGTCCAGAGCGCTTGCGATGAGCATCACCTCGGAGTAGGAGGGGTCTTTTTTTCGTCCAACTTCGATATTGACGACCGTGGACCGGGTGATGGCGGAGCTTGGAATTGCGTCCGCTAATGCCTGAGGGGTCCGGAAACCCGCCATTTTTCGGTAAAACGCCAGCCGCGTGCCGATGGGAGTCCTCGAATATTCGATTGCCATATTGCAAATATACAGGAGGCTTGCGCGCAAATTGAGAATCGGGTAGATTCATTGCAGGGATTCTCATATCGAAAGAATCAGATCTCAAAGTTTGCAATATGAAAACTCCCGATCCGGCAGGTGCTGTAACACCGTGAGCCGGATCGGAAGTCAGACCGAAACCCAACCGCTAAGTCAAGGAAACGATCGTGCCCCAGATTACCCAACCCACGGCTGAAGTCGCGACGATCCCATTCCACGGATCAGACATCCTCGCTGTCCACATCGACGGCAAGCCAAACGTGTTGCTGAAGCCGTTCATCGAATCACTCGGCATTGCGTACCAGCCCCAGCACCGCAAGCTGATGAACAAGTCGTGGGCCTCCGTCACCACCACGGTGATGCAGGTCCCCGGAGATGGCCAGCGTCGCGAGCACACCATCGTCGACGTCCGTACCGCGCTGATGCTCCTCGCGACGATCGACGAAAGTCGCGTGTCCGAACAGCGTCGACCCCTCCTGATCGCGTACCAATCCGAAGTGGCCGACGTCATTGAGGCCTACTTCAGCCAGGGCGGCGCTATCAACCCGAACGCCACCATCGACCAACTCGATGTCCTCGCACGACGGGCTCAGGCCCAGGCCGGCGTGCTCGCCGCGTTGAAGGGAATCGTCGATGACGCCTACCTCGAGGTGCAGGGCCGGTTCGTCATCGGCCAGGCCCTCGGCATCGAACCGGAACTCGACACTGCGACAATCCCGCAGGATGTCGAGTCGTATCTTCGAGACACCGGCATCGGGGGCGTCGAACGTTCTCGGGTGCGGAGCCAGTTCGGCAAGCGCCTGAAGGGCGCATACGTCGCGAAGCACGGCCGCGAGCCTCTCAAGGTGCCGCGTACCATCAACGGCGTCGTCACCGAGGTGAACGGATACACCCGCCAGGATCTCGCGCTCTTCGATCAGATTTTCGACGCAATGGGTCTGGTGCGCTCATGACCGCCGCGAGTGTTGCGGAGGCCGTCCGTCTGCACACCATCCCGAGCGTCGCTGATCATCTCGGGACAAGCGTCGACACCGTCTACAGGCTGATCCACGACGGCGCGATTCGAACAGTCGACATCGGCCGGGACGGACGATCCCGGTTCCGAGTACGGGCTGATCACCTTCAGGAATTCATCGACGCACGCACTGGTCGATGAACTGGCTGCTCGCGATCACCGCCGTGGTGGTCGCTGGCTTCACCGTCCCCACGACGCTCGTCGTCGTCATCGCAGTGGCCGCCTTCGGGCTGGCCGTAGCGCGCAGAGAACTTCTTCGCCGCACCCGCGGTGGAGACGAAAAAAGCCCGGTGATCTCACCCACCGGGCCAACCAACTCCATCCGAAGTAACAACACAACGAAAGAGTCGAAATGAACACCTCGATCATCTCACAGCTCGCCCAGATCCCCGAGTCCGCATTCAGGTTCGTTGATGAGACCTGCAGTCGTGACGACGTGCTGCGCATCATCGCCGCGAAACCGGACTGGGCGTCTCTGACCACTTCAGCCGTCGCCGCCGGAGAAGACAACGGGCTCGTATTCACCACCTGGCTTTCCGAGCAACTCGACATGCACGCCGACGTCTCGCTGGGATGCGAGGCGACCTACAACCCGGGCACCGGGGAGATCGTCACCGGCCCGACGACGATCCAGGCCTGGGGCGGTGGCGACAGGTGGCAGTTCGACTCCCCGCAGGATCTCGACCGGATGAGCAACTCGTTTACGAAAGCCGCGCAGCATGCCCGTGACATCCTCGCGGGCCGGACTCCCGCTCTGACGAGAGAGGCCGAACGGCAGCACAGAGATGAGGTGGACGCCGCGTTCGGAAAGGCGCAGTCTGCGGATTGCGACTTCCGCCAGTTCGGTTGCGACGGCGCTGATCACAGCCCGTTCGACCCTGAAGAACTATGGATTCACGTCGTCGAGAGGCGAGTGTTCGGAGAGGAAGACCCATTCGGGGAGGTCTCTGTCGAGATCCTCTACCTCTCCACCAACGGCAGCTTCGTGGCTGCGGTAAGCACTACCACGCAGGGCGAGTTCACCAGCAATGAGCTCCGATTCCACCTGGACAGCGTCCCTGTCTACGCGAAGTTCCTGCGCGAGGTCGCCGAGCGCGTCGACACCCTCAATGCAGCCCTGCCGACCATTGAGGTCGCCCAGTGACCGCCGCATCCACCCTCGACCATGTCGTCACCGCGAACGTGACCACTGAGATGAAAAGCCGCGAGATGTGTATCAACGATCTCGCAGCCGTCGTCGGCAAGAGCGCGAAGAGGGTCACCGCCTATCTTGAGGGGCGAAAGAGCTGGCCGTTCTCCCACCTGGTCAGCCTCGCTGAAGCTTTTGGAGTCAACGTCTCGGATCTGCTGCGCGACGAAGTCGGTGTTGCGCGATGACCGAGATGACGCGAACCGAGCGTAGCGACCTCGCCGGCCTGACTCGGAAGCGGGCGACCGTGGCGAAAAACCAAGCCCGGCAGCGTGCTGCAGAACTCACGGCGGAAACCGAGGAACAATTGTCCCGGGTGTTCGCGGCTGAGGACGAGCGGTGGCAGTCCGCGATCGCGAAGGCGAAGATCGCGCTGGACTCCGCGAACAACAAGATCCGTGAAGCGCTTGGCGCGGAGGGTGTTCCCGACAACCTGATGCCCTCACTGACTCTCGGCTGGCGGGGTCGCGGTGAGAGCCTCGATCCTCAACGCCGTGGTGAGCTGCGCACTCTCGCTCGGGCACGCATTGACGCCCACCTGAAGACCGCACTGGCGACGATCGAGAAGTCATCGGTTGACGTTCAGACGCAGCTGCTCGCCGCCGGCCTCACCACGGGCGCGGCGCAAGCGTTCCTGACCGCCATGCCCACCCCCGAAGAACTCCTGCCCGCCGTGTCGGTCGACGAACTGGCCGTCGAACGGGACCGCGAAGCAAACCTGAGGAGCATCCAGTGAAGACCAAGACCGTCAGGCACACCTGCTCACGGTGCGGACGTACGGGCCGGGATCGGGGCAACTGGAATTTCGAGATGCACCAGGGCGTCCCGGTCGCGATCATCTGCCCGGCCTGTCAGACGGCGGAAGAGAACGCGGAAGCCGAAATCAACGAGGCGACCCTCGACTACATTGGCACGGACGCGTTTGGCCGAGCAGTGGCAACGAGCAAGGCATGAGCGGCGACCAACTCTTCATTCAGTCCGCGCTCGGTCCTCTCATGTCAGCGGACGCTATGTCGCTGCTCTGCGACGTCACCGATGCCGAATACCGCGCGGAGCTCGACATGCAGCGTCTCGTCGCTGGCGGCGCCCAGGACCTCTCCATGGCGATCCCGCCCGAGTGGTTGAGGACCGCCCGCCGGAACTACGCCGAGGCGTCCGCCGCGATAAAGAGCAGCGACCTGCAGAAGGTCGTCGCCCACCTGAAACAGAAGCGCGACGGCGGCGCAGCGTTCCGTCGAGAAAGCGAGTGAACGCCGTGCAGATTACCATCAACCCGAACCCGCCCCTCGATGTCGTTATCGCCGAACTGCTGGCGGCGACAGAACCGGTGAATCGGCCGAGCATCGAGTCGATCCTCACCGGGTCCGCCGTACCGGAGTACGACTACCAGAGGCTGGCGAACCTGGGTCTGACGAGCCCGCTGTTGGGTCGACAGGTCCGCAGCATTATCCAGATGGCCCAACACCTCATAGACGGTGACGTATCGCCTGAAGGGATCGCTCCGAGCCTCGTCGCGATCGGCCAGATCATCGCCGCAGAGATGACCGCACCGTCGTTGCTGGAAGCATCTGCGCGGTGAGCTACACAGCAACTAAGTGGGCTTACGACCTCCCACTGACCGGGTCGGCCAAGGGGATTCTCGTCGCCTTGGCCGACATGGCCGACGAGGCGAACTCCTGCTATCCGGGGCAGGAGAAACTGGCAGCGATGACTGGTCGCTCGGTGAAGACTATCGAGCGGGCACTGAAGTACCTCGAGGCTGCGAAGCTGCTTGTTCGGGTACACCGTCACGGAGCGCAGGGCTGGCGGACGAGTGACCGTTACGAGCTGCAGGTGGATGTTCTCACCGTCGACCTACCCGACAAAACGCCTACCAGTCAAACTGCCCACAAGGCAGAACGCCTACAAGGCAACCTGTCCGGCCTACCCGACAACCTGTCCTCGCCTACCCGACAAGGTGACGGGGCAGAAGAGAACCACCAGTATGAATCACCAGAAGAATCACTAGTCTCTTCGTCGGAGACCCACGTCACCGACATCGTGAGAACCGACGTTGAAGAGCTTTGCTCGTTGCTCCGTGACTCGATTCTGAGCAACGGTGTCCGAAAGAACCAAGCGGTCATCACCGATACTTGGCGGAACTCGGCCCGGCTCCTGCTCGACAGGGACGGGGTGCCGCTGGCCGACGCGAGGCGCGTGCTGTTGTGGTCGCAGAGCAATGACTTCTGGTCGAAGAACATCTTGTCGATGCCGAAGTTCCGGGAGAAGTTCGATCAGCTCGCCATGAAGTCGAAGGGCGCGTCTGGTTCGAGCACCCTCGAACGGAACCTCACCCGGCTCGCCGCGATGAGAGCCCAGGAGGAGGCATCGTGAACGCCGGGGACGTGATGGAACTCCTGACGGTTGCGGCGATCGTGAACGACCGTGAGGTGCCTGACGCTCTGGTGCAGGCGTGGCTTCCGATCGTCGGGAAGTACACCCGCCAGCAGGGTTTGGATGCGCTGCGGTCGCACATGACGGAGAGCCCGTTCTTTCCGAAGCCGTCCGACATCGTCCACCAGGTTCGGGTGGCGGTTCAGCACCGTCGGGAGGTCGAAGGCCTTCACCCCGCTCCCCCAGCAGGCACTCGTTGGGCAGCAGACGTTATCGAGAACGATCCGAGATTGAAGGAGGTCGGACAGTGACCATGACAGACACCATCGCCTCCCGCGAAAGCCTGCTGGCGGAAGTGGAGCACCTTCGAGAGCAGAACCGCGAGCTCGTCGCGCAGCTGTTTGTGCTGATGTTGCTGATCGAGAGGGAAACCGATGCAGAACGCGTTTGAGCGTCTCGTGGACACGTTCCACGACCACGGCCTAAAGGTGAAGATGCTGGGCCAGTCGAAGGCTTCAGCGCAGGCCCCCGGACACTCGCAAGCGGACTTGTCGGTGTCCCTGGCGGCCTATGAGGGTGGGGTGCTTGTTCACTCCCACTCCGACCCGACCGATGACGTGCTGGCCGCGTTGAACCTCTCGAAGGCGGACCTGTTCGATGACCCGAAGGGCGCCAACTACGACTACCCAGATGGTCGTCGGGTGTCACGTTCACCTGACAAGCGTTTCTCAAAGTCGGGGAACACGAAGGGCACGGCGTTGTTCCGGGCTGACCGGCTGGCGGACGCGAAGGTCGTGTTCGTGGTCGAAGGCGAGAAGGACGTGCTGGCCCTCGAGTCTCTCGGCGTGAGCGCGACGTGCACGGCGATGGGTGCCGGGAAAGCGCACCTCTTCGACTTGTCGCCACTCCGAGGGAAGACTGTTCGGATCGTCCGGGACATGGACGAACCGGGCTTGGCGCATGCCAATCAGGTCGCTGCACTATTGGCTGGCATCGCGGATGTAAAGATCCTGGAACCGGCAGTCGGAAAGGACGCCGCGGATCATGTGGCGGCCGGTCTCGGGATCGACGATCTGAAGTCAACAGAGCCCGTCGACCCAGAGTTCGAGAAAGCCGTCGAGATGCTGCTGCAGAACGAGCGGGTGCGGGCAGAGGCACGACGTCGCGAGTCAGGTTCGGGCGCCGCGATCCTCAATCCGAAGTTGCTCGGCGAGATCCTCGATGTGACGGTCACGTACGACTGGTTGATTGAAGGGCTGCTCGAACGACACGACCGGCTGATCCTCACGGGTGGTGAGGGCGCAGGGAAAAGCTACCTTGCCCGTCAGCTCGCGATCACAGCCGCGGCAGGTATTCACCCGTTCAGGAATGAGCAGATCGAACCCCGTCGGGTGCTGGTGATCGATGCAGAGAACTCCGAACAGCAGTGGGCCCGGAACGCCCGCTACGTGACTAACTTCGCGGCCCAATATGGGTCCGGTGATCCCCGACAGAACGTGCTCGTGAGCGCGGGCGTTCGACTCGACTTCACCCGTCAGGCTGACATCGACACCGTGCACCGACTCATCGACGCTCACAGACCTGATCTCGTATACATCGGTCCTCTGTACAAGCTGGTCCCGAAGGAGATCAGTCGAGACGACGATGCGGCACCTCTCATCATCGCGCTCGACGAGATCCGCGATCGAGGCGTCGCTTTGCTGATGGAGGCGCATGCGGGCCACTCAAAAGGAATGGGCGGCGACCGTGATCTTCGACCGCGCGGATCGTCTGCGCTCATGGGGTGGCCCGAATTCGGTTTCGGCCTCCGCCCTATTGAAGACGACGACAACATGGTCGCTCTCATCCGGTGGCGGGGAGACCGCGACAAGCGCGACTGGCCAAAGCATCTGCGCCGGGGCGCCGAGGGCGAGATGCCGTGGATGCCAGGAGGTGGTCTCTGATGGGAGACGTCATTCAGGGATACGTGAACATGGGCCGGGAGTACAGGGCACCCTGGTGCTGCGTCCACTGCCGCACCCCATACATGTGCGCGGACGGCGGGTGCGAATGTCACATCCACCACGGGCAGAAACGACCATATGTCGGCTGGCGTGACTGGGCCGACGTCATCGGGGCGCAGCCCTCCTTGAACCGCCAGGCACACCTGCAGAGCCCTCGCGAATGGCAGACCCGTTGTTTTGACAATCTAATCCGCATCAATCCCGTGACAGGAGACCTACTCGCATGACGTCTAGAAACCTCAACGAAAGCAGGGCAAACATGAACGACGACACCACCTTCGATGAGACCCTTCCGTGCACCCGTGGTTGCGCCTGGGACTCGCTCGTCGAGGGCGAAGCGCCCCGCCCCAAGCATGCCCGACACGGGCTGCTCTGCGACTCCTGCTACTACCGGCTCCGACACGCACTCGAGCTCGTCCCCGACCTCATGGCCAACATGCGGGCACAGATCAACGGTTTCGGTGCCGCGCCGATGGGCGAGCGAGTCTCGGGGGGCGGCGGCGGCTCCCCCGCACCCCTCCGGGTCGGCCCGCTCGATGCCAGCGATTCCCTGTTCGCGAAGCTGGTGCTTTGGACCGGATCAGTATCCGAAACGCTGAGCGTGGCTCCGCCTCACGTCTCGGTGTGGATCAATCTCACCGAGGTCCAAGGCTCACGGGTCGTCACCCCCGAAAGAGCACACGAGATCTCCACCGAACTGGTGGGATGGTTCCTCGACCGCCTCGAGACCATCGCGGCACTCCCCCTCGCGATCGCTTTCCACGACGACCTCTGCTACGGCTACGACGACGCCCGAGGCGTGTTCACCCTCGCCGGCGCGTACGGCGTCGAACCACGACCTGTCAGGGATGCAGATAAGCGGGAATGCCCGCTCTGTGGCCAGCGAGAGGTGTTTGTGAAGTTCCCCGACAAGCTCGATCCCGACCTGACCGTCATGTGCGCAGCGTGTGAGTGGGTCGCGCCTCCGCAACAGGTAGACCGCATTCTCCACGCAGTGGCCGCTTAGGATCGCCGGATGCCCGAGAATCAGGAGAACTACACCATCAAGGCGGCCGCGGAGCGCGTGGGTAAGTCCACTAGGACAATCGAGCGGTGGGTGAGGGACGGGATGCGGTGCCGGGACGTCGCTGGGATTGTGGTCATCGAACACAGCGACCTGATGGCGCAGTACCGGGTCAAGATCCTCGCGAACCCAAACAGGCAGAAACGCGGTATCCAGTAAGCCACGGTGTCGGTGGGAACAGGTATGCTATGCCTTAGGCATTCTTGTTCCCGCCGCCCGTAACTCTTGACCCTCACCTAATCGTGGGGGTCCTTTTCGTTTAACGCTTCCCGTACCAGCAGCCGACACACCCACACGAAACGCGGCTTCGTCTTGGACGGGAACCCCGTCGCGCCGCTCACCATTAGGCCACACGGCGCGGACAAATAGGTCAGACGTGACCGTAAAAAGCGGGGTGTTCAGGTGCGTGTCAGCGGCTGTCAAGTCGCATCTGCCACGCGGTGGACGCCCCGCACTTATGCCCCTAGCTCAGCACGCACGGCTCACGCATTCTCCGCTGGTGTAACGGCATCACGGTTGGTTCTGAGCCAACTTGTCGAGGTTCGAATCCTTGGTGGAGAGCTAGGCCGGTTCGGGGTGCACGTAGCCTTTCGTCGGCCGCTCACAAACATATGACGGTTAGTAACCGTGTAACCGTCAGGAGCAGCCATGAACGCGACCGCATCCGACGCCGAAGACAAAGGACGCAAGGTCAAGGTGACGCTCACTGCCGACGTCGACGGGTACGTCGCAGCAATAGAGCGCGCTACCGAGGCGACCAAGAACCTCCTTGCATGCGGCGTATCTATCGACACGATCGATCAGGCGCTCAAGGGCACACTGGCCCTCGCCGATGGTGGCTACTGGCAGAGCATCGACACCATCGTGATCGACACCGACGATCACCACGTCACAGTCGACGGTCAAGACATCACCATGTGGGTAGCGAAGAAGCCCGTCGAGATAACATCCGGCGCCAACGGCGAGACCTACGTCACCGTCACGCTCGCAGTCAAGAACGCACGAGTCATTGGCTGACAGTCACCACTGCCCAGTGTGCGGGCAAGCCTGCGTCGTTCCCTCCATCGCACGCACACACTGCGCTAAGAGGTAGAGCATGCGTGTGTGCAGCACACCAGGATGTCCAACCATCTACGACAGCACAGAGTCGCGCTGCCCGCAACACACACGCACAGCAGACCAACGCAGGGGCACAGCCACACAGCGAGGGTACACAGGCAGAGGACACCGTAACTTCAGGGCCGAAGTGTTACGACGTGACCCCATCTGTGTTGTCTGCCACATAGCGCAAGCAACCGTAGCCGACCACTGGCCGCGTTCACGCCAAGAACTCATCGAACTTGGATTAAACCCGAACGACCCGGAATATGGTCGCGGTCTTGACGCCAACTGCCACAACAAAGAGACGGCACGCAATCAACCAGGCGGATGGCACAACATCCACTGAGAAGCACCCACTAGGCACCACGGGGGTGGGGGGAGACCTCCGCGAAACCAGCCCCTCAGGACCGCCGGGGAGGTGGCTAAAAGGTGCGGCAGAACCAAGATGTTCTCAATTCGGCCTTTGGGAGGCGTTTGCGGTGAACGAGATGCGCGTGATGGTGCCTGTGAGCGATGGGCTGGCGACCGATCAGGAGATGGTCGACGAGCTTGTTGCTACGCAGTTCAGGAAGCTTGCGGCGGATCATGGGTTCGCGGATTTTACGCGGCCAGAGCTTATTGAGTCCCGGACTGTAAACGATTTCCCAATGCTGAAGATGATGGTTTTCGGCTCGACTGCTTGCTGACGAACCCGAGGAGGTGATCATGCCTTCTGGTGGTGTTCGTAGAAACAGTGGTCGCGCTCCTGACCCAAATGCGTTGCGCCGTGATCGCACGGACGATGCGGCTTGGGTGACTCTCCCGGCAGAGGGTTTCGATGGCGCTGTTCCTGCATTTCCCCTGCCCGCCATTCCTATCTATGACATCTACTGGGAAGACAAGAGGCGGATCAAAGAGTTCGACAAGGATGCGACCGACGACCTCCATGCTCGAGAGATCGAGCTTTGGGAAGACCTCTGGTCGAAGCCTCAAGCTGCCATGTGGTCGAAGCTCAGCCTGAAGTACGAGGTAGCTGCGTATGTGCGCGGGTACATCGAATCAACGTCTGCTGAGTCAAATTCTGGGCTGAAGACGGCAGCGCTTCGGATGGCTGCCGAGATCGGCCTGTCGCTGCCGGGGATGCATTCTTTGCGGTGGCGGTTCTCTGAGGATGAGCTGTCGGTGAAGCGGTCGTCTGCCCCGGCGAGGAAGGCGGCGACTTCGGCGAAGGCTAGGTTCGCCGCTCTGAGCAATGGCTAGCCCGCTGCTGATCGTCCCTGAGTGGGTTGAGCAGCACTGTGTGATCCCAGATGGCGACAACCGGGGCAACCCGTTCGTGCTCGGTGATGAGCAGTTCACATTCGTCGCGAATCACTACATGGTTCGTTCGGATGCGCTGGTGGGTCAGAAGGCCGAAGCTTTTATCTTCCGTCGTTCGCAGTTGGTTCGCGCTCAGAAGTGGGGCAAGTCTCCGATGATCGGCGCGTTCGTCTGCGTGGAGGGTGTCGGCCCTGTCTTGTTCGATGGGTTCGCGTCCGGCCGCGAGATGTACGACTGCCGCGACTTCGGTTGTGGTTGCGGGTGGGCGTATGAGTATGACCAGGGCGAGCCGATGGGCCGTCCGTGGTCGACGCCGCTTATTCAGATCACTGCTACGTCCGAAGACCAGACCGACAACACGTATGACGCACTTCGCCCGATGATTGAGCTAGGCCCGTTGGCTGAGATCATTCGGCATACGGGCGAGGAGTTCATCCGCCTTCCCGGTGGTGGCCGAATCGATGTGGTCACGTCGAAGGCAAACTCTCGCCTCGGTCAGCGTGTGACGTTTGCGCCGCAGGATGAGACAGGCCTGTGGGTGAAGTCGAATGGCGGGCACAAGCTCGCGTCGACGCAGCGTCGTGGTCTCGCCGGCATGGGTGGTCGGGCAATCGAAACGACGAACGCGTGGGACCCGGCACAGGATTCCGTCGCCCAGCGCACCTTCGAGGCACCGTCGAAGGACATCAATAAGGACTTCCGCCAGCCGCCCGCGCATCTGAGCTTCGGTGACAAGCGTGACCGTCACAAGATGTTCGTTTTCAACTATGCGGGCGCCCCGTGGGTATCCGTTGCTGCGATCGAGGCTGAAGCTGCCGAGCTCGTTCAGAAGGACAAGGCTGAGGCGGAACGGTTCTTCGGTAACCGCATCGTCGCTGGTTCCGGGGCATGGTTGGACTTCGCACGATGGGAGTCGAAGAAGGCCACGCATGTGGTGCCCGATAAGACACCGATTGTGCTCGGTTTCGACGGGTCTGATGTTGATGACTGGACTGGTATTAGAGCCGAAACGCTCGACGGCTACCAATTCACCCCGACTTACCATGATGGCCGACCGACCATCTGGGACCCGCGCCAGCACAACGGCCGAGTTCCGCGGTTGGAGATCCTGGCAGCGTTTGACGAGATTTTCGAACAGTTCGACGTGGTGCGTGCTTACTGCGACCCGCCGTTCTGGCAGTCGGAGATTGATGGGCTCGAGGCGAAGTACCCGAAGCGGGTCTTTCGCTGGGAGACATACCGGCCGACCCAGATGCACGCTGCTCTCGAGCGGATGAAAACCGATGTGATGCTGCCCGAGTCGCAGTTCACTCATGACGGTGACGAGACGGTCGGCACGCACATCCGTAACGCTGTCGAAGTTGCCCGGCCCGGACAGAAGTACCTCATTTTCAAGGCGTCCGAGACACAGAAGATCGACCTTGCCATGTCGTCAGTGCTGGCCCATGAGGCTGCCGGCGATGTTATCGCTGCTGGCTATACGGCCGACGAAGACGAATACGTGTACTACTAGGAGGCCGCATTGAGCGAGAATACTGCTCTCGATGAGGCGCTGCGTTTGGTTGATGCGTGCTACGGCCGTATTTCGTTTCGTCGTGCTGCAATGAGCAAGCAGGAAGAGTATTTTGGGGGCAAGCAGCCTCTGACTTTCGCTACCGCGGAATGGAAGCGGAAGAACGCGCAACGGTACTCGGGCTTCTCGGATAACTGGTGCGGCGCGGTGGTAAACGCTGAGTCGGAGCGTATTCGCCACACGGGCGTGAAGATCGCTGACAGTCCCGAGGCTGCAATGGTCCTGCACGAGCAGTGGCTGATCAACGAGATGGACATGCAGTCTTCTCAGGGTTTCGTCACCACACTCACCACGGGCCGTTCCTACGTGATCGTGTGGGGCGACACGAAGACGGACGAGCCTCTCATCACATGGGAACATCCCATGAATGTGGAGATCGAGTACGACTGGGCTAACCCGAGGCTTCGTGTCGCCGCGTTGAAGACGTGGGTCGATGACACGAAAGAGTACGGCACCCTGTACACCGCAGACTACGTGTGGAAGTTCGAGCGGTCACGTGCCTCTTCTGCCGACAAGTTCTTCTCCCAGGCTGAGCAGGCCCGCCAGAAGGGTCTCGGCGGAGGCGCTTGGACTCCCCGCGCGGTCGGGAATGAGGTGTGGCCTCTGCCTAACCCGATCGGCGAAGTTCCGGTCGTGGAAATCCAGAACCGGCCTACTCTCCTCGGCGACCCTGTGTCGGAAATCCAGGGCGTGATGCCTATGCAGGACGCTATCAACCTGCTGTGGGCGTACCTGTTCCTCGCGGCCGACTATGCCTCCATGCCGGCCCGTGTCGTGATGAACCAGGCGCCGCCGAAGATCCCTGTTCTGGACAGTACTGGGAAGAAGATCGGCGAGAAACCGGTCCAGATCGATGATTTGTCGGAAAAGAGGCTCCTGTTTCTTACGGGTGACGCCAAGGTTGGCCAGTGGGATGCGGCGCGCCTCGACGTGTTCACGGACACCATCGATGTGGCGGTGGCGCACATCGGCTCCCAGACCCGCACCCCGCCGACGTACCTTGTTGCGAAGTCGGGCATGTCGAACGTCAACGCGGATGGTCTCAAGGCGTCTGAGATTGGTCTGAACAAGAAAGTTCTTGAGTTTCAGACGTTCACCGATCCGGCGCTGCGTGAGATGTATCGCCTTGTCGCGTTAGCGAAGGGCGACAAGGAGTTGGCGAAGATGTGCCGGCTTGCGCACATGGACTGGATGAACCCGGAGATTCGTTCCGAGGCTCAGCTCGCGGATGCGTTGCTGAAGATGAAGACGATGGGGTTCCCGCTCGAGTACCTGATGGAACTGTACGGCCTGTCGCCAACAGAGGTGGAGCGGGTACTGGCGATGGTGGACGAGCAGAACACCGACCCGCAGTTGCAAGCCGCTCTACGCCCCGCTCAGGGCCAGCCGGGAGGCGTTCTGAATGCTTCCCCAGTCGGCAACTAGCTACTACGAGACGCAGCAGCGCATCGCTGTGGCGACGGCCGCGGGTGCGAAGAAGTTCTGGCGCCGTATGGGGCCGGACTTCGATTCTTCATGGGCTGATGTCGTTACCCCACTACTCAACTGGGTGCAAACGGGGCGTGCTGCTGCAGTCGCCTCATCGATCGGGTACACGGCCGATGTTCTGCAAGAAACGAACGTTGATGCGGCACCTGTCGGGGTTCTGAGCCCTGCTGGCTTCCTATCTTCCGCGCCTGACGGTCGGTCGATGGGTTCGTTACTCGGAGAGTCTGTGGTGAAGGCCAAGTCTGCGGTGGGCTCTGGCCTGTCTGCGCCGCTGGCTTTGCAGCAGGCTGAACGGTGGCTCACCGGAACTCTGCTGACGGTCATGTCAGACACTGGGCGGAGTGTTGTTGCGGCGGACATAGCCCAACGGCCCACCTTGCAGGGGTACACGCGGATGCTGAACCCGCCCTCGTGCTCACGGTGCGCGATCCTGGCGGGAAAGTTCTTCCGTTGGAACAGCGGTTTCCTTCGCCACCCGCGATGTGACTGCCGCCACATTCCGACCAACGAGAACATGGCCGGCGACCTGACGACCGACCCGTACAAGTACTTTCACTCGCTCTCCCCGGAGGCGCAAGAGAAAACGTTCGGGCGGTCTGAGGCACGTGCTATCCGTGAGGGTGCCGACATTTACCGGGTCGGCAACATTCAGCAGCGTGGACTTGCGACATCTAAGGGGCACCTGCGCTACGGAACCCCCTCTCGGATGACCGTGGATGACATCTTCCGCACTGCTGGCACGCGCACGAATGCGATCAAGATGCTTGAGCATGAGGGGTACATCACGGGTCCGCAGGTCGCCGGTGGCAACATCGTTGGTCGCATCGAGGGCTTCGGTGCCCTAGGCAAAGGTGGCAAGGCTCGCGCCGCATCGGACGCCGTAAAACAGGCCCGCGAGACCGGTGTCCGCGACCCACTGAACCGTTACACGATGACGGCTGCGGAGCGTCGACTGTATGACGCGAAGTACAAGCTCGATGTCGCCCGGACCGGTGTTTACCCACGCACGGTCGGGCTGTCGTCGGCTGACAAGTACGTGGCGCCGAAGCCGATCACCCCTATGCAGCTCGCACATATTGAGCAGGCATATGCAAATGAGGTCGCGAAGCTCGCCACCTCAGCCAGTTCGGTTCGCCGTCTGGCGCAACTTCTAGGCATCTGACTTCAACAAAAAGTGCCCTGCTTAGGTGGGGCTTTTTTGTTGCCCAAAACTTCCCGCTCCTTTGCGGGATCAGGCCGAGCGACTCGGCATCCATCCCCCAGAGGAAGTGATTTTCTCATGCCAGAAGCCGAAACCGATGTGACGTCGGAGTCGAACGAAGCACAGTCCGAAGACACCACCACCGAAGTTGACCCGAATGCCGGAGCCAAGAAAGCTCTCGACTCTGAGCGCGCAGCGCGAAAAACAGCCGAGAAGGAAATTGCGCAACTCCGGCGCGAGCTCGCCGCACGCGACAAGCCTGCTGAGGAAGTAGCCCTCGATAACGCCCGCGCTGAGGCGCGTGCTGAGGCAACAGCTTCCGCTAACGCACGCATTGTCAAAGCGGAACTCAAGGCGGTCGCCGCAGGGAAGCTTGCCGACCCGGCAGATGCTGCCGTGTTCATCGACGCCACCTCATTTGAGGTAGGCGATGACGGCGAAGTGGATGTCGAAGCGCTGAACAAGGCCGTAATCGACCTGCTCACCCAGAAACCGCACCTCGCTGCTGCCGCACAACGCAAGTTCGTCGGCGACGCAGATCAGGGCGCGAAGGGCAAGCAGGCCGCACCGGTCAAGTACGACCCGAACGACCTCATCCGAGCGGCGTTCCAAAAATCCTAGTGAAAAGAGTTCATCATGGCTGACATCAGTCGCTCCGATGCGCTGGCGCTGCTCGCAGTCCAGAACATCGGCACCATCGTCAAGGAGGCGGAGTACACCTCTGCTGCGCTTTCCTCGTTCCGCACCATCCGCATGGTCTCGGGCGCCGCACGCATGCCCGTCCTGTCGGCTCTGCCAACCGCCGGTTTCGTCGGCGAGTCAGCGACCCTCGCGGCTGGCGTGAAGCCGACCTCCGAGGTTCTGTGGGCAAATAAGGACCTGATCGCGGAGGAGATCGCAGTCATCATCCCCGTTCACGAGAATGTGATCGATGACTCGACGTTCGACATCTGGGGCGAGGTCCAGCCTCTGGTCTCCCAGGAACTCGGTCGAGTTCTCGACGCGGCTGTGTTCTTCGGCGTCAACAAGCCGGCGACGTGGACCGACGCAGCCTTGGTGCCCGGCGCGATTGCGGCCGGCAACACTGTCGTTCGTGGTACGTCGACCGTCGACTTCGCTGAGGACATCAATCAGGTCTTCGCAAAGGTCGAAGATGATGGGTTCGACGTGAACCACGCGTACACGGGACGGTTCATGCGGTCGAAGCTTCGCGGTCTGCGTGACAAGCAGAACGAGCCGATCTACCTCGACTCGATCCGTTCGGACAACTCGCTGGGCAGCATCTACGGGCAGCCGCTCGACTATGTGCGGAACGGTTCATGGAACCCGGCCGTCGCCGAGCTCCTTGTCGGGGATTCGTCCAAGGCTATCCTCGGAATCCGGCAGGACGTTCAGGTGAAGATCCTCACTGAGGCGACTGTCGGCGGCATCAACCTTGCCGAGCGCGACATGGTGGCCCTGCGATTCAAGTTCCGTGCCGGCTTCGCAGTTGCTACGCCCGTGACAACCGAGGGTTCGGGCAGCAAGTACCCGTTCGCCGTCCTCACCCCGTCTGCGTAAACGTGACGGCGTACAAGTCCCCTTCGGGGGAAGTGCTCGACATTCCCGATAACGGGGTTCATGCGATCGAGGCCCTTGGATGGGTTCCGGTCGATCCGCCGCAGAAGAAACAGACCGCTTCGAAGAAGTAGGAGTCATGGTGGACGCATTCGCTACAGCAGTAGAGCTAGGTACCCGTCTCAATCGGACTTTCTCGTCCGACGAGACGGCATGGGTAACTTCCCTGCTCAAGGATGCGTCCACCTACCTGCGCGAAGACATCATCGGCGCGCAGGTCTTTCCTCAGGCGACGGTCACATTCACGGTGTGGCCGGAGCCCGAGGGGATCGTGCTGCCGCAGCAGCCCGTTCAGGCTGTCGTTTCGGTGAGCCGTGATGGCAGTGATGTCGACTATGTGTACCGCGACGGCCGTGTTCTGATTGCGAGCCCTCTGCCGGTGGACATCACGTTCACCTACGGATACGCGGAGGCCCCTGAGGGGCTCAAGCGGTGGACGATGGTCCTCGTCTCCCAGACACTCATCTCTCTGGAGCTCAACCTGGGGCTCACGGTTGGCGGGCTATCATCCGTCGCCCTCGATGACTTCAAAGCATCGTTCGCTGATGCTGGTGATTCAACCGGCATCACACTGTCTGACCGAAACATCGAACTGATCCGCTCCCAGTACGGCACTGGCGTGTGGGTTACCGGGTCGCGATGAGTATCGCTGACGGCACACTCGGCATGGGACGAAAGCTCGCACAGTCCCTCATGCCGGATACGTGCGACATCGGCTTCGATACTCCCGGCACTGTGCTAGACGATGCAACAGGCGGCTACGGTTCGACGTTCACCCCTGTGTATTCAGGCCCGTGTGAATACATGGCGCCTCACCGTCTGGGTTCCGATGTGGATGCTGCGGGTCAGATCCTCACCGACCAGAATGCGATCCTGAAACTTCCGGTGATGACGTCACTGGGCGTGAAGAAGAACATGGTCGCGATCATCACAGCGGCACGTAACGATCCGGCGCTCGTGGGTACACGGTGCCGGATAACAGGCCCATTCGCGGGTTCGTATGTGACGGCTCGCAGGTTCCCCGTGGAGGTGGTTTCCTGATGCCCGACAACATCTCCTTCGACTTCTCGGAGATCAACGCTCTAGCCGCGTCGATCGAGGAAGCCCCGCGCGAGGCTCGATACAACATCCGCAAAGCGGTCACGGTCACTTCGCGGAACATCAAGGATGCGTGGAAAGCGAAACTGCAGGGCTCCGATTCGCTCCCTGGCTTGCCGAGTGCGGTGAGCTATGACGTTTTGTCTGATAACTCTTCGACGGCACCGATCACTGCGGAGATCGGTTTCGACAAGGACCGTCGTCAGGGTCCACTCGGGAACATTTCTGAGTTCGGTTCGCCGAAGGTCGCCCCTCGCGGTTACGGTCTGGCGTCTCTGAATGAGAACCAAGAGGACTTCGAGTTCGGTATCGCGAAGGCCGTCGATGATGCGATGAGGGCGGCGGGACTGTGAGCCGGAAGCACACCGCAGCACTTGTCGCACTGGTTGCCACGTCGAAGGTGACGAACTTCTATCCGGGTCTCGCCCCGCTGGTGGGTGGTAAGCCTCAGGCTGGCCCGTACGCGGTTTTCTATAGCGGCGAGGGCACTGATACTCAGCCACGGTTTACTAGCGGCTCTGTCAGGCAGAACCCATCATGGACGGTTCATTGTGTCGGCTCTACGGCTGACCAAGCGTCGTGGGTTTTTGAACAGATCAAAGGCGTGCTGTTCCCGCGCGGTCTCGGCGCAATCCCTGCTGTCGATGACGAAAGTCCTGGACCCTTCTGGTTCGAGTCACCGATCGACGTGCAGCGTGACGACGACTCGACTCCGCCCCTTTTCTGGAACACGATCCGCTGCGGTTTCTTTTCCGACCTGATCTGACCATCTCTCACCGCCAACGCCCTTAGGAGGGTTATTCGTCATGCCATTTCTTCGTGTGCGAGCAGTCGATGGCCCGAAGCATGAGTTCGACGCTTCGCAGTCAGAAGTCGAAGCGAACCCGGACCTTTACGAGGTAATCGATGACGAACCTGTCACCGAGTCCCGGGCCGCTGAGTACTTCCCCCCGAAGCCCAAGGCTTCCACTAAAACTTCCGTGGGCGAACCCAAAAAAGGAGATGCCTGATGGCTCTTGAGACAGTCCCCCTGGGCAAGGTCAGTAACGGCCAGGCTCTCGTTCTTTTCGTTCCCACCATCGCGAACCCGGCCGCGCCGACCATCGCCGAGCTCACCGCTGGCACGGTGAAGAAGATCACCTATTCCGCAACCGGCGATGGTTACAAGCACACTCGTGCGATCACGAAGGTGCGGGCCAACCGTTTCACCCTCGCGCAGGAGATCCAGTACGACGGCACCGTGGTTGATGACGTGACGATCACGTATGCGTACACGAACACCGCCGGAGACGTGGTGCGCCTCGCGCTCACGAAGGGCGTCTCGGGTTTCCTCGTGGAGCGCTGGGCGGTCGACAACTCGGTTGCGATCGCAGCCGCGCAGATCGTCCACGTCATCCCGATCACCGCTTCGGAGTCCATCCCGGACGCCCCGGTGAAGGATCAGGAACTCACTCGCACGCTCGTCTGCAATGTCAGCGGCACCGTCCTGATGGACGTGGCTGTCGCGGCGTAACCCCTCTACCCCTGCCGGGGTGTACCCAGCCCACGGAAGCGCCCCGGCAGGCTTCATCTCTCTATCCGTGGGCTATTCCGTGGGAGGAACGCATGACCTCGTTTGATGACCTCAATGCCAAACAGCAGGAGCAGAAAGCCGAACCCGATCGCATCGACGTTCCGGTGGTGTTCGGTGGCGAGCTGGTAACGCTTCGCTTCTCGGAGATCCCTGACGGCACGGTATGGGCTGGGATCACCTCCCGGAACCCCGCCGACCCTGAGGCCCCGACAGATCGCTACGTCGGTTATGACGTCCATGATGTCTGCCAGGAAGCCGCACCGATCAGTGGCGTATATCTCGACGGCGACACCGAGACGGTATTGACGCCTGAGCAGTGGCAGAAGATGCTCACTTCCCTGTCTGGCCCCGACTTTGTCGCGGTGTGCGACGCGATTTTCGGCCTGAATGAGTGGAACCCCAGGCAGCTCACGGAGCGCCTAAAAAAAGCTTCGATCGCCGCCTCGACGGTGAAGCTCGCCTCGCTCGAGAACTCGGTGTCAGCCTCCGAAGGCTCTACGGGTGGGAACCGCGCCGCACGACGTCGCACGAGTACGACGAAGAAGGCCGACTCGTCCGATCAGTGACCACAACTGAAGCTGAGTGGGATGCGGAGCAGGTCGGCTATCTGATTGCTTCCGTGGAGCGCCAGGCTGATCTGAACCCGTTCGGGGTGCCTTACTCGTTAGCGACTGACCCGGCTATTCGAGACAGCATCGTTGTTGACCTTGAGGTCGACCTGATGGCGCGTGCTGTCAAACAGCGCCGCGACTCTGACGCGAAGACATATGAGCATCAGGATCAGTCGGGGTGGTTCTACACGCCGCGGATCGAGCGTTAGCGCCTCAGGTAGCGACCGCGCCTATTGATGCCTTTGACGAGCAGAAGCACCCCAAACCCCACGCCAGCAACCGCCGCAAAGAGCTTCCCTGCGAGACCGGCGCTGGTGAAGTCGTCGATCAAAAACGCCGGAATCGTGACGACCTGGAGTAGTGCGAACAGCAACAGGATCGCACCCCACACGATGAACGCCGTTCCGGTGCTCGGTTGGCGTTCCGCCGGCGCGTAGGCGTCTTTCTCGTCGCTCGTCATGCCCGTGAGCCTACAACCACATATTGCGTCTCTTGGAGGTTATTTTGGCCGAGAGAACCGTACGCGTAGCCCTCACTGCGCAGGTCGCACAGTATGTGTCGGGCATGGAGCGGGCTGCCGCTGCAACGCGAACCACAAACACCGAGGCCCAGAACCTCGCCCGTAACGGCGAGAACATGCAGAAGGCCGGACAAGGTTTTCTCGCCGTCGGCGCCCTTGCCGCTGTTGGGGTCGGTCTCGCGGTCTCGAAGTTCATGGAGTTCGACAAGGCCATGTCTGAGGTGCAGGCCTCAACGCACGAGTCGGCATCGAACATGGACCTGCTGCGGCAGGCAGCGATCAAGGCTGGCGCAGATTCAGTGTTCTCGGCCAAGGAAGCAGCGGACGCAGAGAACGAGCTCGCCAAGGCTGGCGTTGCGACTGCCGACATCCTCGGTGGCGCGCTGAAGGGGTCGATGGATCTCGCTTCGGCGGGCGGGCTCGGTGTTGCGGACGCTGCGACGTACGCGGCTACAGCGATGACCCAGTTCAAGCTTGCGGGCTCTGAGGTGCCTCACATCGCTGACCTTCTCGCGGCTGGTGCCGGCAAGGCGCAGGGTTCCGTCGATGACCTCGCACAGGCACTCAATCAGGGTGGCCTTGTCGCTTCTCAGGCAGGTCAGTCGATCGAGGGGACCACTGGCGTTCTCGCGGCATTCGCTTCCGCCGGCCTGATTGGTTCCGACGCGGGCACGTCACTCAAGACGATGCTGCTCGCGCTAGAGAACCCCTCTACCAAGGCTGCCAGCGTGATGCAGGAGTACGGCATCAACGTTTACGACTCTTCGGGCAAGATGCTCGAGTTCTCGGGCATCGCTGAACAGCTCAAGACGAAGCTCGGTGGGCTGACGGATGAGCAGCGGAACTCTGCCCTCGCTACGATCTTCGGCTCGGATGCTGTCCGCTCGGCGTCTGTTCTGTATGCGCAGGGTGCTGATGGTATCCAGTCGTGGAATGACAAAGTGAACGACGCTGGGTTTGCGGCTGAGACTGCACGCCTGAAGCTAGACAACCTCTCCGGTGACCTTGAGTACCTGTCCGGCTCGGTGGACTCTGGCCTGATTCAGACCGGTTCGTCGGCGAACGAAGTGCTGCGGTTCCTCGTCCAGTCGCTCACGAGCGCCACGGATACTATTGGCGGCTTGCCCGGTCCGATCCTTGCGGTTGGTCTTGGCCTGACGGCAACCACGGCCGCTGTTGGTCTGTTCGGCGGTGGTCTTCTGACCGTCGTCCCGAAGATCGCGGCGACTCGGCTTGCGATGCAGGAGATGAACCTCACCGGTCTCGGTCTCGCCAAATCGTTCGGTAAGGGAGGCCTCGTTCTCGCGGCGCTTGCTCTGGCTGCGACGGCCATGTCCCATGCGGGCGACGTTGCCGAACTGACCAGCGTCGACCTCGCGAAGCTCGACAATGCCGTGAAGCAGCTCGGCACATCCTCGACAGACCTCGACGGCCTATTCACGGGCATGCAGGGGACGACGAACGCGACTAACGGGATGGCGGACGCGGCTAGCAAGCTGACTTCCTCCGGCCTCGACGGGTTCATCTACCAGATCAACAAGACGGCTTGGAATGGCCTCGCGAACACAGTTGGCCTCGTCGCACCTGCCATCAAAGATCTGGCCAACGGGATCACGAAGAACGAGGCCCAGTTCAAGCAGCTCGGCCAAACTCTCGCGACGACCGCCAAGACGGATTTCAAGGGCGCGAACGACCAGTTCCAGCAGTTCGTGTCAGCGATGGGTGGCGGCGAGGAAGCGACCAAGAAGCTGCTTCAGGTCATGCCGGAGTACAAGGCCGCGCTGATCGACATCCTGACCGCGAATGGTCAGGCTGCTTCGGATCAGAACGTTCTCAACCTTGCTATGGGCAAGGGGTCCGTCGCTCAGCAGGCGTTCCGGGATTCGGTCGCGGCCACCACGGTTGCGACGGAGGAGCAGGCGAAAGCGACGGAAGCGGCCAAGCAGGCAACCGACGACTGGCTGAAGATGGTTTCGGAAGCCGATTCGTCCTTCGTCGGGCTTCAGACGGCTTATGACGCTGTGATCGCGAAGAACCAGGAGGTCGCGCAGTCGACGGCTGACGCAACGGACTCTTCTACCGACTCATGGAAGGACTACTACGACGGGATCTCCGTCTCCGTGTCCGACTATCTCGCTGATCTCCAGTCGCAGGTCGACGCTCAGACCAACTGGGAATCGAACATGCTGAAGCTCTCCGGGAAGGTGTCGCAAGGCACCTTGGATGAGCTCGCGAAGATGGGTCCTGGAGGGGCACCCCTGGTCGCGCAGCTTGTCACTGCTTCCGGTGACGAACTGGCAAAGCTCGACGGCCTACTCACCGAAAAGGCCTCCGAGGCGACCGGACATTTCGCTGACACGCTGAGCGGCTCCGGGCCGATCATCGCGGCCGCTGCCGCCCAGCTCGGGCAGGGCGTCGCGGATGAGATTGCGGGCAAGCTTCAGGCTGGTACTGCGACGGTCGAGCAGATCATGACCGAGTACAAGCTGAAGGTCGCCGGCTACGTGCCGACACTGGACGTGAACACGGCGACGGCTTCGGAGAAGATCTCTGCATTGCAGTCTCAGATCCGAGCGGCGACGGGCGATTACAACTTCCGTATCGCTCAGGGCCCGGGCGGTTCTGGCGGTCAGACCGTCAACGAGAACGGGAACTTGTTTGCTGCTGGTCGAGCGCAGGCATTCGAGAATGGCGGGCTCCCGACAGGGATCTATGCCGGACGACCGCAGGCGATCTACAAGTTCGCGGAGAAGAACGTGCCGTGGGAGGGCTTCATCTCGGGTAAGCCCGGGCAGGAGACGCGCAACCGGGCGATCGCTTTGGATGCGTTGAACCGGCTCGGCGGCGCTCGTGAGTACGCAGATACAGCAGGTCGCTCGGGAAGTGTCGCTACCTCCTCTAAGCACGCGACCGTAAATGTCTACCCGGCTGCCGGAACCGATGAACGCGTTATCGGACAAACGGCAGCGAACGACCTCAACTGGCGATTGGCGATGGCGAAGTGATCGCACGTATCAACGATCTGTTGTTCGATGGCGGTTCCGGTTCTGACGGCTTCTACGTCACTGAGATGACTGGCTGGGATTCGACACCCGATGTTCGCCGCGACGAGGCCGAAAAACCTCTCGCGGCGGGCTCGTTCGATGCAGTCGGGTACTTCTCATCCCGGGTCATTTCAATCTCTGGCGACTGCCACGCCGATTCCGCAGAGAAGCTGGCTTACTACCAGCGAAAACTGAGCGGCGCCCTAGCGGACGGGGGCGCAGCGCGGCTTGTTGTCGATTATGCGGGACTGACTACAAGCGCTTCTGTGCGGTTGGCCACCAAAACACAATTTCAAGTCGAGTTGTGGGGCTACCGGGCTTCCTATCAAATCCAATTTTGGGCGGCTGACCCGCGGAAGTATGGCCAGTCGTACACGTTCACGGCCGACCCTGCTACCCCGCTGGTTGTGTCGGCGTGGCAGTACGGGAACTATGCCGCGTACCCGGTCCTGACGATCACCGGTTCGATGCCGTCGTACTCCGTGTCATCCGGCGGGAAGACGTACCAGGTCAACAAGGCGGTCACGGCCGGTCATCCGCACCAGATCTTCATGGACTCGGGGCTGCTGATTGTTGACGGCTTCCCGGTCTACGGGGTTGTTGAGCAGGCGGGTATCTGGGCTGTCCCACCGGGGCAGACGGTTTCGCAGACTCTCGCGCCTTCGGGCGGCACAGGGGTCATGACGGTGACGGTAGCCGACACATACATCTAGGGGGCATCGTGCAGACCTGCTACATCGCTGAGACGGTCACTGGCACGGTTCTGGCGCAGGTTACCCCGTTCAAGTACTCGTGGAACCGGGTTCTGAACGGTGCCGGCGGTGGGAACGCGGACTTCCGTATTTCCGCTGTCGGCCCAAACCTGAACTGGAACGACCTGCTTACGCCGTGGTCTCGCACGTTCGTTGTGTGCGAGGAAGGTGTGGTCATCTATGCGGGGTTGTGTATTTCGCGGGATGACGACATCGGGTCGAACACGATCAGCCTGAAGCATCAGGACATCCGGGTTCTTCTGGATCGGCGTTCAACGTTCGGCACGAATGGATACTCGGGCGGCACGCCTGACAACAAGCTCGAGCTCGTCAACATCACGGCCGACCGTTTGGCGGCGTGGGTTTTGTGGGCGGGGACGGAAGCGCCTGCCCTCGCTAATCCGAGCTTCCGACTGCCGATCATCCCTATCGCCAAGGGGACGACGACCGGTGGCGGTACGGAGAGCGAGACGTACTTCGACTACCAGTCCACGGTTGTGGGTTCGGCAATGACTGAGGCGCAGAACCGCGACCGCGGACCTGACATCGACTTCCTGCCTCAGTGGGGACCGACGCACAAGCTCGAGTACCGGATGCGTGCAGGCACAGCATCTAACCCGCAACTGACGGGCGCTCTGCTTGAGTTCAACCTTGCGACCTCGAATCACGGTCTCGTTGACGTGAAGCGGACGGTCGACGGGAAGAACCAGGCGACCTACATTTACGCGGTCGGCGAGGGCACTGAAGCTGACATGAAAGTGAAGACGGCGAAGAACGAATCCTTCGCGCCGGCGCTCGAGAAGTTCGTCCAGTACAAGAAGATCGGCGACGAGACGGTTCTGCAGTCGCACGCTGACGCTGACCTGAAAACCTATTCCTCTCCCGTCGAGCAGTGGTCGTACCGGCTGCAACTTGACTCGATCCAATACCAGCCTCTCGGGACGCTACACAAGCTGTGGTTCGAGGGCAGCCCGATCATCGAGACCGGCTGGCACACACTCCGGGTCATCGGTTGGTCCGGCGATGAGACGCGCTGGGTAACTCCTGTTCTGCAACCGATTGGGTCCGAATGAGAATCGAACGCACCGATCAGGGCGAGCTCGACAAGATCGTGTCTGCCCCTCAGGAACAGGGTGTCGCAACTCCGCTCCGTAACAGTTCCGTGTCAGGTGGTCAGACCCGTTTCAATGGTGAGTCGTCGCTGATCGTGAACGGTTCCGAGGATGTCTTCGGCACCTTGAATGTGCAGGGCACGCTGAACGCTGACGGCACCGTGAACCTGACGACGACGATCAACGTCACCGGGTCGCTCACTGTCTCCGGACCCTCCGGGTTCACCGGGCAGGAGACGCACGTCGGCAACGAGTCGCACTCGGGCATCCAGACCTACACCGGTAACGAGACTCACAATGGCACCGCGATCAACAATGGTGCGACGACGAACAACGGCGATGTCACCAACATCGGTAAGACGACCCAGCAGGGCGACTACGAGGGCACCGGCAAGTTCAAACAGACCGGCGAAGAAGAGCACACCGGCAATGAGAAGCACACCGGGAACATCGAGAACAACGGCACCACGACACAAAAGGGTGACATCAACATTGTTGCCCCCGGCATTCTCCGCGTCGGAGCGGGGGTGCAGATCGAACCTCTTGCCCTCGGCGGCGGCAGTATCAACTTCAATCCCGGCGGCTCCGTTTTCGCGTCCGGCCCGAATCTCGGCTTTGTTGCACCTGATGTCACGGTGACGTTCTCGTTGGGCAATGGGCGCGCGGTCCTGAACGGTGGCCTGCTCGTCAGCAATGCCCTGAATCTCCCGGGCATCACGACCGCACCTGGCGGGGTCACGATCACGCCGCTCTATCTCGGCTCTGACGGCCGCGTCTACAAGTAACGGAGAAGCACATGGCATGGGTCAACTGGGCAAAGTGCGAGAACGGCGAGGTACCCAACTCGCTCACGGTCGTCATCGGAACGTTCGGACAGAAGGAGCTGCGCCTCAACCCTGCAGCGGCCGCGGCGTTCCTCGCATGGGACGCCGAATTCTTCGGACGCACCGGCATCCACATCCGGTTCTCCGAGACCGGCCGGGACATCGCGACCCAGGACTACCTCTACGACGGATGGGTGAATCGTAGGCCCGGATTCTTCCCGGCCGCGAAGCCGAAAACCTCAACGCACGGCGAGTGGACCGCCGGCGACGTCCTGTCGTCCGTCTACTCGGCCCGGATGGAGCTGCACGACATCCTCGTCGAGACCGGACACAACCACGGCTGGTCGTGGGAGCTTGTCGGCGAACCCTCGCGCGAGCCCTGGCACTTCAACTTCATCGGCGATCCGCTCAGCCTGACGGTCGCCCAGTTCAATGCTCGACACACACAAGGAGAAGACGACATGAGCGCTCAGGACGTAGCCGACATCAAGACCGCAGTCACCGCGGCCGCAGCAGACACCGTGCAGAAGCTGAAGCCCTCCGCAACCATCGCAGGCCGCACCGCTGACGGTGGGATTGCGATCTTCGGCGCCGATTTCGTCGAGGACGGCATCGCAGAGCCCGCACGTCTTGGCAAGCGGGGCCGCAGGATCTTCCGCAGCGCTGACGAGTACGGCACCTTCAAGACCATCTGCGACACCATCAACGCGAACGGTGGCGAAGCGCCCGTGCTTCCGACCTTCGACAAGGTGGTCTTCCTCGACGAGAACGGCTGGGCGACGTTCAACTCGTTCTACCAGGAGCCGTAACCCACCCCTCTCTCCTCGGAAGGGGGCACCGTGACGAAGACTCTGCAACAGGGCTTCCGTTTCGTTTTTGAACTCATCGCAGAACCGCGAGTCATCCGGCTCATCATGTTCGCGATCTACATCACGTTCCTTGCGGCAGGGTTGCTGGTCATTCAGTCCCCGTCGAACGGAATCATGAAGGTACTCGGCCCCGGACTGGTGATCGTGTTCGGCACGTTCCTCGCGGTCGGCGGGCTACTTGGTTCGGTCGCTGTGCTACCTGGGGTGTGGTGGTTGGAACGTGGCGGCATCATCGCCGCAGTAACCGGCCTGCTCATGTACATGGTCATCATCGTTGTTCTGGGTACGTCCGCTATCGGTTTCCCTGTGGCATTGATGCTCATCGGTTTTTTGGTCATCCGTTGGATGGAGATTCGCCGCTACCAACTCGCGCCACGGAGGTAGCACATGGACACCGGTCAACTGCTGGTCACGATTCTCGGCGCAGGTGGCGGCAGTGCCCTTCTCCTCGCTCTCATCCAAGGCGTCTTCAAACAGCTTTCGGGTTCCGCGGGTCGCGAACGGGTCAGGAATACCAGCCTCGAGGCGCAGAGGGTCGCAGCGATCGAGGAACGCGACCAAGCGAACGCCGAACGCGATGCTGAAGCGAAGAAACGCCGCAAGACCGAAGAGTACGCATCAGTGCTCCGACGCCAACTGAACGAAGCCGGGATCGCACCCGCACCCTGGCCCACCGAAACTATCTAGGAGACACCATGAGCACCCCAAACCCCGGCAACCTCGGAACGATCATCACCTCCGCTGCGATCAGGAAGGGAATCTACTCGACGTATGTCTTCGCCCTTGTCCTCGTCGGCGGCGTGCAGGTCGCGTTCGCGAACCCTGACCTTGGCGGGCAGCCCACTTGGCTCACCGTCACACTCTCGGTTCTCGCGTATCTCGGTGTGCCGATCGGCGGTCTCGCCCTCGCGAACACCGCGAACGTCACGCCCACGAACACGACGACCCTGAATCAGACGATCTACCCGCCCGCAGGTGTGAGCGCTGAGAGCGTCGCAGAGTCAGCGCGTCACGCGATCAACCAGCAGCTCGGCGACTGACCCTTAGCCAGACAGGAGCATCACATGTCTCAGACACAAGAAGAAATCAACCTCGTCGTTCAGAGCACGGTGGAGTCGATCGTGGCATCCATCCGCAACAACTGCACCCCGCCCTCCGATGCGTACACGGCTGGTGGCGACCGCCTGATCGGCGCAGTCGCGGACTGGGTGGAACACCCACCCGAGTGGGTCAAGGCGACATGGGCCGATCAGGCTCGTGCGAACCCGCGAAGCCGAACCGCTGCACCTCTCGGCGACTGACCACCACCTCTCACCTCTCGTAGCCGTCCTGATCTGGGCGGCTTTTTTCATGCCCAGATTGGGGTCGCATGGCGCTCGAAACGATCACCGGGTTCATCACAACCTACGCCCGAACCGCGACGACACTTCCCGGGTTGAGGCTGTTCTTCGTGCCCACCGGGAATGCGGTGCAAGGCGATCACCTGTTTGTCACGCAACGCGTTCAGGCGACTATCTCGAACGCCTCAACGGGCGCCTTCACCGTCAACCTGGAAGCATCCGACACCCTCTACGGGGTGCCTGACGGGTCGCTGCGGTACTACCCGCGCATCGAGTGGCTGGACTCCGCAAACAACAGTATCGGCATGGACTTCGTGCAATGGCAGATGCGCGTCCCTGTGGGCGGGGGGACGCTCGAAGACATCCTCGACGCCCCAACCAACTCAGACGCTCTCTACTTCTCAGCCGCACCCACGTATGCGGATCTTCTCGTCGACGTCGGCAATTTGTCGCCTGGCACTGATGTGTATTGGACGGCCGCCCCTGAGGGCGAAATCAACTACTTCGAGGCGGCGTAAGCATGGTCGGACTTATCCCCAAGGGGCGCATTCAGTACGCGAACGACGCGGTTACCGCTGACCTTCTGGAAACAGAAGACAGCCTCACCCGCAACGCAGCGAAGGGCATCGTTGACCCGCTCGTCTCGTCTGCTCTCGCTGACCCCGCGACGAGCGGAATCGTGACGGGTGCCGCTGTCACGGCCGTTGCGGCTCAGCTCGGAAACGCAGGCATCGTGAAGGGTGCCCGCTCGCTTACGCGCAGGTGGGGCCGAGGCCTCGTGTTTACGTTCGGCGGCAAACTGACGTGGCTGCAGACGGACTTGAAGGGCAACCCGCCCCGCGAGTCCGCCGCTGCGATCGCGGCCGCCGGCGACTCTGGCCTGTTCACGCAGGGCGCGATCCAGAAGCGGCAGATGTCGAGGCGTTGGCCGTACGCCCTGCCGATCATCATCGGCGGGAAGATCGTCGCCTACTTCGACTGGGCTGGAAACCTCTTCTCCGGAGACGGCACGTTCCTCGCAGGCAAAGGCGCAGTGAAGTCGTGGAACGCCTTCGGCGACTCGACCACCTTCGGCGCCGACCTCACCGACCCGACGAACCAGTGCTGGACAACACTGCTTGGCACGCTGCTCGGCATCACGATGGGCAAGTACGGCCAGCCCGGAGCACGTGCAGACGAGATCACCGCCCGCGCCGGCGCACTCCGGGTCAACGCAACCGTCACGGGCGGGACCATTCCCGCGCAGGGCGGCTCCGTCATGCTCACCGGGCTGACCGCCGACACCCTCCGTGGCACGAACATCGCCTCGTACGAGATCGAGGTCGTCACACCGGCCGGGCAGCGCATCCGCGGCACCCTCTATCGCACCGACGCGAACGTGCGCACCTTCACCCGCACCAGCGCAGGCGGGGCGGTCGCCGTCGGAAGCGTCTACATCGACTCGTACACCGGCCGCCAGTGGCGCGACAACCCCGCACTGTTCGGCATGGGCATCAACGACGAACCGCTGCTCACTGGCAATGGCGGCACCCGCACCGTCCTCGATGTTCAGACATGGTACCGGGCGCAGATCTCGACGTTCCGGGACGAGTGGTGGAACTGGGGAGTCCTCGACCGGGGCGCCTCCGAGGCCGCCGGGACCGTGAACGGCGACTACATCCGCGCGCTCGAGGCGTGGTTCGTGTCCACGCAGGGTGTCCGGTTCATCCCCGTTCGCCGGTACCTCGCGTCACCGCAGGCCCTTGCCGACGCGGCGCTGTATCAGGCCGGCTTCACGCCGACCAGCCAGGACAACACCGACGTCGCTGCGGGCACCGTTCCGCAGTCGCTCCGGTTCGCCGGTTCCGTGCACCTCAACCCGCTCGGGCACCAGCTCATGGCCGCGTTCATCGCGTCGTGGCTGCGGCAGTACTCCCGATACGCATCCACCTTCACCCTCGCCGCTTAGGAGGCACCCATGGCAACCAACAATGGCACCGTGATCAACATCGCGGGAACACCGGATGCGGGCAACACCTACGCCGACGTCCCGTGGCTCGCCGAGCAGATCACCTCCGACCGTGCCACCGGCGGGAACGCCGCCGACATCAACGGGCGAGTACTCGACGCGCTCTACGGTGACGACGGCACCGTGCACGTCTGGACGTCGAACGTCGCGAACGCCTTCGCGATCGTCAACGGCTCGATCGTGCGAGGCAGCGTCACCACGTCAGGACAGATGACGACCACCGTCAGCGCAGCCGATCAGGAGTTCGGCGAGCTGGTCACCATCCTGCCGGCGGCGAACGGGAACGCGATCTACTACGACATCCGGTTGAACCTGGCTGCCGGAGCGGCCGGGGCGCGGAACTCGTACCGAATGAAGCTGGTGAACCTCGCAGGCGTCGTCTACATCGAGATGTACCGCCGCACGAACGCGTCGACCCTCATCGGCGCGGCCGCCACGTGGATCGTCGGGGTTGGCGACAAGATCGCCATCCGCGCCTACGGCAACAAGATCATGATGCTCCGCAACAACATCCTCCTCGAGACGTACCTCGACGTCTCAACCGACTACCACCCGACGGGCGGCTTCGTCGGTGTCGAGTCGGGCACCGCGGCGAACTTCGGCTTCACCGACATCTACATCGAGAAGTCCCTCGGCCCAGCACCCGTGTAGCCGTCTCAGGATGGTGGCCCGGAGTGGCTGTATCGGGAAGCCCCCAGACGATCGCGCTGGGATCAGGCGGGCGCTCGCGTGTGCCTCGTGAGGTTCGAATCCCACCCATCCAATTGACAGAAGCCCCCCACCTTCTCTTCGGAGAGGATGGGGGGCTTCTTGTTATTCGTCCAGAAACAACGCTCCCGGGACAAAGGCAGCCGCCGGCAGGAGTTTTAGGACGTTCACTTCCGCATGCTGAGCGGGGAGTGTTGGCCATTTCGCGGGCTTCAACCGCGGCCAGAGTAAACGCGCTGTTCTCCAACCAGGCACCGGGAGCTGTTCCTCGTCGATGAGAGGATGTGGGCCGTGCACGACGACAAACGCGACTCGCTGCGCGCCGAGGAATGTCTGACCTAGGCTCGCAGGGAATGCAGCATCGATCTTGTCTTCGGGGCTACCTAAGTGCGCCCCTTGCTGGGTCAGCCGGAATTCGTCTTCAGCCGAGTCCATGGCGAACATCCAGACTGAAGTTTTTGGCGGTGGTTTTCCTGTTTCGCGAAGGCCGCGCAGGTCCTCCAGACTAAAGGTTCTGGTCTCCGGATCATTTTGTTGGAACATGGCGGCCGTCTTCACGGCCCAGAGGGCCGCTATGTCCGATTCCGAGTCGGTGAGCGTGAACCGTTCCCAACTGTTCAGTCGCGAGAACACGGGCTGAAAGGAGTCTTCAAGCCGGCTCATCCAGCCGTTGTTGCAGTTCGCGCAGACTGCCTTCGCGACGAGTTGCATCTGCCCCGATGACATCCCGCGAGGCTGGTTGAAGAAAATCGGAACCCCTCGCTCGAGTCTCATTCGACTGATCATGTGGGGATGCGGAGTCTTTCGTAGGGCGGCTGGAGAGACACCGTCAAGTTTCCGCATCCACTGCGGCCAGATATGTTCGCGTGTCAACGGTGTCGAGCCGCAAAATACGCATACTCGCGTTGCCATGGGACTGATCATAACGACGCACGGTACGCGACCAGCAGATCGTGCGCCGGCGGCCTCTGCGGCGCCCCTCCCAGACGTTCGTGCGCCCTGCTGCCGGCCTGCGCGTGCTGCCACGATGACGCAGCCCGGTTGAAGTCCCATGCCGCCTCACACGCCGCAGCGAGGGTCCGGCACCAGCAGATCAGCTCGCGACCCTTCGAGGTCTCCTGCCATGTCACGACCCGATACCAGTCCTCGACCTCGTTCTTCGGACCACGGAACCGCAGCAGCCGGATGACGGCCCACGGGTTCGGTGATGCGGGGTGCTTCAGCACCCACTGGTCGGGCACGGCGAGCATGGCAGGGTGCCAGTCGGCCACACGGGTTCCTCTCTCGAGCGTCCCGGCCGACGAGCTTTCACCATAGACGAGCGCACTGACAGCGGCTACCGTCGCACCATGGAATGCGTCGTCGAGGGGTGCACGGGCGACCCAGTCGAGCGCCTGACCGTGAACCACGACGGGCTGCTCGTAGACTATGCGATCTGCCGGGCGCACGCCGTCGCTGTAAGAGATGGTGCGTCTGTAGCGGCGCCAGCGGAGCCGACCCGCGGCCTGATCGGGCCGGCCTGAGTCAGGCTGGTTTGTTCAGCCTGATGTCGTCAAGGGATCGCAGCTCCTGCCAGGTGTCCCGCGGCGCCGCGTCACGAGTCGAAAGCACGAACCCGAACTGGTCCGCCACCATCAGGTCGGCGAGACCAAGGTTCGTGAGTGCTTCGATATCGCGGATGCTGACCTGGTAAGTCTTGAACGGCCCGAGCGGCGGCGAGTTACCGGCTAAGTCTGCTTGCGCCTTTCGGAGGTCGATGTCGTCGAGCTCGGGCGTTTGGTCAAGAACGAACCCAGCGGCGGCGAGATGAAATGATCCGTCCTCGTGCTCCTCAGCCCAAGCCGCGATCTTCCAGAACAGGCGCGGGATCTGAATGCCGCGGTACGGCGGGTCATCGTCGGCAAGTACCGGTCCGGTAAAGACGCTGATCTTCTGCTTGTAGACCTGCGCGTAGTCGAGCACATGGTTCTCGAGCCCGCCCCACAGTTCCGCGGATTGGTTGAATTCGCCCGCCTGAGGTGCGCAATTCGTGTAGACGAACGTTGCCTGGTTCGCGGCTGTAGCGGTCGCCAGATCGCCCCACACGGGGTCTCGACGTCGAACCTGATGGCCGCGATCGAGATCGTTGTTCGCGTAAATCTCGGGGCCTGCCTGCTCTGACGCTGATATTCGGGTGTCGAGATGCCAATGCTCCCCGCGTTCGATGTCGCGGAGCATAGCTCCGTCGATATTTACGCCCGTCACCGCTGGGAGTCGACGCTGCGGATCTTGCAGGACTGTGAAGTGGATGTACTGAAGGGAGCGAACCAAACGACCGTCCTCAAAGTCGGGCAGGATCACGCGAATGGGCAAGAATTCAGAGCTGTATCCAAGGACTAAGTCAGTCACGGGTTTACGGAACGATCGCAACGACAAATACGTCGAAGTTCAAAATCCGCTGCTGCCTGTAGGTGTTCCCGAGAATACCGCCGCCTGATGAATTCTGGAGGGCGTTGATCATGCAGTGACTGGCTCCGATCTCACCCGTCTGAGCCGGATCGGTGAATGCGCAGCCCGAAAATGTTCGGAGTGGCGTTCCACCACCTTGTTCGGTGCTGGCAAACGGGTACTCGTCACAGGACTTACCCTCAACAACGACGGGTTTTCCACAGACAGTATTACGGTTCGAGTCAATCCAAGCCTGGTCGGTAATCCGAGTCAACGGTTTCATAGGGTCGGCGCCAGGCAGGCCGGACGCTAACGCTCGGGAGATGTGCCGCGCGAGTTCGGGATTGGCCGCGGTGGAATAGGTCAGTCGTCCGGGCGCTGAGGGGAACACACATCCGGGTTTGGGGTACTTCCCACCAGCTTGGTTGTCGCACCTGGCATACATTCCGTCAGTCCCGAACCCCGCGTAAGACTCCGGAAAGAGATATTCAAATTGCCAACTTGGCTCGACATTCACATTCGAGCCAACAGCCTTGGTGTTCGGTTCCGAGAATGCTTCCGCCTCTTTCCAGGTTGTCATACCCGTAAGCGAGGTTGAGGTGATTGCCCCTGGTGTGGTTTGGATGCAACTGTACCGACATCTACTCTCCGCGGTGAAGGTAGCCCCACTCACATCGCCTTTGATCGTAGGTACTGAAAACCCTATCTGGGACCCCACCGTTGCAATGGTGTAGTTGGTGTACTCGAAGTGGTAAACCGTTTGCGTCGCGGTCCCGACGACCCTCGTTGCCCCATTTGTAGTGACACGTTTTTCGATTGTGTACAGCTTCACAATGCAGGCTTGGGTTCTCTTGGCAACATAGAGCCCACTGGTATCGGCGCGACAAAACGTCGGTAGCGGTTGTATAGATCGAGCCGTCGGAGATGTCGACTCGGACCCAGAAATTTTCGAAGTGGACACGCAGAAGCTTGCTCCGCCCGCGTCCGACCCCGTGCACACAGGCCCGGCAGGGTCAGTTGCTGGGTTATCGGGTGCCACCAGCACTGACTCCAGATCTTCAGCCTCCGCATTCGACTGCTCAAGCAAAGAAGTTCCGTCCGTCATAGCCATCGATCCACCGGATTTTTCGACGGCTATCGCGCTCTGGGGTGCGACAAGACAAGTTGCCAAGACGATTGCTGACATGATTCCCAGCCGCCGCTTCGTGAAGACAGTCATGCTTCCCCCTACTTAGTGTGACCCCGATCCCCCGGTCACTAGTCGGACTCTAGGGCGCTGGCGTAGGGTTGTCCAGAAAAATGGACCCCTAAGAAAGAACAACTCGTGATTCTGTTTTCAGAGAACGTCTTCATTTCATATGGCTACCTGCAGCTGGTCAGCGGTGACGACGACTACCTCGACCTGACGGATTCGTTCAAAGGACAATCAAACGGCCTGCTCGGCGGCATGCATAGTGGTCGCCTTTTCATGCTTACCGGGACTCAGACTGGAGAGATTCCTCTAACTGTCAGGCTCGGACATTCCGACGAAACGGGATGGGAAGAAATTGTCGAGGCTCCGCTAGCGCCGAACTCGTTCGATGTAGCACTGTTGGACTGGTCAGGTGAAGTAGTGACGAGATTCGAATTGCCAGAGCCCTCCTACAGAGCGAGATGGTCGGCAAGCGGAATGGGCGATTCCTTGGACAATCCCGGAAGCAATGAACGATACGAACTGAGTCTTCGGCCTGCGGCTTTCGAGCCCGATGCAACTATTCGCCAGACGAGCGGGGCCGCTCGGTCATGGCGGTCCTCTCTCGGGTTGGTCTGAGAGAAAGAGTTTACGGCCTGAATGCCCGACGACCTGCTTGATTACGCCCCTAGGCATACCTGATTCGAATATGAGATCTACCGCACGGTAACGACTGTCATGCAGTCGCAAGTCGAGAGCTTTGCATGCGGAGGGGAACGCTCTGATTTCTATGATCAGCGGCAGGGCAACTCCTCGCCTTATGACTACTATCGAGCGGACCGTGCGGATCTGCGTCTGGCTTTGTACGCATTAGGCGCCCAGACTGAAGTCGATCCAAAGAGAAGAGGGTTCCATGCCGATCGGAGGAGAGCTAGCGGTCCGTAAGGGCGATGTTTGGGCATTCCGGGAGAAGCCGAGCCTGCCCCTGGTAGCTGCTCAAATTATCAATCAGCCGGCAGGCTATGACTCCAGCATCACTATTCGATTGGTCCAGGACCTTCCCCGGGGACTGATTAGTACGCGTCGCAACAAATTGCCCTGTAAATGGCAAGACGCGGAGGCCTACCTCGAGAAACATCCAGAAGTACCCCGGGAATGGCCTACTCCCGACCCGGATCGGATTCCACCGGATTATGAGTTAGATCCAATTGACGTCGCCGCCACTGACCTCTTCTCTATCGGTCAGAGCACACTACGGCGCATCGTTCGAGATGAGTTAGACCGCACGGTTGCGGTGCCTCGAGTTTCACTGAATTACGCCGAGGTGACGTCCCCTCGAGTGGTGTGCTTTCGCTTTGCCGGTTGAGGTCAGTGGTTGAAGCTTAGGCGGCGATGAGTTCGGGCAGTGTTGTCACCTCCTCGATCGCGGTGGTTGGGTCGTTCATGGTCT
>NZ_NBXB01000016.1 GCF_003399635.1 Subtercola boreus | reverse complement strand
AGCCATCGTGTGGTGTCCTTTGCGTGAGAGTTTTAGTCGGTTCTCACTGACCATCACACGGTGGCTTCTCACGTCGACGATGCAACGCTCAAGAACCCGAAACCCCACCACTCACAGGGACGTCACCTTACGCCGACGCGGCCAAGGCGGTGGGCTTCAGCAGAACTACACTGAAAATGGCGGTCTACCGCGATGACTTGACCGCTCAATATATGAATTCCAAACCGGTGTTTTTGGTTTCGGAATTAGAGCGGTGGGTGAAGTCGCTTCCGAACGATCCTCGCTAACCGATACCTCTGGGCTCCTGCCCCTCAGTTTTGAGGAGCCGCTATCTTCATCCCATGGCTCACATCTGGTTACTTACCGAATCCGAGGTAGCGTCTTCCATCGGCTTCGCGGTCGGCACGCTTCGTAACTGGCGAGGACAAGGCAAGGGACCCGCGTTCGTAAAGATCGGGTCTGCGGTTCGCTACAGACCTGAAGATATTGAGACCTGGGTCACACTCATGGTGAATGCACCATAGATGAACGTCGAGCGGCGGCGAGGTCCTGGCACCTATTTTGGCACCCATCTCACGCGATGTCTTGAAGAGCCATGCGGCTCATACCCCCTTCGATCATTGCAACAGCGCGGGATTTGACATCTAAGGCTGCGATATGCATCGGCCCCTTAGAAGTCTTCCAAACTGATGACGCCAGTTCGATCCTGGTCATCCCCTCTGTATGCATGGCCTTGCGAGTCCTTGCCTCGCAAGGCGTCCGGCCCCGTGGCTCTCCGCATCGCTCTGCCGCGGAAGACGATCCGTCACCCTGCAGGTCATTTTCGTTCGATTGCCCCGAACGAGGCTCTATCGCTCATGCCGTGTCTGCGCCACACTTGACGGATTGCCAGTAGTTCGGGGGAACACCGTGACACGCAGACGACCGTGGCTCAGAGGATTCGTGGCGGCGATGCTTGTCGTCGCGGCATCCATCGGATTCGTGCCGGCCGCGCAGGCGGACGACAGTCCGACTGTTTCCGGAACAGTCACGGACCCTTCGGGGACCGTCGTGCCGGGCTCAACGGTAATCGCCCAGTCGGTCTGCCTGTTCTCGGAGTGCGAAGACTACAGAACGTACGCCACGACCGTCACCGATGCGGCGGGATTTTACAGGGTCGGCCTGAAGGAAGACGAGTACATTCGCCTGCTCGTGCAGCCGCCGTCATCGGCATCAGCTCCACTGGCCGTGTCGACCGTCTATCTGCCCAATTCCAGCCATCCCACGTCTATCGTGAGAGACGTTCAACTCAGTCCCGGTCTCGTTCCGACGACGAACCCTTCCCTGCAGGGTGCGTGCCAGTACGCGAAGACCCTCACCGTCGACCTGGGCGCGTGGCCGGTGAATATCTCCGCCAGTTACCGGTGGTCGACCTACGGGCACAATCAGGGCAGCGACACCAGCTGGACTCAGAGCGTTGCAGGGGGACAATCGGTTGTCGTACCCATCTCTTCGCGTGCGGAGTTCGGCTTTATCTACCGGGACCTGAAACTCGACCTCACCATTTCGGCCCCAGGCTACGGCGACTACATGACCGTGCTCAGTTGCGCGCCGACGGTTCAACCCAGCTACGTCGCGACAGCCCCACCCGTCATCTCGGGCGATCCGTCGGTCGGCCAGTATCTCACAGCCGATCCAGGAGTCTGGACGGACTCCCCGACGAACTTCACGTACCGATGGTTCGCCGGAACGAAGTACGTCGGCACATCCACCAATGGAAGAAAGCTGGTCACCCCGCTCGCGGTCGGCCAGGTCATGACCGTCTCGGTGCTTCCGGTGTCGGGCGAAGAGCGTGCGGCTTCGTCCCCGTCGGTCAGTGCGCCCACGACGACAGTGGCGCTCGGTCCTGCACCGGTGCCCGTGAAGGCACCGTCCATCTCCGGTGCCCCCCGCGTGGGAGGGACGCTGAAGATCGATCAGGGGTTCTGGAATCTACCCGACTACCAGACCCCCATCTGCAGCTGGTTCCGAGACGGGATGCCCGATGGTCCGTCCGGGGCGTGCAACACCGTGCGAACGTTGTCCGCCGCCGATTACGGGCACCGCTATCTGGTTCAGGTGCGCATGACGAGAACGGGGTACCTGCCGGCGGTGGTGAGCACCAAGGAAGTGACGGTGCTGGCGGGGCTCCCGGCCGTGAACTCGGTGCTGCCCAAGATCAATGGCACGGCTCAGGTGGGGCGGATCCTCGTCGCGACCTCGGGTACCTGGGATCGACCCGGCGTCGCGTTCGACTACCAGTGGTTGGCTGATGGCAAGGCGATCGTCGGCGAGACCTCGCCGTCGCATCCGGTCACGGCCGCCGACGCGGGCAAGAAGCTGAGCATCCGGGTGACCGCGACGACCCCGGGCTACACACCGAGCTCGGCTGTCTCGCTCAGCACCGCGACGACGATCAAGATGGCCGCGCCGGTCAACACGGTGCGGCCCACGGTAACCGGCACGGCGCAGGTCGGGGCGACACTGTCCGTGTCGAGCGGCACGTGGAGCCAGTCAGGTCTCACCTACGCCTACCAGTGGTACGCAAATGGCACGTCGATTGCCGGCGCGACCAAGCCGACATACGCGGTCGATGGATCGATGCTCGGCCAGAAACTCTCGGTACGGGTGAGCGCGACTTCCGCTTCCTACGCCGACGCGTCTGCCACGAGCCTCGCAACAGCCGTGGTGTCGGTCGGCCCTCGCCCTGTCATCGCCACCCCGCCGACGCTGTCGGGCGGCGCGCAGGTCGGCCAGGTTCTGAAGACGACGTCCGGCACGTGGAGCACGGGCGGCCTCACGTTCGCCTACGCCTGGTATCGCGACGGCGTCGTCATCTCCGGCGCGACCGGCTCGACCCACAGCGTCGTCGCAGCCGACATGGGCCACCGCATCATGGCGCAGGTGACAGCGTCGAAACTTGGCTACAACACCGCGACGGCAAAGTCGGCTGCGAGCGCCACGGTTCTGGATGCCCCGCCCACCATCGAGACGAAGCCGACGATCTCGGGCACGGCTTCCGTCGACCGCGCTCTGACCGCCGCTCCGGGCGCGTGGAGCAGGACAGGCCTGACGTTCGCCTACACGTGGACCTATGAGGGCTCCACGACAGTCCTCGGAAGCGGTGCGTCCTATGTGTTGGCGCCTGCCGACTACGGAAAGAAGATCACAGTCACAGTGACCGCATCCGCCGCCGGGTCAGCGAGCGGTGTAGCCACCAGCCTCTCCACTACCGCGGTGGCCGCGGGAGCAGCCCCGACCTTCACTGTCGCACCCGTCATCACGGGGAAGACGATTGTCGGCCAGACTCTCACGACGACACACGGCAGCTGGTCATCCGGTGGCCTCACCTACACCTACCAATGGACCCGCAACGGCGGTGCAATCAGCGGGGCGACGAAGACGACCTACGTGCTCACGAAGGCCGATCAGGGAACAAAGATCGGGATGACCGTCACGGTGTTGAAGACCGGGTACTCGAAGGGAACGGCCACGGCTGCACCCACGGCGACCATCACCGCGAAGTAGGGCCGCGGCTGAGGGGCTCCGGATGCACGCCCCGACGGCTCCGTCAGGGGACGATGCTGGCGTTCGTCTCGGCCTGCCAGCCGCACTCCGGGCAGATCCACTGGCCAGGGAGGAACGATGCCACCTGCTCCGCGTCGTCCTCGCGGCCGACCTCGTGGCCGCAGTTCGGGCATCTGAATTCCATGTGGGCGAGCCTAACCGCTTGTGGCTGGGGCGGGGGGCATCCGGCGGCGGCGACCCCTGAACGGGGCCGCTCGCTGCGGGCAGAGGCCGTGGTACTTTCAGACGTCGCTGCTGCTCGGCGTCGAGTCCTGACAAATGAGGACTGTCCGAGCACCGCCGGACGAGCGAAGATGGGTGGATGCCCCACTCCCGCCGGCACGTCCTGGCCCTGCTCGCCGTAGCGGTGACACTGGCCGCGACCGGTTGCACGACGGAGATGAAGCTGAGTCCGGCGCCCACACAGACCATCACGGTCACGGCAACGGCAACGCCGACACCCACACCGACACCGACACCGACACCGACGGTCACAATCACGCCGGAGCCACCGCCTCCGCCTCCCCCACCCACACCGCCCAACGCGATGGGCGGCCAGACGGATGGCGGGAACACCCCGAACACGCCAGAGGTCGAGGACACGGGCCCGCAGTCCTACGCGGTCGGGAAGGTGAAGCAGATCAACGACTACGAGTACCGCTACACCGTGGTGAAGGAGGACCAGGTGCTGGCGATCGCCTCTCGCTTCAACCTGCAGGTTGCGGATGTTGTCCGGGTGAACTTCCCCTGCTCAGATCCGCTCAACGTGCAACCCGGAACCGTACTCGACATCCGCTGGCCCACAGACTCCGAGCAGAGGGGATGCTGACGGAGCAGGCGGAGATCCGCATGAATACAGGTAACCCTGCCCTTCGTAAGCCGAGCCTCAGCTTGCTTGCGGAACATTTCAGGCTGAGTAACGTTGGGGTCAATGACCCGCCCGATGGGTCGCAAAATTCTTCAGAAGGGAGACGTCATGTCCGACGTTGCCACCACCATCAAGAGCTCGTCCAACCCGGATGTCGCCGCCGCCGCCGCGCAGTTCCTGAGCCAGGTCGTCATCGACTCGCAGGCTCTCGTGCTGAACGGCAAGCAGGCCCACTGGCACGTTCGCGGTGCGAACTTCATCGCCGTGCACGAGCTGATCGATGAGATCGTCGAGCACGCCGAAGACCACGCCGACACCGCCGCTGAGCGCGTCGTCGCCCTGGGCCTGCCGATCGACGCCCGCGTCGGAACCGTCGCTGCGAAGACCACGCTCCCCGAGCTGCCCGCCGGGTTCCAGCCCGCCGAGGTCATGGTGTCCGTGCTCGTCGCCTCGATCGACGCACTGCTCGTCAGCGTGAACAAGGCGATCACCGAGCTGGGTGCGATCGATGCCCCCAGCCAAGACGTGGCGATCCAGATCGCGCGGAGCCTCGAGAAGGACCGCTGGTTCCTCTTCGCGCACATCGCGACGGTCTGACCGCTCGCGCCTCGGCGTTGTCTTTGAAAGGGTTCCCTCACGGGGGCCCTTTCGTCGTTCCGGCGGCCCCGGGTGGGTGAATCGTCAGAAGCTCAATCATAACGTGATATTGTCTCAGTTATGAATCCCGTACCCCAGCCCCGCAGTGGGTTCGTGGGCGAACCGCCCCCGGGTGCGGCGCCACCGCCGCTACCGCTCGGCAGAAGGCCACCGCCCCGGGGTCGAACGGCAGCCACCATCATTGTGGTGGTGGCCGTTGTAGCCGGAACAGCCGTCGGCATCGCACTGCTGCTCGGGAGCGTCATCGATTTCGTCCTCGTCGGCCTCATTGCCGCGGTCGTGGTCTTCGGCGGTCTCGGTGCGGCGCTGCGTCTCATCCCCGGATCACTCCCTTTCGTGCCCACCACGCGCAGCATCCTGGGCCTGCTCACGCTTGCCGCCCTGGCCGGACTCCTGTATCTCTATGTGTACCCCGTCGTGGCGAACAGTACGGGAGCCGGCCTCGGACCCTCTCCGTCAGGCTCCTCGACCAGCCTCACCAGGCAGGCGACCGTCGTCTATTCACTGACGGGCTCCGGGGGTGCCAGCATCTCTTCGGCGTCTCCCCTACCGAACGATGACGCAGCCCCGGCGAGCGTCGACCAGCTTCCGTGGGAGAAGACCGTGCAGCTCACGGTCAACAAGAAGACGCCCGGGCTGTTCACCCTGGTCGCGATCGGGCTTCCCTCCGGTGACGACGCACAACTCGTCTGCACGATCACGGTCGACGGAGTCGTCATCGCACACGACGAGTCGGCGGGTGCATACCGATCGGTCTTCTGCAACGGTACACCGCAGTGAACCGCTTCGCCCGGACGGTCGTGGCGGCAGCGGTCGGCCTCCTGGTCCTCGCGATCGTCGTGCTGGCGATCATCCAGCGACTGCACCTGTACTCGGGCCTCGCGCGCATCTGGGGGTGACGCGACCTCGACCACACAAAGATCGCAGCGAACGCTTGCCGCGCTGTCAGGCTAGGGCGGCAGCCCAAGGGGCGAGGTACGTCGGGCGTCCCGCGAGGAAGGTCGCCGAGACCGGCATCCTGCGGAGCTCGTCAGGGTCGCAGAAGAGTGGGTCGAGGTCGGTGACCACGAGGTCGGCCGGCATGCCCACGCCGATGATGGCGGTGCCGTTGGCCGACGCAGCGAGCGCGTCGACCGCGGCGATGCGCTGCTCCGGATGCCACGGGGGGCGCTGGTCACGCGAACGCCCGACGGCCGCGGCCATCGTGACCCACGGGTCGAGCGGGGCGACCGGCGCATCCGAACCGAGCAGGAGCGCCGCCCCGGATGCCCGGAGGGATGCCAGCGCGAACGCGCGGTCGGTGCGGCCCACCCAGAAGTGGTCGGCCACGTCGCGGTCGTCCATCGCGTGTTCGGGTTGCACGCTCGCGGTCACGCCCGAGGCCGCGAACCGGGAGAAGTCGGCGTCGGCGACGAGTTGCGCGTGCTCGATGCGTCCGCCCGTGCCGAGATGCTCGAAGACACCGAGCGCGAGGGCGTTGGCGTGGTCGCCGATCGCGTGCACTGCGGGCACCAGGCCCGCGGCCGTGGCCCGTTCGAGCAGGGCAAGCAGGTCATCCGGAGCCACGGTGAGCATCCCGCGGGAACCCTCCTGGCCCTCGAGTCCCGGGTATTCGTCGTAGCAGTAGGCAGTCCGCGTGTTGAGGGAACCGTCGGTGACGACCTTGAACGGGCCGACGCTCAGCAGTCCCCCGGTCTTCGGCATGATGTCACCGGTGCGGAGCCGCGCCTCGATCGCCTGGTCGAGGTGGGTGGCGTAGATGCCAGCGGCGACACGGAGGTCGCGCTGGCCGGCCCCGATACGACGACGCCAGACGGCCAGGTTGTCGGCCATCTCCAGGTCGACGATGCCGACCACTCCGCGGGAAGCTGCTACGCGGGCCGCTTCAGCCGCCAGTTCGTCGCCCGCCTCAGCGCTCAGGTCGTTCACGAGGCCGGTCACCTGGAAGCAGTCGTCCTCCCGCAGCAACCCCGTCGGATGCCCGTCGAACCCGAAGTGGGCGAGGGCGGCCGAGTTCAGCCAGCAGCAGTGCAGGTCGCCGCTGATCAGGATGACCTGCCGGCCGCCCGCCACGGCGTCGAGCCCGAAGCGGTCGAGCGTCGAGTCCCACAGCCCGTCGCGGAGGCCGAAGCCGATGAGCGGCGCCTGCGTTGCGCCGCCGGGCACACTGGGCACGCCGCCGGCACCGACGCCAGCGCCAGTGCCGGCGCCCGTGTCCGCACCGCTGCCGACGATCGACGCCACCCGCGAGAGCACGTCGGCGGCCGACGAGGTCGACGAAGAGAAGTCGTGCCGGCGCCCCTGCGCCGCCCACTGCGTGAAATGCACGTGGTTGTCCCAGAGCCCCGGCACGAAGAAGCGCCCATCGAGCGCGAGCACGCGCGACCGGGCGGGAGTCGACACGATGCCGCTCGGCACGATGGCGCGGATCCGCCCGTCCGCCATGAGCACGTCGAACGCGCCCTCGTGCCCGGGCATCCGTCCACCCTGCAGGAAGATGTCGCCCGTCACAGCCGCCCCTCCCCCGTCGAAGGGCCCCATATCGCGTCACGCTCAGCGCGTTGGAACGATTCGGGTCCCTTCGCCGCGAGCACGGGGTCTGCCACGGCGGTGGATCCGGTCATGGAGCGAGGGGATGCACGCGGCGCATCTCGGCGGCGAGGGCGGGGTTCGCGTAGTGTGCACCGTCGGTGAGCTCGTGGATGATCCGCTCGACGGTCTCGGCCGGGCGGTTCTGGCTGAGCTTCCACTTCGCCTCGACGCGGGTCGCCGTGAGGCGGAAGCCGACCGTGCCCGCGCTGATCCGCGCCGCGTACTCGGCGTTCTCGAGGGTTCCCCGCATGCGGCGCGGCTCGGGCATCCTGTCTTCGAAATGGTCGACGAGAGTGGCCAGCACCTCGAGGTTCTCGGACGCCGGCAGGATCTCGGGCACTCCGTGCAGGTGCGCGACCACGAAGTTCCAGGTGGGCACGGCCGGGTCGGCATCGTACCAGCCCGGGGAGATGTAGCCGTGCGGACCCTGCACCACCACGAGCACCTCATGCTGGCCGAGTTCGTGCAGGCGTTCATCCGGTCGCCCGACGTGACTGAGGATCGTGATGCCCGGGGCGCTCTCGTCGAGCACCACCGGGTAGTGCGACGCGACGAGGCCGCGTGACGTGTTGCTGACCAGCGTGACCGAGGCATTCTCCCTGATCAGACGGCGGATCTCGTCATCGCTCGGGGCGTCGAACGCCGGGTTCTCCCTCACGACGCCACCGTGCGCGGAGTCTTCTGGTCTTTCGGGCACCAGTAGAGCTTTCGTGAGCCCATCTCTTCGAGCAGGATGTTCGTTCCGCAGACGCGGCAGGGCAGACCCTCGCGTTTGTACACCCAGTACCGGTCGGTACGGCTCCGACGCGCTTTCGCCTCATCGGCGGGCGAGAGGTCGTCCATCGTGAGCATCATGCCCGTGCGGATGCCGATGTCGAGCAGGTACACCCAGTCCTGCCAGATCGCCCGCAGACGTTTGACCGACACATTCCTGCCCGGCGTGTGCGGGTTCAGGCGCGCCCGGAACAGCAGTTCGGCGCGATAGACGTTGCCGATGCCGGCGACCACCGACTGGTCCATCAGCAGCAGCCCGATCGGCGTCGGCTTCGTGCGCACGCGCTTCACGAAGCGGTCTTCGGATGCCCGGGTGGCGTCTTCGGCCGGGTCGGGGCCGAGCTTGTCGATCGCCACGGCGACCTGGGCAGAGTCGATCACCTCGCAGGTGGTCGGGCCGCGGAGATCGGCGACGCTCTCGTCTGTCATGAGGCGCACACGCACCTGGCCGACCGGTTCGGGCGGGAAGGTCTCGAGATCGGTGGACTTCGCCGACTCGCTCTCGGCCATGCGGAGAGCCCGGCGAAGCCGTGGGGCGCCCATGCTGCCGCGGGCATCCGATTCGTCGGTGATCGGCGACACGATGCCGAAGAAGTCCCAGGCGCCGTAGAGGCCGAGGTGGATGCGCAGCCACTTGTCGTTCTCGAACTCGAGGAACATCTGCTTGCCGATGGCGTGGGAGCTGAGCATCCGGAGCCCGTCGATCTCGGAGGCACCCTCGGCGAAACGCCCCTGCGGGGAGCTGACGGCGGCGGTGTGGCCGACGAAGTCGCGTTCGAACTGCAGCGCGATGCGGTGGACGGAGTGACCCTCAGGCATGCCGGTACCCGCTACTCCGCGGAGGCCGCGGAGGCCGCGGTGGCGGCGGTGGCCGCGCTGGCGGCCGAAGCCGCACCGGCAACGACATCAGGGGCGACGTCCGCACCGACGTGGATCCCCGCAATGGCGCCCGTCGCCTCGTACTCCGCGAGCTGCGCGATGCGACGCGCATGACGCTCCTCGAACGAGAACGGCTCGGCGATGAACGTGTCGATGAACGCGACGGCCTCGTCGACCGTGTGCTGGCGCGCACCGATCGCGATCAGGTTCGCATCGTTGTGCTGGCGGGCGAGAAGCGCCGTCGCTTCGCTCCAGACGAGCGCGGCCCGGGCGCCGCTCACCTTGTTCGCGGCGATCTGCTCGCCGTTGCCCGACCCACCGAAGACGATACCGAGCGCCTCGACGCCGGCCCGCTGGTCCCGCACGACGCCGAGCGCCGCGTTGATGCAGAACGAGGGGTAGTCGTCGATGGGGTCGTATCCCGCTGGGCCGTGGTCGATGACCTCGTGCCCGGCGGCGGTCAGGTGATCGAACAGGTGACGGCTGAAGTCGAGCCCCGCGTGGTCTGTGCCGAGGTGGATGCGCATCCCCCGAGTTTACAAGTCGGCCGAGCCCCGCAAGTGGTTGTTTCAGCTGGCGAGGAGTTGGTGTGCCCGTTGATGCGAGACACCCAGAACCGTGCCAATGTCACGAAGTGGCACATCCTGTTCTGCAAGCAGCCGCGCCAGTTGTGCTGCAGCTCTCGTCGCCTCACTTTCGAGCGCCTGCGCCTGGGCGCGCTCCCGGCGAATCGCACGCATTGTTTCGGCGATGTTGTGCACGCTTCCCACGGAATCCAGCTCCACGGTTACCGCGACCTCCTCGAGTGGCAACGCGAAAGTAGATGCGATGAACTCGCGTGCCATCTGTTCCGCCTCGGACAGCCGTCGGGCCTGGGTCAGCCCGTCGATCTCGGCGACCCGGATCATCCACCACTTACCGTCCCGCGTCACTGAAGCGATGTAGGTCTTCACTGCTTACTCCTCTCGATTGCGGCCAATATCTGCCGGACAACTCCCGGTGAGATGTTCGAATGCCCTTCGGGAATGGACATTGTCACGGAGCCATCTGCGGAACTCCACTTTCGATGACTACCAACGAAGGCAGCCGTTGGCGACCAACCCGCCTTTCTCAACGTCTTGACCATCTTTCGGGTCGGCTCTTCACTCACCATCAAAATGGTCTAGGCAAACTTGACTTTCAAGGCAATATTAGTTGACGATTAGTCATTGAATCGATAACCGGTACAAATTCTGCAAGTGGTTAGGCTGGAGGACGGAAATAACGCACGCACGCGACATCCGACCCACAAGGCCGCGCCTCGCGCATCAGCCCCACGACCAGTACGGAGAACATCAGTTGCCTGGAGAGAACCTCACCCGCGATGAGGCCCGCGAGCGCGCCTCGCTCGTCTCGACGTCGAGTTACGACATCAGCCTCGACCTGACGACGGGACCAGAGACGTTCCTCAGCACCACGACCGTGCGCTTCACGGCGACCGAGGGCGCCTCGACGTTCATCGACGCGATCACGAAGACCGTGCGGAGCGTCACCCTGAACGGCACCGAGCTCGACCCCGCCGTCAGCGACGGCGTGCGCATCCAGCTCGACGGCCTGCAGGCCGAGAATGAACTCACCGTCGTGAGCGATGCGCTCTACACGAACACCGGCGAGGGCCTCCACCGCTTCGTCGACCCGGTCGACGGCGAGGTCTACCTGTACAGCCAGTTCGAGGTGCCGGACTCCCGTCGCGTCTTCGCGGTGTTCGAGCAGCCCGACCTCAAGGCGACCTTCACCTTCACGGTCACGGCGCCGAGCTACTGGCAGGTCGTGTCGAACTCCCCCACCCCGACGCCGGTGGAAGCAGGCGAAGGCACGTCGACGTGGAGCTTCGAACCGACCCCGATCCTCTCCTCCTACGTCACCGCCGTTGTCGCCGGCCCGTACGCGGTGGAGCGGAGCGAACTCACCTCGAGCGACGGGCGCGTCATCCCGCTCGGTGTCTTCTCGCGCGCATCCCTCTCGCAGTACATGGATGCCGACTACGTGTTCGAGAAGACCCGCCAGGGCTTCGAATTCTACGAGAACGCCTTCGACTACCCGTACCCGTTCGCGAAGTACGACCAGCTCTTCGTGCCCGAATTCAACGCGGGCGCCATGGAGAATGCCGGCGCGATCACGTTCACCGAGGCCTACGTGTTCCGGTCGAAGGTCACGGATGCCCAGCGGGAGCGCCGCGTCGTGACGATCCTCCACGAGCTCGCGCACATGTGGTTCGGCGACCTGGTCACGATGAAGTGGTGGAACGACCTCTGGCTGAACGAGTCGTTCGCCGAGTACGCGTCGACCCTCGCGACTGCCGAGGCCACCGAGTGGAAGGGCGCCTGGGCGACCTTCGCCTCCACCGAGAAGAGCTGGGCGTACCGCCAGGACCAGCTGCCCTCCACCCACCCGATCGTCGCGACCATCAACGACCTCGACGACGTGCAGGTGAACTTCGACGGCATCACCTACGCGAAGGGCGCCTCCGTGCTGAAGCAGCTCGTCGCCTGGGTCGGCCAGGAGCAGTTCCTCGCCGGGGTCAGCCACTACTTCAAGAAGCACCAGTTCGGCAACACCGAACTCAGCGACCTGCTGCTCGAGCTCGAACACACCAGCGGCCGCGACCTCACCGGCTGGTCGGCCGACTGGCTCGAGACCGCGGGCGTCAACACCCTGCGCCCCGTGATCGAGACCGACGCCGACGGGGTCATCACCTCCTTCGTGATCGAGCAGAGCGCCATCGAGGCGTACCCGACCATCCGCCCGCACCGCCTCGCGATCGGGTTCTACAACCTGCACGAGGGTGCGCTGATCCGCAACCACCGGGTGGAACTGGATGTCGCGGGGAGCTCGACCTCGGTCGACGAGTTGATCGGACTGAACCGGCCCGACCTCGTGCTGCTGAACGACGACGACCTCGCCTACGCGAAGATCCGACTCGACGAGCAGTCGCTCTCGACCGTGATCGCGCACCTCGCGGCCATCGAGGACGGGCTGGCCCGGGCGATCGTCTGGGGTTCGGTGTGGGATGCCACACGCGACGCCGAGACGAAGCCGCGCGACTTCGTGCGCCTGGTGCTCGGCAATGTGGCGACTGAAGACGAGTCGACCACGCTCCGCACGGCGCTGAACCAGGTCGTGCAGACCGTGAACTCCTACGTGGCCCCGCCGTTCCAGGCCTCGACGCTGGCGCAGGTCGCCGACGAGCTGTGGGCGCTGGCGCGGAACGCGGCGCCGGGCTCCGACGAGCAGTTCCAGTTCGTGAAGTTCTTCGCAGCATCCGCCCGCACCGAGGAGACTCTCGGGCACGTGGCGGGCCTGCTCGACGGTTCCGTCGTTCTCGAGGGCCTGAGCATCGACACCGACCTCAGTTGGGACCTGCTCACAGCCCTGGTGGCCGCAGGCCAGGCTGGCAGCGCCGAGATCGATGCGGCTCTAGCCGCGGACAACACGGCGTCGGGTGCACAGTCAGCCGCGAGCGCATGGGCGTCGATCCCGACGGCAGAGGCCAAGGCGGCGGCCTGGGCCTCCCTCGTCGACACCGACGCAGCCTCGAACCTGATCGTGCGGGCGACCACGGTGGGCTTCCAGCGAGCATCGGATGCCTCGCTCCTCACGCCGTACATCGAGAAGTACTTCGAGGTCGTGAAGATGCTCTGGGAGACCCGCACCTACCAGATCGCGGCGACGCTGATCACGGGGCTGTACCCGTCGGGACTCGCCTCGGTGGAGCTCCGTGACGCGACTGTGGCCTGGCTCGCGACCGACCCGGAGCCCGCCGCGCTCCGCCGGCTCGTGGTGGAGAACCTCGCGGGCGTCGAGCGGGCGCTCGCCGCTCAGGCCCGCGACGCCGAGTAGGCCCGTCGATTCGACAGCGTCATCAGGGGCCCCTCAGAATCGTCTGGGGGGCCCTCGCTACGATTGAGGCCATATGAGCGACTTCTTCACCAACCTCGGAAACTTCTACACCTCGTACCAGCACCTGCTCAACATCGTCTTCATCATGTTGGGTGCGCTGGTCATCCGCCTGATCCTGCTGCGTTCGGTCGACCGTGTGGTGAAACGCATCGTCACCGGTGTGAAGAAGAAGCACGACGCCGAGGACACGCAGTCGATCATGACCTCGCCGGTGGCTGCGGTGCGTGTCGTACAGCGCACGCGCACCATGGGCAGCGTGCTGTCGAACCTCATCACGTGGGTCGTCGTCGTGTTCGCCTTCATCATGATCCTCGGCGAACTGCAGTTCCAGGTGACCGCGATCGTCGCCTCGGCCGGTGTGCTCGGCGCAGCCCTCGGCTTCGGCGCCCAGAACGTCATCAAGGACATGCTGAACGGGCTGTTCATGGTGGTCGAGGACCAGCTGGGCGTCGGTGACGTCGTCGATCTGGGCCCAGCGACGGGCGTGGTCGAGGCCGTCGGAATCCGTGTGACGACCCTCCGCGATGTCAACGGAACGCTCTGGTTCGTGCGGAACGGCGAGATCCTGCGGGTCGGCAACATGTCGCAGGGCTGGGCGCGCGTGATCATCGACCTCGCGGTGCCGTACGACACCGACGTCGACGCGGTGCAGGCGACGATGCTGGAGACAGCCAGTGCGATGACGTCGAGCCCGAAGTGGCGGTCGCGTGTGATCGAGAAGCCAGAGATCTGGGGCCTCGAGAGCATCTCCGCTGAGGCTCTTGTCATCAGGCTCGTGGTCAAGACGCGCACGAACGCCAAGGACGACGTCGCGCGCGAGCTCCGGATCCAGCTGAAGCGCGCCCTCGACGAGATGGGCGTGCACCTCCCGTCGCTGAACAGCATCGTTCTGACCGGCTTCGAGGGCGCGACATCCGTGACGGGCGCCCGGCCGCCGCGCACCCGCCCGGTGCCGGTCGCGGAGACGCCGGGGCCCGACGGCGCACCGGAGAATGGATCGGGCGGCACGCCGCCAGCCGGCACGAGCCCGCGTGCACCCCGAGGACGGAACCGATGACCGACCAGCCACTCACGCCCGTTGTCACACCTTCGGCCGCCGCCGGCAGCGGTATCCCGCTCATCCCTGTCGTGCCCACGGCAGGAGCCACGGCATCCGGAACCGACGAAGCCGCCGGGAGCACGTTCTACGAGCAGCTCGGCGGTCGCCCCACCTTCGAACGCCTGGTGCGGGAGTTCTACCGCGGCGTCGCCGCCGACCCCGTGCTCGTGGCGATGTACCCCGAAGAAGACCTGGAGGGCGCCATCCAGCGCCTCACCGGATTTCTCGAGCAGTACTGGGGCGGCCCGACGACCTACAGCCAGGAGCGCGGCCACCCACGGCTCCGGATGCGCCACAACCCGTTCAAGGTGAACCCCGACGCTCGCGACCGGTGGTTGCTGCACATGCGGGCTGCGGTCGACTCGCTCGAGCTCGCGCCGCTCCAGGACGCGACGCTCTGGGACTACCTCGAACGAGCCGCGCATGCGATGGTGAACACGTTCGACGAGTAGGTCGTACACCCCGCGGGGTCGCCCCCCGGCAGGAACGAAGGAGTTCTGACATGACCGCACAGTCCGACGTGATCATCGTCGGCGCAGGGCTCGCCGGCCTCGTCGCGGCCGCCGAGCTGGTCGACGCCGGCCGGCGCGTGACGATCGTGGAGCAGGAGCCGGCCGCCTCCCTCGGCGGGCAGGCCTGGTGGTCGTTCGGCGGGCTGTTCCTGGTCGACAGCCCCGAACAGCGCCGCCTGGGTGTGCACGACAGCCTCGAACTCGCCCGCCAGGACTGGTTCGCCTCCGCCGGCTTCGACCGCGACATCGACGAGTGGCCGAAGCGGTGGGCCGAGGCCTACCTGCAGTTCGCGGCCGGCGAGAAGCGCTCGTGGCTGCGCCAGCAGGGGGTGCGGTTCTTCCCTGTGGTCGGCTGGGCGGAGCGGGGCGGCGGAACAGCTCTCTCCCACGGCAACTCCGTGCCCCGCTTCCACATCACGTGGGGTACCGGCCCCGGTGTGCTCGAACCCTTCGCGCGGCGGGTTCAGGCGGGCATCCGGAGTGGGCTCGTGACGATGCTGCACCGGCACCGGGTGGATGAACTCACCACGACAGACGGGGCCGTCACCGGTGTGCGCGGCGCCGTTCTCGAGCCGTCGTCTGTCGCGCGCGGCGTGACGAGTTCGCGCACGGTCGTCGGTTCGTTCGAACTGGCGGCGTCGGCGGTCATCGTGACGAGCGGCGGCATCGGGGGCAACCACGACCTCGTGCGGCAGAACTGGCCGGCGCGCTTCGGCACTCCCCCGGCATCCCTGCTCTCGGGCGTGCCTGCCCACGTCGACGGTCGGATGCTCGGCATCACCCGCCAGGCAGGGGGCACCCTCATCAACTCCGACCGCATGTGGCACTACACGGAGGGCATCACGAACTTCGATCCTGTCTGGCTGCGGCACGGCATCCGGATCCTGCCGGGCCCGTCGTCGCTCTGGCTCGACGCCACGGGGCGCCGTCTGCCCGTGCCGCTGTTCCCCGGTTTCGACACCCTCGGAACGCTCGAGCACATCCTCTCGACCGGGTACGATCACAGTTGGTTCGTGCTGACGCAGAAGATCATCGAGAAGGAGTTCGCGCTCTCGGGCAGCGAGCAGAACCCCGATCTGACCGGGAAGGACCTGCGGCTGCTGGCGGCGCGCGTCGGCCCGGGCGCCCCCGGGCCCGTCGAAGCGTTCAAGGCGAGCGGGGCCGACTTCGTCGTGGCCTCCTCACTGGAGGAGCTACTGGCGGGGATGAGGAGGCTTTCGGGCGACGCCCCACTCGACTCGGCGCGGGTGACCGCCGAGATCGAGGGGCGCGACCGGGAGATCGCGCACGAGTTCACGAAAGACGCCCAGATCACGGCGGTGCGCGGGGCCCGGCGGTATCGCGGCGACAAGCTGATCCGGGTGGCGGCTCCGCACCGGCTCCTCGACCCGGCGGCCGGGCCGTTGATCGCGGTGAAGCTGCACATTCTGACGCGCAAGTCGCTGGGCGGCATCCAGACCGACCTCTCGGGACGGGTGCTCGACGGGTCGGGGTCGCCGGTGCCGGGGCTGTTCGCGGCGGGCGAGGCGAGTGGTTTCGGTGGCGGCGGGATGCACGGTTACCGTTCGCTCGAGGGCACGTTCCTCGGGGGGTGCCTGTTCTCGGGTCGCCAGGTGGGGCGTGCGGTGGCGGCGGCGCTCTGACGCGCCGACTCCGGACTCCGGACTCCGGACTTCTCCGTGAGACTCCTGCGCGCAGGTGAGACGCGCGCGCTGGTCTCACCTGTCCGGAGGTGTCTCACGTGCGGGGGCGGGGCAGGGGGCAGGGGCGGGGGCACGGGGCGGGAACGCGTCAGCTGGGGGCCGGTCAGCGGGTCAGGATGTGGCCACGGCGGGTGCTGAGCCGCGTCCAGGGGCCCGACTCGTAGAGGGCGACGGGATCATCGGGGCGGAGGAATCCGAGGCTGACCGCGGCGAAGGCGGCGCCCGACGGTGTCGGGCGGCCGATGCCCTCGATCGGGCGACCCCAGACCTGGCTCCGCACGCGATGCACGAGCTGCTCTCCGGTGTCGGACGGTAGGGCCGCTGCAACCTCGGAGATGCCGTCGCCGGCGGTCTTCTCCAGCACGGCCGAATCGACGAGCCCCAGGTTCGTCCAGCCGCCGCGGGGCGGTGAGATCCCGGCCCAGGCCGTCGGGCCCTCGGAGGGCGGAAGAGTGACCTCGACAGGGCCTGTGTCCCCATTCGCGACGACCGAGAGCAGGGCGAGCCGGTCGAGCAGGGCCCGGATCGACACGATCTCGTCGAACTCCAGCTGCCCGTCGCTCAGGGCGAACGTGCGGAGGCCGAGAACCGTCGGGCCGGTGTCGAGTAGGCCCTTGGGCGCGAGCACGGACGCATAGACGGCGAGAACCCCCTGGCCGGCGATCAGGCGCACCGAGCCGGTGCCCACCCGCGCGGAACGCCCGAGATACACCTTGAGGTCGCCGAGGGAGAGTGCATCGACGAGGGAGAACGTTTGAACCATCAACTCCTAAACTACAGAAGGCGAGGACGCCCCGCATGACCATCGGGCAGCCGTGGCCGGATCGAGACGGAGAGAACATGACCGACGCCTTCACAAGCCTTCTGGCAGCGCTCGACATCACCGAGAGTGCGGTGAGAACGACCGAGGACATCTTCGTCGCTCCGTCGATCTGGACGCCGCTCGGTCGGGTCTTCGGCGGGCAGGTCCTGGCGCAGTCGCTGGTCGCCGCGAGTCGCACCATCGAGGGCGATCGTCCTGCTCATTCGATGCACGGCTACTTCCTCCGGCCCGGAGACGCCAACCAACCCATCACCTTCTCGGTCGACCGCATCCACGACGGGCGCTCGTTCTCGACCAGGCGCACGCAGGCCTACCAGAACGGGGTGCCGATCCTGTCGATGATCGCCTCGTTCCAGACAGACGACCCCGGTCTCGACCACCAGATCGGGATGCCAGAAGGCATTCCCGATCCCGAATCGCTGCCAACCACCGCGGACGTGATCGGGGCGCTGGATCATCCGGTGGCGCGCAGCTGGGCCCACGAGCGACCCTTCGACGTACGCCACATCTCGCAGCCGGTCTATCTCCAGGCGGATGAGAGTCGTGCTGCGCACCAGGCGGTCTGGGTGCGCGCTGTCTCGCGGCTGCCCGATGACCCGGTGCTGCACCGGGCGGCACTGGCCTACGCCAGCGACTATTCCATCCTGGAGGCGGTCTTCCGCCGGCACGGCCTCACCTGGATGACACCGGGCATGAAGGTCGCGAGCCTCGACCACGCGATGTGGTGGCACCGCCCCGGCCGCGCCGACGAGTGGGTGCTCTACACGCAGGAATCCCCTTCCGCGACCGGTGGGCGTGGACTGGCTCTCGGGCGGATGTTCTCGCAGGACGGAACGCTCCTGGCGAGCATCGCCCAGGAGGGGACGATCCGCGTCCCGGGCGTCTAGGCTTTTCCGGTCCTGCTCCGTCCGGCTCCTGCCCGCGTCAGCGACGGTGCGTGAACTCGAGCGGGGCCTCGACGAACGGCTCCCATGCCGCGCGTTCCGTGGCGGAGATGCGCCGGGGCCGCTCGAGTTCTGCGTCGAACAGCACGAGGGTGGTGGCTGCCCGGGTGAACAGCACACGTGTCTCGGATGCCACGGGGTTCCAGACCTCGTAGCAGACGTCGAGGCTCGCACCCGCGAGACGCCCGATCCACAGTTGGAGGTCGAGGGGCTCCCGCAGGTACGGGATCTGCGCGAGGTACTCGATCTCCTGGCGAGCGATCAGGGAGAGCGTACGCGCGTCGGCGCGGCCGTCGAGCACCGCCATGGCGGAGTTCCCGGTGAACTCGGTCACCTCGCCGTCTGCGGTCTGGTGCGTCGTGGACTCTGTCGACCAGAACGCCTCGATGCGCGCCTCTTCGAGGAGGCGCAGCATCGACACGTTGTTCACGTGCCCATAGGCATCGAGATCGGACCAGCGCAGTCTGGTCGGAACGTTCAGGCGCATCTCAGCGGCCCACTGGGTGCTCGTTCACGGCAGTCGATCGGCGGTTGCAGATCAGTCGCGTGTCAGCTTGCGGTACGCGGAGCGGTGTGGCTTCGCGGCATCCGGGCCGAGGCGTTCGATCTTGTTCTGCTCGTAGGCCTCGAAGTTGCCCTCGAACCAGTACCAGTTCGCCGGGTCATCCTCGGTGCCCTCGTAGGAGAGGATGTGCGTCGCGATGCGGTCGAGGAACCACCGGTCGTGTGTGATCACCACAGCACAGCCCGGGAACTCGAGCAGGGCATTCTCGAGGCTGCCCAGGGTCTCCACGTCGAGGTCGTTCGTCGGTTCGTCGAGCAGCAGCAGGTTTCCGCCCTGTTTGAGCGTGAGCGCGAGGTTCAGCCGGTTGCGTTCACCACCGGAGAGCACACCCGCGGCCTTCTGCTGGTCGGGGCCCTTGAAGCCGAACGTCGAGACGTAGGCGCGGGACGGGATCTCGGTCTTGCCGACCTGGATGTAGTCCTGGCCGTCGGACACGACCTCCCAGAGGGTCTTCTTCGGGTCGATGCCGCCACGGTCCTGGTCGACGTAGGAGATGTCGACCGTGTCACCGATGCGGAGCTCGCCCGAGTCGAGCGGCTCGAAGCCGACGATGGTCTTGAACAGGGTCGACTTGCCGACGCCGTTCGGGCCGATCACGCCGACGATGCCATTTCGGGGAAGAGTGAACGAGAGGTCGTTGATGAGCACGCGCTCACCGAAGCCCTTGCTCAGCTTCTTCGCGTCGATGACCTGCGAGCCGAGACGTGGGCCCACGGGGATCACGATCTCCTCGAAGTCGAGCTTCCTGGTGCGCTCGGCCTCGCTCGCCATCTCCTCGTAACGCGCCAGGCGTGCCTTCGACTTGGCCTGGCGGCCCTTGGCGTTCGAGCGAACCCATTCGAGCTCTTCAGCGAGGCGCTTCGAGAGCTTGGCGTCTTTCTTGCCCTGCACCTGCAGGCGCTCCTGCTTCTTCTCGAGGTAGGTCGAGTAGTTGCCCTCGTAGGGGTAGAGCTTGCCGCGGTCGACTTCGGCGATCCACTCCGCGACGTGGTCGAGGAAGTACCTGTCGTGTGTGACGGCGAGCACAGCGCCCGGGTACTTCGCGAGGTGCTGCTCGAGCCACAGCACGCTCTCGGCGTCGAGGTGGTTCGTCGGTTCGTCGAGCAGCAGCAGGTCGGGCTTCTGCAGCAGCAGCTTGGTCAGCGCGACCCGTCGCTTCTCTCCACCGGAGAGGTTCGAGACACTGGCGTCTCCGGGAGGGGTGCGGAGGGCATCCATGGCCTGTTCGAGCTGGGAGTCCAGATCCCACGCGTCGGCGGCGTCGATCTGCTCCTGGAGCGTACCCATCTCTTCGAGCAGGGTGTCGAAGTCGGCGTCAGGGTCGGCGAGCGCGGCGGAGATCTCGTTGAAGCGGTCGACCTTGGCCTTGATCTCGCCGACTCCCTCCTGCACGTTCTCGAGCACCGTCTTCGACTCGTCGAGCTCCGGCTCCTGCATCAGGATGCCCACGGTGTAACCCGGGGAGAGCGTCGCGTCGCCGTTGCTCGGAGTGTCGAGCCCGGCCATGATCTTCAGGATGGTCGACTTTCCGGCACCGTTCGGACCCACCACGCCGATCTTCGCCCCCGGCAGGAACGACATCGTGACGTCGTCGAGGATCAGCTTCTCGCCCACGGCCTTGCGGGCGCGCACCATGGAGTAAATGTATTCGGCCATGTCTAGAAGTCTATGGTGCGGGTCTCCCCGATCAGGCACTTGCCGGTGCCGAGCAAGGGGGCCACGAGGCTGTGGTACTCGCCGAAACCGTACTGGCCGATGAGGCACTGGCCACCGAGTGCCACCGAGAACTGGATCGAATCGGCCTTCACCCCGACCGTGGTGATGTCGGGGGTGACCTGCATGTCGGCGACGGTGAAACCCCCGTCGCGGAGCGCTGAGACGAATCCCTTGCCGTCGGCCGTCGAGTTCGCCGCGGTGGCAGCGCCGATCACCCCGTTGTTGACCGAGTCGAAGAACGGCAGGTTGTCGGTCGCCGATCCGCCGGGAACCAGCTTCGGTGCCGCAGTGGGCGGTGCGGTCGGGGCACCTGACTGCACCGAGGAGGACTCCGTCGGGGCCGGAATAGGGGTATCCGTCGCCGTGCAGGCGGCGAGGGCGAGCGCGGTGGCTGCCGTCAGAACCGCAGTGAGCATGACGCGATACGAGCGCGCTGGCATGAAAACTCCATTTGTTGTGGCGGGATCCCCTACAGACGGGTCGAGTCTAGGTGAGGAGTGAGCGCGTCATGCTCCGAATCGGCCGTGGACGCCGGGGTGAAACCGTCGGATTCGAGTCCGGCGGCGGGTTCGGACTGCGCTCCGGGTATCGCCCAGCCACCCGATCCGGTGACAGCCGGTGCGGCCACGTCGCTCGACCCGGACCCCCCGTCGCCCTGTCCGGATCCCACTCTGTGCCCTCCGCCAGGACCAGAGCCGAGCGCAGCGGACGATCCCCCGGCCTGCGCCTCGGGCTGCACGGTCCGGCTGAACTGGGTCGTTCCCCAGCTGAGGTCGTGGCCCACGGAGTCGACTTCGATCTCCACTGTCATCCCGCTCTTCTCCGCGTTCTCCCACTCACGGATGCGGAGCCTGCCCGCGGCCACCACCCTGTCCCCCTTGGAGACCGACGTCGCCAGGTTCGACGCGAGTTGGCGGAACGCCGTGAGGGTGTACCAGTTCGTGCCCATGTCGACCCAGCTGTTCTGGTGCCGATCGAACCGGCGCTGGCTGGACGCCAGCCGGAAACTCGTGATGTCGAGCCCCTCTGTGGTGGTGATGTGCCGCGGCGTGGTCGCGACGACCCCTGTCAGGGAAATGGTGTCGGGCATGGTGCGCTCCTCAAGATGATTGGGCCGACGTCCGACGCGGAATGCGAGGGGCGGTGGTTCGGGCCGCTGCGACGATTCTGGTGCCGTCATCCGGCTCCGCTGGGGCCTCGGCAGTCATCTGTGGAGAGATCGCTCGATGTCGTCGCTGTGGGGGACAAGACAGCCCGGCGTTCGCCCTCCGCCGATGTCGGTGGTCGCACATAGCCTGCAATCACACCATCAGCCGGGCCGGCGCGATCACAGGAGGTACGACATGAACACCCTCAGAGCCAGCCGATTCCCTTCGTCGCCCCCGACCCTCCGCCAGGTGCGCCCCACTCTCTGGCGGGTGCTCCGATCCGACGGCAGCATGGCCGGCTACATCGAGCAGGCGACCGAACGGTTCGAGGCCCGCCGGATGATCGCCTCCACCCGCCAGGTGGTGGGCGTCGGCGACTTCGCCTCGATCGACGACGCGCTCTCGTGCTTCCGCTGATGGCCGTTCTGCCGGTCGCAACACACGCCCGCGTCATCCGGAGCCAGACATCAGGCCGGAGGTAGTCTTCCCCCATGCAATAGTGGAGCGATTTTCTGAACTGGGCCAACACCGACGGGGGCGCCTATGTGATCACGAGCATCGCGGTGCCCGCGGTCTCGATCATCGTCGCCGGGCTGCTCGCGGCATGGATCGCGAGCGGTTCGATCAAGCGGCTGCTGGCAGGTCGTGACCGCGACCTCAAAGTCGCAGCGATCGGCGCGCTGGTGGATGCCGCGGAGCAGGCTTCCGTCTGGAATTCCCTCACCCCGCAGGAGCAGGTGCTCTCCGACCGCGCTACAGGGCAGGCCGACATCCAGGTTCGCCTGCTGCCGATCAAGGGCGCCGCGGTCGCGGCAAACTGGGCCACGCACTCTCTCGCCGAGATGAAACGGAGCTCTGCGACCTTCGGCTACCAGGTCGAACCGGCCGTCATCGTGTTCCGCGACCAGCTCGTCGAATGGCAGAACCGTCCCGGCCGCACGCGGCGCTCGTTCCAGAGCGACCTCGACCGCTGGTCGACGCAGGGCTCAGACACCGAGCGCACCCTGAAGGAGCAGCAGGAGGCCTGGGTGGCCCAGCAGCACCACGAGCAGCACGGGGCTCCCGCAGCACAGAAGCAGGGTGCCACGACCGCCGCGGCGCCGACGTCGGCCGAAACATCCACCGTGCGCGAAGCTGCGCCTGCCGCACCCGTGCGCCAGGCGCCCACCTACCAGGCCCCCACCTACCCTGCGCATTCGACCGAAGCCCCCCGCGCAACAACGGGCACGCTCGACACAGCACGCGTTCTGAATGATGTCGACGCGGTGCAGCGCCAGATCGACAACCCGGCCCCGCGCTGACAGCCCGCCCGGCAGGATCCCCCGCAGAAAGAGCATCCCCCCCGGAGTCCCCCCGGAGGGATTCGAACCCCCGGCCTGATGGGTAGAAACCATTTGCTCTTCCGCTGAGCTACGGGGGGAGGACTCCAGCACCCATTATGCCGTAGCGGCTCCGGTTGCTCCGAGCATCCGACAGACGGCTTATTTCTTTGCCGGGGTCTTTCGCGGTTTCGACTGGTTGTGCGCGATCGCCGCGCGAACCAACGCCGTGAAGGCTTTCTCATCGACGTCGTCGCCCTCGGCGAATTCCACAGAACGTCGCTGGTTACCGCCCAGCTCACCGTTGAACAGGCCGTCAGGGTCGTCGATCAACGCGCCGTACATAAACCCCAGCTTCACTTTGGTCTTGAAGATGTTGCCCACCACGAGGATGCCGTCGAGTTCCCAGACGGGGGCTCCCATCCACTTCCATTCCTCGACGATGGCCGGATCGACCCCGCGGATGATGCCGCGCATTTGAGCGAGCTTCACCCCCCGCCAGTCCGGGTGCTTCTCGATCAGGCTGTCGATCTGCTCGCTGGGGTTCATATCCGTCTCCATCGTCTGTGGGCCTGATCGTATGTCATCCGGTCGGCAGGAGGGTGCCGAGGAGTGCAGAAAGGCGCCGCTGCTCGGCGGGTTCCAGTGCAGCCCTGCTGGCCGAGGTCGGCGACGGCTGACGTGGATCGAGATCGGCTCGGTTGCGGGGGCCACGGCATCCATTCCGTCTGCCGCGCTCCGTTCATCACGGCTCAGCATCGTGGGCAGCGGCCAGGGGTCGGTGAGCCCGCGGGACATCCTCGGGGAGCTCCCCTCGCTGGTCGCCGCGATCTCTAAGGGCTCGTTCGAGGTCGAGACCCGCAGCATCCCGCTCCGAGACGTCGAATCGGCGTAGCTCGACTCGGCAGACCCGCGACGGGTCGTCTTCACACCGTGACCGGGCTCTGGGAGCAGGGACCTACACGCCGGCGCGCGGCGCGGGGGCGTTCCACAGCAGGACGACAGGCACATCGTGCTCGTAGCCGAGGGCGCTCATGGTCGACGTTCCGAGCGAGAAGACCTGCCCGCCCGTCGGCGGGAGCTCGACCCACGCCGCGGCGAGCGCGCGCAGGATGTGGCCGTGTGCGACCAGCAGCACGTCGTTGCCGGCAAGCACGTCGGCCCGCACCCGGCCGAGAACCCTCAGGGCCCGGGACTGCACCTCGGCGTTGTTCTCACCTGGCGTCTCGCCAGCGGGTACGCCGTCGGTCCAGAGGTTCCAGTGCCCGCGCTCGGCCTTGATCTGCACCGAGGTGAGGCCCTCGTAGGCTCCGTAGTCCCACTCGGCGAGGTTTGCGTCGACGGTGGCCTGGTCGCCGAAACCGATCAGGTCGGCGGTCGTGCGGGCACGGAGGCGGGGACTGGTCAGAACCTGGCTGAAACGGCGACCCGCGAGCGCCCGGCCCACTGCGCGTGCCTGCTCTTCACCGTTGGCGGTGAGCGGGATGTCGGTGACACCGGTGTGCTGGCCCGTCAGGCTCCAGGCGGTCTCGCCGTGCCGCACGAGCACGATCTGGCCGGGCGTCTGGGCGGGCGTCGGAGCGGGCGTCTGGCCGGGCGTCGGAGCGGGCGTCTGGCCGGGCGTCTGGGCGAGAGGTTCTGGTGACACGGGTGACACTCCACTTCAGTTGCAGCTTCAACCGTATCGCACGGCGCGAGGCGGGCAGCGGCCCGGCCGGTGTCGGGGGCCGACGGTAGACTCGCAGCATGAGTGCACAATCAGACCGATTGGTCTGGATCGACTGCGAAATGACCGGCCTCGACCTCAGCGTCGATGAACTCGTGGAGGTGGCTGTCGTCATCACCGACTTCGAGCTGAACCTTCTCGACCCCGGTTTCACCATCGTGATCAAGCCCGACGACTCCGCCCTCGAGCACATGGGCGACTTCGTGCGCAACATGCACGCCACGTCGGGCCTCGACAAGCTGATTCCGAACGGCGTGAGCCTCGCTGAGGCGGAGTTCGAGGTGCTCGAATACATTCTGAAGTTCGTTCCCAACGAGCTGAAGGCGCCGATTGCGGGAAACACCATCGGCACCGACCGCATGTTCCTCGCGAAGTACATGCCGCGGGTGGATGCCCACCTGCACTACCGCAGTGTCGATGTCTCCTCGATCAAGGAGCTTGCGCGCCGCTGGTTCCCGCCGATCTACTTCCACGCACCCGCGAAAGACGGCGGTCACCGTGCTCTGGCCGACATCCTCGAGTCGATCCGCGAGCTCGAGTACTACCGCAAGGCGATCTTCGTGGCGCCGCCCGGGCCGCCGTCAGCGGATCTGAAAGCCATCTCGGCAGAAGTGGTGAACGAGTTCGCCGCGAAGCTGTAGACTCGGTTCGTTCCAAAAAGCGCTTCGCCTCACGGCGGAGCCATGGTGGGTATAGCTCAGTTGGCAGAGCGCCTGGTTGTGGTCTAGGAGGCCGCGGGTTCGAGCCCCGTTACTCACCCCACCGAAGCGAGCGGCCCGGCACTGTCGGGTCGCTCGTTTTTCTTTCGCCTGGAGGTTCCGGATGCTCGAGCTCGACGCCGATGCCTTCGAAGCGCTCGTGGTGGCAGAACTCGACCTTCTCCCGGACGACATGATCGACGGGCTCGACAACGTCGCCTTCGTGGTCGAGGATCGCCCCGAGGACGGATCCCTCGACCTGCTCGGCCTCTACGACGGCGTCGCCCTGACGGAACGCGGGCAGTACGGTTTCGGCGAGATGCCCGACCGCATCGTGCTGTTCCGCGTGCCGCTGCTGGCGATGTGCGCCGACCTCGGCGAGCTGCGGGACGAGATCCACGTGACACTGGTGCACGAGATCGCGCACTTCTACGGCATCGACGACGAGCGGTTGCACGAGCTCGGCTGGGCCTGACCGCACCCGGAAGCAACCGAAGGGACGCAAAACGCTCCAACGTAGGCCCGCAAGAGCGCTTTGCGTCCCTTCGGCCGGGCGAACGTGGGCGGGGCGGGCGTGGCAGGGCGGCGCGCGGCGGGCGCTGGGTAGACGTGGGCGGGGCGGACGTGGGCAGGGCGGGCGGCGCGAGGCGCGCGGGTCGCTCGGGGCGATCAGGGCCACCCCGCGCTAGCTTGGGGGGCATGACCTCGACCGCCGCACATCGCATCCGGCGCGGCGTGGTGATCGCGATCGGCACCGTCGTGATCCTCGGGCTCGGGGTGTATGGGCCGGCCACGCTGCTGGGGCCGCTTCCGGCCGCGACCGCGCGGGTGCTCGACACCCCCGCCATCACTCCTGCCGCTGCCGCTCCGGCGCTGCCGTCGACCGGCGCGAGCGGGGTCACGGTGGCCGGCGGGAGCCCTGCCGCCGCGACATCCGGAGCCGCAGCCGGCACACCCGCGGCCCCCGGCGCGACCGCTGTACCCGGCACACCCGCGACCTCCGGCGCGACCGCTGCACCCTCAACTCCCGCCACCCCGGGCGCGACCACGGCACCCGGCACAGCCGCCACCCCCAGCGCGACCGCGCCACCGTCCGCGCCACCCGCGAGTGCCGTCACCACCGCGGGCATCGCAGATCCGGTGCCCCTCGGCGGCACCACCAAGGTCATCACGGCGCTCGTCGTGCTGAGCGCGCATCCACTCGCCGCCGGCACGCCGGGCGACCCTGTCGTCATCACGGCCGAGGACTATGCCGACTACGTGCGCTACATCTCGGAGAGCTCCCGCGCGGTGTCGTTCATCACGAACGAGAGCTGGTCGGAGCGCGACATGCTCATCGCGATGCTGCTCGGATCCAGCAACAACCACGCCGATGCCCTAGCGCGCTGGGCATTCGGCACGACGGACGCCTACGTCACGGCCGCGAACGCCTGGCTGGCGGCGAACGGGATGACCGGCACGACCGTCACGGACACCACCGGTCTCAGCGAGACGTCCGTCGGCACAGCCTCCGACCTCACCCGCATCGCAGAGCTCGCCTTCGAGACCCCGGTCATCGCCGAGATCATGGCCCTGCCGTCGGCCACCGTGAACGGCAACCGGCAGGTGCAGAACCTCGCGGTCTACCTGCCGGATCTGGGCATCACCGGGCTGTCGCTGAGCTACACCGACGAAGCGGGGCTGTGCCTGCTGTACCGGGCGACGGTGCCGCTGGCGGGAGCTGCAGGCGCGGCGGCGACCACGGATGCCACCGCGGACGCCACCGCGCCGGACGCCACCGCGCCGGCCACCGCCGCGGACGCCACCATCTACGGCGCGATGCTGCGGGAGCCCGACTACCCCACGCTCGAAGCCGACCTCACGGCGCTGGTGGGGAGCGCATCCACCGGCCTGAAACCGACCGAGATCGCGGCGGCCCAGACACCCTTCGTGGAGTACACCGCCGCCTGGGGGCAGACCGCGCGCGGAGTGACCTCAGAAGCGGAGTCGCGGATGCTCTGGGCCACCACTCCCGTGACACAGACGGCGACGCCGCTGACGCTCACCACCGCGCCCTCAGGCGCTCCGGCGGGAACGGTGACATTCGCGCTGCCCGAGGGTGCGGTGGATGCTCCGCTCACGCTCGACGGGCCGCTCACCGATCCCGGGCCGCTCTGGCGCCTGGCGCATCCGTTCGACGTGATCGGGGCGTTCATCGCCTCGCGCGGCTGATCTCCAGCGCTGCTGACCCGACTGTAGGAATGCGCCCAGCGAAACTGTGGCCCAGACGGGTGAGGATCGGCTCAGCGCATTCCATGGTGGCGGCAGGGCGAGAGGTCAGACGAGTGCCTCGCCGGGCTCCACGCCGTCTTCGTCGCTGACCGGGGAGTCGCTGTTCGCAGCGTCGAACGAGTACGTGACGTGGGTCTGGCCGTTCAGTTCGCGGGTGCCGGTCGCGTGGTATTCGAAGTTCGCTTCGATGCCGTCGACGAGGGCGATCACGCCGAACGTCTTGTCGTACTCTCCGCCGACGAAGATACGCGTGTCGGTCTGGCCGACGAGGGGGCCGTCGGTGTACTCGACGACATAGGAGTTCGGGGTCTGTGTTGCATCAGTCATGCTCCCACCGTACCGGGCGCAGCGGTCAGCTCTGGCTGCCGATGAAATTCCAGTATCCGGTTGACACGGACACCACCACTGCCGCCAGCGCCACGACGACGGCCAGGGCGATGAGCACACCTTCCCGCCAGCCCATGACGGATGCCCGGGCGTAGGTCCGCTCGCCGGGCGACCCGAATCCCCGCGCCTCCATGGCCGTCGCGAGCTTGCTGCCGCGGCGGATCGAGAGCACGAGCAGCGCAAAGCCCTGGCTGAAGAAACGCCGGAAGCGCCCGGAGTCTCCGACGCCCCGGGCGCGCCGGGCCAGTTCGAGCGAGCGCCAGTCCTCGACGAACAGACCGACGAGCCGGAGCCCCGCCAGCCCGCCGAGCACGAAGCGGCTGGGCAGATGCAGCACCTGCGCGAGGCCGTCGGCGAGGTCGGTCGGATCGATCGTCACGAACAGCACGATCGCGGGCAGTCCGATGGCGAGCACCCGGAGCCCGGTCGCCACGGCGAGCTCGATGGACCCGTCGGTGACATTCACCAGCGCGAACTGCAGGTAGACGTGGCCCGACGGGCGTCCGTAGAGCAGCGTGGTGAGCGCGGCGGCGGGCGAGGCGATCAGCACGGGCAGCGTGCGGAGGAGGAAGGTGCGGAACCCGAGCCCGGCCCAGAAGAACAGCACCGCCTCGAGCACGAGGGCGACACCGGCCGAGACCCAGTCGATCGAGAGCACGAGGGTGAGGCTGAGCAGGAGGGCCGCGACGAGTTTGGCGACCGGGTTGATCGCGTAGACGGCCTGCGTGCCGCGCACCGGGTTCAGGATGCTCATGCTGCGGTGCGCCGTGCCGTGCAGGTCGCCGAGGCGGGGCCAGCTGGGCCGGGCATCCGGAACTCTCGGGCGTTCACGATGCACCACCCGGAACCGGAGCCCCGGGCATCCGGAACTCGCGGTCGGCCAGCGCGTCGACGAAGTCGGCGTCGTGCGTGACGGCGACGAGGGCGGTTCCGGAGTCGAGCAGTTCGGCGAGGAGGGCGACGAGTTCGGCCCAGGTGCGGGAATCCTGGCCGAAGGTGGGTTCGTCGAGCACGAGGAGTGCGGGGCGGGTGGCGAGGGCGGTGGCGACGGAGAGGCGGCGCTTCTCGCCGCCCGAGAGAGTGAACGGGTTGGCCTCCGCGAGCGCTGTGAGGCGGAGGCGGGCAAGGAGTTCGTCGACCCGTTCGACGATCTCGCGCTGCGGGAGCCTGAGGGCGGCGGGGCCGACGGCGAGCTCTTTGCGGAGGGTGCTGGCGAGGAACTGGTGCTCGGGATCCTGGAAGACCGTTCCGATGCGGGTGAGGAGCTCGCGCGACCTCCAGCGGATGGGTTCGGGTCCAGCTCCTGCTGCAAAGTCGTCGCTCGCGACGAGGTCACCGCCGGCGGGTGGGATGAGGCCTGCGAGAGTGAGGGCGAGCGTCGATTTGCCGGCGCCGTTCGGTCCGGTGACGACTGTCGCGAATCCGGGATCGATGTCGAGCTTGAGGCCGGTCGCGACGGGTGGGCCGCCCTTCACCCGCGTAACGGCGAGGTCGCGTGCGCGAAGCAGTGGCGCGTCGACACCATCGGGATCGGGATCGTCGAATCGGCGGCCCTCCGCCAGACCGTCGCAGATAGCGGCGAGGTTTCGAGCAGGGCCGCCCGTTCGGTCTGCCGCGCCCGTCGCGATGCGGGTGGTGCGTGGCGGGCGGGCAGCGCGGGCGGCACGTGGCGGGCGGGCGGGCGGGAAGCCGGGCACCCAGACTCCGGATGCCGCGAGCTCCGCACCACGCGCGGCGAGTACCTCATCGGGCGGGCCGTCGGCCAGCACGCCGCCGCCGGACGCGAGCACGACCACGCGGTTCACCACGTGCCGCCAGACCGCGACGCGGTGTTCGATGACCACGAACGTCGCCTCCGAGTGCGCGAGCACGCGGGCAACGGCATCCCGCACTTCCTCGACGCCGGCCGGGTCGAGATTCGCCGTGGGTTCGTCGAGCAGCAGGAGCCCGGGCTGCATCGCGAGCACCCCGGCGAGCGCCAGCCGCTGCTTCTGTCCACCCGAGAGTGACGAGGAGGGGTGGGAGAGGGGAAGGTGGAGCCCGACGGCGTCGAGCGCGGAACCGACCCGCCGCCAGATCTCCTCCCGTGGCACGCCGAGGTTCTCGCAGCCGAAGGCGACATCGTCGCCGACCCGCGCGAGCAACACCTGGGAGTCCGGGTCCTGGAGCAGCAGCCCGACGCGGCCTCGGGCATCCTGGGGCCGCGTGCCGCCGACGAGCAGCGACCCGCGTTCCTCTCCCTCGTCGGCGGCGCCGAGCACCCCCGCGAGGGCGCTGATGAGCGTCGACTTGCCGGCCCCGGAGGCACCGAGCAGCAGCACCCGCTCCCCCGCCGCGATCTCGAGGTCGAGCCCGTCGACGGCCCAGGCCCGCCGCCCGGCGTGTCGCCACCCCCATCCCCGCGCCGACACCGTCGCACCGCCCGCGCGCCGCGACGCGCCGCCGCTCACGTGCCTGCCCGTTTGCTCGCGAGAACGCCACCTCGCACCGAGACCGACACGTCTACCTGTCGCTCTCGGCCGGATGTGTCGTTCTCGCGAGAAAACCGACGGGCGCGCGACGCGCGGAGCGCGGGCGCACGCGACACGCGGGGTGCGGCGCTCAGACCAGCGCCCGAGACTCGCGTCCGGCCGCGAATCGGTTCAGCGCTCCGGTCGCCGCGATGCCGCGCATCGCCAGCCACGACAGCAGCCCCGCGAGAACGATGCCCGACACGATCGACGTCGCCGAATAGATCAGGATGAACGGGGTGTCCGACCCCGGGTACGACAGCGTGAGGTCGGTGATCGAGAGCGCGATGCCCGCTCCCACTCCCGCGAGCAGCGCCACCCAGATGCGGTAGCTCGAGTACAGGAACAGCGCGAAGACGATCTCCGCGCCGATTCCCTGGATCGCCCCAGAGACGAGCGTCGTGATGCCCCACTGCGTTCCGATCAGAGCAGACACGATGGCGGCGACGAGCTCGGTGTAGAGAGCAGCGCCGGGCTTCCGGATGATCAACCCCCCGAGCACGCCGGCGAACAGCCAGCCGCCATTGAACAGCCCCTGGAGCCCCGGCAGCGCCGCGCTCAACGGAGTGGTCACGGGGTTGTAGGCGAGCCCCCACGCCCAGAAGATGAGGCCGGCGGCCACACCGACGACGCTGGCGACGATGATGTCGACCACCCGCCAGCGGAAGCGCCCACCCCCGGCCGGAGACGCTGGGGAAGAAGAGGAGGTCTTGAGGGTTGAGGTTGTCGCGTGCACTTGTCGTGCCCTTTCGTCGATACGAATTGTGTAGGGCACGGGTTGTGAGACGCCGCGAGCGGAAACTCCCACGGGCAGGACGCCTGTTTCAGTCAGCACAACGACGGCTCGAGAGATTGTCCTCCCTGCGCTGGCATGATCCAGATCAGGTTCGACGGTCGAAGGTTGAGAACCTTCCTCTCAGCCCGGCTCACCGGACTCCCGTGTTACGGCAAGTATCCCATAGTGTGAGGTTCCATGCAGGTACTCATCGTTCTTGCCGTGCTGATCGTGATCGCAGGGTTGTTCCTCGCCGTGCGCGCGCACCGGCACATGACCGAGACGTGGCTGCTGCGGAAGGGCACCCGCGCGCCGGGCCAGGCGGTCACGGTCGCGCCTCCGATGTCGGCCGGGCTGATCTCGCGGCTGACGTCGACCGTCACGATCATCTCGTTCACGTCGGCGGATGGCGCGGCCCGCAGCCTCGTTCCGCGTTCCGGCGCCGCCACGTTCAAGCTCTCGGGCGCCGGCGGCGGGGTGACCGTTCTCTATGACGGAGCGCATCCGCTGAAGGAGGACCGCATCCGTGTCGGCTTCGGAACCGCCCCCGAACGGTGGCACCGGGTGCGCATCCGCCAGGCAGCGTAGCCGCAGACAGCGACATGGCCCTGAGGGGTGATCGCCCGGCTCGCACCGAGAAGTGTGAAAAACTGGGGCCATGCAGTTGCGAATCTTCACAGAGCCACAGCAGGGCGCCAGCTATGACGACCTTCTCGCCGTTGCTCAGGCGACCGAGCGGCTGGGCTTCGACGCGTTCTTCCGCTCCGACCACTACCTGGCGATGGGCGACAGCGACGGCCTCCCCGGCCCGAGTGACGCCTGGACCACCCTTGCCGGCCTCGCCAGGGAGACCAGCCGCATCAAGCTGGGCACCCTCGTCTCGAGCGTCACCTACCGGCACCCGGGCATCCTCGCGATCCAGGTCGCCCAGGTCGACCAGATGTCAGGAGGCCGAGCAGAACTCGGCCTCGGCACCGGCTGGTTCGAGGCCGAGCACCTGGCATACGGCATCCCTTTTCCGGCGAAGCGGTTCGGGATGCTCGAGGAGCAGCTCGAGATCATCGAAGGCCTCTATCGCACCCCGGTGGGCGAGAAGTACTCGTTCGAGGGCGAGCACTACCGCCTCGTCGACTCCCCTGCCCTGCCGAAGCCCGTGCAGAGCCCGATGCCGGTTATCGTCGGCGGCAACGGCCCCCGTCGCACCCCGGCCATCGCCGCCCGCTTCGCCACCGAGTTCAACACGCCCTTCGCCGGCTTCGACGAGGTCGGCCCGCAGTTCGACCGGGTGCGGAGCGCCTGCGAGGCGATCGACCGCGACCCGGCGAGCATGGTCTACTCCTCCGCCCTCGTGGTGGCGGTGGGTGCCGACGAAGCGGAATTTCGCAAGCGCGCGACAGCGATCGGCCGCGACCCCGAAGAACTGCGGGCCTCGGGCATCGCCGGTACGGCATCCGAAGCCGTCGACCGCATCAACAGCCTCGCCCAGTTGGGCGCAGAACGTCTCTACCTCCAGGTGAACGACCTGCACGATCTGGAGCAGCTCGAATTCATCGCGGCCGAGATCACGCCGCACGTACAGTAGGACCGGTCTCTGACGAGCGCCCACCCGGGGCGCCGTAAGACCGTGCGATCTTTGAGGAGTTTCCTGTGGACAGTTGGCCTGGATCCGCGTATCCGTTGGGGGCGACCTTCGACGGCAGCGGCACCAACTTCGCCCTCTTCAGTGAGGGTGCCGAGAAAGTCGAGCTCTGCCTGTTCGGTGAGAAGGGAGCGGAGACCCGCGTGCTGCTGCACGAAGTCGATGCCTTCGTCTGGCACTGCTACCTCCCCCAGGTGCAGCCGGGCCAGCGGTACGGCTACCGCGTGCACGGGCCCTACGACCCGGCGAACGGACAGCGGTTCAACCCCAACAAGCTCCTGCTCGACCCGTACGCCAAGGCGACGAGCGGCACCATCGACTGGGACCAGTCCCTCTTCTCGTACAACTTCGGTGACCCCGACAGCGAGAACGACCTCGATTCGGCCAAGCACATGATGTTCGGCGTCGTGATCAACCCGTTCTTCGACTGGTCGGGCGACCGCGTGCTGAAGGTGCCCTACCAGGACACGATCATCTACGAGGCGCACGTGAAGGGGCTCACTGAGCTCAACCACGAGATCCCGAAGGACCAGCGCGGCACCTACGCAGGCATCGCGCATCCGGCGACCATCGAGCACCTGCAGAAGCTCGGCATCACCTCGCTCGAGCTCATGCCCGTGCACCAGTTCGTGCAGGATTCGACGCTGCTCGACAAGGGCCTCTCGAACTACTGGGGCTACAACACGATCGGGTTCTTCGCCCCGCACAGCTCCTATTCCTCGGCCGGCGAGCGCGGCCAGCAGGTGCAGGAGTTCAAGGGCATGGTCAAGGCCTTGCACGCGGCGAACATCGAAGTGATTCTGGATGTCGTGTACAACCACACCGCCGAGGGCAACCATCTGGGCCCGACGATCTCCTTCCGGGGCATCGACAACGAGGCGTACTACCGGGTCATGGACGATGACAAGCGGTACTACATGGACTACACCGGCACCGGCAACACCCTGAACGTGCGGCATCCGCACTCCCTGCAGCTCATCATGGATTCGCTCCGCTACTGGGTGACTGAGATGCATGTCGACGGCTTCCGTTTCGACCTCGCGTCGACCCTGGCCCGCGAGTTCTACGACGTCGACCGCCTGTCGAGCTTCTTCGAGCTCGTGCAGCAGGATCCGGTGGTATCGCAGGTGAAACTGATCGCCGAGCCCTGGGACGTCGGCCCCGGCGGCTACCAGGTGGGCAACTTCCCGCCCCAGTGGTCGGAGTGGAACGGCAAGTACCGCGACACGGTGCGCGACTTCTGGCGCGGAGAGCCGTCGACGCTCGGTGAGTTCGCCTCGCGCTTCACCGGCTCAGCCGACCTGTACGAGCACTCGGGTCGCCGGCCCGTCGCCTCGATCAACTTCGTCACCGCCCACGACGGTTTCACGCTGGCCGACCTCGTGTCGTACAACGAGAAGCACAACGATGCCAACGGCGAGAACGGCAACGACGGGGAGTCGTCGAACCGCAGCTGGAACAGCGGCGCAGAGGGCCCCACAGACGACACGGCCATCCGGAGCCTGCGCGCGCGCCAGCAGCGCAACTTCCTTGCTACTCTCCTGCTCAGCCAGGGCGTGCCGATGCTGCTGCACGGCGATGAACTCGGCCGCACCCAGAACGGCAACAACAACACCTACGCGCAGGACAACGAGATCTCGTGGGTGCACTGGAAGCGCGCCGACGAACCCCTCACCGAGTTCACCGCCGCGCTGATGCGGCTCCGCAAGGAGCACCCGACGTTCCGGCGTTCGCGCTTCTTCGACGGCCGGCCGGTCAGGCGGGGGCGCGGCGAGCCGCTGCCCGACATCGTGTGGCTGAACCCCGACGCGCTCGAGATGGAGCCGGAGGAGTGGGATGCGCCGCTACACCGTTCGCTCGGCGTGTTCCTCAACGGGCAGGGCATCCGCGGCCGCGACTACCGCGGTGAGCGGGTGGTCGACGTCAACTTCCTCGTCTATTTCAACGCCGATGACTCGGATGTCGCGTTCACGCTACCCGCGGCCGAGTACGGTTCCGCGTGGGACGTCGTGATCGACACCGCGGGCCAGGCCACAGACGAGGCGCCCTCCCGGCCCGGCGACGTGCTCACCGTCTGGCCCAAGTCGATGATGGTGCTCCGCGCCCATCGCCGCGAGACCACCGACCCCGATCACTCCGTGGCTGCCTCCCTCAGCAGCATGACGGGTGCGATCCAGACGATCATCCCAGCCACCCGGCCGTCGGCCGGCTAGCCCCTCCATCACCCCGCGGGTGCCCGGTTCGCCGGGTTCCCCGCGGGGCCTCCACGAGACGAGTCCCATGCCTGTCCCTGCCCCCAAGTCGACCTACCGCCTGCAGATCACCCCGTCGTTCACTCTGGACGACGCGGCGGCCACGGCGGACTACATCCACGATCTGGGAGCCGACTGGCTCTATTTCTCCCCGCTCCTGAAGGCGGAGAAGGGGAGCGATCACGGCTACGACGTGGTCGACCATTCGCTGGTGGACCCCGACCGGGGCGGCGCCGCGGGTCTGGATGCCGCGGTGGCAGCCGCACGCGCTCTGGGGCTCGGTGTGCTCATCGACATTGTGCCCAACCATGTGGGGGTCGCGACGCCGACGATCAGCGCATGGTGGTGGGATCTGCTGAAACACGGTCGTTCGTCGGCCTTCGCGTCGTACTTCGACGTCGACTGGTCGTTCGGCGGCGGCAAGGTGCGGATCCCCGTGCTCGGCTCGGCACCGGTCGCGGGTGAGGAGATCGAGGGCCTCGAGATCGTCGGCGACGAGCTGCACTACTACGACAACGCGTACCCGATCGCTCCGGGCACCGCCACGGCGGGCACCCCCACGGAGGTTCTCGCCCGCCAGAACTATGAGCTGATGGACTGGCGGCGCGCCGACGACAAGCTCAACTACCGACGCTTCTTCGCCGTGAACTCGCTGGCGGGCATCCGGGTCGAGGAGCACGTCGTGTTTGACGACTCGCACGTCGAGATCGCGCGCTGGTTCCGCGAGGGGCTCGCCGACGGGCTCCGCGTCGACCACCCCGACGGCGTGCGGGATCCGGAGGGCTACCTCGAACGGCTCGCGACGCTCACGTCGCACGGCTATGTGCTCGTCGAGAAGATCCTCGAGGGGCGCGAGCAGCTGCCGTCGTCGTGGGCCACGGCGGGCACGACCGGGTACGACGCGCTGGCCGACTTCGACCGGGTGCTCGTCGACCCGGCCGGGCAGGCGGCTCTGGATGCTCTCGATGAGGCTTCGGCCACGGATGACCGGCCCGTTCCGTCGTCGTTCGAGTCGCTCATCCACACCACCAAGCGGGGCATCGCCGACGGCATCCTCCGCTCGGAGGTGCTGCGCATCCAGCGCGACCTCGTGGCGAGCGGGGCGCTCGACGGCGATGCGGGTGCCCTCGCGGGCGGCGCGGCAGGGCCCGGCGCCTCGGGGCCGGGCGCATCCGGAATCGACGCCCACGACGATTCCGTCGCCGACGCGATCGCCGAGCTGCTCACCTGCTTCCCGGTGTACCGTTCCTACCTGCCGCTCGGCCTCGACCAGCTCGAAGCCGCCGCGGCCCTCGCCGTGTCGCACCGGCCCGAGCTCGCTGCCACGATCGAGGCGATCCTTCCGGCGCTCTCGGATGCCTCGAATGAGGCCGCGAAGCGCTTCCAGCAGACCTCCGGGATGGTGATGGCGAAGGGTGTCGAGGACACGGCGTTCTACCGCTACAACCGGCTCACGTCGCTGAACGAGGTCGGGGCCGATCCGGGTGAGTTCGCGGTCGATGTGGCCGAGTTCCACAAACGGCAGGTGACACGCCTGCGGGGCTACCCGAACGCCATGACCACCCTGTCGACACACGACACCAAGCGCGGTGAGGACACCCGGGCGCGCATCAGTGTGATCTCCGAGCTGCCAGCGGAATGGGCATCCACTCTGCAGCAGCTGCGCACGCTCGCACCGCTCGGCGACGCGCAGCTCGAGAACCTGCTCTGGCAGGCGATCGTCGGTGCGTGGCCGGCCTCACGGGAGCGCCTGCACGCCTATGCCGAGAAGGCGTCGCGCGAGGCTGGCGACTCGACCGGCTGGCTCGACGTGAACGACGCTTTCGAAGAGAAGATGCACGCGCTCATCGACAGTGTGTTCGACAACCCTCCCGTCGCTGGCGTGCTGTCGGCCTTCATCGCGAAGGTGGAGCAGCCCGGCTGGTCGAACTCGCTCTCGCTGAAGTTGCTGCAGCTCACCGCCCCCGGCTCGCCCGACGTGTACCAGGGCAGCGAGCTCTGGGAGACGTCGCTGGTCGATCCCGACAACCGGCGACCCGTCGACTATGCGAAGCGGCGGACTCTGCTGGCGTCCCTCGACGGCGGGTTCCGACCCGCGATCGATGCGACGGGTGCGGCGAAACTGCTCGTCACCTCGCGGGCGCTCCGGCTGAAGCGGGATCGGCCGGGGTTCTTCCAGGGCTATCGTCCCCTCGCGGCTTCCGGGTCGGCTTCGGTTCATGTCATCGCTTTCGACCGGGACTCAGCCGTCACCGTCGCGACTCGACTGCCGGTCGGCCTCGCTGCCGCCGGAGGCTGGGGCGACACGTGCCTCGACCTCGACTCCGAGCGCGTCGTGGATGTGATCACCGGGCGGTCGTTCGACGGCTCGCGCGTGATGCTGTCAGAGCTGCTCGATGAATACCCGGTTGCGTTGCTCGTGCCGGCACCCGAAGCGTAGGAGCGACACGAGATGACGATTAAACAGTTCGATGTGTGGGCGCCGCGGGCGTCAGCGGTGACGTTGCGGTTGCGGGAGGTGGCGGCTTCGGACGAGGCGGTCGACCTGGCGGCGGCCACAGCGGCGGCGAGCGCCGACCCGGCCACGACGGACGTGGATGCTGCGGGTGCGGGTGCTGCGGGTGCTGGCGCTGATGCTGGCGCCGCGGGTGCCGGCGCCGGCTCTGGCTCCGATGGGTCGCTCCGCTCCGTTCCGATGGAGCCGCGTGGCGACGGCTGGTGGACGGCGCCCGGACTCGACGGCTTCATCGAGGCCGACTACGGCTACGTCGTGGTTCCGGCCGACTCCGACAATGCTCCAGACGATGACGGCGACTCCTACGCCGACGCGGGTGGTCCCGGCCCCGTGTACGACGCGGTGGCGCCGAGCGTCGGAGATGAGCAGGTGCTGCCCGATCCGCGTTCCCGGCGCCAGCCCGCTGGCGTGCACGGGCTCTCGCGCAGCTACGACCCCACCACGTTCACCTGGCACGACCAGGCCTGGAAGGGCCGACAGCTCGCGGGTGGCGAGATCTATGAGCTGCACCTCGGCACCTTCACGCCGTCGGGAACCCTGGATGCAGCGATCGAGAAGCTCGACCACCTCGTGTCGATCGGGGTCGACTTCGTCGAGCTGCTTCCCGTGAATGCGTTCAACGGCACGCACAACTGGGGCTACGACGGTGTGCTCTGGTTCGCCGTGCACGAGCTCTACGGCGGGCCGGAGGGATACCAGCGATTCGTGGATGCCTGCCATTCGGCAGGTCTCGGCGTCATCCAGGACGTCGTCTACAACCACCTCGGGCCGAGCGGCAACTATCTGCCGCTGTACGGTCCCTACCTGAACGATGCCGCCGCGAACACCTGGGGCTCGGCGATCAACCTCGACGGACCGGACTCCGCCGAGGTGCGCCGCTACATCATCGACAACGCGCTGATGTGGCTGAACGACTACCACGTCGACGGGCTGCGGCTCGATGCCGTGCACGCCCTGCACGACTCATCCGACCCGCACCTGCTCGCCGAGCTGTCGACCGAGGTGGATGCCCTCTCGTCGTTCCTCGGCAGGCCCCTCACCCTCATCGCCGAGAGCGACCTGAACGACCCCGTGATGTTCACCCCGCGGGAGAGCGCCGGGTACGGGCTGACCGGGCAGTGGAGCGACGACTTCCACCACGCGGTGCATGTTGCGCTCACCCGCGAGACGACCGGCTACTACGAGGACTTCGATTCGCTCGCGGCGCTCGGCAAGGTGCTGACCGAGGGGTTCTTCCACAACGGAACGTACTCGTCGTTCCGCGAGAAGAACCACGGCAAGCCGATCGACACCGACCACACCTCTTCGTGGCGACTCGTGGTGGCGAACCAGAACCACGACCAGATCGGAAACCGGGCGACCGGCGACCGGCTCACCGCCTCGCTGACGGATGGCCAGCTCGCGATCGCCGCGGTGCTGACGCTGCTCGGGCCGTTCACCCCGATGCTGTTCATGGGTGAGGAGTGGGCGGCCTCGACTCCGTGGCAGTTCTTCACGTCGCATCCGGAACCAGAGCTCGGCGAGGCGACCGCCAAGGGGCGGATCGCGGAGTTCGCGAAGATGGGCTGGGACGAGGCGTCGGTGCCCGACCCGCAGGAGTTGTCGACGTTCGAGAACTCGAAGCTCGACTGGCGCGAGGCGGAGGGTGGCGCGGGTGCGAGCTCGGGCTCGGGCTCGGGCTCGGGCGAGACGCGGCACACGAAGCTCCTGCGCCTGTACCGCGAACTGGCGGTGCTCCGCCGGGAGGCCCCCGAGTTCACCGACCCCCGCTTCACGCAGGTGTCGGTACGATTCGACGAGGCAGCGCGCTGGTTCGAACTCCGCCGTGGTGACATCAGCATCCTGATCAACTTCGCGGACGCCCCCGTCGACGCGGCGACGATCGACGCCGGCGCTGCCGCGGGAGAACTGCTGCTCGCGACCGCGGACGTGCTCGCAGACGCCCGCCCCGCGACATCCACCCGCCCGCCGCTCGGTACCCTCCCCGCCCACTCGGCAACCGTCTACCGCCGCCCCTGACCCCACCCACCCGGCCACCCCACCCTCCCGCCCAGCCCTCCCGCCCAGCCGTCCCGAAGGGACCCATAGCGCGCCAAGCGGGAATTCGTATGACGATATGCGACCCTTGGGCCGCGGATCGGGTCGGATCGGATAGGGGTGGAGGGGGGCTAGGCGGGCGGAGCGGGGCGGTCGGGGCGGCGGCGCTCGCGGGGGCCCGGCTCGACGAGTGAGGCGCGCTTCAGGATGTCGCGGCCGAACTTCGCGGCGACACGGTCGACCGTGACCTCCGCGTCGCGCCAGCTCGACGGGGCCGCCGACTCGTCCTCCCAGAGCGAGGGCTGGTGCACGGTCTCGTGCGCCTCGACGAGGTTCTCGGCCCGCACGCCGATCAGGCGCACGCGCTGGTCGAGTCCGACATGGTCGAAGAGGTCGCGCGCCGCGTCGGAGATGGTCTGGGCGAGATCGGTCGGCTCGGTGAGCGTGCGGGAGCGCGAGATCGTCGAGAAATCGCTGAACCGCACCTTCAGTGCCACGGTCTTCGCCGCGAGGCCGGCGCGCCTGAGCCGCACCGCGACCTGGTCGGAGAGGCGCAGCAGTTCGAGGCGGAGCTGGCGCGGATCCGACAGGTCGAACTCGAACGTCATCTCGTGGCCGATGCTCTTCTCCACCCGTTCGGTCACCACCGAGCGCCGATCGTGACCGTTCGCCAGACTGTGGAGCTTATGGCCTGACGCCTCACCGACCCGCGAGACGAGCGTCTGCAGCGGGGTGACGGCGAGGTCGCCGACCGTGCGGATTCCGAGCCGGGTGAGCGCCTCGGCCGTGCTCGCGCCGACACCCCACAGGGCGCCGACAGGCAACGGATGCAAAAACGCGAGCGACTGCGCTGCGGGCACCACGAGCATCCCGTCGGGCTTCGCCCTGCCCGACGCCATCTTGGCGATGAACTTCGTCGACGCGGCACCGACGGAGCAGGTGAGCCCCGTCTCGGCGTAGACGCGCTCCCGCACGGCGGCACCGATCGCAGACGGCGACCCGAGCAGGCGTCGGGCGCCCGCCACGTCGAGAAACGCTTCGTCGATGCTCAGCGGTTCGACGAGCGGCGTGACGTCGCGGAAGACGTTCATCACCTGTGCCGAATAGTGCCGGTACTTCTCGTGGTGGCTCGGCAGCACGATGGCCTTCGGGCAGAGCTGCAGGGCACGGGCCGTGGGCATGGCGGAGTGCACCCCGAACCGCCGCGCCTCGTAGGTGGCACTGGTCACGACGCCCCGACCGCCCGCACCGCCGATGATCACGGGCAGGCCGCGGAGTTCCGGATGCTCGAGGAGCTCCACCGAGGCGAAGAACGCATCCATGTCGATGTGCAGCATTGTCGACGTGCCGTCGTCGGGGCCGCCCCCGAAGATGTGCTCCCCCGCGCTCGGCATGGCTCCGGATGCTGCGCGGTCCTCGCCCGGCGCCTTCGAGCTGCCCGGGGTGGGTGTGCGCTCAGGAATCGGCGTGCGCGACGGAATCGGCCGGGACTCCCACCCCGCCGCCCGCTTCGCTTCGCTCACCCCACCAGCCTAAGCGCCACCCCCGACACCCGCCCCCACCGAGCCTTCCCTCCCACATCCGCCCCTGTTTGTTGCTTCAGCGCATGCGCGCGCAGCCGCGGAAGCGACAGGTGGTGGCGGAATCCGACGAAGCGGGTGCGCAGGGCGGGTAGGCGAGGCGAATTCGCGCGGGGAGGGGAGGGGGAGGTCAGGTGGCGCGGGCGCGGAGGAGGGCCGCGAGCTTGTTCGCGGTGTTGACGTTGCGGGCGGTGTAGACGGGGCCGAGCCGCTTCCAGAAGGTGGCGGGCACACGGCTGTTCGAGATGCCGTCGGGATGCCAGGAGTAGACCGCATGGGGGCCCGCGGCAAAGACCTCGGGGAGGATGGATGCCGGGTCGGGGAGCTCGATCGCGGTGCCCACGACCGGCGGGGAAACTGCCACCGGCGCCGCAGCTGCGGTGGCTGGCAGGGCGGGGGTGGCTGCGGCGACCGGCTGGGCAGCATCCTGGGCCGGGGGGCCGGTCGGTGCGGCGGCGGACGGCGCGGCAGCAGCGGCCGTCGGGGCGGGAGGCACCGGGGCGGGATCCGGAGCCTGCGGCAGGAACGTGACGACGAGCCGCGAGAGGTCTGTGCCGACGGCGAGGAGCGGGTTCGCGTCGAGCACGGAGAGGAAATGCGCGGCCGACAGCACGACGAAGCCCGCGCGAAAACCTGCGGCGGCGGCGAAGGCGGCCTCGATGGCAGCGACATCCGCCAGAACGAGAGGGCGGGCCGCGGCGAAGACCACGTTGCCGCTCTGCAGGAGTGTCGCGACCTCCATGTAACCGAGACCCTCGAAGACTGCGCGGAAATCGGCCATCGTGATGCGGTTGTTGCCACCGACGTTGATACCGCGCACCAGCCCGACGTAGTGCTGCGGATCGGCCGCAGCCACGCCCGCTTCCGCAGCGGCAGGGCCGGACGCGCTCACAGCTCGCTCACCTGCCCCGCTTCCACACGCAACTGGCGGTTCAGCGTCACCGTCTCGAGCATGCGGCGGTCGTGGGTGACGAGCAGAAGCGTTCCCTCGTAGGCGTCGAGTGCCTGCTCGAGTTGCTCGATGGCCGGCAGGTCGAGGTGGTTCGTGGGCTCATCCAGAACCAGCAGGTTGACCCCGCGGGCCTGCAGCAGCGCCAGGGCCGCACGGGTGCGCTCACCGGGCGACAGGGAGTCGACGGGCCGGTCGACGTGGTCGGCCTTCAGCCCGAACTTGGCGAGCAGGGTGCGCACCTCGGCGAGCGGCATGTCGGGCACGGCCTGGCTGACCACCTCGAAGAGCACTGTCGCACCCGCCAACTGCGCCCGGGCCTGGTCGATCTCCCCGACGGCGACGCTCCGGCCGAGCGATGCCGATCCCGACGACGGCGCCTGGGTGCCGAGCAGCAGGCGTAGCAGCGTCGACTTTCCGGCACCGTTCGGGCCCGTGATGCCGATCCGATCGCCGCCGTCGACCTGCAGCGAGACGGGGCCGAGCGTGAACGATCCCTGCGAGGCGACGGCAGCGCTGAGCGTCGACACGACGGCGCTCGAGCGCGGCGCCTGCCCGATGGTGAACTGCAGCTGCCATTCCTTGCGCGGTTCGTCGACCTCGTCGAGACGCGCGATGCGGCTCTCCATCTGACGCACCTTCTGCGCCTGCTTCTCGCTCGACTCCGCGGCGGCCTTCCGTCTGATCTTGTCGTTGTCGGGCGACTTCTTCATGGCGTTCCGCACACCCTGAGACGACCATTCGCGCTGCGTGCGGGCGCGACCCACGAGGTCGGCCTTCTTGGCTGCGAATTCGTCGTACTCCTCGCGGGCGTGGCGACGGGCCGTCGTGCGCTCCTCCAGGAAGGACTCGTACCCGCCGTTGTACACGGAGATGCTGTTCTGGGCCAGATCGAGCTCCACGACGGTCGTCACGCAGCGCGCCAGGAACTCGCGGTCGTGCGAGACCAGCACCACTCCCCCGCGCAGCCCCTTCACGAAGCTCTCGAGACGGGCGAGCCCGTCGAGGTCGAGATCGTTCGTGGGCTCATCGAGCAGCACGAGATCGAAACGCGAGAGCAGCAGCGCGGCGAGCGCCACCCGGGCGGCCTGCCCGCCCGAGAGACCGGTCATGGGCAGGGTCACGTCGAGCCCGAGACCGAGTTCGGCCAGGGTGGCGGGGATCCGGTCATCCAGATCGGCGGCGCCGCTCGCCAGCCACCGGTCGAGCGCGACGGAGTACGCGTCGGCATCGGCGGCGTCACCCGACCCGAGCATCTCCGAGGTGCGCTCCATTTCGAGTGTCGCCGCGGTCGAACCGGTGCGCCGGCCGATGTATTCGGTGATGCTCTCGCCCGGGATGCGCTCGTGCTCCTGGGGCAGCCAGCCGACGAAGGCGTCCGCCGGAGCGAGGGAGACGGCACCGGCGAGTGGAGCATCCACTCCGGCGAGCAGGCGCAGCAACGTGGTCTTGCCGGCACCGTTCGCCCCCGTCAGACCGACGACATCGCCGGGAGCGACGGTCAGGTCGAGCCCGGAGAAGAGGGTGCGGTGGCCGTGGCCGCCGGAGAGGCCCTTGGCGACGAGTGTTGCTGTCATGCGTCCAGTCTGTCAGGGCCGGGCGCCGTCGGCGGGCTCTCCACAGCCCCGGCCCCCAGAGAGGGCGAAGAGACGCCCTGTGGACGAGAGGAGCTACCGTCGGGGCGGGTGATCGGCGAGGATCTGGTTCACATCGATCTGCTTCAGCAGGGCATCCCAGTCGATCTGGCGGGCCTGTTCGGCCACGTTCTCGTCAGCGAAGGCACGGCCGTTCCGGTGCACGACGACGCCGGCCGGAACCAGCCTGTTCAACTCGGCGAGCACGGCATCGTCGACCGCCTCGCTGTCGAAGTCCGCCCCGACTTCGGCGAAGTAGTCGGCCGAGACCGTGTACGAGACGATTCCCACATCAACTTGGCTCATGCACGGAGCCTACTCCGCCTGCCGAGCCCGCCCCCCTTCGGGTGAACGTCCGCCCACCCGACGCAGGTCTACGGTGATGGCATCGCGGCGACTCCTAAACTGGGTTCCATCAGACGGGGGGCGCCCACGCCCGCCGTCGCATCAAGGGGGCTCCACGTGGATCATTGGCTCGGCACCATCCCTCCCGTCGCGGTTCTGCTCGTCGTGCTCGTCTTCGTCGCGGTGGAGAGCCTCGGCGTGCCGCTGCCCGGGGAGACCATCCTCGTCGCAGGCACCCTGGTGTCGCTCGGCGGCAGTGTGTCCCCGTGGCTGGTCGGGCTCGCAGCCGCGGTCGGCGCGGTCGGGGGTGACACGGCGGGCTACTTCATCGGCCGCCGGTTCGGGGTGCGCCTGTTGGCGGTGCTGGCCAGGCGTTTTCCCGACCGATTCAGCCCCGACCGCATCCACCGCGCCATCGGCGTGATGAACCGCTGGGGCGCCCTCGCGGTGTTCGGCGGGCGGTTCGTCGCGTTCCTGCGGGTGATCGTCGGGCCGCTGGCCGGCACGCTCCGGATGCCGTACCGCCGTTTCCTCGTCGCCAATGTGCTCGGAGCCATCGTCTGGAGCGGAGCGGTGACGCTGGTCGTGACCCTGCTCGGCCGTGCTGCGGAGGAGTTCATCCACCAGTTCACCTGGTTCGCACTGCTCGCGGTGGTGGTGGGCATCGTGGTGCTCGCCACGGTCGCGGTCTACCGGTCGCGCCGCCGGGCAGCTGCGGCAGCGACCGAAGGCGGCACCCCCGTGTCGTCCGAGACTTCGGATGCCTCCACCCCCACCCTCACGATGAGCGACCTCTTCGAGACCGACGGCAGCCTCAGCCCCCTCGCCGCCTCGGCCGGCCTGAAGCCCGGCACCCCCGGCAGCGCCGCGGGCCCAGGCGTCGCCGGGCTCGCCGGAGTCGGGGCCGCCCTCGTCACCGTCTTCACCCCCGTCGGCCGCGCCATCAGGCGCACCCCGTTCACCGCAGCGCTTCTCGGCCTCTTCCTCGTGGCGGGCATCGCTACCGGCGCCCTCTGGGATCCGATCACCGAGCGGCCCTGGTACGCATCCATCGCCTACGGGGTGCCGGCAACACTCGACGGCCACTGGTGGACCGTCATCACCGGCACGTTCTTCGCACGCCTGCCGATCCACTACGCGATTCTGCTGGTCGGGCTGATCGTGGGGGTCGGCTGGGCCGAGCGCGCTTTCGGCACGTTCCGCACGTTCGGCATCTTCGTCGGGGGCCAGATCGTGGCCGTGACCGGAACCGTGTTCTTTCTGCTCGCCGCCCAGTCGTTCGACAGCGAATGGGCCAGCAGACTGTCGTTGCAGCACGACGTCGGGCCCTCCGGCGGCATGTTCGCCTGCCTCGCCGCGGTGCTCGTGACGCTCCGGGCACCCTGGCGACTCCGGGCACGCTTCGCGCTCTTCGCCTTCGTGACCGTGTCGCTCATCTACATCGGCACGCAGTCCGACATCCAACACTTCTTCGGAGTGATCGTCGTGATGCTCATCGTGCCGTTCCTGCAGCCGCGCGGAAGCCGCCTCGGCCGGCCGAGCAGCCGCGAATGGCGGATCCTGGCCTTCGCCAGCCTGGTCATCCTCGCCGTCGTCGAGGCCGTCGGCACACTGCTCCCCGCGGACGACGCCACCACCAGCGCCCTGGCGGGGGCGAGCACCTGGGTCGACGTGGCGATCGACGTCGTTGTCATCGCCCTCATCGCGAACGGCGTGCGCCTGGGGCACCGTCTGCCCTGGCTGATCGGAGTGGGCCTCGGGGTGTTCAACGTGCTCGAATTCCTGGGTCTCGCCGCCTACGCGATCGTCGCGCGCGACTTCCCGCCGGACCTGTTCGTCACGATGACGAACTCCTCCCTCTGGATCGCGCTGCTGGTCATACTGTGGCTCGGCCGTGGCTCCTACCGCGTGCCGTGGCGGCGATCGCGTCGTGTCGTCCGGCAGACGACGGATGCCCGCAAGACCCCTCTCGCCATCCTCACCAACGACGGCGGCGGCACCCTCTCCTGGATGACGATGTGGGACGAGAACCAGTACTTCGTCACCGCCGACGGCGAGAGCTTCGTCGCGTACCAGCGTCGCTCAGGCGTCGCGCTCGCCCTCGGCGACCCGATCGGCCCGGCCGACAAGCTCGGCGCGACGATCGCCGAATGGGTGGCCGAATGCGAGCGGATCGGTCTCGCGCCCGCCCTGTTCTCGGTCTCCGATGCCACCCTCGCCGTCGCCCCCGAGGGCTGGACGCACCTGCAGGTCGCCGAAGACACGATCATCGACCTGCCGACCCTCGAGATGACGGGGAAGAAGTGGCAGGTCATCCGATCGGCCCTCAATCGTGCGGATCGCGAGAAGGTGAGCTTTCGGATGACCGTGCTGGCCGACGAGCCGTGGGAGATCGTGTCGCAGGTGCGCGCCATCTCCGAGGAGTGGGTCGGCGACAAGGCCCTGCCCGAGATGGGCTTCACGCTCGGCGGTGTCGACGAGGCGCTCGACCCGCACGTGAAGACCGCGCTGGCTCTGGATGAATCGGGCACCGTTCAGGGCGTGCTGAGCTGGCTGCCCGTGTTCGGTGCCGACGACACCGTGCGTGGCTGGACGCTCGACCTGATGCGCCGCCGCGACGACGGCGCCTTCCGGCCCGTCATGGAGTACCTGATCGCTTCGTCGTGCCTGCACTTCCAGGCCGAGGGCGCGCTCTTCGTCTCCCTCTCGGGCGCACCGCTCGCGCACGCTGCGGGGTACGAGGCGAGCGGGATCGACGCGGTGCTCGACTCGCTCGGCAAGGTGCTCGAACCGCTCTACGGATTCCAGTCGCTGCACAACTTCAAGACGAAGTTCAACCCGCGCTACGAACGCATGAGCCTGCTGTACCGGGATGAGGGCGACCTGCCGAAGATCGCGCTCGGGCTCACGCGGGCCTTCCTGCCGCACGAGTCGCTGCTCGGCATTGCCAAGATGGGGCTGCAGCGCTGACCGATGCCCGGGGTACGGGTTCGCCGGGCATCCGCAGTCCACCGGCTGAGGCCCCGCCGGGCATCCGCCCACCCGGAGAAGCTACCCTGAGAACATGGAATTCAGGTACCTCGGCAACAGCGGGCTCAAGATCTCGGAGATCACCTACGGCAACTGGCTCACGCACGGTTCGCAGGTCGAGAACGAGGTGGCGCGCGCGAGCGTGGCCGCCGCCCTCGAGAACGGCATCACGACGTTCGACACCGCCGACGCGTACGCCGCGACCGCTGCGGAGAAGGTGCTCGGCAAGGCGCTGAAGAACGAACGCCGCTCGTCCATCGAGATCTTCACGAAGGTGTACTTCCCGACCGGTTCCGGCCCGAACGACACCGGTCTCAGCCGGAAGCACATCATGGAGTCGATCGAGGGCTCGCTGACGCGCCTCCGCACCGACTACGTCGACCTGTACCAGGCGCACCGCTACGACTACGAGACGCCGCTCGAGGAGACGATGACGGCTTTCGCCGACATCGTGCGCCAGGGCAAGGCGCTCTACATCGGGGTGAGCGAATGGACGGCGGCGCAGATCCGCGAGGCGTCGACCCTCGCCCACCGGCTCGGCTTCCAGCTCGTGTCGAACCAGCCGCAGTACTCGATGCTCTGGCGTGTGATCGAGGCCGAGGTGGTGCCCGCGTCTGTCGAGGCCGGTCTCTCGCAGATCGTCTGGTCGCCCGTCGCCGGCGGCGCTCTCAGCGGTAAGTACAAGCCCGGAGCCCCTGTGCCGGAGGGCTCGCGCGCGACCGACACGAAGGGCGGCGCGAACTTCATGACGCGCTGGCTCGACGACGACACCCTCACCCGGGTGCAGAAGCTGCAGCCGATCGCCGATGAAGCCGGGCTCACCATGGCGCAGCTCGCCGTGGCCTGGGTGCTGCAGAACCCCAACGTCGCCTCGGCGATCATCGGGGCATCCAAACCCGAACAGATCGCGTCGAACGTCGCCGCGTCCGGAGTGAAGCTCGAGGCCGGCCAGCTCACGGCAATCGACGAGGCGCTCGGCGACCTCGTCACGCGGGACCCCGCGCTCACGGTGTCGCCCGCCTCGCGGGTCGGTTAGGACTCCGGATGGATCGCGCCACACGTTTCTCGCTCCTCGGCCTCCTCGGGTCGTTCATCACGGTTGCGGCGGCCGTCGCGAGTGCGGTCACCCACGGCGCCTACGGCACGCCGCTCCTGATCGTGATGCTCGCCGGAATCGTCTTCGCCGCGGTCATGGTGGTCTCGGCGCGGCTCGAGCGGCGGCGCATCCGCAAGCTCTCGGAGCCCCCGAAGCCCCTGCCGCCCACCATGCGGTTCCGCTAGCCCCGCACCCGACTCGTCATCCGGTACTGCCACTGTTTGTCGCTTCCGCGCCTGCGCGCGCATGCGCGGAAGCGACACCGTGCGGCGGAACGGAAGCACAGCGCCTGGGCGGCGGGGGCGGAACGCGGCTACGCGCCCGCGCGGCTGGAGCGCTCGGCGGAGGCGAGGCGGGCGAGGCGCTTGCGAGCCTGCGTGGCGCTCGGCTCGTCGTGCCCGAGCATGTTCCCGATGATGCCGAGCACCACCGCCGTCGACCGGCGGGCGGGCAGACGCAGCGGCCCGAGGCGCGCCGGCTGAAGCCTGAGCATGTCGCGGTAGATCGGCGGAATCGACGAGACGGCACCGTTGAACAGCACCGCATAGCCGGGCATCATCCCCTTGCCGAGCGGCGGGCGCCGGATGAACCTCAGCGCCTCGGCAGCGCGTTCGTCGCTCTTCAGCACTCCGGCGTCGTGGAACGCCCGCAGCTGCGCGGCGAGCTCAGCCTCCGACCGGGGCGGATTCGGCACGCCCATCAACTCCCCCGCCTTCGCCCACTCACGCACATACGCATCGGGGCCACCCGGGATCGGAGTGCTCCAGAGCTTCGCCGTCGCCAGGAACGAATCGGTGAACGCCAGGTGCACCCACGACAGCAGTTCCGGATCGTTCGCCGAATACGGCTTCTCCACACCGTTCGCATCGAGGTAGGTGCCGTGCACCTTCTCGTGGAGTCTGAGCACCCAGTTCGACGTCGAGACGGCCGTGGCGGTGTCGGCGTAGCTGACGGTGAAGATCCAGCGGATCGTGCCGGCCAGCCGTCCCAGCGGATCCTCCTTGTAGCGCGACCAGTCGTGCACCCCGGCCATCGCTCCCGGGTGGAGCGCCTGCATCAGCAGGGCCCGCACACCGGCGACGATCGTAGCGGTCCGGCCGTGCACCGCCCATGTTGCCGAGTCGGGCGCGAAGAAGCCTGCGTCGTCACCCTGTTCGAGTGCGAGCACCCAGTCGGGCTGACCCTCGGGCTGATTGGTGAAGGTCGAACGCAGCCGATCGCGCATGGCCTGGGGAAAGATGTTCACCTCTCCAGTGTCTCCCGGCCCCAGAAGTGCGAGGGACCCTTGACGAACGACTCCCAGCAGTCTCGGGGTCGCCGGTTTCAGCGCGCGATGACCTCGACCGCCGCCGAGAACAGCCCGGGCATCCGCTCGGCGGTCGGAACGATCATCCGGCGAACCGGCGACTGCGAGGCGAGCAGCAGCCCCGCGGTGAACCTGTTGGCGGCACCGGATGCTCGATGCCACTCCCGCTCGTACGATGCCGCCGCGCGCACCCCCGCATTCCACCCCGACAACTCGGCGAGCGGCGTGTCGACGGTGCCGGCGATGGCCCGGACGGCGGCGGCGGCCTGCGCGAAACCGATCCGCATGCCCTCACCCGTGAGCGCGTCGAGGTAGCCGGATGCATCGCCGACGAGCAGCACGCGGCCCGAGGCGTGCGCCCTGACGCGCTGGCGGAGCGGCCCCGCGCCAGAGAGGGGGCCGGCGGGTTCGGCGCCGCGCAGGAATTCGGCAAGTAGCGGGATCCGCGCGATCTCATCGGCGAACACCAAGCCGCGTGGCCCGAGCATCGCGACGCCGACCAGTTCGTCGTCGACCGGGGTCACATAGATCTCCGCGCTGCCGCTCCAGAACACCTCGACGACATCACTCCACGGCGCCCGGCGGAAGTGCCGGCGGAGACCGTAGCGTCTCGCCGCGCCTCCTCGCGGGGCGGCCGCTTCGAGCCCGGCGAGGCGCCGCACGCCGGAGTGCAGGCCGTCGCATCCGACCAGCCACCGGCACCGGATGCTCGAACCGTCGGCCAGCGCCGCATCCACCCCCCGGGCATCCTGCGTCACACCCACGACCCTGCCCGCGCCAACGCCGACACCCGACTCAGCCGCCCGCTCGTGCAGCGCACGGGAGAGCTCGGTGCGGCGCACACCCAGCCCGGGCGACCCGCGGAACCGGTGCTCGGCTTCGTGCGAACCGTCGTGGTAGCTGATGCCGGCGATCGGATGCCCGTGCGGGCGCACCCCGAGCCGGTCAAGTTCGGCGAGCGCTCCCGGCATCAGCCCCTCGCCGCACGCCTTGTCGATCGGTCCGGGGCGCGGTTCCACGACGAGCGCCCGGAGCCCTGTGCGCCGGGCGCCGATCGCGGTAGCCAGGCCGACAGGTCCGCCGCCGACCACGAGCACATCCGGATTCTCCATGCCAGACCGCTCAGACGTTCCGCACGGTCTGGGCCAGCCCGAACTCGAGGGCCTTCTCCTCGACGGGGATGCGGAAGCGCAGCAGCAGAACGAGGTTCACGACGGTGAACACCAGTGCGGTGATCCACGCGGAGTACACCAGCGGCAGGGCGACGCCCTCGGCGATGACAGCGACATAGTTCGGATGTTTCAGCACGCGGTAGGGCCCCCTGTTCACCAGGGGAAGCCCGGGAACGATGATCACGCGCGTGTTCCAGCGCGGCCCGAGGGTGCCGATGCACCACCACCGAAGCGCCTGGCAGGCGAGAGCTGCGACCAGCATCGGCCAGCCGAGCCACGGCAGGAAGACACGCTGCAGCAGGAACACTTCGAGCAGGCACGCCAGCAGCATGCCCGTGTGCAGGCTCACCATGAAGGGGAAGTGGTTGCGCCCGAACTCCACCCCGCCGCGGGCGAACGCCCAACCGGCATTCCTGGTGGAGACCCGGAGTTCCACCAGACGCTCGACCCCGGTGGCGAGGATCAGAGCGGCGTAGAACAGCATCAGACGGCCTCGGCGGCTCGCGCGGCCGGCATCAGCTGCTCGCTTCCGGCCACTGGAGCAGCACGATCTCGGCACAGACGCCGGGGCCGAGGGCGAACAACAGCCCGAGGTCGCCCGGTTCGAAGGCATCCCGATCGAGCGTCATGGACAGCACGTCGAGGATGGATGCCGACGACATGTTGCCCTTTTCTGCCATCGACTCCCAGCTGACGTCGAGGGCGCCCTCGGGGAGCGAGAGTGCGGACGCGAAGGACTGCAGCACGCGCGGACCGCCGGGATGCGCCAGCCAGACGTCGATGTCATCGACAGCGCAGTCGTGCTCTTCGAGGAACCCGACCACGTCGGAGTCGAAGTGTTCGTCGATGACATCGGCCACGCCTGCGGTCAACACGATCCTGAAGCCGCTCTCGCCCGGGTTGAAGCCGAGAACGCTCTCGGTGCCGGGATAGAGCCTGCTGCGGGAATCCAGCACGTCGGGCCCTGTCACCGGAAGGGATCTGGCTCGCTCGTCGCCGACCATGACCACGGCGGCCGCTCCGTCACCGAAGAGCCCGCTCGCGACGAGGTTGGCCATCGAATCGTCTCCCCTCTGCACCGTCAGGGAGCAGAGTTCCACCGAGACGAGAAGGGCGACCGCGTCGGGGTGTCCGAGGAGGTAGTCGTTGAGCCGCGCGATGCCGGCAGCGCCCGCCACGCAGCCGAGACCGAACATCGGAACACGTTTGACATCCGACCGGAATCCGAGCCGGAGGGCGAGCAGGGCGTCGACCGAGGGGGCGGAGATTCCGGTCACCGAGGTGAAGATGATGTAGTCGACGTCTTCGGGCGCCAGGGCCGCCTTCTCGAGGGCCGCGGCGACAGCCTTCTCGGCCAGCTCCACCGCCGCCACGATGAACAGATTGTTGGTGAGGGTGAAGTTCAGGTCGCTCTCGCGGTACCAGTCGTAGGGCATCACCAGGTGGCGGCGATTGACCCTGCTGTTGGCGTGCAGCCGGTTCAGCAGGGCACGTTTCGAGGGATCCTTCGTGATCAGGGGTCCCAGGAGGTCTGTGATCTCGGATTGGCTGTACGACTGGGGAGGGAAGGCCGTGGCGACCCCCGAGATTCGTGGCATTTTTGCACGCTACCACGAGGAGGAAGGGCATCCTGAACCTGTCGGGCTCCGCGTCGCTCTGCTACAGCCTTTCACCCGTGTCGATTCGTCGCCGTGGGATCAGCGGGAGCGCCACCAGGGGCAGGGCTGCGGCCACGGCGAAGGAGGCGGCGAACCCGACCGCACCGATCAGGAGGCCGACCAGGGGCGCTGTCGCGGCGGCGGCGAGGAACTGGGCGGTGTTCTGGGCGCCGAGCGCGCGACCCGACCATCTGCTCCCCGCGATCTCCGCAACAGCAGTGAAGGCGAGGCCGTTGTCTGCCACAGTGACGGCAGACGCCAGCACGATCGCCACCGCGGCGAAACCGGAGAGGTGCAGCCAGTCGGTGAGGGCCAGCAGCACCATGACGAGGCTGGCCAGTGCGGCGACGACGCGAAGCGGCCCCATGCGACTGCCGACCCTGTCGGAGACCACACCGACCACGATGCGCCCGAGCGCCCCGACGAACTGGGCGACCCCGACGACGATGCCCGCGACGAGGGGCTCCCAGCCCTCTGAGTTGATGAGCCACACCAGCGCGAACGTCGAGACGACGAACTGGGGAACGACCAGCAGCACGGAGACGGAGTGGATCTGCCAGAGCAGGGACGACGACCGGTAGGGGTTCGCGAGCCTCCGCGCCCGAGCGAGCTCGGCACCGCTGTCGTCGTCGGCTGCGGTCACCGCTGCGCCTGCTTTCGCCGGGCGCGGCGGGTCGACGATGAACACCACCGCGGCGAGCGCCGCCAGAGTGACGACGATGAACGGGAACACCAGCGCAACCGGCAGCCCGCCGGCCGCTGCGAGCGGCGGGATCACGATCGCCGCGACAGCGACCCCGAGCGGCTGGGCCATCTGGCGGATGCCCATGGCCAGCCCCCGCCGGCCGGGTGGGAACCAGCCCACGACGAGGCGGCCCCCTGCGGCGTTGGCACTGGCGGCGCCCATCCCCGCGACCAGGAAGAACACCCCGGTGGAGACCAGGTCGCCGGCGAGCAGCGCTCCCAGCGCCGCCAGGGCGGCCACCGCGAGCCCCGCCCCGATGACCCAGTGCTCACCGATGCGGTCGGCGAGTGCACCCCAGAGGATGAGCGTCAGCACCATTCCGACCGAGGGCGCCGCGACGAGGAGGCCCGCCTCGGCGAGCGAGAGGCCACGGTCTGCATTCAGCGAGGGCACCAGGAATGCCGGAGTGGTCACGACGATCGTGCCGGCGACCTGGGAGAACAGGCCGAGGGCGAGCATGAACCAGGGGCGGGCTCCGAGAGTGGCCGTGCTGGAGGTGGCGGAGGTGGTCTGAGTGGTCACGGGTGTCCTTTCTGCACTGCCACTCTAGTGGTATACCAAAGCGGTATACCACTGTGCTATGCTCATTTTCGTGAACGAGACAGTGCAGGCCCCATCGCAGACAGAGCAGATCTACAACCGACTCCGGGAGAACATCCTGGCGCTTGAAGTGACTCCCGGGGCGCGCCTCACGGAACGGGGTCTCGAGGCCGAGCTGTCGGCGTCGCGCACTCCGGTCAGAGCCGCGCTGATGCGTCTCGAATCGGAGGGGCTGGTGCAGCGCGACGGGCGCGGCTGGATGGTGGCTCCGATCGACCTCGGCGAGGTGGGGTCTCTGCTCGAACTGAGGGTGGCCGTCGAGAGCGCCGCTGCCGGGCTCGCCATCGAACATGCGAGCGACGAAGACCTCGAGGCGCTCGACGAGCTGTTGCGCTCCTTCGACCCGCGTGACTCCCAGGCGGCCGGCCACCGCATGGGCACCGACTTCCATGTCGAACTCGTGCGGCTCAGCGAGAATCCGTTCATGGTCGCCTCGACCGTCGACTCCATGACGCGGCTCTCCCGCACACGGTGGCTCGAGGTGCGCACCGAGCAGTCCCGCGCGCTCGCGGTCGCCGAACACCGGGCCATCGTTGAAGCCCTGAAGGCGCGCGATGCCCCCGAGGCCGCGCGGCTGGTGGCCCTGCACATCACCAACACCCAGGAACGGCTGGGCGCGTCCCTCGACGAGGAACGTTCGAAGTCCCTCAGGGCCCGTGGATTCGTCGTGTTGCGGGGGCTACCCGGTGCCGCGCGCTGAGGCGTTACCAGCCGAGCGTGCCCGGCGCTCCCTTGAAGGGCCCGACAACCCGCGAGGTGATCCAGCCGCCGTAGAAGTCGCCCTCCTGGCTGAGCACCACCTCGCCGTCGACAGTGCACTCGTCCATCGCCGCCGGGTAGAGGGCAACCCTGCCCCGAAGTGCCTCGTAACCCGCCGAGGGAGTGGGGTAGAACCACGCCGCCCCCACCGCTTCCATGCCTCCGGCTCGCACGCTCAGGTACCCGGCGAGGCCCTTGAACTCACAGAACGAGGAACCCGGGGCGTCCACGAGCACGCCCGGCGCGAAAGCCTCCCGCGGCAGGTAGTACACCGGCGGATGACTCGTCTCGAGCACGCGGATCGAATCCGTCGAGTCGACGATGCGCTCACTCCCGAGAGTGACGACGATCCGTTCGACGCTCGGCTCCGCGCGGGGTGGCCGGGGGTAGTCCCAGACGGACTCCTGGCCCGGACCGGGAACATCTCTCCGGGAACGAGGTGGTTGCATGGGCCGAGCCTAGACCGCGCGGCCGAGAAGCGACACCACGACCGATCCACCCTTGGTCTGCTGGGTGTCGAGCTGTTTAAAACCGAGCCTGCTGTGGAACACCAGCGAACCAGGGTTCGGGGGCTCGATGTTGACCTCGCAGAACATCTCCGCGCACCCCGCCGCACGTGCGACGGCGAAGAGGTCGTCGTAGAGAACCTGCCCGAGACCCTGTCCCCGCGCTCGGCCTCCGACAACAATGCGGTCGACGTAAAGGAAACTTCTGGATCGAGCCTCGAACCAGCGGTAGTTTTCGCTCTCATACGCCGCACCGGTCAGCAGCGCCAGGGCGAAACCGACGGGTGTGGCGGGATCCGCGTCGTCCGCCACCGCCACGGCCCGGTGGCTGAGCGCAACCAGCGCCTCGAGCCCCTCTTCGTCGAGGTGGTTCACCGCCGGCACGGCATCGTTGTTCATCGCGAGAAGCACGGGCAGGTCATCCGTTCGCACGGCGCGGGTCAGGGCAGTCACGACTCGACGCTACACGCGGAATGCCCGGGTCTGCTCGAGGCTTTACTCTTGAGAAAGAAGGAGACCCCACCATGAGCATCGACTGGATCAGCCTCCACGAAACCGCGCACACCGAATTCGGTCGGCGCCTCGCCGCCGTCACGGACTGGTCGGCACCGACACCCGACACCGACTGGAACACCCACCAGCTCGTGCGGCACGTCATCGAAGAACAGCAGTGGGTGCCTCTGCTGTTGGCCGGCCGAACCGTTCGCGAGGCCAAGCCTCTGATCAAGCGGCTCGGCGACGACCTGATCGCCGAATGGCACAGGTATTCCGCCGCCGCCGCGTCCGCCTGGTCGAAGGCAGACAGCGAAACTCCCGTGCATGTCTCCTACGGCACCATCCCCGCCCACGAGTACCTTCGCGAACAGGTCTCCGACGTCACCATCCACACCTGGGACCTCGCCCGCGCCACCCACTCTGCAGACACGCTCGACGTCTCGCTCGTCGAAGCGGTCTACACGGTGTTCGAGCCGCAGAAGGACACCCTCGAAGCGAGTGGGCTCTTCGCCTCCCCGGTTCCCGTTCCCGAAGACGCACCTCTGCAGTCGCGACTGCTCGCGCTCACCGGCAGGGACGACAGAGTGTGACCAGCCCCGATCAGACTCCGACTCCCCCGTCTCGTCGCCACGACATCGACCTGCCCGACCTCACCGGTCGGCGGGCCCTCGTCACCGGCGGCAATTCCGGGCTCGGGTTCGAGACGGCCGCCCGCCTGGGTGCCGCTGGCGCCCACGTGACGATCACGGCCCGCTCTCCCGAGAAGGGCAGGGAGGCTCTGGCGCAGGTCCGCGATCGCCTCGCGGCGGCGTCGGATGCACGGAGCGATGGAGCGCGCGGCGTCGGAGCGCGCGGCGTCGGAGCGCGCGGCGAAGTCCACCTCGCCTCGCTCGACCTGGCGAACCTCTCGTCGGTGGCCCGGCTTGCCGACGAAGTGACCTCCTCCGGGCATCCACTCGACCTGCTGTTCAACAACGCCGGGGTGATGGCCGTGCCGAGACGCACCCTCACGGACGACGGCTTCGAACTGCAGTTTGGAACCAACCATCTCGGCCACTTCGCGCTTACCGGCCGGCTGATGCCCGCTCTTCTGGCCGCCGACGAACCGCGCGTCGTCACGATGTCGAGCATCGTGCACTGGATCGGGCGGCTCGACTTCGACGATCTCCAGCGCGAACAGCGCTACAACGCCTGGACTGCGTACGGTCAGTCGAAGCTCGCAAACCTGATGTTCGCCAAAGAGCTCGGCCGGCGAAGCCGGGAACTCGGCTGGGAGATCACCAGCGTGGCCGCCCATCCGGGATTCAGCCGCACGAATCTCCAGTCGTCGGGGCCGAATCTCGGTCGCGCGAAGCCGCGCGGAGGATCCCGGCGGTCGATGTCGTTCCCCGGCCTGTCGCAGTCGGCCGCCGAGGGCGCACTGTCCGAGCTCTTCGCTGCAACAACTCCGCATGCCCTGAACGGCGACTACTACGGGCCATCCGGGTTCTTGGAGTTGACGGGCACGCCCGGCTTCGCGCACTTCGCGAAACGCGCCGAGAAGGAGTCAGCGGCACGCCACCTGTGGTCGCGCTCAGAGGAACTCACCGGAGTGAGCTTCCCCACCGACTGAGGCTACGGCTGAGGCTGAGGCCGCGGCTACGACTGCGGCCACGGCCCAGCCGAGCCGGACTCGCACTGTCAGACCCCGAAGTCGCCGAAATCAGAACCGAAGTCCGACCCGAAATCGCCCTGCCCGTCGAAGCCTGTCTCTCTGCCGCCGTCCGCAAGCGTCGTCCCGTCGTCCACGGCAGCGAAGTCAGCGCCGTCCGATGCTGCGCCGTCTGAAGCCGAGCCCTCCGTGGCCGAGCCGTCGGTACCGGCATCCGAAGCCTGGTCGTATCCGATCGAGTCGGGAATGAACGCCTGGGCGATGACCGAACCGATGGCGAAGCCGGCGACCGACCCAAGCAGCGAACTTGCGAACATGCCGCCGAAGCCGATCCCACCCACTCCGCCCGCCGCCGTGCCGCCCGCAGTGCCGGCCGCACCCGCCGCCGCCGCGCCTGCGGTTCCGCCCGCACCCGCCGCCGCGCCCCCGCCGCCAGCGAACGACTTCTCGAGCGACCCGGGCTGGCGGAGCTCCGACCGGGTCGCCGAACGGGCGAGCGCCGCCGGGGATTCGTCCACGGGCGCGTCGCCCGCCGGCGCATTCCTCGTCAGCTCGCTGAAGACAAGGGCCCGCTGCTCGGTGGTCAGCCGACCGAACGCCTCCGTGTGCACCTGCTCGAGCGTCTCCGGTGGGGCCGTGCGCAGGAGGTAGCGGTATCGCTCCACGGCGATCTCGTCGTCGGTGCGCTTCGGGTTCGCGCGAGCATCCTGTTGCCGCGCATCTGCCAGAGACTCATCGCGGCCCAGAAGCCGATCCAGAAAGCCCATCGTCGTTCTCCCTCACACCGTTGGGGCCGTCGCCGGATGGCGCGCCGTCACCTGCAACGCTAGGTCCTGACGTCGAGTCTTCACTGAGCGCGCAGCGCAGCCACTCCCACTGCCGCTCCCACTGCGACTCACCGCACCGGCCTGCCCACCGGCCTCCCCATGATGGCGGAGGTCAGCGCCTCGATCGGCTCTGCCGCCGCCGACGGATTCGAAAGCAGCCGAAAGTCGACGTGCCCGAGTTCCGGCAGAGAGAAGCGTTCGCCCACGATCACGAGATCGTCGGGAATCAGCGACTGGGGGAAGACCGCGATCCCGAGCCCCGCCCGCACGGCGGCGAGCATCCCATTCACCTCACGGGTGTTGCACGTGATGCGCCAGGTGCGCCCACCCGCCTCGAGGGCATCGATTGCGCTCTGCCTGCTGATGCTCGGTGCCTGGTAGACGATCAGCGGCACGTGGGCGCCCGGTTCGATGAGTGTTCGCTCCTGCCCGACCCAGACCAGGTCGTCGCGCCGAACCAGGGAGCCCTCGTCCGAATCGGAGAGCTGTTTAATGAAGATGAGGTCGAGTTGCCCGCTTTTCAGCCGCCGGTAGAGGGGCGTGCTCTGGTTCACCGTCAGCTCGAGGTTGATCTGCGGATAGAGCTGCCGGAAGTGACGGAGGATGCGCGGCAGCTGGGTGATCGCGAGATCGTCGGCTGCTCCGAACCGCAACCGGCCGCGCATCGCAGACCCCGAGAAGTACGCCTCGGCCGAGGAGTGGGCCGCGAGGATGGTGCGCGCGAATCCCGCCATGGCGTCTCCGTTGTCGGTGAGCCTGACATCGCGCGTGTCCCTGGCCACCAGCTGTCTCTTCGCGGCCTCCTCGAGCTTGCGGATGTGCTGGCTGACCGTGGGCTGGCTCACCCCCAGCCTGCTGGCGGCAAGCGTGAAACTGTGTGTTTCAGCAACAGCAAGGAATGTGGCGAGCAGCACGGGATCGAGCACGGGACGGGCCTTTCATTCGAAAACGTAATGCGACTAATAGTCGTGATTCAGCCTAACAATGAACACGACACCAGTAACGTCGAAGTGACACATCATTCGAAACGTTCTTAGGTTCCTCCCCGTGACTCCCCCGTTCCAGCCCGCACTGCAGCACACCGCACCCCTCACCGTCATCACCGAACGGCCCGCCTGGCGCGACACCCTCGTGTCGCTCCGGATCCGCAACTACCGCCTCTTCACGTTCTCCAACCTGCTCTCCATGACCGGCACCTGGATGCAGCGCATCGCCCAGGACTGGCTCGTGCTCGAACTCTCCGGCAGCGTCGCCGCGGTGGGCATCGCCGTCGCGATGCAGTTCGCGCCGATGCTCTTGTTCGGGCTCTTCGGCGGCGTCTTCGTCGACCGGCACTCCCGCCGCGCCATCCTGATCGGCACGCAGCTCGCCCTGTTCTTCTTCGCCTCCCTTCTCGCGGCCCTCACCCTCACCGGCGTCGTCGAGGTCTGGCATGTCTACGTGATCGCGTTCCTCGTCGGCTCGGTGACGGTGCTCGACAACCCGGCGCGGCAGGTCTTTGTGAACGAACTTGTGGGCCCGAAGAACCTGCACAACGCGATCAGCATCAATTCGTCGGTCTTCCAGCTCGGCGGTCTGGTCGGTCCGGCGCTGAGCGGAGTGTTGCTGGTGGCGGTGGGGGCCGGATGGTCGTTCGCCATCAACGCTGTGAGTTGCCTGTTCGTCGTGGCAGCCCTGCTGATGCTGAAAGTCGCGGATCTCCACCCGATGAGACAGGCCGTGCGGGCCAGGGGCCAACTGCGCGAGGGGCTCCGCTACGTGGCATCCAAACCCGCCATCCTCTGGACGGTCATCATGATCGCCGTCCTCTCGCTCTTCACGTTCTCGATGCCCGTGCTGCTCGCGGCCTTCGCGAACGACGTGTTCCGGGTGGGCGCCAGCGGGTATGGACTGTTCAATTCGCTCCTCGCCGTCGGGGCCTTCACCGGGGCCATCGCCTCGACCCGCCGACGCGGCATCCGGCTCCGTACCGTGATCATCAGCGCCGGTGTGTTTGGCCTGCTCCAGGCTCTCGCCGGCTTCATGACCGACCAGCTCTTCTTCTCAGCCGTGCTGATCGGCGTCGGATTCGCCAACCTGCTCTTCATCACCGGGGCGAACTCGCTCGTGCAGCTCTCCTCGAACACCACCGTGCGCGGTCGCGTCATGTCGGTGTACGTCATCGTCCTGCTCGGCGGCCAGGCCATCGGCGGACCGCTGATGGGGTTCATCGTCGAGACGTGGGGTGCTCACGTGGGCATGGCGATCTCGGGGCTGGCACCCGTGCTGGCCGCCACCGTCATCGGGATCGTACTCGCCCGCCAAGGGCGCCTCCGCCTGCGGCTGCACCTTTTGCGGGCGCCCCGGTTCATCAGCATCGAGCCACAGCCGGGCTCGCGCGACACCGTCGTCGAGAAACCGCTGGTGGCGAGTCGGATGCCCGGCTGAGGGGATGCCTGGCTCAGTGCGTTCTGGCAGGACACAGTGCTTTCTGACAAGAAACTCACCGGCTGAGCACCCTTCATCAGGGAGCTCACGGCGACTCGGATGCTCGGCTGGGCATCCTCCGTCGGTCGACGTGGCAGGATTCCCCTCATGACCACTTCCCGACCGGCTCCCATCCCGCTGATGCACCGTTCCGCCGCCCGCGTCGTGGCGATGTTCGTCGTCGGTGTCGTTGCGGCGCTGCTCTGCGGCCTGTTGGGATACTGGTCGGGCGCGGCCGTGGTGGGGTGGATCTTCGCGGCTGCTGTCTACATCTCCGTCGTTGCCGTGCACACGCATGGCCGGGATGCTGAGCAGACGGCGAAGCATGCCACCCGCGAGGATCCATCGCGGGGAGTGAGTGAACTGCTCCTCCTGCTGGCGAGCCTCGCGAGCATTGCGGCCGTCGTCATCGTGCTGCTCGGCTCATCCGACTCCCGCGGTCTCGAACGTTTCGGGGTCGGAGCGCTGGCCGTGCTGAGCCTCACCCTCTCGTGGGTGCTCGTGCACACCCTCTTCATGCTGCGGTATGCCTCACTGTACTATCGCGAGCCCGATGGCGGGGTCGACTTCAACCAGAAGGAGCCGCCGCGCTACAGCGACTTCGCCTACATCGCGTTCACCATCGGTATGACTTACCAGGTGTCCGACACGAGCTTCCAGACGAGCGACTTCCGTTCGACAGCGCTCCGCCATGCACTCCTGGCATACGTGTTCGGGGCGGTCATCCTAGCGGCGACGATCAACCTGGTCGCGGGGCTCGCGGGCTGAGCCGCCCACCCCGCAACGGCTGACGCCGCGACCCGCGGACATCGCCGAACGTCGCGGGCGTAATTCAGGAGGAACGACCCGCCACGTCGTATCCCGACGCGCCAGCCGCCCCTGCCTGAATCACCGCACGGAAGTCAGGCGTTCGCGCGCTCCAGCACCAGCTCGCGCACGCGCGCAGCGTCCGCTTGGCCCTTCATCGCCTTCATCACTGCACCGATCACGGCACCGGCGGCCTGCACCTTGCCGTCGCGGATCTTGGCGAGCACATCGGGTTGCGAGGCGAGCGCATCGTCGATGGCGGCGATGAGTGCCCCGTCATCGGAGACCACGGCGAGCCCGCGGCTCGCAACCACCTCATCGGGGGTTCCCTCGCCTTCGATGACGCCCTCGAGCACCTGCCGGGCGAGCCGATCGGTGAGCGTACCGGCGTCGACGAGGGCGACGAGCTCGGAGACATGAAGCGGAGAGACAAGGGTCGACGCATCCACCCCCCGGGCGTTCGCGACGCGGGCGATCTCCCCGGTCCACCACTTGCGGGCGGACTGCGCGGATGCACCAGCCGCCGTGGTCTCGATGATCTCGTTCAGCAGGCCCGAGTTCACCACGTCCTGGAACTCGAGGTCGGTGAAACCCCAGTCCGCCTTCAACCGACGACGGCGGATGGCCGGCGCCTCGGGCAGTGCGGCCCGGAGCTCCTCGATCAGCTCGGCGGACGGCTCGACCGGCAGGAGGTCGGGCTCAGGGAAGTAGCGGTAGTCGTCGGCGTCGCTCTTCGGCCGGCCTGCCGAGGTCTGGCCCGTGTCCTCGTGCCAGTGCCGGGTCTCCTGGATGATCGTTCCGCCGCCCTCGAGAATCGCGGCCTGGCGCTGGATCTCGTAGCGGATGGCGCGCTCGACCGAACGCAGCGAGTTGACGTTCTTCGTCTCGGTGCGGGTGCCGAGCTTCGCGGGAGGTTCGCCCGGAGCAGTGCGGCGGCGAAGCGAGATGTTCGCGTCGCACCGCAGGTTGCCGCGCTCCATCTTGGCGTCGGAGATACCGAGCGACACCACGATGTCGCGGATGGTCGAGACATACGCTTTCGCCAGCTCGGGCGCGTCGTACTCCGCCCCGTAGATGATGTCGGTGACGATCTCCACGAGCGGAACACCGGCACGGTTGTAGTCGACGAGCGAGTACTCGGCACCCTGGATGCGGCCCGTGGCCCCGCCGACGTGCGTGAGCTTGCCGGCATCCTCCTCCATATGGGCGCGTTCGATCGGCACCGTGAAGAGCCTCCCGTCGGGCAGTTCGACCTCCACAGATCCACCGAAGGCGATGGGTTCGTCGAACTGGGAGATCTGGTAGTTCTTCGCCAGGTCGGGGTAGAAGTAGTTCTTCCTGGCGAAGCGCGACGAGGGGGCAATCGAGCAGCCGAGGGCCAAGCCGAGGCTGATCGAGTACTTCACGGCCTGCTCGTTCACCACCGGGAGCGAGCCCGGCAGTCCGAGGTCGACCGGGGTGACGTTCGTGTTCGGCTCACCGCCGAAGAAGTTCGGCGCATCGGAGAACATCTTCGTCTTCGTGTTCAGCTCGACATGCACCTCGAACCCGAGAACCGGCTCGAAGAGTTCGAGCGCCCTGTCGTAATCCATCAATTCGGCCTTGGCCATCAGACTGCACCTTCTTCAGAGGCGAACATTTCCTGCGGGGCGAGATCCGGGGCCTGGCTGAGCAGCGTGTGCCCCCAGCGGTCTTCGAGCAGCGTTTCGAGCGTCGCCCCCACCGAATAGAGCCGGGCGTCTTCACGAGCCGGTGCCATGAACTGGATGCCCACCGGCAGCCCGTCCTCGGGAGCAAGCCCGACGGGCAGGCTGATTCCCGGCACACCCGCGAGGTTCGCCGGGATCGTGGTGAGGTCGTTGAGGTACATCGACAGCGGGTCGTCGAGCTTCTCGCCGAGCTTGAAGGCGGTGGTCGGCGCACTCGGGCTGACCAGCACATCGACGTCGGCGAACACCCGGGCGAAGTCGCGCTGGATGAGCGTGCGGACCTTCTGCGCGCTGCCGTAGTAGGCGTCGTAGTACCCGGCGCTGAGGGCATAGGTACCAAGGATGATGCGCCTCTTCACCTCGGGGCCGAAACCGGCCTCGCGGGTGGCCGACATGACGTCTTCGACCGTGCCTCCGCCTGTCGGGTTGATACGCAGGCCGAACCGCACGGAGTCGAACTTGGCGAGGTTAGACGAGGCCTCGGCCGGGAGGATCAGGTAGTACGCCGCGATCGCGTACTCGAAGCTCGGGGTGCTGACCTCAACGACCTCCGCACCGGCCGAGGTGAGCAGTTCCAGCGCTTCCTGGAAGCGCTGGGTCACACCGGCCTGGAAGCCGTCGCCACCAAGCTCTTTGACGACGCCGATCTTCAGACCCTTCAGGCTGAGGTTCTGCTGGCCGGCGCGCGCGGCTGACGCGAAGCTCGGCCAGGCGTCCTTCAGGCTGGTCGAGTCACGCGGGTCGTGGCCGCCGATCACGTCGTGAAGCAGGGCCGCGTCGAGCACGGTGCGGCTGACAGGCCCGACCTGGTCGAGACTCGAGGCGAGCGCGATGGCGCCGTAACGGGAGACACCGCCGTAGGTGGGCTTCATCCCGACGGAGCCGGTGACGGCGGCGGGCTGGCGGATCGATCCGCCCGTGTCGCTGCCGAGCGCGAGCGGTGCCTCGAAGGCGGCTACGGCCGCGGCCGAACCTCCACCCGAGCCGCCGGGGATGCGGTCGAGGTCCCACGGGTTGTGGGTCGGACCGTAGGCGGAGTGCTCGGTGGAGGAGCCCATGGCGAACTCGTCCATGTTCGTCTTGCCGAGCGGAATCAGATCGGCATCGCGGAGCTTCCGCACGACTGTCGCGTCGTAGGGCGGAACCCAGCCCTGAAGGATCTTCGACCCCGCCGTCGACGGCATGTCGAGGGTGCAGAGCACGTCTTTGATCGCGATCGGAACGCCGGCCAGTGTACCGAGCGTCTCGCCCGCTGCGCGGCGGGCGTCGACGGCACGTGCGGCGGCGCGGGCGCCCTCCGCCGCAACGTGCAGGAACGCGTGCACGTCACTGTCGACGGCGTGGATGCGGTCGAGGTGGGCATCCGTCACCTCGAGGCTCGAGACCTCGCGGCTGGCGAGTTTCGACGCGAGGTCGGCCGCACTCAGCCTGGTGAGGTCGTGCTGGCGGGTCGCTTCGGGGCTCACTGCTCTTCTCCCAGGATCGCGGACACCCGGAACCGGCTGCCGTCATGGTCGGGGGCACCGGAGAGCGCCTGCTCCTGGGTCAGCGTCTCGCCGACGACGTCGGGACGATAGACGTTGGAGAGCGGGATCGGGTGGCTCGTCGCAGGCACGTCGGGCGTGGCGACCTCTGTCACCTTGGCGACGTTCTCGACGATTGCGACGAGTTCTCCCGTGAGCTTGGTGATCTCCTCGGGCGACAGGTTGATGCGGGCGAGTCCCGCGAGGTGAGCCACCTGGTCTGTCGTGATCTCACCGGGCGTACCCGAACCGGCCGGGCGGCTGTTGGCGCTCGTGCTGACGGTCGGGGGTGTTTCAGATGACATGCGACTCCGTAATGCTTCTGCCCGCAGGATCGCGGGCTGGACAACCAATCGATTCTATTCGGTGGTGCTGTCGGCGGGCGGCTCGGGGGTTTCGACGTCTGTCTCCGGAACGGCCGGTACCAACAGAGCGCCCGGACCCTCGGCCAGCAGCAGCGCGAACTGGGCGGCGTCGATGATGCGCACGCCGAGCGCCTCGGCCTTCGGGAGCTTGGAGCCGGCACCCGGGCCGGCGGCCACGAAGTCCGTCTTCTTGCTGACCGACGATGCGGCCTTGCCGCCCGCGGCGATGATCGCCTCGATGGCGCCCTCGCGGGTGAACCCTTCGAGGCTGCCTGTCGCGACGACGGTGAGACCGTCGAGAGTTCCGCCCGCACCGACGGCAGCACCGGGCCCCGGGTGCCCAGGGGTGCTGAACTGCACTCCCGCGGCCGCCCACCTGTCGACGATCTCGGCGTGCCAGTCCACCTCGAACCAGTCGATGAGCGCGTCGGCGATGATACCGCCGACACCATCGACCGCAGCCAGCTCCTCGCGGGTTGCGGCGCGGATCGCCTCGAGCGAGCCGAAGTAGTCGGCGAGCGCACGAGCCGCCACCGGGCCCACATGCCGGATGCTCAGGGAGACGAGGATACGCCAGAGGGGGCTGGTGCGAGCCTTCTGGATGTTGTCGATGAGCTTGATGGCGTTGCTCGACGGCACGAAGAGTTCATCGCCGTCGAACGGGCCCTCGGGGTCGTAGGCGCCGTCTTTCTTCTGCCGGCGCCGGCGGAAGGGCGACTCGCGCTTGGGTGCACCGGAGTCGCCGAGCTTCTCGAGCCCGGTCTCCGAGTCGCGCACGACCGTCGTGATGGGAAAGATGCGTTCGACCGTGAGCTCGAACATGCCCGCCTCCGTGTCGAGCGGCGGCTCTGACGGCTCCACGGGCTGCGTGAGGGCGGCGGCCGCCACTTCACCCAGCACCTCGATGTCGAGCGCGCCTCGCGAACCGACGTGCTCGACCCGCCCGCGCACCTGCGCGGGGCAGCTCCGCGCGTTGGGACAGCGCAGATCGATGTCGTTCTCCTTCGCCGGCGCGAGTCGTGTTCCGCACTCCGGACAGAACTCGGGCATCACGAACTCCCGCTCCGTACCGTCGCGCAGCTCGACCACGGGCCCGAGCACTTCGGGGATAACGTCGCCGGCCTTCCGGAGCACGACCGTGTCGCCGATGAGCACGCCCTTCGCCTTCACCACGTCCTGGTTGTGGAGCGTCGCCTGGCGCACCTCGGAGCCGGCGACGCGCACCTTCTGCATCACCGCGAACGGGGTGGCCCGACCTGTGCGGCCCACGCTCACCACGATGTCGAGGAGTTTCGTCTGCACCTGTTCGGGCGGGTACTTGAAGGCGATCGCCCAACGTGGGGCGCGGCTGGTTGCACCGAGCTCCGTGTGCAGTGCGAGCTCATCGACCTTGACCACGACGCCGTCGATCTCGTGCTCGACGCTGTAGCGGTGCTCTCCGAAGTATTCGATGAACTCGGCGGCGCCGGCACTGTCTGGCGTGACGCGGTAGTGCGTGCTGGTGGGCAGGCCCCACGACGCCAGGAGCTCGTACACCTCGGACTGCGAGTCGACGGGAGGGTTCGGCCAGGCGCCGATGCCGTGCACGAGCATCCGGAGCCGGCCGAGCCGTGCCCGCATGAGGGCGAGCTGCGCCTCGGTCTTGTTCTCGGACTTCTGCCGGAGAGAACCGCTGGCAGCGTTACGGGCGTTGGCAAAGATGCGGTCGCCTGCGGCAAGCTGCGCCGCATTCAGGTCGTCGAACGCCGCCGTCGGAAAGAAGATCTCTCCGCGGACCTCCATCAACGCGGGAGGAACCTCCGCCTCGCCGAGCGCCGCACCCTCCGGTCCGCCCTGCCAAGCCAGCGACTTCGGGATGCCCGGGATCAGGGCGACGTTCTCGGTGACGTCTTCGCCGACGACCCCATCGCCCCGGGTCGCTGCAGAGACCAGCTCCCCGTTCACATACCGGAGGTTCATCGCGAGACCGTCGATCTTCAGCTCGCAGAGGTAGTGCACACTCCGTCCGGAGTCCCGTTCGACCTTCGCTGCCCACTCCGCGAACTCATCGAGCGAGAACACATTGTCGAGACTGAGCATGCGCTCGGCGTGCTCCACCGGTGAGAAGAGTGTGGTCTCGGCTCTGCCGCCCACCGTCTGGGTCGGGCTGTCCTGGCTCTGCAGCTCAGGGAACAGCCGTTCGAGTTCGCCCAGCCGCCGAAGCAGCGCGTCGTACTCCTCATCGGCCACGAGCGACGCGTCACGGTCGTAGTAGGCATCACGAAGCTGCTGGATCTTCGTGGTCGCCGCCGCAGCCTCGGCAGCCGCCGCCTCGAGGCTCAGTTCTTCGGTGTCGTCAGGCATGGCTCAGGCTGCACCCACCGGCACAGCGCTCACGGTTCGGTCGATCGTCGTCTGCCCGAGCACGCGGGTGCCGATGTAGACCACCGCGGTCTGCCCCGGGGAGACACCCACCAGCGGTTCGTGCGGGCGGATGACCAGCTCTCGCGCACCGTCGGATGCCGCCACGACCTGCGCCGTCGCGGGCACGGGGTCCGCGTGGGCGCGGATCTGCACCTCGCATTCGAACGCGGCCTCGGGACTCTCGGGTGCGAGCCCCGCCCAGGTGTACCGCGACCCGGCGATCTCACCGATGGCCAGCGCCTCCTTCGGACCGACCACGACCGTGTTCGTCGCCGGCTTCACTTCGAGCACAAATCGCCGCCGGCCGTCTTCAGCCAGGCTGCCGAGGTGCAGGCCCCGCCGCTGGCCGACCGTGAACCCGCGTGCACCGTCATGGCTGCCCACCAGGGTGCCGTCGCGTTCGACGATCTCGCCTCCCGGCTGGGTTCCGACCTTGTCGGCAAGCCAGCCCCGCGTGTCACCGTCGGGAATGAAGCAGATGTCGTGGCTGTCGGGCTTGTTCGCCACGCTGAAGCCGCGCTCGGCCGCCTCAGCACGAACCAGCGCTTTCGAGGGTGTTGCGCCGAGCGGGAACATCGAGTGCGCGAGCTGCTCCGCCGTGAGAACCCCCAGCACGTAGCTCTGGTCCTTCGCCCAGGCGCTGGCCCGGTGGAGCTCCCTGTTGCCGTCAGCATCGGTGAGGATCGTGGCGTAATGGCCCGTGGCCACGGCGTCGAAGCCGAGGTCGAGCGCCTTCTCGAGCAGCGCCGCGAACTTGATGCGCTCGTTGCAGCGCATACACGGGTTCGGCGTGCGGCCCGCTTCGTATTCAGCGATGAAATCATCGACCACGTCGAGTTTGAACCGTTCGGAGAAATCCCACACGTAATAGGGGATGCCGATGATGTTCGCGGCCCGCTGGGCGTCGGAGGAGTCTTCGATGGTGCAGCACCCCCTGCTGCCGGTTCGGAGCGTGCCGGGCATCCGGCTCAGCGCCAGGTGCACACCCACGACGTCGTGCCCCGCCTCCACCGCGCGTGCCGCGGCCACCGCGGAATCGACGCCGCCACTCATTGCTGCCAGAACCTTCATGTTTAAAGTGTAGGTGCCGCCACCGACGCCGGTCGGGGGTTGCTCACATCTGTGGAGAACTCGCGACACGATGCGGTTGTGGAGGACTCTGACACGATCTGCTCAGACTGTTCGGCGATGATGAGTCAGATGTCCCTGATCTCCTCACCACCTCGCGACCGGCCCGCCGCCCGTACGGCCCCGGTGGGCGCCCGCCTCGGCGGGGCCGCCCGGACCGGCCCCGGAAAAGGGCCGCACGGTCGCCGCGCCCACCGCCGCTCAGTCTTGGCCGCGTGCGTGGTCGTGTTCTCCGTGCTGCTCAGCGCGGTGCTGCTGTTCCACCGTGCGATCCCGGATGTCGCGGGTGTCGGCCTGCTCGTCGACAGTGTCGCCCCGTGGTTCGGCCTCTTCATCCCGGTGCTGGCGGCGTTCGCCCTGATCAGCCGCTACCGCCGCACGCTTGTCGGAGTTCTCGTGCCCGTCGTCATTTGGGCGCTGCTGTTCGGTCCGGGCATCCTGCCGCTGCAGGCTGACGCGCCGACACCCGCAGCAGCCGCGGGCGCCACAGGCCAGCTCTCCGTGGCCAGCCAGAACATCGAGGCCTCCTCCGGAACCGGCGACATCTCGGCGCGTGCCCTCGCCGCCACCGGAGCCGACGTGATCGCGCTCGAGGAGATGACCTCCGACGACTTCGATGCCATCTCGGCCACACTCGCCGCCAAATACCCGTACTCCTACGGGGTCGGCACGGTCGGGCTCTGGAGCACCTACCCCGTCGTGAACGCGCAGCCCCTCACCCTCGGGCTCGGCTGGAACCGGGCCCTCGCCGCCGACCTCGAGACACCTCAGGGGCTGGTGAGCATCTACGTGATCCACGCCGCCTCGGCCCGGCCCGGCGACGTCTCTGCGCGCGACTCGATGCTCACGGCTCTGGCCGACACGTTGCCGAACGACGAGAACGAGCGGATCATCGCGGTGGGCGACTTCAACGCGGCATCCACCGACCGTTCGCTCAGCGGGATCGACAGCCAGCTCTCGGAGCCCAATCAGACCGGTGGGATGTTCGGAAACACGTGGCCGTCGAACCTGCCGGTCACGCGCCTCGACCATCTCTTCCAGCGCGGGATGACGGCCACCTCGAACACGACCTTCTCGGCCGGGGCCAGTGACCACCGCGCCATTCTGACGACGCTCGCGCTCTGACGCGGGTTCCTGGTCAGGCGCCGCGCCGCGACACCCTTCTCGGTGGAGCCGGGCCGATCTAAGCTGGCGGAATGACCGACGACGCGCTCCGAATCGCCCAAGAGGAGGCCGCCGCCGCGGTCGCAGCCGCCCGCAAGGCGCAGGAGGCTGCCGAGGCGGCGCTGAAGCGGGCTCAGGATGCCCAGTCCTTCGCCGAGGCGAATGCTGAAGCCGCTGCGGCCGCCGTGACAGCCGCTGCAGAGGCGGACGCCGGAGCTACTCCGGCCGTGGTGACGGAGAGTCCCGCCCCCACCAGCCCCACGACATCCGCTCCCATAGGCCCCCTCGACCCCGCAGCCGTCGACGCCATCCGTGCCGGCTACGCGTTCACCGGCCCGGCCCTCGAGATGGGCGCACTGGTTAACGGCGACGCGCAGCCCGGCGTGCAGGTGCGCATCCCGCTCGCCATGACCAACCGCCACGGCCTCGTCGCTGGCGCCACCGGAACCGGCAAGACCAAGACGCTGCAGGTGCTCGCCGAGCAGCTCGCGGCCGCTGGCGTGCCCGTCTTCGCCGCCGACATCAAGGGCGACCTCTCGGGAATCGCCAGCGCCGGCGCGAGCAGCGAGAAGCTCCTCGAACGCACCGGCGGAATCGGACAGGACTGGCAGCCGGTCGCCACCACGACCGAATTCTTTAGTCTGGGTGGCGTCGGGCGAGGCATCCCGATCCGCGCGACCGTCGCCGGCTTCGGCCCCCTCCTGATGAGCAAGGTGCTCGGCCTGAACGACACGCAGGAATCGAGTCTCGGCCTGGTCTTCCACTACGCCGACAAGGCGGGCCTCCCCCTGCTCGACCTGAGCGACCTCCGCTCCGTGCTGAGCTTTCTCGCCAGCGACGACGGCCGGAAGGAGCTCGTCGACCTCGGCGGCATCTCACCCGCCACCGTCGGCGTGATCCTCCGCGAACTCATCACGTTCGCCGACCAGGGCGCGGACGTGTTCTTCGGCGAGACCGAGATCGACACGGCCGAGTTCCTCCGCACGACGGCTGACGGGCGCGGCATCGTCAGCCTGCTCGAAGTGCCGGGCGTCGCCGACAAACCGGCCCTGTTCTCCACTTTCCTGATGTGGTTGCTGGCGGATCTCTACAACGACCTGCCCGAAGTCGGCGACCTCGACAAACCGAAACTAGTCTTCTTCTTCGACGAGGCGCACCTTCTCTTCTCCGGCGCCTCGAAGGATTTCATCACCTCCATCACCCAGACGGTGCGCCTCATCCGTTCGAAGGGTGTCGGCATCTTCTTCGTCACGCAGACGCCGAAAGACGTGCCGGGTGACGTGCTCGCCCAGCTCGGATCGCGCATCCAGCACCAACTGCGCGCCTTCACCCCCGATGACGCGAAATCCTTGCGGGCGACCGTGTCGACGTACCCGAAATCGGGTTACGACCTTGCCGAAGTGCTTCAGAACCTGGCCACGGGCGAGGCGATCGTCACCGTCATGAACGAGCGCGGCGCCCCCAGCCCTGTCGCCTGGACCCGGCTTCGTGCGCCGCAGGGGTCGATGTCTCCGACTCCGGATGACCGGATCGATGCTTCCGTCGCCGCCTCCCCGCTCCTGCCTGTCTACGGGCCCGTCATCGACCGGGAGTCGGCCCGGGAGATCCTGACAGCAAAGCTGAACGCGGCTTCGGATGCCGCGGCCTCCGCAGCACAGGCGGTTTCCGACGCGAAAGCGGCCGCCGAGGCTGCGAAAGAGCAGGCTGCGGCGGAGAAGGCGGCATCGAAGGCCGCGGCCGACGCGGCCAAAGCCGACGCGAAGGCCTCAGCCGACTATGAGCGGGCGCTGGCGAAGGCGCGGGCTGCGGACGCCGCGGCCGACCGCGAACGGAACCGCCGGGCATCCGGCACCCGCACCACCTCCCGCGCCGAGCCGAACATCCTCGCCGATGTGCTCGGCTCGAAGGCCACCCGCTCCATCCTCACCAGCGTGGTCTCCGGCATCTTCGGCACCCGCCGTCGCCGCTGACCCGCCGGCCGCATGCTGCCGCCGCACGCTGGCGCCACCCGAACGATCGCGGAGTCGATTTCCGCCCTAAATCGCCGGCGGCGTCAAGTGGTGGTTGCAACTGGGGGGTCAGGCTGCCTCGGTGAGGAGTCTGTTCAGCCGTGTGGCTGGGGTGTCGTAGTCGAGGGTGGGGCGGGGGCGGCTGTTCAGGGTCGCCGCGACGC
>NZ_NBXB01000015.1 GCF_003399635.1 Subtercola boreus | reverse complement strand
CCGCAGCAGACGTCAACGACGACCCCGACGATACCAGGTCCAGAAACTCGTCCAAAACCACACGACTCACACGAACCATGCAACGCACCAATCAGATCAGACGTTGCAACGACCATATGACTCCACCGCCGATCTTGGGGCGGAAATCGACTCCCCGATCGAGGTGGTGGGGCGGGGGCGGGTGGGGCGGGCCGGGGCGGGTGGGGGGTCAGGCGACGACGCGGTCGGCGAAGCCGGCCCGGGCGGCGCGTGCGACCGCCGCCGGGAGCGCCGCCACGAGGGCGTCGACGTCGGCCTCCGTCGAACCGTGGCCGAGCGTCATGCGGAGGGCGCCTCGCGCCTCCTGCTCGGGCACACCCATCGCCGTCAGCACGTGCGACACCTCCGGCACCCCGGCCTGGCAGGCTGAGCCGGTCGAGACGGAGAAGCCTGCGACATCCAGAACGAACAGCAGCGAATCACCCTCGCAACCGGGGAATGTGAAGTGCGCGTTGCCGGGAAGCCGTCCGGCTGGCGAAGGGTCGCCCCTCAGCACGGCGGACGGCACGGCCGTGTGGATGCCCGCCACCAGCCGGTCCCGGAGCTCACCGACCTGCGCGGCGAACGCGGCGAGCTGAGCCACTGCCTCTGTCGCGGCGGCGGCGAACGCGACGGCCCCGGCTGCGTCCTGGGTGCCCGAACGCCCGCGCTGCTGCCCGCCGCCGTGGATCAGCGGAACGACCTCGGCCGTGCGCGACAGCAGCAGCGCGCCGACGCCGACCGGCCCGCCGATCTTGTGCGCCGAGACGCTCAGCGCGGCGACACCCAACGCATCGAAGTCGATCGGCACGTACCCATAGGCCGAGACGGCGTCGACGTGCACCGGCACACCGTATCTCGCAGCAACGGCGGCGAGCTCGGCCACCGGCTGGATCGTGCCCACCTCGTTGTTGCCCCAGAGGAACGTCACCAGCGCAACGTCGTCTGCACCCGCGCCCTTCGCGCCCGCGCCCACCTCACGCCCGCCGGTCTCGTCAGTCACACCCAAGGGACCCGAATCGCGGTTCCGGATGCCCGTTGGCGCGTTTTGGGTCCCTTCGCGGTCGCCGTGTCCTGCGCCGACGGCCGTCCTTGGCGAGCGCGACCCACCCAAGGGACCCGAATCGCGGTTCCGGATGCCCGTTGGCGCGTTTTGAGCCCCTTCGACGTCGACGTCCGTGCCCGCGGCGGCCGTGGACGGTTGGAGAGCCTGCGCGGGGTGGTGAGCCGCGAGCGCCGCCTCGAGCACTTCTGGCGTCAGGCGGCCGAAAGCGTCGACGGGCAGCCACTCGACGACAGCACCCTCGTACTGCACGAGCCACTCGACCGCGTCGTTCGTCGCGTGGTGCTCGCCGCCCGGCACCAGCACGCGCGGCCGCCGCAGACGCGCACCGCCACCGGCCGCATCACCCGCCGCGCGATCCGAGCCCGCGGCACCCGCCGCACCACCCGCGCCCGCGGCACCGCCCACCGGCGCCGCGCTCACACCAGCACCGCCCGCCGGCGCCGCGCCACCCGCACCGCCACCCCGGCTGGCCGCCGCGCCCGCGCCCTGCCGCGCCCAGAACAGCCCCTTCACCCCGAGGTTGATCGACTCCGTGCCGCCCGACGTGAACACTACCTCGACCGGCTCCGCCCCGAGCGACGCTGCGACCGCCTCGCGGGCCTCCTCGAGCATCCGTTTCGCCTGCTGCCCCTGGCTATGGATCGACGACGGGTTGCCGACCACGCCGAGCGCGCCGACATATGCCGCGAGCGCGGTGGGCGTCAGCGGCGAGGTCGCCGCGTGATCGAGGTAGACAACCAAACCCAGACACCACTCCCTGAACATCGCCAAAACATTGCTGTAACAACCATTCACTACTCTAAGACTCATGACTCAGGCCGACCCCTTCGCCCACCTCGGCATCCGTCAGACGGCAGCAGGTGGGGAGCTCCGTGTGTGGTCCGAGAACGCCACAGCCGTAGAGCTGTGCCTCTTCGACAACCGCGACGCGAACTGGATCTTCAAGACCGTCGCGATGAGCCGGGACGACAACAACGTCTGGATGGCCCGCACGAAGTCCTTGAGCCCCGGCCGCAAGTACGCCCTGCGCGTGACCGGCCCGAACGGTTCCCACCATCCGCGGAACTCCTTCGACCCGAACACGCTCATGCTCGACCCGTACGCCCGGGGCCTCACCCGTACTGGCCCGGACCTCTGGCGCGGCGTGGTCGTCGACGACGAGTTCGACTGGAACGGCGCGACGAAACCGAACACCCCGCTCGACCACACCGTGATCTACGAGGGCCACGTGAAGGGCCTCAGCAAGCTGAACACGCGGATGCCCGAGAACCTCCGCGGCACCTACGCTGGCCTCGCACACGAGACCACGATCAGCTATCTGAAGAAGCTGGGCGTCACTGCGGTGCAGCTCCTGCCGGTGCACGCGTTCGTGAGCGAGCGCCGCCTGATGAAGCAGGGCCTCAGCAACTACTGGGGCTACAACACTCTCAACTTCTTCAGCCCGCACTCGTTCTATGGCACGAAGGCGGCGCAGCAGGGTGGGCCGAGCGCGGTGCTCCGCGAGTTCAAGGGCATGGTGAAGCTGCTGCACGAGGCGGGGCTGGAGGTCATCCTCGACGTCGTGTACAACCACACAGCCGAAGAGGGCATCACCGGACCGCGGTCGAGCTTCCGCGGCATCGACAACGCCAACTACTATCGCCAGACGAAGGCGGGCACCTACATCGACGTCACCGGCTGCGGCAACAGTGTCGACACCAGCGTGCCCGCGGTCTCCCGCCTGATCCTCGACTCGCTGAAGTACTGGGCGAACGACGTGCAGGTCGATGGTTTCCGCTTCGACCTCGCCGCAACGCTCGGACGCAACGAAGACGTCTACTTCGACCCCGATCATCCACTGCTCGATGCCATCACGAACGACCCCGACCTAGCGAACGTGAAGATGATCGCCGAGCCGTGGGACGTCGGCATGGGCGGCTGGCAGACCGGCAACTTCAAGCCCGGCTGGCACGAATGGAACGACCGCTACCGCGACCGCATGCGGAAGTTCTGGTTGCGCGACACGAAGTCGATCCGCGAGCACGGTTCGCCGGGCGACGGGGTCGGGATGCTCGCCACCCGGCTCGCGGGCTCGGCGAACACCTTCCAGCAGCACCGCGGCCCGCTCGCGTCGATCAACTTCATCACCGCCCACGACGGGTTCACGCTGGCCGACCTCACGGCGTACGACGTGAAGCACAACGTGGGCAACGGCGAGTCGAACCGCGACGGCACCGACAACAACATGTCCTACAACCATGGCGTCGAGGGTGCCACGCCGAACCGCACGATCGAGGCGACCAGGCGACGCACCATCCGGAACCTGATGGGCACCCTGCTGCTCTCGGCCGGCGTCCCGATGATCACGGCGGGCGACGAGTTCGGCCGCAGCCAGAAGGGCAACAACAACGCGTACTGCCACGACTCCGAGCTGACCTGGCTGAGCTGGGACCGCCGCCGCTGGCAGAACGGACTCTGGCAGACCACGCAGCACCTGCTGAAGCTCCGGCGCGAGAACCCGGCGCTTCGCCCTTCGCACTTCGGGGTGTTCGGCGAGACGACGCCGAGCGCGAGCCAGATGGACTGGTACGACGCCTGCGGTGGCGAGATGAGCAACGTCGAGTGGAACAGCCCCGAGAACCGCACGCTGCAGTTCCTCGTGGCCTCGACGCCCGAGCACGAGGAGTTCAACCGCGTGCTCGTCGTGATCCACGGCGTCGAGGAGCCGACGACGATCACCCTGCCGGAGCATGAGGGGGTCGGCTCGTACGAGCTGCTCTGGGACAGCGCCGACGACGCGCCGACGGCTCCGGATGCCCAGCTCCCCGCCCTCGAACCGGGAGTCCAGGTGCCCGTCGCCGCCTCGTCGATGCAGCTGTACCGCGCCCACTGACCCGCGCGGCCCGGCCCAGCCCTGCCCTGCCCAGGCCAGGCCTGGCCCGGGCAGGCCCGGCCGGGCCCGGCGCGCAATTCAGGCAGGGAGCCCCGCCGCGTCGCAATGGACGATGGCGGCGCTCCCTGCCTGAATTGCGCGCCGGGTGGGCGGCGCGTCGGCGCGTCGGCGCGGGCGCGGCTACCGCGCGGCCGCGATCAGCCCGAGCTCGGCCGACGACGCCAGGTTCTCGTGCCGCGGCACCACGCGCACCGTGTAGCCGAACGAGCCCGCCTTCTCGAGCTTCACCAGCCCCGAGAATCCGTAGAGCCCCTCGGAGTCGCTCTGCGCGGCCTCCGTGCCCGGCGTCACGACCGTGATCGGCGTCGTGTTCGTCGCCAGAACGGCCGGCGAGAGGGCGACAGTGCGGGTATCCGCGAGCTGGTCCCCGTTCGTCGTGTGTCCATAGACCACCTGCACGGACACGTCGGACGGCGTCAGCGAACCGAGGTTCACCCGCGCGCGCACCTGCAGTTCGTCGCCGACCTGCGGAGTGTCGTCGAGCCCGCCGGATTCGACGTGCACGACCGCAACCGATGGCCAGGCCGCGCGTTCGCGCTCCTTCCACTCCGAGAGTGAGGCCGCGACGGCATAGTCGCCGTCGATGACGGCGTGCGCGGCGGCCGCCGCCGGCAGATACAGGCGAGACGCATACTCCCGAACCATCCGCTCAGCCGAGAGCGACGGCGACAGGGTCGCGAGCGTGTGCCGGATCGACTGCGTCCAGCGTTCCGGCACGCCCTGGGCATTGCGGTCGTAGAAACGCGGCGCGACCTGGTGCTCGATGAGGTCGTAGAGCGCCTCCGATTCGAGCTGGTCGCGCTCCTCAGGGGTGTCGACCGAGTCGGCCGTCGGGATGGCCCAGCCGTTCTCTCCGTCGTAGTACTCGTTCCACCAGCCGTCGAGGATCGACAGGTTCAGCCCGCCGTTCAGCGCGGCCTTCATCCCGGAGGTACCGCACGCTTCGAGCGGACGGAGCGGATTGTTCAGCCACACATCCGTGCCCGGGTAGAGCTTCTGCGCCATCCCGATGTCGTAGTTCGGCAGGAACACGATGCGGTGCCGCACTTCGGGGTCGCTGGCGAACTGCACCAGCTTCTGGATGAGGCGCTTGCCCTCCTCGTCGGCCGGGTGCGACTTGCCGGCGATGACCAGCTGCACAGGCTGCGTAGGATTCAGCAGGATCGACTTCAGCCGCGCCGGGTCGTGCAGCATCAGGGTGAGGCGCTTGTAGGTCGGCACCCGGCGTGCGAACCCGATGGTGAGGACGTTCGGGTCGAGGAGCCCCCGGTACCAGGCCGGCGGAATGGAGCCGGGGCTCTGCTCGAGCCACGCCTCGGTGACGCGGTGCCGGGCGTCAAAGACCAGCTGGCGGCGCATGTCGTTCCGCACCGCCCAGAGGTCGTCGTCTGTCACGTCGGGCGACGCCCAGTTCGCCGTGGCGGTCTCCGAGGTGCCGAGCTTGTTCTCGGCGAGTTCGATCAGCAGCGGGTCGGTCCAGGTCGGGGCGTGAACACCGTTGGTGACCGACGTGATCGGCACCTCCGACTGGTCGAATCCGGGCCAGAGACCCGCGAACATCCCGCGGCTCACTTCGCCGTGCAGCTGCGAGACGCCGTTCGCGCGCTGCGCGAGACGGAGGCCCATCACGGCCATGTTGAACATGCCGGCGACACCACCGTTGGCGACCTCGTTGCCGAGCGCCAGCACCGCGTGCGCATCGACACCCGGCAGCAGGTCGGTAGAGAAGTAGCGCTCCACGAGCGACGCGTCGAACCGGTCGATGCCGGCGGGCACGGGCGTGTGGGTCGTGAAGACGGTGCCGGCCCGCACGACCTGCAGGGCGACGTCGAACGAGAGTCCCTCGCCGATCAGGTCGCAGATGCGCTCGAGGCCCTGGAACCCCGCGTGCCCCTCGTTGGTGTGGAACACCTCGGGCTCTGCCGTCTCCGTGAGCTCGCTGTAGATCTTCAGGGCGCGCACGCCGCCGATGCCGAGCAGCAGTTCCTGCAGAAGCCGGTGTTCTCCCCCGCCGCCGTACAGGCGGTCGGTGACCGAGCGCAGGTCGTCGTCGTTGTCGGGGATGTCGGTGTCGAGCAGCAGCAGCTTCACCCGGCCCACCTGGGCCTGCCAGATGCGCGCATAGAGCGCCCGGTCATCCAGCAGCGCCAGCACCACCTGGGCGGGCGACCCGTCGGCGAGGCGCAGCACGCTGAGCGGCAGGCCGTCGGGGTCGAGCACCGGGTAGCTCTCCTGCTGCCAGCCGTCACGCGAGATCGCCTGGCGGAAGTAGCCGGCCCGGTAGAAAAGTCCGACGCCGATGATCGGCACGCCGAGGTCGCTGGCCGCCTTCAGGTGGTCGCCGGCGAGGATGCCGAGACCGCCCGAATACTGCGGCAGCGCAGCGGCGATCCCGAACTCGGGTGAGAAGTAGCCGATGCTCGCCGGCTTCGGCTCCTCCTCGGCCTGGTACCAGCGCGGTTCGGTCAGGTAGCGGTTGAGGTCGTCGCGGAGGCTGTTCGCCCAGGCCACGAAGCCCTCGTCTGCGGCGAGCTGGGCGAGCCGCTCCGGGGCCACCGCGCCGAGAAGCGCGATCGGATCCCCGGTCGTCGCCTCCCAGTCGTCGGGCGAGATGTGTGCGAGGAGCCTGCGGGTCGGCTCGTGCCAGGACCAGCGCAGGTTGGCGACGAGTTCTCCCACGGCAGAGAGCTCCGGCGGGAGAACGGATCGAACGGTGAATTTCCTGATGGCCTTCACGCACAGCTCCTTCTGAGTTTTGCCAAAGCCTAGAGCGAATAGGTTACGGAACGCCAAACGCGCAAGGGCCGAATGTTGACGGGCGGTTCCGGCGGCTTTGTCGGTAGGGTCGAACCGTGGCTAAGACAGTGGCGAAAACGACAGTAAAAGGCACGACGATCAAACAGTCGAAGGCGGCTGCTGCGACGGGGGGCAGTGAGTTCACTCCTGCCATCGGTCGCATCCCGATCGTGGATGTGTTCCCTTCCGTCTCCGGCGGCCGCTGGCCGGCCAAGGCCTATGCGGGCGAGGTGGTGCCCTTCGGAGCCACCGTCTTCCGCGAGGGCCACGACGCCGTGGGGGCACGCCTCGAGCTCCGGGATCCCGCCGGCGTGGTGTCGAGCTTCGGGCTCGGGATGATCGGGGTCGGCATCGACCGCTACCAGACCGTTGCACAGCTGAGCACCGAGGGCGCCTGGGCGTTCCGCATCCGTGCGTTCAGCGACGACTACGAGACCTGGCACCACAACGCCTCGATCAAGGTTCCGGCCGGCATCGACGTCGAGCTGATGTTCCAGATCGCCGGGGAGCTCTTCACCCGTGCCGGTGCCGACGGCACGAGGCCCGGGGCCGTGCGCACCCTGTTCCTCGACCTCGCCGCAGCGGTCGTCGACACGGCCACCCCGGCGGCCGACCGACTGGCGGCCGCCACCTCCCCGGCTGTCGTCGGAGCGATCGAAGCCGCACCGCTCGCCAGCCTCGACACCTACTCCGAGTGGCAGCCCCTGAACGTCGAGCGCCAGCGGGCGGGCTTCGGTTCCTGGTACGAGTTCTTCCCGCGCTCCCTCGGCGCCTCCCAGGCCGACGACGGCACGTGGACCAGCGGCACCTTCCGCACCGCCGCGGCCCGTCTCCCCGAGGTCGCCGCGATGGGCTTCGACGTGCTCTACCTGCCGCCGATCCATCCGATCGGCGAGGCCTTCCGCAAGGGCCCGAACAACTCGCTCACGGTCGAACCCGGCGATCCCGGCTCCCCCTGGGCGATCGGCGGCGCGGCCGGCGGGCACGACGCCGTGCACCCCGACCTCGGTGGCATGGCCGCGTTCACGATCTTCGTCGAGGCCGCAAACCGTGCGGGGCTCGAGGTGGCGCTCGACTTCGCTCTGCAGGCCAGCCCCGATCATCCGTGGGTCAAGGAGCACCCGGAGTGGTTCACCACCCTCCCCGATGGCTCGATCGCGTACGCCGAGAACCCGCCTAAGAAGTACCAGGACATCTACCCCATCAACTTCGACAACGATCCGTCGGGCATCCGCGCCGAGGCGCTCCGGATCATCCGATTCTGGATCGCGGCCGGGGTGAAGATCTTCCGCGTCGACAACCCGCACACCAAGCCGCTCGATTTCTGGGAGTGGCTGATCGGTACAGTGAACGCCGAGACGCCCGGTGTCATCTGGCTCGCCGAGGCCTTCACCCGGCCCGCGCTCATGCAGACGCTCGCGAAGGTCGGTTTCACACAGTCGTACACCTATTTCACGTGGCGGAACACGAAGGAGGAGCTCGAGGAGTTCCTTGATGGGCTCTCACACGAGACGGCGGCGTTCTTCCGGCCGAACCTGTTCGTGAACACCCCCGACATCCTGCACGCGTACCTCCAGTTCGGCGGCCGCCCGGCCTACAAGGTGCGTGCCGCGATCGCTGCCACTGGCGCACCGACCTGGGGCGTCTATTCGGGCTACGAGCTCGTCGAGAACGTCGCACGCCCGGGTTCCGAGGAGAACATCGACAACGAGAAGTACGAGTACCGGCCGCGCGACTTCGAGGCCGCCGAGGCGTCGGGGCTGTCGCTCACGCCGTACATCACCCGGCTGAACCAGATCCGGAACGAGCATCCGGCCCTCGCCCAGCTGCGGAATCTCGACATCCACGCCGCCGACGACGACTCGATCCTCGTCTACAGCAAGTACATTGCGGGCGAGTACACCACGAGCGGGCGGCCCGACGGCCTGATCGTCGTCGCGAACGTCGACCCGCACTCGGTGCGGGAGACGACGGTACGCCTCGACGTGACGAAGTTCGGCATCGAGCCGGGCGCGACGTTCCGGGTCACCGACCAGATCACGGGAGACTCATGGATCTGGGGCGCGGACAACTATGTGCGCCTCAACGCCTTCGCCGAGCCGGTGCACATCCTCTCGGTGCGCTACGAGCCCGACCCCTCCGCCGAAGCCGAATCGCTCTCGCCCGCAGCCACCACCCCCACCGCCACGCCCTCCTCCGACGGAACGGATTCCCACTGATGTCCCAGATCGACGGCCTCACCGCCCTCAGCCACAGCGCCGTGCCCGAGCACGTGCTGCAGCAGGTGGCGACAGGCTCCTACTTCGACCCGCACAGCGTGCTCGGCCAGCATCTGGTCGACCCGTCGAGCGAGGGTGACCAGGTCACGGTCATCCGCACCCTCCGCCCGCTCGCCAGCGAGGTGAGCGCTGTTCTCGCGAACGGCGCCCGCACCTCGCTCCAGCACCTCTACGGCGGCATCTGGCAGGGCTTCACGATCACCGGGCTCGAGGACTACTCGATCGACGCGACCTACGACGACGGATCGGTGTGGAGCGCCGACGACCCCTACCGCTTCGCCCCGACGCTCGGCGAACTCGACCTGCACCTCATCGGCGAAGGCCGCCACGAGCAGCTCTGGGACGTGCTCGGTGCCCACTACCGCACACAGCAGGGCATCAACGGAGCCTTTACCGGCACGGCCTTCAGCGTCTGGGCCCCGCACGCCCGCGCCGTGCGCGTGATCGGCGACTTCAACGGCTGGGACGGCACGCGCCACTCCATGCGAAGCCTCGGCTCGACAGGGGTCTGGGAGGTCTTCATCCCCGACCTCGAGCCCGGCAGCGCGTACAAGTTCGAACTCCTCTCCCAGCACGGTGGGTGGGTGCAGAAGGCCGACCCGATGGCGCGCCGCTCAGAGGTGCCCCCGCAGACCGCATCCATCATCACCGACTCGTTCTACGAGTGGGGCGACACTGAATGGATGACGAAGCGCGCTGCGACCGACCCGCACAACTCCGCGATGAGCGTGTACGAGATGCACCTCGGATCGTGGCGGCCCGGGCTCGACTACCGCACACTCGCCGATCCCCTGATCGACTACCTGAACGAGCTCGGCTTCACCCACGTCGAGTTCATGCCGCTCGCCGAGCATCCCTTCGGTGGCTCGTGGGGCTACCAGGTGTCGGGCTACTACGCGCCGACGGCGCGGTTCGGAACTCCGGATGACCTGCGGTACCTCATCGACCGCCTGCACCAGGCGGGCTTCGGCGTGCTGCTCGACTGGGTGCCGGGCCACTTCCCGAAAGACGCCTTCGCGCTGGCGAACTTCGACGGGCAGCCCCTCTACGAACATCCAGACCCGCGGCGCGGCGAGCAGCCGGACTGGGGCACTCTCGTGTTCAACTTCGGCGACTCCCAGGTGCGGAACTTCCTGGTCGCGAACGCCCTCTACTGGTTCGAGGAGTTCCACATCGACGGCCTGCGGGTCGACGCCGTGGCCTCGATGCTCTACCTCGACTACTCCCGCAAAGATGGCGAGTGGCTGCCGAACCAATACGGCGGGCGCGAGAACCTCGAGGCGATCAGCCTACTGCAGGAGGCCAACGCCACCGCCTACAAGCGCTACCCGGGCATCGTGATGATCGCTGAGGAGTCCACCAGCTGGCCGGGCGTCACGAAGCCCACCTCACAGGGCGGGCTCGGCTTCGGCATCAAGTGGAACATGGGCTGGATGCACGACACCCTCGCCTATATCGAGACCGACCCGCTCTACCGTTCGTACCGACACGGCGAGATCACGTTCTCGTTCGTCTACGCGTTCAGCGAGAACTTCATGCTGCCGATCTCGCACGACGAGGTCGTGCACGGCAAGGGATCCCTGCTCTCGAAGATGCCGGGCGACCACTGGCAGAAGCTCGCGAACCTGCGTGCGTACCTCGGCTTCATGTGGGCACACCCCGGCAAGCAGCTGCTGTTCATGGGCCAGGAGTTCGGGCAGCCGTCCGAGTGGAGCGAGGAGCGGGGGCTCGACTGGTGGATCCTCGACCAGCCGGTGCACCGCTCGCTGCTGCACCTCGTGTCGTCGCTGAACCGGGTGTACCGCGAGAACCCGGCGCTCTGGCTCCGGGACAACGAATCGGCCGGCTTCGAGTGGATCGACGGCGGGTCGAGCGAGAAGAACCTCGTGTCGTTCCTCCGCTGGGATGCCGACGGCAACCCCATCGCGGTGCTGATGAACTTCAGCGGTGCCCCGGTCGGCCCCTACCGTGTCTCGCTGCCCTTCGGCGGGATCTGGGACGAGATCATCAACACGGACGCGCTCGAGTACGGCGGCTCGGGTGTCGGCAACTTCGGTGCCGTCACGGCCGAGGACGTGCCGTGGCAGGGCCGCCCCGCCTCGGTGGAGCTGACGCTCCCCCCTCTCGCGGCCCTGTACCTGAAGCCCCGCCGCCGCCCCTGACCCCGCGCGCCCCCGCGCCCCGTCGCTGGGCCCGTCCGCGACCCCACCCCCCTCCTCATCGGATGGGTGCGCCTACTGCCCGTGTTCGCGAAGTGGCGTAATGAGACAGCCTTCGAGGGGTCTCTTCCAGGGAACGCGAAGGAGGCGCCCACAGAAAGAGGTCACCCAGGTCTGAACCCCATCACCCCCGTCAAACGTCCACGAGTATCGCTCGACGTTGTGCAGTATTTGCCGCTGCGGGAACCGTCGCGTTGACAGTGTTCGGGGGATCCACCTCAGCGGAGGCATGGACACCGCCCGTGCCGACGCTTGTGTCTCAGGTTCCGTTTGTGATCAAGGGCTCTCCGCTCAGCCTCGGAGCAAGCCACTATGTCGACGGCTATAGCTACCTACGGGGTCACCTCCACAATCGACGAGTCGGACTTCATCGCTTGGGCCACCTGCGATGACGGTTCCGGACCTTCTCGGATTGGCGTCACAGCTTCGATGGATCGGTTCCGCAGCACGCTTGAGCTCCGGATGGAAATCCCTGCGGCCAGCAGTGATCAGCACTGCATCCTCACCGCGCTGTCAACCGCAGCCGACTCCCATGTCGCCTTCTTCCCGCAGAAGTGCAATCCCCGGGTCGACAGCTACTTCCTCGAGGGTGCCTTCATCGTAGATGGGATCGTGGTGACCTGAAGCCCCGCCCGCGCTGATCACCTGCGGAGTCGAAAAACGCCCCAAACCGGAGGTATTGGGGCGTTTTTCGACTCCTGGATGTGGGGGGGTGCCCCTATGTTTTTGTCAAGCGTTGAGTGGGTGGCTGGTTTGGTACAGGGTGCCGTCGCGGAGCATGGCGTAGAGCACGTCGCAGCGTCGTCGGGCGAGGGCGATGAGGGCCTGGTTGTGTCGTTTTCCTTGAGCGATTTTGCGGTCGTAGTACGCGCGGGATGTCGGGTCGCGGAGCGCTGCGAAAGCGGACAGGAACAGGGCCCGTTTCAGGATTTTGTTGCCGCGGCGTGAGGGGTGCTCGCCACGGATCGAGGTACCGGAACGTCTCGTGACAGGGGCGAGGCCGGCGTACGCGGCGAGGTGCCCGGCGGTCGCGAAGTGTTTCCCGCTGACCTCGGTGAGGAGCCGTGCTGCGGTCCTGACGCCGACTCCGGGCATGCTCGTCAGGACGGGCTGAAGAGGGTGGGCCTCCACGAGACGTTCGACCTCGGCCGCGATCTCCGCGCGTTGCCGGCGCAGCCCGGAGAGCTGCTCCGCGAGCCTGGGGAGCACGAGGGCCGCAGCGGTCGTACCGACCACGACAACGGTCTGCTCCGACAGGGCCTGCACGATCTCGTTGGCGAGGCGGCGACCCATCCGGGGTGCGAGCTTCACCAACCGGTTCCCGAGCCGTGTGGCCCCTGCAGCCTTCATCGCTGCGGGTGATGGGTAGCGTTGCAGCAGATCCAGCACCGCCCGATGATCGAGGTGCGCACCGATCACCCGCTCGAGCGCGGGGTGGATCTGGGTCAGCAGGCCACGGATCCGGTTACTCGTCGCGGTCGCCTGCCCAACGACGTCATCATCGAAACCACACAGCATCGACAGCTCCGCGACCTGCTCGTCAGCGAGCTGGATCGACCGCAGCGCGTGTGGCAGGGTCCGGGCGGCTTGCGCGATGATCGCAGCATCCCGGGCGTCAGTTTTCGCCTCACCCGCGTGCAGGTCAGCTATCCGGCGCATCGCCAGGCCCGGCAAGTAACCCACGAGCACCCCTTCAGCCTGCGCGACGGCGATCGGGAGGGCCCCGATCGTCGCGGGCTGATCCACGACGAACAACACCTGACCGTGCCGCTTCAGCCGGACGATGAGTTCACGGAGCCTCGCCTCGTCGTTTGGCAAAGCCTAATCGAACAGGGTCTTACCGGCCCGGTCCAACGCGACCGCGTGATGCTCGCCTTTCCCCACATCGACGCCGATGAAAACGTCGACCTGGTCATACTTCTCGATTGACATCGCTCCTCCGCTCGTGTTCGAACGTTGGCCCAGCCATAGGCGGTGAGTCCCAGCATCCACGTTACGAACGGCCTCAGAAACCTGTGACCCAGCCCCTATCAGCGATCACTCACAGCCCAACCAGACCCGGTGACAACACCCCCCGGATCATCAAACGACTGGGGGCAACAATCATGCCGGGCCCGGCAGGCCAACACCATCAAGAATGACTCCCCAACGGCTACAAAGAAAGTAACGGGGCGGGGGGACGGGCGTCGTCCTTACTTGGCGTCCTGCTGGGGGAAGACGACCTTCTCGATGATGATGATCGCCGAAGCCGCGATCGGGATGGCGACGAGAGCTCCGAGAACACCGCCGATCGTGCCGCCCGCGACGGCACCGATCACGACGACCGCCCCGGGCACGGAGACGGCCCGGTTCATGATGCGCGGGCTGAGGATGTATGCCTCGACCTGCATGTAGACGAGGTAGTAGATCGCCGCGACCAGCGCCGTGAGCGGCGAGGCGAAGAGGCTGATCAGTACGATGATCGCCGATCCGGTGACCGTACCGACGAGCGGCACGAGCGAAAGCAGGAACGCGATGAACGCCAGCAGCACCGGCAACGGCGCTTGGATGATCGTGAGGAAGATGAAGCTCAGCACACCGTTCACTAGCGCCAGCGCGATCTGCCCGACCACGTAGCGGCCGACCGCCTGCGTGATCTGTTCCGTGATCTCCGCGAACCCCGAACGCTTGGTGGCCGGCACGAACCGGTACACGATGCGCTTCATCGACCGGAGCGACGCGAGGAAGTACAGCGTCAGGATCAGCACGATGACGGTGCCGGTGATCCCGCTCGCGACCCCGGCGCCCACAGCAAGCAGGCCGCCGCCGATCCCGAGGATCTTGTCAGGGCTGAAGAACGACTGCACGTTCTTGATGATGTCGTCGACGCTCACCACTCCCGAGAGCTGCTGCTCGAGGTTCTTCACCCACTCGGCGTTCTGCAGACTCGTGAAGTAGCCCGGCAGATCGGTGATGAGGTTGGAGGTCTGCCCCACGATGATCGGGATGATCGTCAACAGCAGCCCTGCCAGCACGGCGACCACGATGCCGAACACGACACCGATGGCAAGGCCCCGTGGCATCCGCTTCGAGAGCCGTGAGACCAGCGGGTCGAGCCCGAGAGCGATGAAGAGGGCGACGCCCACGTAGACCAGCACGGTGCCCAGCTGGGAGACGATTCCCCCGATGACGAGCGCGACCAGCACGCCCAGCGCGCCGAGCAGGCCGATCTTGAAGGCATTGATCTGCGCGAAGGACTGCCGACCCTCTGTGGCGACCGTGACCTCAGGCGCGATCTTCGCCTGCGACGGAACGGGGGCGGGGCGGGAGCGTCGAAACATCATAGGTCGACTGTATTGCAGCCGGATGCCCGGGATGGGTCATTGACAGCGAGGGCCGTCGTGTGACGAGCATCCGGCCCGCCCGCGCTTGGCCCGGTACGACCGAGTCGGGGGGGCAGTACGCCCCGGGTCAGTACAGCAGCATCGTGAGTCTGCGGCGCGCGGCCGTCACCCGCACATCGTCGGTTCCAACCACTTCGAACAGCTCGAGCAGACGGGTTCGGAGCGCATCCTTCGTGGGCTGGTCCGACGTGGGGAAAAGCAGCAGGATGCGGTCGAACGCATCCTCGACATGCCCGCCCGAGACGTCGAGGTCGGCCACCAGCAGTTGGGCCTCCAGATCGCCAGGCGAAACGGCTCCGGCACTGCGGATCTCGTCGAGCGACTTTCCGTCGAGCCGGTCGAGCAGTCTCACCTGTGCGAGGCCGGCGATGGCCAGCTGGTCTCGGGGGCTCTGCGCGATAGCTTTCTCGTATTCCGCGATGGCGCCCTTGTAGTCGCCGCGGGAGATGGCGTCGAACGCCTCCGCGTGGTGCGGCGGCAGCGGCTCCTCGACCGGTTCGGCGTCGTCTGCCGCGTCGGCCCCGTCTGCGGCTCCCGTGCGGCCGTCGGCCGGGATCGCCGAACCGGTGACCCCGTTCTGCGCGGCGAGCTGCAGCACCTGCTCGAGAACCTCGCGCACGGCCTCCTCGGGCTGAGCGCCCTCGAAGAGCGCAACGGGCCGTCCGGCGAGGATCGCAGCGACCGTCGGAACCGTCTGGGCCTGGAAGGCGGACGTGAGTTGCGGATTCGACTCCGTGTCGACGCGCACCAGCACGAAACGTCCGCCGTACTCGAGCACCACCTTCTGCATGATCGGTGCGAGCACCCGTGACGCGTCGGCGTACGACGCCCACAGCTCCACGATGACCGGAACCGCGTTGGAGAGGTCGAGCACCTGCGAGATGGTCGCATCCGTCGCATCGAGCAGCAGGCTCGGAACACTGACGCCCGGCCCGGGCGGGCCCCCGGCCGCAGGGATCGCCGCTCCCCCGGCGGCGGGCGTGCCCGCAGGGGCAGCCGCCCGGTTCACGAGCGACGAGAGGTCGACAGCACCTCTCAGGCTTGCGGCAGAGGGGGGAATCTGGCTCACGGCAACTCCTTGGCAGACAGTAGGCCCTGGGCGAAACCGAGAAGGATGACCTTCGACGTGTCGCCCGACGGCGGGATGTAGAACAGCAACTGGTAGTCGTAGATCGCTTCGGTGCCCTTGGTGGAGACGGTGACTCCCGACGCCGCCGCAACCGCGCCCTGCGCCGTCACGGTCGCTCCGGCCTCGACGACCTTGGCGGTCTCGGACTCCCGGATGTTCAGGGCGACGAGCGCGCCAGACTGGTTCGTCGCCAGAGCGATGCTCTCACCGGCACCCGCGACCTTCGCGTAATCGAGCGACGCCGTGTTCTTCAGATTGGCCTTCTTGTCGGCCTTGAAGGCAGCACCGACACTCGTGCGGAGGGTGTCACCCGTCGCATCGAACTGGCTGAAGTACGGGCTCGCTTCACCGACGGCGAGGATGTCGGCGTAGCCGGCAGCCACATCGGCAGGCGTCTCGGCGAGGAGCTTGGTGTCGTTCGCGAGCTTCGAGGTTCCGATGGTGACAGGTGCCACCGGCGGAAGCGTCGTGTTCGGCTCGAGCGCGATCGCGTAGTACACCTTGTAGACGCTCCGCGGAGTGTCCTGGATGAGCATCAACGAGAGGGGCGCCACCGTCTTGTCGTCGGGATTCTCGACGATGGTGAACACGGTGCGTGGCCACGAGTCGGTCGCCTGCGGAAGGATGACCGACGAGGGCCCGGCCGGGATCGCCTGCGGCGCCGCGTACGACGGGAAGGTCTTCCGGATGGCGTAGGTCTCGGTGCGGAGGTCGAGCGCCGGGCCTGTCATCCGCGCTGAGAGCGCCGTCGCGTCTGAGGCGGCGTCGGCGGCCGTGGTCGACGCGGAGATCTTCGCGAGGATGCCGTTCAGCTGCGCTTCGGTCACCGCAGGCGGCGGGCCGGTCGTCGCATCCGTCGCCACCGGGGTCGGCGTGGCAGTCGACACGTCGGGCGCATCGGTGGCTGGCACGCTGGTCTGGGTGCTGACGGTCGGCCCGGGAGTGGGGGCGGGGGCCGTCGCGGCGTAGGCCTGTCCACTGAACGCGAGGCTTGCCAGCAGCACGCCCGGCACAGCGACAGCGACAGACCGGGAGATCGACCGGCGCCCTCGACGTCCGACACCGGACTCGATCGCATTCGTGCGTGACGAGGAGAAGCGCTTGCCCTTCGGCAGCGCCGGGGGCTTCCGCCTCGGACCCTGGGACTTTCGCAGGTGATGGAGGCCAAGCAGCAACAGCACAAGACCGGCGATCAGGAAGAAGGCCCCCGCCAGCAGGAAGGGCACCGCGAGCGGCGTACTGTCGTCGAGCGGCCACGAGATCTGCACGGAGTTCGGTGCGGGAGCGGTGCCGTCGGTCGCGACGATGAGCGAGTAGCCGGCGGGGAGGTTGAACGTGCGGTTCATCGCGCCGTCGCTGGTGAACTGTTCGAGCCACAGGTCGGAGCCCGCCGGGTTGGCCGAGCCGCTCGCCACGTTCGCCTCGCCGTCCGGCGTTGCGGCGACGGTCGTTGCGGTGAGGGTGCGCCCGCTGGTGTCGCTGGCGTCGAATCCGACGCTGTCGTACGACGACCCGTTCAGCCAGGCCTTCACATCGTCGGTGCGGCCGTAGGCGGCGAAGACCGTCGGGGTGCCGCCGAGGCTCACGGTCTGGTTGCCGCTCTCCGCCTGGAGCACATCGCCGTCGATATAGAGGTAGGGAGACCCGTCGCTCGTGGTGGTGGAGACGGTCAGCGACGAGGGGGGCAGCAGCACCGTGCGCTCGGCGATACCGATGCCGATGAGCGCCGTCGCAACGACGAAGGCGAAGATGGCAAGTATGAATCGCACGTGAGAACTCCAGACAAGGACATTAAAAGATAGCTGATCCTCCTTGGGTATGCTCCCAGACTTCGCTGTGCGCCGGTAATCGTCGGCCCGCCGGGGCTCCGGGAGCTGGCCCTAGAATGTCTCTGCGCCCCGAGATCCCGGGGGCTCAGAGGAGAAACTGTGAAGATTCAGAACGCCTTCGTGTTCGGTCTGGTCGGCACGCTCGGAGTAGGCCTCGGCCTGCTCATCCTCTTCATGGTGGGCAGCCTCGCCACCGTGCTCACCTATGTCGGCATCGCGATCTTCCTGTCGCTCGGCCTCGATCCGCTCGTCTCGTGGTTGCAGCGCAAGAAGGTGCCCCGTGCCCTCGCCATCCTGATCGTCGTGGTCGCTGTGGCCGGGGTGATCACCGGTCTCGTCTTCGCTGTACTGCCGATCATCATCCAGCAGCTGAGCCAGCTGTTCGACCAGGTCCCGCTGCTCTTCGCGCAACTCACGTCGTCCGACTTCGCGTCCAATCTCACCCAGCAGCTCGGCGGCTACATCGATGTGCAGGCGGTCGTGGATGCGGTGACCAAGTACCTGCGGGATCCGGGCAACATCACGACCATCGCCGGCGGTGCGCTGCAGGTCGGCATCGGCATCGCGAACGGTGTCTTCGGCATGGTGATTGTGATCATCCTGACCCTGTTCTTCACTGCGAATCTCGGCATGATGAAGCGCACGGTGTATCTGCTCGTGCCGGCCACCAAGCGGGAGCGGTTCGCCGACCTCGGAGAACAGATCACCGACGCGGTCGGCCGCTATGTCGTCGGGCAGGTGGCGCTGGCGGCGTGCAACGGCGTGCTGAGCTTCATCTTCCTGTCGATCATCCAGGCGCCGTACGCCGCCGTGCTGGCGTTCATCGCGGGCATCCTCTCGCTCATCCCGCTGGTCGGAACGATCTCGGGCTCCGTCATCATCGTGGGCATCTGCCTGATCCCGACCATCGGTTCGCCCCTGACGGCGCTCGTCGCCGCCATCTACTACCTCGTCTACATGCAGGTCGAGGCATATCTCCTCAGCCCCAACATCATGCGCCGGGCCGTGTCGGTGCCGGGGTCGATCGTGGTCATCGCCGCTCTGGCCGGCGGTTCGCTTCTCGGCGTGCTCGGTGCGCTCGTCGCCATCCCCGTGGCGGCATCGATCATGCTGATCGTCAAGCAGGTCGTGATCCCGGCGCAGAACGAGCGCTGAAGACCGACGGTCGCGGCCGTGGGTGTCTAGTCGCCCTCATAGGTCGTGGGGAGCGGCGCACTCGACGGATTCACGCGCTCCACGATCTCGTTCAGCACGCGGCGGGTCTGCGTCTCTCCCACCCAGAGGTGCTTCGCGCCGTCGACGGCCACGAGGTCGGCCCCCGGCACCAGCACGAACCTCTCCCGCGCCTCGGCCGGCCGCAGAAAGTCGTCGAGCTCGGGAACCAGCGCCACCAGCGGCACGCCCGCGTGCGCCCAGGCGGTGAGATCCGCGTCGGTCGCCCTGTGAAGCGGCGGCGACAGCAGGATCGCCCCATCGATCTGGTGCGACAGCCCGTACTTCAGAGCCAATTCCGTGCCGAACGACCAGCCGACGAGCCACGGATGCGGCAGTCCGCGTTCGTTGACGAAGCGCATTGCCGCATCGACGTCGAGCCGCTCCTCCACTCCCTCACCGAACGCCCCGTCGCTCGTGCCGCGCGGAGAGGACGTGCCGCGGGTGTTGAAGCGCAGAACGGCGAGATCGGCGAGTTCGGGAAGCCGCCAGGCGGCCTTCCGCAGGATGTGTGAGTCCATGAACCCGCCCGCCGTGGGCAGGGGATGAAGCGTCACCAAGGTTGCGACCGGCGGGCGCCCGACCGGCAGGGCCAACTCGCCCACCAGCGTCAGTCCGTCGGAGGTGTGCAGCTCGATGTCTTCGCGCACAGCCGGCAGCACGACCGTGGAGCGGATCTCGATGGTGGTCATGACAGTCCGATCCTCCAACAGTGGATGTGCCAGTGCCGTCGGGCGGCGAGGTCGCTCGCGTCTCCGAGAACGCCGTCGGCCCGCCACGCCACGAGGTGGGCGGTTCCGGCAGTCACCGGCAACGAGCATCCGGGGCACACGTAGTCTTTCGTCGCCTGATTCGCCGTGATCGGCTGCACGTTCCAGTCGTGGCCGCGGCGCCACTCGACCATGCGTGAGCCCGTCATCATGCGTTCGATGTCGGAGCCCGCCTCGTCGCCTTGCCCCTTCGCGCGGCGCGGCCGGTTGCTGCGGGGCATTACGGCCTGACCGCGACCATCACGTCGACGACGGCGTCGAGCACGAGGTCGACCTGGGTCTCGTTGTACCCGCCCAGCTTCGGCATGAAGAGGGCACCCCGCACCGTCTCGATCGGCATGGGGGCACCGTTCCGGAAGTACGCGACGAGCCGGGCGCAGAACGCATCCACCTCCCGGCGGTCGTAGCCGCCGCTGAGCGCCCCGGCACGCCGGAACTTGTGACCTGCCTCGCGCTCGAGCCGGGCGAGGATCTCGCGAGCGCGATCCCTGTTCACGTCGTACCACTGGGCGTCGCCGAGGTCACGCTTGCCGGTGGCGCGTTCGCGCGCGGCGAAGGCCTCTTCCAGTCGATCGAGGGCTGCGTCGACGTGCAGCGTCGAGTATCCGCCCTTCTGCAGGTCGAAGGAGGTGCTCCGGATGCTCCGCGAATCGATGACGGCAGGTGAACCGGCATCGGCGGCGCCTCCAGCACCGACGTCGGCCCGCGCCTCGTAGGCCAGCCGGGCATCCACCAGGAACTTCTCGACGTCGTCGACGCTGTAGCCCAGCTCGGACTTCCGGCTGAGGGGAAATGTTTGGCTCACACGGTCATTCTGCCATTGCGGGCTGTGCGCTACGCGAAGACGATGTACAGCACATACGCGGCTGCGGCCGAGGGCAGCATCGAATCGAGCCGGTCGAGGAACCCGCCGTGGCCCGGAAGCCAGGTGCTCATGTCCTTGATGCCCATGTCGCGCTTCAGAAGCGACTCCGCCAGGTCGCCGAACGTCGCCGTCAGCGTGAGCACCGCGCCGAAGAGAAGCCCGAACCACCACGGCTCCTGCAACAGCAGCACCGAGAGCAGTACGCCCGCGACCAGGGCGACGAGCAGGGCGCCCGCGAAGCCCTCCCACGTCTTCTTCGGGCTGATCCGCGGGGCCATCGGGTGCTTGCCGAAGTTGAGACCGGCAGCGTAGGCACCGGTATCCACGCAGATCACCACGACCATGAACGAGAGCACCCACCACCGGCCGTCCGGCTGGGCCACGAGCAGGATCGAGATGCTGCCGAGAAAGACGACGTAGGCCTGCACGACGATGGCAGCGGCGACATCCCGGGCGAGTTGGCGGCTGCCGCCGACCCGGTGGGCGGGGCGCACCAGCATCACGAGCCGCCACACGATGACGAGCCCGATACCGGCGAGCAGGGTCAGCCACTGGCCGGATGCGCCACCGTAGAACGCCGCGACAGACACCGCGGCGGCCGAGATGACCGAGGGCACCACCGGAACATAGCGTCCCGACTTTCTGAGGGCCGCCACCAGTTCGACACTGCCGACACAGGCGATCAGCCCGACGAAGATCAGGAAGAGCTCCGTGATGAACAGCAGGCTGACCACCATCAGGGCGGCCAGCGTCACCCCGATGGCGACAGCGCTCAACAGATTCCGGCCAGAGCGCGCCGTGATCTTGTCGTTGGCCTCTTCGAACTGCTCACGGCGCGCTCTCACGCGCTCTTCGAGCTCCGCCCGGGAGATACCCGTCGGACGCCTCTGCTTCGACGGGCGTCGCCCACCCGGATCGACTGTCACGAAAAGCCGTGCCTAGATTTCCAGGAGCTCGGCTTCTTTGCGCTTCAAAGCGTCGTCGATGGCGTCGACTGTCGCCTTCGTGCTCGCCTCCAGCTCTTTCTCAGCGCGTGCGACCTCGTCGTCGCCGACTTCGCTCTTGAGGGCATCCAGATCGTCCTTCGCCTTCCGGCGAATGTTTCGCACGGAGACCTTGCCGTCTTCGGCCTTGCCCTTCACGACCTTGACGAACTCCTTGCGGCGTTCCTCGGTGAGGTCGGGCAGCGTGACGCGGATGATCGAACCGTCGTTCGTCGGGTTCGCACCCAGGTTCGGCATGTCGCGGAGCGCCTGCTCGATGTCGCGGAGCGCACCCTTGTCGTAGGGCGTCACGAGGATCGTGCGGGCTTCGGGGTTCTGCAGCGACGCGAGCTGCTCGAGAGGCGTCGGCGACCCGTAGTAATCGACCAGCAGCTTCTGGAACAGCGCCGGGTTCGCGCGCCCGGTGCGGACGGTCGCGAAGTCGTCTTTCGTCGACTCGAGCGCTTTTCGCATCCGCTCGGCGGAATCGGTCAGTACATCGGCAATCACGGTAACTCCTTCAGAAATCTCTGGGCCAGTTTAGTTCGGATGCCTGCGTCACTGGTGCGAGGTGTGCACGAGCGTGCCGATCTGCTCGCCGAGGATCGCCTTCGTGACGTTGCCCATCGGCTCCATGCCGAAGACCATCATCGGCATGTTGTTGTCCATGCAGAGGCTGAAGGCAGTCGAGTCGACGACCTTCAGCTCACGCTGCAGGGCATCGAGGTAGGTGAGGCGGTCGATCTTCTTCGCGTCGGGGTTCGACCGCGGGTCGGCGTCGTACACGCCGTCGACGCCGTTCTTCGCGACCAGCACGACGTCTGCGCCGATCTCGAGCGCGCGCTGAGCGGCAACGGTGTCGGTCGAGAAGTAGGGCAAGCCTGCTCCGGCGCCGAAGATGACGACACGGCCCTTCTCGAGGTGCCGCTCGGCGCGGCGCGGGATGTACGGCTCGGCGACCTGGGTCATGGAGATGGCCGACTGCACGCGCGTCGCAGCGCCGGCCTGCTCGAGGAAGTCCTGCAGCGCGAGGGCGTTCATCACGGTGCCGAGCATGCCCATGTAGTCGGCGCGGCCCCGGTCCATTCCGCGCTGGGAGAGTTCCGCGCCGCGGAAGAAGTTGCCACCACCCACGACGATCGCGATTTCGACCTGCTTGGCGGCCTCCGCGATCTCGCGGGCCAGCTCACCGACCACGTCGGGGTTGACACCCAGGGAGCCGCCGCCGAAGGCTTCACCGGAGAGCTTCAGCAGAACCCGTCGGCGTCCTGTTGCTTCAGACATGGTGGTTGTCCCTTCGTTCGTTCGCTGTTCAGGCTACCGGTAAACAAAAAGCCCCGACGCCGTTACGGGCGTCGGGGCTTTGAGGTGTTGGAGCTTACGCGCCGACCTTGAAACGGGCGAAACCGGTAACGGTCAGACCGGCCTCGGCCAGCACCTTCGCCACGGACAGCTTGTTGTCCTTCGCGTAGTCCTGGTCGAGCAGGGCGACCTGCTTGAAGTAGCCGGTGAGACGGCCTTCGATGATCTTGGGCAGCGCCGCTGCTGGCTTGCCCTCGTTCTCGGCGATCTCGGTCACGATCTTCCGCTCGGCGTCGACAGCGTCGGCGGGGACGTCGTCGCGGCTGAGGTACTCCGGGTTCGCGAAGGAGATGTGCTGCGCGATGCTCCGCGCCGTGTCGGCATCATCGCCGCTGTAGCCGACGACCACGCCGACCTGCGGGGGCAGGTCCTTGCTGGTGCGGTGTAGGTAGATGGCGAAGTGCTCGCCACTGACCTTCGCGACACGGCGGAGTTCCAGCTTCTCACCGAGGATCGCGGCCTCGTCGGAGATGGTCGCGGCGACCGTCTGCGAGCCTGCGTCGGCCGCCAGGGCCTCCTCGAGAGTCGAAGCTCCGGATGCGGTGACCGCATCCAGGACCTTCTCGCTCAGGTCGATGAACTTCTGGTTCTTCGCGACGAAGTCGGTCTCGCTGGCCAGCTCGATGAGGGTGGCGGTGTCGCCGTTCTCCTTCGCGGCAACGAGGCCTTCGCTGGTCGCGCGGCCCTCGCGCTTCGCGACACCCTTCTGGCCCTTGAGGCGCAGGATCTCGATGGCCTTCTCGATGTCACCATCGGCCTCGACGAGAGCGTTCTTGCTGTCTACCATTCCGGCGCCGAGACGGTCGCGCAGGATCTTGACGTCGGCAACGTTGAAGTTTGCCATAGTGCTTCTTACTCCTTGTTCACTGGCTGTGCCCGGGGCCCGCAATCGATGGATGCAGTCCCGGGCACAGCATAGATGTACGACTGGGCGGGAAGGTTAAACTTCCTGCTCGGGGTCGACGGTGCGTGCCTCGGCGACGGGGTGCTCGACCGGGTCGCCGATGTTCTTGCCGATGAGCTGCGCGTCAGCGTCGTTCTCCTCGGTCGGCTCTTCGACCAGCTCGGCCGCGTCGGCGTCGATGACGGCGGCGTCGGCCTGGGCGGACTCGACCACGGCAGCGTCAGCACCCTCAGTGGCGAGCGTCTCGGCAACGGCGGTCTCGTCAGCGGCGAGCGCGTCGGTCGACGCACCGAGGAGCTCGCGCTCCCACTCGGCCAGGGGTTCGACGGCCGACACGTTGCCGGTCTCCTCGGGCTTCTGGTGACGCTGGATGAGGCCCTCAGCGGCGGCGTCGGCGATGATGCGGGTCAGCAGGCCCACCGAACGGATCGCGTCGTCGTTGCCCGGGATCGGGTACTGCACTTCGTCGGGGTCGCAGTTCGTGTCGAGGATGCCGATGACCGGGATGCCGAGCTTTCGCGCCTCGTCGATCGCGAGGTGCTCCTTCTTTGTGTCGACGACCCACAGGGCCGACGGGGTCTTCGCGAGGTTGCGGATACCACCGAGGCTCTTGTGCAGCTTGTCGAGCTCGCGCTTCTTGATGAGCAGCTCTTTCTTCGTGAAACCGCTCTTCGCGGTGTCTTCGAAGTCGAGCTCCTCGAGCTCCTTCATGCGGGCGAGGCGCTTCGAGACCGTCTGGAAGTTGGTCAGGAGGCCACCGAGCCAGCGCTGGTTCACGTAGGGCTGGCCCACGCGGGTCGCCTGCTCGGCGATCGATTCCTGCGCCTGCTTCTTGGTGCCGACAAAGAGGATGGTGCCTCCGTGGGCGACCGTCTCCTTGACGAAGTCGTAGGCCTTGTCGATGAAGCCGAGCGACTGCTGCAGGTCGATGATGTAGATGCCGGAACGCTCGGTGAAGATGAATCGCTTCATCTTCGGGTTCCAACGGCGGGTCTGGTGCCCGAAGTGCACGCCGCTGTCGAGCAGCTGGCGGATGGTTACGACGGCCATGAGCCGTTCTCCTGTTCTCCCGGCGTCTTCCCACACGGATGCACGGAAGAGCCGAATCGGTTGCTAGCGGCGACCGGATGATCGCCTCTCCTGGTGCCCGGCCGAAACCCCGCCTCAGACTCGTGACGAGTCAGGGGACCGAAGGGGAATGGCGGCCGATTGGGCACGCGTAGTCACCGCGACGAGCGCGGTGCTGCGTCCAGAATAGCACCGAAGTGGGCGAACGGGCGCGCCGGTGCGGGAGAGCATCCGGCGCCAGGCGTCAGGCCGACGCCTTCAGGGCCGCCGCCGCCTTGGCCGCCCGCCCGCCGCGATCGACCTTCAGGTCATCCATGCTCTCCAACGACCGGCCCTTCGTCTCAGGCACCGCGAAGAACACGAAGATGAAGGAGAGCAGGGCGAAGAACGCGTACATCCCGTAGGTGAACGGGAGCGAGAACGCCGATAGCGCGGGGAACGTCTCGGTGACGGCGAAGTTCGTGAGCCACTGGGCCGCGGCGGCGATGCCGAGCGCCTTGCCGCGGATGCGGTTCGGGAAGATCTCGCCGAGAAGCACCCAGACGAGCGGGCCCCAGGTCGCACCGAACGAGATGACGAACAGGTTCGCCGCGACAAGGGCGACCGGGCCCCAGGCCCCGGGCAGCGACGGGTTGCCGTCGACCTGCACCGACTGCGCGAACGAGATCGCCATGAAGGCCAGCGAGACGACCATCCCGATCGATCCGATCAGCAGCAGCGGACGACGCCCCGTCTTGTCTGCGGTGAAGATGGCGACGAACGTGACGAGCACGTTGACCACGGCAGTGACGACCGAGATCGTCAGGCTCGTCCCCGCGTTGCCCGTGTCGAAACCGACCGAGGACCACAGGGACGTCGAGTAGTAGAAGATCACGTTGATGCCCACCAGCTGCTGGAACATCGACAGCAGGATGCCCACCCAGACCACGGGCAGGAGGCCGAACAGCTTGCCGCGGAGGCTCGCGGTGCGGGCGTTCTCCGTGTCCTGCTTCAGCGACTCTTCGATCTCGGCGAGCGCATCGTCCACCTGCGCCTTCGGCATCACACTGGCAAGTACGTTCTTCGCGTCGTCGTGGCGGCCCTTTCCCGCGAGGTAGCGGGGAGACTCGGGCAGCCGCCAGGCGAGGAGCCCGTAGACGATCGCCGGGATGGCGCAGACCACGAACATCCAGCGCCAGGCATCCACTCCGAAGAAGAGCGGGCTGTTCGCATCCCCCGCAGCGTTCGCGAGGATGGCGTCGGAGAGCAGGGCCGCAAAGATGCCGAGCGTGATGGCGAGCTGCTGCAGCGAGCCGAGGCTGCCGCGCACGGCCTTCGGTGCGATCTCAGCGATGTAGGCCGGCGCGATGACGCTCGCAATGCCGATTCCGAGCCCGCCGAGCACCCGCCAGAGGATCAGGTCGGTGACGCTGAAGGCGAAGGCCGAGCCGACCGAGCTGATGAGGAAGAGGGCCGCGCCGATGAGCATCACCGGCACGCGGCCGAGACGATCGGCGATGCGGCCGGCGAAGTAGGCGCCGACGGCGCAGCCGAGCAGAGCGGATGCAACGGCGAAACCGCTGAGGAAAGGCAGGGTGTCGAGCCCGAAGTCGGTCTTGATCGCATCGACGGCGCCGTTGATCACGGAGGAGTCGAAGCCGAACAGGAATCCGCCGAGCGCCGCTGCGATCGATAGGGCGAGCACCTTGCGGTTCAGCCGTTTCTGCAGGTCCTTTTCCGACTGCTGTGCGTTCGTGGATGTGGTGTTGCTCGTGCTCCCGGCCATGGCCTGCCCCTCTGGTGATGTGTTCCTATGGGAGCGAGGGGAGGGGCGACTCTGCCCGGGCTCTTCTCGCCCACATCTTCGATCTTGCCACGATGTTCCACCGATGGCAGAAATCGCGCCCCGGACTTGCGCTCACGGGCCGAGGCTGTTGTCATGTACGAAATACGTGTGGGCAAGGCCGTGGCCGTCTGTCTGATACTGCTGGGGGTCGTCGGCGGGGGCGAGCCCGGCTCAGCGGGTTCTGTCGGTTCTGTCGGCGCTGCTGGTTCTGCGGGCGCTGTCGGCTCCTGGCCGACGGATGCCCCGCACATCGTGCTACGGCCCTTTGCGGCCCCCGCTACCCGCTACTCCGCCGGTCACCGCGGAATCGACATCTCCGCCAGCCCCGGCCAACCGGTCTACGCCGTTCTCGCCGGCACCGTCTCGTTTGCCGGAGTGGTGGTCGACCGGCCCCTCGTCTCCCTCACCCACGGCGACGGGCTGCTCTCGAGCGTTGAACCCGTCACCCCGACCGTCGCCCTCGGAGAGACGGTGGCCGTCGGCCAGCAGATCGGAGTGGTGGCGACCTCGTCGCACTGCGAGCTCGGGTGTGTGCACCTCGGACTCCGCCGCAACGGGGAGTACGTGTCCCCGTTGCTCCTCTTCGGCGGCATCCCTCGCGCGGTGCTCCTTCCGGGGCCGACTAGGCCGGGCTGAGGCGCGCCCGCTGCACTCAGGCGCGGGGGTGAGCCGCAAGGTAGGCGCTCCGCAGCCGCTCTGTAGTCACGTGGGTGTAGATCTGGGTGGTGCCGAGGCTCGAGTGACCGAGCATCTCCTGCACGGCACGCAGGTCGGCTCCCCCGTCGAGAAGATGGGTCGCCGCCGTGTGCCGAAAGGCGTGCGGGCCCTCCGGTCCGCTTCCAGGCACCCGCGAGAGCAACTCGGAGACCACCGCATAGACCGCCCTCGTGCCGAGCCTCTCCCCGCGGCTGTTCAGGAACAGTGCACTCGACACGTGCACCTGCGACGCCTGGCCCGACTCCGCGTCGATCAGCAGTTCCCGCCTGCCGTTCTCCCGGTACTGGGTCAGGGCCGCGAGCGCGGGGGCGCCGAAGGGAACCACCCGCTGCTTCGAGCCCTTGCCTGTCACCAGCACCGTGCGCCGCTCATCGTCGAGATCGTCGACGTCGATGCCCACGATCTCCGACACACGGAGAGCCGACGCGTAGAGGAGTTCGACGATCGCCCGGTTGCGTTCGGCCACCGGGTCGCCGCCGACCGCCCGTTCGTCGAGCAGATCGAAGATGGACTGCATGGATGACCGGCTGAGCACCCTCGGCAAAGCCCTCTCGGGCCGGGGCGCGCGAAGACGCACCGCGGCGTCGCCGCTCTGTCGCCCCGTTCGCGTCAGCCACGCGGAGAAGCTCTTGGCTGTCGCGGAACGCCTGGCCATCGTCGCCTTCGAGAGCCCCTGGTTGGATGCCGCCCACAACCAGTCCCGCAACAGCTCCAATGTCACGTCGGCCTCTTCGCCGGCCGGTCCCGCTGTCGACGCGCGGTGACGATCAGCACGGAACGCCAGGAGATTCGCGAGGTCGGAGCGATAGGCGCGAACCGTGTTCGGCGAGTAGCCGCGTTCGAGAGCCAGGTGCGACAGGAAGTCGTCGGCGTTCTGCTCGAGGCTCATGCTCCTAGGATGCCGGACAGATCGGTGGATCAGCCGGCCCGGGGTGCGTGGCGCGAGAACGCGTCGCGCTGCTCGGCCGGGCTGAGCGCCTCGATCCGTCGCACGACGTCGGTCGGGAAACTGTTGATGACCCCGTAGTCGCCGATCGGCATGATCGAGTGCACGACCTGCTCCGGGTAGACGTGCACCAGGGTGAACGACTGCCCTCCGCCCACCCCACTGAGCTGATCGGGCCCCGCCGAGAGGTCCATCGTGTAGCAGGTCGCCGCCGCCACAGAGATGGGGATTCCGGCGAACAGCGACGTCGTCGAGTAGTGCAGGTGCCCTCCGAGGATGCCCCGCACATCCGTGCCCCTGATGACGTCGGCGAACAGCTCCTGCTCCTGCAGTTCCAGGATGGGCATGAGCGGGAGCGTCGTCGGGATCGGCGGATGGTGAAGCGCGATGAGCGTGCCGTGGGCAGCCGGCGCGCGGAGCTCCTCCCGCAACCACTCCAGCTGCCCGCTGCCCAGTTCTCCGTGGTGGAAGCCCGGCACCGACGTGTCGAGAGCGATCAGCCGGAGCCCATCGAGGTCGAAGACCCGGTCGACGGGGTCGTCGCTCGCGGCCTGGTCGAGCAGCTCGACCCACATCCGGCCCCGCACGTCGTGGTTGCCCATCACCCACACCAGCTCTGCGCCCATCCGTTCCGCAGCAGGCTCGACCAGCGCGCGGATCCGCCTGTACGCATCGGTCTCGCCCAGATCGGTGAGATCCCCCGTGAAGACCAGCGCGTTCGGCCTGATCTCCGACCGCTCGAGCTGCAGGAGCGCACGAGCCAGCGTGGAGTCGGTGTCGACCGTGCCGTAGAGCTTCGCCCGCCCCTGCAGGAAATGCGTGTCGCTGAGATGGGCGATGACATGAGTGGGTGCATTCGTCGTGGCCATCCCCCCATCCTGCCAAACCCCTCCGACGCCGCGGGCGCCCGCCGCCACCTGTCGGCGGGCGCCGGGTGCGCGCATGCCTTACTCAGGCGGCGCCTGGCCCGCACGCCTCACCCGGACGGCACGCTGCGCCACCCGCCACGCTGTTCCTCGACGACGCCCTCCAGCCCGAGCGCACCGAGCGCCGACTGCGCGGCAGCAACCCCCAGCCCCGCCCGCCGCGCAACTTCGTTGACCGAACGCGGAGTGCGGCGACCCAGAGCATCGAGCACCCGCACCTGTTCAGCGGGCCGGCGGCTCTGGGTGGAGGGCGGCGTCCCACCCGGCGGGGCTCCACCGGCCGGGGCTTCACCGGGCGCGGCTCCACCCGGCGGGGCTCCACTGGCCGGAGAAGCCCCGTTCCGCGGCTTTTCGAGCGCCTCAAGACCCCGGAGAACCGGCTGCGGCGACGCGTGCTGCACCTCCCCGACCAGCTGCACGACTTCGTCGGGCGTCGTCACACAGACCGCATCGAATTCGCGGAGGAGCCGGTGACAGCCAGCCGACGACGGAGACGTCACCGGCCCCGGAACAGCACCGAGCGGCCGGCCCAGCGCCGCGGCGTGCGCCGCAGTGTTGAGGGATCCGCTCCGCACCCCCGCCTCGACGACCACGGTGGCCAGCGCTGCGGCTGCGATGAGGCGGTTGCGTTGCAGAAAGCGCCACTTCGTCGGCGCGGAGCCGCACGGCAGTTCGGAGAGGACAACACCCACTTCGGCGATCCTGGTGAGAAGCGCATCATGCCCCGTCGGGTAGAAGCGGTCGACTCCCCCGGCGAGGAACGCGAATGTCTGGCCGGAGCTCGCAAGGGCGGACCGATGGGCCATCCCGTCGATGCCGTAGGCCGCACCCGACACGATGCCGAAGCCCCGGTCGGCGAGACCAGCCGACAGCTCCATCGCCATGTGTTCGCCGTAACCGCTCGCCGCCCGCGCTCCGACGACGGCGATGGCTGAGCGGAGCCCGAGAACAGCGTTCGGCCTTCCCCGGGCCCAGAGCGCCACGGGCTGGTGTGGACCGAGGCCTCCGAGGCCCTCCGGCCACTCGTGATCCGTCGGCACGATCAGTCTCGCGCCGCACCTCTCGGCCTGCCTCATCGATGTCAGAACTGTCGATGTCGTCAGCCGAGGCTTCCACCGTTCGAGCGCGGCCTCCACCTCGGCGGCCGTTCCCACAGTGGCACCCGCATCACGGGCCAGCCCGAGAATCGTCGCCGGCGACTGGCGGGCGACGACGCATTCCAGGGCGGCGGCCGATCCGAGCGCCGCAACCAGCCGACCGGCAGTGGCGTCCCCCGGTTCGGCGATGCCACTCCACGCGGCGCGCGCGAAACGCTCCGCGGCCGACACAGCCGACACAGCCGACTCAGCCAGCTCAGCAGGATCATCCGAATCGGCGCTGACGGCATCCCCAGCTCGCCCGGCGGGCCACAGGGGGCTGACGGAGGAGACGGCGTCGATTACGAGTCTTTCGTCCAACAGGAAGATGTTCACAGTGTCAGCGACTTTCTGAGATAGAGGGCGCGGCCGATCTGGTCGGTACCCGGCCGCGGGGCACCATCGAGGTCTGCAAGAGTCCAGGCGACCCGCAGGATGCGGTCGTAACCGCGCATGGTGATGAGGCCTCGCTCGAGCGCGCGGTCGAGGGAGACGGTGGTGTCCCGGGCCAACTTCTCCGGTCCGCTTCGGAGCCAGGTACCGAGCACCTCACCATTCAGCTTCCACGGCGTGCCACTTAGTCTCGCGGCCATCCGAGCGCGAGCCTCCTCGACTTGGACGCGCGCTTTGGCCGTCGTGAGCCGATCACCTGATTCGTCGATCCTGAGCTCGGCGGCAGACACTCGCCGCACCTGCACCTGGATGTCGATTCGATCCAGAAGTGGCCCGGAAAGCCTCCCCAGGTAGCGCCTGCGCGTGTTGGGTGTGCAGAGGCAGTTCAGGTCGGCGGTTCCGTACTGCCCGCAGGGGCAGGGATTCGCCGCCATCACCAGCTGGAACCGACCCGGGAATCGGGCGATCGCGTTCGCACGATGGATGCTGATCACCCCGGACTCGAGCGGCTGGCGGAGCGTGTCGAGAACGGTACTCGCGAACTCGGGAGCTTCGTCGAGAAAGAGCACGCCGTGCGATGCTCGGGCGGCAGCCCCGGGCCGGATCTGTTTCGAGCCGCCACCGATGAGCGCCCCGGCCGACGCGGAGTGGTGCGGGCTCTCGAACGGTGGCCGGGTGGCGAGAGTGCGCGGCACTGAGGCCCCGGCGAGCGAGCGGACCGAGCTCACTTCGAGGGCCGATTCGGCGTCGAGGTCAGGCAGCAGACCCGGGAGCCTCATAGCGAGCATGGTCTTGCCGGCACCGGGCGGGCCGAGCATGAAGATGTGGTGCCCGCCCGCGGCCGCCGCAATGAGGGCCAGCACCGCGTCGGCGTTGCCGATCACATCGGAGAGTTCATGCTCGGGAGGCTCCGTGTCGAGCGCCCGGGCGCCCTCGATGACGTCGAGCGGTATCGGGTCGAGCCTCGCTCCGTGGTGGATCGCGGCATCGCGAAGCGAGACGACCGGAACGATCGTCACGCCCGGCACGAGGGATGCCTCGTGGCGGTTCCCCGCCGGCACGACGAAGGTGCGGAACCCCGCACGTGCTGCCGCCGCAATGGCCGGCAGCACGCCGTTCATCGGGCGGAGCCGACCATCCAGACTGACCTCTCCGAGGTGCACGACCAGCTCGACCGACTCAGCCGAGACGGTGCCATCGGCAGCGAGGATTGCCATGGCGATGCCGAGGTCGAAGGTCGACCCGTGTTTGGGCAGGGCCGCGGGCGAGAGGTTGACGGTGATCTTGCTCGTCGGCAGAGGGCAGCCGGAGTTGGTGGCCGCCGCGCGAACGCGATCCCGGGCATCCGAGAGCGCCGTGTCGGGCAGCCCGATGATCATCAGGGTCGGCAGGCCGTTCCCGATGTCGGCTTCGACCTCGACCATGGAACCGGTCATCCCGAGCAGAGCAACAGAGTGCGTGCGGGCCACCATCAGAAGATCCCGACGAGATGTTCGATGACAGCATCCTGCCGAGGCGGCGCCAACACGCCGATGGCATCGATTCGGATCTGCCGGCGGCCCGACTCCGCCGCGTCACACCATGCGCCGGCGAGCCTTCGCAGCCGTGCCATCTTCGCGATGGTGATCGCCTCGAACGGATGACCGTAGCGAAGCCCCGAGCGGGTCTTCACCTCGACGAAGACCGTCACGCCCTCGTGCTCGGCCACCACATCGATCTCACCCTGGCGACACCGCCAGTTGCGTTCGAGGATCCCGTATCCCTGTTGAACCAGATACTGGGCCGCAAGCTCTTCGCCGCGCCGGCCCAGTTCGTCTTTTGCCTTCATCGTGTGCCTCCGCCACCAGAGTGGCAAGAAGGCTCAGTGGCGAGTGGGGTTGCAACAGGATCTGTGGAGAGATCCGTGAATCAACTGCCTGTGGAGAACAGGAGCTACTCGTCGAGTGCGAGTTCCTTGGGCAGCTCGAAGTCCTTCGACGAGAGCTCCTCGATGTTCACATCCTTGAAAGTCAGCACGCGCACCGACTTCACGAACCGGTCGGAACGGTAGACGTCCCACACCCACACATCGCTCATCGTGAGCTCGAAGTAGAAGTCGTGTTCGGTGTCGCGGCGCACAAGATCGACGTCGTTCGCCAGATAGAACCGGCGCTCGGTCTCGATCACGTACTTGAACTGCGATACGACGTCGCGGTATTCGCGGTAGAGCGCCAGCTCAACCTCGCGGTCGTAGTCCTCGAATTCGTCTTCTTCCATGGTGTTGCAAGTCTATGCCGGAACGCTGCCGTCGATCATCCGCTCGGCCTTCAGCCAGCTGTGACGGTGATGCACGGTCGGCCCGAGCAACTGCAGCCCATCGAAGTGCGCGGAGCTGCCGTAGCCCTTGTTGCTCGCCCATGCGTACCCCGGGTGCTCCTCGTGCAACGAGATCATCAGCCGGTCTCGGTGCACCTTCGCAACCACCGACGCTGCCGCGACAGACGCACAGTCGCGGTCGGCCTTGATCTTCGTCGTCACCTGCACCTCGTCGCCGATCTGGGCCGCGAGATAGTTGTGGTTGCCATCCAGCAGCAGAATCGCCTGGGAAGTGTCGACGCCGACGGCCCGCAGTTGTGTGAGCGCACGGGCACCTGCGATGCCCAGGCACGCGATGATTCCGAGGCGATCGACCTCGTCGGCGCTTGCAAGCCCGACAGCGGATGCCCACGCCCATTTAGTGGCGAGGGGTGCGAGTTGCTCCCGCCGCGCCTCGGACAGCAGCTTCGAATCGCGGAGCCCCGCGGGAAACGTGCGGCGACTGGCGGGATCTATGACGCACATTCCCACGGCGACGGGCCCGGCGAGCGCGCCACGACCCACCTCATCGACTCCGATGACGAGCTGGGCTCCGGCGCGCCCGAGAGTGCGCTCGTGCCGGAGGGTCGGGTCGCTGACCGGCGTCACCCGGATCCACCCGACGAGCCTGAAGCCGAAGAGGGCGCGGCATCCGCTGCCCCTCTGAACACTGACGAATAGTTGTCGAGGAAGGTCCACCGGGTCACCGGGAATGTGATCCAGAGAGCACGGCCGACAACATCGCTTTCGGGCACGAAACCACCACCGGGATTGGTCTGGTTGTAACGAGAATCCGCCGAGTTGTAACGGTTGTCCCCCATCACCCAGAGCGATCCCTCGGGCACCGTCACGTCGAACGCGAGGTCGGAGACCTTCGTGATGCCGTCGGGGAGCTTCAGGTACGGCTCGTTGAGCGGCACGCCGTTGACCATCATCTGCCCGAGCGCGTTGCAACACTCCACGTGGTCGCCCGGCAGCCCGATCACGCGCTTGATCAGATGGTCGTTGCTGTCGGTCGCGGCCAGACCCACGGCATCGAGCACCCAGTTGATCGCCCCGACGATCGGCGTCGTGGGCGGGTCGACATGGGCAGGCAGCCAACCGCCCGGGTCTTTGAAGACGACGACGTCGCCGCGCTCGATGGGGATGACGTTCGGCTCGAGCTCGTTGACGAGGATGCGGTCGCCAATCTGCAGCGTGTTCTCCATCGACCCCGAAGGGATGTAGAACGAGCGCACCAGGAACGTCTTGATGAGCACAGACGCTAGGAGTGCGATCAGAAAGATGACGACGATGTCACGAATGAAAAGGGCGGCGCTCTTCTGGCGTCGCCCCGTGCGTCTGCCGCCACGATCCGATCGTGGCCGCAACGATGTTTCTGTCATTTAACCGCCTGAGCTCCCGACCCATTTTATGGGGCAGGAGCTCAGGGAGACGTTCAACGCGCGAGTCGAAACCGGCGTATTCCCAGACGCGTTATCCAAATGTTAGGACGACGCTCAGGAAAACGTGCCAGTTGCCGGCGAAGGCGACGAGTTACGCGTCGCGCTTCTCTTTGATCTTCGCCTTCTTGCCGCGAAGAGCGCGGAGGTAGTAGAGCTTCGCGCGGCGCACATCGCCGCGGGTGACGATCTCGATGTGGTCGATGACCGGGGAGTGAACCGGGAAGGTACGCTCGACGCCGACCTGGAAGCTGACCTTGCGCACGCAGAACGTCTCGCGGATGCCCTCGCCCGAACGGCCGATGACGATGCCCTGGAAGACCTGCACGCGGGAGCGCGTGCCTTCGATGATGTTCACGTGCACGCGAACGGTGTCGCCGGCGCGGAAGTCGGGAACGTCGCTCCGCAGTGATGCTGCATCGACGCTGTCGAGAATGTGCATGGTGTATCGCTCTCTGCAACCGCCACAGGTCGACTACGTTCTTGAGGCCCGATCAGGGCCATTCAGTGAAGGGGTGTGCGATCGTGAGTGCAGAACTCCCCTGTGGCAGAGTCTGGCGGTGGCACAATCGAACATTCTGCCACGACATGCGTATCAATAGCAAAGAGAGTCGCGCCGACATCCGGAGTACGGTGCAGGCTCCGGATGCCCGAGCCCTACTTCTGGTGGTTGCGGCCGGTCTCGATGACGATGTATTCGCCATCGGCCACGATCGGTTCACGCACCGCCTGCGGGGCCTCACCCATCTGCGCCGCGTACTGGAACGTGTCGAACACACCCTGCACCCGCCGCTTCGTCTCGCCGAGCAACTGGGCGATCGAACTCCAGAAAGCGACCAATCCGAGCACCACCGAGGCGACCGCGATGAACGATCCTGCGGGGAGGAAGAAGCCCACCGCGATGATCGACACATGCCAGAGGGCGACCAGCAGGACATCCTGCCAGGTGACGGCCCGGGTCAACCGGACCTGCTTTCGCGCAAAGATGATCAGCGCGACGGCGGCCATCGCAAGCGCCAGTACCCCGCACGAGAGCATCACGATGAGGAACTGCCAGACCTGGCCGCCGAAGACGGACCAGCCGATCAGCACCCACAGTGGCAGCACGACGACAGCAGCGACCTGCCAGTAGTAGAAAGCCCGGCGAACGAACATGCCTCAAGAGTACGGCGGGTAACGTGGACCGTGCCGTGTGTGGTTCGGAAACACAGGCAAATCAAAGGGAATCACCATGATCGAACTCAGAACGCCTGCCGAAATCGAGCAGATGCGGCCCGCCGGCGCCTTCGTCGGCGAGGTGCTCACCGCTCTGGCCGCCCGGGCCGCGGTCGGCATGAACCTGCTGAAGCTCGACGCCATCGCACACGAGATGATCCGGGCACGCGGTGCCGAGTCCTGCTACATCACCTACCACCCTTCATTCGGCGCCAGCCCGTTCGGCAAGGTGCTCTGCACGTCGGTCAACGACGCCGTGCTGCACGGCCTGCCCCACGACTATCGCCTCCGCGACGGCGACATGCTCACCCTCGACTTCGCGGCCTCGGTCGACGGCTGGGTGGCCGACTCCGCGATCACCGTGATCGTCGGCACGCCGCGGCCGCAGGATGCCCGCCTCATCGACACCACGACACGAGCACTTAACGCGGGCATCGCCGCTGCCCAGCCCGGAGGCCGCGTCGGCGACATCTCGGCCGCGATCGCGGCTGTCGCCCTCGCCGACGGCTACTCGATCAACACAGACTTCGGCGGGCACGGCGTCGGCCGCACGATGCACGGCGACCCCCACATCCCGAACAACGGCCGCCCCGGGCGCGGAGTGCACCTCGACCCCGGCCTCGTCATCGCGATCGAGCCGTGGTTCCTCGAGAGCACCGACAAGATCGTCACCGACCGCGACGGCTGGACCCTTCGGAGCGCCGACGGCTCCCGCGGCGCCCACATGGAGCACACCATCGCCATCACCCCCGAGGGCCCCCTCATCCTGAGCGCCCGCGTCTAGCAGTCCACCCAGCGGAGGGCGTCGGGGAAGGGATGCCCGAAGACCGCCGCGCTCTCGAAGTGGTGTCGGGCCAGCGCCAGGTCGACGTCGATGCCTTCACCGTTCAGGTAGCGGAGGCCGAGAGCGTATTCGGCGGCCCCCAGGCTCGCGCAGGCTGCCGGATGTGACTTCGCGAACTCGACGAGCGCCTGTTCGGCGCAGGGCGAACCGCGATCGTCGGCCACGAGGAGAACCAGCAGGGTGCTTTCGAGATCGGGGCTGTGGTCCATCTCGCAACCCTAGCATTCCTCAGTTTTTGAACACAGAGCCCGTGGCTCATTCACTCGGGCGGCAGCAGGTCCGGTCGCACGCGCCGAGTGCGCTCCAGTTGCGCATTGCGGCGCCAGCTGGCGATGGCACCGTGGTTGCCGCCGATCAGCACCGGCGGTACATCCAGTCCCCGCCAGCTCGACGGCTTGGTGTAGCTCGGATATTCGAGCAGCCCGTCTTCGTGAGACTCTTCGACGAGACTCTCCGGGTTGCCGATGACACCCGGAATCAGCCGCCCGATCGCCTCGATCATGGCCATCACGGCCACCTCTCCCCCGTTCAGCACGTAATCGCCGAGGCTCACGAGGCGAATGGATGCCCGGCTGCCGGCATAGTCGAACACCCTCTGGTCGATGCCTTCATAACGCCCGCAGCCGAAGACGAGGTGGCTCGCGCCGCTCAGTTCGCGCGCCATCGCCTGGGTGAACACCTCGCCGGCGGGTGAGGGGAAGATGACGAGGGGGCCGGTCTCGCCCGCGACATCCGGAACCGCACCCGGCAGGATCGCGTCGAGCGCCTCCCCCCACGGCTCCGGTTTCATCACCATGCCAGCACCACCGCCGTAGGGCTTGTCGTCCACGGTGCGATGCCGGTCGTGCGTGAAGGTGCGGAGGTCATGCACATCGACCTCGAGTATGCCGTCTTCCCTCGCCCGCCCCAGCAGGGAGATGTCGAGCGCATCGAAGAAGGTGGGGAAGATCGTGACGATGTCGATACGCATCCCCAAACCCTAACGCGGCCCTGCAGTGCCGCTGCCCCGCCGGCGCACCCCGCCCGGATACACGGCACCGAACGGGCGGCCCCGGCCGGATCCGGCGCGAAGAGCGGGAGGATCAGGGCAGGGCCGCCGATTGCGTGATCGGCGGAGCGAGTCCGGCGCGACGGTGCCGCGCACCCCACCGGTGCTCCCGCCGGGCGACGAGTTCGCGGAGCAGCCCCTCGATGCGCGGCCACTCGAACATCACCTGGGCATAGGTCAGGCGGATCACGTGGCGCCCGCGCTCGGTCAGGATGAGGTCGCGCCGCCTGTCCTCGGCGAACGCTGCCGGTGTCGAATGCCACTCCCTCCCGTCGAGTTCGAGCACGATCCGGTCGCCGATGACGAGGTCGACCTTCCCGACACCACCGAAATACACCTGACTGCGATGCGGAATCCCGAGGGCGTAGAGCCGCAGCCGGGCCTTCGACTCAAGCCCCGACTGCGCAGAACCATCGGCCAGTCGCATTACCTCCCTGTGCCGAGCCGTCAGGCCTGACGCCAACCCTCGGAGCCGACGGACGGTCGTCAGCTTCAGATTGAGTGCCGAATCGAACAGAACGACTGCATTGTCCCTTGTCGCGCAGGCGGCCGCATGCAGCAGGGCGGTCTCGACAGAATCGATCGGCAGGCTGGTGCTGACCGTGTCGGATGCAAAGGAGCGATGGATGATCGTCCGCGCATCCGGGCCGCGCTCGAGTGGCAGCGTACGGTCAGCGGGCGACGCCAGGTGGGTGGTGTGCTAGTCGACCCGCACGTGCAGCCGGTCGTCGTCTGCGCACCAGACACCGTGCATCCGGAGCGCCGACAGGCAGGTGAGCCAGCCGCCGACGCGCACGGCCCGCACAGCTTCGGCGGGGGCTGTGGGGCCGGCGATCCAGCCCTGACGCACCCGCTCCGCCCGGCCGTCGGCAATGGCTGCCCGGACGTGATGCGCCGAGATGCCGGCCGCGGTGAGGTGGCGGATGCTGGCAATCCCACTGGTGGAGGCGAGCAGGTCGTCAATTCGTCGAGGATCGTTCATGACGACCAGTGTGGCGGCGTGATTGTCGCCATAGGGGTCTGACGAACGATCTGTGGAGAACGCAATCGGCGGCCCTGCTCGAATCCGTCGCGGATAGCCCGGAGAATAAGTGCAGAGCCGTCGGTTGTGCGACTAGTTCGAGTCGAGACGATCGCCGGCGCGGACCGCGTCGGCGTCGTCGGAGGAGTCCGTCGAGACGCCGGTCGGCAGCACTGCGGCAGCGAGCGCCGCTTCGTCGGCGATGGCCGACTCCGGGAGATCTTCGAAGAGCCCGGGGGGCGGGGTCACCGTGATGGTGCCGCCCGCGACATCCACCGACGGAACGATCGCCTTGACGAACGGCACGAGCACCTCGCCCGAGACGGTCGAGACGTGCAGGAGGTCTTGAGCGGGGAGGTGGTCGATCTGCGTCATCGTGCCGATGCGCACGCCATCGCGGACGACCGCGAGACCGACGAGCTGGTGGTCGAACCACGCATCCTCTTCGTCGGTGACCTCGGTGAGGTCGTGGTCGATCCAGAGGATGGCCTTGGCGAGGGACTCGGCAGCGGTCCGATCGGGAACGCCGACGAAGAAGCCGACCGGATGCCCGTTGTACCAGCGGAGTTCCGCCAGCTCGAGGGTCTTTCCGTGCCAAGGCGAGGTGGTGGGGACTTGGAGCGTGAACACCGAGCCCGGAACGAAGCGTCGTTCCGGGTCGTCGGTGAACATCTCGAGTTTGATCGCACCTTTCAGCCCGTGGGCTTTGGTGAGACGACCGACTCTCAGTTGCGTTTCGTTCTTAGAAATCTGTATCAACCACGTCAACACGTACGCGCTTGCCATCGGCAAGAGCGGCTACGAGCGTGCGCAACGCCTTGGCGGTGCGGCCCGAGCGACCGATCACGCGACCGAGGTCGTCGGGGTTCACACGAACCTCGAGGACCTCGCCGCGGGGAGAGTTCTTTGCCACGACGTGCACATCGCCGGGATTGTCGACAATCCCTTTGACGAGGTGCTCGAGAGCCGGTGCGAGCAAGACCTACGCCTCGGTCGACGCCGCGTCGCCGTCGGCAGCAGCCGCGTCGGCAACCGGAGCGGCGGGGGCTGCGGGAGCCTCAGCCTTCGGACGGAGCACGGGCTTCTTCTTCTCGTCGGCGACGAAGGCCTCTTTCGGAGCCTTGACGCGAACGGTCGACACCGACGTGGCGGCATCCTTCTTGAAGATTCCCCAGTCACCGGTGAGCTTCAGCAGAGCGGCGACCTGCTCGGTCGGCTGTGCGCCGACACCGAGCCAGTACTGCGCACGGTCGCTCTCGATCTGGATGAACGACGGCTCTTCGGTCGGGTGGTACTTGCCGATCTCCTCGATGACACGACCATCGCGCTTGGTGCGCGAGTCGGCGACGACAATACGGTAGTAAGGAGCGCGGATCTTGCCCATGCGCTTCAAACGGATTTTTACAGCCACAATTCTCCTGAGTATTTTTATGGGGCGAACTGCCGGCCGTGAGCGTGGGGACGCACACTCGGCCAAGAATAAGTTCTAAGGTTCTGCGCGACGCCTGATTAGAGGGTCGGGCGGGGGCAGACTCGACTGACCATTCTGTCAGAAAAATACGCCATAGAGTAATCACATTCGCAAATCCGCACCGCGTACCCGTTTCGCAGGCACAGACAGAGGCAGGGCAAGCCGTTGGAGATCACCTTCGCGCACTCAGAGCGTTCCACTCTCGGCATCGAGTGGGAGATCGCCCTGGTCGACCGGGTGAGCGGCGATCTGGTCTCTGTGGCCGGGGAGGTGCTCGACGCGCTCCGCCAGAGTGACGGCTCCGAGCATCCGCAGATCACGGGCGAACTCCTCCTCAACACCGTCGAACTCGTCACGACTGTCCACAGATCGGTTCCGGATGCCGTGGCCGACCTGCTCGGCATGTTGGATGAAGTGCGGGCCATCACAGACCCGCTCGATGTGGAGTTGATGTGTGCCGGCAGTCATCCGTTCGCCCAGTGGTTCGACCAGGAAGTGACCGACAAGGAGCGCTACCACCGCCTCGTCGACCGCACCCAGTGGTGGGGCCGCAACATGCTCATCTGGGGCATCCACGTGCACGTGGGGGTGGAGAGCCGCGACAAGGTGCTCCCCCTGGTGAACGGCCTGCTGACGTATTACCCGCACCTGCAGGCGCTGAGCGCGTCGAGCCCGTTCTGGGGCGGCGTCAACACGGGGTACGCCTCCAACCGGGCGCTGATGTTCCAGCAACTGCCGACCGCCGGGCTCCCGTACCAGTTCGCCAGCTGGGCGGACTACGAGCAGTACGTGGCCGACCTGACGACCACGGGAATCATCGACGACCACACCGAGGTGCGCTGGGACATCCGCCCGTCTCCGCAGTGGGGCACCGTGGAGATGCGAGCGTGCGACGGGCTGTCGAGCCCCGAGGAGATCGGTGCGGTCGCGGCGCTCATCCAGTGCCTGGTGGAGCACATGTCGGAGAGGCTCGATGCGGGCGAGGATCTCGTGACCCTCCAACCCTGGTTCGTGCGAGAGAACAAGTGGCGCGCCGCGCGCTACGGGCTCGACGCCGAGATCATCCTGAACCCGGCGGGAGACGAGCGTCTCGTGACCGACGAGATCCGAGACCTGCTGGTGACCCTGGCGCCGACGGCGTCGAGGCTCGGATGCGCCGCGGAACTCGAGCAGGTGAACCTCATCCTCGAGAAGGGGGCGAGTTACCAGCGGCAGTTGCATGTCGCCGAGCAGAACGGCGGCAGCCTTCAGGCCGTTGTCTCGTCGCTGACGCACGAGCTCCGGCACGGCCTCGGCCACTGACGCCCCCGCCAGCCCCGCGGGTCATCCCACACGCCCCTGTCACCCGCCCGCCGCCTGCCGCCCGCCGCCCGCCTCCGCAATTCAGGCACCGCGGCCTGCGACGCGCGAATGGTGGATGGCGACGCGTGCTACCTGAATTGATGCACGGGCGAGCGGGGCGGGGCGGGGCGGGGGCGGGGCGGGTCAGGCGGCGTTCTTGGCGTCGCGCCAGGCGAGCAGGTCGGAGACCTGCGATGCGTCGAGGCCCGGGCCCGAAATGCCCAGGGTGAAGAGGGTTGCGCCGAGCGCGTGCTGCGCGTCGAGGGCATCGGTGTCGGAGGAGCCGACGCCCGCACGCACGCTGGCCCCGGTGGAGATCTCGATCTCGCTGAAGTCGCGCCCGATCTCGTCGCAGTGCGAGCGGAGGATGCCGAGCTTACGTTCGAGCGTCTCAGTGTCGGCGAAGCTGTGCCAGATGTCCGCGTGCTTCGCGACGATGCGCAACGTCTTCTTCTCGCCGCCACCGCCGATAAGCACGGGGATCTTGCGCGTCGGGGGCGGGGTCAGCTTCGACCAGCGTGACTCGATCCGCGGCATGGCCTCTGCGAGGGCATCCAGTCGCTGGCCGACGGTGCCGAACTCGTAGCCGTACTCGTCGTAGTCGCGCTCGAACCAGCCCGAGCCGATGCCGAAGACCAGGCGCCCGGAGGCACCGTTCTTCGCGCTGATGTGGTCGACGGTGCGGGCCATGTCTGCAAGCAGGTCGGGGTTCCGGTACGTGTTGCAGGTCACCAGCGGCCCGAACTCGATCGTCGTGGTCTGCTCCGCCCAGGCGGCGAGCATGCTCCAGCCCTCGAAGTGGGTTCCCTCGGGGTCGCCCGAGAGGGGGTAGAAGTGATCCCAGTTGAAGGCGACGTCGACCCCGAGCTCTTCGAGCGTCGTCAGGGTGTCGCGGATCTCGGTGTAGGTGGAGTGCTGCGGGGCGATCTGCACGCCGATGCGTACGGGACGGTTGCTCGAGGAAGTCATGCTTCGATCCTACGACCGTCGATCGTGAGCACAACCACGACCACCACCACGAAGCGCATCAGCGACCCAGGTCAGCGACCGCTACGCGGCGTCAGCGCCCGAGGAACTTCTGCAGCGACTCGAGTTCCTTCTCGCTCGGACCACCGGCCGGAGCCGATCCGCGCCCGCCGCCCAGGCCGAAGCCCGAACCGGCAGGGGCGCCCGCCTCGGCGCCGCCCGCACCCGGCAGTTTCTCTCCCGAGGCGATCGCCGCGTTCTGGGCCGCCCGCTTCGCCGGGTTGCCCGACTTCGAGCCCTTCTTCGCCTGCACCTTCTTGCCGCGGCCGCCCGCGAAGCCCGCTCCGACCATCGGCCCCATGCCGGGGATCTGCGGCACACCTCCCTTGGCGACGGTCTTCATCATCTTCGAGGCCTGCTCGAAGCGCTGCACGAGCTGGTTGACGTCGGTGACGGTCATGCCCGATCCGCGGGCGATGCGCACGCGACGCGATCCGTTCAGCAGCTTCGGATTCGTGCGCTCAGCCTTGGTCATCGACTGGATGATGGCCTCGGTGCGCACGATCTCGCGCTCGTCGAAGTTGTTCAGCTGCTCCTTCATCGCGCCGGCGCCGGGGAGCATGCCGATCATCTTCTTGAGCGAACCGGCACCCCGCAGCTGCTGCATCTGGCCGAGGAAGTCGTCGAGCGTGAACGAGTCGGTGCGGAACTTCTCCGCGACCTTCGCCGCCTCCTCCTCGTCGAACGCGCCCTGCGCCTGCTCGATGAGGGTGAGGATGTCACCGAGGTCGAGGATCCGCGACGCCATCCGGTCGGGGTGGAACGGCTCGAAGTCGTCGAGCGACTCCCCTGTCGACGCGAAGATGATCGGGCGGCCCGTGACCGACGCCACAGAGAGCGCCGCACCACCGCGCGCATCACCGTCGAGCTTGGTGAGAACGACGCCGGTGAAGTCGACGCCGTCCTGGAAGGCCTTCGCTGTCGCGACCGCGTCCTGGCCGATCATGGCGTCGATGACGAACAGCACCTCGTCGGGCTGCACCGCCTTACGGATGTCGGCGGCCTGCTTCATCATGTCGGCGTCGACGCCGAGGCGGCCCGCCGTGTCGACGATGACCACGTCGTACTGCTTGTCGATCGCCCACTTGATGGAGTCCCTGGCGACCGTGACGGGGTTGCCGACGCCGTTGCCGGGCTCGGGCGCATAGACCGCGACGCCCGCCTGGCCGGCGACGACCTGCAGCTGCTGCACGGCATTCGGGCGCTGGAGGTCGGCGGCCACCAGCAGCGGCGTGTGCTGCTGCTTCGCGAGCCACTTGGCCAGCTTGCCTGCCAGGGTCGTCTTGCCCGCACCCTGGAGGCCGGCGAGCATGATGATGGTCGGCGGCTTCTTGGCGAACTGGATCTTGCGGGCCTCGCCACCGAGGATGGCGATGAGCTCCTCGTTGACGATCTGCACCACCTGCTGGGCCGGGTTCAGCGCCTTGTTGACCTCGTCTCCGAGGGCGCGCTCCCGCACCTTGCCCGTGAAGTCCTTGACGACTTCGAGCGCGACGTCGGCGTCGAGCAGGGCCCGACGGATCTCGCGTACTGTCGTGTCGACGTCGGCGGGGCTGAGCTTGCCCTTGGTGCGGAGGTTTCTGAACGTCTCCGCCAAGCGGTCAGACAGGTTTCCAAAAGTTGCCATGGTGTGAAGAGTTTAACCGATCAGGTTCTGCACGAACACGTGCGGGGTGAATCCGGTGAGGTCGTTGATGCCCTCACCCTGGCCGATCAGTTTGATCGGGATGCCCGTGCGCTCCTGCACCGCGAGGACGAAACCGGCCTTCGCCGATCCGTCGAGCTTCGTGAGCACCAGCCCCGTCACGCCAGCGTGCTCGATGAACGCCTCGGCCTGCAGCAGCCCGTTCTGGCCCGTGGTCGCATCCAGAACGAGCAGCACCTCGGAGACCGGTGCCTGCTTCTCGATGACACGCCTGATCTTGGTGAGTTCATCCATCAGCCCGCCCTTGGTCTGCAGGCGGCCAGCCGTGTCGATGATGGCGATCTCGATGTTGTTACGCTTGGCGTACTCGACGGTCTGGAACGCGACGGACGCCGGATCCTGCCCCTCCTGCTGCGGGCGCACGATGTGGGCCCCGGCCCGTTCGGCCCAGGTGGCGACCTGCTCGACGGCGGCCGCGCGGAAGGTGTCCGCCGCGCCGACGACGACCGTGCGGTTGTAGTTGGCGAGGAACTTCGCGAACTTGCCGATCGTGGTCGTCTTGCCTACCCCGTTGACCCCCACGACCAGAACGATTGCGGGCCGTTCGGTGAGCTTCAGCGTGGAGTCGAGCTTCGAGAAGCGCTCCTCGAGCGTCTCCCTCAGCATTCGCTGCAGGTCCTTCGGATCGGTCGTGTTGTACCGGGCGACCTTCGAGCGGAGGTCGCCGACGATCTCGTCGGTGACATCGATGCCGAAGTCGCCCGTGATCAGCGCTGTCTCGAGGTCGTCCCAGGTGTCCTGGTCGATGGTGCGCTTCGCGAACATGCCGCGGAGGGCGCCGGAGAGGGACCACGGGGTACGTTCAGCCATGACCCCAGACTATTCCCCGGAGGCAGGCGGCGTGAGCCGCGCGAGTGAGCCGGCGCGAAGCAGTCGCACGGACGCCCTACGCGAGTTCGAGTGGAATGCCCGAGTCGTCGAAGACCTCCACGATCCAGTCGAACGGCGTCGCGCCGCGGTCGTGCTCCGCCGCAAGGAGGTCTTCGCGCACATACCGTCGGTTGACGAGGGCTCCCGTCTGCAATCGATGCCGCAGCAGGCGCCGCCCCTCGGCGTATCCGAGCGCCCTCCGACTGGTCGCCGACGAGCCCCACCGGAAACCGAAGTCGTCGTCGGGCGTGCCGAAACCGCCGCGCAGGCAGTCGTACAGAGCGTCGAGGCCCCGGCCGAAGTATCCACCCGGGCCGTTGACGGCCTCGCCGACCACGGTGAAGAACGACTCCCACGAGTCGATCCGGTTTCCGTCGATCTCGTAGAGCCGGGCGCCGGGCGGCACGCGAACGTCAGAGCGTGAGGCGGTCGGCGGCACCGTCAACCACGGGGGCCGACCGTCATCCCGCACGGGATCGACCAGGAACCCTGGGCCAGCGGCGTCCAGGGTGATCGTCGAGCCTGGCGTCGCCCGGAGACGGATCGCCTCGAACAGCGCGACCATCAGGTCTGCGGTCGCGGGGAGGAAGGCGGCGCGATCGCCGAGGAGGTCGGGGTGAGCGGTGAAGAGTGTCGCAGGATCGATCGGCACGGTCGCCGTCTGGCTTCTGGACTCGGTGAGGGCGACGACGATCTCGAGCGGTCGATGGTTCACGCTGATGACGTCGGGAGACCCGGCCATGAAGCGCAGGAACTCTTCGAGAGCGATCCGTTCGTGAACCCTCCGGTCATGATCCATGCCGCTCACCGGCATACGAAGCTGCAGAGACGCACTGACATAGGCTCAGCTTATCCGCCGGCCGACCCTGAGTGTGGGCTGAATGGGTGATTGACTCCTGCTGAGTATCGGAGTTGTGTGGGAGAGCAAGGAAGGGGGCATCCGATGCCCGCAACATCCACTTCATTCAACATCGTTCCGATTCTGTTCACCGCCTTCGTCGTCGTCGCCGTCGGATTCGTGATCACAATCGCCCTGATCATCCGGAACGCCCGACGCGTGCGGGAAGCGGGATACAACCCGTTCACGCTTCAGACAGATCTCGCCACCCGCGCGATGGAGAGTGCTCTGCTCGATCCGTCGAAGACCACCGAGGAGCGCCTGGGTGAACTCGACGAATTGCAGCACCGCCGGGTCATCTCCCCCGAGGAGTACGTTCGGGCCCGGGAGCGGGTGCTCAGCGGGCGGTGAGCCCGGTCAGGCCGGGCAACCGGTCAGGCGGGCAGGCTGACTGGCGGTCAACCGGTCAACCGGGCAGTCGGTCAGTCGGGCAGTCGGGCAACCGGTCAACCGGTCAACCGGGCAGTCGATCAGGCCGACACCCGCTGGCCGATCACCGCCGACACGCCGTCCTGTCGCATCGACACTCCGTACAGCGCGTCTGCGATCTCCATCGTGCGTTTCTGGTGGGTGATCACGATCAGCTGCGACGTCTGCCGGAGGTCCTGGAAGATGGTGAGCAGGCGCCCGAGGTTCGCGTCGTCGAGGGCAGCCTCGACCTCGTCCATGATGTAGAACGGGCTCGGCCGGGCCTTGAAGATCGCGATCAGCAGGGCGACCGCGGCGAGCGACCGCTCCCCACCCGAGAGCAGCGACAGCCTCTCGATTTTCTTGCCGGCCGGCTTCACCGACACCTCGACGCCGGTGGTCAGCAGGTCGCCGGGGTCGGTGAGGGTGATGGATCCGGTTCCTCCCGGGAACAGCACCGGGAAGACCTCCGCGAACGCGGCCTGAGTGTCGAGGAAGGCGCTCTCGAAGATGAATTTCATCTTGTCGTCGATCTCGTCGATGATCGTCAGCAGGTCTTTCCGGGTGTTCGTGAGGTCGGTGAGCTGCTCGGTCAGGAACCGGTGCCGCTGCTCGAGGGCCTCGAACTCCTCGAGGGCGAGAGGGTTCACGCGTCCCAGCTCCGCGAGCGTCCGTTCGGCCTTGGCCAGTCGGCGCTTCTGGTCGTCGCGGTCGAACGGGATGCCCGTAGGGGTCTCGTCGGAACCGTCGGCGGCGCGCGGCCCGTCGGCACGCGGCCCGTCGGGCGGTATCAGCTGGTCGGGCCCGTATTCGGCGACCAGGTCGTCTTCGACCAGCCCGAGCTCCGATCCGACCCGCTCGAGCACACTCGAGAGGTGCAGCTTCTTCTCGTAGATCTGCAACTCGAGGCCGTGCACGTTCTCAGTGATGCCCTGCAGCCTGTCGCGGAGGGCCGCCTCCTCGCGGCGGAGCTCCCCGAGCTCGGCGTTCTGTTCGCTCCGTTCCGCTTCGCGCTGGGCGAGTTCGAGGCGCGCCGCAGCGATCGAGCGGTCGACGGAGTCGAGCACGCCAGGAAGGCTCCCCGCGACGGCGTTCGCACGATCGACCTGCCGTCGGCGGAGCACCTCCCGTCGGGCGGCCTCCTCCGCCGCCGCCCGTTCTGCAATCAGCTGGCGCTCGAGCTCCTGCACGCGGGCCTGTTCGGCTCGCACGCGTTCGCGAACGGTCTCGAGCTGCAGTCGGGCATCCAGTTCGCCGTCGCGTGCTCCTTCGAGCGTGCCGAGCAGATCGTCACGGGAACTGACGTCGAGGATGGGCCGGGGCCGGGAACGGGCGGTTTCGAGCTCGGCCCGGGCCTTCTCTACGGCCCCGAGAGCAGTGGCGACGGTCTCACCGGCGAGCGCACGGCTCCGTTCGAGGCGCTCGTACTCGCCCTGGCTCGCGTCGACCTGTGCCCTCAGCCGGGAGAGGCGCTCCGTCTGGGCGGCCAGACGGGAGTCGAACTCCCGGAGCGCGGCGAGCGCGGTCGTGGACTGCTGCTTGGCGTTCTGCAGGATGCCACGTTGCTCGGCGAGGGCGAATTTGGCCCTGTCGATCTCGGCGGTGACGACTTCGAGTCGCCGAACGGCGGAGTCCCGCTCGGCGACCAGTTCGAGGCGTGACCTCTTGGCGCCCGAGCCACCCCGCAGCACGTACGCGGTGAGAACGTCGCCCGCGCGGGTGATGATGGTGGGGCCGGAGCCCGCAGGGCCCTTGGCATCATCGCCCGGCGCTGACTCCGCATCCGGCAGCAGGCTCCGGATGCCCGGCCAGGCCGCCCGCGCTGCGTCGAGGTCATCGGCGATGAGGGTCGCCGCGAGCAGCGCGTGCACCCCGGCGGGCGCGGTGATGACGTCGACGGCCGCCCGCAGCCCGTCGCCCTCGAACAGCGGCGCGATCCGCCCGTCGTGCGAAGCAACCGTGTCGCCGCGACCACCGCCAGCCACGCTCGCGCCGCCACCGCCCGCCACGATTACCTCGACCCGGCCCATGTCGCCGCCGCGGGCCCGCGCGAGAGCCTCGAACGCGTCGTCCGTCGTCTCGGCCAACACTCCGTCGGCGAGCGACCCGAGCGCGGCCGCGATGGCCACCTCGAAGCCCGGCTCGACCTGCACGTGGTCAGCGACCAGCCCGCGCACCCCGGGCACACCGGACGCGGCGAGTTCGCTCGAACCGTCCTTCTGGCCGAGCGCCATCGAGAGCGCGCTGGTCTTGCCCGCGAGGGCGTCACGTTCACGCTCGTGCGCGTGCAGGGCATCCCGCAGCTTCTCGATCTCGGCCTCGGCCTCGAACACCGCGGCCTGGGCGAACTCGTAGCCCTCGTCGAGGTCGGTCTCACCCGCATCGGCGGTCGCGGCCTGCGCTTCGAGGGCGACGAATTCGATCTGCAGGCGTTCCCGGCGCTCGGCGGCGGCGTCCAGCGCGTTGGCTTGCCGGAGATCCTCGCCCCGGACCGCCGCGAGCCGCGAGTTGGCGGACTCCAGCTGACCGCTGAGCTTCGAGATCTCGAGGTCGTGGCGGGAGACGAGAGCGCTCTGCGCCGCGATCTGCTCGTCGGCGTCATCGAGTGAACGCCTGGCCGCGGCGGTCACCTGCTGGGCGGCCAGCCACGCCTGCTCGGCGGTGACCACGCCGCTGGCCAGCCGCGCCGCCTCCGCGCGCGAGTCCGCAACCATCGTCGGCGTCACCCCGGGGCCTGAGTCGAGCCCGTTGTTCGGCGCGCTGCCGAGCAGCGCGAGACGTTGGTTCGCGAGCGTGTAGAGGCCGCGGAGCCGCTCCTGCACCGACTCGAGCCCGAAGGCGGTGCGGCGGGCGAGGTCGACGGCGTCGCCGTCCTGCGCCTCGAGGATGCGGTTGATGCGCAACTGGTTCTGCTCGAGCCGCTCCTGCAGCACGATGCGTTCGGTGCGCCGTTCGTTCTCGCTCCGGGAGTGGTCGTCGAGCGCTGTGCGGAGGGCCACGACCTCGTCGGCGAGCAGGCGTGCCCGGGCATCCCGCACCACCGAGGCGATCGTCTGGGCCTCTTTCGCGACCTCGGCCTGCCGACCGAGAGGCTTCAGCTGCCGACGGAGTTCACCCGCCAGGTCGCTCAGCCGGGTGAGGTTCGCCTGCATGGCCTCGAGCTTCCGCTCGGTCTTCTCCTTGCGGCGACGGTGCTTCAGGATGCCCGCGGCCTCCTCGATGAACCCGCGACGACCCTCGGGGGTGGCGTGCAGAACCGCGTCGAGCTGGCCCTGCCCGACGATGACGTGCATCTCCCGCCCGAGACCGGAGTCGCTGAGGAGCTCCTGAACATCGAGCAGCCGGCACTGGTCGCCGTTGATCGCGTACTCGCTGCCCCCGTTCCGGAACAGGGTTCGGCTGATCGTCACCTCGGAGTAGTCGATCGGCAGCGCCCCGTCGGCGTTGTCGATCGTCAGGATCACCTCGGCCCGGCCGAGAGGCCCGCGCGTCGAGGTGCCGGCGAAGATGACATCCTCCATCTTTCCGCCGCGGAGCGTCTTCACGCCCTGTTCCCCCATCACCCAGGCGAGGGCATCGACGACGTTGCTCTTGCCGGAGCCGTTCGGCCCCACGACGCAGGTCACGCCGGTCTCGAAGGCGAACGTGGTCGGCTGCGCGAACGATTTGAACCCTTTGAGGGTGAGGCTCTTCAGGTGCATGGCTCGCCCCTCTCAGGTTCTGAATGATCGCCGCAGCATCGGCGCGCCCTCCGGCGTTGCTCTACGCTACCGAACCGGATGCCCGCACCCCGAGTGCCGCGCTGCGCCGGCCCGCTCCCCGCGCCCCGCTCCGCGCAGCCACGGCCGCCCCTCTCGCTCAGCGCGCCCCTCTGTCGCTTCCGCGCCTGCGCGCCGGGGCGCGGAAGCGACAGAGGGGCGCGGATGCCACGGGCGAGGGAGCGCAAGGGGGCGGGGGGCGGGGCGCGCGTAAGCTCGGGGCATGGCACGCATTCCCCTAGTCGAGCCGGGCGACGACCTCGACGAGCAGGAGCTGCGACGGTACTCCCGGCAGCTCCGGATGCCGCAGATCGGCGTCGAGGGCCAACAGCGCCTCAAGGCGGCCCGGGTGCTCGTGCTCGGTGCGGGAGGCCTCGGATCCCCCGTGCTGCTCTACCTCGCGGCAGCGGGGGTCGGCACCCTCGGCATCGTCGACGACGACACGGTCGACGAGTCGAATCTGCAGCGGCAGATCATCCACTCGTCCGACGTGCTCGGCACGTCGAAGGCACGGTCTGCGCGCGAGGCGATCGGCCAGCTGAACCCGCTGGTGCGGGTCAACCTGCACGAACTGCGACTCGACGACGGCAACGCAGTGCAGATCTTCGGCCAGTACGACCTCGTCATCGACGGAACCGACAATTTCGCCACCCGCTACCTGGCAAATGACACGGCCGCCGCCCTCGGCATACCGTACGTCTGGGGCTCCGTGCTGCGCTTCGACGGCCAGGTCTCGACGTTCTGGCACCGGCCGGCGGCGAGTGGATCGGGTGGCGCGGGCGAAGGTCTCACGCTCCGCGACCTGTTTCCGCGCCAGGCCAAGGACGACGAGGCCGAGTCGTGCTCGGTCGCAGGCGTGCTCGGGCCGCTCTGCGGAACGGTCGGATCGGCGATGGCGACGGAGGCGATGAAGCTCATCGTGGGGTTCGGCGAACCGTTGCTCGGCCGCATCCTCGTGATCGATGCGTTCGAAGGCAGTTACACCGAGGTGCCGTTCGCCGCGCCGGCCGCCGACGCCGCCCCCGCCGCCGCCGCCGGGGCCTCGCCGAACCCCGCCACCCCGAACTCCCGCCCCGCCGGCCCCGGCCCCCGCCCCGACACCATTGCCGCCCCCGTCCCGGCACGCGCACCCGCCTCCCTCAGCGTCACGGAACTCGCCGTGCGGCTCCGGGCCCGGGCATCCGGAGTCGACGACTTCGTGCTGCTCGATGTGAGGGAGCCGTGGGAACGCGAGTTCGCCGGGATCGACGGATCGGTGCTCGTGCCCCTGCAGTCTCTGCTCTCGGCCGCCGCGGACGAGGTTCTGCCGAAGGACGCCGAGATCCTCGTGCACTGCCACCACGACACGCGGTCGCAGTATGCGCGGGAGGTGATGCTCCAGTCGGGCTGGCAGCAGGTGAGCTTCGTCGAGGGCGGCATCGAAGCGTGGTCGGTCGAGATCGACCCGGAGGTCGCCCGCTACTGAGCGACGGGCCCGCTCAGGGCTCCCCCACGATCGCAACCGCCGCGCGCACCAGTTCCGCGTTCGACGCCGCGATCCGCCCGTCGGGCAGGTGGAAGGTGTCCTCGAACCCGATGCGTGTGTCGATGCCCCGCCGGGCGGCGTCTTCGAGCAGCACCCAGGTCGCCTCGCCGTCGCCGTGCTGGAGCCTCGGAACCTCGACTCGCCCGCGGTCGAGCACCCGGTGGATCTCCGCCACGATCTCGAGCGCCACGGTCAGGTCGAGCTCCACCGGCTCGATGAGCACTCGAAGCAGGCTCGACGCCAGGTCGTGTGCCACCAGGAATTCGGCGTCGTCCACCGTCCAGACGCCAGCCTCGACGGCGATCCCTCGTTCGGTGAGACGACGGATGAGCGCGACGGCACCCTCCTCGCTGAGGTTCACCGACGCGAAGTCGGGCTGCGTCCACTGTGAGACGAACTCGAACCGGCGCAAGGCGTCGCCCGCGATCCACGCCCCGGACCCGACCCCCACCGGATGGGGCTGCGCGGCTTTCACGGCGCGCACCACCTCGTCGACGACGGTGTGCTCGAGCGTCTCGGCTCCCGAAGCAGACCTCGGATGCACGTGGAAGCCGCGCGCACCGGCGGCGGCACACGCCCGAGCATCCGCCGCCAGCTCGGCGCTCGTCAGGGGAACAGCGGGGTGGTCGTCTTTCGAGAACGGCCCGTTCAGGCTTGCCTGGATCACGCGCGGACTCAGCCTCCCGCAAACGGAGGCAGAACGTCGAGCGTGTCGCCGTCGACGAGCACCCGGGTGGGTGCCGGACCGGGCACCGTGACACCGTTGACGAGAAAACTGCTGCGCCCGATCACGGGATGCCCGCCCAGCCCTGCCGCGACCAGCAGGCCCTCGATCGTGCTCCCGCCCGGCAGGTCGTGCACGTCTTCCGCCACGCCGGCCGCGGCCTTGGCCGCGGCGAAGTACCGCACTCGAACCTGCACCCGCCTCAGCCGCCGATCGCGCTCATCGGCCTGTCGGGCTGCTGGAACCCGATGAGGTTCATCTCGTGCCCTGCGGGCTTCGCCCACATCGCCTGGCGCCAGAGGTCCGCGATCTCATCGTCACCGGCACCCGCACGCATCGGCCCGAGCAGGTCGGTCTCGGTGTGCGAGAAGAGGCAGCTGCGCACTCCGCCCTCTGCGGTGAGCCGGGTGCGGCGGCAGTCGTCGCAGAACGCTTCGGTGACCGAGGCGATGATGCCGACCGTTCCGAGCTCCGGGTCGTCGACGGATGCGCCCCGGCGCTTCACCCGGTAGAGCTCGGCGGGTGCGCCGTCGCGGGGAGCGGCATCCGGAGTCAGTTCGAAGCGTTCCGAGAGCCGCTCGCGGATCTGCTCGGCCGTGATCATCGCAGCGCGGTCCCAGACGTGGTCGGCGTCGAGCGCCATCTGTTCGATGAACCGCAGCTGGTGCCCTCCGGCGAGCGCCCATTCGAGCAGGTCGGGGCCGTGGGTGTCGTTGATGCCCGGCAGCAGCACCGCGTTGATCTTCGTGTGCCGGATACCCGCCAGACCGAGCGCGTCGATCCCCTTCAGCACCCGTTCGAGGAACGGGCGGCGGGTGATGATGGCGAACGTCTCCGGGCAGATGGTGTCCAGCGACACGTTCACTCGGTCGAGACCCGCTTCGGCGAGAGCGACCGCGCGACCGGAGAGCCCGATGGCGTTGGTGGTGAGCGAGATCTCGGGGCGGGCATCCAGAGCAGCCACATCGCGGATGATCTCGACCAGGTCTTTGCGAAGCAGCGGCTCGCCACCCGTGAAACGCACCTGGCGGACGCCCAGCACCTCGGTGGCGAGGCGAGCGAGCCGCACGATCTCGTCGCGCTGCATGAGCGTCGAGGGAGGCTGGAAGGGCAGACCCTCGGCCGGCATGCAGTAGGTGCAGCGGAGGTTGCAGCGGTCGGTGAGCGAGATACGCAGGTCTGTCGCCGTGCGCCCGAACGTGTCGAGGAGGCCGGGCACCGCGGGCCGCGAGGCGGCTCCGGATGTCACAGGGCCGCCCGGCACGGCACGGTGGGCCGCTCGCACCTCGGGTACACCCAGCATGACGGTCATAGTCATTCCAGTGTAGAAGGGCATCCGGGTGCCGGAGTCCCCCGCACCACAGATTGAGAGCCCGCTCCCGGAGTGTCGGAGGAGTGCGGCAGGATGGAACCGTGAAACGCCGCCCCCTCGAAGAACACCGTGCTGCCGTCGAGCTGCTGCTCGCCCCGCTCGCGGAGAACCGCGCCAGCGAGGCGCTCGTGGTGTCGCCGTCCCGCATGGCGGCGCGCCCCGGGGATTACCGCGGCCGGGTGCTTGCGGTCGATGTGGTGTCCCCGACCGACCTGCCGTCGTTCGACAATTCCCAGATGGACGGCTACGCCGTGTCGTGGTTCGACCTCGTGACGGCCTCGCCCGAGCATCCGGTGTCGGTGCGGGTCGCGCGCCAGATCGCGGCGGGCGACGGCGGGTTGCCGCTGGTCTCCGGCACGGCCGCGCCCATCATGACGGGCGCTCCGGTGCCTCTCGGAGCGGATGCGATCGTCCCGATCGAGTCGGCCGTGCCGCCGGTCTTCCCCGACGCGGAGGCGCTGCGGCTCGCGTTCGAGCCCGATCTGATCCTCGGCGCAGAGCTGAGCGGTGACGAGGTGCCGCCGGCAGGTTTTTCCGAGACGGGCGGAGCCGGTGGGGCCGCCGGGTCCTCCCGGTCTGCCGTGCCTTCCGACGCGGCCGGCGCGGCGTCTCCGCCTGCCGCTCCCGACACGTTCGCGGGCCCGACCGTCGCCTTCACCTCGCCAGTCACGCCCGGAGCCTTCATCCGCCGCACCGGCAGCGATGTCGCGGCCGGTGACGTGCTCCTTCCCGCCGGCAGCACCCTCGGCCCTGCCCAGTTCGGTGTGATCGCCGGCACCGGCCTCACCGAGGTGGCCGTCGTGAAAAGACTGCGCGTGCTGCTCGTCTCGACGGGGCACGAGATCAGGGAGGCCGGCTCAACTCTCGGCGTCGGCCAGATCTACGACTCGAACAGTGTGGCTCTCAGCATCGCCCTCATCGACGCCGGCTGCGAGGTGACGGCTGTCGCCTGCCGCTCGGATGACGCTCCTGTGCTGCTCGGCATCCTGAACCAGCACGGTCCGACGGCCGATCTCATCATCACCGTCGGAGGAGTGAGCGCGGGTGCGCGAGAGGTCGTTCGCGACGCGCTCGCTCCCCTCGGGGTGCAGTTCGGTTCGATCGCGATGCAGCCGGGAGGCCCGCAGGGGCTCGGTCTCGCCGTCATCCCGTCCTCGGCCCCCAGCACTCCGCTGTCGCGCCCGACGCTCTGCCTTCCCGGCAACCCGGTGAGCGCCCTGGTCTCGTTCGAGATGTTCGTACGCCCCATCCTCCGGCGCACAGCCCAGCTCGAACCGGCGGAACGCATCCGCGAAGTCGCGATGCTCGCCGACGCCGTCGACTCGCCCGCGGCGACCTACCAGGTCAGGCGCGGTTTCGTCGCCGACGACGGCACGGTCGCCCTCGTCGGCGGCCCGAGCTCGCACCTGCTGCACTCGTACGCCACGTCGAACGCCCTCGTGCATCTTCCCGCTGACGTGGAGCACCTCGACGCCGGCGACCCGGTGATGATCTGGAGGATCGATGACTGACGGCCCCCGCACGACCGACGCTGGCCTTACAACCGACGCAGGCGAACCCGCCCTCACCCACGTGCGCCCCGACGGCGCCGTGCTGATGGTCGACGTCACCGACAAGGCCGTCACCAAACGCATCGCGCACGCCGAGGCGACCCTCATCACCCGACCCGATGTCATCGCGTTGCTGGTGGCGGGTGAGCTGCCGAAGGGCGAGGCGCTCGCCACGGCACGGATCGCCGGCATCATGGGTGCGAAGCAGACGTCGGCGCTGATTCCGCTCTGCCATCCTCTGCCCCTCTCGGGTGCGACGGTCGACTTCACGCCGCAGAGCGACAGGGTGATCATCCACACCTCGGTGAAGACGACGGGCGTGACCGGCGTCGAGATGGAGGCGCTCACCGCGGCCAGCGTCGCAGCCCTCACCCTCTACGACATGATCAAGGCGGTCGACAAGCTCGCCACGATCACCGACATCCGGGTGGTCTCGAAGAGCGGCGGTAAGAGCGGGGACTGGGCGCGGCCCGGTTCCCAGGCAGGCGGGGAAGCCTCGTGAGCACCGTGAGCATCCTCATCGTGTCGACGCGCGCCGCCGCGGGCACCTACGAAGACGTGACCGGTCCGCTGATCGAACGGTGGGCGACAAACCGCGGATGGTCGGTGCTCGAGCGCCGCGTCGAACCCGACGGCACCGGGGTCGGCCCCGCGATTGCGTCGCTGCTGGAGTCGCGGCCCGATCTGGTCGTGACGAGCGGGGGAACGGGCATCCACCCCCACGACCGCACCCCCGACCAGACCCGCGAGCTGCTGGACTACGAGATCCCGGGCTTCTCTGAGGAACTGCGGCGGCGCGGCGGCCTGAAGGTCGCGAGCGCCCTGCTCTCCCGCGGGGTGGCCGGCGTTGCGGGATCCACGATCGTCGTGAACCTGCCCGGTTCGAGCGGCGGGGTGAAGGACGGCCTGGGCCTGCTCGACGACGTTCTCGACCACATGGTCGACCAACTGCATGGAGGCGACCATCGACGCACCGACTGAGCCCACCGGGAGCGGCGGCCGCGCGCCAGATGCTGCCGAGCTGCCCGGCAGTACCGAGTCCGGCGCTTTCGACCTCGACGACCGGAGCGCGCCCGGCCGGGTGGCCTTCGCGATGGTCAGCGAGCAGGCCATCAGCGTGGAATGGTGCGTCGACAACGTCACGACGTCCTCCGACGGTGCGGTCGTCACGTTCAGCGGGATCGTGCGCGACCACGACGACGGTCGAGGCGTCAGCCGGCTGAGCTACTCGGGGCATCCGTCGGCCCCCGAGGTCATGCGGCAGGTGGCCGATGACGTCGCCGCAGCCCATCCGGGCACGCGGCTGGCAGTCGCGCATCGCGTCGGCGACCTCGACATCGGCGACGTCGCCCTCGCCTGCGCCGTCTCCGCCGCGCACCGGGGCGCCGCCTTCGCGGCCTGCGCGGCCCTGGTCGACGAGGTGAAGGCACGCGTGCCGATCTGGAAGGAGCAGTTCTTCACCGACGGCAGCGCCGAATGGGTCGGGTCGATCGGCTGACGCCCGCCCGCGCCGCACGCTCCCGTCCGCGCGGCGCGGTTTACACATTCGTCATCTTTCTGCTGTTCACTGGAACCCAAGGCCCGCGCTACGCTGGGCCGGTCCCGCCCGCCTTCCCTCGCGGAGCGGGCGCGTACGACCCGCAGAAGGGGCCACCGTGGATCTCAACACCGTCGCCGACGTCATTCCCGCCCGCACCCGCGCCGACCTCGCCGTTCTCGGGCCGACGGTCGCCCCCCTGGCCGGCGGCTCCGCTCTCTACGGCGAGCCGCAGCACCACCTCACCGCCATCGTCGACCTGCTCACGATGGGCTGGCCGTCCCTCACCGTCACCGCCGACGGCCTCGAGATCGCTGCCACCTGCACGCTCGCCGAGCTCTCGCGTCTCCCCCAGCAGCCGGGCTGGGCCGCCCAGCACGCCTTCTTCGAATGCTGCACGGCACTCTATGGTTCGTTCAAGGTCTGGAACGTCGCGACCGTCGGCGGCAACCTCTCCGCCGCCCTTCCCGCCGGCCCGATGACCTCCCTCACCTCGGCCCTCGACGGTGAAGCGCTCGTCTGGCGGGCCGACGGGAGCGACGAACGGATGCCCGTCACCCGGTTCATCACGGGCAACAAGACGACCGTGTTGGAGCCCGGCGACGTTCTGCGCTCGATCACCGTGCCGCTCGAATCGCTGCTCTCCCGCGTCGCGTTCCGCAAGATCGCCCTCTCGCCCCTCGGCCGCTCCGGGGCCGTACTGCTCGGACGGCGCTCCCCCGCCGGTGCGTTCGTGCTCACCGTGACCGCAGGCACGGTTCGCCCCCTCCAGCTGCGCTACGAGACCCTGCCCGCCGCCGCCCAGCTCGCTGCCGATGTGCTGGCGATCACCGAATGGTTCACGGACGCGCACGGTGCCGCCGACTGGCGCCGGAGTGTGAGCGCCCTGCTGGCCGCTGAGATCCTGGAGGAGCTCGCATGAAGTTCGACGTCAACGGCGAAACCCTCGAGGTGAGCCCGCGCGCGGGGCAGTCGCTTCGCACGCTCCTTCGCGACAACGAGCACTTCGAGGTCAAGAAGGGCTGCGACACCGGCGACTGCGGGGCGTGCTCCGTGCTCGTCGACGGAACGCCGATCCACTCCTGCGTCTACCCCGCGCACCGCGTCGCGGGCCGAGCCGTCACCACCGTCGCCGGGCTCGGCACGCCGGAAGACCTGCACCCGGTTCAGCAGCGCTTCGTCGACGCGGCCGGTTTCCAGTGCGGCTTCTGCACGGCCGGCATGGTCGTCACGGCGTCCACCCTCACAGACGCCGACCCTGCCGATCTTCCGCGCCTGATGAAGGGCAACCTCTGCCGCTGCACCGGCTATCGGGCGATCAACGACGCCCTGCACGGGGTCGCCAACGTCGCTAAGCCCGGTTGCGCGGGTCGCACGGCCGGAGCGGGCTCCCCCGCTGCATCCGGTGCCGGTTGCGCCGGCCACGACGGCTCCGGATGCCTCGGCCCCACCCCGGTCATCCGCTCGGTCGGCACCTCGGTGCGGGCCCCCGCCGGCGCCCGCATCGTCACCGGGCAGGAGCGCTACACCCTCGACCTCGCGATGCCCGGCGTACTGCACCTCGTCGTGCTGCGGAGCCCGCACGCCCACGCCCGCATCACCTCGATCGACACCGCGGCTGCCGTTGCCCTCGAGGGCGTCGCGGCCGTCTTCACCCACGAGAACGTGCCTCAGACCCTTTTCTCGACGGCCCGGCACCAGAACCGCACCGAGGACCCCGACGACACGCTCATCCTCGACAGCGTCGTGCGGTTCCGCGGCCAGCGCGTCGCGGTCGTCGTCGCCGAATCGCTGAGCATCGCCGAGGAGGCCTGTCGCCTGCTCGACGTGACCTACCACGTGCTGCCGGCGAACTTCGACCCGTCCCGTGCGCAGGAGCCGGGCATCCCGGCTCTCCACGCCGACAAGGACTCGCACGTTTCCCGCATCGCCGACCCGGCCCGCAACCTCGTCGCCGAACTCCACGGAGAGTACGGCGATCTGGCGAAGGGTCTGGCAGCTGCCGACGTCACCGTCAGCGGAACCTGGCAGACCGCCCGCATCTCGGCCAGCGCCCTGGAGACCCACGGAACCGTCGGCTGGCTGGACGACGACGGACGCCTCGTGCTCCGCACCAGCTCGCAGGTGCCGTTCCTCGTGCAGACCGAGATCGCGCGCATCTTCGACCTCGAACTCGACCGGGTGCGCGTCTTCACGACCCGCGTCGGCGGCGGTTTCGGCGGCAAACAGGAGATCCAGACCGAAGACCTCGTGACCCTCGCCGTACTCGCCACCGGCCGCCCCGTGCAGTACGAGATGACCCGCACCGACGAACTCACCGTCGTGCCCTGCCGTCACCCGATGCGCACCAGCGTCACCCTCGGCGCGACCCGCGACGGCCGCCTCACCGCGGTGCACGTCGAGGTGCTGAGCGACACCGGAGCCTACGGAAACCACGGGCCGGGCACGATGTTCCACGGCTGCGCCGAGTCGGTCAGCCTCTACAACTCGCCGAACAAGCGGGTCGATGCCGAAGCCGTCTACACGAACAACATGCCCTCGGGCGCCTTCCGGGGTTACGGTCTCGGCCAGGTGATCTTCGGCATCGAGTCGGCGATGGATGATCTCGCCATCGCCCTCGGCATGAACCCGTTCGATCTGCGCCGCCTGAACGCCGTCGGGCCGAACGACCCCCTCGTGATCACCCACGTCGAGGGCGACGACCTCGTCTTCGGCGGCAGCTACGGTCTCGACCAAGTGCTCGACCTGGCCCAGTCGGCACTCGAACGAGGCAACGGAGTCTCGGCCCCTGAAGGCTCCGCGTGGAAGGTCGGCGAGGGGATGGCCACGGCGATGATCGCCACGATCCCCCCGCGCGGTCACTTCGCCGAGGCGTCGGTCACCCTCGGTCCCGACGGCGTGTACACCCTGAGCGTCGGCACGGCCGAGTTCGGCAACGGCACCACGACGGTGCACTCGCAGCTCGCCGCGACGGCCCTGAACACGGAGCCGGCCCTGCTGGTCATCCGCCAGTCCGACACCGACGTCGTGCCCTACGACACGGGGGCGTTCGGCTCGGCCGGCACCGTCGTGGCGGGCAAGGCGGTGCTCGCCGCGGCAACGGCGCTCGCCCTGAAGCTCCGGGAATCCGTAGCTGCTCTCACGGGCATCCCGGTCGAGGAGTGGATGCTCGAATCAGACGGTCTGCGTTCCAGTGACCGCTTCGTGCCACTCGCCGAGGTGGCCGCGTTCGCCGCTCCGGCGGCCACGGCGGCGCTCACGCCCGAGACCGTGTCGATCCCCGGCGGCAGGGCCCGCGTGGTCGCCACCCCCGACGGCATCACGTCCACGGGCGAGCACGACGGCGCCCAGCGGTCGCTCGCCTTCAACGTGCACGCGTTCCGCGTCGCGGTGAACACCGGAACGGGTGAGATCCGCATCCTGCAGTCCGTGCACGGTGCGGACGCCGGCTTCGTGATCAACCCCGAGCAGTGCCGCGGCCAGGTCGAGGGCGGCATCGCACAGGGCCTCGGCACCGCCATGTTCGAGGAGCTGGTCATCGGCGACGACGGTGAGGTGCTCACGTCGGTGCTCCGCAACTACCACCTGCCGTCGATAGCCGATCTGCCGGTCACCGAGGTCTACTTCGCCGAAACGACGGACGGTCTCGGTCCGTTCGGCGCCAAGTCGATGAGCGAATCCCCCTACAACCCGGTGCCGGCCGCCCTGGCGAATGCCGTGCGCGACGCGATCGGCGTGCGCCCCCACGAACTCCCGATCTCCCGCGACCGGGTCTGGCGCCTGCTGCACGGCTGAACCGTGTCGCCCCGCCTGCGCCAGTTCCCCCGCCGCCCCTGTCCCGGCTGCGCCCGCTCCCCCGCTTTCCGGCATCCCCGATCCGCGATCCGCGATCCGCGTGCAGCAATTCAGGCAGGGCGGGGCGCCCTCCACCGGTCAGGCTCAGCGCCTCCCCCTGCCTGAATTACGGATCGACACAGGCGGCCGGATCCCGCAGGGCCGCAAGCTCGAATCCAGGCAGGGTCGGCGGGCATGGCTCTATATTCCGCTGGCGGCATGAGCGGGCGCAGCGCGGTGGATCGGCCCGCTCAGAGCGCTGAGACGCGCGCCCGAACCGGCGTTCCGGGTCGCGATGATCTCGGCCAGGATCGACACCGCGGTCTCCTCCGGCGTGTTCGCCCCGATGTCGAGCCCGATCGGAGAATGCAGCCGTGAAAGCACGTCCTCAGGCACGAGCGCGGTGAGAGCATCCAGCCGACGTTCGTGCGTGCGCCGCGACCCCATGGCCCCTACGTACCCGAGCGGCAGCCCCAGCGCGACCTGCAACAGCGGCACATCGAATTTGTCGTCGTGCGTCAGCACCACAACGGCCGTGCGGGAGTCCGTGTCGGTTCGCGCGAGGTAGTCTGCCGGCCATTCGACGATGACCTCGTCGGCTGCGGGGAACCGGTCCGCCGTCGCGAACACCGGGCGGGCATCGCAGATCGTCACGCGGTAGCCGAGAAGCACTGCCGCATTCGCGAGCGCGGCCGAGAAGTCGACCGCACCGAACACGATCATGCGCGGCTTCACCGATGAGACCACGAAGAGTGCCTCGATGGGACCGTCCTCGCAGTCGACCACCGCCACGCCCGAGCGCCCGGAGGCGATGCGAGCCGCGAGCTCGGCCAGCAGCCGTCGCGCACTGTCGACGCCGAGCCCCGGCACCTCCGTGAGGTCGCTCCCGCCGGTCAGCAGCGTGCCGAGCGCGGCCCCCCGCGTCACCAGCACGACACCCGCGGGCTGTCCCGCCGCCGCGGCCCGCAGCTCGGCCAGCAGGGCAGCACCGCCGCCCGCCGCGTCCAGCCGCTGCACGATCACCTCAAGGCGACCACCGCACGCGAGACCCACCGCGAACGCGTCGTCGTCGGTGTAGCCGAACTCCTGCAGCGCCGGAACACCCGAATCGAGAACCTCTTGGCACGCTTCATACACGGCACCCTCGACACAGCCACCGGAGATGCTGCCGATCACCGCCCCGCGCACGTCGACCGACATCGCCGTTCCGAGGGTTCGCGGCGCGCTGCCGTCGATGCGGGTGACCGTCGCCACGGCCACCGATTCCCCGCATTCGAGCAGTTCGAGCAGGGCTCCAGAGAGTTCGAGCATCCCTAGTCCTTCCCTGCCTGGAACGAGCGCGTCATCAGCGTGACACAAAAGAATGTTAGAACTCAATCATGCTCACCGTTCACCACGCCCTCGCCATCCTCGTCGACGACGAAACCGAATCGAGCGGTGACCTGTTCCTGCAGAACGCTGTCGTCTCGGCTCCGGATGCCCGCCACGCCGGCACCGACGAAGAGACCTTCGACACCCTCGACGCCTCCGGATGCATCGTCACCCCCGGTCTCGTCAACGCCCACCACCACCTGCTGCAGACCGCGTTCCGCACCCTGCCGGGCACGCGGGGAGTGCCGATGGCATCCTGGCTCCCCACCATGGCCGCTGAATATGCGCGTGTGGGCATAGATCCCGAGCTGGAATATGCCGCGGCCCGCGCCGGGCTGGCCGAGAGCCTCCTCAGCGGCGTGACGACCGTCGCCGACCACCACCTGAATTGGCCGGGCGGGCCCGTCAACACCGACATCGACCTGACCGTCGGCATTGCGCGGGCCGCCGCGAGCGCCGCCGTCGACCTCGGAGCCCGGCTGGTCTTCGTGCGCGGGTCGGCGCGCGACGATGCGGAGCAGGCCGCCCTCTCCGCGGAGGCGATCGCGGCAGCCCTCGTGCCCGGTGCGCGCGGCGGCATTCGGCACGGTGGCATGCTGCAGGTGGCCGTCGGCCCCGCGGGCGTGCACAGCGACAGCCCGGAGACGTTCCGGCTGCTGGGCGAAGTGGCCGCTCGCCACGGGCTCCGACGACGCACGCAGGCGAATGAACAGGTCGACGTGGTGATCGCCCTCGAGAAGTACGGCCGGCGGCCGATCGACCTGCTCGACGACTGGGGCTGGCTCGCCCCCGACGTCACTCTCGCTCACCTCTGCGCGGTGACCGACGACGAGATCGCCCGCCTGGCAGCGAGTGGCGTGACGGCGACGCACGCCCCGGCCTGCGACCTCCCGATGGGCTGGGGCATCGCGCCGGTGGCGGCACTCCGGGCATCCGGGATCGCCGTCGGCCTCGGCACGAGTGGCGGCGGCAGCAACGATGCCTCGAACCTGCTCGCCGACGCCCGGCTGGCGATGCAGATCGCGCCGCTGGTGGGAGCGCCGATCCCCGCCCGCGAGGTGCTCGGCCTGGCCACCAAGGGCTCGGCCCTCGGCCTCGGTCGGCCCGAACTCGGCTCCCTTGCGCCGGGCGACGCGGCCGATCTCTGCGTCTGGGACGTCTCGGGCGTGGCCGACGCAGCCGTCGCCGACAAGGTCGCAGGCCTCCTCTGGGCGAACCCCGGCCGGCGCCCGAAGCACGTCGTCGTGGCCGGCCGCGTGGTCGTGCGCGACTACCAGCTCGTCGGCCACGACGAGCGCACCATCGCGGCCGACCTCGAGGCGCTCCTCGCAGCCCGCCACGCCCTCTGACCCGCGGAAAACGCTGAGCACCCGCCAGCAGGCGACCGAAGGGACCCATATCGCGCCAGCGCCCGCCATTTGGCGCGATATGGGCCCCTCCGGCAGGGCGACGGAGGGCGACGGAGGGCGCGAGGGCAGGGAGACGAGGCACGACGCGAAAGGAGGATCCGGCGCGGCTAGAGCTCCAGCACCAACTTCGCACAGGCCGCCCGCGACACGCAGATCATCATGACCTCGTTGTCGGCCTGCTCCTCGGGCGTCAGCACCGAGTCGCGGTGGTCGACCTCACCCGAGACCACAGGCGTCTCGCAGGTGCCGCACGTTCCCTCGCGGCACGACGACAGCACGAGCACCCCGGCTTCTTCGACCATATCGAGGATGCTCCGTTCCGGCGGGACCGTCAGCGTGAGCCCCGAGAACTCCAGTTCGACCTCGAACGCGTCGGCGAGCACGGGTGCGCCCGTCTCCTTGGCCTCGAAACGCTCGAGGTGAAGTCGCCCCGCCGGCCAGCCGAGCTCCGTCGAGCGGGCGGTGGCCGCATCCAGCAGCCGGGCGGGACCGCAGCAGTACACCAGCTCGCCCGCGGGAGCCGCAGCGAACAGGTCGTCGAGCGCGAGACGTTCGCCCGCCTCGCTCGCGTACACACTGACGTGCTCCGGATGCTCGCCCACCAACTCCCGCACGAAGGCCATCGATCCCTCCGACCGCCCCGCGTAGGCCAGCGTCCAGGGCGCACCGGCCCCCGCGGCCGCGCGGATCATCGGCAGCAGCGGTGTGATCCCGATCCCGCCCGCCACGAAGACGTAGGAGGAGGCCGCCTCGAACGCGAAGTGGTTCAGCGGCCCCCGTACCCGCAGGGTCTCACCGACGGCCAGGGTCGCGTGCACGAACTCGGATCCGCCCCGCCCCCCACTCTCCCGGAGCACCGCGACCTGCCAGATGCTCCGGTCGGCGGGGTCGGAGCACAGCGAATACTGTCGTTCGATGCCGTTCGGCAGCATCAGATCGAGGTGCGCACCCGGGCTCCACTCCGGCAGGTCGCCGCCGTCCGCGGCGGCCAGGGTCAGCAACAGGATGTCGTCGGCGACACTCTGCCGGTCGGTCACGATCACATCGACGGATGGCAGGGGATGAACGTTCACGGTTGCTCTTTCTGAAAACGCTGCTTCACGATCAGCAGCCGGTAGGTACCCTCGCCTGCAGAACGCCAACGATGCAGAGTGCCGCCCTCGAAGTACACCGAGTCGCCGCAGCCGAGCACGAATTCGCCGTCACCGGAGAGGTCGACCACGACTCTACCTTCGACGACGGTGACGAATTCGTCTTCCGCGTGGTGGTAGAAATCCCCGAACAGAACATTCGCCCCGGTGAACTCCATCGGCTGGAACCGGGCGCGGGCACCCACCAGCAACCGCGCGCTGCCCTCGGCGTAGGGGCCGGTCGTGCCCTCGTCCCGCCGTACGACCTCGGCGCGGCGCGGCAGACGCACCGGCGGCACCAGGGCTCCGGCGGTCACGGTCACGGGCCCCCAGAGCAGCTCCGGATCGTCGGTCGCGAGGTCCGCCGCGCCGGCCAGCAGGTCGAGCTGGCTGGTCTCGAGAGCCCGGGCGATGCGCTCGAGCGATGCCATGCTCGGCCGGGCGTGGCCGCGCTCGAGCTGCGAGAGGAACGGGTGCGACAGCTGGGCCAGGCGGGCCAGTTCGACGAGCGTCAACGCCTTCGAAAGCCGGGCAGCACGGATGGCCGCTCCCAGCTGTCGGGTCTGAGTGTCGAGTGCCTCGGTGACGGGTGTCATGTGGGCCTCCTTCCGACGCCTCTGCAGAGACAGTAACCGCCCGCGACGGGGTTAGGACAATCGGACTCCCCTGTATTTATCAGGGCGAAATGCCCGCGTTACACGTTGGAAACGCACCAAACGTAAGTTCATTCATGTTGAACACATCAACATCCGTGTGCCGTCAGGAGTTTGTGCAGCCGTGAATACTCTTCCGCTGAGGGTCACCCTGTTGCAGAACGCGACCCTGCCCGACGGATCCACCTGCGATGTGCTTCTGGATGGCGACACCGTCGCCGCTGTTGCACCCGCCCACTCGTTCGACGTGACGTCAGACGCGGCATCGCCCGAACCCGGCGCGACGATCGACCTGACCGGCTTCCTGCTGCTCACGGCCCCGGCCGACCCGCACGCCCACCTCGACAAGGCGCTCTCCTGGGACGCCATCAACCCGCCGATGGGCGACTTGGTCTCGGCCATCCTGGCCTGGCGCGCCTACGCTGCGACGATGTCGACCGAGAGCATCGCCGAACGGGCCAAGACCGCGGCCCTCCTCATGCTCCGCCAGGGAACGACCGCCGTGCGGAGTCACGTCGACATCCTGCTGGGCGACGAACCGCTCCGGGGTGTGCGCGCACTGGTGCAGGTGCGCCAAGAGCTCCGTGGCCTGATGGACATCGAACTCGTCGCTCTCGCCGGCTCCGACGTTCCCGACGCCGACATTGAAGCCGCCATCGATCTCGGTGTCGACCTCGTCGGTGGCTCCCCGCACCTCGCCCTCGACCCGAGCGCCGACCTCCAGCGCCTGTTGCGCCTCGCCGAACGGAAGGGCGTCGGTGTCGACATCCACACCGACGAGAATCTGGAAGGCGCCCTCACCCTCGCCGAGTTCGCCCGGGAGGTTCGCGACTGGCCCGCGGAGCGCAACCGCAGCGCAGGCCACTGCGTGCGCCTCGGCACGCTGGCACCGGATGCACTTGCCGACGTTCTCGACGAGGTCGAGGCCTCGAACATGGGGATCATCAGCAACCCGATCACGAACCTCTACCTGCAGGGCTGGGAGCACCCGGTGTCGACTCCGCGCGGGCTGACCGCGGCCCGTGCCGTGCTCGAGCGCGGCATCCGATTCGCCGCCGGTGCAGACAACGTGCGCGACCCCTTCAATCCGGTCGGCCGGAGCGACGCGTTGGAGACGGCCTCCCTGCTGGTGATCGCCGGCCACCTCACCCTCGACGAGGCCTACACGGCTGTCTCCGACGGAGCCCGAGACGTCATGGCACTCCCGGTCGCCGGCGTCGCCGTGGGTGCCCGCGCCGAATTCCTCGCCGTGCGCGCCACCAACCTCTCCGACGCCGTCGCGAACGCCTCCGCCGATCGATACGTCATCCACGCCGGCATGCTTGTCGCCCAGAGCACGGTGAGCTACAACGTCGCCGAGCCCACGCCCGCACACCACCCGTCACTAGTGGAAACGAGGTAGCTGAAATGACTGTCACAGCACCCGCACCGAATGCCCCCACCCACGCGAAGTCGGACACCCTCCTCGATTTCTCCAACGTCGAGATGACGTTCCCCGATGGCACCATCGCCCTGCAGGGTGTCGATCTCGTCGTGAAGCGCGGCGAGTTCGTCACCGTTGTCGGCCCCTCGGGCTGCGGCAAGTCGACCCTGCTCCGGATCGCCTCCGGGCTCGAGACCGCCTCGGACGGCACCGTGGCCCTCGGCACCGATCGCATCGGCTACGTCTTCCAGGATGCGACACTGCTGCCCTGGCGGAACGTCACCGCGAACGTGGAACTCCTCGCGGAGCTGCACGGCGAGAGCAAGAAGGATCGCGCCGCGAAAGCGAAGGACGCGATTGACCTCGTCGGCCTGAAGGGCTTCGAGAAGCACCTGCCGAAAGCCCTTTCCGGCGGTATGAAGATGCGCGCGAGCCTCGCACGCTCTCTCACCCTCGACCCCGAGCTGTTCCTCTTCGACGAACCGTTCGGAGCGCTCGACGAGATCACCCGCGAGCGCCTCAACGACGAACTCATCAGGCTGTTCAACGCGAAGCAGTTCGCCGGGCTCTTCATCACCCACTCCGTCTCCGAGGCCGTCTACATGTCGACGAAGGTCGTCGTCATGTCGGGTCGGCCCGGCAAGATCGTCGAGACCTTCGACGTGCCGTTCCCCCAGCCCCGCGATCCCGAGATCCGCTTCACCCCCGAATACGCCGCGCTCGTCGGCGAAGTCGCTCACGCACTCCGGAAGGGACACGGCCACTCATGACCACCATCTCGAACGAAAAGACAGTGACCGACGGAACAGACGAGCTCGAGGCGCACCCGACACCCGGGCTCGCCGTCACCGCGACCGTCGCGAAGCCGACGAGCAGGAAGCGTCGCAGAACCACGTGGCTGCCGCCGCTCATCGTCTTCCTGGTGATCGTGGCCGTCTGGTACCTGATCAGCCTCTTTGTACTGAACCCGAACCTGCGGTTCCTGCTTCCCCTGCCCCAGGACATCGTGCTGAAGGGGTTCATCGACCCGCTCTCCTTCAACGCCCTCATCGTGGCGCTCTGGCAGACGGTCATCGTCTCAATGCTCGGCCTCGCGATCGCCATCGTGATCGGTGTGGTCTGGGCCATCGCCATGTCGCAGGCAAAATGGATCGAACGCTCCCTCTTCCCCTACGCCGTCATCCTGCAGTGCATCCCGATCCTGGCTCTCGTTCCGCTGATCGGTTTCTGGTTCGGGTACGAGTTCCAGTCGCGCGTGCTCGTCTGCGTGATGATCGCCCTCTTCCCGATGGTGAACAACACCCTGTTCGGCCTGCAGTCCGTCGACAAGGGCCACCGGGAGCTGTTCAAGCTCCAGGGCGCGAGCCGTTTCACCACACTGTCCAAGCTCTCCTTTCCGGCAGCCCTGCCCGCGATCTTCGCCGGCATGCGCATCTCCGCCGGCCTCGCGGTCGTCGGTGCGATCGTCGGCGACCAGTTCTTCCGCCGCGGCACCCCGGGCCTCGGCATCCTGATCAGCAACTACAGCTCGCGTCTGCAGGGTGAACAACTCTTCGCGACGATCATCACCGCGGCGCTCTTCGGTGTTCTCGTCTTCTGGCTCTTCGGCCTCCTCGGCCGGCGCGCCGTCGGCACGTGGTACGACTTCAGCTGATTCCGAGCGCGGCTCCGGATGGCCGTCCCCCGGTCATCCGGCCCACAACTGTCCCACCAGCACCATCCGCACAGCACAGCACCTGCACCCATCCCAAGGAGAACTCATGCTGAAGAAGTCCAAGAGAGTCGCTTTCGCCAGCGGCCTTGCCGTTCTGAGCATGGCCGCCCTCGCGGCCTGCAGCTCAGGTGGCGCAGCAAGCACCCCCGCGGCGAGCGCCGCCGCCGGCGGAGTGGACCTGGCCGCGGCCGGTTGCCCCGCCAATGTCGTCATCCAGACCGATTGGAACCCGGAGGCCGAGCACGGCCACCTGTACGAACTGCTCGGCCCGAACCCGGTCATCGACGCCAACAAGAAGTCGGTCTCCGGCCCGCTGTACTCCAAGGGCGCGTCGACCGGCGTCAACGTCGAGATCCGTTCGGGCGGCCCGGCCATCGGTTTCCAGACCGTGACCAGCCAGCTGTACGCAGACCCGAGCATCACCCTCGGCTACGTCACCACCGATGAGGCCGTTCAGCTCTCGGCAGACCAGCCCACCACGGCCGTCTTCGCGCCGCTCGACAAGACCCCGCTGATGATCATGTGGGACCCGGCCACCTACCCCGACGTCAAGACGATCGCCGACCTCGGCAAGACCGGTGCGATCGTTCGCTACTTCGGCGGCTCGGCCTACATGGAGTACCTGATCAGTGCCGGTCTCCTCTCGAAGGACCAGACCGACGGCAGCTACGACGGCACCCCCGCCAGCTTCGTCGCCGACCAGGGCAAGGCGGGCCAGCAGGGCTTCGCCAGCGCCGAGCCGTACCAGTACCAGTACGAGGTGCCGGCCTGGGGCAAGGCCGTGAACTACCAGACGATCGGTGACGCCGGATACCCGGTCTACGCATCCGCCGTCTCGATCAAGACGGGTGACAAGGAGAAGCTCTCGGGCTGCCTCAAGGCGCTCGTGCCCGTGCTGCAGCAGGCGGAGGTCGACTACTTCGACAGCCCCGACGCGGTCAACACGCTGATCCTCGACCTGGTCACCCAGTTCAACACCGGCTGGGTCTACTCGCAGGGCATGGCCGACTACTCGGTCAAGACCCAGAAGGACCTCGGCATCGTCGGCAACGGCGACAACAGCACCATCGGCGACATGGACGAGGCGAACGTGCAGAAGATCATCGACGTCGACACCCCGATCTACGCCGCCGGTGGCAAGGCCGTGAGGACCGGACTCGTCGCGAGTGACATCTTCACGAACGAGTTCATCGACACCTCCATCGGTCTGAAGTAGTCCGATGACCGACGCTTCGCTGGTGCCCACCGCGCGCCTGAAAGGACGACGCATCGTGGTCACCGGCGGAGCCCGGGGGATCGGGGCATCCATCGCCAGCCGCTTTGCTGCGGAGGGCGCGGATGTCGCGATCCTCGACCTGCTCGAAGGTCCGGGTGCCGCAACCGCCGCCCGGATCGGCGCCTCCTTCTTCCGTGTCGACCTCTCCGACGAGGCCGACACCCGCACCGTGCTCACCGAGGCGATCGACTCGCTCGGCGGCATCGACGTGCTCGTCAACAATGCGGGCATCCTGCGTTTCGCTCCCCTTCTCGAGATCACGACCGAGGACTGGGACACGATGTTCCGGATCAACACCCGGGCCATGCTCGTCACCACCCAGGTGGCGGCGAAACGGATGATCGCCCAGCGCCAGGGCGGCCAGGCTGACGCGAGTACCGCTCCCGGCAAGATCGTCAACATGGCCAGCATGGGCGGCAAGACCGGTGGGGCGGGCCAGGCCCACTACGCCGCATCCAAAGCCGCCGTCATCGCGCTCACCCGCGTCACCGCCCTCGAACTCGGCCCCGAGGCGATCACCGCCAACTGCATCTGCCCCGGCTATGTGCTCACCGAGATGGGTGCGGCCACCCGCACAGAGGCGGATGTCGCGGAATGGTCGAGCTACTCCCCGCTCGGCCGCCTCGCCCAGCCGGAGGATGTCGCCGGTGTCGCCACCTTCCTCGCGAGCTCGGATGCCGACTACCTCACCGGGCAGGCCATCAACGTCACCGGCGGCATGATCATGCACTGAGCAGTCCGCCCGCCGCTCGTTCCCCTCCCTCGCCACCACCCCGCATCACCACCGCAAGGACCACCACATGCCCCGCAACCTCGTCGAACTCTCCAGTCTCGCCGCCGTCGAAGCCCTCCGCCAGGATTCGATCGTGGTGCTGCCGACGGGCGCGATCGAACACCACGGACCGCACCTGCCGCTCTCGACCGACTTCCTCGTCGCCGAAGAGTCGGCGAAGGCCGCCGTCGAACTCGCCGCCGCCGACGGCGTCAACGCGTGGTTGCTGCCGGGCCTGGCCTACACGAAATCCGACGAGCACCACTGGGCGCCGGGTACCGTCTGGCTGAGCTGGGAGACGCTCATGCAGACGATCGTCGAGATCGGCGAGTCCATCGCCCAGACGCCCTGCACCAAGCTCGTCTTCTATAACGGCCACGGCGGCAACGTCGCCCTGCTGCAGGTCGCCTGCCGGGAGCTCCGCCGCCGGTTCGGCCTGCAGACCTTCCTCATCGGCGGACAGATGCCCGCGAACGGCGGGGCGAAGTCCGGCGAGACCGAATCGGGCCTCGGCATCCACGGCGGACACGTCGAGACGAGCGTCGTGCTCCACCTCCGCCCCGACCTCGTCGACATGAGTCTGGCCGTTCGGAGCGTGCCCGAGCACCTGCTCGACTACGATTACGTCGGTTTCGGCAAACCGGTGAGCTTCGGCTGGGTCAGCAACGACTTCGCGCCCTCCGGCGTGATCGGCGACCCGACGACAGCCACGGCCGAATTCGGCAGGGCGCACTTCGAGAACAACGTCACGCAGGCCGCCGCCGCCCTCGCCGAGATCGCCCGCTTCAGCCCTGCCGCACCGCAGAAGCGCATCGGCTTCTCCGCATCCTGATCAGAACCCACCTGAGGACATCCGCATGACGAACAACACAGACGCTCTCGCCGCCGAACTCCGCGAACTGCTCGGCGACAAGGCTGTCACCGTCGAACTCCGCGCCCGGGAGAAGGCCTCCGTCGACGGCGCTTACCTCTCCCCCATCCTGATGGCCCAGCTGCCCATCGGCCTCGCCGACCTCGTCGCGTTCCCCACCAGCGCTGAGCAGATCGCCCAAGTCATCGGCGCCGCCGTCCGCCACCACGTGCCGATCACGCCGCGAGGCAAGGGCACCGGCAACTACGGCCAGGGCATCCCGATGCAGGGCGGCCTCGTGCTCGACATGTCGAAGGCCCGCGGGGTCATCGAGGTCGGTGACGGCTTCATCACCGTCGAGGCCGGTACACCCATGGTCATGATCGAGCAGGCCGCGAATGCCGCCGGCCAGCAGATCCTGATGTACCCCTCGACGGCCCAGTCCTCCATCGGCGGCTTCCTGTCGGGTGGATCGGGTGGCACGGGCTCGATCAAGCACGGATCGAACCACACCGGCTTCGTGACCGCGCTCGACGTGGTGCACGCGGTTCCGGATGCCCAGCTCATCCATGTCGAAGGCGAGGCCGCCGAACCCTACGTGCACACCTACGGCACCCTCGGCATCATCGCCCGGGCCACCCTCCAGCTCGAGCCCCTGCAGAACTGGCGCGGCCTCTACGCCAGTTTCGACACATTCGAGGATGCGCTGAGCGTCATCCGCGAGATCGGCGACCTCGAACCCACCCCCCGCCTCGTCTCGGCCGACCTGCCCGTGCTCGCGAACGCCCTTCCCGACGATGCCGCGATCCCGACGGACCGCGCCAGCCTCCGCGCCATCCTCGACGAGTCCACGGTCGAGGCGGCGACCGCTCTGATCTTCGGCGCCGGCGGACGCATCGAGGACGTGCGCGAAGGCCCGCAGGCCTCGATGAAGATCAGCATGCTCTCCTACAACCACCCCATCGAGTGGCTGCAGAAGAGCGACCCGGGAAAGTACTTCCACATCGAAGTCGCCGGCCACGCGCTCGTCGAGCGCATCGACGAGGTGCACGCGGTGTACAACGGGGGAATGCTCCACATCGAAGCACAGCACGGCCGCCCGATCGGCATGCTCGCCGGCATCTACGAGAGCCCCGAGCAAGTCTACGCCGGGTTCGCCGCGCTCGACGCGATCGGTGTCGGCTCGCACAACCCGCACCACTGGGAGGTCGACCACGAGGTCGAGCGCACCCGCCGCCTCGCTCGCGACACCGATCCTGAGGGCCTTCTCAACCCGGGCAAGCTGCCTGCCGAAGGCGCGGAAGCCGTAGCAGGCGCCGGCAAGGTCACCTGATGGGCCCGTTCGGCGACGAACTGGCCGAGTGGCTCCCCGCCAACGATGATCCCGCCCGGCCGCTCGTGGCCCTGTCGACCATCGGTCTCGACGGTTACCCCGATGTGCGTCACGTTCTCCTGAGCGAGTTCGACGACAGCGGTTTCTTCTTCCACACCGACTCCCGCTCCCGTAAGATCGCCGAACTCACCGCGATCCCTCACGCCTCCTTCACCGTCGCCTGGCCGGAGCTCGGTCGCCAGCTCACCGTCACCGGAGACACCGAATCCGCCGATGGGCCGTCGCTCGCCCGCGTCTACGCGAAACGCTCCCCCTACCTGCAGGTGCTCGCCCACCTGAACGATCCCGCGTTCGCCCAGCTGGCTCTGGATGACCGGCTCACCCGCTGGGCGGCCTTCACGACCTCGCACGAACCCGGCGCCCTCACGCCCCCGGAGACGTGGGCGGGCATCCTCCTCCGCCCGCGGCGGGTCACCCTCTGGCACGGTCGCCCTGACACTGCGAGCCAGCGTACCGAACACACCCGGGAGACCGACGGCTCATGGACCACCGTCATCCTGCCGGGCTAATCGGGCGTGCCGGCTCGGCTGCTCCTCAGGCCGAGACCGTCGGAGATGCTGGCCAGCGCCTCCGCGAAGAACACCTCGCGACCCCGCTCGGGTCCGCCCGAGAGGTTCACCCCGACCATCCCTTCGACGGCCAGCAGCCCCTGGCTGAGCTCGATCGCTGCGGCGATGCCCTCGGCGTACACGTCGCGCGCACCCAGGATGCGGTCGAGGTAGCCGTCTGGCAGCACCAGCGTCGTGAACGTCTTCAGCAGTTCGGCGCTCCCCCGGTCGATCACGACGGGTACGCACGCGATATAGCGGAGCCCCACGCCGGCAGCCGACACACCGACTCCCGCACCGGCCTCCCGCAGCCCCGCTTCTTCCTCGAGCCGCCGCACCTCGGCGATGAACCGAGCCACCGGCAGCACCCCACCCGCGTGGTTGACGAACGCGATCTCCGCGCCCGCCCTCGCCTTCTCGACCAGCCGCGCGGCACGCTCGGCCACCGGCGGGGTGGCGGGCGATTCCCCCACCGAGACGAGATGCCCCGCCGCACGTGCGAGCGCCGCGACCCGGGTCGAATCCAGATCGAACACCGGCCGGGCATCCGGTCGTCCACCCGTCAGGGTGTGGTCTCCGGTCACACAGTGCACCCCGGCCACCACGACGGAGGCGAGCCCTGCCAGCTCGCCCTCGATCGCCACGCGGTTGCGGTCCCGGCAGTTCAGTCCGCTCCACACCGCCAGCCCCAGGTTCTGGATGAGCGCGGCACGGTAGGTGGGCGAGAACTGCACGCGCTCCGCCCCGGAGTCCCCCGCCAGAACCGCATCGACGCGGCCGGCCAGCACCCCGGCGCATTCCTCGAGCGACGCGACATCGAGCGCACGCGCGGGGAAGTCGGCCACCACGATCTGCCGCTCGGCCAGCAGTTCGCGCATCGCGACACCGCCCGCGCTCAGGCCGACGCCGCCACCTGCACCGCCCCCGCCTCTCGCTCCAATGACGCCGCCCGCACCACCGTCATCCGCGCGACCGTCACCTGCACGACCGCCGCCGCCCGGCGCATCCCCCCGCCAACGCACGGTCGCCGCATCCACGAACACGCACCGGTGCTCCGACACCTCGCAACTGCCGTCGAACTCCACCCCACCGCACGGGCCGTACTCCATGTCCTTCGGACACGTGAACTCTGCAGGAGCCTGTATCGTCACGCGCAGCACTCCCCTCGAAAGTCAGGTTGAGACACCAGCATTATGGCACCACACTCCACATCCTCCTCTGCCAGCGGCCAGGCGGCTCACCCCCAGCGCTACGACCTCGTCGTTCGCGCCGAACGCGTCTTCGTCGACGGATCGTTCCGCCCCGCCGCCCTCGTCGTCACAGACGGCATCGTCCAGGCCGTCGCCGACTTCGCGGCGCCCTTCGACAGCGCTGAAGACCTGACCCTCCCCGCCGGCCAGGTGCTCATCCCCGGAATCGTCGACACCCACGTGCACGTGAACGAGCCCGGCCGCACCGACTGGGAGGGGTTCGCCAGCGCGACGAAGGCCGCGGCCGCCGGAGGTGTCACCACGATCATCGACATGCCGCTGAACAGCATTCCCCCGACGACGACACCGGATGCACTCCAGCAGAAGCGCGCGGCAGCCGCCCGGCAGGCCACCGTCGACGTCGGGTTCTGGGGAGGCGCGATCCCGTCGAGCCTCGGTCAGCTCCGGGCACTCCACGAGGCCGGGGTGTTCGGATTCAAGGCCTTCCTCTCCCCTTCGGGCGTCGACGAGTTCCCGCACCTCAGCACCGAGCAGCTCCACCGGGCCCTCGCCGAGCTCGCCGAGTTCGACGGCCTGCTCATCGTTCACGCCGAGGATCCGGCGGTGCTCGCGGCCAGCGAGAACGACGGCGGCCGCGGCTACGAGGACTTCGTCGCCAGCCGCCCCCAATCCTCCGAACGCTCGGCGATCGAGCATGTCATCGAGGGCCTTCGGATGACCGGCGCACGCGCTCACATCCTGCACCTCTCTGCGGCCTCCGCCCTGCCGGCCATCCGCGCCGCAAAGGCTGAGGGTCTGCGCCTGACCGTGGAGACCTGCCCGCACTACCTGAGCTTCGCCGCCGAGCACATCTCCGACGGCGCGACCCAGTACAAGTGCTGCCCGCCCATCCGTGAGGAGAGCAACCGTGAGGCACTCTGGCAGGCACTGCTCGACGGCGACATCGACCTCATCGCCTCCGACCACTCACCGAGCACCCGCGAGCTGAAGCTCGCCCACGACGGTGACTTCGGTCTGGCCTGGGGCGGAATCTCGGGCCTTCAGGTGAGCCTCCCCGCCGTCTGGAGCGCCGCCCGCGCCCTGGACATCCCGCTCGAACGGGTTCTCGACTGGATGTGCATCGGCACCTCCCGCCTCGTCGGCCTCTCCCAAAAAGGAACTCTGGTGGCCGGAGCTGCAGCCGACTTCGTCGCCTTCGCCCCCGACGAGACCTTCATTGTCGAGGCCGATCGACTCGAGCACAAGAACAAGCTCACCGCGTTCGAGGGCTCCGAGCTCAACGGCGTGGTCCATGCCACCTGGTTGGCCGGTGTGCCCGTCTTCTCCCGTGAACCAGCTGTCGCAGCCCGTGCCCTCCGCGGCGCCCTGCTCACCCCTCCCCTCACCCACTCCTAAGGAGACCCACCCCGTGTCCATCGTTCTTGGCCCCAACCGGTACGGCAAAGCAGAGAGCCGGGTCGTGCGCATCTACCGCGACGAAGCTCGCCACGAGATCCGCGACATCAACGTGTCGACCGCGCTCCGTGGCGATTTCGCCGGCGCCCACCTGTTCGGCGACCAGTCGAAGGTGTTGCCGACAGACAGCCAGAAGCAGACCGCCTACGCCTTCGCGAAGGAGAAGGGGCTCGTCTCGATCGAGGACTACGGGATGACCCTCGGCAGCCATCTCGTCGACACCGTCGAGCACATCGACAGCGCCCGCGTCGAGATCGAGGAGTTCGCCTGGCAGCGCGTGCTGGTCGACGGCGCCGAACATGACCACACGTGGATCCGGCAGGGCCAGGAGACCCGCACTGCAGCCATCACGGTCACCGGCCGTGGAGCGACCCGGGAGACGACGGTGATCGCAGGGTTCAAGGACCTGACCATCCTGAAGTCCACCGGCTCGGAGTTCGCCGGGTTCTACCAGGACCCGTACACCGTGCTCGAACCCACGAACGACCGCATCATGGCGACCTCGCTCGTCGCGCAGTGGCGTTTCAGTGGGACGCCCACGAGCTGGGAGTCGGTTTACGCAGGGGTCAAACAGATCCTCGTCTCCACCTTCGCCACCGTGCACTCCCTGGCCCTGCAGCAGACCCTCTACGAAATGGGCAAGGCTGTGCTCGAAGAGTTCGACGACATCGTCGAGATCCGCTTCTCTGCACCCAACAAGCACCACTTCCTCTACAACCTCGCGCCCTTCGGCATCGAGAACAACAACGAGGTCTTCAACGCAGATGACCGGCCGTACGGCCTCATTCAGGCGACCGTGCTGCGGGATGACGTCGCCCCCGCCCCCGCCGAGGCCTGGGACAGCTACACCGGCCTCGTCTAGTAGGGGGGTGCTAGTACTGGGCCGGCCAGTCGAAGGGAGCCTGCGGCTCCACGGGCACTCCCACCGGCGAAACGACGATGTCGATGTCCATCTTGTTCGTGAACACTATCGATGCCGGGTTCCCGGTGAACGGCTGCTGGTTCACGAACACCGTGAGCGTGTCTGTGGGAGTACTCGGGTAGGCCCCGATGATCGCCGCATCGAGCGCGACGTTCCACTCGGTGAAGAACTGCCCGAGGGTGAAGTCCGCCTGCACGGGCGACTCCACGTGGATGATTCCCGTCGTGTCATGCGTGTGGACTGGGGACACTGTGCCCGACGGGTTGTCGATCCCGATCTCGGCGGGCACCGTCTCGGCCTGGCCGTCGACCGTGACCGTCAGGTGCGCATGCAGATGAAGCGCCGTGCCCTCTATCTTCAGCATCCGGAGACCCGCCAGGGCGGCCCGCCCCGTGGGATCATCCGGACGCGCCCAGGGCGCGGCACTCACAGCACCGACAGCAGTCGTAGCCGGCAGGAACGGGCTCTCGACGGCGGCCGGCGGCGGCACGTCCGCCGGAGCGCTCCGCGCCGCCGCCAGGAGCACGGCTCCGCCCAGCACCACAGCGCTCACCCCCGCAAGCGCGATAACACGAATCGACTGCTTCTGTACCATCCCCCCACCGTAGGTCGGTTGGCTGATTAAATGCAGAATGCCCGGCACCTGTTGGGGTGTCGGGCATTCTGTCTAATGTGGGTCCGGCGGTGTCCTACTCTCCCACAAGGTCTCCCTTGCAGTACCATCGGCGCTGAGAGTCTTAGCTTCCGGGTTCGGAATGTTGCCGGGCGTTTCCCTCTCGCTATGGCCGCCGAAACACTGTC
>NZ_NBXB01000014.1 GCF_003399635.1 Subtercola boreus | reverse complement strand
GGGTCCGGCGGTGTCCTACTCTCCCACAAGGTCTCCCTTGCAGTACCATCGGCGCTGAGAGTCTTAGCTTCCGGGTTCGGAATGTTGCCGGGCGTTTCCCTCTCGCTATGGCCGCCGAAACACTGTCGACGTTGTTACGGTCTGGTGTGTTCTGTGCAGTTGCTGCAGATATTCAGTTGTGTGCCCCCTTGGTGTGGGGGGCGGTTTCCGACCGTATGTCGGGAACCACAGAGTGGACGCGGGTGTCTTTGATGCGCAGATTCATTTCAGCCACACCCGATTGCTCGGGGATGGTGGTGTTTGTGAAGTTATCGGCTTATTAGTACAGGTCAGCTCCACACCTCGTTAGTTGGTGCTTCCACATCCTGCCTATCAACCCAGTAGTCTCCTGGGAGCCTCTCACCATGAATGGTATGGAAATCTCATCTTGAAGCCGGCTTCCCGCTTAGATGCTTTCAGCGGTTATCCGTTCCGAACGTAGCTAATCAGCGGTGCACTTGGCAGTACAACTGACACACCAGAGGTTCGTCCATCCCGGTCCTCTCGTACTAGGGATAGCTCTCCTCAAATTTCCTGCGCGCGCAGAGGATAGGGACCGAACTGTCTCACGACGTTCTAAACCCAGCTCGCGTACCGCTTTAATGGGCGAACAGCCCAACCCTTGGGACCTACTCCAGCCCCAGGATGCGACGAGCCGACATCGAGGTGCCAAACCATGCCGTCGATATGGACTCTTGGGCAAGATCAGCCTGTTATCCCCGAGGTACCTTTTATCCGTTGAGCGACAGCGCTTCCACAAGCCACTGCCGGATCACTAGTCCCGACTTTCGTCCCTGCTCGACTTGTCAGTCTCACAGTCAAGCTCCCTTGTGCACTTACACTCGCCACCTGATTGCCAACCAGGTTGAGGGAACCTTTGGGCGCCTCCGTTACTCTTTAGGAGGCAACCGCCCCAGTTAAACTACCCACCATGCACTGTCCCAGAACCGGATTACGGTTCGTAGTTAGATATCCAGAGTGACCAGAGTGGTATTTCAACAATGACTCCACCAGCACTAGCGTGCCCGCTTCACAGTCTCCCACCTATCCTACACAAGCCACACCGAACACCAATACAAAGCTATAGTAAAGGTCACGGGGTCTTTCCGTCCTTCTGCGCGTAACGAGCATCTTTACTCGTAGTGCAATTTCGCCGAGTTCGCGGTTGAGACAGCTGGGAAGTCGTTACGCCATTCGTGCAGGTCGGAACTTACCCGACAAGGAATTTCGCTACCTTAGGATGGTTATAGTTACCACCGCCGTTTACTGGGGCTTAAATTCTGGGCTTCGCCTTGCGGCTAACTCTTCCTCTTAACCTTCCAGCACCGGGCAGGCGTCAGTCCGTATACATCGTCTTGCGACTTGGCACGGACCTGTGTTTTTAGTAAACAGTCGCTTCCCACTGGTCTCTGCGGCCCTATCACGCTCGAGAAGTAAATCCTGTCACGATCGGGGCCCCCCTTCTCCCGAAGTTACGGGGGCATTTTGCCGAGTTCCTTAACCACGATTCTCTCGATCTCCTTAGTATTCTCTACCTGATCACCTGAGTCGGTTTGGGGTACGGGCACATGGAACCTCGCGCCGATGCTTTTCTTGGCAGCAGACGATCACTGATTTCCCCACTGAAGGGTACCCATCGAGTCTCAGCCTTTAATGAGGGGCGGATTTGCCTACCCCTCGGCCTACATTCTTAGACCGGGACAACCATCGCCCGGCTCAGCTACGTTCCTGCGTCACACCTGTTAATACGCTAACCGCACCACCATAGGGTCACACGCTACGTCCACCCCTCTCACCCCGAAGGGATCAATAAGGTGGGTTTCAGATGTTTAGCATTAGTGGATTGGCTTGGACGGTTCTTCTGCGGTACGGGAATGTCAACCCGTTGTCCATCGACTACGCCTGTCGGCCTCGCCTTAGGTCCCGACTTACCCAGGGCGGATTAGCCTGGCCCTGGAAACCTTGATCTTTCGGAGGACGGGTTTCTCACCCGTCTTTCGCTACTCATGCCTGCATTCTCACTCGTGTGGCCTCCACGGCTGGTTTACACCGCCGCTTCGCTGGCCACACGACGCTCTCCTACCCATCCATACGGCTGGACCACGAAGGCCTGCCAAAAATATAAATGCCACAACTTCGGTGGCGTGCTTGAGCCCCGTTACATTGTCGGCGCGGAATCACTTGACCAGTGAGCTATTACGCACTCTTTCAAGGGTGGCTGCTTCTAAGCCAACCTCCTGGTTGTCTATGCAACTCCACATCCTTTCCCACTTAGCACGCGCTTAGGGACCTTAGATGGTGGTCTGGGTTGTTTCCCTCTCGACGATGAAGCTTATCCCCCACCGTCTCACTGCTGCGCTCTCACTTACCGGCATTCGGAGTTTGGCTAACGTCAGTAACCTTTTAGGGCCCATCGGCTATCCAGTAGCTCTACCTCCGGCAAGAAACACGCAACGCTGCACCTAAATGCATTTCGGAGAGAACCAGCTATCACGAAGTTTGATTGGCCTTTCACCCCTATCCACAGCTCATCCCCTCCATTTTCAACTGAAGTGGGTTCGGTCCTCCACGACGTCTTACCGTCGCTTCAACCTGGCCATGGATAGATCACTTCGCTTCGGGTCTAGAACCAGCGACTCAAACGCTCTATTCGAACTCGCTTTCGCTACGCATTCCCCTCACGGGTTAAGCTCGCCACTGATCACTAACTCGCAGGCTCATTCTTCAAAAGGCACGCCGTCACACCAACAAAGGGCGCTCCGACGGCTTGTAAGCAAACGGTTTCAGGTACTATTTCACTCCCCTCCCGGGGTACTTTTCACCTTTCCCTCACGGTACTTGTTCACTATCGGTCATCTGGGAGTATTTAGGCTTATCAGGTGGTCCTGACAGATTCACGCGGGATTTCTCGGGCCCCGCGATACTTGGGATACTCACCGAGCCATAACTACATTTCGACTACAGGGCTGGCACCTGCTACGGCTGGGCTTTCAATCCCATTCGTCTATATAGCGCTGTAACTCTCGCAGTACGGCAGTAACTGCAGGTAAGTCCCACAACCCCGAACATGCAACGCCTGCCGGCTATCACACATGAACGGTTTAGCCTGTTCCGGTTTCGCTCGCCACTACTCACGGAATCACTATTGTTTTCTCTTCCTGAGGGTACTGAGATGTTTCACTTCCCCCCGTTCCCTCTACCCGCCCTATATATTCAGGCGGGAGTCACCAGGTCACCCAAAGGGCCTGGCGGGGTTTCCCCATTCGGAAACCCTCGGATCACAGCTCTATTATCAGCTCCCCGAGGCTTATCGCAGATTTATACGTCCTTCTTCGGCTCCAGATGCCAAGGCATTCACCGTTTGCTCTTAAAAACTTCTCAAACAAAATTTGCACAACAAAGACCAATGTATGTCTGAAACAAATCAGACGAACATTGATTACCAGACAACAAAACCCCCACACCCCAAAAAGGCATGAGTTCATTCGCGTCTGGAGATGCTCGCGTCCACTGTGTAGTTCTCAAAATACGGGCGGTACCCCAAACAGACCAGGAAAAGATCCTGACCCGAAGTGAGGTCCAGAGTTCAACAGCCAACCCACCCGCCGCGGTAAACCACGACGAAAAGGCTGCCCGGTCCCTCAGGACCCAACAGCGTGCACAACACGGTTACTTCAACAACCCTCTTCCAAACCAGCCCCCGAAGGAACCAGTCGTACTAACGACTGAGCAAGCACTTAGTGAATGTCAAATGTTCCACCCATGAGCGCCACCAACAGATAACTTCCGTTGAAATGACTGTCCGTGCGATTCGCCTGTATACAGAGCGACACGGAACGTGCTCCTTAGAAAGGAGGTGATCCAGCCGCACCTTCCGGTACGGCTACCTTGTTACGACTTAGTCCTAATCACCAATCCCACCTTAGACAGCTCCCTCCCGAAGGTTAGGCCACTGGCGTTGGGTGTTACCGACTTTCATGACTTGACGGGCGGTGTGTACAAGGCCCGGGAACGTATTCACCGCAGCGTTGCTGATCTGCGATTACTAGCGACTCCGACTTCATGAGGTCGAGTTGCAGACCTCAATCCGAACTGAGACCGGCTTTTTGGGATTCGCTCCACCTTACGGTATCGCAGCCCTTTGTACCGGCCATTGTAGCATGCGTGAAGCCCAAGACATAAGGGGCATGATGATTTGACGTCATCCCCACCTTCCTCCGAGTTGACCCCGGCAGTCTCCTATGAGTTCCCACCATAACGTGCTGGCAACATAGAACGAGGGTTGCGCTCGTTGCGGGACTTAACCCAACATCTCACGACACGAGCTGACGACAACCATGCACCACCTGTATACGAGTGTCCAAAGAGTTCCACATTTCTGCAGCGTTCTCGTATATGTCAAGCCTTGGTAAGGTTCTTCGCGTTGCATCGAATTAATCCGCATGCTCCGCCGCTTGTGCGGGCCCCCGTCAATTCCTTTGAGTTTTAGCCTTGCGGCCGTACTCCCCAGGCGGGGAACTTAATGCGTTAGCTGCGACACAGAAACCGTGGAATGGTCCCTACATCTAGTTCCCAACGTTTACGGCATGGACTACCAGGGTATCTAATCCTGTTCGCTCCCCATGCTTTCGCTCCTCAGCGTCAGTTACGGCCCAGAGATCTGCCTTCGCCATCGGTGTTCCTCCTGATATCTGCGCATTCCACCGCTACACCAGGAATTCCAATCTCCCCTACCGCACTCTAGTCTGCCCGTACCCACTGCAGGCTGGAGGTTGAGCCTCCAGTTTTCACAGCAGACGCGACAAACCGCCTACGAGCTCTTTACGCCCAATAATTCCGGACAACGCTTGCACCCTACGTATTACCGCGGCTGCTGGCACGTAGTTAGCCGGTGCTTTTTCTGCAAGTACCGTCAAACCGAAGTTCTTCTTCCTTACTAAAAGAGGTTTACAACCCGAAGGCCGTCATCCCTCACGCGGCGTTGCTGCATCAGGCTTTCGCCCATTGTGCAATATTCCCCACTGCTGCCTCCCGTAGGAGTCTGGGCCGTGTCTCAGTCCCAGTGTGGCCGGTCACCCTCTCAGGCCGGCTACCCGTCGTAGGCTTGGTGAGCCATTACCTCACCAACAACCTGATAGGCCGCGAGTCCATCCTTGACCAAAAAATCTTTCCACAACCAGAACAGGCGCTCGGTCGTCATATCCGGTATTAGACGTCGTTTCCAACGCTTATCCCAGAGTCAAGGGCAGGTTACTCACGTGTTACTCACCCGTTCGCCACTAATCCACCAGCAAGCTGGCATCATCGTTCGACTTGCATGTGTTAAGCACGCCGCCAGCGTTCGTCCTGAGCCAGGATCAAACTCTCCGTAAATGCTTACGCGCCACACCACAAACGGGAATCGAATGCGATGCGACAAGTTCGATACTGACAGAACAAATCATTACTGACTTGCTTGTCCGTAAACCCTCCCAAAGAAGGGCCTACTAATTTCAATTTCCCAAAGGAACCCGGACACCCAAAAAGTGCCACGGGGATTTGGCATTTGACAATGTGCACGCTGTTGAGTTCTCAA
>NZ_NBXB01000013.1 GCF_003399635.1 Subtercola boreus | reverse complement strand
GACTTGCTTGTCCGTAAACCCTCCCAAAGAAGGGCCTACTAATTTCAATTTCCCAAAGGAACCCGGACACCCAAAAAGTGCCACGGGGATTTGGCATTTGACAATGTGCACGCTGTTGAGTTCTCAAAGATCGGACGCTCCCAAACCGATCCAGTTCTCAGAACCAGACCCTGTTCGGGGCAACTTCACTACCTTAGCACTTCCCGCCGCGTTGTCAAATCCGCGTTCTTCGCTGCAACCGAAGTCGCCAAAAGAACCCGAACCGATCGTTGCGGGAGTGGTTTTACATCTTACGCTGCAGCGACAGAAACGCCAGAGGCATTTCTGTTTCTGAGGTGTGATGGCCCCCACTTGAGGCCCAGAAGCACTTCGGCTTTCCGGCACCTTTGGGGTGACGTGTAGTTACATTACGGAGGTCTTGGCGAGAATGCAAATCGACTCGCGAACCCCCGAAAACACGCCTCAGCTGCCCCGGTAGGTCGAGTACGCGAAGGGGCTCAGGAGGAGGGGGATGTGGTAATGCTCGGCCTCCTCGGCCAATACGAACGACACCGACACCGACGGGTAGAAGATCTGTTGCCCCGTCGCTTCGAAGTACGCCGCGGTGTCGAACGTCACCCGGTAGGTACCCGCCGACAACAGGGCGGGCCCGAGGGAGGTGGCGCGACCGTCGTCGTCGGTGATGGCAGAGGCCACGGGCATCCAGACCCCGTCGGCTGAACGATCGAGCAAGACCGGTACCCCCGACGCCGGGCGCCCCAGAGTCGAATCGAGAACGTGTGAAGTGACGTGGCTCCGGGTCATGACAACTGCTCCAGGGAGGTTTCGAGGCGGAGCAGGGCGATGTCGGCCAGTTCGGCACCCACGATCTGCAGCTCTGTGGCATCGTCGAGCAGCATCCTGCGGCGGAGTTCCCCGAGGATCTCAGCGCGGGTGCGTCCTTTCGCCCTGACCAGGAATATCCGGCCGAAGCGGTGCTCGTATTCGGCATTCCCCTCGGCTAACCCTGCGTTGACAACCGCGTCGTCCGCATCGGTCGACGCCTGCTCCCCCCGGGAGAAGTTCTGCGCTGCACCCTCCCCCGCCGGCTTCTCGCCGATCCGCGGGTGTTCGGCAAGAGCCTCAGCGACCTCTGCGGGACTCAGCGGTGTTGCAGCGTGCCGGGCTCCTGCCAGAAGTGAGTCGACCGAATCGTAGGGTGCGGCATCCACCACCTCGTCCACCCAGCGCGGAACCGCCAGGCACGGGACGAGCAGCTCACGGAGCTCGGACGGTTGCAGGTTCAGCAGGGTGACCTCCTGGTCGACAGACGGTGTCTTCAGCTTAGGGCGGAGCGGCGCGCTGACACCTACGATGAACGGGTGAGTGACGAAGCGGGCGTGGCCGGGATGCTGCTCGCCGCCGGCGCGGGCCGTCGGATGGGCATGCCGAAGGCCCTGGTTCAGACCGGGGGCGGCGAGCCCTGGGTCGTGCGCGGCACCCGGGTACTGCTGGATTCCGGATGCTCGCCGGTCGTCGTCGTTCTGGGGGCAGGCTCGCAGCAGGCCGCGCAGCTGATCGCGGTCGCCTTCGGCAACGAGCCGCGCCTCATCGTGCGGAATGCAGACCTCTGGGCCGAGGGGATGTCGGAGTCGCTCCGGGCCGGGATCGACGCCCTCTCCTCGATCGAGCTCGACGGAGTCATCGTGACGCTGGTCGACACTCCCTCGCTCCGACCGGAGACCATCGACCGCGTCAGAGCCGCGGCCGATTCCGTGCGCAGCGAGCGGCGCGAGGCGCTCGTGCAGGCGATGTTCGACTCGCGTCCGGGGCATCCGGTGTTCATCGGCCGGGTGCACTGGGCGGATCTTTGCGAAGACCTCGCCGGAGATTCGGGGGCGCGGGCCTACCTGCGGGCGCACGACGCGCTCTCGGTGGAGTGTTCGGATCTCGAGATCGGCGAGGACATCGACAGCGCGGAGACCGTTCGGCCGTGAGGCCACCCGCACGTCAGGACCGGGGTTCGAGTTCGTCGAGCCCGTCGTAGAGGCGGTTGATGGAGGCGATCCGGGTGCGGCTGTCGCGAGCGGCGACCGCTAGGCTCTCCGTCGCGAGCAGAGCGACGAGGCTGTTTGCGGCGGCGTAGCTGTCCACGGCGAGCACGCTGTCGACGGGGCACTCGAGGTACACCGCGACACGGCCGGAGTGACGCCGCGCCGAGCTGTCGGCGAGCAGCACGACCGGCACCCGGAGGTCGGACGCGACATCCAGAACCCCGCCGAACCCGCTCGGGCGACGACGGAACCCGACGAGCGCCACGGCGTCACCGTCGGTCAGTCCGGCCAGTTCCTCGCCAATCGACTGGCCGGGCTGCGGGGCGAGCCGCACATCCTCGAACCCCAGGACGAGCTGTTGGCGCAGGTGCAGCGCGACCGGATACGAGTTGCGGAGGCCGATCACGACGATCCGGCGCGCGCGCCCGATGAGGGCTGCCGCCTCGCCGAGTCTGCCGTCGGAGACGGTGGTGAGCATCACCGCGAGGTTCGACTGCTCCTGCGCGAGGTGGGTGTCGATCGCCGAGGAGCGCTCGGCGTCGAGGGTGACACCGCCGAGGGGGATCCCCTGGCTTCGAAGGGCCCGCGCGTGCTCCCGCACCTCCTGCGCATCGGCGAAACCGAGGCTGCGGAAGAGTCTGCTGACCGTGGCCTTGGAGACGCTGCTCAACCGGGCTATCTCGCTGGCGTTGTAGAGCGCGAGGTCATCAAGATGGGCGAGGATGACGTCGGCGGCGCGCTGCTCCTGCGGGGAGAGTTCGGCGTAGCTCTCATCGATGCGCTGGCCGATGGGCGCGTCGGGAGCGGCCGGGCGCGGCATCAGGCCGGCGGGGTGGCGTCGGCGTGGGCGGCGGGCGGAACCGCGGACGGGTTGGCGGACGGGCGCGACGGGGCGGGGGTCGGCCGCGACGTCTCGGCTGCGACGAGCGCGAGCACGGCGGCTTCGAACGCGTCGGTCGCCGCCGCGACATCCGCCGCGAGCACGTGCTCGTCGGGATGGTGGCTCACACCTCCCCGGCAGCGGATGAAGAGCATCGCGATCTCGGTGACCGCGGCCACGGCCATCCCGTCGTGTCCCGCGCGGCTGAGCAGGAGCAGCGGATCGGCGTTGCCCGTGCGGGCGATTCCCGCGGCGACGGCGCCCCGAAGCCGCGCGCTGCAGGCCACGGCCGGTGCGCTGTGCGTCTGGCGGGCGTCGACGGTCAAGCCGCGACGGTCGCAAATCTCCGTCAGGGCGTCACTGATCTGCTCCCAGACCCTGTCGCGATCGGCGTCGGACTCGGCGCGCAGGTCGAGGCTCAGCTCCACCCGGCCCGGGATCACGTTCACGGCATTGGGGAAAACCTCGAGGTGGCCGACGGTCGCGATGAGGCCGGCGCTCCGGGCCGTGGCTTCGATGAGGGTCACGATCTCCGCGGCACCCGCGAGCGCATCGTGCCGGCGGTCGAACGGGGTGCCCGAATGACCGGCCCGGCCGTTGACGGTGAGGGAGAACCGGCGTGCACCGGCGATCGTGGAGACGATGCCCAGCGCGTGGCCCGCCTCTTCGAGGTACGGGCCCTGCTCGATGTGGGCTTCGAGATAGCCGACGAGGTCTTCCGGCCGCCGGGCCGCGGCGCCGAGTGCGTCGGGGTCGAGCCCGAACGCGCGGTAGGCCTCGCGAAGGGTGATGCCCTGTTCGTCGGTGAGGTCGAGCCAGGCAGGGTCGCTGGTTCCGGCGAGCGCTCGACTGCCGAGCAGGGCGCGGCCGAAACGGGTTCCCTCCTCGTCTCCGAATGCGACCACTTCGAGCGCGAAAGGGAGCCGGATGCCGCTGGCGTGGATGCGGTCCACCGCCGCGATGGCGATGAGCACCCCGAGGATGCCGTCGTAGCGTCCGGCCGAGGGCACCGTGTCGAGGTGCGATCCGAGGAGCAGGGCCGGCAACCCCGGGGTGCTGCCCTCGAGGCGGCCGCACTGATTGCCCGCGGCATCCTGCCAGGTGCGCATGCCGGCCTCGATCATCCACTGGCCGGCGAGTGCATTGACGGCGCGGTGCTCAGCGGTGAGGTAGACGCGACGGATCAGGCCACCCGGCAGGGTGCTGTACGAGGCGAGCTCGTCGGAGCGGGCAAGGAGGGAGAGCGCGCCGGTGCGGTCGATCACGTCGGTGCTCGCATGCCGCGTTGTCACAGGCCGGCTCGCTCGAGGTCGGCCAGTTCGGCCTCCCTGGCCGCCCCGCCGTCGGTCGGGTCCGCAGCCGCATCCGCATTCGCATTCGCGTAGAACTCGTAGGCCGCGCCCACTCCCCCGCCGGCCGTGACCGTCGCGCCTGCCCGGCGCAGCACCTGCTCGAACGCCGCGAGTGTCGTCAACACGGTGTCCTTCCGAGCGTTGTAGCCCATCGTGCCGATGCGCCAGACTTTGCCGTGCAGAGGGCCGAACGACGTGCCGATCTCGATTCCGAAGTCGTCGAGCAACTCCCCGCGCACCGCGTCGCCCGAGACCGAGTCGGGGATGTACACGGCCGTCACGTTGTTCATCTTGTGCGAGAGGTCGCCGAAGATCTCGAGCCCGAGACCCTTCAGGCCCTCGAGCATGGCTCCTCCGTGAATCCGGTGCCGCTCGACGGCGTTGCCGATGCCCTCGTCGACGAGCAGCCGGGCGCATTCGCGAGCACCGTAGAGCATCGAAGTGGCCTCGGTGTGATGGTTCAGGCGCTTGGCGCCCCAGTAGTCGAAGATCATGGCCAGGTCGAAGTAGTTCGAACGGATGGGGGCGCGGAGAACCTCGTCGCCTTCTGAACGGATGCCCGCCTCGATGCTCTTGCGCGAGTTGATCAGCTCGACGGCGCGGGGCGAGAACGTTGCGGGAGCCGATCCGCTCGGTCCGGCGAGGCATTTCTGGAGTCCCGCGGTGACCGCGTCGAGACCCCAGGCGTCGGTCTCGAAGGTATTGCCCGCGAGGGAGGCCGTGACATCCGTGTAGAAGATCACGTCGTGCTCGCGGCAGATCGCGCCGAGTTCGTCGAGGGGCTGCGCCATGGTGGTGGAGGTGTCGCCGTGCACGACGGCGAGGATCTTTGGCTTCGTCTCGCGGATGGCCTGCTCGATCTGCTCGGGGGTGAAGACCTGGCCCCACTCGACCTCGCGCACGTGCACCTCGGCCCCGCAGCGCTCGGCGATCTCGCGGAGCAGGTGACCGAAGCGACCGAAGATCGGCACGAGCACACGATCGCCCGGCTCGATCATGCTGACGAGAGCCGCTTCGATGCCGGCCCGGGAGGTTCCGTCGACGAGGAGCGTCTGCTCGTTCGCGGTGCGGAAGACCTCACGGTAGAGGCCCATCGTCTCGGTCATGTACGCGGTCATCGCCGGGTCGTACTGCCCGAGGAGCTGCGCCGACATGGCACGCAGCACCCGGGGATCGGCGTTGATCGGGCCCGGGCCCATCAGGAGCCGCGACGGTGGGTTGATGGGCTGGCTGCTGATGGGGTGCTCCTCGCGCGCTGTGGATGTCTCTGAGTCAAGTGTTTCAGAAAACAAGCTTATGCAACAGATGTTTCACGCGTATTGCGGGGCCACTTTCTGGCTTAGTTCGAGATCGCGGCGAAGTCGGCGACCCGGATGCGGGCGTGGACGCCCTTCACGATGTCGACCACCTGCGAGATGTTGAAGTCGGTCGCCGCGCTGAGGTAGGCGTAAGCGAGGTGCGGCTCCATGCCGTAGCGGGCACCCAGCAGGGAGATGGCCGCGCGCACGCAGTGCTGCACCGCCTCGTCGAGGTCGACGCTCATACCTGTCGGCACGAGGAACTCCCGGGTCTCGGCGAGCGGGCCGACGAGCGCGCCGAACTGCTGCAGGGCATCCGACTGGCTGAGAAGCTCGAAGCGCACGGTCACCCGGAGCGACGCCTCCATGGCGGTGAGCGCCACCTCGCCGTCGCCCTGGGCGAAGTGCGGGTCACCCACATAGGCGAGGGCGCCGGCCACCTGCACCGGGAGATAGAGCGAGTTGCCGGCGGTCAGCAGGTTGATGTCGATGTTGCCGCCGTGCGCGCCGGGCGGAACGGAGTGCGGCCGGGTGTCACCGGCGACCGCGACACCCATGATGCCGAGGAAGGGTGCCAGCGGAAAGCGCACGACGTCCGGGCCCCCCGGGGTGACGGGCAGAACGCCGACGCGGCGGCCGTCCGGGTCTTCGTCGACGCGGGAGAACACACTGACGGCGCCGAGGCTCGCCGGGTACTCACCCGGCAGCGCTCCCTTGCTGTGCCGGTTGGAGATGACGCCGTAGGGAACGCGCGGCAGCGCCTCGACGAGGGTCATCTTCAGCAGGTCGCCTGGCTTCGCCCCGCGCACCCGGATCGGGCCGGTCACGACGTGCGGGCCGTCGGCCGCCCTGTCGCGCGGGTAGTTGGAGGCCGCAATGGCGATCGCGTCGTCGAGGATGTGTTGACGGTCGACGCCGTGGCCCTGGAAGTACCGCAGCGGGTCCCGGCCCTGGTCTTCGAGGATGCCCTCGTGGCTGAGAGTGTCGATGGTGACCTCGTCGCCCGACTCGATCTCGAGCACGGCTTCGTCCCGGGCGCACGGCAGGCGGCCCCAGAGCACATTCCGGCCGGTTGCAGGCAGATAGTGTGGGGATCGAATCGCGCCGGCGTTCGGCTGGAGCGGGTCAAACTGCATCTTCCACTGCCCTTTCGTCCACCCTTCGAGAGTACTGCGCGCCGAGTGCCGCGCTGACAAGGAATCCCCGTGCCCAAGCGCCTCGGCCGTAACATCCCGAACCTCCACCTCGCCCTCATGCTCGCGCTCACCTTCTCGACAGGGGTGGTGGATGCAGTCGGCTATCTGGGGCTCGACCGGGTGTTCACGGGGAACATGACGGGCAACGTCGTCATCCTCGGCATGGCGCTGGCCGGGGCCGACGGGCTGCCGGTCATCGGGCCGGTCATCGCCCTGCTCAGCTTCATGCTCGGCGCCGTGATCGCCGGCCGGGTGCTGCGGCCGATCAAGGAGGGCTGGACCCATCGGAGCACCTCGCTGCTGACCGCGGTCGCCGTGATCATGGTGGGGCTCGCGGTCGGCCTGCTGGTGTACGGCGGCACACCCCCGCAGCCACAGGAGTACATCGTGACGATGTTCCTCGCGATCGCGATGGGGATCCAGGCTGGCACTGCGCGGCACATCGGCGTGAAGGATGTCACCACTGTCGTCGTGACGTCGACCATCACCGGGTTCGCCGCCGACTCGCGCCTGGCGGGTGGGAAGGGTCAGCCGTGGTTCCGGCGGGCCGCGGCGATCGTGCTGATCGCGGCCGGCGCCGGGGTGGGAGCGTTGCTGCTCCGCCTCGGGCTCGGCTGGGGTGTGTCGCTGTCGGCGCTCATCACGGTGATCGTCGCCGTGCTCGGCCACGTCGGCGCGCGCTACTCGACAGAGGAGCCGGAATTGCGCGCTGCGTCGAAGTCGGTCTGAGCGACCGATCCACCGAAAACTGTCGCTCTGCGGGAGGTGAGGCGACAGTTTTCGGTGGATCGGTTCAGGGGGTGGTGGCGGCGGGCGGCGTGGTGGCGGGCGGCGGGATGGCTGCGGCGCGGCGGGGGGCGGCCGCAGCGGGGCGGCGGAGTCTTTGGCAGTGGGGGCAGAAGTGGGAGGAGCGGTTCATGAAACGCTCGCGCACGATGAGGTGGCCGCAGCGCGGGCACGGCTTCCCCTGCTGCCCGTAGGCGTTCAGGCTGTGCGAGAAGTAGCCCGAGGCCCCGTTCACATTGACGTACTGGGCGTCGAAACTCGTGCCGCCCTCGGCGAGGGCCTTCGTGAGCACGAGACGCACCTCCGCCAGCAGATGCCTGGCGACCCGCGGTCCGAGAGACGAGGTCGGCTGCTCGTAGTGCAGTTTCGCGGCCCAGAGCGCTTCGTCGGCGTAGATGTTGCCGATGCCGCTGACGAGCGTCTGGTCGAGCAGGGCACGTTTGATTCCCGTGTTCTTGCGCTTCAGGGCCGAGAAGAACGCCGTCTCGTCGAATGCAGGGTCGAGGGGGTCGCGCGCGATGTGCGCCACCTGGCTCGGGATGAGCGCCGCCCACTCCGGTTCGAGCAGGGCCGCGCCCGCGAATCCGGCGGCACGGCCATCCGGTGTCGGAACGAGCTCATCGACGGCCATCGAGCCGAAGATGCGCTGGTCGACGAAGTTCACCCAGAGCTCACCCTGCACCGGATGCTCGATGCTGACCCGGATGCGCAGCAGCCCGTCTTCGACCGCGCCCGGTGCCCGCAGCAGCACCTGCCCGCTCATGCCGAGGTGCGTCACGAGGGCGCGGCCCGAGGAGAGCGGGAACCACAGGAACTTTCCGCGGCGGACGGCTGCGAGTATCCGGTGCCCGGAGAGCAGGCTCTCGAACGGGCCGGCGAGCGCGCTGTGCCGCTTCAGGGAGCGCACGTCGAAGACCTCGACGCCCGTGATCAGCGAGCCGGTCACGGCGGGTTCGAGACCTGCGCGCACGACCTCGACTTCGGGGAGTTCGGGCACTACGGCGCCTGCTGCGTCGCGGGTGGCGAGGCAGCAGGCGCCAGAGGGGCGGCCTGTTGCTGGCGAGGGGGCGCGAGCAAAAGGCACGCCCGGCGGGCTGCGATCGACTCGGCCTGCTTCTTGCTCGACCCCTCACCCGTCGCGGTGGCGAGGGAGCCGACAGTGACCGTTGCAACGAATGTCTTGCGGTGGTCGGGACCGCTCTCGGCGATCTCGTAGACCGGGGCAGCGTCGCCCAGGGTTGCCGCGAGCTCCTGCAGTTCGGTCTTCGGGTCCATCGACTCGCCGAAGGTCTCCGGGTTCGAGATGAGCGGCTCGACGAGGCGCAGCACCAGAGCGGTGGCGACGTCGCCACCGAGCCCGAGGTAGGTCGCACCAATGAGCGCCTCGACCGTGTCGGCGAGGATCGACGCCTTGGCCCGGCCGCCCGTGAGGTCTTCGCCCTTGCCGAGCAGGATGAACGCTCCCAGCCCGATCGACCGGCCGATACCGGCCAGGGCCACCGTGCTGACGAGGCTCGCGCGCCGCTTGGCCAGCTCACCCTCGCCCCGGTCGGGGTAGCGGGTGTAGAGCATGACCGTCACGGCCTGGCCGAGGATGGAGTCGCCGAGGAACTCGAGGCGCTCATTCGTGGGCACTCCGCCGTTCTCGTACGACCAGGAACGGTGGGTCAGCGCAAGGTGCAGCAGATCATCCGGAATCTGGACCTCGAGAGTCGACAAAAGGTGCGCCCGGTCGGGTGCTGCAGCCGTCTTGCTCACTGCCTCACTCCGATCGAACGCACCCCGTCTGACATCGCCGGAACCCCGGCCGCAGATTCATTCGCGTCGCCCAGCGGGCGAGCCAGAGAAAATGCTATACGTCAGCGACCTTGCGGCCCTTGTATTCAAGGAACAGCGCGGTGCCGGCGGAGTCTTCGACAACCTTCGCGCGGTGCGGGAGACTGTAGGTGGTCTTGCCGTTCTCGATCGTCTTCACCAGGGTCGGCGCGGTGGCCTTCCACTGGGCACGACGCATGCGGGTCGAGGCCCGCGACATCTTTCGCTTCGGTACAGCCATGAGCTAACTCTTTTCTCTCTCGGTGGGGCTCGCAGACGGAGTCGCACCGTCGGTTGCCGTGTCTGTGGAAGCTTCTGGGAGTGTTTCAGCGTGTGCACCCGAGCCGCTTGGGCCCAGCAGCCCGGTCAGCGCCGACCAACGGGAATCGAATTCTTCCTGCGGGGCACGCTCGGGCAGGTCTTCCAGCCGCTCACCCGTGACCGGGTCGAGTCCTGGGCAATCTGGCCGACAAACCGGCTGAAACGGGAGTGCGAGAACAACCGCATCCCTGATCAGTGGTTCGAGGTCGATGTGATCGGCCTGAACCTCGTAATCAAAAGCTTCGTCAAGAGAATACGCGAAAAGCTCCGCAAACTCGACTCGAACCGGCAATTCGATGTCTCGGAGGCAGCGACTGCACTCTCCGGAGGCCTCGGTGTCGACCCTCACGGTGGCCAGGATGCCGTCGTGGAGGCTCTCCAGGCGGGCATCGATCTCGAGTGTCGCCCCTGCCTGGACAGCGACGAGGCCCTCACCCATCTTCTCCGGCACAACGATGTCGAGCTGGCGTTCGCGGAGCTCGCCGGGCACGTGCATCAGGTCCCAGACGTTGACCGTGAACGGGGTCTTGTTGAATTTGCTCACTGCGAGAGCTTACCCTGCCTCGGCGGGTGGTCGGCGGGTCGTCGCCCGGTGTCTGCTGTCGGCGGGTCAGGTGGGGGTGGGGTTCGCCTCGCGGATCGCGTCGGCCTCGGCCCGGAGGAGATCGGCGATGGTGCGCACGGCGAGCCGCTCGGCGCGGTCGGGGCGCATCAGAGCGTAGATGTGCCGCTCGGCCCGCATGCCGGAGAGTGGCTTCAGCGCGATGCGCGGCAGGGAATCCGACGTGAGATACGCGCCGCCGGCGGTGTACCGGGGCAGGATCGCGACGCCGAGGCCCGAGGACACGAGAGCCTCGGTGACGCGGGTGTCGGCGAACCGCTGCACGATGTTGACGGGCGCGCCCGCCGCTGCGGAGATGTCGTAGAGGGTGCGTTCGAACGGGTATCCCCAGGGGACGCCGATCCACTGTTCACCGATCAGGTCCGAGGGGCTGACGCTGGCCTGGTCGGCGAGGGGATGCCCGGGGGGAAGCGCCACGTCGAGGGGCTCGGTGATCAGATGCACGATGCTGAGGCCCCGCCCGTACCAGAGCGAGGGCGGACGGGACGGCGCGTGGGCGACCACGATGTCGAAGTCGTTGGTGAGGTCGGGGAAGCCCTCGGAGACGGGGTCGCGGTCGCTGGCGTGGAGGGTCAGGCCCGACTGCCCGGCGAGCCGGTGCAGCACCCCGGGCAGGAGCATCTGGCCGCCGGTCGGGAAGGTCGCCAGCGACACCTCGCCCGTGGGGTCGTGGCGGAACTCGTCCCAGAGCGCATCGGCGCGCTCGAGGGCGATGGCGACATCCGTGGCGCTCCGGGCGAGGGCCCGGCCGGCGTCGGTGAGCACGATGCCGCGGCCGGCCTTCTCGGTGAGGGGAAGGCCGGCCTCGCGCTCGAGCACGCGCAGCTGCTGCGAGACGGCTGAGGGCGTGCGGTGGGTCGCCCGGGCTACCTCGGTGATGCTGCCGCGCTCCGCGAGTTCTCGGAGCAGTTCGAGCCGGCGTACGTCCATGTAGGAACGCTACTCGTTCGAGCGGCGAAAGCGTGGCTCAGGTGCGGGGTGGCGGGGCGGGGCGGCGCGGCGCGTGACGTGCGGCCGCACCGCCGTCAGCCACCCGTCAGGCGCGCACCGCGATCGACGCGAACGCCTCATCGAAGATGCCGAGCGCCTGGGCGACCTCCTCCTCGGTCACCACGCAGGGCGGCACGACGTGCAGCCTGTTGTCGGCGAACATCGGAAGGAGTCCGAGGGAGAGCAGCTTCGCCTTGAGCACACCGATCGTCCGAGCGGGGAGGGGCTCACGCGTCTCGCGGTCGGCGACCAGGTCGAGCGCCCAGAAGACACCGATCCCCCGCACCTCGCCGATGACGTCGTGCTTCTCGGCCAGCGCGCGGAGTCCGGGCCCGAGCACGTCGCGGCCGATGCGTTCGGCATTGGCGACGATGCCCTCGGCTGCCATTGCATCGAGCGCGCCGACGATGGAGGCCATGGCGAGTGGATGCCCGGAATAGGTCAGGCCGCCGGGGAAGACGGTGTCATCGAAGGCTTCAGCGATGTAGGGCGGGATGATGACCCCGCCGACCGGCACATACCCCGAGTTGACGCCCTTCGCGAAGGTGATGAGATCGGGCACGACCGTCTCGCCCTCGACCTGGCCGAGCGCCTGGAACGCGAACCAGCCGCCCGCGCGCCCGAACCCGCACATCACCTCGTCGAAGATGAGCATGATGCCGTACTTGTCCGAGAGCGCCCGCACTCCGGCGAGATAGCCGGGCGGCGGCACGAGGATGCCCGCGGTGCCGGGAATCGTCTCGAGCACGATGGCGGCGATCCCCGACGCCCCCTCGGAGACGATCACCCGTTCGAGGTGGTGGAGGGCTCGGGCCGACTCCTCCTCCGGGCTCGAGGACCAGAACTCGCTCCGGTACTCGTAGGGCCCGAAGAAGTGGACGTGGCCGCGAGCGTACTCGTTGGGCATCCGCCGCCAGTCGCCTGTCGCGACGACCGCTGCCCCGGTGTTGCCATGGTACGAGCGGTAGGTCGAGAGGATCTTGTCTCGCCCGGTGTAGAGCCTGGCCATGCGAAAGGCGTTCTCGTTGGCGTCCGCGCCGCCGTTGGTGAAGAAGACCTTGCTGAAGTCGTGGCCGGCCCGTTCGAGGATGCGCTGGGCGGCTCTGCCCCGCGCGAGGTTCGCCGCTGCGGGGGCGACGGTGGTGAGCACCTCGGTCTGCGCGCGGATGGCCGCGGTCACGGCCGGGTGCTGGTGACCGATGTTCACGTTGATGAGCTGGCTCGAGAAGTCGAGGTAGCGGTTGCCGTCGAAGTCCCAGACGGTACTGCCGAGGCCGCCGGCGATGACCATCGGCTTCAGCGCGGCCTGAGCCGACCAGGAGTGGAAGACGTGGGCGCGGTCGAGTTCGTAGGCGAGCTTTCCGTCTTCGGGGTTGAGATCCATGAGTGGTGCCTTCTTCGTGTCGAGTGGTGAGCCGGGCATCCGGTGCCTGCCGCTTGTGAGGGCGACGACGGATGCCCGGCCCGGGGTGGTGCGGATTCTTATTTGCCGCCCTCGGTGAGGGTGACGGTGATGGGCTTGTAGGAGGTGCCCGTGACGTCGACGCCCTCTGCCTTCAGCGCGTCGAGCGCCTTCTGCACGTAGGTGTTCGTGTACGCGTCGGAGTCGGGCGCCTTCGTGATGACGGTGGTGCCTTCGAGGTTCTTGGCCGTCATGGCGACGTCGACGGTCTGCTTCCAGGAGGCGTCATCGATGATTCCGACGCCGGCTGCCGACGGCCAGATGAGCTTGTTGATCTCATTGGTCTGCCAGAGCTGGTGGCTCGCGCCGAGCTGCGATCCCTTGGCCACGACGATGGCAGAAGCCTTCTCGGGGTTGTCACGGGCGTAGATCCAGCCTTTGAGCGCGGCCGTGAGGAACTTCACGGTCTGGTCCTGGTAGGCCTGGTCGCTGTTGAGCTTCTCGGTGTTCGCCCAGATCGCATCCTGGAGCATTGCGGTGCCCTCGGTGTTCCAGTCGATCACGTTGAGGTCGCTCGGCTGGTACAGCTTGCCGGTCGCCGGGTTCATGGTCTCGAGGATCTGCGCGTACTCGTTGTAGGTCTCGGCCTGCGCGGCGTCGATCGACCCGTCGAGGAGGCCCGACTCGTCGAACGCCTGCTGAACGAGTTTGACGTCGGTCGCGGGATCGAGACCCGCCTTGGTGATGCCGGCGAACATCTCGAACTCGTTGCCGTAGCCCCAGTTGCCGACGGTCTTGCCCTTGAGATCGGCGGCGGTCGTGATGTTCTTGTCGGCCATCGACACCTGCAGGGTGCCCGACTTCTGAAGGATCTGGGCGACATCGGTGATGCCGGCGCCCTGCTCGCGCGATGCGAGCGCCTTCGGAACCCAGGCGACGGCGTAGTCCACGGCGCCGTCGGCCAGCTGGGTCTGGGGAACGATGTCCGTTCCGCCTTCGACGATGGTGACGTCGAGGCCCTCGTCGGCGAAGTAGCCCTGGTCGAGGGCGGCGTAGTAGCCCGCGAACTGCGCCTGCGTGAACCACTGCAACTGCAGCTTCACGGGGGTCAGGGCTCCCCCGCTCGAGCTGGCAGTGTCGCCGGTGCCCGATGAGCTCGAGCATCCGCTCAGGATGAGGGCTGCCGACGCGGCGATGGCTGCCGCGCCGAGGGTGATGCGTCTGCTGTGCTTCATCTTTCCTCCGTTGATCTGTGTGCTGGACGGGTGGTGCGGTGAAGGTGATGCGGGGGTGGTGCAGGTGGAACGGTGGTGCGGGTGGAACGTTCTCAGGCCCGGCGGCGGCTCGCGAGCCGTTCGAGCAGCAGGGTGACGCCGTAGAAGACGAGGCCCAGGATGATCGCGCCGAACACGTAGGCCCAGGCCCGGGGGTAGGCGCTGTTCGCCGCGGCGGAGGTGATGCGGGAACCGAGACCGTTCTGCAGCCCGCCGAAGTACTCCGCGACGATGGCAGAGATCACGGCTAGCGGCGCCGCGATGCGGAGACCGGTGAAGATGAACGGAACGGCCCCCGGGAGCGTGACGGTACGGGTGAGCTGCCAGTTCGAGGCGGCGTAGGCCCGCATCAGGTCACGATGCACCGGCCGCACCTGGCGGAGGCCGCGGAGTGTGTTGATGAAGATCGGCGCGAAGACGACGATCAGCACGACGACCCGCCGGGGCGTGTCGGAGGTCGAACCGAACATCGTGTTCAGGATGGGCGCGAGAGCGACGATCGGAACGACGGCGACGGCCGCGACGATCGGCACGATCATCCGGTCGAAGATCGTGACCCGCGAGGCGAGAAGGGCGAGCACGACGGCGAGGACACCGCCGAGCACGAGCCCGATCAGCGCATTCAGGCCGGTTGCGAGCAGGGAGGACCAGAGCAACGGGAAGACGACGACGATCTGGCCGACGATGTCGGTCGGGCTCGGCAGCAGGTAGGGCTTGATGTCGAAGGCGACCACGGCGAGCTGCCAGACGAGCAGGAAGGCCACCCCGAGAACGACAGGGGGAAGCACCGAGCGCGCGACGGATCGCCCTGCGGCCCCTCGGCCGGCGCTCGCTCCGCCGGCAGACGGATCGGTGACCATGGCAGCGGCGGAGACGGTGGTCGTCATCGGAGATCCGCTCCGAGGGGGGCGACGGGTGATCCGTGGAGCGCTTCCCGCACGGCGGTCACCCCGGCGAAGAACGCCGGGTTCTCGCGGAGGGAGTCGCTGCGGGAGGTACCCGGACCGAGATCCACCGACACGATGTCGACGATGCGGCCCGGCCGCGGCGACATCACGACGACCCGGTCGGAGAGGAACACGGCCTCGGGGATCGAGTGCGTGACGAAGACCACAGCGGCGCCCGTCTCCGAGCAGATGCGCACGAGCTCCTGCTGCATGCGCTCGCGGGTCATCTCGTCGAGGGCGCCGAACGGTTCGTCCATCAGCAGCAGTTTCGGCCTCTCGGCGAGCGAGCGGGCAATGGCCACCCGTTGCTGCATGCCGCCGGAGAGCTGGTCGGGGAAGCGGCTCCGGAAGTCTGTGAGCCCGACGAGTTCGATCAGTTCTTCGGCTCGCGCGGCGCGCTCGGCCTTGCCCACGCCGTGCAGTTCGAGCGGCAGCTCGATGTTCGCCTGCACAGATCGCCACGGCAGGAGCCCCGCGCTCTGGAAGGCGATGCCGTACTCCTGGTCGAGCCTGGCCTGCCGGGCAGTCTTGCCGAACACGAGGATCTCGCCGCTGGTGGCGGAGTCGAGGTCGGCGATCAGACGGAGAAGGGTGCTCTTGCCACAGCCCGAGGGGCCGATGAGGGAGACGAACTCGCCCGGGGCGACGGTCAGGTCGATGCCGGTGAGCGCCTGAACCTCGGCACCCTTCGCCACCGTGAAGATCTTGCCGGCCGAACGCACGGAGATGGCCGGAAGCACCTCGGAGGGTGTGGGAGCGGTGGTGCGGGCAGTATCGGTCATGAGGCCGCCTCCTGTCGGTTGAAACGCTTGAGGGTGAGGCCGATCAGCGCGACGATTCCCGCCGAGACCAGCCCGAGCACTACTGCGCCGGCGATCGGCGCGTAGGCCTTGGCCGGGTCGGAGGTGCCCGACTGTGCGAACTCGATGATCATGCGACCGATGCCACCCTTGTAGCCGGTCGAGACCTCTGCCACCACCGTGCCGACGATGGCGCTCGCGGCCCCCAGCCGGAGGGCGGGAAGCAGGTAGGGAACGCTGGCGGGCAGCCGGAGCTTCAGCAGCGTGCGGAACCAGCCCGCGTTGTACGTTCGCATCAGTTCGACATGGATCGTGTCGGGCGACTGCAGCCCGCGGAGTGCACCGACGGCCACCGGGAAGAACGCCAGGTACGAGGCGATGACGGCCACGGACATCCAGCGATCCCAGGAGAAGGCACCGATCTGGATCTTGCCACCCCAGGCGACGATCACCGGAGCGAGAGCGATGAGCGGCACGGTCTGGCTGAGGATGAGCCAGGGCAGCACGGCGCGCTCGGCGACCTGCAGGCGCTGCATGAGGAGCGCGATGAGGAAGCCGACCACCGACCCGATCGCCCAGCCCACTGCGGCGACGCCGAGGCTGGTGAGCGCCGCGCCGATGACCGCCACCCAGACCGGCGGGGATCCTGCGGACGTGTTCACCGGCTCGATCGCCCGGGACAGCATGTCGACGAGGTGCGGCATGGAGCGGTCGTCGGTCTTCGGCAGGATGCTCGTGTCGAACAGCACCACGCCGGTCGGCGGGCCGATCGCCTTGTAGCCCTCCCAGAGGACCGCGAGCAGCACCACGCCGAGCAGGCCCCAGAGCAGGGCGCTCCAGCGACGGCGCGCCAGGCCCGCTCCCGTTGTCATCGTCATGCGGTCGCCGTGATGTGCTCTCGCATCGCCGGGATGACGGCTTCGCCGTAGACCCGCAGGGTCTCCTCTTTGTTGTCGTGCTGGAGGTAGCCCGCGAACTGGTCGACGCCGAGCTCCTTCAGCGCCTTGAGCTTCTCGATGTGCTGGTCGGCCGTGCCGAGCAGGCAGAAGCGGTCGACGATCTCGTCGGGAACGAAGTTCGCGTGCTCATTGCCGGCGAGGCCGTGCTGGTTGTAGTCGTAGCCCTGGCGCGCTTCGATGTAGTCGGTGAGCGCTTTCGGCACGTTCGAATCGGTGCCGTACTTCGACACGATGTCGGCCACGTGGTTGCCGACCATGCCTCCGAACCACCGGCACTGGTCACGCATGTGCTCCCAGTCGTCGCCGACGTACATCGGCGCCGCCACGCAGAACTTGATGGACATCGGGTCACGCCCGGCCTTCTCGGCCGCATTCCGGACGGTCTTGATCATCCATTCGGCGATGTCGACGTCGGCGAGCTGCAGGATGAAGCCGTCACCGACCTCCCCGGTGAGCTTCAGCGCGAGCGGGCCGTAGGCCGCCACCCAGACCTCGAGTTCGGAGCCACGGCTCCAGGGGAACTGCACGGTCGCGCCGTTGTACTCCACTGAGCGGCTGTTCGCCAGCTCCCGGATCACGTGGATCGACTCCCGCAGGGTCTTCAGCGTCGTCGGGGCACCGTTCGTGGTGCGCACCGCTGAGTCGCCCCGGCCGATGCCGCAGATGGTGCGGTTGCCGTACATCTCGTTGAGGGTCGCGAAGATGGATGCCGTCACCGTCCAGTCGCGGGTCGCCGGGTTCGTCACCATCGGGCCGACCTTGATGCGGTGCGTCTCGTTCAGGATCTGGCTGTAGATGACGTACGGCTCCTGCCAGAGCAGGTGGGAGTCGAACGTCCACGCGTAGTCGAATCCGTGCTGCTCGGCGAGTTTCGCGAGCGCGAGGGTGCGCGACGCCGGCGGGTGGGTCTGGAGAACTGCTCCGAATTCCATGTGGTGCTTTCTGTCGAGGAGGTGGGGCCGAGTGTCGTACGCGCAGCCGGGCGGGGACCGGCTGCGCAGAATATGGCTAGATCAGATACTGCGAAAGGCCGCGCTTGAAATACTTGCCGTCGCCCTTGGTGCCGAGGTATTCGTTGTCGTCGACGATGACCTTGCCGCGGGAGATGACGGTGTCGACGTGGCCGTCGATCTCGTAGCCCTCCCAGGCCGAGTAGTCCATGTTCATGTGGTGCGAGCGGCCCTCACCCACGCCGATCGAGGTGTGGCCGTTCGGGTCGTAGATCACCACGTCTCCGTCGGCTCCGGGCTGGATCACACCCTTCTTGCCGTACATGCCGAACATGCGGGCGGGCGTGGTCGACGTGAGCTCGACCCAGCGCGGCAGGCTGATCTCGCCCATCACGACACCCTGGTAGATCAGGTCCATGCGGTGTTCGACCGAACCGATGCCGTTCGGGATCTTCGAAAAGTCGCCTACCCCTAAGTCCTTCTGGCCCTTCATGCAGAACGGGCAGTGGTCGGTGGAGATGACCTGCAGGTCGTTCGTGCGGAGCCCCTGCCACATGTGGTGCTGGTGACCTTCTGCCCGCGAGCGCAACGGGGTGGAACAGACCCACTTCGCACCCTCGAAGTCGCCCCATTCGGCACTGGATGCCCCGAGCTGCTCTTCGAGCGAGAGGTAGAGGTACTGCGGGCAGGTCTCCGCGAACACGTTCTGGCCGCGATCGCGGGCGATGGCGATCTGTTCGACGGCCTGCTTCGCGCTCACGTGCACGATGTACAGCGGCGCACCGGTGAGGTTCGCGAGCATGATCGCGCGGTGGGTGGCCTCCTCCTCGGCCTGCCAGGGACGCGTGGTGCCATGGAAGTACGGGGACGTGTCGCCGCGGGCCACAGCCTGCTGCACGAGCAGGTCGATGACGCTGCCGTTCTCGGCATGCATCATCATCAGCGCACCGTTCTCGCTGGCGCGCTGCATCGCCTTGACGATCTGGCCGTCGTCACTCAGGAAGACGCCCTTGTAGGCCATGAAGAGCTTGAACGAGCTGACGCCTTCGTTCAGCAGTTCATCCATCGCCGTGAGCGAGGAGTCCTGCACGTCCGAGAGGATCTGGTGGAAGCCGTAGTCGATGGCGCAGTTTCCCGCGGCCTTCTGGTGCCACGCCTGGTACTGGTCGAGGATGTTCTCGCCCGCGTACTGCACGACGAAGTCGACGATCGAGGTGGTGCCGCCCCACGCCGCCGCACGGGTGCCGGTCTCGAAGGTGTCGCTCGCGAAGGTGCCGCCGAACGGCATCTCCATGTGCGTGTGTGCGTCGATCCCGCCCGGGATGACGTACTTGCCGCGCGCGTCGATCACCCGGTCGACGTTGGCCGCGACGTCGAACCCGAGCAGGGCCGATCCGGGCGCCAGCACGGCCGCGATCGTCTCGCCGTCGATCAGCACGTCGGCGGTGGCGACACCCGTCGCGTTCACCACGGTGCCATTGGAAATGAGTGTCTTCATCGGTTCAACTCCCTCGTTTCGAACAACCTACGGCTTGGGGATCGAGGTGTACGACTCGGGCCGGCGGTCGCGATAGAACTGCCAGTCGTCGCGCATCTCACGCACCAGGTCGAGATCGAGGTCGCGGATCAGGATCTCTTCGTCGGTACCGGATCCGCGTTCGCCCACGAAGTTTCCGCGCGGGTCGATCACCTGGCTGGTGCCGTAGAAGTCGACGGCGAGTTCGCCGTACTCGTTGTCTTCGCGGCCCACCCGGTTGGGCTGCATCACGAAGTAACCGTTCGCGACCGCAGCGGCCGGCCCCTCGACCTCCCAGAGACGGTTCGACAGCCCCGGCTTGGTGGCGTTCGGGTTGAAGACCATGTGCGCGCCGTTCAGCCCGAGTTCCCGCCACCCCTCGGGGAAGTGCCGGTCATAGCAGATGTACAGGCCGATCTTGCCGACAGAGGTGTCGAAGACGGGGTAGCCCATGTTGCCCGGGCGGAAGTAGAACTTCTCGAAGAACCGGTCGACGTGCGGGATGTGGTGTTTGCGGTACTTGCCGAGGATCGTGCCGTCAGATTCGACGATCACCGCGGTGTTGTAGTACACACCCGTGATGTCCTCCTCGTAGATCGGCAGGATGATGACGAGGTTCAGCTCCTTGGCGAGCGCGGCGAACCGTTGCACGATCGGCCCGTCGGCGGGCTCGGCGTAGCGGTAGTACTTCTTGTCTTCGGTGATTCCGAAGTAGGGGCCGTAGAACAGCTCCTGGAAGCAGATGATCTGGGCACCGTCAGCCGCCGCATCCCGCGCGAACTGCTCGTGCTTCTGGATCATCGACTCCTTGTCGCCTGTCCAGGTCGTCTGCGTGATCGCTGCGCGTACAACCGTCATTGGTGCAATTCCTCTCGAAGCCCGTTTTGTTATTATTGGTTCTGAACATTTCTCTCGTGTTTCAGACTGTGACGCAGGCGTAAAAATAAGTCAAGAGGTGTGGATGATCGACCAGATCGTCGAGGCTGTGGAGAACAGGACGCCCGAGGCCATCGCCGCGGCGGTGTCCCGATTGATACGGTCGGGCGGCATCGCCTCCGGCGACCGGCTGCCCACCGTGCGTGATCTCGCACGCGCTCTCGGGGTGAGCCCGGCGACCGTCTCGAGCGCCTGGCAGGCCCTCGCCGGGGTCGGCCTCATCACCTCCCGGGGCCGCGCAGGCAGCTTCGTGCTGAAGGCCGGCACGCCCTGGATGCCCTCCCACTTCGCCGAACTCGCCGGCACTCACGTCGAGGCCCGCCTCGACCTCTCCTCAGGCACACCCGATCCGGCCCTCCTCCCCTCCCTCGGCTTGGCCCTGGCCCGCGTACCCGCTCGGGCCGACACGTCGAGCTACCTCACCCAGCGGGTGCTGCCAGAACTCGAACGCCAGCTCCGGGCATCCTGGCCCTACTCACCCGAAAGCCTGACGATTCTCGACGGCGCACTCGATGCGGTCTCCCGCTCGCTCGAGATGGTGGTGCGCTACGGCGACCGGGTGCTCGTCGAAGACCCCTCGTTCCCGCCGTTCTTCGACCTGCTCGAACAGTTCGGGGCGGAGCGGGTACCCGTCGCCATCGACGAACACGGCATGCGGCCGGAAGCCCTGGCCCGGGCCCTCGCCACGAACCCGGCCGCGATCATCCTGCAGCCGCGGGCCCACAATCCGACCGGCGCATCCATGACCCCGAGGCGCGCCGAGGAACTCGTGCGGGTGCTGCGGGCGCATTCGCACCTGACAGACCCGGTGATCATCGAAGACGACCATTCGGCCGAGATCAGTTCTGCGCCCGCGCTCAGCCTCGGCTCGTGGCTGCCGCACCGGGTGCTGCACATCCGGAGCTATGCGAAGTCCCACGGCCCCGACCTGCGGATCGGAGCCCTCGCGGGTCCGTCCGCGCTCATCGACCGTATCGTCGCGCGACGGATGCTCGGGCCGGGCTGGACCTCGCGGATGCTGCAGGTGATCCTGTTCGAGCTGCTCACCGCTCCGGAGTCGGCGGCGCAGGTCGCCGAGGCCCGTGACACCTACCGGGCACGCCAGCAGGCTCTCGCTGCGGCACTCGAGAACCACGGGCTCACTGTCGCTTCGGCAGACGGCATCAACCTCTGGCTGCCGGTGCGCGACGAGAAGGGGGCCATGGTGTCGTTGGCCGCGAGCGGTATCCGGGTGGCTGCGGGCACCTCGTTCCAGCCGTCGACGGAACCCGGGGGCGGCCAGCGCGCGCACGTCAGGGTGACGGCAGGTCTCGTGCAGAACGACGTGCAGGAGGTTGCCGCACTGCTCGCCGCGGCTGCCCTCGGGGAGACGCCTCCCGGGGTGATCCGGGCGGTCTGACCGGGCCATCCATTCTGCGCCGGGCCGGTGTCGGCGGGCATCCCTAGACTGGGCGCATGCGCTTCGGAATCGTCATCCTCCCCCAGGACCCGTGGGCCGTGGCCCGCCCGAAATGGGAGGCCGCCGAGCAGTTCGGCTTCGACCACGCGTGGACCTACGACCACCTCTCCTGGCGATCGCTGGCCGGTGAACCGTGGGGGGCGACGATGCCGACCCTCACGGCAGCCGCAACGGTCACCTCGCGCATCCGGCTCGGAACCTTCGTGTCATCACCGAACTTCCGTCACCCCGTTCCGTTCGCGAAGGAGGTGGCGACCCTCGACGACATCTCAGGCGGCCGCTTCCTGCTCGGGGTGGGTTCCGGCGGTACCGGCTTCGACGCCTTCGTGCTCGGCCAGCAGGAGCTCACGCCCCGTCAGCGCCACGAGCGTTTCGCCGAATTCGTCGAGCTGACAGACCGGCTGCTGCGGTTTGAAGCGGCTCCGGATGCCCCGGGGGCGGCCGAATCATCCGGAATCACGTTCGACGGCGAGTGGTACACCGCCCGCGATGCGCGAATGGTGGGCCAGCCGGCGCAGGAGCCGCGCGTTCCCTTCGTTCTGGCAGCCAACGGCCCGAAGGGCCTGGCACTCGTGAGCCGATTCGGCCGGGGCTGGGTCACCACGGGGGCAGACGGTGCGGTCGGCGAAGACTGGTGGGCCGCGGTCGAGACCCTGGTGCAACGGCTGGAATCCGCAGCAGACGCGGAGGGACGGGACCCGGCGACGATCGACCGGTATCTGTCGCTCGACTCGGGCGGGCAGGTGTCGCTGGCGAACGCCGGGGTTTTCGAGCGGATGGTGGAGCGGGCATCCGGTCTCGGCTTCACCGACGTCATCACGCACTGGCCGCGGGCCGAGGGCGTGTATGCCGCTTCGGAGTCGGTGCTCGAGGAGGTCGCGGCCCGGCTCGATGGCTGGCGCTGAGCCGGAGCCCCCGCGCGGCGCACGGTTTCGTCGGCGGCAGCACAGGTGTGAGGATGGAATGTGAAGATAACCGTGTTGGCCGGTGGCGTTGGTGGAGCGAAGTTCCTGCGGGGGCTGAGGCAGCATCTGCGTGACACCCTCCCCGACGGGAGCGGTGGCACGAGCGCCGAGGTGACGGTGGTCGTGAACACCGGGGACGACCTCTGGCTGACCGGGCTCCGGGTCTGCCCCGACCTCGACTCGATCATGTACACCCTCGGCGGCGCGAACGATGAGGTACGCGGATGGGGACGGCTCGGCGAATCCGAGCGGGTGAGCGCCGAACTGACCGCCTACGGGGTGGGCTGGCCCTGGTTCACCCTGGGCGACCTCGACCTCGGCACCCACATCACCCGCTCCCATCTCCTTCGCGAGGGACTCACACTGAGCGAGGTGACGGCCGAGATCGCCGCGCGCTGGAATCTCGGGGTCACGCTGCTCCCGATGAGCGACCAGCCGGTCGAGACGCACGTGGTGGTGGCTGCTGACGGCAACGGCGTCGTCGGCGGGCCCGACGCGGCCGACGGCACCCGCACCATGCACTTCGAGGAGTGGTGGGTGCACTACCGCGCGTCACTGCCGGCCCTTCGTTTCGAACAGCACGGTCTCGAGTCCGCCACGGCGGCGCCGGGCGTCGTGCAGGCGATTCTCGGCGCGGATGTCGTGCTGGTCGCCCCGTCGAACCCCGTGGTCTCGATCGGCACGATCCTGCCGGTGCCGGGCATCCGGGAGGCCCTGCAGTCGACACTCGCGCCCGTGGTCGGCGTCTCACCCATCATCTCGGGCTCGCCGGTGCGCGGAATGGCCAAGGCCTGTCTCGATGCCATCGGCGTGGCCGTGGCCGCCGATGCGGTGGGGATGCACTACGGCTCCCGGGCGAACGGCGGGCTTCTGGATGCCTGGCTGATCGACGAATCGGACGCCTCCCTCGCCGACGGGATCCAGGCCGCCGGGCTCCGGGTGAGCGTCGTTCCGCTCTGGATGAACACCGTCGACCAGGCTGCTCAGCTCGCCGCCGACGCGCTGGTGGCCGGGAACAGCCGCTCGAGCACCTCGACGGGCCGCTCGATCTGACCGAAGTGGCCCGCATCGTCGAGGATGCCGCCCTCGAAGTCAGGGATCGTCGCCGCCAGCCGAACGTGGTCATCGTCGGCGACGAAGACATCCCTGCTGCCGCGGAGCGAACGAACCGGGCACCGGATGCCCGCCCAGCGCCTGGCGTCGTACTCGCCCGCACGAGCCGACGCCAGCACGAACGACAGGGGCCGAGCCTCGGCGGCGAGCGCACGGTACACACTCTGCGCGATCCTGCCTGGGTGGGCGAACAGCGGCCCCATCGACCGTCGGAAGAACCGGGTCGGCCCGATCACAGCGACGAATCGCGTGCCGAACCGGCCGAGGCGCGAGAGCACCCGCATCACCCCGAGCATGCCGACGTAGGCGGGCAGGTTCCGGAGCTCCCGGAACGGGTGCCGCACGGCCGCTGCGACGCCGAACGTCGTCGGCGAGACCAGGAGCACACGCTCGGTGGCCGTCTGCTGGGCGGCGGCGAGTTCGAGGGCGACGAAGCCGCCGAGGGAGTGGCCCACGATCATCCACCGGCCGTAGCCGAGGGAGCGGGCAACCTCCGCCACCGATGCGGCGACGGCCTCAATGGTGCGATCGTCGGCCTTGGCCGCGAGAGCGGAATCGCCCCAGCCCGCGAGATCGGGAATCACCAGGTCTTCGAGCGGGGCGGGCCCGCCGGCCTCCGCAAGGAACCAAGCAGCCGCCAGGAGTGGCGTGAAGGTACTCCAGGAGCCCGCCGCACCGTGCAGCAGGATGATCGCCCTTGCGTCGGCCCGGTGAGAACGGCGGCCGTGCCGGACCGTGATCGGCCCGGCCGATGTGTCGACAACGGAGGTCTCGAGCCCGAAGGCCTCCGGATCGGAGCTCACGCCGAAATGCCCGTAGTCGCGGGCGAACGTGGGAAGGTCACTGGGGTTCATCACACGTGTTCGTTACGGGCGCCCAAACCGAAAGCTCACAGTTGATGAGTTTTTGTCGTCTGTCATAGAGTAGAGGAATGCCAGCCGACGAGATCATCTACCGAAGCGTCGTCAACGGCCAGCAGGCAGAACTATCGGTCGTCGACGAACCGACACGCACCTACCGCCTGACCGTCGACGGTGTGCCACAGTCTCAGATCTGCCTGGCCGACCCCACCCTGGTCGATTTCGACTATGCCCGCCATATCGCCCGGGCCATCGACACCCGGGCAGCGGCGGGAGTCCCCCTCGTCTTCGCCCACCTCGGCGCCGGTGCCCTGACCCTGCCCCGCTACGTCCAGGCCACCCGGCCAGGATCGGTGCAGTACGCGGTGGAGTCGGAGGCGGAGCGCACCATCGACGTGCTCGGCATCCTGCCGCTCGGCGAGGGCAGCGATGTGCGCCTCCTGTTCGGTGACGCACGAGCCATCGTCGACGGTGGTGCGGGTAGCGATTCGGGCAATCCGCGCGCGCCATGGGTGAGCGCCGACGTCACTGTGGTCGACCTCTGGGCGGGATCGACAATCGGGTCGCAGGTCGCGAGTATCGAGTTCTACACTCAGCTGGAATCGATGTGCGCTCCGGGCGGGATGCTCGCCGTCAACCTCCTCGACGGGCCCGGATGTGCGTACATCCGTCGGCAGGCGGCCTCACTCAGCCTGCTCTTCGATCACGTTGTGGTCACGATGGACAGGCGGATGTTTGACGACACCCGTCCCGATCCGGAGCCTCACAGCATTCCCGACCCTGTTCGCGCCGGCAACATCGTGATCCTCGCCTCGAACCGCTCACTCGACCTCCTCGCAGCACCGGGCTGGCCGGTGGGCGACCACAATCCGCCGCGCGTGCTCGCCGGTCACGAGCTGCGGAACTGGATCTCAGGCGCCAAACCCATGACAGACCTTGACGCCACCGACTCCCCATCGCCCAGTGCGGGAGATCATGTCGGTGACGCTTGCGACTAAGGTCGCGGCGAAGGTTTCATGGTACCCATCGACGTCACCTCCATTCGAATGGATTCAGTGGAGCCGGGCGCGGCCCCGTAGTCGATTATATCTCATCTCCGGTCCGGGAAACTTCGGGGGTCTGCAGCGTCGGCGGCCAACACCTGTTGGGTGTATCTACCGAAAGTCGACACCGCATCCACTACATCAGCTGGGGTATCCACGTCACGGCGGATCGTCGAAAACGACGGCAGCGCGAGTGGCACCAGCCCGGCCGCTCTATGAGCGGCCGCAGATCCCTGGCCGAACCGGGGCACGAGAGGCACACCGGGCTGGGCCGTGATCGTGGTCGTTCCGACACCCTGCAGATCAGCTACGAACGCTGCGGTATGACCGGCGGCAGCGTGCAGCGCATCGTCGAGATCCGCTGTGGTGAGCGACGGCAGGTCAGCCGTGATCGCGGCGACGGGGGCCTCAGGGTGTCGGCACCGCGCCTCGGTGATCCCCACCGTGATGGCCGCGTTCAGCCCCTCGCCGGGGTCGGCCAGTATGCGGGCGCCGAGCGACGACAGCGCGGCGGCCGACTCGGTGTCGCCCGTCACGACGAGGATCTCCGCGACCTGCGACGAGGCGCGGAGCGCCTCCACGGTGTCGAGCGCAAAAGCCAGGGCCAGTCGTCGCCGCTCGAGCACTGAGGCAGGCAGATCCGCAAGCCGGGTCTTCGAGAGATCCGATCCCTTCACCGGGACGACGACGATCCACTCCATCACGGCCGCTCGGCCAGCCCGGACAGGCGCCCGGCCTCGAAACCCTCGGCGTAGCCGGCCGCCCGGCCCTCGGCGAGCGCCTCGTCGGTTCCGAGCCGGAACATGTCCGTCGGCCCGGTGCGCGTCAACGCCCGCGCAGGCGTCTCGAGCGATTCGACGACGAACTGCGAGAGCCCGCGCACCAGCGCCACGGGCATCCCGCTCGCCTTGCCCTTCACCAGGTCTGCGGCGGCGGCGATCTCATCGGCGACGGCCATCTGCGTGACCTCGAGCCTCTGCCCGAACGTGTCGATTCCCCCGCGCAGGTCGTCGACGACCAGCACGCCGGCAGAACCGATCGCGGCATCGGTCTGGCCCTCGCGCCACGCGCGCCCGAGCGTGTCGGAGACGAGGATGCCCACCCGAACCCCGAGCCGCTCGCGGAGGGCTGCAGCGAGCCGCCTGGCCGACGCATCGGGGTCGACCGGCAGCAGCAGCACGGTGCCGGCCGGCGTGTTGCTCGCATCCACGCCGGCTGCGGCCTGCACGATGCCGAGACGGTTCTCCACTATCCGCGTCACGCCACCCGGATGCGCGCGAGTGGCGACCACGCGAACGGTCTCGGCCGTGATGGCCTCTTCCCGATCATCCGCCCGCACTGAACGCCCCTCGGCCTTCGACACGATCTTGCTGGTCACGACGAGGATGTCGCCGTCTTCGACGTCGAGGCCCTGCCCCGCGAGAGCCTCGGCGATGAGCTCGTCGAGCGAATCACCCGCCGCCACCTCGCCCATGCCGGCGACGGCATACACCTGGATCGCAGGCACGTTCACGCCCGGCAAGGTCAGCGGGGGGACTGGAGGAACTCGGCGACCACCGGCGGCACGTAGGGCGAGACGTCGCCACCGAGACCGGCGACCTGGCGCACGAGCGAACTGGAGACGTGGGCGTGCCCCGGGTCGGGCAGCAGGAAGACCGTCTCCACGCCCGAGAGGTTGCGGTTCACGATCGCCATCGGCGTCTCGTAGGCCACGTCGACTTGCGAGCGGATGCCCTTGACGAGCACTTTCGCGCCAACCTCGACGCAGTAGTCGACCAGCAGGCCGACGCTCCATGAGGTGACGATGATGTTTCCCGGCAGACCGCCGTCGACGATCGCCTGCTGGATGAGGGAGACACGCTGGGCGATCGGCAGCAGAGCCGACTTGTCGGGATTGTGCACCACCAGCACGTGGACTTCATCGAAGATCCCGGCGGCACGCCCGATCACATCGAGGTGGCCGAGGGTCACCGGGTCGAACGAACCGGGGACGACCGCAATGGTGCTCATGCCCTCAGATTAGCAAGCCCCCGGCTCAGCTCTTCGCAAGGAAGGCCCGATCGTTCTCGTCGAGTCGACGCGTGAGGGCCGCCCGCAGCTCCGGATGCCCGGCGAGCGTGGCATCGGAGGCCAGCACTTCTGCCGCGGCCTGCCTCGCCTCGCCGATGAGGTCGCCGTCGCTCACCACTCGGAGCAAACGAAGCGACGACCGGCCGCCGGACTGGTTGCTGCCGAGCACGTTGCCCTCCCGGCGGAGCTCGAGATCGATCTGGGCGAGCTCGAAGCCGTCGATGGTGGAGGCCACGGCATCCACTCGCTCCCGTCCGAGCGTCTCGAGCGGTGCGTTCGTCACCAGGAGGCAGAGCCCCGGCACGCTGCCTCTCCCCACCCGGCCGCGGAGCTGGTGCAGCTGTGAGACACCGAACCGCTCGGCATCCAGAACCACCATGGTGGAGGCGTTCGGAACGTCGACACCCACCTCGATGACCGTTGTGGCCACCAGGAGGTCGATCTCGCCGGCCGCGAAGGCCTGCATGGTCTGGTCTTTCTCATCGGCCGTCATGCGGCCGTGCAGGGGCTCGATGCGCGCCCTGGCCAGCAGGGGATTGGCGCGGAGCTCGAGCAGCACGGTCGACACCGAGGCGAGCGGGCGTTTCGGCCCGGCCCCGCCCTCCGGGCCGTCGGCCTCCTCAGTGTCGTCTTCAAGACTGTCGTCTTCGAGAGCGTCGGCGTTCTCGGCCACGGTGGGTTCGATGGCGGGGCAGACCACGAAGGCCTGCCGACCGAGCGCCAGCTCCTCGGCCGTCCGTTCCCAGATCCGCCCGACCCAGCCGGGCTTCTCGGCGAGAGGCACCACGAAACTCGAGATGCCCTGCCGACCCGCAGGGAGCTCGCTGATCGTCGAGATGTCGAGGTCGCCGAACACGGTCATCGCCACGGTTCGCGGGATCGGCGTGGCCGTCAGCACCAGCACGTGCGGGGGTTGGGCGCCCTTCTTGCGGAGCGCCTCGCGCTGTTCGACTCCGAAGCGGTGCTGCTCGTCGACGACGACGAGGCCGAGATCGTAGAACTGCACGTTGTCGCTCAGGAGCGCATGGGTGCCGATCACGATCTTGGCCTGGCCCGACACCATCCGGAGCAGGGCCTTGCGCCGGGCCGCGACGGGGAGCTGGCCGGTGTGCAGGGTGGGAACGAGTTCGGCGGCGAGGTCCGGGCCGAGTGTTCGGACGATCGAGCGGAGATGCTGCGAGGCCAACACCTCGGTGGGGGCGAGGAGGGCCGCCTGACCGCCCGAGTCGGCGACGGCGAGCATCGCCCGCAGCGCCACCAGCGTCTTGCCCGACCCCACCTCACCCTGGACGAGGCGGTTCATCGGTTCGCCGCGTGCCAGATCGGTGCTGATCTCGCTGCCCACGAGCTGTTGGTCGCCGGTCAGGGTGAAGGCGAGCGCACGGTCGAACCGTTCGAGGTAGCCACCGGGCTTCGGCACGCGTGGCACGGCCTTCAGCGCATGCGCGGCCTGGCGCTGTTCGAGCAGTGCCATCTGGAGCACGAACGCCTCCTGGTACCGCAGCGCCTCCCGCGCCCGTTTCCAGTCGCTGTCGCGCTGCGGGCGATGCACGAGTTCGAGCGCTTCACGAAAGTCGACGAGACCGCGCTCGGTTCGCACGTCGACCGGCACCGGGTCGCCGACGGCACCCAGGGCATCCAGAACCAGTTCGACGGACTTCTGCACCTGCCAGCTCGCCATCGACGCGCTCGCCGGATAGATCGGGATCGGCATCTCCGCCCACTTCTTGGCCGACGCGGAGCCCGTGTCAAGAGTGAGGTCGTCGAAGAGTTCGTAGTCGGGATGGGCGAGCTGCAGCGCCCCCCGGTAGTCGGAGACCTTGCCGGCGAAGATTCCGCGCACCCCGGGGCGGAGCTGGTTCGCGCGCCACGACTGGTTGAAGAACGTGAGCGAAAGGATGCCGTGGCCGTCGGAGATCGAGACCTCGAGGATCGAGCCGCGGCGGGCCTTCATGCTGCGCTCCGACACCGACCGCACCTCGGCGACGATCGTCACCGTCTCGCCTTTGGGCAGTTCGTCGAGGGCGGTCAGTTCACCCCGGCGTGCGTAACGGCGCGGATAGTGGGCGAGCATGTCGGCGACCGTGCTGATGCCGAACGCCTTCTGCAGGGCGCCGGCAGTGCGGCCGCCGAGGATGGCCGCGACCTTCGAGTCGAGCGTCGCGCTGCCCCGGGGAACAGCGGGAGACGGCGGCACCTTCCCGATGTCGGGGTCGATCGGTGCGGCGAGCGCGGCTGCTGCACGACTCGCCCTGCCTCCGGATGGACCTGCCGCCGCATTCATACGCCGATTCTAGGCGTCGCCCCCGACAGCGGGAGCGCTAGGGTTTCTTCAATGACCCGCATCATCGCCGGATACGCCGGATCCCAGCGGCTCGCCGTCCCGCCGACAGGCACGCGCCCGACCAGCGACCGCGTGCGCGAGGCGATCTTCTCGGCCCTCGAAGCACGAGGCGTCGTGGCCGGCTCCGCAGTGCTCGACCTGTATGCCGGCTCGGGAGCGCTCGGACTGGAAGCCGCCAGTCGCGGCGCCGCGGAGATCACCCTGGTCGAGAAGAACCCCGGGGCTGCCCGCGTGGCGAAGAACAATGCTGCGGTCATCCAGAAGGCGGCCGCCGGTGCCGGGCAGCGCGGCGCTGGGAAGCCGCGCATCCACGTTCTGACCCAGTCGGTGGCGCATTTTCTCGCCGCGACCGTCTCGACGTTCGACATCGTCTTCGTGGACCCGCCCTACGACCTGCCCGAGGACGAGCTGGCGGACGGTCTGCGGATGCTCGGCTCCCGGGTCATGCCGGGCGCCGTGATCGTGGTCGAACGCACCTCCCGCTCCCCTCAGCCGACACTTCCGGCGACCCTGGTGGCCGATCGCCGCAAGGACTACGGCGAGACGACGCTGTGGTGGCTCACTACGGCGTGATCTGAGTTCTCTCAGAATTCGCACCCAATCTGAGTAATAGCTGCAGTACTGCAAGTTTGCACTTGCGTAACTTTGCATAAAGCGTAAAGTTGCGGCTATGAATATTCCCTCCGAGCTCGGGCTGCGCGATCGCAAGCGCATCGAGACACGAGCCCGGCTTGAACTCGCTGCGGTCACGCTCGCGCTTCGGGACGGACTGGCCCCGGCGACCGTCGATGCGATCAGCGAAGAAGCGGGAGTCTCGCCGCGCACGTTCTTCAACTACTTCGACAGTAAGGAAGACGCCGTACTGGGCGTGCGCGACTTCCAGCTCACCAGCCAGACGATCGGCCTCTACACCGTTCGCGCCGACGGCAGCGAGCTCGTGTCGTCTGTCGTGCGGCTGCTGCTCGCGGTCATCGCGCCGATGATCGGCGAGACCGACCTCCGCGAACAGCGCATGAACCTCGTCAAGGCGCACCCCGAGCTGCTCTCCCGGCAGCTCAACCAGATGACGCGCATGGCCGATGAACTCATCGCCGCCGTCAGAACGCTCGTCGAGAGCGATCCCGATCCGTCCCCTCGAGAGACCAACGCCGAGATGCTGCTCGCGCTCTGCGGCAGCGGCGTTCGGATCGCGATCAGGGAGTGGGTCGCCACCGGCAGCACAACTCCCCCAGAACAGCTTGAATCACGAGCGGTCTCGCTCGTCAGAGAGGTAACGAAGAAGATCCAATGAGTACCGCAACCGCACCGAAAGTCGCCGCAGCACCAACGCCTGCGGCCGATCAGGCAACCAGACGCAACATCCTGCTCGTCTTCGCCGGCCTGATGGTGACGATGCTGCTCGCATCGCTCGACCAGACCATCTTCAGCACCGCACTGCCCACGATTGTCGGTGAACTGAACGGCGTGCAGTACATGCTGTGGGTCACCACCGCCTACATCCTGGCATCCACCATCATGCTGCCGGTCTACGGCAAGCTCGGCGACCTCATCGGCCGCAAGGGCCTCTTCATCGCGGCGATCAGCCTGTTCATCCTCGGCTCGATCGTAGGAGGGCTCGCCCCCGACATGGGGCAGCTCATCGTGGGCCGCGCCATCCAGGGCCTCGGTGGCGGCGGGCTGATGATCCTCTCGCAGGCCATCATCGCCGACGTCGTGCCTGCCCGCGAGCGCGGCAAGTACATGGGAATCATGGGCGGCGTGTTCGCGCTGTCGTCGGTTGCCGGTCCGCTGCTCGGCGGCTGGTTCACCGAGGGTCCCGGCTGGCGATGGGGATTCTGGATGAACATCCCCCTGGGCCTCCTGGCGATCCTGTCAGCCGTGATGTTCCTGCACCTGCCGAAGGGGTCCCAGACGAAGCCGCGGATCGACTTCCCCGGCATGGTGCTCCTGGCCCTCGCGTCGACCGGCCTCGTGCTGACCACGACCTGGGGTGGCAACACCTACGCCTGGGATTCGCCCACCATCGTCGGCCTGATCGCCGGAACCGTGCTGGCGGCGATCGCCTTCATCATGGTCGAACGGCGCGCCGTGGAGCCGATCATGCCTCCGCATCTGTTCAAGGACCGCAACTTCAACCTGACGACGATCGCCGGCCTGATCATCGGCATCGCGATGTTCGGAGCCCTGGCGTACCTGCCGACCTACATGCAGATGGTGACGGGGGCGACCGCCACCCAGGCCGGTCTGCTGCTGATTCCGCTGATGGCGGGCCTGCTGGTCATTTCGATCGGGTCTGGCCAGCTGGTCAGCCGCACGGGCCACTACAAGTTCCTGCCGATCATCGGCACGGTCATCACGGCGGTCGCGCTCCTGCTGCTGTCGACCATGACTGCCGGGATGCCCGTCTGGATCATCTGCGCCTACCTCGCGATCATGGGTATCGGGCTCGGTATGTGCATGCAGATACTGATCCTCATCGTTCAGAACTCCTTCCCCCTCCGTGAGGTGGGCACGGCGACCGCGTCGAACAACTACTTCCGCCAGATCGGTGCCTCACTGGGCTCCGCCGTGGTCGGTTCGCTGTTCGTCGCCAAGCTGACCTCGCTGATGGCCGAGCGCCTTCCCGCCGGTGCGGGCACGGCCGGTGGCAGCAATTCGTTCACACCCGATCTGGTGCGGAGCCTGCCGTCCGCGGTGCGCGACATCATCGTCGGGTCGTACAACGACGCTCTGACCCCAGTGTTCCTCTACATGGTGCCGCTAGTGCTCATCGCGACGGTTCTGCTCTTCTTCGTGAAGGAGAAGCCTCTGGCGACGACGCTCGACCGTGACGCAGCTCCCGCTACCGAAGGTGCGTCGCTCAGCCGCTGAGCGTCCGCCCACCCGCGCGCCCCTCGCCCACCCACGCCGACTTTCCCGTTTGTGCACCAAAACGCCCGAAGGGCGGCGCAAACGGGAAAGTCGGCTCTGCGTTTCGGGAGGGTCGGAACGTCAGCGCCCGGGGTCGGGCTCCGGGAGCAGTTGCAGGCCGACGGTGGTGCTCGCACCGAGCATCAGCGCTTCGATCCAGGCACGGTTCAGCACCGGCTCCTTGCTGCCGTAGAACTTGAACTGCAGCGGAATCGACGGATGCATCCAGAGAGACGCGTGACCGGCTCCCGCATCCGGACCGTAGGCGTACTGCATTGTGAACGACTCGGCCCGGCGGAGCTTCGTGACGATGACCACTCGCAGGTGCGCGAGCACCCGGTCGTCGAACTCGATCTCCACACCAGGCGTGCCATAGATCAGTTTGCCCATGTTCGCGCTCATTCCGTTCAGCCAGGTCACGCGTTCACTGCTCGATCGCGCCAATACAATCCCACAGTCTAATCGGGGATCCAGACTCAGCCGATTGCGCCGTTCCAGTCGTCGAACGGGTCCCAGCCACCCGGCCTCACGTAGGCTCTGCCGCCCACGGTGACCCGCGGATGCCCGTCCTCCCCTTCGCGCACCTCGCCGATCACCCGGAACTCCTCCGGCAGTGTCGCACCCGGCGGGAAGGTCGCAAGGAGGGAGTGGTCCTCTCCTCCACAGAGCACGAAATCCTCTGCGTCTCCACCGATCGAGCCGTCGAGCTCCCGGAGGGTCCGGCCTTCGGCTTCGATGGCGTCATGGAACAACTCGAGAGAACACCCACTCGCCACGGCGATACGCCCCGCGTCGAGCACCAGCCCGTCAGACACGTCGAGCATCGCGGTGGCACCGGCATCGGCCGCGCGCGGTCCGGCTGCCAGAGGCGAGACCGGCGCCAGCTGCGCCTCCACAATGGCGGGGTGCGCAGCACGCACAGCACGCCCGGCGGCGACGTCGGGGCTGAGGATGCCGGCCTGACGGCCGGTCGCTGGCACGACTTTTGGCAGGCCGTGCTGCGTGCCTGGTGGCAGGCCGTCGGGCGCGCTGGCGTCGGACTGCCCCTCGGCGAACAGTTTGGCGATACCCGCCCCCGCAAGGCCGAGCGCTCCCGCCACGGCGACCCGGTCGCCCGGGCGCGCCCCCGACCGCAGTACCGGCGCACGTCCAGCCAGGTCTCCGAACGCCGTCACCGCCAGCACGAGGGTGTTCGACACCGACAGGTCTCCGCCGACCACGCCGGTGCCGGGTGAGAGCGCCGCGCAGGCGTCCCGGAGCCCGTCGGCGATGCCCTCGAGGGCAGTGACCGTCGTGCCGAGTGGTGCAGCGATAGCCACGACGAGTGCGCTCGGCGTGGCTCCCATCGCTGCGACATCCGACAGGTTCGTCACGGCGGCCTTCCAGCCCAGATCGTGCGGCGTCGACCAGGCGAGCCGGAAATCGGGGCCGTGGATCATCGTGTCCGTCGTCACCACGAACCGACCGTCGGGCGCGGCCACGACGGCGGCGTCGTCTCCCGGGCCGACCAGCGCCGCGTCGGCATCCGGCAGCCGAGGGAAGATGCGCGCCAGGGCAGCGACCTCGCCGACGCTGGCGAGGGTGTCCTCCGGCGAAGCGGCGGCCTGCCCTCCGGCACGCGGGTTGCCGGGTGCGTCTTCGCGCGAAAGCTGAGGGTCTGCCCCACGGGTGTCCACAGCTCAACGGTAGCCTGTTGGTGATGCCTCCCCGTAAACGCCTCCTGGTTCCGGGTGCCCTCGCGGCTGCCCTCGTCGTCGCAGCCGTGACAGGTTGCGCTCCGACCGTGGCTCTCGATCCCGCAGCCGGCGCCACCGACCCCGGGTGCGCCGAAGTGATGGTGAGGCTTCCGTTGACGGTCGCGGACGAGTCGAGCCGTGAGACGAATGCCCAGGCGACGGCGGCGTGGGGTTCGCCTGCCTCGGTGCTTCTCCGCTGCGGGGTGGCCGAGTACGGCCCGACGACGCTCCCCTGCCTCGACATCGGAACAACGACCGGGCAGACCGGCCAGAGCATCCAGTGGATCGAAGACGACTCCGAGAAGCCCAGCTACACCTACACGACGTTCGGCCGGAACCCTGCGACCCAGGTGATCGTGGATTCCACTGCGGTCTCTGCGACCACCGTGCTGATCGACCTGCAGAGCGCCATCGCCTCCATCCCGCAGACGTCGGTCTGCACCAATCCCGATAATGTGCTCGGAACGGGAGGCACCGCCACGGGCGGAGCGACGGGCGGGGCAACCGACCCCGCCACCGGTGGAGCAACAGGCGGAGCCACCGCCCCCATACCCGATCCCGCCACGTCCGCACCCGCTGACACCGGCGCGCCGTTCGTCATCGAGACCACTCCGCCGACTCCGGCCGGCTGACGCCCCCGCCCCGCCCTGATGGATCCCACGGCCTCCGCTCCGGACCCGGGTATTCCGCCGCACGACGGACTGCCGAGGAGCCGCACACTGCGGAGGCGCCTCGCGTTGGGCTCCGCGGCGCTGGTCACGATCGTCGCCGGGCTTTCCGTGCACACCCAGGCCACCGGCGCTCCTGGCGACATCGCCGGCGACGCGCTCTACGCCGTGCTCGTCTACCTCGTGGTCGCTGTGATCGCACCGCGAGTGCACCCGGTGCGCGTCGGCCTCGTTGCCCTGGTCCTCTGCGCCGCGGTGGAGCTCTTCCAGCTCACCGGTGTTCCCCTGAGCATCGCGAGCACGTTCCCACCCGCTGCACTGCTGCTCGGCAGTACCTTCTCGCCCGTCGACCTCCTCGCCTACGCGGCGGGGATCGCCGTCGTCACCGCGCTCGACGCCACCGCCCGCAGGGCCCTGCGGGCCCGGCCGGTCGGGCCGCGCACGCCCGAGCGCTAGCCGTCCAGCCCTCGGCGCGCCAGGAGCGGAGCGATCTCTGCGGCACGCCACCCCTCGAACGGCGGCAACGCATACGGCACGGTGCCGGACTCGAAGAACGGATTGCTCATGCCCTGAAGCCTATGACGAGCATCCAGACGCGCGAGCGCAAGGGTCAGCTGCCAATTGGCCTGCCTTGTCGAAGCGAGCGTAGCGTTGGAAGCATGACAGTTCCCACAGTGACCCTGAACAACGGCGTGGAGATCCCCCAGCTGGGCTTCGGCGTGTTCCAGATCCATCCCACCGACACGAAGGACGCCACGCTCGCCGCCCTCGAAGTCGGCTACCGCCACATCGACACGGCCGAGATGTACGGCAACGAGAAAGAGGTCGGGCAGGCCGTTGCCGCGTCGGGCCTCGCACGCGAGGACATCTTCGTCACGAGCAAGCTGAACAACGGCTTCCACGCCCGGGATGCCGCGCTCAAGGCGTTCGACGGCACGCTCGAGGCACTGGGGTTCGAGTACCTCGACCTGTTCCTGATCCACTGGCCGCTGCCGAAGGTCGGCGACTACCTCGAGACCTGGAAGGCGATGGAGGAGATCCTCGCCTCGGGACGGGTCAAGGCCATCGGCGTCTCGAACTTCCAGCAGCACCACCTGCAGCGCCTGTTCGACGAGGCTGAGATCGTGCCCGCCGTCAACCAGATCGAGGTGCACCCGTACCTGACGCAGGATGTTCTGCGGGCCTTCGACACCGAACACGGCATCGCGACCGAGGCCTGGTCGCCCATCGCCCAGGGCAAGGTGCTCGACGACGAGGCCATCACGGCCATCGCCGACCGCCTCGGAAATTCCCCCGCCCAGGTCACCCTGCGCTGGCACATCCAGCGCGGCGACATCGTCTTCCCCAAGTCGGTGACGCGCTCCCGCGTCGAGGAGAACTTCGCCCTCTTCGACTTCGCACTGACCGACGCTGACCTCGCGGCCCTGGATGGCCTGAACCGCGACGAGCGCACGGGCCCGAACCCCGACGAGTTCAACTACATCCCCGACTGACCCGCACCCTCACCTTCTCCTTCTCCTACCGCCCGCCACGGCCACGACAGGCAGAAATGCACCCATAACTCCGGTTTTGGGTGCATTTTTGCCCGCGGATCGCGTCGGGTGGTCAGGGGGCGGGGGGAGGGCAGGGGGCGGGGGCGGGGGGCTACTCGAGGGCCAGGGTAAGGAGGTGCGTGATCAGGGCGGGGTAGGAGACCCCGGTGGCGATCCAGCAGGCGGGGAACATGCTGATGGGCGTGAACCCGGGCATTGTGTTGATCTCGTTTACGACGAAACCTGTCGGCGTGAGAAAGAAGTCGACCCGCGCGAGCCCTTCACAGCCGATCGCGGTGAAGGCGCGCACGGCGAGCTCCCGCATCTCGGCCAGCTCAGCGTCGGTCAACACGGCGGGGCACACCAGCTCGATGCCCGCAGCCCCGAGGTATTTGGCATCGAAGTCGTAGAACTCGCGGTCGGTCATCACGACCTCCCCGGCGACGGATGCCCGGGGCTCCGCCCCACCGAGGGAGCCCAGTACGCCGCACTCCACCTCGCGCCCGACGATCCCCTCCTCGACGAGCACCCGGTCGTCCTCGGCGAAGGCGACCTCCATTGCCGCGGCGAACGTGGACCAGTCTTTGACCTTGCTCACGCCGACCGACGAACCCGCGCGCGCCGGCTTCACGAACACCGGCAGTGCGAGCGCAGACGCCGCGGCATCCTGAACCGCTGTGGGCGTCGCAGCCCACGCCGCGGCAGTCACCGTCTGCCAGGGCGCGACGGCGATGCCGGATGCCGCGAGCACGGTCTTCGTGAAGTGCTTGTCCATGCCGAGCGACGACGCGAGCACGCCCGACCCGACGTACGGCAGAGAGACGAGTTCGAGCAGGCCCTGGACGGTTCCGTCTTCGCCCCACGGCCCGTGCAGGATCGGGAACACCACGTCGATGTCTCCGAGTGAGCGTGCGGCGCCCGCGGCATCCAGAACCGTCAGCTCGCGCGACAGGGCAGACGACGGCCAGGCCACCCGCGTGCCGTTGTCGAGAACCGACGGCATGGCCGATGCGTCGAGCGTGAACTTCGAAGCGTCATCGTCTTCGAGCACGAAGGCTCCGTCACGGGTGATACCGATCGGGATCACCTCGTAGAGCGAGCGGTCAATGGCCGCCAGCACCCCGCCCGCCGTTGCGCAACTGATCGAGTGTTCGCTGGAACGGCCGCCGAAGAGCAGGGCCACCACGGTTCTTTCTGCCATCGATCGGCCTTTCGCCCTGGGGTTCGAGTGAATCGGTTGTGAGGTGGGGCGCGATGTCCCGAGGGTTCAGCGTACCGGCAAGCACCTGGCTCACCTGTTGCACGATGGGCATGTCGACCCCGCGGGCTGCCGCCAGTGTGAGAATCGGCGCGACCGACGCGAGCCCCTCGGCGGTCTGCTGCATGCGCGCGACGACATCGGTGAAGCTGTAGCCCTGGCCGAGCAGGCGGCCCGCCGTGTTGTTGCGGGAGAGCGGAGACGAGGAGGTCGCAATGAGATCCCCGAGACCGGCGAGCCCCGACATCGTCTCGGGGCGCGCACCAAAGGCCACGGCGAAATCGGTCATCTCGGCAAGCCCACGGGTCAGGATCGACGCCTTCGTGTTCTCGCCGTAGCCCACCCCGTCGACGATACCGATCGCCACGGCGATGAGGTTCTTCAGCACCCCGCCGAATTCGGTACCGATGACATCCGTGTTCACGAACGAACGGAAGTAGCGATTGGTGGCGACCATTGCGACAGCCTCAGCGGTCGCCAGCGAGGCAGACGAGATGACCGCGGCCGTCGGCTGTTCCTTGGCGATCTCGAGGGCGAGGTTGGGCCCGGATGCCACGGCCAGCCGGTCCCGATCAATGACGAGCCCCTGTTCGAGCACCTCGCTCATCCGGAGGCCGGTGCCCTTCTCGACCCCCTTCATCAGGCTGATGACGATCGTCTCGGGCCCGATCAGCCCAGAGAGCGCAGCGAGGTTGGACCGCAGCGACTGGCTTGGAATCGACACGAACACGAACGCTGACGACCCGACGGCCTCCGCGAGCGACGACGTCGCCCGGATGCTCGGCGGCAGGTTGATGCCCGGGAGGTAGTCGCTGTTGCGCTTGGCCAGGCCGATCTCCCGCGCGAGCTCGGGTCGCCTGGCCCAGAGCGTCACGTCGGCACCGCCGTCGGCGAGGATCTTGGCGAACGTCGTGCCCCAGCTGCCCGCCCCCAGGATGGTGACCTGCGGCACGGGCGGAACGACGATCGGGGGCTTCCGCCGCCCGAAGAGGGGGCTCACCGTCGGGTTCTCACAGTCGCCCGTATTCGCTCTGGTCGTGCTCGGCCGGGTTCCAGCGCTCGGTCGGCGCTCTCTCGCCCCGAAGGTCTTCGAGAAGTCTGGTGATGGCATCCATCACCAGCGCCGTCGCCTCGGCAAGCGCCGACTGGGTGAGCGGCGCTCCCCGGAAACGCGCGAGGTCGACCTCGTCGCCGTACTTGATGTGAACCGTCTTCCGCGGGAACACGCTGATCTTCTTGCTCCACCGGGGCAGGATCGCCTGGGTTCCCCAGTGGGCGACCGGGATGACCGGCAGACCGTTCTCGAGCGCGATCCGCACGGCGCCGCTCTTGCCCCGCATCGGCCAGAGCCCAGGGTCTCGGGTCAGCGTGCCCTCGGGGTAGACGATCACACCCTCCCCCGCCGAGGTCAACGAAAGAGCCGCGTCGAGCGGATTGTTGCCGTGCGTACGGCCCGACCGCTCGACGGGCACCTGTTTGATCGCCCGGAGCGCCCTGCCGAGCACCGGAACCTCGAACAGCGACGCCTTGGCGAGGAACCGCGGAACCCGACCGAGCCGCCAGACCGACCAGCCGATGATGACCGGATCGATGTCGCTGTAGTGGTTCGGTGTCAACACGAAGGCTCCCGCGCGCGGGAGCTTCTGGGCATCCTGAACCTCGAGCTTCGCCAACAGGGCGACCACCGGGATGACCGGGGCGGCCAGCAGGCGAAAGGTGAGGTTCTTCTCCGAGCGGCGCGAATCGGCCTGGCCCCCAGCCACGCCCACGCCTACGCCTCGAAGGAGAAGTCGGCTCCCAGCTTCTTGAGCTTGCCGGTGAAGTCGCCGTAGCCGCGGCTGATCAGCCCGACGTTCGAGACGCGCGACGTGCCCTGGGCCGTGAGAGCTGCGATGAGGTGGCTGAAGCCGCCCCGCAGGTCGGGAACCTCGATGTCGGCACCGTGCAGCTTGGTCGGGCCGGTGATGACCGCGGCCTGCTCGAGCGCACGACGGGGAACGCGGCGGTTGCCGCCCTCGAGGCCGTTCTTGTGCACCTCGATGTCGGCGCCCATCTCGACGAGAGCGTCGGTGAAACCGAAGCGGTTCTCGTACACGGTTTCGTGCACGGTCGACGTTCCGATCGCCTGGGTGAGAGCGACGATGAGCGGCTGCTGCCAGTCGGTCATGAAGCCGGGGTGCACATCGGTCTCGATCACGACGGGCTTGAGGTCGCCGCCCGGGTGGAAGAAGCGGATGCCGTCCTCTTCGATGTCGAAGTCGCCACCGATCTTGCGGAAGACGTTCAGGAAGGTCATCATCTCCTGCTGCTTCGCGCCGACGCAGAAGATGTCGCCCTTGGTGGCGAGGGCGGCGGATGCCCAGCTCGCGGCCTCGTTGCGGTCGAACAGCGCGCGGTGGTCGTAACCCTTGAGCTTCTCGACGCCCTCGATGAGGATGACGCGGTTCGGCTCGATCGAGATGATCGCGCCCATCTTCTGCAGCACCGCGATCAGGTCCATGATCTCGGGCTCGATGGCCGCGTTCTTCAGCTCGGTGGTGCCCTGGGCGCGCACACCGGTGAGCAGGACCTGCTCGGTGGCGCCGACGCTCGGGTAGGGCAGCTCGATGTTGGCGCCCTTCAGCCCGTGGGGCGCGGTGATGTTGATGCCGCTCGGGAGCTTCTCGACGACGGCGCCGAAGGCACGGAGCGCATCGAGGTGGAAGTCGATCGGGCGGTCACCGATGCGGCAGCCGCCGAGGTCGGGGATGAAGGCGTGCCCGAGACGGTGGAGCAACGGGCCGCAGAACAGGATCGGGATGCGCGACGAGCCCGAGAGCGCGTCGATCTCGGCGCTCTGGGCGATCGCCACATTGGCCGGGTCGAGCACGAGGGTGCCGGACTCGGGGCTCCCGGTGATCTCGACGCCGTGGATCTCGAGGAGACGCGACACAACGTGCACGTCGCTGATGTCGGGCACGTCGCGGAGCACACTCTTGGTGTCACCGAGGAGGGCCGCGACCATGGCTTTCGTGACGAGATTCTTCGCGCCGCGCACGTCGATCCGGCCCCGGAGCGGGCGACCGCCGTGCACGATGATCGTGTCGGAGAGAAGACCCACGTGGGCCGCCGCCTTCTGTGCGTCGAGAACGAGCTGGGCGTCTTGGAGGAGAGTGTTCATATAAGGGTGCTGCCTACTTCACTGGGAGGGTCTTCGGTCGCCAGCTCTGCCGGCGACTCTCGAAATCTGTGATCTCTGCCTCGCTTCGCAGAGTGAGCCCGATGTCATCAAGACCTTCGAGCAGCCTCCATCGAGTGTAGTCATCGATGTCGAACGGGACTGTGAGCGACCCGACAGAGACCGTCTTCGAGAGCAGGTCGACGGTGATCTCCCGGCCGGGTTCGGCGTCGATCGCGGCCCAGATCGACTCGATGTCGGCCTCGGTGAGCTGAGCCGCGAGCAACCCCTGCTTGCCCGAGTTGCCCCGGAAGATGTCGCCGAAACGGGAGCTCAGCACGGCCGCGAAGCCATAGTCACGAAGCGCCCAGACGGCATGCTCGCGAGAGGAGCCGGTGCCGAAGTCGGGGCCGGCGACGAGCACCTTCGCCCCGGCGAACGCGGGCTGGTTCAACACGAATTCGGGATCCTGGCGCCAGCCGGAGAAGAGAGCGTCTTCGAAGCCGGTCTTGGTGACCCGCTTCAGGAAGACGGCGGGGATGATCTGATCGGTGTCGACATTCGACCGCTTCAGCGGTGCGGCGATGCCGGTGATGACGGAAACGGCTTCCATGGTCTAGACCGCCTTCGGTGCTGTGGTGGCGAGTTCGTCTGTGGTGGCGAGTTCAGGGGCCTGCTCGAGGTCCCACGGGCTCGACAGCGTTCCACGGATCGCGGTCGCGGCCGCGACCAGCGGCGACACCAGGTGGGTGCGCCCGCCCTTGCCCTGGCGGCCCTCGAAGTTGCGGTTGGAGGTGGATGCGCACCTCTCACCCGGCGCAAGCTGGTCGGGGTTCATGCCGAGGCACATCGAGCAGCCGGCGAAGCGCCATTCGGCGCCGAACTCCTCGACGATCTTGTCGATCCCCTCGGCTTCGGCCTCGATGCGCACCCGGGCAGAGCCCGGAACGACCATGACGCGAACATTGTCGGCCTTCTTCTGCCCCTTGATGACCGAGGCGAAGGCCCGTAGGTCTTCGATGCGGCTGTTCGTGCACGACCCCATGAAGACCGCATCGACGGCGATCTCCTTCATCGGGGTGTTGGCGGTGAGCGCCATGTATTCGAGAGCCCGTTCGGCGTTCGCCCGGTCGTTCGCATCGATGATGGTCGACGGGTCGGGCACGTTCTCGCTCAGCGAGACGCCCTGGCCGGGGTTCGTACCCCAGGTGACGAACGGTTCGAGGGTGTCTGCGTCGAGGAACACTTCGGCGTCGAAGACGGCGTCGTCGTCGGTCTGGAGGGTGTTCCAGTAGGCGACGGCGTCGTCCCAGTCGGCTCCGGCGGGAGCATGCGGGCGGCCTTCGAGATAGTCGTACGTGATCTGGTCGGGCGCGACCATGCCCGCCCGCGCACCGGCTTCGATCGACATGTTGCAGACGGTCATCCGCCCCTCCATCGAGAGGCTCCGGATGGCCGATCCACGGTATTCGAGCACGTAGCCCTGCCCGCCGCCGGTGCCGATCTTCGCGATGACCGCGAGGATGATGTCCTTTGCCGTGACGCCCGGTCGGAGCGCGCCCTCGACCGTGATCGCCATCGTCTTGAAAGCCTTCAGCGGCAGGGTCTGCGTGGCCAGCACGTGCTCGACCTCGCTCGTGCCGATGCCGAACGCCATCGCACCGAACGCGCCATGGGTCGAGGTGTGCGAGTCGCCGCAGACCACCGTGATGCCGGGCATGGTGAGCCCGAGCTGCGGGCCGACGACGTGCACGATGCCCTGCTCGACGTCGCCGAGCGAGTGCAGGCGCACGCCGAACTCCTTCGCGTTGCCCCGGAGGGTGTCGATCTGGGTGCGACTCGTCAGGTCGGCGATCGGCTTGTTGATGCCGAGTGTCGGGGTGTTGTGGTCTTCGGTGGCGATGGTCAGGTCGGGACGCCTCACCGGGCGGCCAGCCTGCCGCAGGCCGTCGAAGGCCTGCGGGCTCGTCACCTCGTGCACGAGGTGGAGGTCGATGTAGAGGAGGTCGGGGGCACCGTCTTCACCCTTGACGACCAGATGGTCGTTCCAGACTTTCTCTGCGAGGGTCAGTCCCCTGGTCTCCGACATGCTTCCCACCTTCGAATGCGGCAATCTATCCGCTCATTCTAACCGCGCACCCCCGGATTGATTCCCGGCCGACACCGTCAGTAACGCACGCTCTGTTTCAGGTCGGACTGGATACGGCGGAGTTCCGAGGTGAAGGTGGCGACGGCCGCCTGGTCGAGTGCTCCGTCGGCTGCGCGCTTCCGGAGTTCTGTGCGAACGGCCGCGCGAAAGCTGTTCAGCAGAACATCCACCTCGCGGAGGGTCGACGCGTTGAGGGTGCGCACGGCGTCAGCGCTCTGCGATGCTGCAGCGGCCGACTGATCGGCGCCGTCGCGCGTGTCACGCGCCGCCGCCGCGAGTTCGGCACGGAGGCTTCGCATCGCATCGTTCACGCCTGCCCTGAGGCCGTCGGCGAGCATCCGTACCGAGTCTGTCACCTTGTCTTCAATGTTCGAGAGCTCGGGCAGGCGGGAGTCCAGTTCTGCGCGGCCCGCATCGGTGATCTCGTAGACGGTCTTCCGGCCATCCGTGGACTTGGTGACCAGGCCGTCTTCTTCGAGCTTCGCGAGGCGCGGGTAGATCGTGCCGGCGCTCGGGCTGTAGGTGCCGCCGAAGCGGTCGCTGAGGGCCTGGATGAGTTCGTAGCCGTGCCGGGGCTGTTCAGCGAGGAGGTTCAGGAGGTACAGCCGCAGGTGACCGTGGCCGAAGACGGGGTTCACGCGGGCACTCCGCCCTGAGGCAGGAGCCCCGGTTCGCCGGTCGTCGGTGGAGCATCCACTCTCCTCATCGAGGTGATGTCGCCCGAGACGGAGTTGGCACGAACCTCCACGAAGTGGCCGTCGAGCGAGCCGCTGGTGAAGTTGTTGCCCTTGCCGCGCGTCGAACGGAAGGTCGAACCGTCGAGGGTCAGAACACCCGAGACCGTGTTCACGTTGTAACGCGCGCCGAAGCCCTCGTCGAGCCGAACGGTGAAGTCGCCGGAGACCGTGTTGTTGGTCAGGGCGTCGACGGGGCCGGTGATGTCGAGGAACACGGCTGAGGAGACGCCGTCGGCCGAGAACGTCGGGATGCGGCCACTCACCGTGAGATCGCCCGAGACGCTGTGCGCCACGATCGGCCCCGTGTGGTTCTGCACGGAGACCTCACCGTTGACCGTGTTGATCTCGAGGCTGCCGGCGACCCCGTCGATCACGATGTCTCCGGAGACGGTGCTGACCTTGGCGTCGGCCGCCAGCCCCGAGAGGAGGGCACTCGCCGATACGACGCCGAACTTCAGGGCGATGTGGCGAGGGACGAGCAGGCTGATGTCGGCCTTCGCCGTTCCCCGGAAGGAGGCGAAGACGTCGATGAAGTTGTCCCAGCGGAGCTGCGGGTGGTCGATCTCGAGTAGGTCGTCGTCGATCGACACCTTCAGGTCCTTGCCTTGTACCGAGTGGATCTCGACGCGCGCGCCGGGCTCATCGTGGCCGATGACATCGATCCTGCCGCCGATGAGGCTGATCTTCACCGAACGCACCAGTTCGAGGTCGATCACTTTGGGCCCTCCGATGAGCCATTTCTCCAGCGCCATGTACTTTCTCCTTCGAGCTATATCGCGTTTTACCCAGAGTAGGCAGCAGGATGTTGCGCGTCAAGCTATATCGCGAGTTCAGTCATACGTTCTCAGCAACTGCCAGAGATGCTGGTGGGCGCGTCGGCGAGTCCGTCACCCGGAACCTCCGGGAGCCCCAGACGAGCCGATTCGGCCGCCCCTCCTTCAGCCAGACGGCCACCACCTCGTCGACCTGCACCACGCGCCTCCTCCTGTTTGTTCGAAGATACGTTCGAATAGCTGACTGTAGGCCGAAAAAGGTGGACACGCCAAACAGTGCTTATAGCTGAAAGTCTGCTTTGAAGTCAAAAAGGTGAACATATGAAAAAACAAGTGACAAATGCATGTCTCATCGGATACGTTCTTCCCGATGTCGCCGTCGCAGGGGGCGCTCTTCCTTTGTCAATTCCACTTCAGGAGCACCCATGCACGGTATTTCCCTACCTGAGCGCGCCACGAGCCGGCCACCGGCTTCGCGCGGTCTCGCGAAAAGACTGGCCATCTTCGGCGCAGCAGCGGCTCTCGCTGTCGTACCGTCGCTCGCTCTCGCCCCCGCAGCCTTCGCTGCTGGCGAATTCAGCGTCACCTCCCCCGCAGCCGGGGACACCAACGTCGCGCAGGCCGGCCCCGGCCTCACCGGCTTCACCGGCACAAACCTCAACGCTGGCGACACCGTGCAGGTGTACTACACCGCTGCCGACGGAACCGTGAACACGCCCGCCATCTTCGGCGGCGTTCAGGTCGACGGCGACGGCAACTGGAATGCGATCGCGAACTTCGGCGCCCTCGCGCCCGGTCAGACCCTGGTCAACGTCACGGTCAAGGAGCTGAAGGACAACGAAGCAGGAACCGTCGTCGCGACCCTCCCTCCCTATGCCTTCACCTTCAAGGACGCACCCGTGCCCGGTGATCCGTTTGCGGTCACCTCGCCCGAGCAGCTGAGCACCGTCGACACGGCCACCCCGGTCTTCAAGGGAACCGGCACCCCAGGTGCCACCGTCGAGATCCAGTACACGGGCCGCGCAGGCAACCAGGACAGCGCCGGCAAGACCACCGTCAAGGCCGACAAGACGTGGTCGATCACCACTGACTTCAGCGACCTCGAGCCCGGTGGAGGCACCGTCGAGACCGACGGCATCCGCGTTCTCACCTACCAGACGGACGCCGACGGAAACGAACTCCCCGGAGCCGACCGCCAGGCCATCGTGTTCTACTTCGCGACCGCACCGGTGCCGCTGATCCCGCTGAGCCTCACGCTCGACCCGACCTCGACCACCGTCTCCAACACCGCCCTGACCGGAATCGCCTTCACGGCCACGGGCTTCAGCCCCGCCGAGTCGCTCACGCTCCTCATCAAGGATCCGACCGGCACGGTCGTCGTTCTGCCCGGTGCCGACACGGCCGCCCAGCTCTTCGCTGATGCGAAGGACGGCAGCGCCAAGGGTGCGATCATCCTCGCGGCCAACGCCCCCGTCGGCGACTACACCGTCGCCCTGACGGGTGACCGCTCCGCGCGAGTGGCAACCGGCACCTTCACGGTCGTCGCCGACCCGACGCCGACCCCCACCCCGACGCCGACCCCCACCACACCGGCCAACGGTGGCGGTAGCGGATCGGGCGGCAGCGGATCCGGCAGCAGCGGAACCGGCAGCCTGGCCAACACGGGTCTCGACGCATCAGGCATCGGCGCCCTCGCCGGTGGATTCCTGCTCGTCGGAGCCGGCGTGGTCTTCGCCTTCCGTCGCAAGGCGAACGCGTAACGCCTCGGCGTCACCTCTCGCGCCAGCTTCACCACTGGCGTCAGCTTCACCACTGGCGTCACTGAACACCTTTCTCTTTTCTTCTTCTCACCCGTTTGGAGCTCCACATGTTCGACGAGAAATTCATCACCAACGCCATCAACCGCAGCGCTGAGACCAAGCTCGACCGCCGCAAGCTGCTCGCAGCCGCAGGGATCGGTGCCGCCGGCATCGGCGCCGCCGTTCTCGCCCCGGCCGCCGGCGCTGTCGCGGCCCCCGCCGTCTCGGCTGCCGGCATCAGCGACGGTTCGATCCTGAACTTCGCGCTCAACCTCGAATACCTCGAGGCTGAGTTCTACCTGCACGCCGTGACGGGTGCGGGTCTGCCCGCGAGCCTCACCGGTGGCAAGCAGACCGTCGGTGCGGTGACCGGTGGCAAGCAGGTCAAGTTCGCGACGCCCGCGATCAAGGCCTACGCCGAGGAGATCGCGGCCGACGAGCGTGCGCACGTCGCGTTCCTGCGTGCAGCACTCGGCTCCGCTGCCGTCTCGCGCCCCGCGATCAACATCTCGGACGCCTTCACCTCGGCTGCCGTCGCGGCCGGCGTGATCAAGCAGGGCCAGACCTTCGACCCGTATGCCGACGAGGTCAGCTTCCTCATCGGTGCCTTCATCTTCGAAGACGTCGGAGTCACCGCCTACAAGGGTGCAGCAGCTCTCGTCACCAACAAGACGTACCTCGAAGCCGCTGCGGGCATCCTCTCAGTCGAGGCGTACCACGCCGGAATCGTGCGCACGAGCCTCTACCGCATCGGCGTCGAGACCCCCGCGGTCATCGACACGGTCAACAAGATCTCGGCCGCCCGCGACAGCCTCGACGGCTCGACCAGCCTCGACCAGGGCATCACGGTCAACGGTAAGGCGAACCTCGTTCCGACCGACTCGAACGGCATCACCTACAGCCGTACGCCCGGCCAGGTGCTGAACATCGCCTACCTGAACCCGAAGGCCGTCAAGAAGGGCGGGTTCTTCCCGGCCGGCGTCAACGGCGACCTGAACACCTCAGGCGGCGCTGCGTAACCCGCAACCGCATACTGGGAAGGGCCCTCGCTTCGGCGGGGGCCCTTCTCTCTTGAATGGAGCACCAGGTGGCCCAGCGAAGCGCACCCAAAGTCGGCACCACCGAGCCCGAGTACGAGCTCACGACCGCGCTCGACACCGATCCCCTCGGGCTGTTCGAGGGCCTGCCCGCCGAAGACCTCGCCTACGCCGCCCGCGCGCGCGGTTTCGTCGAGGTCGAGGTGCTGCCGGTGATCGACGGCTACTGGGACCGCGCGGAGTTCCCCGCGCAGCTCGCCCGCCGCCTCGGCGAGCTCGACCTGCTGCGGGAGGGTACCGACATCCCGGGGTTCGCTCCGATGTCGAAACTCGCCGCCGGGCTCGTGAACCTCGAGATCAATCGGGGCGACGGCTCGCTCGGGGCGTTCATCGGCGTGCAGGGCGGGCTCGCGCTCCGGTCGGTCGCGGCCTTCGGCACCGACGAGCAGAAGAGCCGCTGGCTCGAACCCCTCGCCCGCGCGACGGAGTTCGGCGCCTTCGCCCTCACCGAACCGACGCACGGCTCGGATTCCGTGGCGCTCGAGAGCACCGCGACGGAGGCGACCCGGGACGGTACCGCCGGTTACCTCCTGAACGGCGAGAAGAAGTGGATCGGCAACGGCTCCCTCGGCGGCCTCACGATCGTCTGGGCACGAACGGCCGACGGGGCGGTGCGCGGCTTCCTCGTCGACCAGGAGACTCCCGGATACCGGGCCACGGTCATTGAGCAGAAGGCCTCACTCCGCGCGATCTGGCAGACGCACATCGTACTTCGTGAGGTGTTCGTGCCGGAGAATGCCCTTCTGCCCGGGGCGACCTCGTTCCGCGAGACGGCCCGATCCATCCAGGCGACCCGCCTCTCAGTCTCCTGGGCCGCCCTCGGGCACGCCACCGCCTGCTACGAGGCGGCGGTGCAGTACGCGGCCCAGCGGAGCCAGTTCGGCCGTCCCCTGGCCGCTTCGCAGATCGTGCAGGAGCGGCTCGCCCGCATGCTGAGCGAGCTCGGCACGATCCAGTTGTACTGCTTCCAGGCGACGGCTCTGGATGCCCGCAGCGCCCTCACGGCCACGCAGGCCAGTCTCACGAAATTCACCAGCACGCGAACCGCCCGCGCCATCGCGTCCAACGCGCGGGACCTGCTCGGCGGCAACGGCATCCTGCTGAAGCACTCGGTCGCGCGCCACCTCGCCGATCTGGAGTCGCTGCACACCTACGAGGGCACCGAGACCATCCAGGCCCTCCTGATCGGGCGTTCCATCACGGGGGTCTCCGCCTTCGCCTGAGCCGTCACCGCACGGGGGCGATTGTCGTTATCGTTGACGAGGTACTTCGTACCAAGAGGAGCCAGCATCCGATGAGCACAGCGCAGATCGTTCCCGCCCCCACCTCGCCCGGGGCCCGCATCGCCGGCTTCGGCTTCGACAGGGGCTCGCGCATCGTCACGAACGACGATCTGTCCCAGACGTTCGACACCAACGACGAGTGGATCACCCGCCGGGTCGGCATCCGTGAGCGCCGTTTCGCGACCGCCGACGAGACCGTCGTCTCCATGGCTGTCACAGCCGGCCGCATGGCCCTCGAGGATGCCGGGATGCTGCCCGCCGACATCGACACCGTCATCGTGGCCACCTGCACGATGCCGTCGCAGATCCCGCACGCCGCGACGCAGGTCGCCGCCGGACTCGGCATCGAAGCTCCGGGCTCGTTCGACCTCAATGCCGCCTGCGCAGGGTTCTGTTACGGCCTCGGTGTTGCGTCGAGCGCCATCAAGAACGGCGCCGCGAGGAACGTGCTGCTGATCGGCGCCGAGAAGCTCACGGACTGGGTGGACCAGACCGACCGTGGCAACGCGATCATCTTCGGCGACGGCGCGGGAGCCGTCGTGGTGACGGCGAGCGAGGTCGATGAGATCGGCCGGGTGGCGTGGGGCTCAGCCGAGAAACTCGTGTCGACCATCCACATCAAGGACCGCGACTCGTTCATCTTCCAGGAGGGCCAGTCGGTGTTCCGCTGGGCGTCGACCGCGATCGCTCCTGTCGCCCTGCGTGCCGTCGACGCATCCGGGGTCGCCCTCGGGGACATCGACGCGCTCGTCACGCATCAGGCGAACCTCCGGATCGTCGAGGCGATCGCCCATAAAGTGAAGGACGCAGGCGCCCGCGACGACCTGATCGTGGCCGACGACATCGTCACGACGGGCAACACATCGTCGGCGTCGATCCCGATCGCTATCGCGCGCATGCGCGAGGCCGGCACGCTGAAGTCGGGTGACCTCGTGCTCTCCGTCGGGTTCGGCGCGGGACTCACCTACGCGGGAATCGTCTTCCGCCTGCCCTGAGACCCGACGCTCAACTCAGCACCTGCCCGGCGCCGACACAGGCGGCAACACAGGTGCCGACGGTAAGGTAAGGCTTACCGTGGCGTCGACTCTGCCGCGCACGCGCACAGAAGCTCCCCCGTGCGGAGCGGTCGCAGCCACCGCGAGCCGCCGCACGCTCTTCCTGCTGGCACTGCTGCTCCTCCTGCTGCTGCTCGTCAACAACTTCAGGGTGCCCCGGATGCTTCTCGCCCTCCTCGTCGGCAGCGCGCTCGGCCTCGGCGGGGCCCTCATGCAGGCCATCACTCGCGACCCCCTGGGCGACCCGGGGCTGCTCGGTCATCCTCGACCCCGACGCCGAGGTCACGAAGGCGTACAGCGCGGCCAGCGTGCTGAGCATCCCCGTCGTGCTCGACCAGCTCGTGCCACTGCTGGCCACGGCCGCCGCCAGGTAGCGGGCGCCGCGCCCTCCGGCCCGAGCCTTCCCGCTCGGCCCGTCCCGCCCGACCCTCCCTCGGGACCGCCAGGTGCGGTCGGGATCGCCAGCTCCACTCGGCGGTCTCGGCCCGAAGTGGCGGTCTCGCTGTCGGGGACGGGGTGGATTTTCGGAGCGCCGGAAGCGCGGATCAGGCTATCAGCGGGCTTTTAAGCCGTTCGAGCCGGTCGCGCCGCCGGCCACCTCCATCAGGCCCCGGATGCCGCGGCGGTGGCGCTCGCCAACAGACGCGGCTCGGGCTCACCGGGCCACCGGCCGAGCAGCATTGCGCTCGTGCCCGCGATCGCCGCCGCTGAGTCGGCGCGGGCGGCAGACGCCGCCTCGGCAGCAGACAGCGCACCCTCGCCGGTCACCCGGCGCAGCACCTCGATCACCAGGTCGCCGGTACGGATCAGCGTCGACTCGGTTCCCGTCTCGACGGCGACGATCACGGTCGACTCCGGCCGGGGATCAGCGTCGGCGCCCCCACCACTGTGTGCGCCGGCGCCACCTCCGCCATCCGCATCCCCGCCGTCCACAGCACCTCCGTCCACAGCACCTCCGTCCATAGCACCGACATCCGCGCCTGCGCCCCCACCGGGCCCCGCCCCACCGCTGCCGAGCACCGCTCGCCCGCCCGTGCCCTCGACCAGCGTGTCGAGCGGTTTCGCCACCTCCTCGCCGTCGACCACCCAGTGCTGCTCGACGTGGCTTCCGCCGTTCAGGATGACCGTGGCGAGCACCGCCGCGTAGACCGGGTCACCGCAGGCGTCATACACCCACCGCGTGCCGAGCACCGAGTGCTCGACTCGTCCGATCAGTGAAGCGTCGGCTCCGTCGAGCGGGGCCGCGCGGTACGTCACCGGAACCTGCAGCACCGGCCCAGCGGTCTCCCCCTCCTCCGCCCGGAGCAGCATCGTCTCGATGCCCACCTCACCCGCGGGGTCGTCGAACCGGAAGGAGCCGACCTGCGCCAACGCGCCGCTGGAGGCATCCGTGCCTCGCGAAGGCTCGTCCGCAGCACTGAACCACGGCTGCCCGGGCACCCACCCCTGCAGCAGCTCGAGTTTCGATGGGGTCAGTACCGCTTTGTAAAGAAGAGCCATGACCCGATCGTAGGCCCGCGGGCGGCCCGGACGTCAGATTGCAGCGAGTTCACCGAAATCGCCGAGTCAACCGAGCTCGGCGAGCGATGGCGGGTGCGCCCCGGCCCGGGAGACCGTGATGCGGGCACTCTCGAGCGCCGTGCGCGCGATGGCCTCTACCTGCTCACCGTCGAGGCGTCCGGCCAGAATCTCGGGCACGAGTCCGTCGCGGAGGATCGCATACAGCATCCCCGACATGAACGAATCGCCCGCTCCGATGGTGTCGACCACCTCGACTGGCTGCGCGGGCAGTGCCACGCGAACGCCGGGGGCCGCGAGCAGGCAGCCCTCCCCTCCCCGCGTCACACCCACGAGTAGGCTCCCCGCATCGAGAAAGCGCGAGACGACCGTCTCGAGATCGACGCCCGGATACAGCCACTCGGCATCTTCATCGCTGAGCTTCACCACATGCGCATCCGCTGCGAGCGCTTCGACATCAGCCACGACCGATTCCCTGTCGGGTGTGATGCTCGGCCGGACGTTCGGGTCGTAACTGAGCAGCACGTCGCCTCGCGCCCGGGCATCCGCGAACAACCGGCGGATCTCGCCGGCCCCGGGACGCAGCACCGACGCGATCGATCCGGTGTGGAGCATACTCGTGCCGTCCGCGATCTCGCCGCGGTCGAGCTCCCACACGATGTCGAATTCGTAGCTGGCCCGGCCTTCGGCGTCGAGGTGCGCCGTGGCGGTGGAGGTCGGGGCATCCAGAGCCGTGGCCTGCTCGAGCACCACGCCGGCCTGCTCGAGGTGCCGGATGATGGTCCGCCCGTACTCGTCTGAGCCGACCTGCGCGCGGAAGGTCGTGGGCACGCCCAGCCGCGCGAGCCCGTAGGCGACGTTCAGCGGGCTGCCACCCGGATGCACGACCGGAGCTCTGTCGTCTGCGGCACTCGCGTCGCCGTCCCGCACGACGATGTCGACGAGCGCCTCCCCGATGACCAGGACGGCGGGGACAAGCACGGCGGGGACCAGCACCTCCGGCGGCAGCGCGCCGGAAGCCAGCACGGACGGGGGCTGCGGGTCTTCGCTGACGGTCACGCCACCATCCTAGACTGGGCTCGGGCACCGGCCACGGCCGGACGGGCCCACGTGGTGCAGTCGAGGAAGCAGGCAACGATGACGTCGAGGGACACACTGGTCAGAGGGCTCTGGACCCTCTTCGAACCCATCCACGCGGTGACGTACTTCTCGGCGGAGTCGCGTGCGGCCTTCGCCGCCATCGGCCTGACACGCTACTGGGACGGCTACTTTGCGGGTCGGTCCGCCCCGCTCGGCGCGGTGTCCGCTGCCCCCGTCACCGCCCTGTTCAGCGGGTTCGCCCCGATGCTCGTCGAGCGCGCGCTGCCCGCTGCGTGGTCGGTCGCTTCGCCCGCCGCAGTTCTGGATGCCCGGGCGGCCGGTGCGGCATCCACCCTCCGAACCCTGGTGCCCGACGAGGATGTCGCGGCCCGCGCCGTCGCGGCCCTCGCCCCCATCGCGGCCGAAGTGGACACCATCGGGCGTCCGCTCGCCGCAGCGAACCGCGCCCTCACCGCCACCGGCGACCCGTACCGCGACCTCTGGCAGGCGACGGCCACCCTCCGCGAGCACCGCGGCGACGGTCATGTGCTCGCCCTGGTCACCGAGAACATCGCGGGCCTCACCACCGTCGTTCTGCGGAGCGGCCTCGACCTCGACACCTCGTCGATGAAGCGGTCGCGCGGCTGGAGCGACGAGGAGTGGGATGACGAACAGTCCGACCTCGTCGACCGCGGGATGCTCGACTCCGACGGCCTCATCACTTCCGCCGGCCGTGACACGATCGACCGCGCCGAGCAGCTGACGAACCGCCTCGCGACCACCCCCTGGTCGGGCCTCAGCGATGCCCGGCTCGCAGCGGTCGCGGCGGCGCTCGCCCCCCTCGCCAACGCCTGCGCGCCGCTCTACCCGCAGCCGAACCCGATCGGCATGCCGACCCCCTGGGACGCGGCGGCCGACCCGTCGGGCGCGACGATCCTCGCGGGCCCCACCCCGCGCTGACGCGCCCCGCGGCACCGGGGCCCGCGCCGCCCGCGCGCCCCCGCGCGGCGCCCCAAGCGCCCCCGCTCAGCCCGTCGC
>NZ_NBXB01000012.1 GCF_003399635.1 Subtercola boreus | reverse complement strand
CTTCAACACCTTCAAACAATGGCGTGGCCTCGCCACCCGCTACGACAAACTCGCCCTCACCTACCGCGGAGGCGCCGTGCTCAGAGCAATCACGATCTGGGTCAAGGAATTAGGAGACACGCCCTAGGGGCATGAGCGAACGTAGCGCGGGGCCGGACAGCGGCGGACTGGATAGCGGCGGCCCCCAGGGGGCGGGCGCGCTGCGGGCGCGGAACACGCTCGGCATCGTCGCACTAATGGTGGGGGTGGTGGGCATCCTGTTCAACGTGCTGTTCACGCTCGTGCAGGCTGTGGTCGTCGGGCAGGGGATGTATGAGCTGCTCGCCACGTTCGGAGTCGCCCACTCGGTGCTCGCCATCGTCATCGCGCTTGCGACGATCGCGCTCGGCATCGTGGCACTGCTGCGCCCCGGCGCGCCCCGCGGTGCGGCTGGCGCGGGCACCGCCCTCGGCGCGGCCAGCCTCGTCAGCGTGCTGACCGGCTTCCTCTACTCCGGCGTCATCGCGGCCACCGGCTTCTGACCCCGGCATCCGACCGGCGACGTCCCGCCCGCACCTGCATCACCCGCCCCGGCGCCGGGATACGTGAGACACGTGCGGACAGGTGAGACGCGCGCGCCAATCTCATTTGTCCGCAGGTGTCTCACCTAGGGAAGAGGGGGGCGGGGAGAAGGGGCCGCGCGGCTAGAGGCGCTGCGTGCGCGACAGCACCGTCTGGATGATCACCACGATCGCCAGGAACGCCCCCGACACGACAGCCTGCACCGACGAAGACAGCGTGCCGACCTGGTTGATCAGGTTCTGGATCACGCTCAGCAGCAGCACCCCGGCCACGGTGCCGATGAGATTGCCGCGCCCGCCGACCAGCAGGGTGCCGCCGATCACGACGGCCGAGATCGCGTTCAGTTCGAGCCCGACCCCCACGGTCGGCACGCCCGACGACGAGTACGCTGCGTTCAGCGCCCCCGCGAGCCCGGCGCAGACGCCCGACACCACGTAGACCGTGAACTTCACCCGCGCCACGGGCAGCCCCATCAGCGTCGAGGCGCTCTCCGAGCCGCCCACGGCGTAGATCGACTGGCCGCCCCGGGTGCGGGCGAGCAGCACCGATCCCACGACGATCACGACCACCGCGATGAACACGGGCCAGTGGATGCCGAGCACCTGCCCCTGGCCGAGCGCCACCACGACGGGGTCGGTGATGAGCGGCGTCGTCGATCCGCCGTCGGTCGTGGCGAGCACGAGCCCGCGCACCCCGAGGAGCCCCGCGAGCGTCACGATGAACGGCGCCATGCCGGCGTGGGCGATGAGGAACCCCTGGAGCGCCCCGATCAGCCCGCACACCACGAGCGGGAACAGCAGCGCGCCGAGCAGCCCGAACGTCGAGCCGTAGGCCGCGAGCACCCCGCCGAGCGCGAAGACCGACCCGACCGAGAGGTCGATCCCGCCGGTCAGGATCACGAAGGTCATGCCCGCCCCGACGATCAGCAGGAACGACGACTGCGTCAGGATGTTCGAGAAGTTGCTGGGCGTCGCGAAGGTCGGGAATCCCACCGCGCCGACGACGAGCAGGATGACGAGCACGATCGCCGCGCCGTAGCTCTGTAGCAGCCCTGCGATGCGTTCGCGCGCGGCCTGCCGGTCTGTAGTCGGCCCCGCCGCCGGTTCGAGAGTGGTCATTTGACGCGGGCCTTTCCACGCTGGATGTAGACGGCGACCAGGATGATGATCGCCTGCGCGATCTGCGAGTACGCATCCGGCACGTTGTGTTTGATGAGCGTCGCGCTGATGAACTGCAGCAGCACCGCCCCAGCGAGCGTGCCGAGCACCTTCACCTGCCCGCCGCTCAGCGGGGTCCCGCCGACGACGACCGCGGTGATGGCCGACAGCTCGATCAGGTTGCCGAGGGTGGAGGGAACGGATGCGCCGAGCCGCGCGGTGCCGATCACCCCCGCGACGGCGGCGAGCGACGCACAGAGCACGTACACGATGAGCAGGATCCGCTTCACCGGCAGACCCGCGAGCTCGGCCGCCCGGCGACTGCCGCCGATCGCGATCAGCTGTTTACCGAAGGTCGTGCGGTTGACCAGGATGGCGACAACCCCCACGAGCACCGCGGCGATGAGCACGCTGTACGGGATGCCCAGAACCGAGTCCCGGCCGAGCGCGAGCACCTCGGGGCTGGTCACCGACTTCAGCTGCTCGTTCGCGATCAGGAGCGCAAGCCCGCGCCCGGCCACCATCACGGCGAGGGTCGCCACGATCGGCTGCACCCCGATGAAGGCGACCATCGAACCGTTGAGCAGGCCGATCACCGCTCCGACCCCGATCGCGATGAGGAGGGTGGGCACCAGCCCGTAGCCGACGTAGAGGGGGATCACCGCCGCGGCCAGCGCCATGACGGCACCCACCGAGAGGTCGATGCCTTCCGTTCCGATCACGAGCGCCATGCCGAGCGCGACGATCAGCACCGGCACGACCTGCACGAACTGCGTGCGGAAGTTGTCGACCGCAAAGAAGTTTGGCGTGAAGACGAGGTTGTAGAGCAGCAGCAGCACGATCGCGATGTACACGCCGTACTTCTGGAAGACGCCGAGCACCGCCGAACGGCTGGGCACGCGGAGCGAGACGGTGGCCTGGGTCATGATGCGCTCCCGGCCAACGCCGCGAGCAACGCGCTCTCGTCGACTTGGTCGCCCCTCAGCTCGGTCTCGATCGATCCGTCGCGCAGCACGATCACCCGCGCCGATCCCTCGACCACCTCCTCGACCTCGCTCGAGACCAGCACGATCGCCAGCCCCTCGTGCGCGAGCTCGTCGATCAGCGCCTGCACCTCGGCCTTCGCCCCCACGTCGATGCCGCGGGTGGGTTCGTCGAGCAGCAGCACCTTGGGCGTCATCGCGAGCCAGCGGGCGATCATCACCTTCTGCTGGTTGCCACCAGAGAGCTCGGAGACGAGCTGGTCGGGGCTCGACACCTTGATGTGCAGGCGCTTGATGAAGACGTCGACCACGGCATCCTGCTTGCGGCGGGAGGTGAAACCGCCGCGGGAGAGTTTCGGCAGCGCCGCGAGCACGATGTTGTCACGCACCGAGAGGTTCGGCACGATCCCCTCGGCCTTGCGGTCTTCGGGCAGCATCACGATGCCGGCACGGATGGCGGCGGGAACGGATCCGCTCCGCACGCTCTTGCCGTCGATCGTCACCCCGCCCCGGTCGAGCTGCATCACGCCCGACAGCCCCTTGAGCGTCTCCGACCGCCCCGAGCCGAGGAGCCCGCCGAGCCCCACGACCTCCCCTGGACGGATGGAGAGGCTGATTCCGTCGATCTGGTGCTTGCGGCTGAGGTCGGTCGCAACCAGCACCGGCGGCGCGTCGCTCTCGTTGGCCGCGCGGAACGCGGTCACTCCCCCGCGCTCGACCTTCTCCACCGAGCGACCGAGCATCATCGAGACCAGCTCGACCCGGGGCAGCTCGCTGAGCGACCCGACATGCACCACGCGGCCGTCGCGCAGCACCGTCACGGTGTCGCAGACGCGGTAGATCTCATCCATCCGGTGCGAGACGTAGATGATCGCGATGCCGCGCTCCCGAAGCAGCCCGATCACGCGGAACAGCGTCTCGACCTCCCGCGCCTCGAGCGAGGAGGTCGGTTCGTCCATGATGACGACGTTCGCGTTGATGCTGACGGCCCGTGCGAGCGCGACCATCTGCTGTACGCCGAGAGCGAGGGTGCGGAGAGGGCGACGCACGTCGACCTGGATCCCGTACTCCGCGAGGAGGGCCCGGGCATCCGCGTACATCCGGCGGAAGTCGATCAGGCCCACCTGCCCGCGCGGCTCCCTGCCGAGGTAGATGTTCTGGGCGACCGACATCAGCGGTACCAGGTTGACCTCCTGGTAGATGGTGCTCACGCCGGCCTTCTGCGCGTCGAGCGGGCGAGCGAATGTCGCCGGCCGGCCATCAAGCAGCAGTTCGCCCTCCTCGGGCTGGTGCACGCCGGTCAGCACCTTGATCAGGGTCGACTTGCCGGCCCCGTTCTCGCCCATCAGCGCCATGCTCTCGCCGGCCCTCAGCACGAGGTCGACCCCGCTGAGCGCGGTGACCCCGGCGAACCGTTTGGTCACGCCGCGCGCCTCGAGCACGGGAGGCTCGAGCCCTGGAATACGCGCATCCGTCATCGCTACTGAACCTTTCATCGTTGAAGGAGAACACAAGCAGGTGCCGGCCGCGGGGATCGTCTCCCCGCCGCCGGCACCGCACGTGTTAGAAGGCCGCGCCGACCTTCGCGGCTGCGTTGGAGGGATCGTACTCGCTGTCCTGGATGATCACGTTCTGGCCCACGGCCGTGCCGGCCATGAAGTCCTTGATCGTCTGGAAGGCGAGCGGCCCGAAACGCGGGTTCGACTCGATCACTCCGTTGTAGGCACCGGCGACGATCTGCTCGACAGCGTTCTTCGTGCCGTCGATCGAGTAGATCTGGATGTCCTTGCCGGGCGTCTTGCCTGCCGCGATGATCGCGGCCTGTGCTCCGAGCCCCATCTCGTCGTTCTCGGCGTAGATCGCGGTGATGTCGGGGTTCGACTGCAGCAGCTGCTCGGTGACGGACTGGCCCTTGTCGCGGGCGAAGTCACCCGTCTGCTGGGCGACGACCGTGATGTTCGGACCCTTGGCCTTGATCTCATCGACGAAACCCGAGGTGCGGTCGGTGGTCACACCGTTGCCCGAGGAGCCGAGGAGAACGGCGACCTTGGCCGTGCCACCGGTGCCCGCGATCAGCTGGTCGGCGGCGCGCTTGCCCTGCTCGACGAAGTTCGAGCCGAGGAACGAGACGTAGTCGGTGCAGGCCGTGGCGTTGAGCTTCCGGTCGATGGTGATGACCGGGATGTTCTTGGCCCGGGCCGCCGCGAGGGCAGGCTCCAGCCCATCCGAGTTGAGCGGCGCGACGATCAGGATCTGGGCACCCTGCGAGATCAGGTCGTTGATGTCGGAGATCTGCTTCGACAGCGTCGACTGGGCGTTCGTCTTGATGAACTTCTTCACGCCGATCTTTGCGGCCTCGTCGGTGATCGACTGGGTCTCCGCGATGCGGAACGGGTTGTCCTCCTTCTCGGACTGCGAGAAGCCGACGGTCGCCTGGGTCAGGTCGATCTTGTCGCCCTTGTAGTCGGCGAGCGAGCAGGTCGGGCCGGTGACGGGAGCGGCGGTCTGGGCGGCATCCGTTGCGGCGGCGGTGTCTCCGGATGTGGCGGTGGTGCCGGTGTTCGTGCAGCCGGTCAGTGCCAGGCCGACGACGGCGACGCAGGCTGCTGCTGAGAAGAGCCCGCGTCCCTTTCGATTCATCTTCATGAGGTCAACTTCCTTGTTGGTATGAGGTCTAACGATCAGAACATAGCAATTTCCTCCACAAAAGAAACCGCCCTGGATGCATTGTTGCTAAATCGTGTCCAAAAGTCCAGCGCAGGATTGTGCGACGGGTCACGCCTGGGCGACGTGCAGGGCTACCCCCAGCCTCGCAAAGGCGCCCAACTGCTCGGCCGGGGCCGCGGCATCTGTCACCAGATGGGTCACCTGCTCGCTGGCGATGGTCTGGATCGCCGTGCGCACACCGAACTTGGTGTGGTCGACGAGTGCCACCACTTCGTGCCCTGCCGCGGCCATGGCCCTGTCGGAGTCCGCCACGGTCATGTTCGGCGTCGACAGGCCGAAGTCGGCCACCAGCCCGTTGCCCGACACGAAGGTCCTGTCGGCGTGGATGCCGCGGAGGGTCCGGTTCGTCGTCTCCCCCACGAAGGCCCGGATGGACGCCCGGAGAGTGCCCCCCGTCATGATCACCTCGTTCGCGGTGGCCGGAACGAAGGCCTCGGCGACAGGCAGGGAGTTCGTGATCACGGTCAGTCCCGTGCGATCGAGGATCGACTCGGCGAACGCCTCGGTGGTCGTGCCCGGCCCGATGATGATAACGTCGCCGTCCCGCACGAGGGTGGCGGCGAGCCGGGCAATGGCGTACTTCTCCTCCATCGCCTGGCCGATCTTCTCGGCGTAGGTCGACTCGCGGGAGGGAGCCCCGGCCACCGCCCCGCCGTGGGTGCGGGTCAGCATGCCGACGGAGTCGAGGTAGACCAGATCGCGCCGCACAGTGACGGCGGAGGTTCGGAGACGCTCGGCAAGGGAGCCGATGGAGACTGCCCCATCGGCCCTCAGAAAGTCGAGGATCAGATTGCGTCGCTGCGCTGCAAGCACTCCGCCATCATACGGAGAAGCACGCCGAAGTGGTCAGTTTCGATCAGTTCACGGCTCAATCGGTCAGTGAGGGCCTGCCCGGCGGGGAGAGGCTCGGGGTGCTGAAGGTGAGGGTCAGGGAAGGTCGATCATCCGGAACCTCCTCAGCGAACGCACCCTCCTCACCGCCGTTCTGCTGCTCGAGCGCGCGATAGACGGTGGCACGGGATGTGCCGAGCTGCTGGGCGATCTCCCGCACCGAGGCACCCTGCTCGCGGAGCAGCAGCACCCGCTCGACGTTGGTCGACGACAGTGCCCGGGGCCGACCGGCGACCCGCCCGCGCGCCCGGGCGGCGTAGACGCCCACCATCGTGCGCTCGCGGGTGAGCGTTCGTTCGAGCTCCGTGAACGCGTGGACGACCCGCAGGAGAGCCTCGCCGTCGGGCCCCGTCGTGTCGAGGTTCTCGGTGAGCGAGTGCACTCCCACGCGCTTGCTGCCGAGCAGTTCGAGAAGCGAGAGCACCTGGGTGAGCGTGCTCGCCAGCCGATCGAGGCGCCATGTGACCAGGGTGTCGCCCGGGCCGATCTCATCGAGCAGCGCGGTGAGCTCCGAGCGGGTGGGTGTGACCGAGTTCGCACTGACGTCTTCGTAGAACCGTGACACCCCGCGCCGTCGCAACAGCTCGCGCTGGTAGTCCCCGTTGTGTTCGAGCGGGCCGACCCAGATGTAGCCGACGTCAGCCATGGTCAGCGCCGGTGGAGCCCAGTGGGTCGTCGTCGAGCTCTCTGTCGCCGGACCCTGCCGCGTCGTCACCGCCGTCACCGCCGTCGTTGCCTGAGCTCTCGGCGTTCGGCGTCGGGGAAACGACGAGGTCGGCATCCTGCGGAACGGAGAAGTCGTGGAACGGGTCGGACGCTGTTTCAGCCATGACCCAACGCTACCCGGGTGTTCAATGGAATGCATGGCAGTCAAATGGATCGCACAGGAATTCGGCGGGCTCGACGTGTTCGAGGAGGTCGAGGCGGATCTCGCCCCGCCCGGCAGGGGCGAGGTCACGATCGAGATCCGCGCCGCCGGCATGAACCCGGCCGACTATAAGCACGTAGCGTCGGGGAGCGACCGGAGCCTCCTGCCCGTGCAGGTGGGGTACGAGATCTCCGGAGTGATCTCCGCCCTCGGACCCGACACCGAGATCGCCTCGGGCGGCGGCGCGGTGGGCGACGAAGTGCTCGCATTCCGGGTCGCCGGCGGCTACGCCTCCGCACTCACCGTTCCGGCCGCCGACGTGTTCGCGAAACCCGCTTCCCTCGGCTTCCCCGAGGCCGCGAACCTCCTCCTCGCCGGTGCCACCGCCGCCGAGATGCTCGACGTCACCCGGGTCACCTCGGGCGACACGATCCTCCTCCACGGAGCATCCGGAGCCGTCGGCGTCAGCGTGATGCAGCAGGCGGCACTCCTCGGCGCGAGAGTCGTCGGCACCGCCAGCGAGGGCAGCTTCGACGTCGTGCGGCGCTTCGGCGGGCATCCAGTGGCCTACGGCGACGGCCTGGAGGAGCGCGTGCGGGCGGCGGCCCCCGACGGGATCGTGGCCGCCCTCGACGCGGTGGGCACCGACGAGGCGGTCGACGTGTCGCTGGCGCTGGTGGGTGATCGGCAGCGCATCGTGACCATCGCAGCACCCGGCCGGGCCGAAGCCGAAGGCATCCGGGCGATCGCCGGGGCGATGCCGGCCAGCGCGGCCTTCCGCAACCGGGTGCGCCCGCACCTCATCGACCTCGCAGGATCTGGCCGGCTCGTCGTGCCGATCGCCCGCACCTGGCCGCTCTCCGAAGCGCGCGAGGCCCTCGATTTCCTGAAGGGCCAGCACCCCGGCGGCAAACTCGCCCTCCTGCCCTGATCCCGGGCTCCCGCGGCGCGCTCCCACAGTTCCGAGGCATGAATCCCGGCCCACGCCTCGCGGCCCGTACACAATTCAGGCCCAGCGGCCCGCTGGCTCCTCATGGTCGATGGCGGCTGGCCCTGCCTGAATTGCGCACGCCGGCGACAGACGGGATCAGGGGGCGGCGGATTCATCCTCGAGGGCTGCATCGCGCCACCGGGTGAACTGCGGGAGTTCGTCGAACACGTCGTACCCGAACTGCAACGCCGAGTCCTCTCGAAGAAGCAGTACGCAGGCACAACGCTCCATTCCAACCTCGAGGATGAAAAGCAAGCCCCTGCCGGGAGCGGGCCGTCTGGCCTAGCGTGAGACCATGAGCGATACGAATATCGGCACCGGCGGCACCATCCCCAACTCCGACGACGGGCTCGCGGTGGGTCATGTTCCGGATGGTTCACACTTCAATCCTGAAGAGGAATCCGGGCCGGCGACCACTCCTGCATCGACCGCAGGCGAAGAGTCAGGCAGCTACACGGACACCGAAGGAGACGACCGCGAGGACCGTCCCGCGGAGCACGACGGCACCTACACGGAGGCCGACGAATAGGCCCGGTCGAGCCGGGGTTTCCTCAAAAACTTCACCCTCTCTTAAGATGGGACAAGTTGTCTGGTTTCATCTGATCAAAGGCGGGGTGCTGGTATGGCAATCGACAAGAGTCGGGTGCTCGACACTCCACACATCACGGCGGTTCTCCGCGGTGACAATACAGGCGTGCTGCGAGTCGATGGCGAGGAGCAGCACATCGCTGCCGACTCGGCGGGCTCGGCACTCCAGGAGCTCGTCGGCCTCATCCAGGGCGAGGCCGAGAACCTCGGCCGCCCCGTGCGAGTCACCGTGACGGCGGAGACCGGCCGCAGCATCCTGCTCGCCGACGAAGACGGTTCGATCGAGGAGGAGAGTTTCGTGCCTGCTGAAGAACTCGACGCCTCCGATGGGCTCGACGAAGAGGACGGGGCCGACGGGGCCGAAGCCGTCGCCGAATCAGAAGCCCCCCAAGGGCTCGAAGCCCCCGATGAGCTCGGCGGCACCGGAACCGGGACCGGGACCGACTCCGCGATCGGCGAGATGGCCGATGAGGGTGACGACGACACCGAAGACACCAACGCCGACGACACGGACACCGAAGACCCCGAAACCGACGAAGACGCCGTAGAAGACCCGGACGAGAGCGACGATCCTGTGCCCGCCCCGGTTCCCCTGCCCGCACCCCTCCCGGTTCCCTTGCCAGCATCCGCCCGCCCTGCGCTGGCACTGACACCCGAACGATCAGAGTCCCCCATGCCAACACCCTCCCGTACCGTAGCCTCCCCCGTCAGGGGTGCGCGCACGACCGCCTCGTCCGTGCGGGCCACACCGTCGGCGCAGGCCACTCCTTCCGGTCAGGGCACGCCAGCCGGCTCGAGCCGGCAGAAGGATCTGCTCGACGCCCCCTCGTTCCTCGCTGTGGCGAAGGTCGACGAACCGGCCGAGCAGGGCTTGAAGGGTTTCCTGAACCACCTCGGATTCCACTTCAAGCCCGGCCCCACCGAGCAGGCGCAGCGCAGTGACATCGAGGCGATCTCCCGTCACTTCCCCGCCCACCGCACCATCAGCGTGATCAACCGCAAGGGCGGTGCGAACAAGACCCCGACGGTCGCCAACCTCGCGGCGGCCTTCGCCCGGAGCGGCGGCGGCGGCGTGCTCGCCTGGGACAACAATGAGACCATGGGCACGCTCGGCTGGCGAACAGAACGCGGCGAGCACGAATCCACCGTTCTCGATGTGCTCGCCAACGCCGACGACCTGTTGGATGCCCGTGCCGAGTTCGGTCAGATGTCCCGGTTCGTGCACCACCAGCAGGCCGACAAGTTCGACGTGCTGCGCTCCGACGAAGACCCCTCCGGCACCCACGAGATGACGGCCGAGGAGGTCGACATCGTGCACAGTATCGCCGCGAAGTACTACCGCCTCATCCTGATGGACTCCGGCAATAGTGACCGCGCCGAGAACTGGCTGCGGATGATCGACCACACCGACCAGCTCGTCGTGCCGACCACCACCATGGAGGATCGCGCCCAGGCCGCTCTTCTCACGCTGCAAGCCGTACAGAGCCGCAGCGAGAAGGCCGCAGAGCTTGCGAAGAACGCCGTCGTCGTGATCTCCGAGTGGCAGCCGAAGGAGCAGAACATCTCCGAACGCATGGCCGACGACTTCCGTCCGTATGTGCGGGACGTCGTGATTGTGCCCTTCGACCCCGCGCTGAAGGCCGGTCGTATCCTGCACAGCTCCCTGCAGCCGGCCACCCGGCGGGCCTGGCTGGCGGCTGCGGCGGCCGTCGCCAAGGGGCTCTAGCGCTTTCTCACCATGCGATAAGACTGCTGGTTTCGGATGCGCGCATGACGCACTCTGAGGGTGTCGGGATTCCCTCGGGACCCGACCTCAATGAGGAGGTCAACGTCACGACAATTGGAGAAAATCATGACCAGCTCGACCACCACCAACCCCTACGACCAGATCGTGGATGTTCCCACCTTCACCCTGACGAGCGCCGACGTTCTCGACGGCGAGAAGCTGCCCACCCCCCAGGTGAGCGGCATCTTCGGCGCTGGCGGCTCCGACACCAGCCCGCAGCTCAGCTGGTCGGGGTTCCCCGAGGGTACGAAGAGCTTCGCGATCACGGTCTACGACCCGCTCGCGCCCACCGGTGCCGGGTTCTGGCACTGGGCCGTCGTCGACATCCCCGTCACCACCACATCCCTTCCGACGGGCGCTGGTGACGAGTCGGGCGCTTCGCTCCCGGCGGGGGCGTTCCAGTTGAAGAACGACGCGAGCCTCGCCCGCTTCCTCGGGGCCGCTCCGCCTGCCGGAAGCGGCAAGCACCCGTACCACATCGGTGTTCACGCTCTCGATGTCGAGACCCTCGGCATCGATGCCGGTGCGACACCCGCGTTCCTCGGTTTCAACATGTCGGGGCACACGCTGGCGCGTGCCGTGATCACGCCCTGGTGGGAGGCGTAGGGGCCGCGCGCCCGTCTCAGGTGCGGGGCTCGTCGGCTTTTCCGAGTCGGCGGGTCCCGTATTTTCGTGGGCTTCTTCTGGGCCGGAAAAAGTTTCTGAGAGTTTTTGAATTTCGACCTGCCAGGCCCCTGATTTACTGAGGGAATGTCAGTGGTTGGTGTTTGACTTGGAGCATGAACCAGCCAGCCTCGACCTTTGACATCGCTTCGGTGATGGAGTGGGTTTTGGATGCCCGGCAGCGGTTCGACGCCTTGTTGGCGGGCG
>NZ_NBXB01000011.1 GCF_003399635.1 Subtercola boreus | reverse complement strand
GGGGCGATATTGGGGTGGATGTTGCGGAGATGATCACCCGCCGCCTCACCGACGTGGCTTCCCGTGTCGGGTTCACCGAGGAGGTCGAGGAGGCTGAGGGTGGGCTGGTGTCGTATGCGCAGGATCGCGTCGCGGGGTTCGGGTACTCGGTGCGTGAGGTCGATGATCTCGCGATCCGGTACAAGGAGCACCTCGACCCCGACGGCGCAGAACCCCGCGACGCAGAACTGCACGAACGCCGGTATTTGACGTTGACACCCCACTGTTCCGGGATGACCCGCATCACGGGGATGCTGACAGCCCCGATGGCCGGGATCATCGGCGCCGCCCTCGAACCGTTCACAAGCCCGCGGATCGTCTCGTTCCAGCCCGACACCCCGGAGCCGCTCGATTCGGACACGTCCGATGGCAGCGCACAGGGTGATGCTGTGACGGTGGATACGCGGAGTGCGGGTCAGAAGCGCGCCGACGGTCTTGTGCAACTGATCGAGCTGGGGGCGAAAGACCCAATCGTGCCACGACTGAACGGTGCGGCGCCGACCGTGAACCTGCACGCCACCCTCGACGACGTCACCTCCGGGCGTGGTGTGGGCTGGATCGATGGCCTCACCGAACCCGTCCCCTACACCACCGTCGAAGCGCTCCTCTGTCACGCGGATGTCATCACGACCCTGTTCGGTGAACACGGGCAGGTGCTCCAGCACGGGAAGACCCGCCGCCTCTTCACCGCCGCGCAGAACCGGGCCCTGGCCGCCCGGGACGGCGGGTGTGTCTGGCCAGGCTGTAACGCACCACCGTCCTGGTGTGAGAGTCACCACGTCGACGGGTGGCTTTCACCGACCCATCCGGGCGGGCTGACGGATCTGGACAACGGGGCCCTGCTCTGCCACTTCCACCACTCAAACGTGCACAAAGCCCGCTGGAAACTGACCATCCGAAACGGCACACCACACGTCATCCCACCCCACTCCCTCGACTGGAACCAAACCCCCAGACCCTGCCAACAAAACCGGGCCAGACAGTTGAAACCCGGCCACCACCCACCCGACCATCCATCAGGCGAGGGTCTGCAAAATGATCATCACAGCGACACCGGGTAGAACGACGCCCTCACCCGGCCACCACAGCCAACCACCTGCATTCCGAGCCTCGCCTCGGCTGGCCACCCCACCGATCCAGCCACGCGCATCCAGAACCCATCCATCCGAAGGCAAGCCCGAAGGGCGCGGCAGCAGCGGCGCGGCAGCAGAGCGCGACAGCGGAGCGGCCGACCGCGGCGACCACCGCGAACCAGTAACGTTGATGGCAGACGCTGGCGCACGCCGGCAGGAGAGTGGGTCGAGATGTTCGAGGCAGAGAACCTTCGCGACTGGATCGGCCAGCCGGTCGTCGATGAGGCCGGCGACAAAGTCGGATCGCTGGAGAGCATCTACTTCGACACTGCCGCCGGTGTTCCGACGTTTGCAGCTGTGCATGTCGGCATCCTCAGCGGGCAGAAGCTCGTCTTCGCACCGCTCGCGGGTGCAGTCGTCGCTCCCAAGTACCTCAAGGTGATGTTCCCGAAGAAGCTCATCAAGGATGCACCCTCCATCGCCACCGACGGCGAGCTCGACGCCGCAGAGGAACCCGCACTCTTCGCGCACTACGGCCTGACGTACCAGACCGGCTCCGGCGGAGAACGACGTCTCGGCCGCCGCTGAGCCCCGGCGCACCGCCGCCCGGCAGACCACGCACGCAGCGATACGCAGGCAGCGCTACGCATCCAGCGCCACGCAGGCACCGCCATCACGGGCGGGCCTGCCACCTTCCGCAGCTGAACCGAGCGGTAACACTTGCTCACATGGTTCCAGGCCTCGCGAAGGTACGGTTCGAGCGCGCGCTCCCTGGCCGCATCGATCTGCTCGCTGGGGGCACTGATCGCGACTGCTCCGACGATCATCCCGGCCCCGTTCCGCACACCGACGGCGGCGCAGGTCATGCCCGGAACGAACATGGTCGTCTCGGTGTAGCGCGGCATGCCGTGCACGCCCAGGTAGCCGTTCACCTGGTCGATGCTCATGCCGATGAGCATGATCTTGCCGAAGGCCGTGGCGTGGGCCGCCAAGTGAGAGCCGAAGCCGAGAGGCGTGAGCCGTGGATGGTCGGGGCTGTCGACCACGTGGGCCACGACCACGTCGGCGCCGCGGTAGACCGCGTAAGAGCCGGCGGTTTGGGCTGTGTCGTGCAACCGGGTAACCTCAGCCCGAACCGCCGTCGGCACCCCGATCTGCCGGTGCAGGGAGACGCCGAGACGGTCGAGCTTGTCGCCGAGCTCGAAGCGACGCTCGCCCTTCAGATGCAGGAGATAGTCACTCTGGAGGAGGGCCTGCATGAGGCGGTAGACGGTCGGCAGCGGTTAGCCGAGCGCCTGGGAGACCTCCTTGGCAGATGCCCCTCCGCGCTCGGCGACGATCTCAAGTATGGAGACCGTCTTTTCGACGATGGCGACACCGGAATCGCTGGAGGGCATGACGCCAGGGTGCTCGCGCCCCGTCGCGCACACAACCACCGCCCGGATTATTCTCGATGCTGAGAACCGTGCAGCCCACGCCATCCACCCGGATCGCTCAGAGTTGCGGGCCCGGCCCGCAGCGCGCCCGGAGGTCGTCGACGGCTGCCCACGCCTCGTCTTCTGCCAGATGGGACAGCGCGGCCAGCTCGGTGACAGTGACCGGGCGGCCGCGGTAGATCACCGCAGAAGCCTGTCCTCCTGCATCCAGCGGCCCCCGGTTCTGGTCAGCGACGCGGGCGGTCACGGTGCCCGTACCCCGTCCCGTTCATCCTGCCTGCCCACAGTGGCGGGCACAAACCGACGACTCCTGCTGCGCTGCCGAGGCCCGAAATGCTAGCGCCCGGGCAGGAACACCTTGCCCGGGTTCAGCAGGTTCTGCGGGTCGAACAGGGTCTTCAGCGAGCGCTGGAGTTCGTATTGCACGTCGCCGAGCTCCGCGCGGAGCCAGCGCCGTTTGAGCATCCCGATCCCGTGTTCACCGGTGATGGTTCCGCCGAGTTCGAGCGCACCGGCGATCATGGCATCGGCAGCGAGCCAGGCCTGCTCGGGCAACGCGCCGTCGGGCCCGATCTCCGAGCTCGGGATGCGCAGGTTGGCGTGGATGTTGCCGTCGCCGATGTGCGCGAGGATGGTGATGACGACGCCGAACCGCGCGCTGGTCGCTTCGATGAGGCGCACCATCTCGACCAGGCGGTGGCGCGGCACGGCGAGATCCTCGTTGAGGGTGATCTCGGGGCGCGGGGCCTGGTCCTGCGAGGTCCAGCGGCGAATGTCGAGCAATTCCTCGGTGCGCCGGGGATCGTCGGTGACCTCGGTCTCGCCGCCGAAGCCCTCCAACACTTCACGGAGCAGAGCCGCCTCGGCCGACCCGGCCAACCCATCGGTCTGCACCAGCAGCAGCCCCGCGCCTCTCAGACGGAAGCTGCTCCCCCGCCATTCGTCGATGCGTGAGAGATGAACCCCGTCGATGAGTTCGAGCATGCTCGGGCGGACCCCCGACGCGAAAAGTCCGACGCTGGCCGCCGTCGCCTGTTCGGCCGTCTCGAAGAACGCAGCAATCGTGTGCACCGCGCCGAGCGGTATCGGCAGCAGCCGGAGGGTCGCGCCGACCACGATGCCGAGCGTCCCCTCCGATCCAACGAACAGCGCGGTCAGATCATATCCGCTGACACCCTTGATCGAGCGGTGGCCGGTGTGGATGAGCTCACCTCCGGCGAGCACCACGTCGAGCGCGAGAACCGAGTCGCGGGTGACCCCGTACTTGACACAGCAGAGGCCCCCGGCGTTGGTGGCGATGTTGCCGCCGATCGTGGAGAGGGCTGCGCTGGCCGGATCCGGTGCGTAGCGGAGCCCGACTGCCCGAGCGGCAGCGGACACGTCTGCCGTGATGACGCCCGACTCGACGACGCAAACCCCGCTCTCCGGATCGATCTGCGTGATTGCGGTCAGCCTCTCGAGCGACAGGATGATCGCCCCCTCGGTCGCGGCGGCTCCTCCGGCGTATCCCGTGCCGGCGCCGCGCGCGATGACCGGCACCCCGGACTCCGAGGCAACCCGGCACACCTGCTGCACGTCGGAGACGCTCTCTGCAACGACCACGGCGAACGTGACGTCGCCGGGGTCGTGGCCCGACCTGTCGCGGGCGTACGCCAGCGTTTCGGCCGCGCCCGTCAGCACGACGGCCAGCCCGTCCGCTCGGAGTCGCGTGACAGCAGCGGCGAGCAGGCCGGGTTCAGACACGTTCCCGTACCTCCTCGATCTCGCTGTATCCGGCGTCGGTGACGGTGATGCGGAGCTTCGCCGAGATCTGTTCCTTCATCGACTCGACGTGGCTGATGAGGCCGATGGTGCGGCCGCCGGTGCGCAGGCCGTCGAGCGTGCTCATGGCGATCTCCAGGGTCTCCGCATCCAGCGTGCCGAAGCCCTCGTCTACGAACAGGGTGTCGAGGGAGATGCCACCGGTCTGGTTCGACACCACTTCGGCGAGCCCGAGCGCCAGCGCAAGCGACGCCAGGAACGTCTCACCCCCGGAGAGCGAGTGCGTCGGCCGTGCTCGCCCGGTGTGCTCGTCGCGGATGCTCAGCACGAGTCCCGCCTCGACGTTCCGGTACTGCAGCGAGTCGTCGAGTTCGAGGGAATACCGACTGCCCGTCATCGTCGTGAGCCGAGCGTTGGCCGCCTGGATGATCTGCTCGAGCTCGGCCGCGAGAACATATGTCTCGAGGCGCATACGTTTGGTGTTCGACCCGCCACCGGCCACGAGCTCCGCCAGCTCGCGCACCCGGGCCTGCTCTTCGATGAGGCCGGCGGAGGCCTCGAAGAGTTTCTTCGCCTCTTTCACGAGGCCCTCGAGTTGCCGGTACTCGGCGACGAGTGTGCTGTGCACCGCATCGAACTCCGCGCGCGAAGCAGCCGCTGCTGTGCGCGCCTCGGCGGTGAGTGCGGTCTCGACCGGCACCGCCGGCAGGCCCGCGAGATCCGGGTCGGCGAGCAGGGCCGTGGCCGCCGCCACACCGTCGGCGTGGTTCCGCACCCGCAGCTCCTCGGCGGAGAGCTCGGGCGGGGTGAGGCGCGCGCCCTCGGCTGCGGCGCTGTGGGAGAAGCCCAGCTCGGCGAGCTGCCGGGCCTCGGCATCGACGGCGCGACCCCGACGTTCGAGGTGGGTTGCCGTCGCGGTGAGAGCGTCTTCCAGGGCGCGGGCTGCTGCGAGCCGAGCCTCGATCTCGCGTGCGCGGTCGGCCACAGAGTCGAAGTCGCCGCGCACCTCCAACACCCGGAGCGAGATGAGGGCGTGGCTGGTCTCAGCAGCGGTGAAGGCGAGCTGGGCATCCGCCACCTCGTTGCGAAGGGTCCGGAGTGACACCTCGGCGATGTCACGCTGACGCACGATCTCTTCCCGCCGGGCGGTGAGCTCGGCGACCCGGACCTCGGCGCGTTCAGCGACGCCCGCCCGCTCGGCACTGGCGTCTAGTTCGGTCTGGAGTGCTGCTGAGGTTCTGCCACGCGCCGCGGCCCGTTCATCTGCCAGGGCCCGGCCGAGGGCGCCGACCCGTTCGTCCGCTTCTGCGAGCGCCGCCTGGCAGACGGCTCGGTGCTGTTGCGCGCGATCCGTGTCGCCTTCGGTGACCGGTTGCGCGTCGCTCCTTGCGGGTTCCGGATGCTCGGTCGAGCCGCACACGGAACACGGCACACCCTCGACCAGTTCGGCCGCGAGCTCGTAGGCGTGGCCGGCCAATCGCCGGGCCAGGAGGGTGTCGACGAGTCGGGCCGCCTCGAGGTGGGCCGTACTCGCTGCCTTCTGCGCGAGCAGCGCTTCCGTCAGGGCGGCTCCTGACGCATCTGCCCGGCGGGCCGCTGCCAGGGCGTTACGAACGGCCTCCTGCTCGATCCGCAGGTCGGGCAGCCGGGCCGCCTCCCGATTCGCCTCGGAGAGCGTCTCTCCGAGCTCGGCCAGCGCAGCGGGAAAGTCGGCCAGCCCGGCCTCGACCGTGCTGAGTTCGGCTGCCACGGCCGCGCGTTTCGCCGAGTGCGCGGCGAGTTCCGTCTGGAGTCGCTGCGACCGCTTCTCGTCGTCGAGTGCTCCGTCGAGCGTTCCGCGCTGGGTAACGAGCTGCTCGACGGTCTCGCGGAGAGACGTTGCGGTGGTGAGGGCCGTGCCCCCGTAGGGCTCCCACTGCTCTCGCGCGGCACCCTCCGCGACCAGCGCGTCGGCGAGGGACTCCTCCGCCTCGCGACGCGCCTCGATCTGCGGCCACACCTGCGCGGCGCGGTTCGCCGCGTCGATGCGGGCGCGGAGGCCCTCGACCGCCGAGGTCTCCGCGATCAGGGTGGCCAACGTGGCCGCAGCGGCATCGCGCTTCGTCTGCCGCCTCAGAACCTCGCGGTGCGCGGTGTGGGCGCTGTCGGCCTGTTCGAAAGCGGCACGGGCGAAGCCGGCCCGCTGGTCGGCCTCATCGCGCGCCTCCTCGACGTCTGCGAGCAGCGCGCCGAACCACTCGAGCCCGGGATCGGCCGGCACGATGCCCTGGTCTTGGTCGGTGCTGTCTGCTGCACTGCTCTGGGTCGCCGACTGGGCGATGCCTGCCGCCTGTGTCGCCCGCAGGTGGATGCTCTGCCGGGCATCCGCGACCCGCGACGTCAGCGCCCGGCTCTGCTCGGCGAGCGATTTCTCGAAGGCCTCGAAACGGGAGGTTCCGAAGAGCGTGCGGAGGAGCGCCCGCCGCTCGTCGGTCTTCGCGAGCAGGAACTGCTGGAACCGGTTCTGCGCGAGCAGGATCACCTGCAGGAACTGGTCGACCCGGAGCGGGAGGATCTCGCTCAGGTAGCGCCCCACGTCGACCGGCTTGGCCGCGATGCCGCGCCAGTCGGATTCGTCGGTCGGCTCCCCCGCCCCGCCCTCGTGCCTGATGGCCTGATCCCTCACGAAGAGGCGCGCCTCGGGCGCCGCTGTCGTGAACCCGTCGCCCCGACGCTTCGGCCGCTTGTACTCTGGGCTTCTGAAGAGACGGTAGTCGGCGCCGCTGATGCTGAATTCGAGCTCCACGAAGGTCGGATCTGCGGGACCCGCATGGTCGCTTCGCAGCTGCGACTCGCGCCCGTCGTACCGGGGAACCGAAGCATAGAGCGCGAAGCAGATGGCGTCGAGGATGCTCGACTTGCCGGCGCCGGTCTTGCCGGTGATGAGGAAGATGCCGTCGTCGTCGAACTGTTCGAAGTCGACGTTCTGCTCGTCTCGGTAGGGCCCGAAGCCGGCCAGGCGGAGGCGCTTGATCTTCACTGCAGCACCTCTTTCAACCGCAGCAGCTCTTTCATTGGAGGGCCAGCCCAGCGTCGACCGCGCCCAGCGTCTCGCTGACCAGGCGGGTCTCGAACTCGCTCGGACCGGAACCGTTCCGCACGAACTCCACGAAGCCCGAGACGATCTGCTGGTCGGTCTTCTGGGTGAGACGCTCGGCATAGGTCTGCAGACCCGCGTCGTTGACGACGGAGGGCCGGTACTCGAGCGCCACGCAGTGGGCGAATCTCTGCTGCAGCTTGCGCATCCCGTCGAGCGGTCGAGCCTGGTCGGTGACGATCGCCTTGATCCAGTGGTCTTCGAACCGCGCGAGGGCGGGGTCGTCGAGGAGATCGCCGAGCGTGCCGGTGATCTCCCTCAGGGGCCTCGGCACGGGAAAGTCGATCCAGCTCGTCGAAGCGAGGCCGGCGGCATCCAGTTCGACCAGCCAGCCGCCGCGCACCCGGGAGCCCTCGCTGAACGAGTAGTGCAGTGGCGCACCCGAGTACCGCACCCGCTCGCTGAGCGCTGCGCGGGAGTGGATGTGGCCGAGCGCGACGTAGTCGGGCCCGTCGAAGACCGCGAGGGGGACGAGGTCGAGGCCGCCCGAGGTGATGTCGCGTTCGACGTCGGTCGTACCCTCATCTGCTGCCGGGGGCACCGGAAGCACCGGGAGCAAGGGAGCCGACGCCACGTTCACCGCAAAACAGTGTGACAGCACCACCGAACGGCCACCCCGAACCGCGAGGTCGTCGCGGATGCGCCCCATCGCGAACGCGAGTGCCTGCTGGTGCGAACGCAGCGTCTCGTCGGGATAGTGGTGGCGGATCAGGCTCGGTTCGAGATACGGGATGCCGTAGAAGTGCACCGGCCCCGCCTCGTCGTCGAGGGTCACCGGAACGTCGAGGCGATCGTGGCGGGTGAGTACGTGCACCCCGGCCTCCGACGCCCACTCGGCCTGAAAACCGAGTCGCGTGGCGGAGTCGTGGTTTCCACTGCTGAGGATCACCGTCGCGCCGGTCTGCCGGAGGGCCCGGAGGGTTCGGCTCAGAACATCGTAGGCCTCGGCCGACGGCACCGCAGAGTCGAACACGTCACCCGCGACGACGACGACATCGACACCCTGCTCCCGCACGGCTTCGGCCATCGCCGTAGCGACGATCTCGAAGTGCTCGAGCGTCGGATGCGTGTGGAAGGTACGCCCGATGTGCCAGTCGGAGGTGTGCAGGATCTTCATAGGCCGCACGTTAGCCGCGGCCGCCGACAGTGACCGATCGGTCGACAGGCTCTACACGGCATCCACCCAGTGTCTCACGGAGCCGGACAGAGGCCGCGTGCGACGCTGCGGTGCGGTACGGGTGCAGGTGCAGGTGCAGGTGCAGGTGCAGGTGCAGTGCGACGCTACAGTTCGACCTTCTCGTTCTCGCCGCCGTCGTACGGTGTGCCCGTGACCCTCGACTTCAGGAGGCTGAAGACCGTCGCGACCCGGCCACCCGGAGTGTCCCAGTATTCTGCGCTGTCGCTGACGAACTTGACCAGCGTCGCGTTGGGGTCTTCGGGACCGTTCGGGAACCATGCGTCGACGGCGGGATTCCACAGCTCCTTCAGCTTCGCGTCATCGTCGACCTGCTCGGCCAGGCCGGAGAGCGACACCCAGGTGTCACTCGAGCTGAAGGAGACATTCACGACGGCATCGGCGGTGATCTCTGCAATCTCGTGGGAGTCGCGGGCGACGATGAACCAGAGATCGCCGTCGAATTCGACGTCCTGCACGGTCAGCGGCCGGGCGACGAGCTTCGCGTCGGCGGAGCGGGTCGTCATCATGGCGAACCGGAAACCCTTGATGAGCTTCGCGACCTTCTCGACGCCGGATCCCGAATCGGAGGTGCCGGAATCCGAGGTGCCGGAATTGGAGGTGGTGGTGTCAGTCATGTGCCTGCTCCTTCGCTGGTGGGTGTTCCTCGCTGTGGTGGATCCACTCTGCTCCGGATGCCCGGGGTCGCGGTACCCCTTGACGACAGGGCCCTCGGCGACAGGGCCCCCGGCGACAGGGCTCCTGACGAACCCGCTCCGCCGGGCATCCAGCTCGGCAAGGTCCACGTCGCGCACGGCACGCATGCGCTCCTCGCGGTGGGCCGCGTAGCCGGGGTCGGACGCGGGGAGCCCGCCCGCAGCATCCAACCGCACCTCGATCGCGTGGCTCAGCTCCGACCACGCCCACTGCCTCGACGAGTCGACCGCGGCGGGCACGAACTCACCGTCGAGACGCAGACGGTCGAGCTCTGTGGCAAGGGCCGAGTAGACCACTCGGCGCTGCACCAGCAGGTGGTGGTCGCTGATCGTGGTCGACGTGCGGAAGCTCGGCGGGAACTCGGCCATCAGCCGTCGCATGTGGGCAGCCAGGGAAGCCTGTTCGAGCACCAGCGCACGGAGCTCCGCGTCGACGAACCGCGCGATCCGCTCCGGGTCGTAGGGATCGCCCGACCTCAGCGCCCCGACAACGATGTGGTTCATCGTGGCCATCGTCAGGGCTGTGCGCGACAGCGAGACACCCTCCTCGACGGCCCGCTCGACCAGGCCCGCATCGACGGGAAACCTCAGCGCGCGCCGGCGCCGCTCGACCGGTTCACCGCGGCGTCGCCCCTTCTGTCTCGGCTCTGCCATCGTTCACCAAGACTGCCGAACGCGGGTGCCGGGAGGCGCTTCAGGCGATGGCGGCCGGCTCCGCGAGCGGCTCCGGAAGCAGGCGGAGGCCCGAGCCGCTGTTCGCGACGGCGGTGAGCTGTTCGATCCAGTGGCGGTTGAGCCCGGTGTTCGTCGAGGCGTCGAGCACGAACTGCAGGGGGATGGCGGGATGCAGCCAGATGGTGTGGCTTCGGCCCGTCGCCTCGTCGTCCCACGACAGGGCGAACTTCTCATCGCGGCGGAGCTTCGCCAGCACCACGACGCGGAGATGCAGGAGTGCGCGGTCATCGAGGGGGATCTCGTCTCCGGGCGCACCGTAGATGAGGTTTCCCATGATTCAGTCCTGACTGGAGCGCGCGGGTCTCGGCGACTCGTACCCCGATCCTAATCGCTCAGCACCCCTGCCTGCCTCAGTTCTAGGGCAGACAGTGCACCTATCGTGCGAGGGTCGCCCGCGCGCCAAGCGGCAACAGGATCAGGAGCCAGTGAGAGCAGCGCCTCGGGTCGGAAACCCACAAGCGCCCGGAGGGCCAGAAGGTCCCGCCCCGCGGCCGTCTGGCTGAGCAGCCGCGATTGGGCGGCCCGCCGCACGAACCGGATTCGCGGGCGGAGCCAGAGCAGCAGGATGGCGATGATCGGCACCACCGCGACGATGATTCCGACGACGAGCGACGCCTCGCCGATGAGCTGCTGCTGGCGCTGCCCGGCATCGGCGAGCATCGTTCCCGCGTCACCGGCCGACCGGAACGGAGAGCTCGCGCCCGGGCCGATCAGAGGAATCCCGCCCAGCGAATCGGCCGCATCGGTCATCGTTCCCCGGAGCCACGTCCCCGCATCCTCGATCCCGCGCCCGAGTGCGGCCAGCGAGTTCAGCAGAACGCCGGCCATCACGCTCAGGACAACGAAGGAGATGATCGAGACCATCGCTGAGGCGTCTGCGACCAGTTGCAGGGCACGCCGACGGGGCTGGGCCGAGTACAGCAGCTTCATACCTGCACGCTACGTGCGACAGCGGGCAGCCGCGAGGGCTTGCACTGTGCCCCGGAGGGCTGTCAAGGTGCCACGGAACGCCCTGCAGACGGCTCGGTTATCCGGGTATGGTGCTGCCATGACAGATCACAGCGATTCTTCCATGGAATACCCCGACAGCGCCGGCTACCCCGACGGCGAGGGCATCGTCGGCAACGGTCCGACGACCGACGCACCGCCCTCAGGGGTCGACGCCAGCCTGGCCGACGAGCCGGAGACCGAGGAGACCCTCGACGGCGAGGTGCCGACCGACGAGGAGGACACCGAGGTCAACGACGGCTGAGCGCTCGCACGGCTGGTAGCGCATCGGTTCCATCGCCGGCCGATCATGCCGCCAGGGCAGCCACCAGCTCACCGTCGATGAAGCGGGCCGTGATCTCGTGCGCCCGGCCGATGGCATCCCGGATGTCGCCACTCTCCCGGTAGCTCACGGCCAGCGCGGCGCTGAACACGTCGCCCGCACCGATCACGCTGCCGACGCCCTGGCGTTCGAGCGGTTCCGCCGGAACGTGCACCGAGACGCCGCCGTCGAAGGAGGTCGCGCCGTTCCTGTTCTGAGTAACCACGACCGTCGTCCGGGAGAAGTCCCTCGACCACTCATCGGCGACGGTGAGGGCCATCCGCAGGTCCTCATCGGAGAACACGACGACATCGAACAGCGGGATCACGTCGGCGTACTCCGCGAAGTCGCGCTGGCCGACCGTTCCGTCGTCGTCGACCCTGCGGAGGAAACCCTGTACGAGCAGCATCTTGAGGGCATCCGGCCGGGTCTCGGTCAGAGCGGCAGCGAGATACTCCGGCGTGAAGTTCGCGAGCAGCGGGGCGACGATGACGATGTCGGCGGCTGCGAGCGCGCGGGCATAGGTCGCTGTGACGGGCACAGGATCGGCGTTCTGCGCGTAGAAGCACTGCTGGCGGCGCACATCGCCGTCGATGTGGTTGCGGTAGAGCAGGGTGCCCCCGGGTGTTGCGGGGTTCAGCAGAGGGATGCCGGGCGGCGAGGCCGACATCACGGCGAGGAAGTCGCCGCCGTAGGGTGCGATCACCGAGACGGTGACCCTCGGCACGGCCTGCAGCTGCCGGTTGATGAAGAAGGCCGGCGAGCCGACCGTGCGACGTAGGCGCTGCGGGGCTTTGTCACCCGAGTCGGTTCCGGTGTTCTCGTCGATGCAGACGTGACCGATGATGACGACGGAGCATGCGTCTGTGGTGGGGGGTGCAAGGGTCACCTGTTCGACTTTACCAAGCGCTGAAGGCCCGGCACCCCTCGGGCCGGGCCTTCAGCTGGGTCGTGCGGCGTGCTAGGAGGTCGGCTGCGAGGGAACCTCGCCGCCGCCCATGTCGCAACAGGCGGGCAACGAGGGCGTCGCCATCACGTCTTCATGATTGTGCACCATCAGCCAGCGCTCTTGGGCGCCGGGCAGGGGTGGTGCAGATCCGTCCGCTCGGGATGCCCGCCTCCACACACTCGTGTTGCGGACCGTCTGCTCGGGCGATCCGTCGGCCAGGTCGACGGCAAGGTAGTGCAGCAGCACGGCGGTGTCGCCCCAGATGCGCACCTCGGGGGCGATGCCGCGGAGCACCGGGGTGGGGGGCAGCGTTTCGGGCAGGGTTTCGGGCCCGGCTGCTGGCGCGGCCGCCGGCCGGGCATCCCGGATCGCGTCGAGCTGCGCCTTGCCGTGGATGAGCTGCATCGTGTCGCTGTCGAACATGGTCGCCTCAGGCGAGATGTTCGCGTCGATCGCCGCGCGGTCGGCTGCCGTGAACCCCGCGTAGATCGCGAGTGCACCCGACCAGATCGCGTGCTCGTCGGTTCCCGGTGCAAAGGGGTTCGTGTTCGGGGTCGGGGTCGGGTTCGGGGTCGGGTCGGGGGCTGGACTCTGCGTATCGCTCATGGTGCTCTCAGCCTAGAAGCTGCTCGATCGGGATGCTTCTCAGGCAGCACGGATGACGCGGCGGAGCACGGCGCGTTCCCCGAGCGTCCAGACGGCGCTGGTGACGAGGTAGATCGCTGCGGCGAACGGGGCGATGGCGGCGAACAGCACGGTGATGAACGGCAGGAACCGGGCGATCGACGCGATCGCGGCCGCACCCGCGAGCGAGTCGGCCGGAGCACCGGCGGCGGTGGCAGCAGCAGTGGCCGTGGCGGCAGAACCGGCCCAGCGGAGGTTTGCGCGGCGCGTCAGCTCGACGGCCACGGCCAGCACTGCGAGGAGCCCCACGACGACCAGCACCTGCGGAAAGGCCACGCCGAGGGCCGCGAACAGGTTGGAGCCGAACGGAATTCCGAGGAACGTCTGCGTCAGCAGCACATTCGCGTGCCCCGCGAGCTGCGGATGCACGAACAGCGCGTAGATCGCCGACAGCACCGGTGCCTGCGCAAGCGTCGGCAGGATGCCCGCCAGAGGCGAGACCTTCTCGCTCGTGTACAGCCGGGTCAGCGCTTTCTGCAACGCCTCGGGCTTCTTCGCGTACTTCGCCCGGAGCGCCGCGATCGCCGGAGTGAGCCGCCGCCGCGTGACCTCCGCTCGCACCTGCGAGACCGACACGGGCACAAGCGCCATGCGGACCAGCACGGTCAGGAGCATGATCGCGAGCATCGGTGCGGCGTCGCCCGCGAACGGCTGCGCGACCGCTCCGATGCCGAGAACGAGGTTGTACAGGGCGTCGAGCACGGTAGCGATCGGAGGAAAAGTGGAGATGTCCATGGTCTGCGGGGCCTTTCGGGCTGAGGTGCAAGGGGTGTGGGGTGTGGGGTGTGGGGTGTGGGGTGTGGGGTGTGGGGTGTGGGGTGTGGAGGTACGGGGTGTGGAGGTACGGGGTGGCGTCACGCGGAGCAGCGTCGCGTCGCGTCACGCGGAGCAGCGCAGCATCGCCGAAGGGACGCAAAATGCTCCATGTCCAGCACCTTCGAACGCTTTGCGTCCCTTCGGCCACCCGTGTGGCGGGTGCGGGCACGCTAGAGGGTCAGCGTCAGGCCGCGAGGCCGATAACGAGAACTGCGAAGTCAGGCCGCAGCGTCATGCCGCAGCGTCAGTCCGCGAGGCTAGCGCTGCGCGCACGGAGCGCGGGAGCGCACGTGTCCGGGCGCGTCGGGGTTGCTCTCTGTGAGGAGGGTGGGCAGGTCGGCGTTCTGCTGCGGGGCCGGGCGCGCCCGGGCATCCGGAGCCGTGCGCATCGACCGCGCGACCAGCACAGCGGCAACGACGAGCAGCACGCCCGCCAGGCCGAGGAGCCCGGCCAGGAGCAGCGCCGGAGAGAACAGATCGCCGCTCGCGAGCGCGCCAACCGACTGAAGCGCGGCGAGCACAAGGGCGACCATCCCCCGACGCTATCAGGCCCACCCGGTGCGGGGCCCGGCGGGGAGGGCGGGGGCGGGGGCGGCGCTACTCCACGAGACCGATGAAGGCGCTCAGCTGCGCCAGGCCTGCTACCGAGCCGGGCAGGTACTCCGTGAGGGCGGGCGAGTGCACGAGGTAGGCCGCCCACTGCGCGCGGGAGATCGCCACGTTGAGGCGGTTCGCGAGCAGGAGGAACTCCAGCCCGCGCGGCACGTCGTCGGACCCGGATGCCGCGAGTGTGACGATGGCGACGGCCGCCTCCTGGCCCTGGAACGTGTCGACGGTGCCGACCGGCACATCGCCGAACCCGGCCGCCGCGAGAGTGAGGTGCACCGTCTCGACCTGGGCGTTGTAAGGCGCGACCACGATGAAGTCGCTCTGGGCGAGGGCGCGCGTCTGGCCATCCGACGTCCACGGTGAGCCAATGAGCTCGGTGACGATACCGACGACCACGGCCGCCTCCTCGATCGACGACGTGGAGTTGCCGGTATGCCGCACGGGCACCGGATGGAGCCCCGGCACCACTCCGGCGAGCATCCGGTCTGATGCGTGCGAGTGCAGCCTGCCCTCGTAGGAGAGCTTCGAGACGGGCTCGCAGAGCGCCGGGTGCATGCGCCAGCTCGTCTCGAGGAAGTAACCGAACTCCGCAGGAAGCACCCCGTGCCCCTCGGCCAGCCAGCCGAGCGCTGACACGTCGACGGGTTCCGGGTGCGTGCCCTGGCTCACCTGTGGAAGCTGCTGGGGGTCGCCGAGCAGCAGCATCCGCGTCGCTGCGACCGACGAGGCGATGGTGCTCGCGACGGAGAACTGCCCTGCCTCGTCGATGACGAGCAGGTCGAGCGAGCCGCGCGGAACAGTGTTGGCGTTCGCGAACGTCCATTGGGTTCCGCCGAACACATACCCGCCGTCCAGCTGCACGAACCCGGGCACGGCCTTGGCGTCGAGGGCGGTCCACGAGGAGCCCGCGCCGCCCCCCGCAGAATCCTTCGGCTTCTTGCCGACGAGCCTCGGATCGAGCCCCGCCCCCACGATCGCCTCGAGCATGTTCTCGACGGCCGCGTGGGACTGCGCGACGACCCCGACCTTCCAGCCGTGGTTCTGCACGAGGTCGGCGATCACCCGCGACCCGGTGTAGGTCTTGCCCGTTCCGGGCGGGCCCTGCACCGCGATGTACGAGCGGTCGAGGTCGAGCAGCGAGCTGCGGATGCCCGCGATCACGTTCTCGCCCCGCACGAGTTCGGGCAGGGTGCTGAGGCGCGGCGGTTCGCGGCGGAGGATGTCGAGTGCGGCATCCGGAACCATCGTCGGCAGCGCCCCCAGGAGCACGCGGCCCCAGTCGGCGATGGCCTCCGCGAGCTTCGTCGCGTTCGGCGGAGAGGAGGGTGTGACGGCCATCGGGAACTCCGGGTACGGGTCTCCGCCGGTACCGACCTTCTCGGTCAGGAGGTAGCTGCCGTCGCCCCGGTCGGCAAAGCTCACGCGACTGTGCGCGACCCGCGCTCCCGGCTCGGAGCTGCCGATCAGCGGCGGGAACGGGGAGTCGTAGAGCACGAATGGGGTGTCGGTGCCCGAGAACCGGCTTCCGGGGGCGGCGGTACCGGTCACGACCAGGTCGCGAGAGGGGTTTCGGGCGCGCGGACCGGCCAGCGACCAGTCCCGCTCGACCTGCACGGTGTCGACGATGAAGACGCCGCGGGTGTCGGCCCATTCGTCCACCGGGCTGCGGAGGCGGTCGAAGTGCTCCCACCAGAACGACTTTGCCTCGCGCCGATGGTAGTCGATGGCCGCCGAGGCAAGGGCGACGGCCGTCTCGTCGGAGGAACGCTCGGGCTCGCCGAGGGCTTCGGGATGCTCGGCCCGCCGCTCGGTCTCGAGCCCCCCGAGGTAGGAGACCAGCTCCGTGTAGACCGGATCGGGCTCACGGATCGGCATCGCGGCGAGCATCTCGATCGTGAGGTCGTCGTCGACCGCCGGAGTCACCCCGACCTCCGCCGCTCGGGCGAGCAGCCAGTCACGCAGCCGCAGTGTCGAGACGCAGTCGTACTCGTTGTACTGCACGATGTCAGCGCGAACGGCAGCCGCGGCGTCGGTCTCACCGGCCGCACGGAACTCGGTGTAGCGCTCGTACTCACTGATCGAGTCGGCCGCATTGGCCGTGCCGTCGCGGCCGACGTCCATGTAGAGAGGCTCGAGCTTCTTCAGCGAGTAGCTGTGGCTGCCGATCCGGAGACCCCGCCGCACGATCGGGTACAGGTCGACGAGCACGTTGTGTCTCAGCAGGTCGTCGATCTCCTCCTCCCCCACCCCGTGCCGGGCCGCAAGCGTCAGCAGATGGGTTCGTTCGTAGGAGGCGTAGTGGTAGATGTGCATTCCCGGATGCTCGGCCCGGCGTTCCCGCACGAAGGCCAGGAAGTCGACCAGCGCCGTCTTCTCCTCCACAAGGTCGTCGGCCCAGAAACCCGTGAAACGGGCATCCACGTCGACCAGCCCGAAGAGATAGTCGAGCCCCCACTGCTGCCGCTCCTCATGCAGTGGATCACCCTCGAAGTCGAAGAAGATGTCGCCCGGAGACGGCTCGGGCAGTGCGGTCAGGGCGACCGGACTGGCGACGCGCCAGGGCGGCGGCGAGCCCTCGGGCGCGAGCGCTCGTTCGACCTGCATCGCGGCCTGTTCGCGGAGGGCGACGAGCGTCGCGTCGCTCATCTCCTCCACAGGCGCCTTGCGCTCGGCGAGTTCTTCGATGGTCGTGACGCCCGCCGCACGGAGCTTCGCCCGCTGGGTCAGGCGCATCCCGGCGACCTGCAGCACGTCGTGCGTGCGCTCGACCTGTTCGGCGCAGGCATCGCAGCGCCCGCAGGCCGTGTAGCGGGGATCGCCCCACGGGGTCGGTTCGGGATCGAGCCCCCGGTCATCCAGAACCTGCTGCAACCGCGCGCGCCGCTTGCGGTACACCGGCAGGATGTCGGTAAGGCGGTGCGTGCTGATCTCGCCCGTGCCGAGCCAGAGGTGCACGTTCTCGCCGATCTCGAAGCCGAGGTGCTGCAGCTGGTCGCTGTAGGCCGCGAGCTGCAGCAGTGCGTTGATCTTGGCCTTGCGGGCGAGCTTCGTGTCGTAGACCTCGTACCGCCCGTCGGGCCCGAGGATGATGAAGTCGGAGTATCCGAGGAACCTCCCGTCGAAGAACGCCCCCTGGAACACCACCTCGGCCCGCCCCTCGAGGGCAGCGAGCGTCGCCTCTGTCGCCGAACGGATGCCCGTGAACGACCCATCGCGGATACCCGAATCCTCCGGCCGCTCGATCTCCACGACCACCCGGGTCTTTCGGAGCCCATCGAGCACCTTCTTCTCGTGCAGGTCACCGAGGCGGCCGGCGCGCTTCAGCATGTCGTCTTCGACGAACGGCGGCTTCTCGATGCGCCCGAGCATCCAGTCGAGCTTGCGCAGCAGCGCCCACTCGCACGACGATGCCGCCGCCAGGTCGGTCGCCGAATAGATGACCGTGTCGCCTGCGAGTTGCACTGTCGACTCCCTGGGTGCCGGATCGCCGCGGGGTGACCCACCCGGCACCGTGCCGGGATGCGGCAAGAGTAGCGCTCGCCGCCGACATCCGTTGTGAGTTATCCACAGGCCCGGACGATGGCCCGCGAAAGCAGACCCCCACCGGACGCTTTCGCCCTACTCGTCGGGCACGAAGATGCAGAACGGATGCCCCGCCGGATCGGCGAAGATCACGATCGCCTCCTCGGGATCATCCGTGCCGTCTTCGAGCACTCTCGCCCCGAGCGCAACGGCTCGCGCGTGCTGCTCGCGCAACTCGTCGACCGTCGACACCCAGAAGTCGAGGTGCATCATCTGCGGCCGCGGACCCTCGGGCCAGGTCGGCGCGGGCAGTGACGCGACCTGCTGGAAGGCGAGCACCCGCGCGCCGTCGCCGTCGGTGAGCACCAGCCAGTCGGCCGGATCGTCACCCTCCGCCCGCGCCTCAGGCTCATCGCCCGGCAGGTACTCGAGCCCCAGCAGCTCCCGGTAGAACTCGGCGAGGACCCGCGCATCCTCGGTGTCGAGCACCACCTGTCGCAGGCGGGGTACGGATGATCGTGCCGTCGTGTCGCTCATGCCCCCAGTCTCGACCCTCGCGGCCAGGTCCGCATCCTGGATTTTCGCGCAACTGATCTTTACTCAGATTAAGGCGTAGGGTTTCGGTCAGGGGCACGAGCGAAGGGAACGAATGAGGTCCATCACGACGCAGGTGGCGTCCAGTGTTCTTGTCGTCACTCTGATCGGCGACGGTGGCGGAGCCGCACCCCGACAGCGAACGGTGACACAGACCTCGACCCGGGCACGATCGCCCTCTACAACGCCGGCTTCGGCGACGTGAGCGTCAAGAGTTACGACGTGCCGGTGCTCGATCACATCGACCTGCTCTGCGGGGACGATTCGTCGGGGTACGTGCATATCAGGAAGGAGCATGAAAACGATTGGCAGGTTCTGGTCGACAAGTACGGCGGCGGCGTGAATTGGGACGACTTCATGGAGTACGCGCTTGCGCAATCCGTGACGGCCCCCTCGGACGGCTACCCCATCGACATCGGCGGTGACAAGTCCTGCTATACCACGCCCGTCCAGATCTATGACAAGGACGGGAACTACCAGTCGACAATGAATCCGACAATCATCGTCTCAGCGAACAACAAGAAGATCATCACCGCGGTGCCGACGACGGACAAAGTCTCGTCGAACTGCAGTGCGGCCATTTGACGGAGAACTCCATCATGCGCGAACTGAAACTGTCGGTCGACTACGGGATGGGTTGGCCGCTGTCCGACATCATGTGGTGGCCTGAGGATCAACCTGATTGGCCCTCGCTGATCACACCGCGACTGGATGCCGACCTCAGGGCGTGGGGTGACTTCTTCAACATCTGGGGCGATCACGAGACCGGCCTCTTCGGCTCGGAGGAGCGCCGCAAGTGGTTCGACCTGGAAGGGTTCCGGTTGCGGGACGAGCTCGAGAAGCAGGTGGGCCACCTGTACACGATCACGCTTCGGCTCTGGTTCTGAGCGGCGCAGCGCGAGAGAATCGAGGCATGCCGACGCCCGAGGAGATGTTCGAGGCGCTCGGCGCCGAGCTGCTCGCGCGGGGCGCGGAACGCAGCCAGATGATGGGGCGACCGATGTTCGCCGTGAACGGCAGGATGTTCGCGTGCCTCAGCAACGACCGCCTCGGGGTGCGGCTCGGCGCCGGCACGCCTGAGCTCGGTGACGCCCTCGCGCTGCCGGGTGCGACACTGTTCAGCCCGGGCGCGCCGAAGAACGGCGGTGCGCACCGGGTCTGGCGCGACTGGGCGTCGCTCCCGTCGAGCGCCGCAGACGCCTGGCCCGACGTCGCGAGCCTCGCACTGCGCCACCGGCTCGGGTGAGGCCTGGTCGCACCAATTCAGGACATGGGCGGCGCCGGGCCCGTATGCTCCACGGCCCCCCGCATATCCTGAACCGTGCACGCCGCCAGACGGGTCACGCTGCGGGAGAGCTCCTCGTCAAGGGCTCCCGCGCGGACCGCTTTCGGCGTTTGACTGGTCTCATGACAACAGTGAGCGACTTCATCATCCAGCGCGTCCGGGAATGGGGCGTGACCCGCGTCTTCGGCTACCCGGGAGACGGTATCGGCGAGTTCGACGGGGCTCTCGGGTCGGCCGAGCGACGCGGCGAGGGGCTCGAGTACATCCGCCCCACCCACGAGGAGATCTGCTCGCTGATGGCGACAGCGCACGCGAAGTTCACCGGCGAGGTGGGGGTGTGCATCGCGACATCCAGTCCCGGCGCGTTCCACCTGCTGAACGGGTTGTACGACGCGGCGATGGACAACCAGCCGGTCGTCGCGATCGTCGGCCAGCAGGGTCTCGCCTCGCTCGGCACGTTCGTGATGCAGGAGTCGAACCTCGAACGGGTCTTCTCGGATGTCGCGTGCTACGTGCAGACGATCGTCAGCCCCGACCAGGCCCAGGCCGTGGTCGACACCGCCTTCCGCACGGCGAAGCTGCGGCTCGCGCCGGCCGTGATCATCCTGCCGCACGACATCCAGGGCATGGACTGGAAGGAGCCGGAACCCGAGAACTGGGTCGCGCGTTCGTCGGCCTCAGCGCCATCGACGGCGATCGTGCCCCCGGAATCCGAGCTGCAGAAGGCCGCCGACATCATCAACGCGGGGAAGAAGGTGACGTTCCTGGTCGGCGCGGGCGCGACCGGCGCAACCGACGAGGTGATCGAGGCGGCAACACTCGCCGGCGCCGGCATCATCACCGCGCTCCGGGGCAAGCATGTCGTGCCGTCGGAGATCCCGTTCCACACGCAGCAACTGGGCCTCCTCGGCTCGCTGCCGAGCCTCCATCAGGCCGAGAAGTGCGACACCATCGTCTTCCTCGGCACCAACTACCCCTACGGCCAGTTCCTGCCGAAGACCGGCCAGGCCCGCGGCATCCAGATCGACCTGAAGCCCGAGCAGCTGGGCGTGCGCTACCCGAACGAGCTGAACCTGTGGGGTGACGTGCGGGCGACGCTCGAGGCGCTCATCCCGCTGCTCGAGCCGAAGACGGACCTCAGCTGGCAGGAGGGGATCGCCGACGAGATGCGCGGCTGGGAGCACGAGATGGAAGCCCAGGCCATGCTCAGCTACCCCGATGGCGGCAACCCCCGCCGCGTCATCCACGAACTCAACAAGCGGCTGCCCGCCGGAGCGATCGTCACCTGCGACGCCGGCACGACGGCCGACTGGTACGGCGCCCACATCCGGCTGCGGCGCGGGATGCTCGGCGACATGTCGGGGCGCCTCGCGACCATGCTCGCTGCCATGCCCTACGCGGTCGCGGCGAAGTTCGCACACTCCGACCGGCCCGTCGTCTGCACCATCGGCGACGGAGCCTTCCAGATGCTCGGGATGAATGAACTCATCACCATCAAGAAGTACCTGTCGACGTGGAAGACCAAGACGTTCGTCATCGTCGTGATGCACAACGACGACCTGACGCAGGTGTCGTGGGAGATGCGCACCGAAGACGGCAACCCGCTCTGGAACACCTCGCAGGACGTCGAATCGGTCGACTACGCCGGCTGGGCCTCGCTGCTCGGCTTCCGTGGCGTCACGCTGACCCGGGACGAGGATGCCGGAGCCGTCTTCGACGAGGCGTTCGCGTTCGACGGGGTGACGCTCATCGACGCCCACGTGTCGAAGAACGTGCCTCCCCTGCCGCCGCACATCACTGCGGAGTTCGCGCTGAACACGGCCAAGGCGCTGCTGAAGGGCGACCCCTCCGAGCTCGCGGTGATCGTCGACTCGGCCGAGGCCCTGGCGGCCGAGCAGGTCGAGCGGGTGAAGGGCGCGCTGCACCTCGGCGGGCGCGGGCATCGCCGCGATGGTGAGGCAGGACGCGAAGACGACTGACGCCGCCGCGCCTGGCGCTCAGACGGGTGTCGCGATGCGGTAGCCGCGCTTGACCACCGTCGTGATCGCGGCGGGATTCGGCAGGCTCTGCCGGAGCCGACTGATCGCCACGTCGACACCGTGATCGTCGAGCGCCTCCGGGACGGCGCCCGCGAGCTGTTGGCGCGAGACCGTCGCACCCCGGGCATCCAGCAGGGCGCGGAAGATCGCGAGCGACACCGGGCTGAGCGTGGCCTTCACCCCGTTGACTGACACCGAGCGGCCGCGCAACTCGATCTGGCCGTGCTCGAAGTCGAGCCGTCTGATCTGGGTCTCCTCGAGGTGCTCGCAGAGCAACCGGATGAGCGCGCCCATACGGAACCGGTCGGGGACGATCGGCAGGATGCCCGCCTCGACGAGCGGCGCAGCGGTGACGGGGCCGACAGCAGCCGCAACCACGTTCTCCCGGAACGCAGCCTGCAGTTCGCCGAGTTTGCCGGCTGACTCTGCCGTCGTGAACAGCGATTCGACGGCCGGGGCGCTCGTGAAGGTGACCGCGTCGACCGACGACTGGCAGATCGAATCGATGAGGCGGAGAACCCGGCCGGAGTCCTCGTGCTGCTCCCAGCGGTACGGCGCGGCGGTGAAGAGGCCGGCACCCGCGGCTGTCAGGCGTGCGAGCTGCACGGGGTCGGTGAAGCCGTGCAGCTGGACGGCGACGGTCTGACCCATGACGGAGCTGCGGAGCACGAGGTCGACGAGCGACGTCGTCGTCTCGCGCTCGCTCATGCCGTCGTCGTCGAGCCCGGCGGCCCGGATGGCACCGCGCGCTTTCGGCCCCCGCACCAGTATCCGTGTGTGTTCGAGCTGGGCGGCCAGGGCATCCCCGACCCCCGCGGCGTCGGCGGCTTCGAACCAGCGCCGGATGCCGTAGGAGGTGGTGGCCAGCAGGATGTCGGGCTTCGCAGCGATGATCGCGCGGGTTTCTGCCTCGAGCGCCCCGTCGTTGCTCACCCCGGTCATGCGGATCGTGGGCGCATGCGTCACGTCGGCCCCGCGGCGTTCGAAAGCCGCGATGAGATCTTCGGAACGCCGGTCGGAGGTCACTCCGATGCGGAAGCCGTCGAGCTGATCGCTGCGAAAGCCGGGCCCCGCGGCATCCGGCAGCGCACTGTCACTCACCCCGCGATCACCCCCCTTGCTCCGCGCTTCCTGCAACTACCGCGCTCACTGCGACGGCACGGGCAGCGACTCGACGATGTCCTGTACGCAGCCCCGCGCGGCCGCGTCATCCGAGGCTACCCGAACGACTTCGCCGATGACGATGACGGCCGGCGAGCGGAGACCGAGTCGGCCGAGGCCCGACGTGATCTCGCCGACCGTGCTGAAGGTGGTGCGCTGGTGGATGCTGTACCCGCGTTCGACGATGGCCAGCGGCATCCCCGGGCGCATCCCGCGCTGGAGGAGCCCGGCGATGGTCTGCACGAGGGTGCCTGCGCCCATCAGGATGACGATCGTGCCGTCGAGCCCGGTGAGGTGGGTGAGTTCGCTCTCGGTGAGCGGTGCGTGGCCCGAGATCACGGTGAAGGTGCGGCTGATGTCGCGGTGGGTGACCGGGATGCCCGCAGCCGCCGGCACCGAGATGGCGCTTGTGACGCCGGGCACGACGGTGACGGGGATGCGGTTCTCGCGGCAGGCGATGACCTCTTCGCCGCCCCGGCCGAAGACGAACGGATCGCCGCCCTTGAGGCGCACAACGGCGAGGCCGCGAAGCGCCCGCTCGACGAGGATCCGCTCGATCTCGTGCTGGGGGGTCGCGTGGTGGCCGGGGGTCTTGCCGACATCGATGAGTTCTGCGGCCGGCGCCCAGGCCTCCAAGGTCTCGGTCGGAGCGAGCCTGTCGTAGAGCACGACATCCGCCTCGAGGAGAGCCTGCCGTCCGGCGACGGTGACCAGGCCGAGGTCGCCGGGGCCACCTCCGACGAGCGTGACGGAGCCGCGGGGCAGGTCGGCGGCCGGTTGCTCATCTGTCAGCCAGATGCCGAGGCTGCGGGCGACAGCGGCCAGGTCGGCGCGCTGCGACTCGCGTCCGTCGACCCAGACCAGGAGGTGGGGCGGCGTGCGCGCCGCAGCCAGGGCGACCCGTGCCCTGCCCGCCGACATCACCTCGACGAATGCTCCGGCCGCGCGGTAGCGCGTTTCGACCCGGCGGGTCGCCGGCTGGTGGCCGACGACGATGACGGCGCGCCCTTCGAGGTCGACGGTGACGTTCATGCGTTCTCTCCTCGTTCCGGCGCGGCGGCTCTCACCGGAATCGACGATCCAGAGAGCAGCACCCGCCCGTCTGCTTTCTCGTCGGGGAACGCCGGCCGGTTCTGGCCGCGCTCCGAGACCTTCACGATCCCGGGATCCGGAGTGTTCGGCGCGTTGACGAATGAGCGGAACCGTCGGAGCCGCTCCGGATCCTTCAGCGTCGCCGCCCACTCGTCTTCGTAGTTCTCCACGTGCAGCGCCATCGCCTCTTCGAGGTCCGCCGCGATGCCGAGGGAGTCCTCGCAGACGACCTCCCGCACATGGGCGAGACCGCCCGGCAGTTCCTCCTGCCAACGCGCCGTACGCTGCAGACGCTCCGCGGTACGGATGTAGTACATGACGTAACGGTCGATGTACCTGATCAGGGTGTCGTCATCGAGGTCCTGCGCGAGGAGCTGGGCGTGGGCCGGCTGATAGCCGCCGTTGCCGCCCACGTAGAGGTTCCAGCCGTTCTCGCTGGCGATGATGCCGATGTCCTTGCCGCGGGCCTCCGCGCATTCGCGGGCACAGCCCGACACGCCCAGCTTGAACTTGTGCGGCGACCGGAGCCCCCGGTAGCGGAGTTCGAGACGCACGGCCATGGCGACGGCATCCTGCACGCCGTAGCGGCACCACGTCGACCCGACGCACGACTTCACCGTGCGGAGCGACTTGCCGTAGGCCTGGCCCGACTCGAATCCTGCCTCCACCAGCACCTTCCAGATCTCGGGCAGCTGCTCGAGGCGGGCGCCGAACATGTCGATGCGCTGGCCGCCCGTGATCTTCGTGTAAAGGTCGTATTCGGCAGCGACCTCGGCGATCACCTTGAGCTTCGCCGGGGTGATCTCGCCCCCCGGGATGCGCGGCACGACCGAGTACGTGCCGTCCTTCTGCATGTTGGCGAGGGCCCGGTCGTTCGTGTCCTGCATGGGGCCTGCCCCGTTGTCGAGGATGTACGCCGAGGTCTGCGTCGCGAGGACCGAGGCGATCACGGGCTTGCAGATGTCGCAACCGAGACCGGATCCGAAGCGCGCCATGACCTCTTCGGCCGAGTGCAGGCCGAGGATCCGCACGGACTCGAAGAGCTCGCTGCGGCTCAGGCTGACGTGCTCGCAGAGCGCCTTCGAGACGGCAACACCGGCCGCGGTCAGCTCGGTCTCGAGGATCTTCTTCAGCAGCGGTACGCACGACCCGCACTGGGTGCCGGCGCGGCTGCACTTCTTCAGCTCGCCGAGGTCGGTGCAGCCGAGGGAGTCCCCCTCCCCGCCGTGGATCGCGTGCCGCACCTCGCCGACAGAGACGTTGTTGCACGAGCAGAGCTGCACGTCGTCGGGCAGGTCGGCACTCGCCGGTGGTTCACCACCCGCTGAGGAGAGGTAGGCGCCGGGCTCGGCCGGCAGCTCACGACCGAGCAGCGGACGGAGGCTGGTGTAGGGCCCCGCGTCGCCGACGAAGATACCGCCGAGGAGCGTCTTCGCGTCGTCGCTGACGACGATCTTCTGGTAGAGCCCGCGCGCCGGGTCGGCATAGACCACTTCGATCGAGTGCTCCGTGGCACCCAGGGCGTCGCCGAAGCTCGCGACCTCGACGCCGGAGAGCTTGAGCCTCGTCGCGTCGTCGATACCCGGGAAGACCGCGAGGCCGCCCCAGAGACGGTCGGCGACCACCTCGGCCATGGCGTTGGCCGGTGCGACCAGTCCCACGCAGAATCCGCCGATGCTCGCCACCTCGCCGATGGCCCAGATGTGGTCGGCCGACGTCGCGCAACTCTCAGAGACGACGATTCCGCCGCGATCTCCGATGGCGAGGCCGGCGTTTCTCGCGAGTTCGTCGCGCGGGGTGATCCCGATCGAGAAGACCACGATGTCGGCGGCGAGCCGGCGTCCATCGGCCAGGAGCACGCCCACCACTTCCCCATCATCGCCGAGCAGCACTTCGGAGGGCCGCACGGCGAGGTTCAGGCTGATCCCCTGCTGCCGGATGAGTCGCCCGAGGGCCTGGCCCGCGCCCTCGTCGAGCTGTGACGACATGAGCCAGCGCCCCGAGTGCACGAGGGCCGCGCGTGCTCCCAGACGGTTGAGGCCGCCCGCGGCCTCGAGGCCGAGCAGTCCGCCGCCCACGACGACCACGTCGACGGGTCGAGCGAGTCTCGCTGTCAGTTCTTTCAGTTCGCCCGCCAGCCCATCGACGTCTTCGAGGGTGCGGTACACCCGCCCGGCAGCGGCGTTCGGAATCGGCGGCACGGTCGCCCACGAACCGGTGGCCAGCACGAGCTCGTCGTAGTCGACATTCTCACCGCTCGAGAGAGTGAGGGTGCGGGCACCGGGATCGATCGCCGCAACGAGCGCGTTCGACCGGTGTTCCACGCGGCCGGGCTGCCAGAGAGACTCGTCACCGAGCGAGAGGTCGAGGGCTCCGTCGAGCCGCTTCGACAGGGCGACCCTGTCGTAGGGGCGGTGGGGTTCGTCGCCGAACACCGTGATGCGGAGTCCGGCTGCAGCAGCATCCGACGCGCCTGCGCCCAGCCGGGACGCCAGCGACTCCGTGAACCGATGGGCCGCAGGGCCTGCGCCCACCACGACGACGTGGCGGGTGGCCGAGGCCGCATCGGCCTGGTCTGGTTCGAACATGGATACGCCTCTCTCGGGTGTACTCACACGCTACAAAGGGGCGGTTTCGACCCTGTTGCGGCCGCGTAACGTCTTGTGACCGAACCCTCTCGACACGTTCCGGCGAGTGTGAGGTGTTTGTTACCAGCCCGACTCCCGAGAGGCGATCCGGCGAAATCTGGGCTGCCTAGGGTGGGACGCACCAGAAGGAAGGAGTAACGATGACGATCACCCAGGCAGCGGCAGCCCCACTCACCACGGCAGCGCCCCAGCAGGCGGCACTGCCGGAAGCCCTCAGCCCGTGGCACGCGATCTGCGCCGTCGACCAGCTCGAACCGCTCTGGGGCGAGGCCGCCCTCCTCGACGGGGAACAGCTCGCCCTCTTCCGCCTCCCGGGCGACCGCTTCTCCGTCGTCTCGAACGCCGACCCTGCCACGGGCGCCTTCGTGATGTCGCGGGGCATCATCGGTTCCAGGGGCGACCGCACCACGATCGCGTCGCCGCTGCACAAAGACGTGTTCGACCTCGAGACCGGCCGCTGCTTCACCAACGATCGGCTCCATCTGCCGACCTGGCGGAGCCGGATCACCGACGGCATGCTGGAGGTGGCCAGGCGGCCCGTGCTCGTTGCGGCTTCGCACGGAACCTCCGACACGGCCGGCCAGTCGGCCATCGCCGCCCTGGTCGAGGCCGTCCGCGCCGCACACCCGGAGCTCACCGTGGCCGACTCTTTCGTCGACGTGCAGCAGCCCGACGTGCCCACCGTTCTCGGCGCGCTCGACGACGGCTCGCCCGTGATCCTCGTGCCATTGCTGCTCTCGGCCGGCTACCACGTGCACGTCGACCTGGCCGAGCACGCGGCCGTCCGCCCCGGCATCACGGTGACGGGTGCGCTCGGGCCCGATCCACGCCTCGCAGAGGTGCTGGCCCAGCGCCTCACCGAAGCCGGCTTCCGGGCCGGCGACCGGGTCGTGCTGGCCGCAGCGGGGTCGAGCAACGCCTCGGCCGTCGCGGACTGCCACCTGATGGGCCGGATGCTCGCCGACACGCTCGACGCCGAGGTGACGGTCTCGTTCATCTCTGCGGCGTTCCCGCGGGTACCGGATGCTGTCGCCGCCGTACAGCGCGACCATCCAGATGACCGCGTACTGGTCTCGACCTACCTGCTCGCACCCGGCTACTTCAGTACTCTCGCCACCCGGACCTCCGCAGACGCCACGAGCGCTCCCCTGCTGAGGGAAGGCGAACCTCCACCGCCCGAACTCGTCGCCGTCGTGGCAGACCTGTACGCTTCAGCGCTCCGCTGACCAAGCCACACCCCTTCCCGGCTACTGCTCTGCCTCTCACAGGAGAAACCGATGAACTCACCGATCACCTCAGCGCCCGTCACCGAAGAACGCACCTCCACGGCGGCGGCCCCGTCCACACCTGATCTGCAGCCCGGCGGCACACCTGCCGCAGCCAGCACGACCCCGCCCGGGCTCAGCTTCCGTCGCGGCCGGGTCATCGACGGCTGGAACCCGGAGGACGCCGAGCAGTGGGCACGCGGCGGCAAGGACATCGCCGCCCGCAACCTCCGCTGGTCGATCTTCGCCGAATTCCTCGGCTTCGTCATCTGGCAGCTCTGGAGCATCGTGGTCGTGTCGCTGCCGAGGGGCGGTTTCACCTTCGACACCGGCCAGATCTTCTGGCTGATCTCGATGCCGAGCCTGGTGGGTGCGACCCTCCGCTTTCCATACACCTTCATGGTGCCGAAGTTCGGCGGCCGCAACTGGACGATGATCTCCGCGGGCCTGCTGCTCATCCCGAGCATCGCTCTCGCAGTCTGCGTCAGCAACCCGGGAACGCCATTCGGCGTGATGCTGTTCGTTGCAGCGCTCGCCGGCTTCGGCGGGGGCAACTTCGCCAGCTCCATGGCCAACATCACCTACTTCTACCCGCAGAGCCAGAAGGGTTGGGCGCTCGGGCTGAATGCCGCGGGAGGCAACCTGGGAGCATCCGTCGCCCAGTTCGTGGTTCCGATCGTCATCACGATCGGAGCGGCCGCTACCCTGAACCTGCCCCTGGCCGGCTGGATCTGGGTTCCGCTCATCCTCGTCGCCGTCTTCGGCGCCTACAAGCGGATGGACAACCTCTCCAGCGCAAAGGGCGACGTGAAGGCCTCGCTCGCGGCGGTGCGTGAGCCGCACCTCTGGGTGCTCGCCTTCCTCTACATCGGCACCTTCGGTTCGTTCATCGGCTTCGCCAGCGTCTTCCCGAAGCTGATCGCCGACACCTTCCCCACGTTCTCGACGTTCGGTGTCGGCAGCGCCAGCCTGTCGCTCGCCTTCCTGGGCGCGCTCGTCGGCTCACTCGTCCGACCCTTGGGGGGCCGGCTCGCTGACCGGTTCGGCGGTTCGGTCATCACGATGATCGCCTTCGTCGTCATGGGAGCTGGCGCACTCGTGGTCATCCTGACCCTGCCGCTCGGCAACTTCTGGTTGTTCCTGGTGGCGTTCCTGGTGCTCTTCGCCGCCAGCGGTGCGGGAAACGGATCGACCTACCGGATGATCCCGACCGTGTTCGCGCTGCGGGCCGGTGCGAAGGATTCCGGCGCCGGTTCCGACGTCTCGACGCAGCGCAAGGCCGCAGCCGCACTCGGCATCATCTCCGCCGTCGGTGCGTACGGCGGGTTCGCCATCCCCCAGCTGCTGAGCCTCTCGAAGACGTCGTTCGGCACCTACACCAACGGTCTCGGCTGGTTCGTGATGGCCTACGCGGTGATGCTCGCCGTGACGGGGTTCTTCTACCTGAAGAAGCGCGGCGGGGTTCGGATCTGATCGTGCAGACGACTCCGAGCCACTGCCCGTACTGCGCACTGCAGTGCGCGATGACTCTGGCCGGCGCGCCCACGGGTCGCCCGGCATCCGTCACCATCGAGGGCCGGATGTTCCCGACCAACCGGGGCGGGCTCTGCAAGAAGGGCTGGACTGCGGCGGAACTCCTCGACGCGGGCGACCGCATCGTGCATCCGCTGCTCAGGCAGCCCGACGGCACATTCGCCGAAGCGAGCTGGACAGAGGCCCTCGACCAGGTCGCCGACCGGCTCGCCGACAGTCGACGGCGGTTCGGAGCCGACTCGGTGGGGGTGTTCGGCGGCGGTGGGCTCACGAACGAGAAGGCGTACCAGCTCGGCAAATTCGCCCGTCTGGCGCTCGGGACCTCACGCATCGACTACAACGGACGGTTCTGCATGTCGTCAGCGGCCGCGGCAGGCAACCGGGCCTTCGGGCTCGACCGTGGCCTGCCGTTCGCCGTCGAAGACCTGGACAGCGCCTCGACGATCCTGGTCCTCGGCTCGAACGTCGCCGAGACCATGCCCCCGTTCATCGCCCATCTCGCAGGCGCGCGGCAGGCCGGTGGGCTCATCGTCGTCGACCCTCGCCGCTCGGCGACGGCCCGGCTCACCGACGACGGGGGCGGCATCCACCTGCAGCCCACCCCCGGCACCGACCTCGTGCTGCTGCTCGGGCTCACGCACATCGTGATCTCGGAGGGTCTCGCCGACGAGCAGTACCTCCGCTCCCGCACCTCGGGCTACGACGCCGTCCGCACCTCGACGAACGCCTGGTGGCCCGAGCGGGTGCAGGCAACGACCGGCGTGCCGGTGGCCCAGCTGCGGGAGGTCGCCAGGCGGCTCGCGGGCGCGGGCGGCAGCTACATCCTCACCGGCCGGGGCGTCGAACAGCACGTCGACGGTACCGACACCGCCACCGCCGCGATCAACCTCGCTCTCGTGCTCGGTCTGCCCGGCTCCTCCCATTCGGGCTACGGCACAATGACCGGCCAGGGGAACGGTCAGGGCGGCCGCGAACACGGCCAGAAGTGCGACCAGTTGCCGGGGTACCGGAAGATCAGCGATCCGGATGCCCGGGCCCACGTCGCCGCGGTCTGGGGTGTCGACCCCGCCGTGATTCCCGGGCCGGGAGTTCCCGCCGTCGAGCTGCTCGGCGAGCTCGGCCAGCCGGGCGGCGTGCGCTGCCTGCTGGTGCACGGTTCGAATGTGGTTGTCTCGGCGCCCGACGTCACCGCGGTGCGGGCAGGTCTCACGACACTCGATCTCCTCGTGGTGTGCGACTTCTTCTTCAGCGAGACCGCTCGGTTCGCCGACGTGATCCTGCCGGTCACGCAATGGGCGGAGGAGGAGGGCACGATGACCTCGCTCGAGGGCCGGGTGCTCCGACGCCGACAAGCGATCGAGCCTCCACCCGGGGTGAGGAGCGAACTGTGGATCCTGCACGAGCTGGCAGTGCGACTCGGCGCACCCTCGACCTTCGCCGTCTCACCCGCAGAGGTCTTCGACGAGCTCGCTCGCGCTTCGGCCGGCGGGATCGCCGACTACTCCGGGCTCAGCCACACGTTGCTCGACACCGGCATCGCCGCATACTGGCCCTTCACACCGGGCTCGGCAGGCACCCCGCGGCTGTTCCTCAAGACGTTCGCCCATCCCGATGGGCTGGCCCGGCTCGTCGCCGTTCGGCCGCGCCGCGCTGTCAGCGAGCCGCTGGTCGGCAACACGCTCACCCTCCTCACCGGCCGTCTGCTCGAGCACTACCAGTCGGGCGCCCAGACCCGCCGGGTGCCCGAGCTGCAGGATGCCCGGCCGGCTGCCCGGCTGCAGATCCATCCCGCGACGGCGTCGCGGCTGGGAATTGCCGAGAACGACGCGGTGCTCGTCTCGAACACCCGGGGCACGGTGCGGGTGAACGCCGAACTGACCTCCGCAATGCGGCACGACTGCGTCTTCCTGCCCTTTCACTATGCCGGTGACGAGTGCGCGAACCTGCTCACCGAAAGAGCAGTCGACCCGATCTCGGCGATGCCCGAATTCAAACGCACCATCGTCAGTGTGACCAGGGCAGGGGTTCTGGAGGTGACCGGATGACCGCGCAGCCGCTCCGCTCCGCGCAGCCGCTCCGCGTGGTGCTGGTTGGCTACGGTCCCGTCGGTGCCCGGTTCGTCGAAGGCCTGCTCGACACAGTGGAAGGTGGCACGGTCGCCCTCACCGTGGTCGGGGCGGAGACCGATGACGCCTACAACCGCGTGCTCCTCGCGGAATTCGCCGTCGGGCGTTCGACCCGCGACCGCCTCGAGACCACCGACACTGCTGCCGCGCGCGTCGCTGGTGTGAGCATCCGGCTCGGCGAAGCGGCCGTGGGTCTCGATCGGGTGCGCCAGACCGTGCGCCTCGACACCGGAGATCTCCTCCCCTACGACCGGCTCGTCTTCGCGACCGGCGCACGCGCGAACATTCCGACCCTCGAGGGACTGGAACGTTCGCGTCGATCGCGGCTGGAAGTGTCGCCCTCCGCCGAGCGCATGGACCGCGGCACCGCACCCCTGCCCGACGGGGTGATCGCGCTCCGTGACCTGCGGGATGCCGCAGCCCTTCGAACGGCCATCGAATCGCGCGCCCGGCTTGTCGTTCTCGGAGCAGGCGTGCTCGGGATCGAACTCGCCCTCGCAGCCGCCGAGCAGGGCGCAGAGGTCGTTGCCGTCTACCACGGCGACATCCCGATGGCCCGCAATCTCGACACCGGCGGCGGCCGGGTGCTGGCGAGCGCCGCCCGCCGCGCCGGCGTCGTGATGGCACCGCACTCACGCGCCGAGAGCGTGCTGCTGCGGCACGACAACACGGGCCGGGCCCACTTCGACGCTCTGGTCTGCGCCGACGGCAAGCAGATCGGCGGCGACCTTCTGGTTCTCTCTTGCGGCGTCAGCGCGCGAACCGAACTCGCCGCGGCCGCCCAGCTTACGGTGTCAGCCGGGATCGTCGTCGACAGCATGCTCCGCTCGTGGGACGATGTGAACGTCTTCGCTATCGGCGACTGCGCACACATCGTGGAGCGGACCGACGGTGATGCGGCCCGACGCGGCCCCGGCGAGCGCCCGAGTAGCGAGCGCGCCCCTGCCGCGCGGATCTTTGGAGCCCCGTCCGGTCTGATCGGCCCGGGCTGGCGGCAGGCCGACTGGCTCGCAGCGTCGCTCGTCAGAGAGGCCACGACCCTCGCCGGGCCTGCTGCTGCTGCGGGTGCTGCCGATGCTGCCGCTGCAACATCCGCGGCCTTGCCTTCTGTGCTCGCCGCCGAACGCCCCTCCGTGGTCATGCTGAAGGCGGAAGGTGTCGACATCGTCTCGGGCGGCGACTACTCGGCCGACCTCTGGGATGACGCGCACGAGGTCACCCAGTGGGCCGACCCGGCCCGCGGAAGTTACGTCAAGCTGGTCACGGAAGGCGGCGTTCTCACCGGCTTCGTCTCAGCGGGTTGCCCCCGGTTGGGCGCAGAGCTGACACTGCTCTTCGAGAGCCGGGGTGAACTGCCCGCCGACCGCTCCTCACTGCTCCACCTTGACGGAACCGGCGCGGCCGAGTCAGTCGGCTCCGATCCGCTCGCACCGCACGCTACCGTCTGCTGGTGCAACGGCGTCACCGTCGGGCGCATCACCGAGGTCGTCGCCGAAGGCCAGCGCACCGTCGAGTGCGTCGGGAAGGCCACCCGGGCCGGTACGGGCTGCGGCGGCTGCAAGGGCCGTATCGCCGAGATCATCGCACTGGCAGCCCCCGTCGCAGCGATCTGAGGCACGACGCCGCCCCTGTGCCTATCCCTGTGCCCACCGTCGCAGCCCGTCCCGCGCGTCAGGCCCGTCAGGCCCGTCAGGCCCGTCAGGCCCGGAACGCCTCGAACACTGCGGCGATGTCCTCGGAACCATGCCCCTCGCCACCCGCTCGCGCGAACACCGCGTGAAGCGGTTCGAGGAGCGCGGCCGACAGAGCCGTCCCGGTCGCCGCCTCCTGCATCAGCCCGAGGTCCTTCGTGAGACCGTCGACCGCGAACGATGCCGTGAAGTCGCCGTCGATCATCATGCCGCCCTTCAGCTGCGCATAGGGCGTGTTCGAGGGCCCGCCGTCGATGGCGTGCAGGAACAACGCCGGATCCACCCCCAGGGCCCGGCACATCTGGATCGACTGCGCGGTCGCCGCGGTGAGCGAGGCCACCCACGCGTTGCAGGCCAGCTTCAGCGCGCTCGCCGCACCGAGCTCGTCGCCCGCCTCGACTGTCTTCGAACCGATTGCGTCGAGCACCGGCCCGAGGCTCTGGATGCTCGCCCTCTCCCCCGACACAAGCACGACGAGCGCGCCCTCCTCGGCCGGCTTCTTCGTGCCGACCATGGGCGCATCGACGAACGGCACACCGTGCAGGGCGGCCAGCTTCGCGAGACGCGCTGTGCCGGCGACCCCGACGGTGGCGCTCTGCATCCAGATCGCCCCGTCGGCCAGGTGCGGGAGGAACTCGGCGGCTGTCTCGGTCACGGCCTGCTCGTCGAACAGCATCGTCAGCACCACATCTGCCCCGGCGACGGCAGCCGCTGACGAGGATGCGACGGTCGCGCCATCCTCGGCCAGTGGCTCCGCCTTCTCGCTGTGCCTGTTCCAGACGGTGACCGTGAGGCCCGCTCGGAGCATCGAGCGGGCCATCCCGGCGCCCATGGTTCCTGTTCCGAGCAGTGTGATGTGCATGGTGACTCCTTCTTTTTCTTTCTGTGCGCTCGTCAACTGACGGCGCTTCCGATCACCCGGTCGGGAATCTCCCCGAGAAAGATGTCAGTTGTCTTCGGGCCGATGCCCTTCCAGTCAAGCAGAGTCGCCCGGAGGTCGGCTCTGGATGTGGCGTGCTTCACGAGCTCGCTCACAGAACCATGTTCACGCTTGACGGACGCCATCACGGCGTGGAGTTCATCGGTCATCACATAGTCGATGCGCGCATAGTGCCCTTCGTCGAGCAGGGCCCGGAGCCCTTCCCGGTCATAGTCAGCGAACCGGCCGGGACTCGTCAGCCCGTGCTTCAGGAGAACGCGCCAGGTCGCGGCCGCGACGCTCTGCTGCACCGGGCGACCGAACAGCAGGCTCGCGAGGAACCACCCGTAGAGCTGGTCGGCCGCGCCAGACGCCGGGTCGAGCCCGAGATCCTCGGCTGTCGTATTGGCCATCGTCTTCTCCGTCTCATCCGTCGGGTCGTCTCCCATCAAACCCGCACCTGCCCCGCTGACCCAGGGGTTGACCGCACTCCCCGATGCTGTGAGCGAACCCGCACCGTCGGCGGCCCCGGTATCCGTACGATCGGATCCACCGGCAGCGCACCTGCGCCGGGTGACGGGAGCAACACAGATGGACCTGATCTTCGTGCACGGCGCCCTGGTTCGCGACGGCCAGTGGTGGTGGCAGCGCACTGCCGACCTGCTCCTCGCCCGCACGGGCATCCGGAGCCGCGCGCTCGAGCTGCCGTCCTGCGGTGACGGCTCGCCGCAGCCGGTGGCGGCGCAGCGGGTCGCAGAGCAGTCGGTCGCAGCGCAGCCTGGCGCCGCGCAGCCTGCCGCCCCGGGGCTGGTGGCTGACGCCGCAGCGCTCCGCGCCGAACTCGACAGCCTCGACGACCCGGGTTCGGCGATCGTCGTCGGGCACTCCTACGGCGGCACGGTCATCGCCGAAGCCGGCACGCATCCTGCCGTGCGGAGCCTTCTCTACGTGTCGTCGTACCTCCCCGACATCGGGCAGGCGCAGGGCATGATCATGAGCGGCGAGAGCGACCCCGTCTCCATCAGCGACAACGGTGACGGCACGCTCAGCGTCACGGGGTACGACGCGTCCTCGTTCGGCGCCCGTTTCCTGCAGGACGCCGATACGGGCACGCAGAATGAGGCCTGGTCGCGGGTGACCGCGCAGGCCGTCGGATCCTTCATCACGCCGACCACAGCCGCGGGCTGGCAGGGTGTCGACTCGACGTATCTCGTGTGCGCCGACGACCGGAGCACCTCGATCGGGCTGCAGCGCTTCCACGCCGCCCGGGCGACCCGCTCGGTCGAGGTGCCCACCGGGCATCACCCGTTCATCACGCGTCCCGATCTCGTCGTGGCCGAGATCGAGGCGCTGCTCGACCGGTCGTGAACGGATCACCTTCCGCCGCCAGACACTGGTCCGCCGCCCGGACGCTACCCTTGGTGCAATGACTATCACCGCATCCGCCGACGGCTCAGCACTCGGTAACCCCGGCCCGGCGGGCTGGGCCTGGTACATCGACGACAACACCTGGGGGGCCGGCGGCTGGCCGCACGGCACCAACAACATGGGTGAGCTCAAGGCGGTGCTCGAGCTCTTCCGCGCGACGGCGCATGTCGACGACGACCTGCACATCCTCTGCGACAGCCAGTACGTCATCAATACGATCACCAAGTGGATGGCCGGCTGGAAGCGCAAGGGCTGGCGGAAGGGCGACGGCAAACCTGTCATGAACCTCGACCTCATCAAGGAGATCGACGACGCGATCGCCGGGCGGCGCTACCGCTTCGAATGGGTCAAGGGTCACGTCGGACACACGCTGAATGAAGCAGCGGATGCCCGCGCCCGCGGTGCCGCAGAGGCGTACTCGTGCGGTCGTGCGCCCGATGCGGGGCCGGGGTACCCGGGGGCCGCGCAGATGAGCGCAGTGGCTGTCGCCGATTCCTCATCGGCTCCCGTTTCGGCGCCCACCACCCGGTCCTCCGGGACCGCAATGCTCTTCTAGAAGACTCGGCGCGGGGGCCTCTTCTCGTCCACAGGAGGGTCGTTGTGCGAGTTCTCCACCAGTATCGGGATTCGGCCGCGGATGTCGGCGGGACGTGGTTGGCTTGACCCATGACACGAGGATCACTCACCATCGACAAGCCGGTCGGAGCACCCGCCCTGGTCTCTGTCGGGCCCTCGAAACGGCAGCGGTTCGCGGCGGCCGTCAGCGCTGTCGTCTCGCAGCACAAGGCCATCGCGGCCACGTATGCCGTTCTGACAGAACTCGTTGAGGAGGCCCGCCTCGCCGGCACCGCCCTTCACACGACGGACTCGTTCACGGGTGGCCCGCAGTGGTCGAGCGACATGGTTGTCGAGCGCCAGCTCATCACGGAACTCGCCGTCGCGCTCCACCAGAGCGAGAACGACGCCCGTCGGCTCCTCCACACCAGCGAAGGCCTGACCGGCCCGTTCGCCGCCACCCGGGCGGCCCTCGAGGCTGGTGCGATCTCCTATCGCCACGCCGAGAAAATCGTGCAGCACAGCACCGCCCTTGCGCCGTCGTGCGTCGCGGACTACGAGCGCGCCATTCTTCCCCGTGCACGCACCGTCACCGTCCAGCGGCTCGACCGGCTGGCGCGAGCGGCGGTCGAGGAGGCGCAGCCGACGACCGCCGTCCAGCGGCACCTCGACGCAGCCGCGAGAAGACGTCTCGACATCGATCCCGCCTCCGACGGCATGACCTACCTGACGCACTACCTGCCCGCCGTCGAAGCGGTCGCCATCTACAACCGCGCCCACGAACTGGCGCGATCCGCGAAGAACAACGGCGACCCCCGCACCATCGCCCAACTCCGCGTCGACACCCTCAGCGACCTGCTCCTCAACGGCGAGACGAGCTTCGACGGCGTCACGAGAGGCATCCGTGCCCGCATCCACGTGACAGTCCCTGCCCTCACCCTCCTCGACCCTCCCCCCGCACCAGGTGCGGCCTCTCCCCCAGCACCACCCACGGCCCGCAGCAGCAGGCGCGACAGCACTGCCAACGGCCTCGATCACGGCCCCTGCGGGTCGCCGATCGGATCGCCGCAGGGAGGGCGCGCTCCCGCCTCAGGGTTCGCGCATCTCGAGGGGTATGGGCCGATCGACCGGCTCACCGCCCTCCGCCTGACCCGCGACGCGCCGAGTGTCACGCGCGTGCTCACCGACCCCATCACAGGGTGCGCGCTGGCCTACGGTCGCGCGAGGTACCGGCCACCCGCCGATCTCGACGAACTCATCCGCCTCACCTATGCCGAGTGCACCTTCCCGCTGAGTTGCGAGTCCTCGGCGACCTCAGACCTCGACCACACCGTCGCCTGGAGTGACGGCGGTCACACCGAACTCCGCAACATCAGCCCGCTGTGCTCACGGCACCATGAAGTGAAACACCACACGGAGTGGTCTGTCGAACAGGCCGCTGACGGCACGATCACCTGGACGTCACCGGCTGGCTTCGAGTACATCGTCGAACCGACACCCCTGCCGCAGCACGTGCCGCGCTTCGAGGACGGAGCGGCCATGCACCCACCTTTCTGACCCCGACGGTAGCCTGAAGCCATGGATCGGTTCGGGCGAGGGATGTTCGGGCGGGGCATGTTCGGGCGGGGCTTGTCACGGTGGAGACGCCAGCGGGAAGCGGCGCCCGAATACTGCGCCACGGTCATCCTGTGCCAGGCGATCTCGAAGCTCGACACGCTTGCGGTGATCTCCCTGGCCGTCGATCGGCCTGTCGAGAACGCGAAGCTGGGGCGTCCGATGATCCCACTGGCCGAGGGGGCGTGGGTGGAGGTGGAGCTTCCGAAGCTCGGCGAACCGCCGCCCCTCGCGATCGACGTCTACAGCAGCGTGAGCACCGACCAGGCGCGGCTGCAGGCGTTGACACTGGTGGCGACGCTCCGTCGACAGACCGGCTGGGACGTCCGACCCGACTTCGGCTCGAGCGACGACGACTGACCGCAGAGCTGGCCGCAGCCGGGCTGGCCCCAGTCGAGCTGGCCCCAGTCGAGCTGGCAGCGCGACAGGGCCGAGCGCGCCGGTCAGAACGGCGCGAGGCCCGAGCGGTCGATGAAGGTGCCGGTGGGGCCCGAACCGTTGCGGGTGGCGAGTTCGACGACGGCGTCTGTGCCCTCCGTCACCGTCTGGTGGCCGCTGTGGCCGTTCAGGTCAGTCGAGGTGTAGCCGGGGTCGGCAGCGTTGATACGGAGCTCCGGGAGCGCCTTCGCGTACTGCACCGTGAGCATGGTGACGGCCGACTTCGAGGCGGTGTAGAGGGGCGCGATGATCGTCGATTCGATGCGCGTGGTGTCGTGCACGGCCCCGAAGGAGCCGAGGCCGCTCGTGACGTTGACGATGGTCGGCGCATCCGAAGCGCTGAGGAGCGGCGCGAAGGCCCGGGTCACACGGACGATCCCGATCACGTTGGTGCCGAAGACCCGTTCCGCGTCGGCGGCAGTCTGGTCGAGAGCTGCGACGTACGGGCCGGCGATGCCGGCGTTGTTAATGAGTACGTCGAGTCCGCCGGCCTCCGTGAGGGTGGCGACCGCGGCATCCACAGAGGCGTCGTCGGTCACGTCGAGCTGCACGAAGCGGGCCCCGAGCGCGTCGGCAGCGGCCTGGCCCCTGGTCTCGTCGCGGGAGCCGATCCAGACGGTGTGTCCTTCGGCGATGAGGCGGCGGGCGGTTTCGTAGCCGAGGCCCTTGTTGGCCCCGGAGATCAGTGTTGTTGTCATGTGACCAGTCTTGATCGTGGATGCCGCGGTGTCGTGGCCCGGCGGAGCATACGGACTGGCGGTACCACCCCGTATCGTCCGATCGACGGGCAGAGCGGCCCCTGAGGGCGCAGACTGGGGTGATGCAGGATGATCCGCACGGCGACCTCGGGGCGCTCCTCCGTTCCTGGCGCGATCGCCTCTCGCCCGTCGACGTCGGTCTCGCAGCGGGCGATTCCCGCCGGGCGGCGGGGCTCCGGCGCGAAGAGCTCGCCGCCCTCGCAGGGTTGAGCGTCGACTATGTGGTGCGACTCGAACAGGGCCGGGCCCGACGGCCTTCGGGACAGGTCGCCGCGGCCCTTGCCCGGGCCCTCCAGCTGAGCGAGGCGGAGCGCGACCACCTGTTCATCGTGGCGGGGCTCCTTCCCCCCTCGCCGCGCGAGGTGCCCGCCCATATCCCGCCGGGGGTGCAGCGCCTCGTCGCCCGCCTCGGCGAAGTGCCTCTGGCCGTCTTCACCGCGTCGTGGGACCTGATCTCCTGGAGCCCGCTCTGGGCTGCGCTGCTCGGCGAGCCGGTTCCGGGTCGGGGTTCGGGTCCGGCTCGCGGTTCGGGTTCCCGGCCCAACCTGATCCGCTCGCTCTTCACCGGCGAGCCCCTCCACGAGGGAGAGAACGGCATCGTCAGCCGGTCCGGCAGCCTCGCGCGTTTCGGCGCCTCGCTCGTCGGCGACCTCCGCAGGGTGCACGGCCGGTATCCGGATGATCGGGGCGTCAGCGCGCTCGTCACCGAACTGCTCGGCGCGAGCCCCGAGTTCCGTCGACTCTGGGAGAGCGGAGCGGTGGGCGAGCACCAGTCTGAGCGGAAAGTCGTGCACAACGCTGTCGTGGGTGACGTGGAACTCGACTGCGATGTGTTCAGCGTGGCCGGCAGTGATGTGCGCATCGTCGCCTACACAGCGGCCACGGGATCGGACGCCGCAGCGAAGCTCGACTTCCTGCGGGTGTCGGCGGTCGGGGCCGCGACGCGCTAGGTGCCGGCCGGACCACCCGGCCCACCCCGGCCGCCCGGGCCGCGGTCGGCCCCGCCACCCCCGCGGCGCACGAGCGCGTTCCGCACGACGCGCATCACCCCGAGGAATCCGAAGAACCCGATGACGGCACCGAGCAGGTCGAACAGGTGCAGGTTCGGGGCGAGCAGAGGCCCCGTGCCGGCGACGATGAGAACGATCGCCACGACGACGGCGGCGATCGACACGAAGGCCCCTACGATCTCCCCGACGATCCCGTCGATGAACCCCCGGTCATCCGCTGCCGCGAAGTGCCGCACCTTCACGCCGAGCGTGCCCTTCTCGAGTTGCGTGAGGAGAGCATCGGCGCGCCGAGGCAGCGTGCGGAGGATGGCGGCCGAATTCGAGGCTTCGGCCTGGGCCGAGGCGGCGAGACGTTTCAGGCTGAGCATGCGGAGGAGGAGGTTCGGCACCCGGTCGAGCGCCGCCCCCATCATGTCGAAGTCGGGCACCAGCACGTGCACGCAACCCTCGAGGGTGGCGAAACTCCGGAACGCCGACGCGAGGGTGGACGGCAGGGCGATGTGATGCTGCCGGATCACGTCGAGCATCAGCGTGAAGATGGATCCGCCCGCCCCACCGTTCCGGTGCCGCACGGTCGTCAGCATGATCCCGATGTCGTGCCGGAACGAGTCGATGTCGGTCTCCGGCGGCACATCGACGATGAGCAGCAGGGCATCCGTCGCCGCGATGTCGTCTTCGTTCGACGCTGCGAGCAGCAGGGTGGCGAGACGCTCGCGCTGGCTCCGCTCAATGATGCCGATGGCACCGAAGTCGATCAGTCCGAGCGATCCGTCCTCCCTCAGGATGACGTTGCCGGGGTGGAGGTCTGCGTGGAACACCCCATACGCGAGGATCTGCTCGAGCACTGTGTTCATCAGCCCGGTCGCGAGCGTGTTCCGTTCGTCGGCACTCAGCAGGGCGAGGCGATCGGATGACCGGCTGAGCGGCGTGCCGTCGACGAGGTCCATCGTGATCATGCGCCGGCTGCTCGCGTCGGGGTAGACCACGGGAACGCTGAGTGGAGCCGTCTCCGAGCCGGGCTGCGGGTGCGAGCCGGCCTCCGCGATCCGTCGCAGCGTCGATCGGATCATCTCGGTGTTGTTGTACTCGATCGTGTAGTCGAGCTCGTCGAGCAGTGTGGTCGTGAAGCCTCGCGCCACCGACTCGGCACGCAGGTCCCGGCCCTGCTGGGTCTGCAGTTCGGCGCGGCGGGCGAGGCGCAGAATGATGTCGACATCTGCTTCGACCTGCGCGCGGGCGGTCGGGCGCTGCACTTTGACGACCACCTTGGTGCCGTCGAGCAGGGTCGCCGTGTGCACCTGGGCGACGGAGGCTGCGGCGAGCGGGGTGGGGTCGATGTGCGCGAAGACCGCGTCGATCGGGCGGCCGAGGTCGCTCTCGATGGCGGTGCGGATCTCCGGCCATGGCAGGGTCGTCGCGCCCGACTGCAGCGAGGCGAGGGCGCTGAGATATGGCTCGGGAATGAGGTCGCGCCGGGTGGAGAGCACCTGCCCGATCTTCACGAACGTGACGCCCGAAGCGTTGATCGTCGAGATCACGGCGTTCGCGCGCTGCTGGGCCGTGCTGAGATCGGATGACCGGCGAGCCCGGCCCGAGAAGATGAAGCCGGCTCCGTGCCGAGACGCGATCTCGAGGATCTGGAGGTAGCGACGGGTTCGGCGCCGCTGCGCGAGGGCACCGCGCACGACGTCGATCGGGTTGGCCATCGGCCTGGTGGGCACCAGGGCCTCGAGGCCGACCAGCACGGCGACGCCGAGTGCGAAGATCCACGCGACACTCAGGACGAGCACGATGATGCCGACCGTGTTCGACGTCTGGAACGTGTGGCTGTCTCCGGTCACCGTGCCGGTGCGCTCGCCAACCCAGAAGGCGAACGGGAGCCCCGAGACGAAGACGAGGATGCCCACGATGATGCTCCGCGGCCAGCCGACCGGCCCGCCGAGCACCCGTCTCGAGACGAGCCCGACGAGCACTGCGGAGACGATTCCGACAAGGACGATGACGACGTCTGCAAGCATGGTCGACATCAGCCGTCGACGACCGGCGAGGCGGGGGGCGAGGCAGCGAGCGGGGCCCAGAAGCCTACGTGGGGGCGGCGGGCCTCATCGAGGAGGGCCGGGCCCGCGACATCCACCGCCCGATTGCCGCGCGCGAAGACCTCGCGGCACGGGAGCAGGAGCGTGGGGGCATCCGACTCCGGGCCGACCACAGCGAGCAGGCCGATCTCGTCGAGGGCGAACACGACGCGGCCGATGCCCGACCAGAAGATCGCGCCCGAGCACATCGCGCACGGCTCACAGCTCGTGTAGAGGGTGTACGCGGAAAGCTCGGCAGCGGAGAAGGCGGTGCTCGCCAAGCGCACCAGGTTCATCTCGGCGTGGGCCGTGACATCCGAATCCGTGGTCGCCGAGTTCTCGGCGGTCAGCACCACGGCACCATCCGCATCGGTCAGCAGGGCGCCGAACGGATGGTTGCCGTGGGCCACGGCATCGGAGGCGATCGCGATCGTGCGGTGCAGCAGATCGAGATCGACACCGGTGACGGACGGGTCGGGCTGGGACGGGTCGCCCTGGGACGGCTCGGGAAGCGAGGTCATTCCGCCAGAATAGCGAGAACCCGGCATGCCGCGCGGGCCGTCTGAGAGGGACTACGCGCGACGGGCCTTCACGCGGGTGTAGATGAACAGCACGATGATCGCGCCGATGATGGAGCCGATGATGCCTGCGGGCTGGAAGAAGCCGTCCATCGGGTCGTGCTGGAAGATCAGGAATCCGAGGAACCCGCCCACGAACGATCCGACGATGCCGAGGACGATCGTCATGAGGATCGACATGCTCTGCTTGCCAGGGATGATCAGGCGGGCGAGGGCACCGGCGATGAGGCCGATGACGATGAGGCTGATGATGAGACCGAGCATTGTGTGCTTCCTTTGCTGTGAATGCGCGCACCTGTTGTGGAGCGCGCACCCAGCCTAGAAGTTCGGTGTTTTCTGTGCGGGGACTGGCGATGCACCCGAAAACATGCTTAGAAGCAGTGGATTCTCAGTGGACTTCGTTCGATTCCAGCGCATTCGTGATGAAGGTGTGGGCGTGCTTCGCGAGCGCGGGCCCGTCGTTCCAGAGGCTGCGCCAGATCGAGAGATCTGTCGAGAGTCACGGTGGTTCTCGCCGATGTGCACGTAACCGAGCCGATCGCCCACGAGGGCGAAAGGGCGGACGTACCCCGCGCAGCTCGGGCGCCTGAACATGGTGCTCGTGGTGGCGCTCAGCACGCTCGGTGCCTACCTCGGAGCACTGCTGCTCTATGCGCTCGGGGCGGCGCTCGGGCTGGAACGCTCAATCCGGTGGCTGTCGAGACTGCCTCTCGTCGACCGCGGACTTCACAAAGGCGGCCGAGTGGTTTGGCAGGCACGGCCGCACGTCGGTGTTCTTCGGGCGGCCCGTACCGGGCATCCGGAGCCTGATCTCGCTGCCGGCGGGCGCCGAACGGATGCCGCTCGCCACGTTCAGCGCCTTCACGCTGGCCGGCAGCCTGCTCTGGAACGGGCTGCGTGAGGCTGCGGGCGCGGCGGGTGCGGCGGGGTCGGCTCGAGGGCGCTGAGCGCGCCGGGCGGATGCCGTAGCGTTGGAACATGACCGAGCCTGACACCCTGGCCACTGCCCGCGCGACTGTGCGGGAGGCTCTCGCTCTCACTCCGGTGATCGACGGGCACAACGACTGGGCCTACGAGTGCCGACTGCACCGCGGGTACTCGGTCGACGGTCTCGAGGCGGGGCTCGCCACCGACACCGACATCGCACGGCTCCGCGCGGGCGGCGTGGGCGGCCAGTTCTGGTCGGTGTACGTCGAGGACTCGACAGGTCTCGCGGAGAGGGGTGCCGGTGAGGGCGGCACCGGTGAGGGCGCCGGTTCCGTCGCGGGAAGCGCCGCCGCCGTGCAGGCCACCCTCGAGCAGATCGACTGGGTGTACCGGCTTGCCGCCCGCTACCCCGACGACTTCCGGGTCGTCCGCACCGCCGAAGAGGTCGAGGCCGCCGTGGCCTCCGGCCGCATCGCGTCGCTCCTCGGAGCCGAGGGCGCCCACAGCCTGAACGACTCGCCCGCCGTGCTTCGGATGCTCGCTCGGCTGGGGGTGCGTTACCTGACACTCACGCACGTGCACAACACGAGCTGGTCTGACTCGGGAACGGACATCCCGGAGCACGACGGGCTGTCACCACGGGGTGTCGAGTACATCCGCGAAATGAACCGGCTCGGGATGCTCGTCGACCTCTCGCACGTCTCACCGGCGACGATGCACCAGGCGCTCGACGCGACATCCGCCCCCGTGATCTTCAGCCACAGCTCCTGCCAGGCGCTCTCGCCGCACCCGCGGAACGTGCCCGACGACGTGCTCGCGCGGCTCGCGGCGAACGGCGGCGTGCTGATGGTGACGTTCGTGCCGCAGTTCCTGAGCGCCGCCTACTCGGACTGGTTCGACGGGCCGCGCACGGGGCCGGCGCCTCGGGTGACGGTCTCGGATGTCGCGGACCACGTCGAGCATGCCCGGGATGTCGCGGGGCCACTGCACATCGGCCTCGGCGGCGACTTCGACGGCACCGACGAGTTCCCGGCGGGACTCGAGGGCGTCGACGGCTACCCCGTGCTGCTCGAGGAACTCGCCCGCCGCGGCTGGAGCGCGGCATCCCTCGCGGCACTGGCCGGCGGCAACATCCTGCGCGTGCTGCGGGAGACCGACGCCGCCCACCTGGCCGGCGGCGCGGGCACGCCCGCCCTCGAGCTGTAGCCGCTGCCAGCCCCCCGCCGCCCCCGGCCCAACGGAATGCGCTGAGCCAAAGCCCCGCTCCCAGGACAGCGGATCGTCCCCCTGCATTCCATCCGCATACCGCCCGAGGTTATCCACAGATTCGTCTGGGAGCCATTCCCGATCCACGGGCGGCGCGAGACTGTTCCGCATGAATATCGAACGCGCGATCGACAGGCTCGGTGGTGTGGCCCACCAGACCGCTCTGGCAGAACTCGGCTTCACCCCGGTGGATGCCCGTGCGGCTGTCTCCGCCGGGCGGCTCATGCGAATCCGCAAGAGCTGGGTGGCCAGGACTGGCAACGACTCGGACGCCGTGGCCGCGGTGCGTGTGGGCGGCAGCCTGACGTGTCTCTCGCTCCTGCGAGCCCGTTCCGTGTGGTGCGCAGAAGACGGAGATCTTCACGTTCGCGCCGATCGCAACACGAGCCACTTCGCATCGCCGCAGTCGCGCCGGGTTCCTCTCGACCGCGAAGTACACCGGGTGAAGATCCACAGGACGCTGTCTGGCCTCATACCGTCGCCTGATACTCGGTCACAGGCAGCCCAGCCCGCGTTACGAGCCTCGGATTCGGTGGCGGTTGCCCTCATGCAGATGATCACCTGCCAGCCCAGGGATCACGCCATCGCCGCAATCGATTCAGCGCTCGTGAAGAAGCTGGTGACTCGGCACCGCCTGGAAACCATGGCGGAGAGCCTCACACTGAAGCACCGGGAAGCGGTCGCCCTGTCGGATGCGAACTCGGAATCCGGACTCGAGACCAAAGCGCGACTGCGTCTCAGAGCACTCGGTATTCCCTTTCGCAGCCAGGTCCCGATCCGGGGCGTCGGCCGTGTGGATCTGCTGATCGGCGACCGGTTGGTGATCGAACTCGACGGCAGGAAGTGGCACAGCTCGGAGCAGGCGTTCACACGCGATCGCGGTCGGAATCTCACCCTCCATGAAGCCGCATATCTCCCGATGCGCTACAGCTACGCGCAGGTTATGTACGAATGGGATCGTATCGAGGCGGTCATCCGCGGCCACGTTCGCCGACGCGAGCACCGTTGGAGCAGCCGGCAACGCCGGGACGGCTGCGGATTCGAGAACACCTGGTCTGAGAGCACGGGCGCACGCGGAATGCGCCCAGCCGAACCAACACGGTAGTGGTAGCGGATCCGCTCAGGGCATTCCGTGGCGCTGCGGGGCGGGGGGCAGGCGCGGGCGGGGGCAGGGGGCGGGCGGGGGCAGCGGGTCCGGTCAGGCGGCGGGGAGGCGGCCGAGGCCGTCGGCTGTGGGGATGGCGGCGAGCAGGCGCTGCGTGTACGGGTCGGCGGGGGCCGACCAGACGGACGCGACGGGGCCGGTCTCGACGATCCGGCCGGCCTGCATGACGGCCACCCGGTCGGCCACGACGCGCACGACCGACAGGTCGTGACTGATGAACAGCAGCGAGGCGCCGTTCTTCAGCGCGACGTCCCGCATCAACGTCGCCACCTTGGCCTGCAGGGAGGCGTCGAGGGAGGCGATGGGTTCGTCGCCGACGAGGATGTCCGGCCGTGCGCCCATCGCGCGGGCGATCGCGATGCGCTGCCGTTGTCCGCCCGAGAACTGGTGCGGGAACATCCCCGCGGCGTTCCGGTCGAGTTCGACGTCGTCGAGCAGCTGGGCGACGGATGACCGTTCCGAAGCCGGAGCGATGGCGAGGCCATCCGCGATCTGGTCCCCGACCCGGCGGCGCGGGTTCAGTGAGCTGTACGGGTTCTGGAACACCATCTGGATGCGGAGCAGGTGCGCCGGGCGTCGCCGAAGCCCGAGCGTCGGAATCGACTGCCCGTCGAAGGTGACCGTTCCCGACGAGAGCGGCTCGAGGCCGCAGATGGCGCGGGCGAGGGTGGACTTTCCGCACCCCGACTCCCCCACGAGCCCGAGCACTTCGCCGGGTGCGAGGTCGAAACTCACGCCGTCAACGGCCGCGAGCAGGCGCCGCCCGGGGAGCTTGTAGGTGACGTGGGCGTCGCGCACGGTGAGGTGGCCGGCCATCAGAGGGCGTCCTTTCCGAGAACGGGTGCGGCTGCGGCTGCGGCATCCGGAACAGCAGCCGGCGGGTGCGGGAGCGCATCGATGAGCGACTTCGTGTACGCGCTCTGCGGCTCGCGGATCACCTGGTAGCGCGAGCCGTGCTCCACGACCTCGCCGTACCGCATCACGGTCACGGTGTCGGCGAGTGCGCTCATCACGCCGAGGTCGTGCGTCACCAGCAGGATCGCGAGGTCGAGGGTGTCGCAGAGTTCCCGCAGCAGGCGAAGGATGCCCGCCTGTACGGTCACGTCGAGCGCCGTCGTGGGTTCGTCCGCGATGAGCACGCTGGGCTCCGAGGCCAGGGCGATGGCGATCGCGATGCGCTGCAGCTGTCCACCCGAGAACTGGTGCGGGTACTTCTTCAGCGCCGTCTCCGGGTCGGGAACACGGACACGGGACAGCAGCGCAAGAGCCCGCGTGCGCGCCTCCGACCGCGAAACGTGGAGGTGGTGCCGCATCCCGTCGGTGAGTTGCGCCTCGATGGTGATCATCGGGTGCAGGCTCGCTGTCGGGTCCTGGAAGATCATCGCGATCTCGCGACCCCGGAGCGCGTTCATCGCCCGCGGCTTCAGCGCGAGCAGGTTCGGTGCCGAGCCGCGGGGACCTGTGTAGGAGATGGTGCCGCCGAGACGGGATCCGGCCGGCTGCAGTCCGCAGATCGCGAGGCCCGTCATCGTCTTGCCCGAACCCGACTCACCGGCAAGCCCCGTGATCGAGCCGGCCGGAATGTCGAGGTCGATTCCGCGGAGGATCTGCGTGGCAGACCCCTTCGAGCCGAGTTCGAGGGTCAGGCCGCGGAGGCTGAGCCCGTGCGGCGTGGTGTCGCTCAAATCTTCACCCCCTGCACAGCGCCCGCGGTGCGCGGGTCGAGCGAATCGCGGAGCGCGTCGCCCACGAGATTGAACGCGACGACAACGGTGAAGATCGCGAGCCCGGGAAAGGCTGCAAGCCACCAGTCGCTGAAGTTCTGCACGCCGTCGGCGACCATCGCGCCCCACTCTGGAGTCGGCGGCGTCGCCCCGAGCCCGAGGAACGACAGCCCCGACAGCAGCAGGATGGCGTTGCCGAAGTCGAGCGTCGCGAGCACCAGCACGGGCGCCGCGACGTTCGGCAGGATGTCGCGCTGCAACGACCGGAACGGGCTGAACCCGAGCAGCCGCCCGGCGACCACGTATTCGCGCGAGCGCGCCCCGAGCACCATCGACCGCATCACGCGGGCGTAGCTCGGCCACGACACGAACAGCAGCGCGATTACCGCATTCGTGAGGCTCGGCCCGAGGGCGGCCGTCACGATCATGGCCAGGATGATCGTGGGAAACGCGAACACCAGGTCTGCGACCCGCATGATGACCTCATCGACAGCGCGGCCGAAGTACCCCGCGATGGCGCCGAGCACGGACCCGATGATGGCCGACGCAACGACGAGGATGAGTGCCAGCGGCAGCGAGATCCGGGCTCCGTAGAGGGTGCGGCTGAGCACATCGCGGCCGAGCGAGTCCGTGCCGAACCAGTTGACCGGCCCGGGCGGCTGCAGCCTGTCGAACTGCTGGGCGAGCGGATCGAAGGGCGCGATCCACGGCACGAAGATCGCGACGATGAACCAGAGCGCGATGATCGTGAAACCGACGATCGCCATCGGCCGGCGATAGGCAGAGGGCAGGCGGAGCCTGGAGCGGACGGCCGCGAAACGGAGGCGCGTCGCGGCACCGGCGGTGGGAGCATCCAGAGCTGGATCTCGAAGGGCGGGATCTCGAAGGTCAGGGCTGGTCATTGCACACGCACCCGGGGGTCGATGACGCCGTAGACGACGTCGATGATGAAGTTGGTCAGAATGTACACGACACCGACCACGAGCCCGACGCCCATGACGGCGGGCAGATCCAGAGTCGTCGCCGACTTGTAGGCGTACTGGCCGATGCCGCCCCAGCCGAACACCTGCTCGGTGAGCACCGTGCCCGAGAGCAGCGAGCCGAAGGCGAGGCCCACGATCGTGAGGATCGGCAGGGATGCCCCGCGGAGCACATAGCGGAAGATCACGCCCGCCGGACTCAGCCCCTTGGCCCGGGCGGCGAGCACGTACTCCTGGTTCAGAACGTCGAGCACCGCCGAGCGGGAGAACCGCACGAGGAGGCCGACCGTGAAGAGCACGAGCACGAGCCCCGGCAGGATCAGGTGCGAGAGCGCATTCCAGAACGTCGTGTACTGGCCGGCGACCAGCGCGTCGATCGTGTACAGGCCGGTGACCTTCGGCGGCGCCTGGAGCGAGGCGCTGAGACGGCCGGTTCCCGGCGCCCAGTGCAGTTGGTAGAAGAAGACGTAGAACGCGGCGAGCGCGAGCCAGAACGTCGGAATCGAGATGCCGATCAGGCTCACCACCCGGAAGAGCTGGTCGACGAAACGGTTCTGCCGAAGGGCTGCCCACGTTCCGAGCCCCACACCGATGATGATCGAGAAGACGATGACGAACAGCGCAAGCTCCGCGGTCGCCGGGAAGGCGACCGAAAGATCCTGGGTGACCGGGTTGTGTGACTGCGTCGACGTGCCGAGGTTGCCCTGGAAGAGGTGCCCGATGTAGACGAGGTACTGCGTGACGACCGGCTTGTCGAGCCCCTGCGCCTCGCGGAATGCGGCCACGATCGCCGGATCGGATGCCGCGCGCTCACCGAGCGCGGCCTGCGCCGGGTCGGCGGGCACGAGGTTGGCGAGCGTGAACGTCACCAGCGTGACGCCGAAGATGAGCAGGACGCTGATGCCGAACCGGATCAGGATGTAGCGGGCCAGCGGCCCCAGGCGCGGGCCACGACGGAGCGTGACCAGCACCTGGGCGCTGGGTGTTGTGGTGCTGATGAGCTGTTCTCTTACTGTGTCGGGGATTGCGTGTGTCGGCGGTTATTTGATCTCGGCGGTTACTTGATGTCGGCGATGTCGACGGTCCAGACCGGGTTGAGATCGAGGGTGCTGATCTCCGAGGTCGTGACGGCGTACTGCCCGGGCTGGATGACCGGGATGAACGGTCCCGTTGCGTTCGCGGCGTTCTGCCAGGCCTCGTATGCGGTCTTGCGTGCGTCGTCACCGCTCGCAGCCGAAGCGGCGTCGGCGGCAGCCGTGACGGTGGCGTCGCTTCCCGCAGCCCAGCCGGCGCGGAGGCCGAGCGACTCACCCGGGTTGAAGACGAGGTAGTCGGCCGGGTCCGGGTAGTCCGGGCCCCAGTACATGATGCCCGACTGGAGCTTGCCCGCGCGGAACGCGTCGAGGAAGGTCGAGATCGGCGACGGAGCGAGCGTCAGCGTGATGCCGACATCCTTCAGCTGCGACTGGATGGCCTCGGCGAGGGTCTGCATCTGCAGGCCGTTGACCGTGATGTCGTTCGGGTACGAGAACGTGACCGGCTCGCCCGAGTATCCGGATGCCGCCAGCGACGCCTTGGCTGCCGTGAGGTCGAACACGTTGGCCGGGTCGCTCGTGATCGCGCCGAGGAACATCGACGGAACCATGCCGCCGGGCTGCGTCGAACCTTCACCGGCGATCGACAGCAGCTTGCTGTAGTCGATGCCCTGGCGGACGGCCTTCACGAAGTCGGCATTGTCCGTGACACCGGCACCGACGGCCGGGTCCTGGTTGTACCAGCTGTAGATCAGGTACGGCGAGGCGTTCTTCAGCACCTTGACGGAGCTGTCCATGCCCTGCACCTGGTCGGCGTTCAGGTCGAGGGCGACCTGAGCCGAACCGGCCTGCACGTTGATCTTCTGCGTGGGGCCTTCGACGTTCTCGAGCACGACGCGGCTGTAGGCCGGCTTGGTGCCTGCGTAGTTCGGGTTCAGCGCGAACGCGACCTTCGTCGTGACGTCGTACGACTCGAGCTGGTACGGGCCCGACCCGGCCGACGTCGTGTTGAGAAAGGCTTCGGCCGCGTCATCCGCTCCGGTCGTACCACCGTTGGCCTTCAGGACCTTCGAGTTCACGATTCCGAGCGACGGATTCGGCAGGATGAACGGCAGGGCCGGGTTCGAGGTGGCGCTGGTGAGCGTGATGGTCTTGTCGTCGACCTTGGCGACGGTGACGCCGTCGAGCAGGAACGACGGGTTGCCCGCGATGCCCTGCACACGCTGCAGCGAGAAGACGATGTCGTCGGCCGTGACGGGGGTGCCGTCGGAGAAGGTGTGGGTGCCATCCATTGTGAGGGTGAGCACCGTGTTGTCGGCGTTCTCCTCGAACGTGGCGATGCCGGGGACGACCTTTGTGACGTCGCTGCCGTTGAAGTCGAGAACCGTCTCGTAGATCGCCTTGTCGACGATGCTGCCGGTGAGTTCGAACGCCCGGGCCGGGTCACTCGTCTTGAGGTCGAACGACTTGTCGATGACGAGCGTCTTGTCGGCGGCGCCCGTCGACGACGTCGACACCGAGTTGTCGGTGCAGGCCGAGACGGCGAGCACCGAGGCGAGGCCGATGGCCACGAGAGCGGTGACCCTGGCGGGCCTGGTGGGTAGTTTCACGGGGAGAACCTCTCGTGCAGAGTGCAGGTGATGTGATGGTGTGGTGCGTGCTGTGGTGCGTGCTGTATTACCCGTTATACGCCTCGGACATTTCGATTGTATTTCTTCGGTCAGCACTTGCGTTTCGATTGGCGCGTCGCAGCCGAACCGCGCCGTGGAGTCGAACGCCGTGCCGGCAAGTAGAACAGTGCGCCCACCAGACTGAAGGCGCCCGCCACGATGAACGCGACCGCCGGGGAGGTGGCCGAAGCGAGAGGCCCGAGCGCGAGGAGCCCGAGGCTGTAGCTGCCCCCCGACACCATCGAGTTGATCGACAGCACAGCAGCCCGGTTGCCCGGCTCCGCCTCGCGGTGCAGCAGAGCGTTGTGCATCGGCCCGGCAGCGCCGTGGGTCAGGTAGGCGAAGCCGTATCCGACCAGTAGGCCGACAGGGCCGGCCAGGATGCCCATCAGCACGACGAACGCGCCGTTGGCGAGGCGCGCGGCGATGGCGACCGGCACCACCCCGAAACGCCGGCTCGTCCGGCCCGCCACCACGGCGCCGAGGGCGAACAGTGCCCACGCGGCGGCGGAGGCCGGCCCGAACACCGCCGCCGCGGCATCCTCACCGCCCAGCGTGTCGGAGAGCTGAACCGGCGTGAGCGTCTCGAACGCGATCATCGCGACGCTCCAGAACACCTCGACGAGCACGAGGGAACGGAGCACCGGGCGGGTGCGGAGGAGGGCGACGCTCTGGATGATCGTGCGAGGCACGTCGCGGAGATCGCGGCGGAACGGGTGAGCGGGCGAGCGCTCCGGGCGTGCAGACGGCTCGGAGCGTTCAGGCCGATCCGGGCGTGCAGGCCGCCGTTCGCGCACTAGCGCGGAGAGCAGCACGGTGTGCACCGCGTACAGGGTTCCCGCGACCACGAATGGCAGCACGAGGGCGGAGCCCGAGCCGAGTGGATGCCACGCGACCAGCAGCCCCGAGACGACGGCGCCCGCTGCGATAGCGACCCCGAGGGTGGTGGCGGCGCGGGCGAGGCCGTGCTCGATGTTCCGGCCGTCGGCCGCGTGCACTGCGTCGTGACCGTGCACTGTGTCGTGCGCTGCGTCGTGACCGTGCACCGTGTCGACGTACCAGGCCTCGAGCGGGCCGGAGTCGAGTGCGCGGAACACCCCCTGCAGCGCGAGCGCGAGCGCGAACATCCCGAACCCGCTGGCGACGACCATCAGTCCGGTTGACGCCACGGCGAGAAGGCCCGACACGATGAGGAGCGGCCGCCGTCCGATGGTGTCGGCGAGCCCGCCGGTCGGCAGCTCGAGGCCGAGCACGACGAAGCCCTGGATCGAGAGCAGCACCCCGACCTCGGCCACACTGAGCCCGCGTTCGAGCGGCAGCAGCACGGTGAGTCCGAAGACGACTCCGACCGGCAGCCAGCGCGTGGCGGTGAGCAGCACGAATCTACGTTCGGCCTGCCGAGCCGACAACGGCCGGGCATCCATCAGCCGGGCATCCATCAGTCCGCGCCCGGAGCCGCCAGGTCGACGGGGCTCGCGAACGTGTGCAGATGAATGCGGCGGGCCCGCGGATCGCCCCGGCCGATCATGCGGTACCGCTCGAACAGGGCGTCGAGGTCGGCCTTCAGCGCGGCAGCCTGCTCGGGCGTCGCCTCGACGAAGGTGTCGGCAAGGCCCAGCTGGTCGACCCATTCAGCGGGCCAGCCCTCAGAGGCATCGAGCCACTGCTCAGCCCGGGCCGCGAACTGGCGCACGTAGTCGCGCTGCAGCCAGCCGAGAGCTGTGCGGGCATCCTCATTCCCCTCGAAATCGGAGTTGTTCCAGCTGTGGAAGTCGGTGGATGCCCGCCAGAGCCGCCTCCGGCCCGCGCCCTCCCCGGTGTCGGCGACCAGTCCGACCGACTCGAGCGCGCGGAGATGGTAGCTCGTGGCGCCCGTGTTGGTCGTGAGGATGCCCGCCAGCTCGGTCGCGGTGAGCGGCCCGTCGACGCGCAGGCGCCCGAGGATCCGCGAGCGGAGCGGATGCGCGAGCACCCGCACCGCCCGCTCGTCGAGCTGCATGCCGGTGTACGGGGCTTCAGGCGTCATGCCCCGAGTATCGCATGCACACTTCCTATGCACAACTATTCTGCACGCAGTTTGCGAGATCCGTGCGCCGGGCGGTGCACGTCGGCGTCAGTCGGCGGGGGCTGGGCCCGCCGTGGCGCCCGGGCGGGGCGCTGCCGCCTGGCCGGGGGCGGGGGCCGGCGCGGGGGCCGGCACCTGGCTGCCGTCGCTCGTGTAGACCGTGACCGTCGAACCGTGGCCCGCCGAACCCGAGGGGTTGGTGCGCGCGACGGCGCCGGCACGCTGGTCGGAGGCCGTGGATCCACCGTCCTGGAACTCGAAGCCCGCACCCTCGATGGCCGCGCGCGCCGCAGAGAACGACTGGCCGACGACCGACGGGATCGACACCTGCACGCCCTGCATCAGGGCGCGGTCGGGAGCCGGGAACGCGTCGCCGCCGTACTTGCCGTCGGCGGCGAGCATGTATCCGCGCCAGACGAGGTGCCGGAGGCTGGCCCCGTTGGTGCCGTCGATCGACGTGTTGCGAAGCGACACCTCACCGACCACGTTGCCCACCCAGACCGCCGTCGTCAGGTTGGTCGTCGAGCCGACGAACCAGGTGTCCTTCTCCGAGTTGGTGGTTCCCGTCTTGCCGAAGTGCGGGATGCCGTTCCGAGGGTTGGATGCCGTGGCCGTGCCACTCGTGACGACGCTGGTGAGCGCGTAGGCCATGGTCGCGGCGATCTCGGGCGAGACGGCCGGGGTGCAGGCGGCCGGCGGGAGCGTGAGCTCGGCGCCCGTGGAGTCCACGATGCGGGCGATCGGGACGGGCGCGCAGTAGACGCCCTCGTTGGCGACGGCAGCGAACGCCGCCGCCATGTCGAGCGGGGCGATCTCGTTGGTGCCGAGCACATCCGAGGGGTACGAGGTCAGCTCGTCGCCGTCGGCCCGCGCCACCCCGAACGCCTCAGCGGTCTTGCGGATCTCGCACTGGTCGAGGCGCTCGGCCATCGTCAGGTAGGCGTTGTTCACACTCGACGCGGTCGCGCTCAGCACGCTGATCGTGCCCGGGTTGCCGCCGCCGTCGTTCTTCGACGAATAGGTGCCGGGCCCGGGGCCCTGGCAACTGTTCTCGAAGTCCGAGATGGTGAACGTGCGCTGATTGCCGTTGACCCGGTCGTTCAGAGCGTTGCCCTGCTTCAGCCACTCGGCGAGCGTGAAGATCTTGTAGGTCGAGCCGACCTGGAAGCCGGTTGATCCGCCGTCGTCGAACCGGGTGCCGTAGTTCACTGCCGTGCTCTCGGGAGTCGCCGCGCCGGGGTCGGTGTTGTACTCCTTGTTCTGGGCCATCGCGAGCACCTTGCCGGTGCCGGGCTCGACGGTCACCAGCGAGGCCCCGAGGTCGAGCGTGCCGCTCGAGCGCGGAACGTATTCGTCGAGCTGCGCGTGGGCGGCGGTCTGCAGGTCCACATCGAGCGTGGTGTACACGTCGTAACCGCCGCGGTCGAGGTTCTTGGCGACGCCCGCCTCGTCTGTTCCGAGCAGGGCTTTGTTGACGATCTGGCGGCCGACATAGTCGCAGAAGAAACCGGCTCCGAGGCTGTTGGCGGTCGAGCATCCGGTCGACACCTCCGTGATCTGCGGCGCGACCGGCGTGGCGAGAGCCTCCTCGTACTGTGCCTGGGTGATCGTGTTGGCCTTCAGCATCGCCGGCAGGATGTCGAGGTCCCGACGCGCCTGGTTCGAGGCGATGTTGTCGGGGTCGTCGAGCCGCAACCCGTTCGGCTCGTTCACGATGGCGATGAGGCTGGCGGCCTGCGCGAGGCTGAGGTTCGCGGCATCCACACCGTAGTAGCGTTTCGCGGCGGACTGGATGCCGTACGTCACCCCGCCGAAGCTCGCGATGTTCAGGTAGCCGAGCAGGATGTCGCTCTTCGAGAACTGTTTCTCGAGGCCGATCGCGAGCTTCATCTCCTTGAGCTTGCGGTCGATCGAGGTCTGCGTGGCCTGCTGGTAGGCGAGGGTACGCTCGGCCTCGTCGGTGATCGCCTCCGCGCGCTGCACCAGGATGTTCTTCACGTACTGCATCGAGATCGTCGACGCCCCCGATTCGACGCCGCCGGATGCCGCGTTGCCGAGCGCCGCTCGCACGGTCGCCGCCGCGTCGACGCCGCCGTGCTGGTAGAAGCGCGGATCCTCGGTGGAGACCACGGCATCCTTCGCGAACGGGGAGATCTGGGTCCAGGCGACCTCCTCCCTGTCCTGCTCGAAGACGGAGGCGAGCAGCACGTTCGCCCCGGTGCCGTCGACCGCGTAGATGTTGCTCTTCTGCGGAAGCTGGTCGGGCCGGATGTAGTCGGGCAGGCTCGCGAACACCCCCAGCGTGCTGGTCGCGCCCACCCCCGCGACGGCGACCACCGGCGTGACCATGGCGGTCACGAGCAGGCCGGCGATCGCACTGAGGCCGACGAGGCCGACGGCGGCGCCGATTTTCGTGCCCACGGCGCGGCCGATCTCCGAGCCGCGGGAGGTCGGGGAGGTGCGGGGGGCCGTGTTCCCGCGGTGCTCTGGCCTGGGGTTCTCTGGCCTGGGGTTCACTGGACTGGGGTTCACTGACATGTGCTCGGACTCTCGGATGCATCGGTGCTGGGGTGAGTGGGGGGTGACGGATGCCGGCCGCTCGGCGGCCGCTCCGTTCCGGCCGCTGGGCGGCCCCGTGCCCGGGTCAGGTGCGGTTGATCGAGAGGAGGAGTGTGACGGTGCGGCCCGCGGGGCGCTCGCCATCGGTGTTGGCTGCGGCTGCGGCGGCGGATGCTCGGAGAGCCGCGTGCGCGTCGAGGGTTGACACCGTGCCCGATGCGATCGCGGGTGCGGCAGCGGCGGCCTCCGGGCCGGCGGGGTGGCGGGCCCGCGCGTCGCGGAGCCACGGCGACTGCACGTGGGTGCGGTCGGCCGCGGCGCGGACGGTGTGGTCTGGGGTCGGGCTTGCCGCGCGATCGGGCGCTGCGGTCAGCGAGCGGTCGGAGGTTTCGGCGCTGGAGACGGGTGCGGCGGCGGCTGCGGAGACGGCCGCGGTGGCCGCGGCGCTGGAGACGGCTGCGGCGGAGGTCGCGGCATCCGGAAGCTGCAGTGCACTACCCGCCGGCCGCGCCATCAGCCCCGCGAACAGGAACGCGACGAGCATCACCAACAGCACGACGACGCGGCGTGGCGCCGGCCGGCGGAGCGCTTGCTGGCTCGAGGCGTTCACGGTCTCCCCCCGGCAGTCGCCGTTCGGTGTGCGCTCTGCGGTGGCACACGCTCTGCCCAGCAAACCATCCGAACATGGGAATCCGGTGCGGAACACTCCCGCGTCGCCCTCCCCTCCCGCGCTCCGCACCCCTGCCGACCCCCGCCGCTGCATCGAACGGATTCGATGGGACCCGAACTGCGGGAATACCGCGCTGGTGCAGCAGTTTGCGTCCTATCGATTCGGTTCGCGGGTGGGGGGTGGGGGGCGTGGGGGTGGGGCGAGGGCGAGGGGCGGGAGGGGTCAGGGGGCGAGAGCGGCGGCCTTCGCCAGGAGGACGGCGCGCTCGCGCGTGTTGGTGGCGAGCGCCGCCGCCGCGGTGAGCTCTGCGTGGGCCTCGTCGGTGCGTCCGAGCTGGGAGAGGAGCTCGCCGCGCACGCTCGGCAGCAGATGCGAACCGGCAAGCGCCCCGGCCCGGGCGAGCCCGTCGACGATCAGCAGCGCGGACGCCGGTCCGGTCGCCATCGAGACCGCGACCGCGCGGTTCAGCTCGACAACCGGGTTCGGGGCGAGCTGCCCGAGCGCCTCGTACAGCAGCACGATTCCGGACCAGTCCGTGTCGGAGACGCTCGGCGCCGTGGCGTGGCACTCAGCGATGGCGGCCTGCAGGGCGTAGCTGCCACGACTCCGGCCGAGGGCATCCGACCGCGCCAGCGCAGCCCGACCCCGTGTGATCTGGGTGCGGTCCCAGCGGCCGCGGTCCTGGTCGGCGAGCAGCACCGGAGTGCCGTCCCGGCGAACCCGCGACCCGAAGCGCGAGGCCTGCAGTTCCATCAGCGCGAGGAGGGCCAGTACCTCGGGCTCCCGAGGCACGAGACCGGCGAGCACACGGCCGAGGCGGAGGGCCTCGTTGGCGAGGTCGACGCGCATCCAGTGCTCTCCGGATGTCGCCGCATATCCTTCGCTGAAGATGAGGTACAGCACGGTGAGCACCGAGCCGAGGCGCTCTTTCCATTCGCTCTGATCGGGAACCTCGAACGGTACCCGTGCCGCCGAGAGGGTCTTCTTGGCGCGGGTGATGCGCGCCTGCACGGTCGCGACCGGCACGAGGAACAGCCGCGCGATCTCCGCTGTCGTGAGACCGCCGACGAGGCGGAGGGTCAAGGCGATCTGCGCCTCACGCCCGAGCACGGGGTGGCAGGCGGTGAAGACGAGGCGCAGCACGTCGTCGCCGATCGGCTGCCACGCGGGATCGTCGGCCGGATCACCAGCGGAGGGATCGCCGCCAGCACCGGCACCGGTTGCGACGCCGGATGCGGCAGTGGTCCCGGAACGGAGGTCGTGGGCGATCGCCTGGTAGCGGTCATCCAACCGTTCCCGTCGGCGCCAGCTGTCGATCGCCTTGCGCTTCGCTACCGCTGTGAGCCAGGCGGCGGGATTCACGGGGATGCCCGCCGCCGGCCACTGGGACAGTGCGTCGACCACTGCCTCATGCGCGAGGTCTTCGGCGAGCCCGATGTCGCCGGTGAGGCGGGCGAGGGTTCCCACGATGTGGGCGCTCTCGATGCGCCACACGGCATCGATCGTGCGGGCCGCGGCGGCAGCGGCAGCGGAAGAGGCAGCAGCAGCGTCGACGGGGCCGCCGGGCGCTGGCTGTGCGGCGGCGGTCGCGGCTGCGGCATCCACGGCCCCGCCGGCCGCCGGCCGCGCCTCAGCCCGCGGCATGGTTCAGGCCTGGCCGTTCACTTCGCGCCAGGCCGCCTCGTTCTTCATCGCGTCGGTGTCGGCGAACTCGGCGAAGTCGCTCATGTCGGTCACCCGGCGCACCTCGAGCTTCGAGCCCTCGCCGAGTGGTGCCCGGGACGCCCACGCCGCGGCCTCTTCCTTCGAGCCGACCTCCAGGATCCAGAAACCGCTGAACAGTTCGTGGGTCTCGCCGTACGGACCATCGGTCACGACGGGGGTCTCACCAGCGAAGTCGACGACGAAATTGTCGGCCATGCTGTCGGCGAGACCCTCGCCGGCGAGCAGCACGCCCGCCTTGATGAGCGTCTCGTTGTAGGCGCCCATCTTCTCGATGACCTGAGCGAAGTCGACCTGCTCGTAGGCGGCCTTGGCTTCGTCCGTCGCTCGCATAATCAGCATGTACTTCATGGGGTTCTCCGTTTCGGTGCGGGCCGCAGTATGCGTCCTCCTACTATGACGTCGAACGGCTTGCGGCGAAATCGACACGGGCCGGAAAGGTGGTCGTCGCCTCAGGACACGTCGCGCTCGACGTCACGCTCGCGGTCCCGCGCCGCAAGGATGCTGAGGCGCTCGTTGTACGCGAGCAGCTCGGCATCGCCGGTGCGTGCGGCGTTCCGGTCGTAGCGTTTCGCCTCGCGTTCCTCCGAGGTGATCCACTGCCGCACGACGGCGAGCGTCACGAAGAGCACCGGCAGCTCCCCCGCGCCCCAGGCGATGCCGCCGCCGACGTGCTGGTCGGCGAGGAGGGCCGCGTCGTCGGTGTAGCCGAGGGCGTGCCACCAGTCGATGGCGAAGATCGTGTCCGACGACATGATGGCGAGCCCGAAGAAGGCGTGGAAGGCCAGCGTCGCCAGCAGCAGGATGATGCGGAGCGGGTAGCTCGGCCGCTGGGGTCCGGGGTCGACTCCGATGATCACCCAGAAGAACAGGTACCCGGTGGCCAGGAAGTGCAGGCACATGAAGACGTGCGGGAAAGGAGATCACCTTGAAGAACCGGGAGTGCACGACGACGAGCATCCATTCGCGAAGCCCTCTGCTGTGGTCGTGCCGCTTCGGCAGGGCACGGAGGGCGAGCAGGATCGGCGCCCCCAGCACGAGCAGCGGAGGCACGAACATCATCAGCCCCTGTGCTGGATCATGTGGGTGGTGAAGGTGAGGTGTCGCTGTTCGGGGAACTCGGGGTCGGCGCGGTGGGTCACGCGGGTCCTTCTTCCCGAACCGGGGTACGGATTCACAGAGGGGCGCGCAGGGTGCGCGGGCGTCGAGGGATGCACGCCCGCTCACCGTGGTGCGTCGGGAGTCGGGCGGCTACCGGCCGGCGGGGCGCTTGCGGGTCAGCGCCACGACGGCCACGACGAGGGCGATCGCGCCGACCGCGAGCCCGCCGATGCCGACACCGGTCGCGATGGCCACGGTGCTGCCGGATGCCGCGTCGGTTGTGGGCACGGAGGTCGCCGACACCGACGCCCCTGCCGCACCCGTCTCGGCCGGCGGCGCGTCGTTGATGTAGAGCGTCGGGGCCGGCGACTCCGGCTCCACGCCCGACGCCGGTGTCGCCTCTGTCCAGTCGACGACACTCCCGTCGGAGTACGTCTGGTGGGCCGGCAGCACGATGCTGCCCGTGTCGGGAACGGGGCCCGCCGAGATCGAGAACACCTGGAAGGCGCCCGGTGAGACGGCCGAGCCGGCGTCTGCCGTCCACACGATCTTCGTGGGAGCCTCCGTCACGGTTCCGTCGTCGGTCACGACCGGGGTCGGCAGGGTCGAGGTGATGACCTCGACGCTCCAGCCCGGGAGGGGCTGGTAGGAGACGCTGCCGAACGGGGTGTTGGTCGGCAGGTCGACTTCGAGCTTGGTGGTGGATGCCGTCGCCGACTCGGTCGGAACCTTGAAGGTGAGCGTGGAGTAGCTGCCGGCGACGGCCTGGTCGGGGGTGACCCTGACGTGCGCGCTGGCCGAGAGCGGTGCGGTGAGGGCGAGCAGGCCGGCCGCGGTGAGAGCGGTGGCGTAGCGGATGAGGGTGCGTTTCTGCATGGTGAAGGTGTCCTTGACGGTGGGGGTGAAGAAACAGGTGTGAGAAAGACCGCCACCGACACCGAACGCACGAAGCGGAGCGTCAGGCCGGGGCGGGGATCAGGGCCGGCGGCCCCCGGTGCCGCATCGCACCGAGGAAGACGCCGAGATCGCGGAGGTGCGAGGGCTCCGGCAGGATGCGCCCTTCGACGGAGGCGCCCGCCGGGCGGGGTTCGGCGAAAGGCAGGGCAACGAGCATCCTGAGCCGGAGCGTCGCACTCCGGATGAGCCCGCGGACGCTCGACTCCCCGCGCACGAGCGCCAGCACGGTGAGGAGCGCGGCCGCAGCGTGCGCCGCCCACATCCACGAGTGGCCCTGCATCAGAGCGTCGCCGGCCATGGAGACGCTGCCGCCGCCAGCCAGCGACGCAGAGGAGTCGGTGACGAAAGACACCGCGCCCCCGTGGTGGCCCGACATCACCGCGGTCGTGGCCGACGGCCCGCCGAGGCTGAACACGAGGTGGAACACGAGCTGGCTGAGGCCGACGGCGACGCTGATCCTCAGCACGGAGAGCGTGCGGCCGGCCAGAGCGACACAGGCCAGCACCGCGAAGGCGATCCCGAGTGCGAGGCCGACGATGCCGGGGGCGGTTCCACCGACGGCGACGTGCGAGAAGGCGGCGACGAAGGTCGCGAAGCAGGCCGCGACGAGGCCGCGCAGTGTGCGCGCCATCCTGTCGCTCATGGGGCCTCCCGCAGATCGTCCGCCGGTGGTCAGTCTACAGAGCGTAGAACAGGCGCGCCGCGCCGCCCGCAGCCCGCCGTCGACGGGGCAATTCTGCCGTGGCGTAGGAGAAGCGTAAGGATCCCGCTCCGGAGCGTTAGGGAACCGTGAAGAGCGTGAAGACGACGCATTCCGAGGTGTCTAATCGTGTGCTGTAGCAGTCCTGCCACCACCTCACATCACCACCACCCGGATGGAGCCTCCCGTGCTTGACGTCTTTTACGTAGCCGGCATCATCGTGCTGTTCGCGATCGTTGCCCTCGTGGCCAGGGGGGTCGAGAAACTGTGATCGTCTTCAGCATCATCGCGGCTGTCCTCGCCGTCGCCGCCCTCGGCTACCTCGTGTACGCCCTCGTGAAACCGGAGCGTTTCTAACCCCCCATGGACACTTTCCTCGCCATCCTCCAGGTCGCCTCCCTGGTGCTTCTGCTCGTGCTCATCCACCGCCCGCTCGGCGACTACATGGCCATGATCTACACCGGGAAGCGAGACCTCCGCGTCGAACGCGGCTTCTACCGCGTCATCGGGGTCGACTCCCAGAGCGAGCAGACCTGGCGCGCCTACCTCCGGAGCGTGCTCGCGTTCTCCCTCGTCGGCGTGCTCATCCTGTATGCCATCCAGCGCCTGCAGGCGGTGCTGCCCCAGTCGCTCGGCATGCCCGCCATCCCCGAGGGCCTGAGCTTCAACACGGCGATCTCGTTCGTCACCAACACGAACTGGCAGTCGTACTCCCCCGACGTGACGATGGGCTACAGCGTGCAGCTGGCCGGCCTCGCCGTGCAGAACTTCGTGTCTGCCGCCGTCGGCATCGCTGTCGCCATCGCGCTGGTGCGCGGCTTCGCCCGCCGTCGTGAGGGCACGATCGGCAACTTCTGGGTCGACCTCACCCGCGGCATCCTCCGTCTGCTCCTTCCGTTCGCGATCCTCACCGCGATCGTCCTCATCGCCGGCGGCGTCATCCAGAACTTCAACGGCTTCACCGACGTAACCACCCTCACCGGTGGCACGCAGTCGATCCCGGGCGGGCCGGTCGCCTCGCAGGAGGCCATCAAGATGCTCGGCACGAACGGTGGCGGCTTCTTCAACGCGAACTCGTCGCATCCGTTCGAGAACCCGACCGCCTGGACGAACCTGATCGAGATCGTGCTGATGCTCGCCATCCCGTTCAGCCTGCCCCGCACCTTCGGCCGCATGGTCGGCGACAACCGCCAGGGTTACGCGATCCTGGCGGTCATGTCGACCATCTTCGTCGTGTCGTTCACCGCCCTGACGCTCTTCGAGAGCTCGGGTGCCGGTTCCGCCGCGCAGGCGGCGGGCTCGGCGATGGAAGGCAAAGAGGACCGGTTCGGGATCTTCGGATCGACGCTGTTCGCCACGACCTCCACGCTCACCTCGACGGGCGCCGTCAACTCGATGCACGACTCGTTCACCGCCCTCGGCGGCATGATGCCGATGCTGAACATGATGCTCGGCGAGGTCGCCCCGGGAGGCGTCGGATCGGGTCTCTACGGAATGCTGATCCTCGCCGTGATCGCCGTCTTCATCGCCGGTCTCCTGGTGGGCCGTACGCCCGAGTACCTCGGTAAGAAGCTCGGGCCGCGGGAGATCAAGCTGGCGAGCCTCTACATCCTCGTCACGCCGACGATCGTGCTGCTCGGCATCGCCGCGAGCTTCGCGATTCCGGGCATCCGTGACGACGTGACGACCACGTCGATCTGGAACCCGGGCGTGCACGGCCTCAGCGAGGTGCTCTACGCGTTCACCTCCGCGGCGAACAACAACGGATCGGCCTTCGCCGGCATCACCGCGAACACCCCCTGGCTGAACACCGCGCTCGGCGTCGCCATGCTGCTCGGCCGGTTCCTGCCGATCGTGCTCGTGCTGGCCCTCGCCGGCTCGCTCGCCGCCCAGGACAAGATCCCCGCCACCGCCGGCACGCTGCCCACCCACCGCCCGCAGTTCATCGGGCTGCTGGTCGGCGTCACCGTCATCATCACCGCGCTCACCTACTTCCCGGTCATCACGCTCGGGCCGCTCGCCGAAGGGCTGCAGTAACACTCATGTCCACACTCACACCCACCAGACCGTCAGAACCCCAGCCCACTGAGACCCAGGCCACGCCGAAGAAGGGCGGGGCGTTCAGCCTCGGCCAGCTCGTCGCCGCCACACCCGGCGCGTTCCGCAAGCTTGACCCGCGCGAGATGTGGCGGAATCCCGTCATGTTCGTCGTCGAGATCGGCGCCGTGCTCACGACGGCCCTCGCCATCGCCGAGCCCTTCATCGGAGGCGCTGAAGAGTCCGGCGGGGCCGCCGTCCCCGCCTCTTTCACGGCGGGCATCGCCGTCTGGCTCTGGCTGACCGTCGTCTTCGCGAACCTCGCCGAGTCCGTTGCCGAGGGCCGCGGCAAGGCGCAGGCCGACAGTCTGCGGAAGACGCGCACCAGCACGTCCGCCAACCGGGTCGACAGCTACGATGCGAAGGCCGACCCGAGCGCCGACAACAGCTCGGTGACCGTCGTCTCCTCGGCCGACCTGACCCTCGGCGACGTGGTCGTGGTCACCGCCGGGGAGCTCATCCCGGGTGACGGCGACATCGTCGACGGCATCGCTTCGGTCGACGAATCGGCGATCACGGGCGAGTCCGCCCCGGTCGTGCGGGAATCCGGCGGCGACCGCAGCGCCGTCACCGGTGGCACGCGGGTGCTCTCCGACCGCATCATCGTGAAGATCACGTCGAAGCCCGGCGAGACGTTCGTCGACCGGATGATCGCACTGGTCGAAGGCGCGTCGAGGCAGAAGACGCCGAACGAGATCGCCCTGAACATCCTGCTTGCCAGCCTCACCATCGTCTTCGTGATCGTCTGCCTCACGCTCAATCCGATCGCGAGCTATGCGGCCGCGCAGGTGAGCCTGCCCGTGCTGATCGCCCTGCTGGTCTGCCTCATCCCGACGACCATCGGCGGCCTCCTCTCGGCCATCGGCATCGCCGGCATGGACCGCCTCGTGCAACGGAATGTGCTCGCCATGTCGGGCCGTGCCGTCGAGGCCGCCGGAGACGTCACCACCCTGCTGCTCGACAAGACCGGCACCATCACCTACGGCAATCGCCAGGCCGCCGAGTTCACGCCCCTGACGGGTGTGTCGACGGATGACCTGCGGTACTCCGCCGCTGTGTCCTCCCTCGCCGACCCGACCCCCGAGGGCAAGTCGATCGTCGACCTCGCCGTGAAGCACGGGTTCAACCGCAACATCACGGTCGCGGGCGAGATCGTGCCCTTCACCGCCCAGACCCGCATGTCGGGGCTCGACCTGCCCGACGGCTCGCAGATCCGCAAGGGTGCCGGCTCGTCGGTGACCGCCTGGGTCGAGGAGTCGGGGCGGATCGCCAGCACCGAGCACGCCGAGCTCGAAGAGAGCATCGAACGCATCTCGAAGGCCGGCGGCACTCCGCTGGTCGTGGCCGGCAAGAACTCAGGCGGAGTCGCCCGGGTGCTCGGCGTCATCTACCTCAAAGACGTCGTCAAGGAGGGCATCGCCGACCGCTTCGCCGAGCTCCGCTCGATGGGCATCCGCACCGTCATGGTGACCGGTGACAACCCGCTGACCGCCGCGGCCATCGCGGCCGAAGCCGGCGTCGACGACTTCCTCGCCGAGGCGACCCCCGAGCAGAAGCTCGCGCTGATCAAGCGGGAGCAGGAGGGCGGCAACCTCGTCGCCATGACCGGCGACGGCACGAACGACGCTCCGGCGCTCGCGCAGGCCGACGTCGGCGTGGCGATGAACACCGGAACGTCGGCCGCGAAGGAGGCCGGCAACATGGTCGACCTCGACAGCGACCCGACGAAGCTGATCGACATCGTGCGGATCGGCAAGCAGCTGCTCATCACCCGCGGTGCGCTCACCACGTTCTCGATCGCCAACGACGTGGCGAAGTACTTCGCGATCATCCCGGCGATGTTCGCCGGGATCTTCCCGGGGCTGCAGGTGCTGAACATCATGCAGCTGCACTCGCCGGCCTCGGCCATCCTGTCGGCCATCATCTTCAACGCGATCATCATCGTGATCCTGATCCCGCTCGCCCTCCGCGGGGTGAAGTACCGCCCGCTCAGCGCGTCGAAGGTACTGAGCCGCAACCTGCTCGTCTACGGGCTCGGCGGCGTCATCGCTCCGTTCATCGGCATCAAGATCATCGACCTGTTCGTCACGCTCATCCCCGGTTTCTAGAAAGGCCCATCATGACAACCACCTCACGCACCGCAGGGCGCCAGTACTGGGTCGCCCTCCGCGCGATGATCGTCTTCACCGCCGTTCTCGGCGTCGCCTACACCCTGCTCATCACCGGGATCGGGCAGCTCGCCTTCCCCGCCCAGGCGAACGGCTCGCTGGTGAAGTCCGGCGATGCCGTGGTCGGTTCGGCCCTCATCGGCCAGTCGTTCACCGATGCCGACGGCAATGCCCTGCCCGAGTGGTTCCAGTCGCGGCCCTCCGCGGCGGGCGACGGGTACGACGCTGCGGCCTCCAGCGGCAGCAACTGGGGGCCGGAGAACGCCGACCTGCTCGCCGCGATCGACGAGCGGAAGGCCGCCATCGCGGAATCCGACGGCGTGAGCCCCGACCAGATCCCGGCCGATGCCGTCACCGCCTCTGCGTCGGGACTCGATCCGCACATCGGTCCCGAGTACGCTCAGCTTCAGGTCGAACGGATCGCCACGACCCGCGGGCTCTCCACAGAAGAGGTACAGAGATTGGTCGACAACGCCACGCAGTCGCGTGACCTCGGCTACCTCGGCGAACCGACGGTGAACGTACTGCAGCTGAACATCGCGCTGGCCGGGCTGGGCTCGTCGGGTGCCGCGGCTGCCGGGTCGTCCCCGGCTGCCGGATAGGCGACGCACCGGATGAAGCGGGGAACGTTCCGGGTGCTGCTGGGTGCAGCGCCCGGGGTCGGCAAGACCTACACCATGCTCGAAGAGGGCCGCCGGCTGAAGGGTGAGGGCAAAGACGTTGTCGTCGCGGTCGTCGAGACCCACGGTCGGCGCGGTACGGCGAGCATGCTGCTGGGTCTCGAGACCGTTCCCCGCACTGTCACCGTGCACCGCGGGGTCGAGCTGGAGGAGATGGATCTCGCCGCCGTTCTCGCCCGGCGCCCGATGATCGCCCTGGTCGACGAGCTCGCCCACACCAACGCCCCCGGCTCGCAGAACGAGAAGCGCTGGCAGGACGTCGAGACGCTGCTGGATGCCGGCATCAGCGTCATCTCGACCGTCAACATCCAGCACATCGACTCCCTCACCGATGTGGTCGAACAGATCACCGGCGCACCCCAACGGGAGACCGTGCCCGACAGCGTGCTCCGCTCCGCCGAGCAGATAGAGGTCGTCGACCTCGCTCCGCAGGCCCTCCGCGACCGTCTTGCGGGCGGGTTCGTCTACCCGGCGACGCGCATCGACGCGGCCCTCTCGAACTACTTCCGCCTCGGAAACCTCACTGCGCTCCGGGAACTCGCGCTGCTCTGGCTGGCCGACGAGGTCGACAGCGCCCTGAAGGACTACCGGCGTGAGCACGGCATCCAGAACAAGTGGGAGGCCCGGGAAAGGGTCGTCGTCGCCCTGACCGGGGGCTCCGAGGGCGAGACGCTCATCCGCCGCGGGGCCCGCATCGCCGCGCGATCGTCCGGCGGCCAGCTGCTGGCCGTGCACGTCTCGAGCAACGACGGGCTGCGGAATGCCAACCCCGGGGCACTCCTCGCCCAGCGGAAACTCGTCGACTCGCTCGGTGGCTCGTACCACCAGGTCATCAGCGACGACATCCCGCACGGGCTCGTCGAGTTCGCCCGTGCCGAGAACGCCACCCAGCTGGTGATCGGTGTCAGTCGCCGCAGCCGGTTGAGCGCGGCACTCACCGGACCGGGAATCGGTGCCACGGTCATCCGTGAATCCGGTGACATCGACGTGCACATCGTCACCCATGCCGCGGCCGGCGGCCGGTTCGCGCTGCCGAGACTCGGCGGGGCGCTCTCGCTCCGGCGCCGGATGCTCGGCCTCGCCGTAGCGCTCGTCGGCGGCCCCCTCGTCACCTGGCTGCTCGTCGCGCTGCGCTCCGACGACTCGATCACCACTGACGTGCTGACCTACCAGCTGCTCGTGGTGGTCGTGGCCCTGATCGGCGGTTTCGGGCCGGCGCTGTTCGCCGCCCTCCTCTCCGGGCTCACGCTCGACTTCTTCTTCGTGGCCCCCTTCTACACGATCACGGTGACGGAGCCCATCCACCTCTTCGCGCTGGGGCTCTACGTTCTGAACGCCGTGCTCGTCAGCGTGGTCGTCGACCAGGCGGCGAGGCGTTCGCGCCGGGCGGCCCGCGCCACCGGCGAGTCGGAGCTGCTCGCCACGGTCGCGGGCAGCGTGGTGCGCGGCCAGGATGCCCTGCAGGCGCTCGTCGACCGCACGCGTGAGGCGTTCACGCTGTCGGCGGTGCGGCTGGTCGTCGATGGCGCAGTGACGAACACCGCCGGGGCCGTGGATGACTCCTCCCCTTCCTCGTCCGAGCGCATCACGCGCATCCCCGTGGGCGATCATGCCGAACTCGAGCTGCACGGCGGCGACCTCGCCGCCTCGGAGCGCCGGCTGCTCGCCGTCATCGCCAGCCAGCTCGACGCCGCCCTCGAGTACAGCGACCTCGCCGAGACCGCGGGGGAGGTCGGGCCGCTCGCCCAGGCCGACCGGGTGCGGAGCGCCCTGCTCGCCGCGGTCGGCCACGACCTCCGGCGACCCCTCACCGCTGCCACGGCCGCCGTCGGCGGGCTCCGCGCCACCGACGTCACCCTCTCGGCGGCCGACCGCGATGAGCTTCTGGCCACCGCCGGCGAGAGCCTCGACACCCTCTCCCTACTGGTCACGAACCTGCTCGACGTCACCCGGTTGCAGGCCGGCGCCCTGGCCGTCTTCCTCAGCCCCGTCGACGTGGAGGACATCGTGCTGCCGGCCATCGATGAGCTCGGACTCGGCCCCGACACCATCGAACTCGACCTGCCGGAGTCGACCCGCCCGGTCACGGCAGACCACGGCCTGCTCGAACGGGTCATCGTCAACCTGCTCTCGAACGCCGTGCGCTTCTCACCCCCCGGTGCCCGCGTGCTGATCTCCACGAGCGAATTCGCGGGCACCGTCGAGATCCGCATCGCCGACCGGGGCCCCGGTGTCGCCCCAGGCCGCCGCGAAGAGATCTTCGTGCCCTTCCAGCGCCTCGGCGACACCGACAACCTCACCGGCCTCGGCCTCGGGCTCGCCCTCTCGAAGGGGTTCGTCGAAGGCATGGGCGGCACCCTTGAGGCCGACGACACCCCCGGCGGCGGCCTGACCATGGTCATCGCGCTTCCCGCAGCATCCATCCCCGAACCCTCCCCCACCCCCGAACCGATGCCGGAGACAGCCCCGTGAAGATTCTCGTCGCCGACGACGATCCCCAGATCATCCGCGCCCTCACCGTCACCCTCCGCGCCAGGGGCTACGACATCGTCACCGCGGCCGACGGTGCGGGAGCCCTGAACCAGGCCATCGAGCACCACCCCGATCTGGTGATGCTCGACCTCGGCATGCCGAACCTCGACGGCATCGACGTGATCCACGGCATCCGCGGCTGGAGCGAGGTGCCGATCCTCGTGGTCTCCGGCCGCACCGGTGAGGCCGACAAGGTCGAGGCTCTGGATGCCGGCGCCGACGACTACGTCACGAAACCGTTCAGCATCGACGAACTGCTGGCGCGCATCCGGGCCCTCACCCGCCGGGTGCTCACCGTGGACGACGCCCCGGTGATCAGCTTCGGAACGGTCACCGTCGACCTGGTCGGCAAACACGTGTACCACGGCACGGCCGCCGAACCGCAGACGATCCGGCTCACGCCCACCGAGTGGGCGATCCTCGAGGTGCTGCTGCGGAACCCCGGCCGGCTCGTCACCCGCGATGCACTGCTGACCGAGGTGTGGGGGCCCTTCCACACCAACGACACCGGCTACCTGCGTGTCTACATCGCGCAGCTGCGGAAGAAGCTCGAACCCTCCCCCTCGCAGCCCCGCTACCTGCTCACGGAATCGGGGATGGGCTACCGTTTCAACCCCGACCGCGTCGCCTCGGCCGCACCCGGCGACGACGCCACCTCGCCCGCCCCGCCCGCCCCGCCCGCCCCGCCCGCGCCGGCCGCCCCGCCCGCGCCGGCCGCCCCGTGATCGCCGAATCGGCGGCCCTCGGCTGATCCGCCGTGCTCCTCGCGTCGGATCGGCCTGTGGCCGCCGATTCGGTGTCGGGATCGGGCTCTGGCCGCCGGTGAGGGGCCCGCGGCGCGCCCGGGCGACGACAGGGCTGCGGATCAGACGACGACGCGGCGGAGGGCGCCCCGCCAGTCCGGCGCGTGCACGGCGCGGCCGCCGCCGAGATCGATCGGCGACGCCACCCACTCCGTGCCGCGGGCATCCAACACATGCGTCATCTGCGGCCTCGATTTCTCGACGGCGAAGAGGCACCAGGTGTCCTGCCGGTGGTGCAGCAGGGTGTACTTGCGGTGGTTCGTCCAGAAGTCGACCCGGGCGTCGAGGTCGGCGGGCAGGTCGATGTCAGAAAGCGTGGGATTCCCGTTCAGCACACCCCCACGCTAGGCGCCCAAGGCGAACGGCAGGTGGCGCGCAGCCGCACGCCGGGTGTCGCGCCCGCGCCGCCTGCCCCGCGCCGCCCGCGCCCCGCGCCGCCCGCGCCCCACGCCCGCGCCCCCACGCCCGCCCCGCCGCCGCCGCCGCCGAGAGGACGCAATCTGCGGGAATGACGGCGCCGGGGCCGCATTTTGCGTCCTCTCGATGCGCTGCGCGGACGAGAACACGGGGACTTATCATGGGCAGGGGGTTTGGATGGGTACAGAGGGTGTGGGCGGCGCGGGCAGCGGCGACGGATCGGGCGCGCCCGGGCAGGCCGGGCGGGCCTGATCGGATCCCCGCCCCGTACCCGACGCCGTCGCCGCTCTGGGTGTGGTTGTCGCGCTGGCTCCTCGGCCTCGAGGTGTGGCTCCGTTCGCACGGCGGCAGGCGCCTCCGCCTCGGCCTCCGCGCCTTCTGGGCCATCGTCGCCCGCGGCGGCGCCGTGCTGCTGTTCGGCCCCGTGATCAACCCGCCGCTCACTCTCGACGACATCACGAGCTCGTCCGACACGGCGACCGACCGTTGGATCGCCCGCAGCTTCGCCGTCGATTACCACGTCGAACGCGCCACCGACGGCACCCTGGTGGCGCATGTGGAGGAGAGGATCGGCGCGCTCTTCCCGAGCGGAACCGACGAGCCGGGCATTCAACGCGTGCTCGCCACCGAGTACCGGGGCCACGCACTGGATCCGTCGCCCCGCCCCGTGCTGCGGGTGAACAGATCGTCGAGCTGGCTTCCGGTGAACAGGGCGGGGTGACGGGTGCCGAAGGCGGCGACTGGCGCACCCCGTCGTTCCTCACCTGGCCGCGACTGATGCTGCGGGCGCTCTCGGTGCTGCTCGTCGTCGGCACGATCGTGGCGGTCGCCGTGCTGCCCAATCCGTACGAACGCGGCAATGACTTCCTCTCGTTCTCGGGCGACGTGCCGGGCACGCTCTTCACCAAGGTGACGGCTCTGGATGCTGTCGCCGACGTCTCCCGCACCGCCGACGGCCACGCGCGCCTGGCCGTGACCGAGAAGCTCACGGTCATGTTCGGTGACGAAGGCTCGCGGGTGCCCCAGTTCGTGCAGGAGTGGCCGAGCATCCTGAACGGGCAGAGCCTCGGGCTCACCGTGCAGTCGATCACGATCGACGGGGCCGACGTGCCGTTCGCCACCCAGGAGCTGGCGGAGACCGTTCTGCTGAAGACGACCCTCGGCGACGTGTTGAGCGGCGAGCACGACCTGCAGGTGAACTACGCGCTCGAATCTGCGGCGGTGGCGGCCGACGTGGCGGGGGTTCGGGCGGAGACGGGGACTGGCGGTGGCGGTGGCGGTGGCGGTGGCGGTGGCGGTGGCGGTGGCGGTGCTGTCGTCGACCGGATCCGCTGGACGACCCTGCTCGACGGCTGGGACTACGACTCCGCGTGGGGTGATGCGCCCGCGCCGGATCCGCTGCGGATCGAGCTGCGTGTGCCCGGGGAGCTCGCCTCGCTGGCGGCGACGGCGGGCTGGAACACGCTCGACACCGATGCCTCCGACAGTCCTCGCGAGTGGCCGCCGGCGGTGGTGCCGTTCGATGCGGCGGAGTACGCGGGTGGTGCTGGTGCGGGAGGCGGCGGTGCGGCATCCGGGGCCGGAACTGGCGCCGGAACCGGCGCAGGCCGCACAGGCAGCACCGCTCGCGACACGACGAGCATCACCACCACGGCCGCCGACGGCACCGTCTCGCACGTCCTCGACCTGCGGGGCGGAGACGACGAGGGCGGCTACCCCTTCGACCTCACCGTCGACGGCACCGGGGCGACCCTCGACTTTCCCGCCGGAACATTCGCCGGCCCCGATTCCGGCGCCCTCCGCCAGGCCCAGCTCGCCGCGGTCGTGCCGGTGCTCGTGGTGCTCCTCCTCGCCGCGCTCGCGCTCGTCTTCGGCGCACTGGGCACCTGGTTCGGCATCGCGCGCCGGCCGCGGGTGTTCACCCCGGGCATCCTCCGCGACCTCGTGCGCTGGCTCGCGCCGGCCGCGGCCCTGGCCACGATCATCCTGTTCATCTGGATGACGATCGACATGCCGGCCGACCATCCCGACTTCGCGAAACTCGGTATCTCGGCCCTCGTCGCCGCGGTGGCGGGCACGGCCGGGCTCGTGCTGACCCGGCGGACGCGCGCCGAAGGGCAGAAAGCGGCGAAGCCCGCGCGCTAGCCTGAAGAGATGGGCACCACCGACGAGTACACGTTCCGCACCTTCCCCGCCGCTGTCGCCGCCGACGGATCGGCCGAACCCGACACGGCTGTCTGGCTCGACGCCGAGCGCCGGGGCTTCCACGACAACAGGCTCGATTCGGCGGGCACCTCGGCCGCCGCGGCCCGCCTGGTGGCCGACGGGCGACAGCTCACCGGCGCGTACCTGGCTGGACACCCGGCCGACCTGACGGAAGCCGCGGCCACCCCCTCGCCTGTCGCCACCTTCGCCTCCTACACCGCGACCCTCAACGTCGGCGCGGCCGACCTGCTGCCCACCCACCTCATCTCGAACGTGACCGTGCGGCCGACGCACCGCCGCCGCGGCCTGCTGCGCGCGATGATGACCGAGAACCTCCGCCGGGCATCCGACGCCGGCTTCCCGCTCGCCGCGCTCACCGTCTCCGAGGCCACCATCTACCGCCGTTTCGGTTTCGGCGTGGCCTCGACCGTCTCCCACGTGACCGTGAGCACCGACGAGCGGTTCCGGATGCTCGTTCCCCCGGCAGGACGCTCGGAGTACATCGACCTGCCCGAGCTCGCCCGCCTCGCCCCCGCGGTCTTCGCCCGCTTCCACGCCGCAAACCCGGGCTCTGTCGACCGTCACGCCGCCACCTGGCCGCGGAACTCCGGAGAACTCACCGACAGCGGCCAGCCCGACCTCTCCGTCTACGCCGCCGCGCACTACGACGACTCCGGCAACCCCGACGGCTACGTCTCCTACCGGTCGCGCGAGAACGGCAGCCCGCGCACGCTCGAGGTTCTCGACCTCGTCGCGACCACCGACAGCGCCTACCTCGGCCTCTGGGACTTCCTCGCCTCCATCGACCTCTCCGGCCGCGTCGACTGGGAGACCGCCCCCGCCAACGATCCCCTCCGCTGGGCCCTCGCCGACTGGCGTTCGGTCACGCAGACCTTCGTCGAGGACTGGCTCTGGCTCCGCGTGCTCGACGTTCCCGCCGCCTTCGAAGCGCGCGGCTACCTGCCCAGCGCCTCAGGCGAGGTCGTGCTGCGGGTCACGGATGCGCTCGGGTACGCGGCGGGCACATTCCGCCTGCGGGTCGCGGATGCCCGGGCCGAGGTCACGCGGGTCGCCGGCCCCGACCCCGACCCCGACCTCACGCTCGACGCCCCGGAACTCGGCTCGCTGTACCTCGGCGGGGTCGACCCTCTCACGCTCCTCGCGGCCGGACGCCTCACCGAGCACACCCCCGGCGCCGCCCGCCGCCTCGGCACCCTGCTCGCCCCGGTCGCCCCCGTCTACGGCATCACCCACTTCTGATCCCTGCCGCTCCCCTCCCTCCGCCCCCGCCCTCGCCCTCGCCCCCTTCGTGAGACAGCTGCGGACACGTGAGACTCGCACATGAGTCTCACGTGTCCGCAACTGTCTCACAAGAGGAGGTGGCGGGCGTGTAAGAGGTGGCGGGCGGCTACGAGAACTGGATCCCGCCGTCGATGAGGTCCCACATGGCCGTACCGACGATGCCCGGGCTGTAGGCGTTCACCGTGATCCTGTGCTCGGCCCACTCCATGGCGGCCGCCTGCGTCAGGCCGCGCACGGCCCACTTGGTGGCCGAGTACGGCCCCAGGAACGCGAACGGACGGAACGCGACGATGGATGCCGCGCCCACGATCTTGCCGCTGGAACCCTGCGCGATGAGCTGACGGGCCGCCGCGCGGTAGCTGTTGAACGCGCCCTTCACGTTCACGTCGAAGATCGTGTCGAAGTCGGAGCTTCTGTAGTCGAGCAGCGACTCGACCTGGGCGATGCCGGCGTTCGCGATGAAGGCGTCGAGCTGGCCGCCGGCCTCGACCGCCAATGCGACGAGCGCTTCTCACAGGGTGAGACAGGGAGAAAGAGAAGGAGTGAGAGAGGAGCGGTAAGAGAGGAGCGGTAAGAGAGGAGCGAAGGGGGGCTCAGCGGGCGCGCGGCGGCGGCGGCTCGTCGGAGACCTGGTTCGCATCCTCGTTGAACCCGGGAACCGGGATGACCGCGATGTCGACGCCCGCCGTGAGCAGCAGCAGCGCCTTGCGGGGCACGCCCTCGCCATAGTTCACTGACAGCCACTGGGGTTCGGTTGCGGCGAGGCCGGAAGCGATGTCGGCGAGCACATCGTCGAGTTCGCGGTCGCCGATGCTGTAGGTCTCGCCGCCGTAGATGATGTTGATGCGTTTCATCAGGAAGCGTGCACCTTCAGGGGCGAGGCGGCCGCGGAGGGAACCTCGGGTTCGGGCAGCAGCCGCAGCCCGCCTGCGGTGTTCGCGGATTCCGCGAGTATCTCGACCCAGGACGGATTGATGCGCGGCATCTTGCTGCCGAAGTACTTGTAGACGAGCGGCATCGACGGGTGGAGCCACACCGTCGTGCGTCCGTCGCCGACCCCGTCGTCATCCCGCCAGCTGAAGTAGAGCGGCTCACCCCGGCGGAGCTTCGCCCCGACGACGATCTGGATGTGCGCCAGCACGCGGTCGTCAAAGTCGACCTTGAGGCCTGTGTTGTAGGTGAAGGTTCCCATGAACGCTCCATTTCGACGGTGCCGGCTGCGTCCGGATGACCCAGACAGGTTGTGTTCGCTGAGCGGTAGAAGTATAGCTGCGTCCTTTGTTCGGGCGTATATCCGCGCACGGGGTGTACACGATCGGCGCCGACCGGTAGACGTGCCCGAGAAGTGGCCCGCCATCCGTCTTTGCGGAAATAGAATGGTTTCTATGTCGCAGATACGGATACGGGATGCCGCCCACTACCTCGGGGTGAGCGATGACACTGTTCGCCGCTGGATCGAGAACGGGGTTCTCACCAGCAGCAGGGACGAGTCGGCGCGCACCGTCGTCGACGGCTTCGAGCTGGCGCAGCTCGCCCGGAAGAACGCGGTGCTGCCCGAAGACCCCTCCGACATCGGCCGCTCGGCCCGCAACCGCTTCGTGGGTCTCGTCACCGAGATCACCATGGACAGGGTGATGGCCCAGGTGGAGCTCCAGTGCGGGCCCCACCGGGTGGTCTCGCTCATGTCGAGCGAGGCCGTCCGGGAATTGGGTCTCGAACTCGGCTCCATTGCTGTAGCCGTGGTGAAAGCCACCACGGTGATCGTTGAAACCCCCTCAGGGAAGGTTCAGAACACGTGAGAAGCACAGCGACGAGAAGAAGCTCCCTGCGAAACCTCGCAGCCCTCGTGATGGCGGCAGCCGTTCTGACAGGTGAAGCGGCCTGCGCCGGCACGTCCGCGGGAACCGCAGCCGGCACGAGCACACCGGGTGCTTCGGCGAGCGCCGCCGCGACGACCGCACCCGCCGGCACCATCACGGTCTTCGCCGCCGCCTCGCTGAAGGCGACCTTCACGAAGCTCGGCACCGACTTCGAGGCCGCGAACCCGGGCACGACGGTGACCTTCAGCTTCGCCGGCTCCTCCGACCTCGTCACGCAGATCACCGGCGGCGCCCCAGCCGACGTGTTCGCCTCGGCCGACACCAAGAACATGACCAAGCTCACCACCACCACGCTGGTGAGCGGCACCCCGGTGAACTTCGCCACGAACATCCTCGAGATCGCGACCCCACCCGGCAACCCGGCCGGGGTGAAGACGTTCCAGGATCTTGCGAACCCCGACATCACGACCGTGATCTGCGCTCCGGCCGTGCCGTGCGGTGCGGCGACGGTCACCATCGAGACCGCGACCGGCGTCACCATCCCCGCTGTGAGCGAGGAGTCGGCCGTCACCGACGTGCTCGGCAAGGTCAGCTCGGGCGAGGCCGATGCCGGTCTCGTCTACGCGACCGATGTGCAGGGCGCTGGCAACACCGTCGAGGGCGTCCCCTTCGCCGAGTCGAGCACAGCCGTGAACACGTACCCGATCGCTGCTCTCAGCGCCACGAAGAGCCCCGAGCTCGCCCAGGCGTTCATCGACTACGTGACCGGCACCGACGGCCAGGCCGTGCTCACCACTGCCGGGTTCGGCAAGCCGTAACGGCTGCCCGTGCCGCGCATCGCATCCTCGGGCCCGGGGTCCGTTCCCCGCTGGATCCTCGCCATCGCCATCATCGGCGCCCTCTTCGTGGTGCTGCCGCTGGTGGCGATGGTCGTGCGTGTCAACTGGGGTGAGTTCATCCCGCTGATCACCTCCGAGTCGTCAGTGGATGCCCTGCTGCTCAGCCTCCGGACGAGCGCGGCCGCGACAGCACTCTGCATCGTCTTCGGCGTGCCGATGGCACTGGTGCTGGCCCGCACCTCCTTCCCGGGGCAGCGGATCGCGCGCTCCCTGGTGCTCCTGCCCCTCGTGCTGCCTCCCGTGGTGGGCGGCATCGCGCTGCTCTACACCTTCGGCCGCCAGGGGCTGCTGCGTGAGCCGATGAACGTTCTCGGCATCCAGATCGCCTTCTCGACGACTGCCGTGGTGCTCGCCCAGACCTTCGTCGCCCTGCCCTTTCTCGTGCTCAGCCTCGAAGGGGCGCTCCGTACGGTCGGCACGCGGTACGAAGCCGTCGCTGCCACGCTCGGGGCCGGCCCGACGACGGTACTGCGGCGCATCACGCTCCCCCTCGTGCTGCCCGCGCTCGTCTCAGGATCGGTGCTCTCGTTCGCCCGGGCCCTGGGTGAGTTCGGGGCCACCCTCACCTTCGCCGGCAGCCTGCAGGGCGTCACCCGCACCCTGCCACTCGAGATCTATCTGCAGCGGGAGACCGATCCGGACACCGCCGTCGCCCTCGCCCTCGTGCTGGTCGCCGTCGCCGTTCTCGTCGTCGGCCTCGCCCACCAGGCGGGCTCCCGCACCCGCGCGGGAGGTGGGCTGCTGTGAGGTTCACCTTCAGCGCGACCGTCGCCCGCCGCGGATTCGACGTCTCGTTCGAGCTGGCAGAAGGCGAGACGCTCGCGGTGCTCGGCCCGAACGGGGCCGGCAAGTCGACGCTGCTGAACCTCATCGCGGGACTGATCACGCCGGATGCTGGCGAGGCGGTGCTGGGCGGCGAGACGCTGTTCCGGGGTCGCGTCTTCACCCCGCCGCACGCGCGAGGCATCTCGCTGCTCGCCCAGGAGGCCCTTCTCTTCCCGCATCTCAGCGTGCTGAACAACGTGGCATTTGGCCCGACCAGCGCCGGCGTGAAACGCGCGGACGCTTTTCGCACCGCCAGGCGGTGGCTGGCCGAGGTGGATGCCTCGGAGTTCGAGACCCGCAAGCCCGCGCAGCTCTCCGGCGGCCAGGCTCAACGAATCGCGGTGGCACGCGCCCTCGCCGCGGAACCACGGCTGCTGCTCCTCGACGAGCCGATGGCCGCCCTCGATGTGGCCGTCGCGCCCGCGATCCGCCGGATGCTCCGCCGCGTTCTCGAATCCCGCACGGCCATCATCGTCACGCACGACGTGCTCGACGCCTTCACCCTCGCCGACCGCGTGATCGTCATCGACAGGGGGCACGTCGTCGAAGACGGCCCCACCCGCAGCGTGCTCGAGCAACCGCGGGACCCCTTCACGGCCGGGATCGCCGGGCTGAACGTGCTGGCGGGCATCCGGACCGCCCGAGGGATGCGCACGGCAGCCGGCGACGAGTTGCAGCTGCCCGGGCCGACGGGCGTCACGCCCGGCACCGCCTGCACGGCTGCGATCCGGCCGTCGGGCATCCGCGTCTCAGGCGAACGTCCCGCTGGCACCGCGAACTCCCTGCGACGCGTGGTGCGTGATCTCGAACCCCGCGGCGATCTGGTGCGCCTCGGCACCGACGACCTGGCAGCGGATGTCGCCCCAGCACTGGTCGCCGACCTCGACGTCACGCCGGGGTCGAGCGTCTGGTTCTCGTTCGAGCCGTCAGACGCGACGCTGTACGCGACGGCGCGCTGAGCTGAGCTCGGCCGGCTGCCGTGCAACCCCCCTGCGATGCTGTCGCGATGCGGCGTAGCGTGGTGCGAATGCGGCTTTCGCGCCGCCCGCGACGAGAGGAACTCCGATGACAGACCCCGAGCCGACCGAAACCGACACCAACACCGACGCCCACACCGACACCGAGTCGGCGTCGACGCCCGCCTCCGCGCCGGCGCCCGATCCAGCGCCGGATCCCGCGAAGCGCGAGCTGCAGGACGAACTCGATAGCATCCGCGCGACCGGCGAAGGCCTGCGCGGCTGAGGCTGCCGGGCCGTCTGCGGCGCGCGCCCTCGCTCCGGATGACGCTCGCCCCGGTCATCCGACGACCCAGGAAGGATCCCACCTGCTCCGTTCCCTGCCCCGCCCTTTCGCCGAAGGCGTTGCGGCATTCGCGCGGGCGCGTCGCCGCCCGGCCGGCTGCCCCCGCGCCGCGACAGCGTAGCCCCGAGCGGCGGCCGCCCTCCGCGCCCGGCCCTCGATCCCCTACGCTGGGGGCGTCAGGGTCGACACGAGGGAGCACGTTGTGAGCCGAGAAGCACCGCAGGGCATCCGCGCCGCCAGCTCGGCCGGCGTCACAGGCACGGCCCGCACCACCCTCCTCGGCGGGCTCGGCATCGTGCTGGCCATGCTCTACCCGCTGGTCGGCACCATCGATCCGGGCTGGCCGCGCATCCCCGGCGCGCAGCTGGTGGTGTGGATGGTGTTCGCCGTCGCCTGTGGCATCCTCGCCTTCGGCGTGCCCGGCGAGCGCAGCATCGTCGGCGACTCCGGCGTGGGGCGGGTGGCGCTGTTCGTCTTCGGCATCCACGACCTCGTGCTCGGAATCGCAGGCATCGTGACCCCGGTCGCCTCCGACCCGTCAGCGGTTGTGGCTGCGGCGGGCACTCCCGCAGCGATCTTCGGCGGCTGGGTGTTCCAGTCGGTCGGCATCCTGGGGCTCGTCGCCTCCGCGGTCGCTGCCGTCGCCATCGTGCGGGCGGGCATCCTGCACGGGCCGGCGCGGTGGGTGCTCCTGCCGGTGCCCGTCGTCTGGGCCGTGGGGCTGGCGCTGCTCTTCGTGCCGGTCCAGGAGATCGCCCTCGTCGGAGTGCGGTTCAGCACCGCGGTGTTCCCGCTGCTCGCGCTCGTCGGCGTGGCCTACGCCCTGCACGGCCGCTGGCCGGCGTTCCGCGCCTGGCTCCGCGTCATCAACGAGAAGTGGTGACCCGGAGGAGACCGGGGTCAGTCCAGGGGGACGCCGAAGTCCTTCGCGATGCCGGCGAGGCCGGTCTCGTAGCCCTGACCGACGGCACGGAACTTCCATTCGCCGTTGTTGCGGTAGATCTCCGCGAAGAGCATCGCCGTCTCGCGCGCCGCGTCTTCGGTGAGGTCGTAGCGCACGATCTCCTCCAGGTCCTGGTCGAGCACCCGGCAGAAGGCGGAACGCACCTGGCCGAAGTTCTGGCGACGGTTGTCTGCGTCGTGGATCGAGACCGCGATGATGATCCGTTCCACGTCCGGGGCGACCGCGGCGAGGTCGATCACGATCTGCTCGTCGTCGCCGTCGCCCTCGCCCGTGCGGTTGTCGCCTTGGTGCACGACGGAGCCGTCGGGCGTCGACATCTGGTTGTAGAAGATGAAGTCGTCACTCGACCGGATCTTGCCGTTCGCCGCCACCAGCATGGCGGAGGCATCCAGGTCGAACTGCTCGCCGGCTGTGGTGCGCGGATCCCAACCGAGACCTACTGTCGCAATCGTCAGCCCCGGGCTGGTCTTCGTGAGCGAGAGATTGGTGCCTTTGGAGAGGCTGAGTCCTGCCATCGCGTCGATGCTCCTTCTGGATCCTGTGCCGGCGGGCCGTTCAGGCCACGGAATCGATCACTCCATTATGGACGTGCTGCCTGAGATGACGGTCAGCGGCGGCGTGCAGAACGAGGTGGCGGATGTGCGGCTCCACATGTTCACGAGAGCTAGGCCGTCTTCCCGAGAGCTGGGCCGTCACGGGGTGTGCCAGTGCCTCCCTCCGCCGATCGGCTCGGCCTAGCGGGGGGTTGCAGACACGAAGGAGAACCATGAACATCGAACCCCAGGGGCCCACCGTCAAGAATCCACCCGAGCAGTTCGCCGGGGACGTGTGGCTCGACGTGATCGCCGCACCCCACGAAGCAGACCAGCGGATGACCGTGGCCACCGTCCGCTTCGCCCCCGGCGCCCGCACCGCCTGGCACTCGCACGCCCGCGGGCAGTACCTTCGCATCACCCAGGGCACGGCCGGCTTCGGCGGCCGCGAAGGCAACATCATCGAGGTGCGTACCGGCGAGACGCTCTACACGCCGCCGGGCGAAGATCGCTTCCACGCCGCCCCCGCCGACGGCTTCATGGAGCACATCGCCATGCTCGAGTCGGCTGACGGCCCCGCGGCGACCACCGTCTGGCTCGAGCACGTGACCGACGCGGAGCTCGGCCGCTGAAAGTCAGCAGCGAACGAGACCGGACGAATTTTATTCGCGAAGCTAGAATCAGCTTGTAGATAACACGGCCCCACTGGATAGCGGAGAAGGGAGCACAATGACGCCGAAGACAATAGTCAGCGCTGAGCGCCTCAACCAGACGATCATCGAATCGACAATGAAAACGATGAAGATCGAAGGCCGGCTACCCGACCGTGAACCCATCATCCGAATCATCAGTACCGGCAACCTGGTGCGTGTGCTGAAGTCGCATTCCCCCCGCTCGGTTGGCTGAATTCCTGAGCCCGTACAACGACACCCCCGTCGATCCCGAAGACGGGGGGGCGTTCGTTCCCGGCGTGAGCTTTAGCTCGAAAGCTGAACTGTACGCCGCCGAGGCCCAGGCCCTCACCGACGCCCGCAACCAGCTTTATGCCGGCATCAGTTCCGGCGAATTGACCGCTGCCGATCTCACGTCACCGTACGCGCTGATCGACATCCATGCCGCATGTTACGGAAGCATCTGGGCATGGGCAGGGATGATCCGGTCACGAGAGCTCAGTATCGGCGTCGCGCCCGAGAACATCCGCGAGGCGCTCTACAGTGAGCTCGACCAACTCACCTGGCAGATCGAACACGGCGATGAGGTCGGACTCGCCCCCGAATTCATTGCGATGGGCGCTCACCACCACCTGGTGAAGATCCATCCGTTCACTGACGGCAATGGTCGTGTCACCCGGCTCTATGCCGATGTTCTGTTGTTGGCCATGACGGGAAACCAGATCTTCGACTGGAGCGACAAGCCCGTGTACTTCGACGCTCTCCGCCGCGCTGACGCAACCATGAATCCGGATGAACTCCTCAGCATCGTCGATGTCGTGCACCTCGGGCACTAAACAGACAAAAAAAGCCCGGTTCCCTCTTTTACAGGGGAACCGGGCTTGTCAGCTGATTCGATGTGACCCCAACCGGATTCGAACCGGTGTTACCGCCGTGAGAGGGCGATGTCCTAGGCCGCTAAACGATGGGGCCGAATAGACAACTCAATGAGTATGCCATACGTTCAGGGTGGCCGCCAATTCGGCGCCGTTCGGCGAGGGAGTCGGCATGCGCATGCACCATTCGAGGCTCCTTCGAACCGGGGTCACCGTCGCCCTGGCGGGGCTCGCGGTCACCGGATGCACGTTCACCGGCGGCTCGGATGGCGACAACGGTCGCACCGGTGGCCAGACCGGAGACCAGGGCGGCGGCAGCAACGCCAACGGCAACGGCAACGCCGGTTCAGGGGTCGTCGCCCCGGTCATCGCCGACCTCTCCTCCATCGACGGCAGCACTGTCACCGTTCCCCTGGACAACGTGGTCGTGCTCGAGAGCGGCGACGTGAAGGTCACGGTCTGGACGGGTTCGGTCTCCGACCCCAAGGTGGCCGAGTTCGTCGCCGGAAAGGATGACGGGAGCGCGACGTTCAATCCGGGCATCCAGCCGCTCGCTGTCGGCGGAACCAGCGTGAGCGTCACCGATTCCGACACGGGTGAGGTGCTGACCTTCGACCTGGAGGTGACGCCGTAGTGAGGTGACGCCGTGGTCTTGCTCACACGCGAGAAATCTGGAGGTCGCAGAGTGGGAGGAGCAGTCTGCTTCCTGAAGGAGACCGCCGTGCCCGCCTCACCGCCCACTCCCACTGCCGTACTCGCCCAGACCGTGTTCCGCATCGGTCTCGGATCGGTGCTCATCGCCCGCGCGCCCGGCGCCGGCCCGTGACCGCCGCCCCGTACGCAACTCAGGACAGGAACCATGCCGCGTCGAGATGCTGCCTGCCGGCACGCTACGCCTGAATTGCGCACGCCGTTGCCGCTCCCGGGGGAGGGTGCCGGGGCGCCGGGGCGCTCGGGGCGGGCGAGCGGGGCTACGCCAGCACGCGGAGCGCGCCCGGGCGCACCGAGACGGTCACCGGCAGCGGGCCGACCCGCTCGCCGTCGGCGTACGCCACGATGTCACCCGACGCCTCCGAGACCGTCACCGACGAAACGTGCGACAGTGACACGACCGGCAGACCGGCGTGGGTGCCCTTGAACACCTTCGGGAACAGCCTCAGGAACCGCACCCGGGAGAGCGGGGCCACGATGAACAGGTCGAGCAGGCCGTCGTCGAGCCGGGCATCCGGAGCTATCAGCATGCCGCCGCCGATCGAGCGGTTATTGGCGACGGCGAGCAGTACCGAGTCGACGGTTCGCGTCTGCCCGTCGACCTCGAGCGTGTACCGGCGGGAACGGAGCCGCAGCAGCTCGATGAGCAGCGCGATCGTGTAGCGGGAGGCACCGCGCGGCCGCTTCATGTGGTTCGCCCGCTCGTTGACCCGAGCATCGAAGCCCGCAGACAGCGCGGAGGCGAACCAGAGCTCGCCGCCCGCGTGGCTGAGGTAGCCGAGGTCGATGGTGCGGGGCTCCCTGAGGAGCGCCGACCGGAGTGCAGCGAGGGCCGCGTCGAACTCGAGCGGGATGCCGAGGCCCAGCGCCGAATCGTTTCCCGTGCCGGTGGGCACGATGCCGAGCGGAGTCGACGTGCCTCCCACGAGATTCACGCCGAGGCTGACCATGCCGTCGCCGCCCACCACGATGAGGGCATCCGGATGATCGGCGAGGGCCGACCGTGCCGCAGCCGTCAGAGACCCGAAGTCCTGCGCGCGCAGTTCGGTGATGTCGTGCCCGTCCCGGCGCAGCTCCTCGACGACGCGCGCACCGAGGCCGCTGGTGCTCCCGAACGATGCTGTCGGATTGATCGCGACCACGAGTCGCCGGCTCTGGGATTCGGACACCTCCCGATTATCGCTCACCCCGGTCATCCATGCCGCGCGGAGCGCGCCGACTTGCAGCAGCGTCCGCTGAGGTGTTGGCTACCGAATATGAGACTCACGAAGTTGGAACACGCCACCCTGTTGCTCGAGAAGTCCGGACGAAAGCTGGTCGTCGATCCCGGCGGGTTCACCGCGCCGCTGGCCGACGCCACGGGCACAGTCGCGATCGTGATCACCCACGAACACGGCGACCACTGGAACGCCGACCAGCTGAACCGCATCCTCGGCCAGAACCCCGGCATCCCGGTCTTCGCGCCGTCGGGTGTTGCTGCGGCTGCGCCCGACTTCGACATCACCGTCGTCCGGGCGGGCGACGAGGTGACGGTCGAGCCGTTCACCCTGCGGTTCTTCGGTGAGAAGCACGCGGTCATCCACGAGACCCTGCCGGTCATCGACAACGTCGGTGTGCTCGTCAACGACACTCTCTATTACCCTGGTGACTCGTACACGGTTCCGGGTGTCGATGTCGACGTGCTGGCCGCGCCGGTCGGCGCACCGTGGCTGAAGATCGGCGACGCGATGGACTTCGTTCTGGCCGTGGCACCGAAACGCGCGTTCCCGACGCACGAGATGACGCTCTCGGCGGCCGGCAAGGGTATCGGGAACGAACGCCTCCAGTGGGCGACCGAGCAGGGCGGCGGCGAGTTCTTCCCGCTGGCGCCGGGCGACACGCTGGACCTGTGAGGCGGGGGCGGGGGCCGGAGGCCCGTTCACCTCGAACCGCTACAGTCTGCTCGTGACCCCCGCCACCTCCGCGATCCTCGTCTTCGCGCTGTGCCTGCTCGTTCTGGCTCCTCTGGCGGTTCTCGGCTACCGCCAGACCCGGCGGGCAGCAGCGGCCACCGACCCCGATGTCGGTTCGAACTTCCTCGCCGGCATGGCGCTGCTGTTCGGCGTGCTCGCGTCGCCGGTGGGCATCCTGTTCTCGCACCTGTCACTCCGGCAGATCGCCCGGACCGGTGCATCCGGGGCAGGGATCGCCACCGCGGGCTTCTACATCTCGTACACGCTGACCGTTCTGCAACTCGCTGTGCTGCTCGGCATCGCGCTCTCGAGCTGACACAAGCCCGGTCATCCGACAGCCACGTTCAGTATCGTGGGGGGTGCAGAACGAAACGAAAGAAGACTGTGCCGACCATCCGACTCCTCGCACTGGCCGTCGTGGGCGCTGTCGCCCTCGCCGTGACGGGCTGTTCCGCGCCCGCCACGCCGGTTCCGGATGCTCCGCAGTACACGCCCGCGTCGACGAGCACCCTCCCCGGCACCTGGATCATCGCGGACACCTACTCGTCGCCCGACCAGCCCTTCCTCACCTTCGAGCGGGACGGCTCCTGGACGGGCTCCGACGGCTGCAACGACTCCACGGGCACCTGGTCGATGGACCTGGCGGGCGTGCTCACCACGACGTCGGGACCGCAGACGCAGATCTACTGTGACGGCGCACACCTCCCTCTCTTCCTGATCGATTCGGTCTCGGCACGCTTCGACGGCAGCGACCTCACCCTGGTGGGCCACGACGGCAGCGAACTGGTGAAGGTGCACAAGCGCACCATGACCGAGAAGGCCGTCGCCCGCGGAACCACCGTGGTGGTCGGTCTCTGGACGAACACCGAACCGGGGCGCGACCGGCTCCTGCAACTCACGATGAACGACGACGGCACGGTGAAGGGCAACGACGGCTGCAACGACTTCACGAGCACCTGGCGGTTCGCCGAAGACGGCTCCGTCTCGTTCGGCAAGCTCGCGATCACGAGCCGCACCTGTGAGGGTGTCGTGACCTGGCTGAACCTCGCCTCGTCGGCCGTGCTCGACGGGCCGACGATGGTGATCCGGTCGATGTACGGGGCGCAGCTCGGCACGCTCACCTACTTGAAGGCCCTTCCGGGTTCTGCCGACCAGCCTGCGAACGGCTCGACACGGACCCCCACCGCCACTCCCTGACCCCTCGCGCATTGAGTTGTGAAGCAAGGCGGGGTAGGGTCGTTACGCATTCGTGATCGAAACAGAGGATAACTGGATGAATTTGCTGAACGGAACCGTGCGTCGCCGCCTGGTACAGGCCCTCGCCGTGAGTTGCGCACTGGGCCTTGCCGGCACAGTGGCCATTCCTTTCGCAAACGCCTCCACGATGCAGAACGCATCCTTCGCCTTCACCCCCACGCAGAACGCGATGGCCGTCGGCCAGAGCTTCGACGGCCAGGCCGCTGGAGCCATTGCCGCCCAGCGTGACGACTACATCGCCACCGATCCCGCCGTGCTCGCCGCGCAGAAGGCGGCTGTTGCAGCTGCTGCCGCAGCCAAGGCCGCAGCAGATCTCGCCGCCAAGACGGCCGCGCAGAACGCGTCGAGCTCATCCTCGTCGTCATCGTCGTCGTCGTCCTCGAGCAGCAGTTCGGGTGCGCCCGCCGCAGCGACTCCGAACCCCGGTTCGGCCCAGGCCATCGCGAAGGCGATGCTCGCCGACCGCGGAATGGGTGACGACCAGTACTCGTGCCTCGTCTCCCTCTGGAACCGCGAGTCGGGCTGGCGCGTCAACGCCTACAACGCGGGGTCGGGTGCGACGGGTATTCCGCAGGCTCTCCCGGGCAGCAAGATGGCCAGTGCGGGCGCCGACTGGGCCACGAACCCGGCCACGCAGATCACCTGGGGCCTCGGCTACATCGCGGGCCGCTATGGCACCCCGTGCGGTGCCTGGGCGCACAGCCAGTCAGCCGGCTGGTACTAGTCGCCGAGCGCGGCTGGTACTAGTCGCCGAGCGCGTCAGCCGTCGGGTCAGGGGCGAGCACGTCTTCGAGCTGGGCGCCACCGATCGGCTCTCCGGCCCAGTAGGTGACATTCCAGCCGTCGGTGGGTGAACCCTCGAGCACCACGACCGCCGTGTTGTGCAGCGGGTGGGTGCGACTGAAGTCGGGGTCGATGTTGGCTGCGGCGTAGGAACTCCACGCCCGGATCGCCGCCCCGTGGCTGAAGACCGCGACGGTGGAATCCGGATGCTCGGCAGCAATGCCCGCGATCGCCCCGGTGTACCGCCGGTAGAACTCGTGGCCGTCCTCCCCGCCCGGGATCCGCCCGTCGAGGCTCGTCCACCACGAGAAGACCGTGGACATGTAGATCGTGATCGCCTCTTCGTCGGATCGCTGCTCCAGGTCTCCGGAGGTGATCTCCTCGAGCCCCTCGACCTGTCGCACCTCGAGCCCGCGCTCGTTCGCGAGCGGCCGCGCCGTCTCGTGGGTGCGCTTCATCGTCGACACGTAGATCGCTGCCAGGCGTTCACCCGACAGCGCCGCGGGGATGGCCGCCGCCTGCTTCTGGCCGAGCTCCGTGAGCCCTGGCCCGGGTACGACGGCACCGATGGCGCCGTTCACATTGTCAAGCGTCTGGCCGTGTCTGATCAGGAGGAGTCTCATCCCTCCCAGTTTACGAGATGCCTCGCTTCCCGAGGATCAGGTGTACCAGCTGGGCTCGGGAACCTCGTTCAGCAGCACATACTGGCCGACCTCGCGCTTCTTGTACGCCACCGGGTCGTGCAGGCTGTGCGTGCGGAGGTTCCGCCAGAAGATGTCGAGCCCGACGGAACTCGCGGATGCCCGGGCACCCGTCAGCTCGAAGACCTTCGTCGCGGTCTCGAGCCCGTCTTCGATGATCCGCAGTTTCGCCGCGGCGATTCGCACGGCGATCTCGCCGCGCCGACGCTCGGTGAGCTCCTCGCGTGGCGCGTGCAGCACCTCGCTGATCTCGCGACCGACGGCATCGAGAAGTGCCTCATCCGCCCACAGCTTCGAGGCCAGTTCGCCGTAGCCGTCGAGCACGTACGCCTCCTCGCTGGCGCGCTGCTTGTTGTCGCCGCCGTACGGCCAGGCCCGTGAGTTCGTGCGGGTGTACGCCGATGCCGCCTGCAGCGCACCCTCAGCGATACCCTGGTAGAAGTTCGCGAAGACCAGCTGGATGGTCGGCACGTTCAGCGTGTTGTAGACGAGCGGCTGGAAGACCCTGCCGACGAAGCCGGCCGCGGACGCCCAGTCCACGCGCACGTCGCGGATCTCGACCGACCCCGACTCGGTGAGCCGCTGGCCGAGGCTGTCCCAGTCGTTTCCGAACACGATGCCGGGCTGGTCGGTCGGCACGATCGCGAAGATGTGCGTCTCCGTGCCCTGCAGCACTCCTTCGAGCACGGTCAGGTCGCTGACGACACCGCCGGTCGAGAAGGACTTGTGGCCGGTGAAGACGAGCTGGTCGCCGTCTTCGACGATGGTGAGGTCGGAGTCGCGCGGGTTGACGGCTCCCCCGAACAACAGGGTGTTCTCGGTGTAGAGCTGCTCGACGGCGGCGATCTGCTCCTCCGTTGCCACGAGCCGCGCGGCCCACGCCCACAGGTAGTGGTAGCCGAGCAGCTGGCCGATGGATCCGTCGCCGCGGGCGACCGTGCGGATCACCGTGTAGGCCGTCTCCCACGTCTGCCCACCGCCGCCGAACGCTGCCGGGCCGAGGAGCGTGACCAGGCCGGAGGCCTTCAACAGCGCCACCTCGGCGTGCGGGGCCGCGCCCTCGCGGTCCCGTTCGAGAGCATCGATGCGCAGGATGTCGGCCACCTCCCCGGCCCTGGCGATCCAGTCGGCGCTGGTCTCGGGGCGGGCGGCGCCCCGCCAGCGGTCGGTGAGCCCGGCTGCGTTGGCCGCGGCGCTGGCCGTGGTGCTGGTCGTGTCGGCCGCGCTGGCGGCACGGGATGCTGCGGTGGGTGCGTCATTCGTGAGGGTCACGGTGTTCCTTCCGGTCGATGGCCGCAACACTATGCGCGCGGCACGCCGGAACGCCGAACATGTCGGGAGGTGACGCAGCGTGACGCCGCGAGACCGGGGGCTTCTACCCGCCGTGCGCCCAGGCCCTTCGGGCCGTTGCGACCGGGCAGAAGATCGCGTCACGCGAGGCAACAAAAAAAGACCCGGGATCACCGGGCCTTTCTTGAAATACAAGCGCTGGGGTACCTGGACTCGAACCAAGAACAAAAGAATCAGAATCTTCCGTGTTGCCAATTACACCATACCCCAAGGGCGTGGCCCCACGATCTCGGGCCGACGGTCTACTTTAGCCTACGTTCGCCCTCTGCCAAAACCGAGGCACCGGGCATCCACACCCCGGGCATCCAGCCGCCGGTCATGCGCCAGCGATGTTCACCAGCCAGTTGATGCCGAACCGGTCGGCGCACATGCCGAACTGATCGCCCCAGGGCGCCTTCATCAGCGGCACGGTCACGGTGCCGCCGTCGCCCGAGAGCGCCTGCCAGAACCCGGTGAGTTCGGCCTCGTCGGCCGGTCCGCCCGACAGGGACACCGAGATGGTGTCGCCGGGGTTGTACGGCATGGACTTCGGCGTGTCCGACGCCATCAGCGTGAGCCCGCCGGGCGTCGTGAGCTGCGAGTGCATGATCAGGTCGGCCTCGGCCGGATCCTCACTCGCGTGCATTTCGCCGAAGGTGCTCCGGATGATCTCCCCACCGAACACGTTCTGGTAGAAGTCGAGCGCCGCGCGGGCGTCGCCCCTGAAGCCGATGTACGGGCTGAGAATGGTCATGGTGCGTCTCCTGTCGGGTGGTGGGCTCCCCCGAACGCCCGTGCGCCCAGTGTGGCGCAGGCGAGCCTCTCGCAGCAAGCAATTCGTGCGCGGACGTTCACCAAGCGAGCAGTGGGATCTGCTGCAGGCTCGCTTCGGCCCGCAGCAGGCGGAACGGACACCATTCTGCGTATCCTCGCCAGATACGGCGGCGGATTACTGGAACCGTGTCCGTTCCGGCGGTGCATTCGGCGGGAGCGGCGTGCAGGACAGCTGTCGCGGTCAGGCCGCCAGGCGGAGGCTGGAGCTACAGCTACAGCTACAGCTACAGCTACAGCTACAGCTAGAGCTAGAGGATGCCCATCAGGTGGCGGTTGATCGCCGCAGCCACCTTGGCGCCCTCGCCCGCGGCGACGACGAGCTGCTGCGCACCGGGCGGGGTCGAGTCGCCCGCCGCGAACACACCGGGCACTGACGTGCGGCCGAGCGGATCCGTCACGAGCAGGCCGTCATCGTCGGTGGCGACGCCGAGCATGCCGACGTAGTCGAGCGCGGGCGTCCACACCGGGCGGATGAAGCCGCCGCTCCTCAGGATGACCGATCCGTCTGCGAGCGCCACGCCTGTCATACCGCCGCGGTCACCCTCGATGCTCGCGATCGGGCGTCGTTCGACGCCGATGCCCCGGGCATCCAGAGCCGCTTCGTCGCCCGCGTCGAGCTCGGCGACCCCGTTCGTGAACACGATCAGGTCGTTGGACCACTGAGAGAGCAGCAGCGCGCGCTCGGCGAGGTCGTCGGTCTCGCCGATTAGGGCGAGGGGCGCGTCGGACTGCTCGTATCCGTCGCACTCGGTGCAGCTGTGCAGGTCGGTTCCGTAGTAGGTACGGATGCCCGGAAGGGCCGGCAGCGTCTCGGAGAGCCCGGTGGCGATGAGCACCGCACGGGTCGTCGCGGTGCGGTCGCCCGAACCGCGGATGCCCTTCGAGCGTACGACGAAGAGTTCGCCCCCGGGAGGGGTGGGTGCTGCGGGGGTGGGTGTCGTGGTGGTGGGTGTGGCGGAGGGCTCCTCCATGCGCTCGATGCCCGTGACCAGCGCCTGGTGGAAGCTGGCCTCCGGGTAGTGCTCGAACTCCTCGCGGCCGAGCTTCCGGAGTTCGAGCGGCGAGACACCGTCGCGGGTGAGGAAGCCGTGCGAACGGAGCGTGGCCGAGTGCCGGGGTCGGTTGCTGTCGAGCATCAGCACGCGCCGCCGTGCGCGCACGAGGTTCAGGCCGGCGCTCAGCCCGGCGGGGCCGGCGCCGATGATGACCACGTCGAACACCTCGTCCGGGTCGGGTTCTGCAGTCAGGCGGTCGTCCGCGGCGGGCGACGAGCCGTCGGCTCCGGATGCCCGATCGGGAAGGAGCCCCGACGCGGGGCCGTGTCGGCGGGCGCTCTTCGCGGGCCCGAAGGTGACGACGGGCGGTTTCGCAGGGGGCTCGGCAGCTGCGGTCGCGGCAGCATCAGCCGCCTGCGTGCGGGCAGCTGCGAGCGCCGCCTCTGTTATCTCACCGACGGCGGCGGCGACCGCGTCGGAACGGATCAGTCGTCCCATCGTTATGACGCGTGAGCCGCAGCATCCGGAGCCGACGGCGAACCGCCCGCCGCACCCGTACCCGAACCGCCCGTCGCACCCGCACCCGCACCCGAACCGCCCGCCGCACCCGCGCCGGCACCCGCGCCGGCGTGCATCGCCGAGAGGCGCACGAGCCGCGCGAGCGTCTCCTCCTTGCCGAGGATCTGCATCGACTCGAACAGCGGCGGCGAGATCTTGCGACCCGAGAGCGCCACCCGGAGGGGGCCGTAGGCGATCCGCGGCTTGAGGCCGAGGCCCTCGATCAGAGCTGCTGCGAGATCGTCCTTGATGCGCTCGTGCGTGAACTCCGAGAGCTCGATCAGCTCAAGGGCACCGACGGCCGCGGCCAGGATCACACCCGAGTTCTCGGGCAGGGTGGCCAGGGCATCCGGCTGGTAGTCGAGCGAAGCGGCCGTCTCAAACAGGAACCCGAGCATCGCCGGCGCCTCCCCCAGCAGCGCCATGCGCTCCTGCACGAGCGGGGCTGCCTCTGCGAGGGTGGCGAGTTGCGCATCCGTCGCCGGCAGCGTCAGGATGCCCGCGGACTCCAGGTACGGAAGGGTACGTGCTGCGAAGTCCTCGACGGCGAGCAGCCGGATGTGGTCGCCGTTGATCGATTCGGCCTTCTTCAGGTCGAACCGGGCAGGGTTCGGGTTCACGTCGACAACGTCGAAGGCGGCGACCATCTCGTCGATCGAGAACACGTCGCGGTCGTGGGTGAGCGACCAGCCGAGCAGCGCCAGGTAGTTGACGAGACCTTCGGGGATGAAACCGCGGTCCCGGTGGTGGAACAGGTTCGCCTCAGGATCGCGCTTGCTCAGCTTCTTGTTGCCGTCGCCCATCACATAGGGCAGGTGGCCGAAGCGCGGGATGAACGTGGTGACGCCGATCTCGACCAATGCACTGTAGAGCGCGATCTGGCGGGGTGTGGACGAGAGGAGGTCTTCGCCCCGCAGCACGTGCGTGATACCCATCAGCGCATCGTCGACGGGGTTCACGAACGTGTAGAGCGGGGCGCCATTCGGGCGCACGACGACGAAGTCGACGAACGAGCCGGCCGGGAAGGTGATCTCACCCCGAACCAGGTCATCGAAGCTCAGATCGGTGTCGGGGACTCGCAGACGTAAGGCCGGCATGCGACCCTCGTCGCGGAAGGCCTGGCGCTCGGCCTCGGTCAGCCCGCGGTCAAAGTTGTCGTAGCCGAGCTGCTTTGCACGTCCCGCCGCGGCGTTCCGGGCGTCTATCTCCTCGGCTGTCGAGTAGCTCTCGTAGAGGTGTCCGCTCGCCTTCAGTTTCTCGATGAGGTCGAGGTAGATGCCGGAGCGCTGGGACTGGCGGTAGGGGCCGTTCGGCCCGCCGACGTCGATGCCCTCGTCCCAGTCGATGCGGAGCCAGCGGAGACCGTCGAGCAGCTGCTCGTAGCTCTCCTCGGAGTCGCGGGCGGCGTCGGTGTCTTCGATGCGAAAGACAAGTTTTCCGCCGTTGTGCCTGGCGTACGCCCAGTTGAAGAGGGCGGTGCGGATCAGCCCGACGTGTGGGGTTCCGGTCGGCGACGGGCAGAACCGCACGCGCACGTCGGTGCCGGTGGCCGTGGAGAAGGGAGGGAGTTCTGTAGATGGCATACTGCTGCCAATTCTACGGTGCGGAGGCACGGCCGTGCTGGGCGCGGGCTTCGGCTCAGGGCCCGCGTTGGGGCGCGGGCTTCGACTCAGAGCCCGCGTTCCACCATGTCGAGCACCCGCGCGGTCGCGCCGTCGATCATCTGCGCGCTGAGGCCCCGGAGCGGGCCGTCGATCACGAGCATCCCGAGACCGTGTACGGCCGACCACGCGTAGAGCTCCGCGTTCGCCCGACGCTCGGGTGGGAGAATCCCGGCCGCGGCCCAGGCGTCGAGCGCCGCGCTGAGGATCTGGAACGGGGTGCGCCCGGCCGCACCGGCCTTGGCTGCATCGAAGCTGTTGGCGAGCTGGTCGGGCACCGAGAAGGCGGTGCGGAACAGTCCGGGCTCGTCGCGGGCGAAGGCGAGGTAGCCGGTGCCGACCGCGCGGAGCATGGCCCGGGCATCCGTCGCCGCGTCTCCGGTGCCCGATGCTCCGCTCACGCAAGCGACCTCGACCTCCATGGCGTCTGCGGCCCGCCCCTGGGCGATGTCGGACACGGCTCGCAGCAGCGCCCCCCTGTCGGCGAAGTGGCGGTAGGCGGCGTTCGGTGAGACGCCTGCGCGGCGGGTGGCCTCTCGGAGCACGACGGCGTCGGGCCCGCCCAGCTGGGCCATCTCGACTCCCGCACCGACCAAGGACCCGCGTAGATCACCGTGACGGTAGGTCGTTCGCGCCGAACCGGTCGCCTCACCTGCGTTCAGCTGACCACTCACCGGCCACTCCCCTAGACAACACGACTGTCGCATGCGATTGTTGACATTGTACACATTATCTTTTCAGCGAGGAGTGCACATGTTCACCACGACCGGCGCCTTCAGCGGATTCTCCGTCGACGACATCCCCGCAGCACGACGATTCTACGGCGAGACACTCGGCCTCACCGTGACCGACAACGCCATGGGGTTCATCGAACTGCACCTGGCGAGCGGCGGCACCGTGCTCGCCTACCCCAAGCCGAATCACGAGCCGGCGTCGTACACGATGCTGAACTTCCCCGTGCCGAACATCGACACTGCGGTGGATGACCTGCGGAGCCGCGGCGTCGACACGAACATCTACGCGGGGGGCGGGATGCCGGTCGACGAGAAGGGCATCATGCGGGGAAACGGGCCCGACATCGCATGGTTCCGTGACCCGGCGGGCAACGTGATCGCGGTCATCCAGGCCTGACCGCCCGCGCCCAGCCGTCGCCGCCCCGCGCCGTCGCCGCCCCGCGCCCCGCGGGTTCCGCTACGGTTTGTCGCTTACGCCGATGCGCGCGCAGGCGCGGAAGCGACAAACGTGCGCGGAACGTGTGCACGGTGGGCGACGAGCGCTCAGCGAGCCCGGTTCGAGAGGGTACCGAGGCCGGCGATCGAGATGTCGACCGTCTGGCCCGAGGTGAACGGTGAGACCCCGGCGGGCGTACCCGTGAGGATCACGTCGCCCGGCAGCAGTGTGAAGGCGCGCGAGGCGTATGCGACGATCTCGGGAACGGTGAAGATCATCTCAGAGAGGTTGCCCTCCTGGCGAAGCTCCCCGTCGACGCGAGCCTCGATCAAGGCATCCCGCCAGTTGAACTCGGTCTCGATGTAGGGGCCGAGCGGGCAGAACGTGTCGAACCCCTTCGCCCTGGCCCACTGGCCGTCGAGCTTCTGCAGGTCGCGGGCCGTCACGTCGTTCGCGATCGTGTAGCCGAAGATCACATCAGCGAAATCTTGCGCCCGCACGTTCTTCGCCACGCTGCCGATCACGATCGCCAACTCCGCCTCGTGCTCGATCTGCTGGCTGTCCGGCGGCAGCACGATCATGTCGCCGGTGCCGATCACCGACGTGTTCGGCTTCAGGAACAGCAGCGGCCGCTCCGGCACCACCCCGCCCATCTCTTTCGCGTGATCAGCGTAGTTCTTGCCGACTGCGACCACCTTCGAGCGCGGGATGACCGGGGCCAGCAGCTTCGCGGTGGCGAGCGGCACACGCTCCTCGGTCGTGACGAACCCCTGGAACATCGGATCGCCCTGCAGCACCACGATCTCGTCGCCGTCGATGATGCCGTACCGGGGGTCTTCGCCTGTGCTGAATCGCGCAATCTTCACGCTGGCAAGCCTAGCCGTCGAGGCGGGTCAGCCAATTGTGCGTGTCGGGGATGCGGCCGTACTGGATGTCGGTCAGCTCCTGCCGGAGCGACATCGTGAGCTCCCCGGCGGGGGCATCCGCCGAACCGAGCGCGAAGTCGTCGGCGAGCAGCTGCGCGACGGGCGTGATGACCGCCGCCGTGCCGCAGGCGAACACCTCGACGATGTCGCCGGATGCCGCACCGGCTTTCCACTCCTCGATCTCCACCCTGCGGTACTCGACGTTGTGTCCGCGGTCACGCGCCAGCGTCATGATGCTGTCGCGGGTGATCCCCGAGAGGATGCTGTCGGATTCTGGCGTGACCAACGTGCCGTCCTTGTAGACGAGGAACAGGTTCATGCCACCGAGCTCCTCGAGGTACTTGCCCTCCTGCGAGTCGAGGAACAGCACCTGCGCGCAGCCCTTCTCATAGGCGAGCTCCTGCGGAAGCAGGGAGGAGGCGTAGTTGCCGCCCGTCTTGGCGGCGCCCATGCCTCCCCGCCCTGCCCGGTTGTAGTCAGCCGAAAGCCAGATGTTCACGGGTGCCACACCGTTCGAGAAGTACGCACCGGCAGGGGACGCGATGAGGTAGTAGCCGACCTTCTGCGCCGAACGCACACCGAGGAAGCTCTCGGTCGCGAACATGAACGGGCGGAGGTAGAGGCTCGTCTCGGCGGCGTCGGGCACCCAGGATCCGTCGACCGCGACGAGCTGCTTCAGCGACTCGATGAAGTCCTCGGTCGAGAGTTCCGGCAGCGCGAGCCGCTGGGCCGACCGTTGCAGGCGGGCCGCATTCGCCTCGGGCCTGAACGTGTGGATCGAGCCGTCGGCGTGACGGTATGCCTTCAGGCCCTCGAAGATCTCCTGGGCATAGTGCAGCACGGATGCCGCGGGGTCGAGCGAGATCGGGCCGTAGGGCAGCACCTGAGCGTCGTGCCAGCCGCCGTCGAGCGTCCACTCGATCGAGACCATGTGGTCGGTGAAGTGCTTGCCGAAACCGGGGTCGGCGAGGATCGCCTCGCGCTCGAGCTCTGCGCGGGCATCCGTCGACGGGGTGAGCGCGAACTTCAGCGGAAAGGATGTGGCGGCAGGGGCCGTGGCAGTCATGATGTTGTCTCCTGGGAAACGAGCTCTGAACTGAGCAGATTGACGATGGCGTCGCCCACTTCGGCGGTTGTGCGGCGGCCGGAGGTGGCGGTTCGGCCCGCGAGATCGCTGGTGACGGCGGTGCGGATCCTCGTTGCCGCCTCGGGCAGACCCTGCTGGTCGAGGAGGAGGGCGACGGAGAGGATCGCGGCCGTCGGGTCGGCGATCTGCTGGCCTGCGATGTCGGGAGCGGAACCGTGAACCGGCTCGAACATGCTGGGGAAGGCGCCCGTCGGGTTGATGTTTCCCGAGGAGGCCATACCGATGCCACCGCTGATTGCGCCGGCCAGATCGGTCAGGATGTCGCCGAAGAGGTTGTCCGTGACGATGGTGTCAAGCGTAGCAGGATTCGTCACGAAGAAGATCGTCGCGGCATCCACGTGCAGGTAGTCGACGGCCACGTCGGGGTACTCGGTGGCCACGGCGTTGACTGTGCGCATCCAGAGGTTGCCGCTGAAGACGAGCACGTTGTTCTTGTGCACCAGCGTGAGTTTCTTGCGCGGCCTGCTGTTCGCGAGGTCGAAGGCGAATCGCACGACACGTTCCACGCCGAACGCCGTGTTGACCGACACTTCGTTCGCGATCTCGTGCGGTGTGCCGACACGGATCGCACCGCCGTTGCCGACGTACGGGCCCTCGGTGCCCTCGCGCACGACGACGAAGTCGACGTCTCCGGGGTTCGCGAGCGGGCTGACCACACCGGGGAAGATCGTGGTAGGCCGGAGGTTCACGTAGTGGTCGAGGGCGAAGCGCAGCTTCAACAGCAGCCCGCGCTCGATGTTCGCATCCTTCAGGCGCGGGTCGCCGGGCACGCCGCCGACCGCTCCGAGCAGGATGGCGTCGTGCGAGGCGATCGACGCCAGGTCGTCGTCGGTGAGCACATCGCCGGTGGCGAGAAAGCGGGCAGCACCCAGCTCGAACGGCGTCTTCTCGATCGTCACGCCGGCGCCCGGTGCGACCGCGTCGAGAACCTTCAGCGCCTCAGCGACGACCTCGGGGCCGATGCCGTCCCCGGGAATGACGGCAAGACGAATGACGCGAGACATGGCGGCTCCAGCACTGGGTCGGGATTGATTCCTCCACAGTACAACCCGCCGCCGGGCGGGAGGCGGGGTGGCTAGCCGCGCGCCTTCCGCAGGGTGATGAGCGCGAGCACGGTGGCCGCCACCATCAGGGCCGCACCGATGCCGCTGGTCACGACCACTCCGCTGTCGAAGGCTTCGCGGGCCGAGTGCAGCAGCGCCTGTCCGAGACTGTACGGCAGGTCGCCGGCCACGCTCACCGCGCCGCCGAGGGTCTCGGTCGAAGCCGTCGCCTGCGATTCGGAGAGGCCGGCCGGCAACACCAGGCTCGACCGGTAGAAGGCGGTCAGGATGCTCCCGAGCACGGCGGTGCCGAGCACCGCACCGAGCTCGTAGGCCGTCTCGGAGACCGCGGAGGCTGCCCCGGCCTTGTGCTCGGGCACCACGGAGATGATCAGGTCGTTCGAGATCGTCTCCGCCGCCCCGATCCCGATCGCGAGCACCACGAAGGCGATCGCGAGAGTGGTCGCCGTGGCGTTCTGGCCGGTGAGCATCACGATGATGTACGCGGTCGCCGAGAGCACGAGCCCTCCGGCCACGACGAGGTTCGGACGCACCCAACGCACCAGCGGCACGACGGCAAGGCCGGCCACGACCATCACGATGAGACCGGGGACGAGGGCGAGAGCTGCATCGATCGGCTGCATCGCCAGCACCAGCTGCAGGTGCTGCGAGACGAAGAACAGAAAGCCCACCAGCGCGACGACGCTCAGCAGGTTCACGAGCACCGCACCGCTGAACGCACCCACCCGGAACAGCCGCATGTCGAGCATCGGGTTCGGTGAGGCGAGCTGGCGGCGCACGAACAGGATGCCCGCCAGGGCGCTGAGCGCGACAAGCCCGAGATCGCTCCAGCTCGCGCCCTCGGTTGCAACCGACTTGATGGCGAAGACGACGGGCACGAGCATCACCATCGAGAGTCCGATGCCGATGAGGTCGAGGCGGCCCGGGTTCGGATCCTTCGACTCGGGGAGGAGGAACGGGCCGAGCACCAGCAGAGGGACCAGCACGGGCACGGCGATGAGGAACACGCTGCCCCACCAGAAGTGCTGCAGCAGCACGCCACCGACGATCGGGCCGAGGGCGGCGCCCGCGGCGAATCCCGCAGACCAGATGGCGATCGCGAGGCGGCGCTGGCGACGGTCGGCGAAGATGCTGCGGAGAAGCGAGAGAGTCGACGGCATGAGCATGGCACCGAAGAACGCGAGCGCTCCGCGGCAGACGATCAATGCTTCTGCGGTCGGAGCGAAGGCGGCGACGATGGAGAGCACGCCGAAGCCGACAGCACCGATCATCAGCAGCTTGCGGCGGCCGACCCTGTCGCCGAGGTTACCCATCGCGACAAGAAGGCCGGCGAGCACGAGCGGGTAGGTGTCGATGATCCAGAGCTGCGCGGTCGCGGTCGGCTGCAGGGTCTCGGAGATGATCGGCAGTGCAAAGCTCAGCACCGTGTTGTCGACGGAGATGAGCAGCACCGGCAGCATGAGCACGGCGAGCGCGAGCCAGCCACGGCGGCCGACCCGGAGGTCGGCGGGTTCGGCTGCACCGAGGCCCTTGCCGGAGTGCGAGGGCAGGCCGATGGGGCGGGTGTAGCTGGTCATGATTCGTTTCTGGCTGAAGGCGTTGCCCGGGCATCCGGTGTCGGATGCGTTCGGGTTGTGGCTTCAGTATACCGTCCAGCCGGTACAGTGGCAAGCCGGTACGATGGGCACATGCCTTCCGCGCCGCCAGCCTCAGCGCCAGCCCCCTCCGCCCGCGACCGGGTGCTCGATGCGTTCGAGAGCATCCTGATCTCGCAGGGCGAACGGGCGGCCACCCTCGAGGCGACCGCCGCGGAGGCCGGGGTCAGTAAGGGCGGGCTGCTCTACCACTTCGGCTCGAAGGACGCTCTGGTCGAGGGGCTGCTGGCGCGGCTGGTCGAGCTCGTCGAGGTCGATGTAGAGCGCATCCGCACGGCGGAGACGGGGCCGATCGACTACTTCCTCCGCAGCTCGCTCAACCTCGAGAGCGACCTCGACCGCGCGATCATCGCGACCACACGTCTGGCGCAGGGTTCGCACCCGCAGGCGCGCGACGCCCTCAAGGAGATGCAGGTCTCCTGGTTCGACGTGATCGTCGAGGTCGTGGGCGACCGGGCCCTCGCCCGCACCATCATGCTGATCGGCGACGGCCTGTACTACAACTCCGCGCTGCTCCCCGGCGGGCTCGGCGAGCTCGACCCGAAGAGCGACGACATGGACGAGGTCATCGCCCTCGTCAACACCCTGGTCGCGGCGCGCGCCCGCGCCTGACCGCCGACTGCGCCACCATCGCACGCCCGAGCGTCGCGCGACTCAGTCGGTGATGTCGATCTCGGTCAGCACGTCGGCCGCGATCGCGACGCGCAGGCGCTCCATGAGCTCCTCGGGCGCCGGCGAGTCGATCGTCAGCACGCTGAGGGCCTTGCCGCCCGCAGCCGTGCGCGCGATCTGCATGCCGGCGATGTTGATGGATGCGTCGCCGAACTCCTTGCCGTACACCGCGACGATGCCGGGGCGGTCGTCGTAGATCATCACGAGCAGGTGCTCCGCGAACGGAACCTCCACGTCGTAGCCGTTGATCTCCACGATCTTCTCGATCTGCTTCGTGCCGGTGAGCGTACCCGAGACCGAGATCTGCGATCCGTCGCTGAGGGCGCCTGTGAGCGAGATGACGTTGCGGTACTCCTCGGAGACCGCATCCGTGATCAGGCGGACCGTGACCCCGCGCTGCTCGGCGAGCAACGGAGCGTTCACATACGACACGGTCTCACTGACCACATTGGTGAAGATGCCCTTGAGTGCGGCGAGCTTCAGCACGCTCACGTCGAAGGCGGCGATCTCTCCGCGGATGACGACATCCACCGACGTCAGCGGGCTGCCCGCGAGACCGGCGAACACCTGGCCGAGCTTCTCGACGAGGGCGATACCCGGTCGCACCGAGGGGTCGATCACTCCGCCGGCGACATTCACGGCATCCGGAACCAATTCGCCCGACAGCGCGAGCCGCACCGACTTCGCGACGGAGACACCGGCCTTCTCCTGTGCCTCGTCGGTCGACGCACCGAGGTGCGGGGTGACGACGACATTCTCGAGGCCGAGCAGTTTGTGGTCGGTGGGCGGTTCGCTGACGAACACGTCGAGACCGGCGCCCGCGATCACGCCGGAGGTCAGCGCGCGGAACAGCGCGTCCTCATCGATGAGCCCGCCGCGCGCGACGTTCACGATGTAGGCGGTCGGCTTCATCAGCGCGAGCTGCTCGTCGCTGATCATGCCGGTCGTCTCGGGCGTCTTCGGCATGTGGATCGTGATGAAGTCGCTCTGGGCGAGCAGTTCATCCAGAGTCAGCAGGGTGACGCCGAGCTGCTGGGCGCGGGCCGACGTGATGTAGGGGTCGTAGGCGACGACGTTCGTGCCGAACGCCTGCATGCGGGCCGTGATCAGCGCGCCGATCCGGCCGAGGCCGATGATGCCGACCGTCTTCTCGAAGATCTCGGTGCCGGTGTACTTCGAACGCTTCCACTGGCCCTGGGCGAGCGCACTGTGCGCCGCGGGAATGTGCCGTGCAAGGCTCAGGATGTGTCCCACCGTGAGCTCGGCGGCCGAGACGATGTTCGACGTGGGGGCGTTGACGACCATCACGCCGGCGGTGGTCGCGGCCTTGATGTCGACGTTGTCGAGGCCGACACCGGCGCGCGCGATGACCTTCAGCGACGGAGCCGCGGCGATGGCCTCCTCGTCGACCTTCGTCGCCGAGCGCACCAGGATCGCGTCTGCCGTGGCGAGCGCCGCGAGCAGTGCGGGGCGGTCCGTGCCGTCGATGTTGACCACGTCGAAGTCGGGGCCGAGGGCCTCGACGGTGGCGGGGGAAAGTTCTTCTGCGATCAGCACGACCGGTTTTGACACGAAGGGATTCCTTACGGTGAAGCGCCGGCGGCGGGCTCGCGGGCGACGTAGCCCCTCAACTTTAGTGCCTGCAGAATGGGAGCATGGAATCCGGGACACACAGCGTCATCCATCTCGTTGTGACGATCGTACTGGCGGCCGTGTTCCTGCTGATGGGGCTGAACCACTTCGTGCCGTCGTCGGTGCGCACCATGGCCGCGATGATCCCGCCCGCGATGCGGCGGCCGGGCATCCTGAACCCGCGTGCGCTCGTGTACCTGACGGGGCTCTGCGAGGTGGCGGGCGGGATCGGGCTGCTCGTGCCAGTGCTCCGTCTGGCGGCTGCCGTGGCGCTCGCGGTGTTCCTCGTGGCGGTGTTCCCGGCGAACGCGTATGCGGCCGGGCGGCGTGAGAAGTTCGGGGCGCTGGCGATCCCGCTGGTGCCGCGGGCGGCGGGTCAGGTGCTGCTGATCGCGCTGGTGCTGTTCGCCGGGCTGGGCTGAGGGGCGGGGCTCCGGATGCCCGGGGCTGGGCTGGCGCGCTCGGGCGCCGGATACCTGGGTGCGCGCCATCCGTGCACAATTCAGGCATAGTGGGTCGCCGCGTCGGAATGCGGGCTGGCGGCGCCTCTCTCCTGAATTGTGGGCGGAGGCTCAGATGACGAACGGCACGATGCTGCGGTAGAGGCTCTGCAGGTCGAGCGTGATGACGGCGACGACCGCGAAGCCGACCAGGAACACGAGCAGGGCGGATCCTGCCCGAAGCCGGCGGGTGCCCCACAGGATGAGCGCATAGACGAGGATCGGCACGACGATCAGCCCGACCAGCGTGAAGACCGCGTTGCCGGGCATCGCGACATCCACGCTGGCGAACGACTGCGTAAGACCGATCAGGTTCGAGAGGCCCTGGAAGGCGTCGAGCGCGTACAGGAACGCGAAGACGATGGCGACGATCCAGCCGGCGCGGCCGCGCACGCGCTTGGTCGGGCGCGCGTTCTTCGTCGGCCCGGAGGTGGCCGTGCCGGGCCGGGCAGGCTTCCGAAGAGAAGGCCGGCCGGCGCCAGACTGTGCGGATTCAGAAGTCACAGGTTCAGTATCCCGTCAGAAAGGGCCAGGGAAGCAGCACGACGACGCCGATGAGGAGCCAGACCACCCGCACCGGAACGCGCCTCTTCGCGCCGACCAGCAGCGTGACGATGAGCCAGAGCGCCGGCGCCGCGATGGCGAGGATGTTCTGCGCGGACTGCACGATCCCGGCCAGCGAGGTGTCGGCCACGGGATTGCGGATGAACGTCACGAGCCAGCCGACCGTGTACAACAGGAAGATTCCGCCGAAGAGCCCGAAGGCGATGAGCCCGGCGGAACTGAGCGGCTCGGCCTCCTTCTCGGCCGCGGCGAGGTCACGTTCGGCGGCTGCGTCTTCTGCGGCGTCCGCCTCCTCCTCGACGGTGCGGGTCGGGGCGGTGGCTGCTGCCTCAGGGGCGGACGTCATTGTCGGGGCGACGGACGTGGTTGCCGGGGCCGCCGGGGTGGTCGCCGGGGCCGGATGCTGGGCGGATGCTTCGCCGAGCGACTCGACCGCGACAGCGCGGCTCGATGCGTGGGGCGAGAGCGGCGCGAGTGGCGGAGCGGGTGCCGACGAGCTGAACGCGTCGACGATGGGAATGTCTTCCTCGAGGTCGTCCTCGTCGAGGGCCTCGGGATGGGGGGCGGCATAGGTGGGGTCGTTCTCGTCGCCCCAGCTGAGTGCGTCGTCGTCGGGATCGCGTGCCATGGTTCCAGATTACCGGCAGCCCCGACTCCCGCCCACAAACCCGCGCGCCATCACGCACCCGTCGCGCGCCCGTCGCGCGGAGCCCGTGGTCGACGGGCTCGCCGTCACTAGGATGGCGGCATGAGCGCAGTCGACTACTTCATCGCCGGTGACCATGACGCGGCCGCCAGGTGCTGGCCGACGCGCTGCGGTCGCAGGGTTTCGAGGTGGCGACGTCTCCGCTCGGCGGCTGGGATGTGACGCGCGGCAGCGCCACGACGACCGCCCTGCTCGGGGCGTTCGCCGGCCGCGAGAAGCAACGGCTGGAGTACCGCCTTGAGTTCTTCGAGCAGAACGGAGAGCTCATCGCACGCCTCGGCCGGTCATCCGGAGCCGGGATGCTCGGCGGCGCGATCGGCGTGGCCCGCTCCGCCGACGTCTTCACCGAGCTCGACCAGGCCGTCGGCACGGCCCTGACGAACGCCCGCATCCTCACGAACGCGGTGCACCACCCCTGACCCCCGCCGAGGCCGCCCGCCGGAGCGGCCCACGGAATGCGCTGGGTCGATCGTCGGCGCATACGAGATGGATTGCTCCAGCGCATTCCGTAGCGCGCACCAATGAGACGCGACGAAGGGCTGGCCCACGGCGGAGCGTCGGACAAGGGCGCTCTGCGTACCCCAACAACGACGGATCCCCCGCCACACGGGGTGGGGGGGTCCGAAACCCGCAACCGGGGGCGGCGTGCGCTTGCGGCGCGAGGGCTCCGCCGCGTCGGGAACGGATGCCCGTTGAGGGCACCCGCCGCGTTCGATCAGCGCGCCGCTGATCCTTCGCCTTGCGACGGCCAGGGGCCGGCGCATCCGACAAGCACAGCGTCCGCATTGCGGACTGCACCGAGGTCAGCGCGCAGCGCTGCCCTTCGCCATGCGACGGCCAGGGGCCGGCGCACCTACAAGCACAGCACCGCGCAAGCGGCACCGAAGGATCAGCGCGCAGCTGATCCTTCGGTGTAGTCCGCGTCAGTCTGCTTCCACGCGAACAGCGCGCGCAGTTCGCGGCCGGTCTCCTCGATGGGGTGCTGGGCACCCTTCTCGCGGAGGGCCAGGAACTCGGGTGCTCCGGCGTCCTGGTCGGCGATGAAGCGGGCGGCGAACGCGCCGCTCTGGATGTCGGCGAGAACGGCCTTCATGTTCTCCTTGACGTCGGGGGTGATGACGCGCGGGCCGGAGACGTAGTCGCCGTACTCCGCGGTGTCGGAGACCGACCAGCGCTGCTTGGCGATGCCACCCTCCCACATGAGGTCGACGATCAGCTTCAGCTCGTGCAGAACCTCGAAGTACGCGATCTGGGGCTGGTAGCCGGCCTCGATCAGCGTCTCGAAGCCGTACTGCACCAGCTGCGAGGTGCCACCGCAGAGAACGGCCTGCTCGCCGAACAGGTCGGTCTCGGTCTCTTCGGTGAACGTGGTCTTGATGCCGCCGGCACGGAGGCCGCCGATGGCACGGGCGTACGACCAGGCGAGCGCCCAGGCTGATCCCGATGCATCCTCTTCGACCGCGACGATGACGGGAACGCCGCGCCCCGCCTCGAACTCGCGGCGCACGGTGTGGCCCGGTCCCTTGGGGGCGACGAGCAGGATGTCGGTGCCCTCGGGTGCCTCGATGTAGCCGAAGCGGATGTTGAAGCCGTGGCCGAAGACCAGCGCGGTGCCGGGCTTCAGGTTCGGGGCGATGTCGTTCTTGTAGATGCCGCGCTGGTGCTGGTCGGGTGCGAGGATGACGACCACGTCGGCCCAGGCGGTGGCGTCGGCGACGGAGAGCACCTGGAAGCCGGCCTCTTCGGCCTTGGCCTTGGATGCCGAACCCTCCTTGAGGGCGACGACGACCTCGACACCGGAGTCGCGGAGGTTCAGCGCGTGGGCGTGGCCCTGCGAGCCGTAACCGACGACCGCCACCTTCTTCGCCTGGATGAGCGACAGGTCGGCGTCTGCGTCGTAGAAGATTTCAGTCACTTGAGTTCTTGCTCCTTGTTTGTTGACGGGTGGTTCGGGATGCGGGGGAAAAGGGGGCGGCGGCGGGAAGCCGCCGGGTCAGTTCTTTCGAGCAGTCAATTTTTATAGACGCGCTCGGTGATCGACTTGCTGCCGCGGCCGATCGCGAGGAGGCCCGACTGGGCCATCTCCTTGATGCCGTACGGCTCGAGCACACGGAGGAACGCGGTGGTCTTGCCACTGTCGCCGGTGACCTCGATGACGAGGGCATCGGTCGCGACATCCACAACCCGCGCCCTGAAGAGCGTGACCGCTTCGAGCACCTGCGACCGGGTGACGTTGTCGACCTTCACCTTGATGAGGAGGTGTTCGCGCTGCACCGACTGGTTGGGGTCGAGCTCGACGATCTTGATCACGTTGACGAGCTTGTTGAGCTGCTTGGTGACCTGCTCGAGCGGCAGTTCCTCGACGTCGACGACAACGGTGATGCGGGAGAGACCCTCGATCTCGCTCGCACCGACCGCGAGAGACTCGATGTTGAAGCCGCGGCGGGCGAACAGGCCGGCGACGCGGGTCAGCAGACCCGGTTTGTCTTCGACAAGCAGTGACAGGACGTGGCTCACGGGTCTACTCCTCTTCCCACTCGGGGGCGTGCTCGCGGGCGTACTGCACCGACGAGTTCCCGACTCCCTGGGGAACCATCGGCCAGACCATCGAGTCGCGGCTCACCACGAAGTCGATGACGACGGGCCGGTCGTTGGTCTCGATCGCCAGCTTGATGGCAGCGTCGACGTCTTCTTTCTTCGTGACCCGGATGCCGAGGGCACCGTAGGCGTCGGCCAGCTTCACGAAGTCCGGGATCATGATCGTGCCGTCCCCGGTGTTCAGGTCGGTGAACGAGTGACGGCCGTCGTAGAACAGCGTCTGCCACTGGCGCACCATGCCGAGGGAGGAGTTGTTGATGATCGCGACCTTGATCGGGATGTTGTTGATCGTGCAGGTCGCGAGCTCCTGGTTGGTCATCTGAAAGCAGCCGTCACCGTCGATCGCCCAGACCGTGCGGTCGGGGTTAGCCACCTTGGCACCCATCGCAGCGGGCACGCCGTAGCCCATGGTGCCGGCGCCGCCGGAGTTCAGCCACGCGTTGGGGCGTTCGTACTTGATGAACTGCGCCGCCCACATCTGGTGCTGGCCGACTCCCGAGGCGTAGATGCCCTCGGGGCCGGTGATCTGGCCGATGCGTTCGATCACGTACTGCGGAGAGATGAGGCCGTCGTCGGGCTCGTCGTAGCCGAGCGGAAACTGCTTCTTCAGATCGTTCAGGCGCGCCCACCACTCGGAGATGTCGGGCTTACCGGCACCCACCTCGACCGCGGACGCGACAGCGTCGGCGTAGGCCGCGGTGAGGTCGACGATGACGTCGCGCGCGTCGCCCACGATCGGCACATCGGCCAGGCGGATCTTCGAGATCTCGGCGGGATCGATGTCGACGTGCACGACCTTGGCGTCGGGCGCGAACTCGCTCACCTTGCCGGTCACCCGGTCGTCGAACCGCGCACCGAGGGAGATGAGCAGGTCGCTCTCCTGAAGCGCCAGCACGGCGGGCACCGTGCCGTGCATACCGGGCATCCCGAGCGCCTGCGGGTGCGAGTCGGGGAACGCCCCACGCGCCATCAGCGTGGTGACGACGGGCACGCCGGTGAGTTCTGCGAGCTTCAGCAGTTCGGCTGACGCGGATGCCCGGATGACACCACCACCGACGTAGAACACCGGGCGCTTCGCAACGGCCAACAGCGACGCGGCGGCCTGGATCTGCTTGCCGTGCGCCTTCACGACGGGACGGTAGCCGGGCAGGTCGACCTTCGACGGCCAGACGAACGGCGCGGAGTTCTGCTGCGCGTCCTTCGTGATGTCGACGAGCACCGGGCCGGGGCGACCGGTGGAGGCGATGAGGTGGGCGGCGGCGAGCGTGGCCGGGATGTCCGCGGCGTCCCGCACCAGGAAGGAGTGCTTTGTGATCGGCATCGTGATTCCGACGATGTCGACCTCCTGGAAGCCGTCGGTTCCGATCAGGTGCGAGAAGATCTGGCCGGTGATGAAGAGCGTCGGCACCGAGTCCATGTAGGCGTCGGCGATCGCCGTGACCAGGTTCGTCGCACCGGGACCGGATGTCGCGATCGCGACGCCGACCTTGCCGGTGGAGGAGGCGTAGCCCTCGGCAGCGTGACCGGCACCCTGCTCGTGGCGCACCAGGATGTGGCGGATGGCCGTCGATGCCATCAGTTCGTCGTAGAACGGGATGATCGCGCCCCCGGGGAGGCCGAAGACGTCTTTCACCCCCAACAGCTCGAGCGAGCGGAGTATCGCTCCCGATCCGGTGAGGATCTCGGGCTCGACTCTGGCCGCCGCGGGGCGGCCGGGAGTTCGGAGGTTGGACGGCACGGGAAGTGATTCCGTGGACATAAGAGGGGATCCTTTGACGATGGTGACCGGCCTGTGCGCCCGGAGACGGGGGCGGTTGGACCGGACGGAGGTGCCTTACCCGGTGATCGCGCCTTCTGCAGCTGAATGCACGAGCTTCGAGTATTTGGCCAGGACGCCACGGGTATAGCGCGGGGGGAGCGGAGCCCAGCCGTCACGGCGGGCTGCGAGCTCTGCGGGTTCGACGAGTAGGTCGAGCGAGCGAGCTGCGATATCGACCCGAATCAGATCACCATCGCGCACGAAGGCAATCGGACCTGCGTCGACCGCTTCGGGTGCTATGTGGCCGATACACAGGCCGGTTGTGCCGCCTGAGAATCTGCCGTCTGTCAAGAGTAGTACATCTTTGCCGAGCCCGGCGCCCTTGATGGCCGCGGTGATCGCGAGCATCTCCCGCATGCCGGGGCCGCCCTTCGGACCCTCGTAGCGGATGACCACCACGTCGCCGTGCTGGATCTCACCGTTGGTGAGCGCATCCATCGCCGCGCGCTCACGCTCGAAGACCTTCGCGGGGCCCTCGAACACACTCGCGTCGAATCCGGCGGTCTTGACGACGCCGCCCTCGGGGGCCAGCGTGCCCTTCAACACGGTGAGGCCGCCCGTGGGGTGGATCGGGTTGTCGAGCGTGCGGAGCACCTTGCCGTCGAGCGTCGGCGGATTGATCTCCGCGAGATTCTCGGCGAGGGTCTTGCCCGTGACGGTGAGCGCGTCGCCGTGCATCAGTCCGGCATCCAGCAGCGCCTTCATCAGCACCGGGAGTCCGCCCTGCCGGTCGAGGTCGTTCATCACATATTTGCCGAACGGCTTCATGTCGGCGAGATGCGGGATCGTATCACCGATGCGGTTGAAGTCGTCGATCGTGAGGTCGACCTCGGCCTCGTAGGCGATCGCGAGCAGGTGCAGGATGACGTTTGTCGATCCACCGAGGGCCATGGCGACGGCGATCGCGTTCTCGAACGCGTCTTTGGTGAGGATGTCGCGGGTCGTGATGCCCAGGCGAAGCATGTTCACGACGGCCTCGCCCGAGCGGTGCGCGAAGAAGTCGCGGCGGCGGTCGGCCGATGCCGGCGACGCGCTGCCCGGCAGGCTCATGCCGAGGGCCTCGGCGACGGAGGCCATCGTGTTGGCGGTGTACATGCCTCCGCAGGCACCCTCGCCCGGGGCAAAGGCGCACTCGATGCGCTTGGCATCCTCGACGCTCATCGTGCCGGCCTTGACGCCGCCGACGGCCTCGAAGGAGTCGATGATCGTGATGTCCTTCTCGGTGCCGTCGCTGAGCTTGACCCAGCCCGGCGCGATCGAGCCGGCGTAGAGGAACACGCTCGCGAGGTCGAGGCGGGCCGCGGCCATCAGCATGCCGGGCAGCGACTTGTCGCAGCCGGCCAGCAACACGCTGCCGTCGAGGCGCTCGGCCTGCATGACGGTCTCGACGCTGTCGGCGATGACCTCACGCGAGACGAGCGAGAAGTGCATGCCCTCGTGGCCCATCGAGATGCCGTCGGAGACGGAGATGGTGCCGAACTGCAGGGGGTATCCCCCGCCCGAGTGCACACCCTCCTTGGAGGCCTGCGCGAGCCTGTCGAGCGACAGGTTGCAGGGGGTGATCTCGTTCCATGAGCTCGCAATGCCGATCTGCGGCTTGTCCCAGTCGGCGTCGCCCATACCGACCGCACGGAGCATTCCGCGTGAGGTCGTGGCTTCGATTCCGTCGGTGACGACGCGCGAACGCGGCTTCATGTCTATTTCGGGCATGTTACGAGTTTAGAACCTCGAACGAGCACTTTTTGGCGGTCGGCCCAGCCGTTCTGGGCCAGCGCCTCGCCGATACCGCCGACCAGGGCTTCGATCTCGTCGGGCCCGAGCACGGGGCCTGCGGCGACTCTCCGATCCGTTCCGAGGAGCACCGCGGCGGGGAGCCCGTCGATGCCGAGTGCCGTGCGCGGATCGGGCAGTATTGCGATCAGGCAGTGTCTCGGACCAGGCAGCGTCGCGGATCAGGCCCGGCCGGGCGCACCGGACTCGAACGCCTTCGCCCGCAGGTCGGCGAGCAGCGTGAGCACGCCGGCCACCTCGCGCGGATCGGCCACCCGGAACTCGGCGATCGTCTTTCCCGGCCCGCTCTTCAACCCGAAGTCGCGCGAGTCGAGCACCGCGAAGGCATCCTCGTCGGTGACGTCGTCGCCCGCGTAGAGCACAGCCGTCGCCTTGGCGTACTCCTTCAGGTGCAGCAGGGCCTCACCCTTCGTAGCGCTCCGCACCGAGAACTCGAGAACGTTCTTGCCTTCGCGAACGGTGAGCCCGGCGATCTCCGCGCGGGTCTCGCTGAGCGCCTGAAGGTGGGCGATGCGGGAGTCCCGCTCGGTCGCGAGCCGGGTGTGCAGGGCGAAGCCCGCGGGCTTCGGCTCGATCCAGACCTGGTCGAGGCCCGCCGCGACGTCTTCGAGCAGCTCGCTCAGCACATCCACCTGTTCGAGCTCGGCCGTGTCGAGGTCGACCGTCGCGTCGGGGGTGTCGAGCCGGAACTCGACGCCGTGCGACCCGACCAGCAGCACGGAATCCGGCAGGTTCGCCACGTGCTCGAGGCTCTCCATGGCGCGGCCCGAGATGAGGGCGACCCGCGTGGCGGGGAGGGCGAGCAGTCTCAGCACCGCGGCGCGGGCCTCGGGCAGGGCGCGAGCGTGCTGGGGGTCATCCACTTCGGGCGCCAGCGTGCCGTCGAAGTCGAGGGCGATGAGCAACTGCCGGGTCTCGGCGAGCTCCGTGAGCTTCGCGACGAGTTCGTCGGTCTCTGCGTCGATGATGCCGCTCACTTCTGGGGTTCACCCGCTTCGGCGCCGACTGGATTCACGGTGCCGGTCGGATTCTCGGTGCCAGTCGGATTCGCCCGGGCATCCGGTTGGGCCGTGCGGGCCGTTCGCACACTCGACGACGCGTTGGCCTTGGCCTCGTCGTCGGCCGCGTCAGACAGAGCGTCGGCCGCATCGGAGGCCTCGCTCGCGCTCCGGGCGTGCGTCAGATCGGCGAGCTCGTCGAGGAAGGACTTCGACCATCTCGCGACATCGAACTCGATCACCCGCTTGCGGAGGGCGCGCATGCGCCGGGATCTCTCACTCTGCGGCATGGCGATCGCCTTCATGATCGCCTCCTTCAGGCCATGGATGTCGTGCGGGTTGACGAGCAGCGCCTGCTTCAGCTCGTCGGCGGCTCCCGCGAACTCGCTCAGCACCAGCACGCCGCCATTGTCGAACCGGGAGGCGACATACTCCTTCGCGACCAGGTTCATACCGTCGCGGAGGGCCGTGACGAGCATGATGTCGGCGGCGAGGTAGAGCGCCGCCATCTCCTCGCGGGGCCGGCCCTGGTGCAAGTAGCTGATCGCCGAATGGCTGATGGTCGAGAAGTCGCCGTTGATCCGCCCGACGGTGAGTTCGATCTCATCCCTGAGCTGCATGTACGTCTTGACCCGCTCGCGGCTGGGGCTGGCCACCTGGATGAGACTGGCGTGCGCGACGTCGATCTTGCCGTCTTCGAGCAGCTCGCCGTAGGCCTTCAGCCGGTGGCCGATGCCCTTGGTGTAATCGAGCCTGTCGACGCCGAGCATCACCACGTCGGGATTTCCGAGCTCCTGCCGGATCTCCTTCGCGCGGGCCTGCACGTCGGGCCGGTGGGCGAGTTCGACGAAACTCTCGGTGTCGATGGAGATCGGGAACGCGCGGGCCGTGACCGTTCGCACGTGGTGCCCCCGGCGGGAGACGCGCGTGCGGTTCGGTCGACCCTCGACCTCGGCGGCGTCCACGATCGGCACCTCGATGGTGGTGCCCTTGGTCGAGAACCCCAGGAGGCGGCGCACCGCGCGGCTGAAGTTGCCGGCATCCGCCACTCGCTGGAAGCCGATGACATCGGCCCCGAGCAGGCCCTCGATGATCTGGGTGCGCCATGGCAGCTGCGAGAAGATCCCGTATGCCGGAAACGGAATGTGATTGAAGAAGCCGATCACGAGGTCGGGGCGGATCTCCCGCAGCATTTTCGGAACGAGCTGCAGCTGGTAGTCCTGCACCCACACCGTGGCCCCGTCGGCGGCCGCGGTGGCCGCCGCATCCGCGAATCGCTGGTTCACCTCGAGGTACGACTCCCACCAGTCCCGGTGGTACGTGGGCGGGGCGATCACGTCGTGGTAGAGCGGCCAGAGGGTGTCGTTCGAGAAACCTTCGTAGTAGAGCTCGACCTCGTCGGCACTGAGTGTCACGGGGACGATCGAGATGCCGTCGTGTTCGAAGGGTTCCGAAGCGTCGTCGGCGACCCCCGCCCAGCCGACCCAGGCGCCTTCGCTGGCACGCATGATCGGTTCGAGCGCCGTGACGAGGCCCCCGGGCGAGCCGCGCCAGGTCTCGGTGCCGTCGTCGGCGATCACTTTGTCGACAGGCAGTCGATTGGAGACCACGACGAGGTCGTACTGGCCGGTTCGCGCCGATGCGCTGGCAGAGGAGATGACAGGATCCGTTCGATTGTCGGCGGGAGGATGCCCGCGGGCGGTCATTCTTTACGGTACCAGCCGCCACAAATTTCGCGGAGGATCGCCGAGAACTGGCGCAGTGTTCAGGTCGGGCGACTATCGTCAGCCCCATGATCCGAATCGGCATGAGCACTTCGTGCGTCTATCCGCTGGGGGTCGAAGAGGGCTTCCGTTTTGCGAGCCTGGCGGGTTATGACGGCGTCGAAGTCATGGTCACCCGCGATGAGGTCACCCAGTCCCCCGACACCCTGCTCGCTCTCAGCGAGAAGTACGGGATGCCGATCCTCTCGATCCACGCCCCGGTGCTGCTGCTCACGCACTTCGTCTGGGGCAGGGATCCGAAGGTGAAGCTCGAGAAGTCGGCCGACCTCGCCAGAGCGGTCGGTGCGAGCGCGGTGGTCGTGCATCCACCGTTCCGCTGGCAGTCGGGGTACGCAGAGAACTTCCTCCGCATCGTGCAGGAGACGACCGAGACCTACGGCGTCGAGATCGCGGTCGAGAACATGTTCCCCTGGAAGGTCAAGGGCTCGAGCCTTGCGGCCTACTCCCCCGGCTGGGACCCGGTGGTGATGGACTGCGCCGCCGTCACCCTCGACTTCTCACACGCGGCCCTGTCGGGTCGCGACTCGCTCGAGATGGCCGAAGCGCTCGGACCGCGCCTGCGGCACGTGCACCTCTGCGACGGATCGGGTTCGCTCGATGAGGGCCGGGTCTTCGACGAACACCTCCTGCCGGGGTACGGCGGGCAGCCGGTGCAGGAGGTACTCGCGTTCCTCTCGGCGAACGATTGGGACGGCAGCGTCGTCGCCGAGGTGAACACCCGCAAGGCGAAGACTGAGGAGGAACGGCTCCGGATGCTCAGGGAGACGCTCGCGTTCGGCCGACAGGAGGCCTGGGAGCAGACGCCGAAGCCGCTGAAGAAGCGCACGCAGAAGAAGGTCGAGAAGGCCGACAGGAAGGCTGTCAAGGCTCGGGCAAGGGACGCCTCGAACAAGTAGGTTGGTGTCATGCGCAAGTTCATCTTCAACAGCAGCATCATCGGCGCGATCGCGAGCGGCTTCGCCGTGATCCAGACCACCCGACGGGGGCCCCGCGACTGGCGCCTCGTGCTCATGTGGGTCAGCTGGGCCCTCACCGTGGCGCTGGCCGTGGGCAGTGTGCAGCAGGATGACCGCGAAGCCCGCGAGCTGAACGAGAAGTAGCGGGGCCTGAACCTGCCTTCCGGCGTGTCCCGACGGCGATCGGGCGGCGGAGCAGCCACACTTGGGGGAACGGTGCGGTGAGAAGGGCTCATGATGATTGGTTGGCGGCGCAAGGCACGAGCGGAACGAGCCCGGCTCGAGGCTCAGGCGGTGCAGAGCCCGATGTCGTCAGAGCGGCTCTACGAACTGGTGAACCAGACGCTCCACGCGAACTTCGGCCCCCTGGGTTCCTACGCGATCACCCGGCGGGCGAACAGCGACACCGACGATATCTTCCACACGATGCTCGCCTCCTCGGTCGCCCATGACATCGTCAGCACCCTCATCAACCACCAGGCCGTGCCGCTGGTCGCGCCCGCGCCGCTCGGGGGTTCCTTCGTGGCCGCCACCTCGGCGTTCGCGGAGACCCGCGCGCTGCCGGCACACCCCCTCGTCGCCCCGGCTGAGGCTCCTGTCGACGTTCGCGTCGGGAGCCACGCCGCTCTGCCCTTCGCGGTTGAGGCCGACCACGCCGCGCTTGTTGTCACCTCGGTGCCGGTCGCAACGCTGAGCGCACCCGCACCCGCACCCGCACCCGCACCTGAACTCGCACCCGCGGCGGCGACGCTCGCACCGCCGCTTGCGCCGATCGTCGCCGTGCCCGTCTCTGCCGATCTCGCCGCGGCTCTCACCGTTCTCGACGAGACCGGCGAGATCGCACTTCCCGCGCCCGTCGCGGCCGTCCGCACCCACCTGGTCGAAGCCGGCCGCTGACCGACTGCTCTGCGCGGCGAAAAGCGCCACACCCCGGTCCTTATTCAGGTCAGGCGCGACACGGGGCCCAGATGGGCCTCCGCCGGACATCCAGCCTGAATTGGCGACGGGCGAAAGGCGCCTCGTGCCAGCCAGGCGGCCCCGTGCCCGCCAGACCTCAGATCCGCGGCCAGAAGGTCGGGCCCTCTGTGCCGGCGCGGTAGTCGTCGATCGGCACCTCGTCGTGCTTCCACGCCTCGACGATGGGTGCCACGATGCGCCAGCCCTCGACCGCGGAGTCGCCGCGCACCGACAGCGATGAGTCGCCGTCGAGGATGCCCGCCAGCACCTCGCGGTACGCCAGCAGCTGCCCGTCGCCGAAGTGCGCGTCGAGGCTGATGCGTTCCAGCTCGTATGGGTCGCCCGGGCCGTTGATGTTGATCTCGAGCGACATCTCATCCGGTGCCAGGAACACGCGCAGCACCGTGGGGTCGTTGTGCCCTTTCAGCCCCACCGGCAGCTGCCTCGCCGGCCGGAACGTGATCACGATCTCACGGCGCCGCTCCGCCAGCGCCTTGCCCGAGCGCAACGTGAACGGGATGCCCGCCCAGCGCCACGTGTTCACCTCGAAGGTGACCTCGGCCAGCGTCTCGGTCTCACGGCTCGGGTCGACGCCCGTCTCGTCGACGTACGACGGCAGCTGCCGCCCCTGCACCTCCCCCGACGTGTACCGGGCGCGCCTGGACGCCGCGATCGCGTCTCCCTGCCAGACCTGTGTCGCCCGCAGCACGAGCTGCTTGGCGTCGCGCAGGTCGTTCGACTGCAGTGTCGACGGCGGCTCCATCGCCACGACCGCCATCACCTGCAACAGATGGCTCTGGATCATGTCGACCAGCGCACCCGCCTTGTCGTAGTAGCGCGCGCGGCCCTCGAGCGCCAGCTGCTCGTCGTAGATGATCTCGATCTTCTCGATGTGCTCGGCATTCCAGACCGGCTCGAAGATGCGGTTCGCGAAACGGAGGCCCAGAAGGTTCAGCACAGTGGAGCGTCCGAGGAAGTGGTCGACCCGGTGCACCTGCTCCTCGGGCACCAGCTTCAGCAGCAGTTCGTTCAGGGCGATCGCGCTCTGCTCGTCGGTGCCGAACGGCTTCTCGAGGGCGAGGGTGAGACCGTCGGGCCGCTTCACCGAGGCCAGAGCCTCACAGGCCAGCGCCGCGACGGCCGGTGGCAGCGCGAAATAGATCGCGGGCACGCCGTCGCAGGCATCGAGGATCTTCTGCAGGTCATCCGGTTTCGTGACGTCGGCCTGGAAATAGTGCGAGTCCTTCAGGATGCCCGCGACCGTCTCGCCCGAGGCATTCACTTCTGCGAAGGAGGTGGTGACGACCTTGTGCCACTCCTCATCGGTCCAGGCTTCGGCGCCGGCTCCGATGAGGGTCAGGCGGCGGTCGGGTTCGGAGGTCAACAGCTGTGCGAGGCCGGGCAACAGCAGCCGTGCCGATAGGTCTCCGGATGCTCCGAGAATGACGAGGGTGCCGATCAACTGACTCATGTGCTCACCCTAGATCACGGCGCCGGGAGGCCGCGTGAGGCGACGCGGTTCAGGCCACCGGATCGGTCGGCGAGACCGCCGAGGGTGCGGGGTCGACCGGCGCCGGGTCCGATTGCGGTGCCGGATCTGACGGCGGCGCCGGATCGAACGGGAGCGGGTCGGCCGGCACAGGCTCGGCCGGTGCGGGATCGAAGGGGAGCGGGTCGGAGGCGCCGGGATCAGACGGTGCAGGGTCGGCCGGTGCAGGGTCGGCGGGAGCGGGATCGGCGGGCTGAGGATCGGCGGACACCGGCTCCGGCAGGGCTCCGTCGCCCGGTGTCGCCTCCCCCGCGGATCCGGAATCCGCGCTTCCCGCTCCGCTGTCCGAGCCGGCGCCTGAGGTGAAGTCGGTGGCCGAGAATCCCGAGGCCGTCGTCGACCCGCTGGCGGACGGTGCGGCATCCTGCCCGCCACCAGCAGTATCGACAACACCGGAGGGCACAGCAGCGGCTCCCGAACCCGCGCCGGTCGAACCACTCGCCGCCCCGGCCTCGGACTGCAGAGCGGTCGAGGAACCCCCCGCGCCACCCACTCCGGCATCCGGCACCGCACCCGCCGTCGCCGCCACATCGACTGATGCCTGAACGGCGGGCTGGCGCGGAGCGGTGCGATCGAGCGCCAGGCCGCAGAGCGTGGCAGTGCCGGCCACAGCGACGACCAGGCAGACGCTCAGCTGCACATTCCGGTGAAGGCGCAGCCTGGCGCGCCGGCCCCCTGACCCGATTCCCCGGACGATCCCCATGCCCCGAGCATACGTCGGCCCTCGTCGGCAGACCAGAGGGCGGCCGGGGAATTTACCTGCGCGTCACGCGGGAATGACGTTGGTGCCCGCTAAAGCCGCGTACCAGTGCGCGCTGTCCTTCGGCAGCCGCTCGAGCGTGTCGTAGTCGACGCGAACGATGCCGAACCGCTTGGAGTAGCCGAGGCTCCACTCGAAGTTGTCCATCAGCGACCAGACGAAGTAGCCCCGCAGGTCGACTCCCGCTTCGATCGCCCGGTGCGCCGCGGTGACGTGCCGGCGGAGGTAGTCGATCCGCAGATCGTCGTGCACTGCGCCATCCGTCACCGTGTCGGCGAAGGCCGCCCCGTTCTCGGTGATCATGAGCGCCTGGTCCGGGAACTCGTCGCGGAGAGACGTCAGCAGGTCGAGGAGGCCCGACGGGTCGATGTTCCAGCCCATCTCGGTGTACGGCCCGGGCTGCACCAGGAATTCGACGCGCTCGGCACCCGGCCAAGGCGAACCGCCCACGTTCTGGTGACCGTCGGCACTCTCGCGGGGGCTCACACCGTCCCACACCGTGACGGTCACGGTCGAGTAGTAGTTGACGCCCAGCACATCGATCGGCTGGTTGATGACCGGAAGGTCGCCGTCCTTGACGAACGACCAGTCGGTGACGTCCTTCGTGTCGTCGAGCAGGTCGTCGGGGTAGGCACCCTTCAGGAGCGGTCCGGTGAAGGCGCGGTTCGCGAGGGCGCTGATCTGGCGCGCCGCCTCCGCGCCGGTGGGGCCGTGGCCGCGGATGCTGTGCAGGTTCAGGGTGATCGAGAACTGCGGATCGTTCGTGACGACCTCGCGGAGCGCCAGCACCGCCAGCCCGTGGCCGAGATTCAGGTGGTGAACGGCCTTCAGGGCGCCCTCTGCGGACATGATCCCCGGGGCGTGGGCGCCGGATCCGTAGCCGAGATATGCCGAGCACCACGGCTCGTTCATGGTCGTCCAGGTGTGCACGCGGTCACCGAACGCTTCGCCCACGATGCGTGCGTAGTCGGCGAACGCCTCGGACGTGGATCGCGAGAGCCAGCCGCCCTCGTCCTCGAGGGCTTGCGGCAGGTCCCAGTGGTAGAGCGTCGCCACGGGCTTGATCCCGCGGGCGAGCAGACCGTCGATGAGCCGGCCGTAGAAGTCGAGGCCGGCCTGGTTCGCCGGCCCGCGCCCGGTGGGCTGGATCCGTGGCCACGCGATCGAGAACCGGTAGGCCTGCAGGTTCAGCGATGCCATCAGGTCGAGGTCTTCGTCGAGCCGGTGGTAGTGGTCGTCGGCGACGTCGCCGGTGTCCCCGTTGAAGACCTTGCCGGGGGTCTTGCTGAAGGTGTCCCAGATGGACGGGCCGCGCCCGTCTTCGTCGAAGGCACCCTCGATCTGGTACGACGCCGTTGCCGAACCGAAGGTGAAGTCCGCGGGGAACCGCAGCCCGCCGTCCCGGTAGTCGGCGTCGCCGGCGGTCACGGGGATATCTGTGGAAGCGCTCTCATTCATGAGAACACCGTATCTCAGTGCACGAAGGCTACGACAACGAGAATCGCCGTGACGGTGCTGAGAAGGGACAACCCGCCCACGGTGACGGCCCGCTTGAGGCCTGCGTGAGGATCGGTCGCTCGAAGGATCTCGGTCTGTGTCATTGCGGTCTCCTTTGACCGTCGGGGTGTGCATACTTGGCGGCAGCTCTCCCACTATAAGACGATCATCCCGCACTGGCGCGTCTGTCCCGTGTGTCGGGGTGTCGATCTCTCGAACAGGGAGTGTGCTGAGCCAGCGCCTGGCACTATGAGCTATGCGGGCTTGCGAGCACCGCCGCAGTTGGCGCAGAGCCCATGGCGCCCATCGTCTTGCCCCAGAACCGCTCGAACTCTTCGTACGGCACTCGGTTGCGATTGCCGACTTTCACCGCTTGGATCTCGCCCGCCTTAATCTTGCGGGAGATTGTCGAGCGGGAGACCCCCATCGCGTCGGCTACCTGTTCGGGCGTCAGCATCCGTTGCTTCGACGTCAGCGTCACCGTGGCACCATCGGCTGCGGCCTGCTGAACGTAGGCCGCAACCTCTTCCAACCAGGCTGGGCGCAGACCCGATTCCGACGTGCTCGTGCGCACGTCCTCGGGAGTGATCGTCAGGTGTGTGATCGACATGAACTCAGCTTAGCTGCTCGTGCACACTTGGCACAGTCTGAGTGTGCGCGTTTTCCACGCTCATGGTGCACCCCCCGGGACTTGAACCCGGAACCCACTGATTAAGAGTCAGTTGCTCTGCCAATTGAGCTAGAGGTGCATGGCCGGCCGATGTGAACCCGACCGAGGACAAACACTAGCATGAGTCTGGCGGGCCCGCGAACGGGACCCCACGACCACGAAAGAGACGCACCGTGAGCGACACTTCCGAACGACTGACCGCCGGCCTCGAGGCTCCCGACTTCACGCTGCCCGACGAGAACGGGGCGGATGTCTCGCTCTCCGGTCTCCGCGGCCAGAAGGTCGTCGTCTACTTCTACCCGGCCGCCAACACGCCGGGGTGCACAACGGAAGCCTGCGACTTCCGCGACAACATCAACTCGCTGAAGGGCGCCGGATACCAGGTGCTCGGAATCTCGAAGGACTCCCCCGCTGTGCTCAAGGGTTTCGCTGAGGCGCAGGGCCTCAACTTCCCGCTGCTCTCCGACCCCGACCTCGCTGTGCACAAGGCGTATGCGGCGTACGGCGAGAAGTCGCTCTACGGCAAGACCGTCACGGGGGTGCTGCGTTCGACGTTCGTGGTCGACGAGAACGGTGCCGTCAGCCTGCCGCTCTACAACGTGAAGGCGACCGGCCATGTCGCGTCGCTCCGTAAGAAGCTGAAGATCGACGCCTAATCCTGGCGGCGGGTGGCTGCAACCACCGAGGGCGACAGCAGCAGGGCGACGCCGAGAAGCGAGACCACCAGCAACGGCCATCCGTCGACCGGTTCGGCGAACAGCCCCTGGAAGATGCAGATCGCCACAATCACCTGCAGGATCTGCCAGGTCAGCGCCGCGCCGCGCGTCCACGGCCTCAGCCGGTAGACCCCGATCGCGATGGAGAGCACCCAGACGCCCGCCGCCAGCACCAGCACGACGAGGGCGATCGCGGTGGCATACGACGCGGGCTCGGAGAGACCGAGTTCGGCGATCAACCAGGCACCGATTGCGAGCACCGCGAGGGCCTCCACGAGCAGAAGCACGGCGAGTAGCACAAGCAGCACGGGCCGCCTGAACGGGGCTTCCGGATGCTCGTCAGATCCCGCTCCGCGCACGTCTGACTGATCGCTCATATCTCCACAACCCAGAAAATCCTTGATTTGCCTCTACCAGTATGCGACCATATTTGAGGTCGATTGTTGCTCACAATGTCGTGGGGGTGCGACGTGAGAGTAATCCCTATGCACCCGATGCTGGTCTTGACGTGCCGTGGTTCACCCACAGTTCGCGTCTTCTCCCGCTGCTCGTCGTCTGAACCCGAATCTTAGGTCGATCGACCGAGGCATACGCATTACCCCAAAGGAGTACCCCGCATGGATTGGCGCGACAAGGCCGCATGCCTGACTGCAGACCCCGAGCTCTTCTTCCCCGTCGGCAATACCGGCCCGGCAGTCGACCAGATCGACAAGGCGAAAGCCGTCTGCGCCCGATGCACCGTCACCGAGGTCTGCCTGCAGTACGCACTCGAGACCGGCCAGGACTCCGGCGTCTGGGGTGGCCTCAGCGAAGACGAGCGCCGCGCTCTGAAGCGCCGCGCCGCCCGCGCACGCCGCGCCTCCTAGGTCTCACGACAAAAGGCTGAACCCCGGTCAGCCTCCGGAACCCTCCCTCCGCCCGGTCACAGTCGGCGGGTGGAGGGTTTCAGCGCTTCTTCAGCCAGCGGAACGGGATCTCGATCGTCACGACTGTTCCGCTGCCCACCATGGTGTGCCAGTCGATGATCCCGCCCAGTTCGCCCTGGATGAGGGTGCGCACGATCTGGGTGCCGAGCCCCGAACCGACCTTGCCCTCCGGCAGACCGGATCCGGTGTCCCGCACCTCGACGGTGAGCGTCTCCTCCGACCGTGAGGCGACGATCTCGACCTGACCCTCCTGGCCGGCGAGCCCATGTTCGACCGCGTTGGTCACGAGTTCCGTGAGAGCCAGCGCGAGCGGAGTCGCGTACTCACTCGGCAGCACGCCGAAGCTGCCGCTGAACTTCGGATGCACGGTGGTGTTGTGGGCCGAGGCGACCTCGGTGACGAGCATGAGCACACGCTCGAAGACCACGTCGAAGTCGACCTTCTGGCTGAGACCCTCCGAGAGCGTGTCGTGCACGACCGCGATGGCGGCGACGCGGCGCATGGCCTGCGAGAGGGCATCCTTCGCGTCGTCGGAGTGGGTGCGACGGGCCTGGATGCGCAGGAGCGACGCGACCGTCTGGAGGTTGTTCTTCACCCGGTGGTGGATCTCCCGGATGGTCGCATCCTTCGTGATCAGCTCACGCTCGTCGTGGCGCAGCTCGGTGACGTCGCGGCACAGCACGATCGCGCCGAACCGCTGGCCGCGGGTGCGGAGAGGGATCGCGCGGAGAGACACGGTCACGCCCTTCGCGTCGATGTCTGTGCGCCAGGGCGCCCGGCCCGTGACCACGAGCGGAAGCGACTCATCGACGACCAGTGTGCCGTTCAGGAGGATCGTCGTCACCTCGGCCAGCGACTGGCCCTCGAGTTCTTCGCTGTAGCCCATGCGGTTGAACGCCGACAGACCGTTGGGGCTCGCGAAGGTCACCATGCCGTCCGCGTCCAGCCGGATGAGGCCGTCGGATGCCCGGGGCGCACCCCTGCGTGGACCTGTGGGTGCACCGAGGTCGGGGAAGTCCCCCGCAGCGATCATCGCGAAGAGATCGTTGGCGCACTCGTTGAAGGTGAGCTCCTGGCGGCTCGGCGTTCGCGCCTCGCTGAGGTTCGTGTGCCGCGTGACGACCGCGATCGGGTTGTCTGTCGTCTTCATCTCGGTGTGGGACAGCCGCCGGAGCACCGGCACGGCCCGCACGCGGGTCGGCGTCTCCTCGTACCAGTCGGGAGCCGCGGTGTCGACGATCTGGGCGCTCTCGAAGGCGTCGGTGACCTGTTTCCGCCATTCGGCTTTGACGGCCTGGCCGACGAAGTCGCGATAGAAGAGAGTCGCCGAGCTGGATGGCCGTGCATGCGCCACCGCGACGAAGCTGCCGTCCTTCGACGGAACCCACAGCACGATGTCCGCGAAGGCCAGGTCGGCGAGAAGCTGCCAGTCACCGACGAGCAGATGAAGCCACTCGACGTCGGCTTCGGTGGAATTGCCCTGCGCGAGGACGAGATCGCTCAATGTTGACACGCCCCTAGCCTACGGCTCCCCGGCTGGGTGCTCTGCGACGTCGCGCGTCCTCCACAGGGTCGAGCCTCAGCGCTTTCTTTCCACAGAGCAGAGGCCGCTCTGGACACCTGTGGGTTCCCCTGCTTTCATGACAACACCCGAACCTGATAAATGTTCAGTCGTCGCGGTTCCCGCCAGCAGACCCAGCTGTCGTGTGCCGTTCGGCCAAATCCACTGGAGCCGCACACCATGATTTCGTTCCCCGCAGTCGTCGACATCCTCGACACCGATCAGCCGTTCACCGAGGCGCAGAGCATCCTCGAGAGCCTGACACTGTGCGTCCTGGAGGTGCTGGCGGGGGTGCGCGACCTCGACCAGGTCGCCCGCTGGGTCTCCGAAGATGTGTACCACCATCTGATGCAGCGCGTGGTGCTCTCCGCCCGGGCGCGGCAGGTGAAGGGCGAGCGGCTGATCAGGCCGACCTTCACGATCGGCAGAACGGTGCACAGCGAGCCGGTGCCCGGCGTCATCGAGGGGGTGGTCATCGTTCACGGCAAGGCGAGGACTCGAGCCGTCGCGCTCCGCCTCGAACGGTTGGAGACGAGGTGGCGGGCGAGCGCGATCAACGTGCTCTGAGCTGCGGGTCTTGACACGCCCGGAGCGACAGAGCCCCGCCCGCGCATGTGCGCGGCGGGGCTCTGTCGCTGGTGTTCGGGCAGGTCGCTACTTCTTCTTGCCCTGGCCTCGACGCTCGGCACGGTTTGCCGCGGGGGGCGCGCCGACCGGCGCCTTCTGGCCGAAGGCTCCGGTGGTGGTGGGCTGGCTCCGCGGAGCCTGGCCACGAGGCGGGTTCTTCGCCGCAGGAGGCACTGGCGTCGACCCGGGCGCGAGCGGGTTGCCCTCGGCCTCTGCGCGCTGGGCCAGGGCCGTTGCGGCCTGCTCGAGCTGCCCGCGCTGGTTGCGCACCTCGACTCCGCCCGAGTCGCTCGGCGCCGTGTAGCTGAGCTGCTCCACGCTGGCGTTGCCGCTCTCGAGACCCTTGGCCTGCACACTCGGCGCATCCACGGAGCCCGCCGGTGTGTTCACCTCGACCTCGAGGTTGAACAGGAAGCCCACGGCCTCCTCGCGGATCTGGCCCATCATCTGCTGGAAGAGCGCAAAGCCCTCGCGCTGGTACTCGACGAGCGGATCACGCTGCGCCATCGCCCGCAGGCCGATTCCGTCTTTGAGGTAGTCCATCTCGTAGAGGTGGTCTCGCCAGCGGCGGTCGATGACGGTGAGCACCACGCGTCGCTCGAGCTCGCGCATCGCGGCCTCGCCGAGCGTCGCCTCGCGGTTCTGGTAGGCGATCTGCGCATCGGACAGGATCTCCCTGCCGACGAACTCCCGGCTGATCTTGCCACGGCTGCCGGCTTCTGCCACGACCTCGTCGATCGAGATCGACACCGGGTAGAGCGTCTTGAGCTCGGTCCACATGGCGTCGAAGTCCCAGTCGTCGCCGTTGCCCTCGCCCGCGTGGGTCTCGAGCACGTCTTCGACGACGTCCTTCAGGAACTTCTGCGCACGCTCGTGCAGGTCGTCACCCTCGAGGATGTGGCGGCGGTCGCCGTAGATGGCCTCGCGCTGCCGATTCAGAACGTCGTCGTACTTCAGCACGTTCTTGCGGATCTCGGCGTTCCGGCCCTCGACCTGCGACTGGGCGCTGCGGATGGCGCGCGAAACCACCTTCGACTCGATCGCCAGGTCGTCGGGCACGTTGCCCCGACCCATCAGGCTCTCTGCGGCTCCGGCGTTGAACAGGCGCATGAGGTCGTCGGTCAGCGAGAGGTAGAACCGGCTCTCGCCCGGGTCGCCCTGGCGACCGCTCCGACCGCGCAGCTGGTTGTCGATGCGGCGCGACTCGTGACGCTCGGTGCCGAGCACATAGAGACCGCCGGCCTCGACGACCTTCTCGGCCTCCTCCTCGACGCCCGACTTGACCTCGGCGAAGACGTCGTCCCACGCGGCCTCGTACTCGTCGGGGGTGTCGACCGGGCTGAGGCCCCGGGAGTTCATCTCCGTCACGGCCAGGAACTCGGTGTTGCCACCGAGCATGATGTCGGTGCCGCGCCCTGCCATGTTCGTGGCCACGGTGACCGCGCCGAGCCGACCGGCCTGGGCGATGATCGCGGCTTCCCTCGCGTGGTTCTTGGCGTTCAGCACCTCGTGCCGCACGCCCTTCTTGGCCAGGAGGCGCGAGAGGTACTCGCTCTTCTCGACGCTCGTCGTTCCGACCAGCACAGGCTGGCCGGTCGCGTGACGTTCGACGATGTCCTCGACGACCTGCTCGAACTTGGCCTGCTCGTTCTTGTAGACCAGGTCGGACTGGTCCTTCCGCTGCATCGGGCGGTTCGTCGGGATGGCGACGACGCCGAGCTTGTAGGTGCTCATGAACTCGGCGGCCTCAGTTTCGGCCGTACCGGTCATGCCCGCGAGCTTGTCGTAGAGACGGAAGTAGTTCTGCAGAGTCACCGTGGCGAGCGTCTGGTTCTCGGCCTTGACGACCACGCCCTCCTTGGCTTCGATCGCCTGGTGGATGCCCTCGTTGTAGCGGCGCCCGGCCAGGATGCGACCGGTGTGCTCGTCGACGATCAGCACCTCGCCGTTCATGACGACATAGTCCTTGTCCTTCTTGAACAGGGCCGACGCCTTCAACGAGTTGTTGAGGAACGAGATCAGGGGCGTGTTGGCGGATTCGTACAGGTTGTCGATACCGAGGTAGTCCTCGACCTTCTCGATACCGGGCTCGAGGATGCCCACGGTGCGCTTCTTCTCGTCGACCTCGTAATCGTCGCCGGCCGTGAGGCGGGTCGAGATCGATGCGAACTCGGTGAACCAGCGGTTCGCCTCCCCCGAGGCGGGCCCGGAGATGATCAGCGGCGTGCGCGCCTCGTCGATCAGGATGCTGTCGACCTCGTCGACGATCGCGAAGTTGTGGCCCCGCTGCACCATGTCGCTCGCCTGCCACGCCATGTTGTCTCGCAGGTAGTCGAAACCGAACTCGTTGTTGGTGCCGTAGGTGATGTCGGCTGCGTACTGGTCGCGGCGTTCGGGCGGGGTCTGTCCCGAGAGGATGACGCCTGTCGTCATGCCCAGGGCACGGAAGACGCGGCCCATCAGTTCGCTCTGGTAGTTGGCGAGGTAGTCGTTCACCGTGACGATGTGCACGCCCTTGCCGGCGATCGCGTTCAGGTAGGCCGGAAGCGTGGCGACGAGCGTCTTGCCCTCACCGGTCTTCATCTCGGCGATGTTGCCGAGGTGAAGGGCCGCGCCACCCATGAGCTGAACGTCGAAGTGCCGGAGGCCCAGGGTTCGCCTCGAGGCCTCGCGCACAGCGGCGAATGCCTCCGGAAGGAGGTGGTCGAGGCTCTCGCCGTCTTGGAAACGCTCGCGGAGCCTCGGCGTCTCGTCTTTCAGCTCCTCGTCTGTGAGGTGCGTGAAGTCCTCTTCGAGGGCGTTGATCGCCTTCGCGTAGTTCTCGAGGCGCCGAAGCACCCGGCCCTCGCCGACACGAAGGACCTTTTCCAAAACTGAAGCCACGTTGAATCTCCTACCGAACCAGCCATGATCCAGCCGGTAATCATAGCAATACTAGTTGTCGTACCTGAGGGTCTGTATAACGAACGCCGGGGGTGCGGCGCCTCAGCGCCGCACCCCCGGTTCATCTCCCATACTGCGGGAGAACTCCCTAGGCGAGAACTCCTTCAGCCTGCCGGGCATCCACGAGCAGCGCCGACGCGCTGTCGTCGAGCCCGATCACTCCGTAGTCCCAGCCCTTCCGGCGGTAGACCACACTCGGCCTTCCGGATTCGGAGTCGACGAAGAGGTAGAAGTCGTGACCGACGAGCTCCATCAGGTAGAGCGCGTCGTCGACCGTCATGGGGGCCGCCGCGAAGACCTTCGTGCGGATGACGACCGGCGACCAGGCCTCCTCGGCCGGATCCACCGACTCGGACTCTGCCGTGCCGACCGCGGCCGGCACCGTCTGCACGGCTCCGGTGCTCACCTGGGCGAGCACCTCGGCTTCGGCAGGTTTCAGGTCGGTGAGATTGAAGTCGGTGATCGACGCCTCTCGGAGCGAGACCGGCCGGTGCTGTCCACGGTGCACCTTCTTGCGGTCCTTCGCGCGTCGGATCCGTTCGAGGAGCTTGGCGATCGCGAGATCGAAGGCCACGTATTTGTCGCTGCCCGCACTCTCCGCCCGGACGATCGGCCCGGGCCCGATGAGGGTGAGCTCGACCCGGTCGTCTCCACCGGAGGTGTTCGCAGAACTGTGCCGGCACACCTTGATCTCGAGGGCGAGTGCCCGATCGGCGAGGTGTGAGACCTTGTCGGCCTTCTCGGTCGCGTAGCTCCGGAATCGATCGGTGATCCCTAGGTTTCGGCCCGTGATGTTGATCTCCATGGCAATCTCCTAGTCTCAAAAAGACGTGCCGCCCTGGGACCAAAGCGAGTTCTTCCGCGCCTTTTCCCCCACCGTAGTCGTCTTCAGCACCCCGTGTCATCCGTTCATCCCATCTGCCCCTCCCGTTCGCCCACCGGACGCACGGTGGATGCTCCGTGGTGCTTCGGCGTGTAGGCGAGCGTCGCCGCACCCCACACCGTCGCGCCCACTGATTCCAGCGCCCTGCGGCATTCCACGAGCGTGGAACCGGTCGTGGTGACATCGTCGACGACCAGGAAATGGCGCCCGTCGAGCGCCCCTGAGAGCTTGCTCCGAACCTCCAGGGATCCGTTGAGATTCGCCCTCCGCGCCTCTCTGCCGAGTCCGGCCTGGTCGGCGACAGGCCGGGCGACCCGGAGCGTCCGCGCAATTGGGAGCGCTCCGCGCGCCCGCACCGCGAGGAGCTCCACCGGGTGGTAGCCACGCCGACGGAACGCGGCGCGGGACGACGGCGCGACCGTGAGTTCGAGCACCGCGCCCGGGGGCAGCCGGCCCTCGAGGTCGGTTCGCGCATCCAGAATCGACGACTCGAGCACCCGGGCCAGCGGACGGGCCGCATCGGTACGCCCTGCCTCCTTGAAAGCCGAGAGCGCCGAACTCACCACGGTGCCGTACGGCACGCCCGCCCACACCCGGAGAGGCGGCTCCTGAAGCGCCTCGATGACGAGCTCGCACGACCGGGCGCCGGGCGAGGATTGCCAAGCCGATGCGGGTGACGGGGCCGCCGAGGGTGGCGGCGACGCCCCGATCGTCTCGCTGCACACCGCGCAGAGCGCGCGGTCACGTGCGCCGCACCCGACGCACTCGGTCGGCAGGATCACCGCGACGGCTGCTGCGAGCGCCCGGCCGACGGTGGTCTCCAGGAAGGGGAATGTGTGGGGGTTCATGGCCCCCACTCTTCCGCTCGCACCGGCGAGGGAAACGAGCATCCGCGCGATCAGTGGAGAACGCCCCCTGGCCCGCGCCTGTGGAGGAGACGCAAAGCGCCACGGATCAGGTCTGCGTGGCGAGGAGCGAGACCGACTTCGCCGTGGTCTGCCAGCCACTTCCGCGCTGCTGCTGCAGCTCACCCGTCGAGGTCAGCAGCCAGAGCCCGGTCACGTCGTTCGACCCCGCGAGTGAAGCACCGTTCGTCGGAATGCCGAGCGGCGAGCTCATACCGCCGATCTCCTGCAGAACCACCCGGTCGTCACCGCCGGACGTCACGGTGAGCGACGCGACGTTCGACGAGTCGACCCAGGTTGCGTCGAGGGGTGTTCCTGAGCCCGACGCGAGAGTCACCGGATCGCCCAGCCTCTCGGGCGCACCGGACGAGTTGCGGATGATCGCGGCCACGATCAGCCGTGGCACGCCGTCGGTGAGGGTGAACGCCAGCGCCCGCGTGCCGTCGCGGGAGACATCCAGCGACACGATGGAGGAGGCTCCATCCCAGTCGACCGCCACCGGATGCACGGAACCGTCACTGCCGTAGGCCTGCACCGCCTCCGGTGTGCCGGCGGGAACGGTCCACACGTAACCGGACGGGTCGAGCGTCGGCGCCAGCAGCCCCGGCCGACTGTCGACCAGCACCGGCTGGTTGTCGCCCGACTGCACGGCGAACACGCCAGTCGTGGTACCGACCGCCAGCACCTTCGACGACGAGGTCACAGAGAGAGGGGCGAGCGCCTGCACCTTGTCGCTCACTGTCGGGATCGGCACGAGCGCGCTGCTGCTGAGGTAGCCGAAGGCTCCCGACTGCAGCACGAGCGCCTTCGAATCGACCCGTGGCGCGAACACCGGCGCCACGCCCGCGGGAATGGTGAGCAGGGCCTGGTTCACAGTGATCGCGACCGCGGCGACAGACGCCACCGACCCGAGCGAGGCGTCGAGCTGCGCCTGCATCCGCTGCTGCGCCTCCGGCGTCTGGGTGAGCACCTGGTTCGACAGGTCGACGTTCGCCTTGCCCGACGACACCACAACCGACGACGTCTCAGTGCCGTCCGGGAAGGCGGTGACGATAGCGCCCTGCCCGAGCCACGGCGTCGGGCCCGCGAGGAGGGCCTTCACCACGCGCGTGCCGGTCGTCTCGTCTTTGGGGAACCACCGCACATCCGGAACCAGGTAGGTGTACGTCGGATCGTAGAAATAGAGGGAGTGCGAACTGAACACCTGGTTGAACCGTGTCTGTTCGAGGATGATGCCCGGGTTGGCCAGGTTGATGCGCCACTGGCCGTTCTCCTGGGTGAACTGGAACGGGATGGTGACGGCGGCGGTCGACGAGTTCTCGACGTAGTCCCCCATGCCGTCCACCTCGGCCTGCGGAGTGACGCTGACGCTCATCGCGGTGTCGGACTGGGTGGTGAAGGAGAGTTGGCCCGCGTCGATCAGAACGCCCGCGTTCGGATCCCACTGCTTCTCGAAGCCCGTGGACAGAAAACTCCGGGCGACCGCGTAGTCGTTCTGGGGGCTCGCCGCGGCCTGCAGGAAGCCGTTCAGTATCTGCGTCTGGTTCGCATCCGGCACCGGCCCCGGCGGAAGCAGGATCACGTCGATGTCGTCGGGTGCCGAACTCGCGGGCTGGGCGTGCACTCCCCCGGCGTCGGGGATGCCCGTGCATCCGGAGATCGCGAGAACGGCGGCGGCGGCCACCGCCAGCACCGCTGTCACCCGCAGGCGCCCGGCCCTCACCGGGTCTCCCCGAACGAGTGCCCTGCATCATCGGGCGGCAGCGGAAGCGGCGACGTTCCGGCGGAGTGCCCGTGGATGCGCGGCAGCGTGAGGCGGAAGCAGCTGCCGGCACCGCTCTCGGACCACACCTCGAGCGCACCCCGGTGGAGGGCTGCGTCTTCGAGCGAGATCGCGAGGCCGAGGCCCGTGCCACCGATGGTGCGCTTTCGGGAGGGGTCCGCCCGCCAGAACCGTTCGAACACGCGCTCGGCCTCCTCGGGGCTCATGCCGATGCCGTAGTCGCGCACCGCGACGGCGATGGACGACACGTTGCTGTCGACCGAGACCACGATCGGCCGGCCTTCGCCGTGCTCGATCGCATTGCCGAGCAGGTTGGTCAGGATGCGCCGGATGCGGCTCGCGTCGAGTTCGACCTCCACGTAGCCGCCGGGGGCGAAGACGCGGATCTCGGAGCCCGTCGAGGCGGCCAGCGGCTGCATCTGGTCGACCGCGTCCTCTGCCAGGCGCACGAGGTTGGTCGATTCGACGTTCAGGTCGGCCGATCCGGCGTCGAACCGGCTGATCTCGAGCAGATCGCCGAGCAGCATCTCGAAACGCACCGTCTGGGTGTGCAGCAGCTCCGCGGTGCGACCGATCGCCGGTTCGAAGGTGTCGCGTTGGTCGTAGAGCATGTCACCGGCCAGTCTGATGGTCGTCAGGGGCGTGCGGAGTTCGTGCGAGACATCCGATACGAATCTCTGCTGCAGTTGGGAGAGTTCTGCGAGCTGCGTGATCTGCCCCTGCATGCTGTCGGCCATGCCGTTGAAGGAGCGCGCCAGCGTGGCGAGGATGTCGTCACCCTTCTCGGGGATGCGCACCTCCAGTCGGCCCGCAGCGAGCTGCTCGCTGGTCTCGGCCGTGATGCGGATCGGCTCGATAACCAGCCGCACGATCACCCAGGCCACCACAGCGATCAGAAGGGTGAGCAGGAGGCCGGCGATCCAGAGCGTCTGCTGCACGAAGCTGAGGGTCTGGCCGGCGTCGGCGAGGTTGTAGCCGAGGTAGAGCTGGTACTGGCCGGCGCTCGGGATGGTGAGCGGGGTACCCACGATGATGCCCGGGTCGGTGCCGCCGGTGCTGTTCGGCAGCGCCACGGACTGCCAGTACTGGGTCTGGGTTCCGTCGCCGCCGGTGACCTCGCCCTTCAGCGAGTCGGAGATCAGGCCCTTGGCGTTCAGGGCGGGGCTCGCGAACGGCAGGAACGAGGTGGTGCCCTGGTCGTTGCCCGGCGCGGTGAGGATGGCGATGAGGCGCGACGACGAGGATGATGTGATCTTCGACTGCGCAGAATTCAGCAGTGTGCTCACCGAGGTCTCCGACGTGGAATCGGAGGCGTCGAAGATGGTCTGGGCGGCCTGCGCCGCCTGGTTGGAGTCGGCGAGCACCTGGTTCAGGCGCGAATGGAACAGGTCGTTGCCGATGCTGACCGAGGTGTAGATGCCCGCGCCGAGCAGGGCGACCGTCGTCAAGCCGATGGTGATGACGATCGTGCGGAACTGCAGCGACTGCCGCCAGGCGCCCCGCAACTGACGCGGCCAGGCGCGCCACTCCCTCGCGAGGAAGGGTCCGATGTGGCTCCGGCCCAGCCGGGCATCCGCCGCCGTCACGTCAGGGAGCCGTCACGTCAGATGACGGCGCCGGCCCGGTAACCGACACCCCGCACCGTCATGACGATGCGGGGGTTGTCGGGGTCTTCCTCGACCTTCGCCCGCAGCCGCTGCACGTGCACATTCACGAGCCTCGTGTCGGCCTTGTAGTGGTAGCCCCAGACCTGCTCGAGCAGCATCTCGCGGGTGAAGACCTGCTGGGGTTTGGAGGAGAGCGCCTGGAGCAGGTCGAACTCGAGCGGGGTGAGGTTGATGCGCCCGGCGCCCCGCCGAACCTCGTGGCCCTCGATGTCGAGCTCGAGGTCGCCGATCCGGAGTACCCCGCTGGTGGGCGCGTTCACGGGGTTCTGCCTCAGCCTGGTGCGGATGCGCGCCACCAGTTCCTTCGGGTTGAACGGCTTGACGATGTAGTCGTCGGCGCCGGACTCGAGCCCCTTCACCACATCCATCGTGTCGGACTTCGCGGTGAGCATGATGATCGGTACCCCCGACTCCCCCCGGATCTGGGCGCACACCTCGATGCCGTCGAGCCCGGGCAGCATCAGGTCGAGCAGCACCAGTTCGGGCTTCGACTGCTGGAACGCGGCGAGCGCTTCGGAGCCGTCGGCGCAGAAGATCGGCTCGAAACCCTCGGTCTGCAGCACGATGCCGATCATCTCGGCGAGCGCGGGGTCGTCGTCGACCACGAGTATGCGAGCATCCATGCTGATCAGGATAGTCGAGCGGGCCCGGGGAGGGCTGCGAGGCAGTCCCCTCCGGGCACCGGGTGGACGACGTCACCTCGTCGCTCAAGTGAGTTTTTGTCGCGAGCGGGCCCCGCCGGGGCCCTCGGGCGCCCTTTCCGACCGGGATGCTCGCTGTGCGGTGTGCGAGCATTGACCGGTGAGCGACAACAACGATGGACGGGCGGCGGGGGTTCCGCCTGTCGAAGCGCCTCCGACTGTCAGTCGACAGTCCCCCCTGCCGTACCCTCCGCAGCCCCTGCCGGGGCAGCACCCGGGGCAGCAGCAGTACCCGGGGCAGCCGGGGCAGCAGCAGTGGGCGCCGCCGCCGAAGCCGGGGCTCGTGCCGCTCCGACCCCTCAGCTTCGGCACCCTGCTCGGTGCGCCGTTCCAGGTGCTCCGCCGAAACCCTCGGGCGACGCTCGGCAGCGCCCTGATCATCCAGTTCACGATCGGTCTCGTCACCGCGCTGATCGTGGGTGGCGCCGTGCTGCTCGCCTTCACGCGGGTGGATTCCGCGTCGGCGGCCGACTACGACTCCATCCAGGCCGGGTCGACGGCGATCGTGCTGCTGAGCACCCTGATTCCGCTGGCCGTCGCCCTGATCACGAGCGCCCTGCTGCAGAGCATCCTGGTCATCGAAGTGTCGCGGGAGATCCTCGGCGAGAAGCGCCGGCTGGGCGAACTCTGGCGAGCCGCCGCGCGCCGCATCTGGCCGCTCGCCCTCTGGACGCTTCTGCAGGCCGCCGTGGTGGTCATCGTTCTGGGCGCCGTGGTCGGCGTGATCGTGCTGCTCACGTTCCTCGGCACGGTCGGGGCCGTGCTGGCGGTGGTGTTCGGCATCCTCGCCTTCCTCGCCATCGCGGTGCTGGCAGCCTGGCTCACGACGAAGCTGTCGCTCGTGCCCTGCATCATCGTGCTCGAACGGGCCGGGGTTCGCGGGGCGATCGCCCGGTCGTGGCGGCTGACCGACCGCTTCTTCTGGCGGACGCTCGGCACCGAGTGGCTCGTCGGCGCGATCGTGTCTGTGGCGTCGCAGGTGGTCGTTCAGCCGATCAGCCTGATCTTCGGGCTCGGCGTCGGAGTGCTCGCACCGAACGGCACGGATGGTTCGGGCTTCCCGTCCGACGTGCTGCTGATCGGCGGGCTCTACCTGGTGATCGGCGTCGTCCAGCTCGTGTTCGGCGCGATCAGCTCCGTGGTCCAGGCGGCGACAGTGTCGGTCATCTACGTCGACCTCCGCATCCGCAAGGAGGGGCTCGATCTCGAACTGATCCGGTTCGTCGAGGCCCGGGAGAGCGGTCACCGAGGCGCTGACGAGGATCTGTTCCGGGTTGCCGGGCGGGCCTGAGGGCGGCCCCGTCGTGTTCCTTCTCGGCGACGTACCGGTCGATCCGTCGGCTCCGGATGCCCGCCAGCTCCTCCAGGGGGAGCTCGCCAAGCCCGAATACCAGTCCGCGAAACCCACCTGGCTCGACCAGGCCGCATCGGCGGTGGAGCACTGGCTCAACAGCCTGGTGCTGCCGTCGGGCGGCGACTTCGGCGGCATCCTCCCGGTGCTCGCGACAATCGTTCTGGTCGCGCTCATCGTGGTGGCCTTCATCATCTTCGGGCGTCCCCGGCGGAACCGCTCGGCCCCCGTGGAGTTGCGTTCCCTGTTCGGGTCGGATGACCGGCGGAGCTCGGCCGAGTTGCGGGCGTCCGCGGTGAGAGCGGCCCGGTCGGGCGACTATCGCACGGCGATCGAGGAGCTCTACCGTTCCCTTGCCCGGCGACAGGCGGAACGCACGGTCATCCGCATCGATCCGGGCAGCACGGCGCAGGACGTCGCCGCGCGCGCGGCCGCGTCGTACCCGGGCGAAGCGAGGCGGCTGGCGTCGGCTGCGAGAGTGTTCGACGAGGTGCGGTACCTGGGGACATCCGGAACCCGGGAATCGTACGAGCAGCTGGTCGCACTCGAGGCGACGCTGCGGGATGCGGTTCCGGCTGGGCGCGAGCGGATCGGCGCCCGGTGACCGTGCTGAAGGCGGCTGCGACCGCCCCGCCGTCGTCGGTGACGCCCGGCCCGTCGCCGTCATCGACGCCCACTGTGCGAGTCTTCTTCCGGCGATGGTCGTTCTGGCTGGGTGCCGGCGTCTTCATCGTGATCGCGAGCCTGGTGCTGCTGCTCATCCGCGGTGTCTCCGGCGCGGAGGGCGGCTCCGACCTGTCGACGACGAGCGCAGCTCCGACCGGCTCGAAGGCGGTCGCCGAGGTGCTCGGCCAGCAGGGTGTGACGGTGACGACGGCGGACACGCTCGATGCGGCGGTGCGCGCGGTGGCCGACGCCCGCGCGGGCGGCGGCGCGGACGGTGCGGGCGGTGCGGGCGGTGCGGGCAGCGCGGGCGGTGCGGGCGGCGACCCGACTGTGCTCATCTACGACCCGAACAGCTTCCTGCCCGTGGACCGCGCGGCAGACCTCGCCGCGCTCGGTGGCCGGATCGTGCTCGTCCAACCGGACATCTTCACGCTCGACGCCCTCGCGCCCGGCGTCTCGGTGACTGGTGTGGTCGGTACTCCCTCCGTCGCTGACGCCGACTGCGCACTGCCCGTGGCCGAACGCGCAGGCACGATCTCGACGTCGGGGAGCGGATACCGGTTCGAGGGAGGATCCGGCAGCGCTGACGCCGGCAGCAGCGAATCCGGTGCCGGTGCCGAATGCTTCCCGGCCGGTGACGGCGGCTTCTCACTTGTACAGGAGCAACGGGGTGACTCCGTCGTGACAGTGCTCGGGGCATCCGGAGTCCTGACGAACGAACACACCCTCGAGGCCGGCAACGCGAGCCTGGCGCTGGGCCTCCTCGGCGGCACCGACCACCTCATCTGGTACCTGCCCTCTGCGGCCGACCTTCCCCAGACAGGCCCCCCGAGCCTCGGCGCCCTGACGCCCGGCTGGGTCACCCCGCTCGTTCTGCTCCTGGTCGTGGTGTTCCTGGCCGCGGCGCTCTGGCGGGGCCGCAGGCTCGGGCCCGTGGTGGTCGAGAACCTGCCGGTGATCGTGCGCGGCTCTGAGACCGTCATGGGCCGGGCACGGCTCTATGCGCGCTCGAACGCGCGAACCCGGGCTCTGGATGCTCTGCGGATCGGCACCGTGACGAGGCTCTCCGGGCTGCTCGGACTCCCCCGTTCCGCCGCGCTGCCCGAGGTCGTGGACGCCGTCGCGGCCGCGACCGGACTGCTGCCTGGCGACCTGGCCGGAATTCTCGTGAACCGGCTCCCGCGAACCGACGCCGAGCTGCTCGACCTCTCGCACCAGCTGTCGATGGTCGAACGCCGCGTACAAGTCGCTGTCGGGCGCACGCCCCGCTCCGCACCGCCAGCCTCCCCACCCGCTCCCCCCTCCCCACCTTCTCCCCCCTCACCTCCCACAGGAAGCCGGTCATGAGCGACATCCCGCCGAACCAGACACCAGCAGCGAACACCGATCCGGCGCCGAGCGCGGCACCCCGGGCATCCGACGACGAACTCCGGCAGGCGCTCCTCCGGGTGCGCACCGAGGTCGGAAAAGCCGTCGTGGGGCAGGACGGCGCGGTCACCGGGCTGCTCATCGCGCTGCTCGCGCGGGGGCACGTGCTTCTCGAAGGTGTGCCGGGTGTCGCGAAGACGCTGCTCGTGCGCTCGCTCTCGGCTGCGCTCAGCCTCGACACGAAACGGGTGCAGTTCACGCCCGACCTGATGCCGGGCGACGTCACCGGTTCGCTCGTGTACGACGCGCGTTCGGGCGAATTCCAGTTTCGGGACGGGCCGGTCTTCACGAACATCCTGCTCGCCGACGAGATCAACCGCACACCCCCGAAGACGCAGTCGGCCCTGCTGGAGGCGATGGAGGAACGCCAGGTCAGTGTCGACGGAATGTCTCGCCCGCTGCCCGACCCGTTCCTGGTGGCGGCGACGATGAACCCGATCGAGTACGAGGGAACCTACATGCTGCCCGAGGCTCAGCTCGACCGGTTTTTGCTGAAACTCACGCTCGAGATCCCCGAACGCGACGTCGAGATCCAGGTGCTGGCCCGGCACGCGGCTGGCTTCAACCCGCGGGACCTTGCCGCCGCGGGCGTCCGCCCCGTGCTCGGTGCGGCACAGCTGCACCAGGCGCAGGCGGCGGCCGCCAGGGTCGGTGCGGCGCCCGATGTGCTCGCCTACACCGTGGACCTCGCCCGCGCCACACGGCAGAGCCCGTCAGTGAAGCTCGGCGTGAGCCCGCGCGGAAGCACGGCGCTGCTCGCCTCCGCGAAGGCGTGGGCCTGGCTGAACGGTTTCTCGTCGATCACTCCCGACCACGTGCAGGCGATGGTGCTGCCGGTGTTCCGGCACCGCATCCAGTTGCGACCGGAGGCGGAGCTCGAGGGGGTGTCGGTCGACACGATCCTCCGCGGTGTTCTGTCGCAGGTGCAGGTGCCGATCTGATGAAGGACGCTGGTGCGGTGGATGCCCGGCAGCACAGCCGGCATGTGCTCGGTCTGAGGGGCGGGTGTCGCTGATGGCCGTCTCGGGGCGGTTCGTGCTGCTGCTCGCGCTCGGCGCCGTGCCGGTCGTGCTGCTCGGGCAGGCCTACGGGCTCGCGTTCGAGGCGCTCGGCGGATGGCTCGCACTTGCGGTGCTGCTCGGCATCGTCGATCTGCTGCTCGCGGGCTCCCCGCGGCGCGTGAGCATCGAACGCGATCTGCCCCTGCGGGTGCGGCTCGGGCAACCGGCGAGGAGCGACCTCTACCTCACGAACGGCGGTCGGCGTGCCCTCCGCGGAACCGTGCGCGACGCCTGGCAGCCCTCGGCCGGCGCGGTGACGACACGGTTCGCCGTGCACCTTCCGGCCGGTGAGCGGCGGATGGTGAGCGCTGAGCTCCGCCCGTTCCGACGGGGTGAACGCCGCGTCGAGGAGGTGGCCATCCGTTCGTTCGGTCCGCTCGGGCTCTGGGCGCGGCAGGCGAATGTCACCGCCCCGGGGCGGATCCGCGTTCTGCCGCCGTTCCATTCCCGGCGACACCTGCCCAGCCGCCTCGCCCGGCTGAGGGAGCTGGACGGCCGCACCAGCGTGATGATCAGGGGGCAGGGAACCGAATTCGACTCGCTGCGGGAGTACGTGCGGGGCGACGATGTACGTTCCATCGACTGGCGCGCGACGGCCCGCCGCGACGAACTCGTGGTGCGCACCTGGCGACCCGAACGTGACCGTCGGGTGGTGATCGTGATCGACTCCGGGCGGACGAGTGCCGCGCGGATCGATGACGAACCGAGGCTCGACACGGCCTTCGAGGCCGCGCTGCTGCTGGCGGCATTGGCGAGCCGCGCCGGGGACCGCATCGACGTCATCGCGTGGGATCGCCGGGTGCGTGCCCGCGTGCAGGGCCAGACGGGGGCGGAGCTCCTCTCGCGGATGGTCGATGCCCTCGCCTCTGTCGACCCCGAGTTGCTCGAGACAGACTGGTCGGCGGTTCCGGCGCGTGTGCGCGAGATCACGAACCAGCGCGCCCTCGTGGTGCTGCTGACCTCGCTCGAGACGCCCGGATCCTCCCGGGGCCTCCTCTCCGTGCTGCCGCAGCTGACCCAGCGGCACACCGTGCTGGTCGCGTCGGTCACCGACCATGGCACGTTCGAACGGGTGGGCCAGCGAGCAGACCTCGAGCAGACGTATACGGCTGCGTCCGCGGAGCGCGCGCTTCTGGATATCGCGCGGGTGTCGGCCGCGGCCCGCCAACAGGGTGCGGAGGTGGTGACGGGCTCGCCCGCCGACCTCCCGGCGGCGGTCGCCGACCGGTACCTCGCGCTGAAGGCCGCCGGGCGGCTCTGACGCCCGCGCTGCCCCTCATCCTGCTCCCTCCCCTCTCGGCCCGCTCCTTCCGTTCCCCGCCTCGCCCCGCCCCGCCTCGCCCCGCCTGCGCCTCACGGTGCGTCGAGAGGACGCAAAGTGCGGCTTCGGCGGTTCATTCCAGCATTTTGCGTCCTCTCGGCGCGGAATCCGCGCCGACGCGGAGGGGGGCACGGGGCACGGGGGCACGGGGCGCGGGGGGCGAGACGGTCAGGTTGCGACGAGGCGCTGGGCGCCCCTGTCGAACTCCTCGAGGTCGCCGGTCTCGCCTCCGCGGTGGGCGCGCCCGCCGACCCAGATCATGTAGAAGAGGAAGGCCGCGAGCGCCACTGCGCCAATCGCCAGCTTGATCGGCCACGGCAGCGGCGACGGCGTCACGAAACCCTCGATGATGCCGGAGACGAGCAGCACGAACACGAGCCCGATCGCGACCGTGAACAGGGCGCGGCCGTCGGCGGCGAGCGCCTCTCCGCGGGTGCGGGCGCCCGGCGCGATCCAGGCCCAGAAGATGCGGAGGCCCGCCGCGGCAGCCACGAAGATCGCCGTGAGTTCGAGCATCCCGTGCGGCAGGATGTACTGGAAGAACACGTCGGCATGCCCGAAGTGGAACAGCACCGCGGCATTGACCCCGAGGTTCAGGGCGTTCTGCAGCAACAGGTAGGGAACGTAGACGCCGATGATGCCGAACGCCACGCACTGGGCGGCGAGCCAGGCATTGTTGGTCCAGACCTGGCCGGTGAACGAGGCGGACGGGTTCTCGGAGTAGTAGCCGACGAAGTCCTGCTCCGCCACCTTCCGCAGGTCGGCATCACTGCCGAAGTTCGCCAGCACCCGCGGGTCGTTGAGCGCCCAGATCGCGTAGAGAGAGCTGACGACGATGGTCACGAGGGCGACGGCGAGTACGATCCAGCGCAGCCGGTAGAGCGCGGCGGGCAGCTGCAGGGCGAAGAACGCCGGCAGCTGCCTGAGGGCGTTGCCACTCGACGCGGTGAAACGGAGCCGCGCCCGGGAGAGCGAGACCGAGAGCCGGTCGCCCGCGACGGTGGATCCGGCGGCCGTCTTGAGAGCGGACAGGTCGGTCGCACCGGACTGGTAACGCTCGATCAGCTCGTCGGCCTCGGCCCCCGAGTACGCGCGGCGTCGCCCGAGGTCATCGAGGCGATCCCAGTCGGCTCGATGGGCGGCAGCGTAGGCGTCGAGGTCCATCTGCTTAGATGATAGCCATGGCAGCGCCGATCCTCCGCCCCGTCGCCTGGGCGAACTCGCTCGACTACGACGACGAGGTACTCGTCACCGGCGAGGCCGTTGCGCTCGACGTGCGCCCCGCGAGCTTCATCCTGCGGGCCGCCGGCACCATGATCGATGTGCTGCTCTCGGTGCTGCTGGTTCTGCTGGCGGGTCTGCTCACGAGCATCTGGCAGGCGGCGACGGGGGCGGATGACGCGATCTCGCAGGCGATCATCCTGTCGAGCGTCGTCTTCGCGGTCGTGGTGGTGCCGACCGTCGTCGAGACGCTGACGCACGGCCGTTCGGTCGGAAAGCTGGCGATCGGTGCGCGGGTGGTGCGGGACGACGGCGGATCCATCTCGCTCCGGCACGCCCTCATCCGCTCGCTCACCGGCGTGCTCGAGATCTACGGCACGTTCGGCGGCCTCGCCATCCTGGTCTCGCTGCTGAACCCGCGCGCGAAACGGCTCGGGGACCTGCTCGCCGGAACCTACAGCCAGCACGAGCGGGTGCCGCACCTCGTGTCGCACGCACAGCCGCTGCCGCCCGGGCTCGTCGCGTGGGCGGCCGTCGCCGACGTCGCGCGCCTCCCCGACCGGCTCTCCCGGCGCATCGCGCAGTTCCTCGCGGAGTCGCCGCGCATGGTTCCGGATGCTCGTTCCCGCCACGCTGCGGCTCTTGCCGCCGAGGCGGCCCCGTTCGTCTCCCCCGTGCCCCCTGTGCCGCCCGAGGTGCTGCTGCTCGGCATGGCGGCACTCCGTCGGGAGCGCGAGGCGAGCGGTCTCGCGCTGGAGGCGTCGCGGCTCGAGCGGCTCGCGCCGGCCCTGACGGGCCGGCCGCATGGGTTCCCCGACCGCTGATCCCGAACCGGTCGGTCGACACCGAGCACGTATTCAGGCCATACGAGCTGCCATCGACGGTGGCTGCGTAGCTCCCCGCTCCTCCTGAATTGAGGCAGGTCGCGCGGCGCGCGAGCGTCGCGTTACCCGCCAGGGGTCAGTAGCGGTAGTGGTCCACTTTGTAGGGGCCGTCGACGGGCACACCGATGTAGGCGGCCTGCGCGGGGGTGAGTTCGGTGAGCTCCACGCCGAGGGCGTCGAGGTGCAGGCGCGCGACCTTCTCGTCGAGGATCTTCGGCAGCACGTAGACGCCGACGGGGTAGTTCTCGGGGCGAACGAACAACTCGATCTGCGCCAGCACCTGGTTCGTGAACGAGTTGCTCATGACGAAGCTGGGGTGGCCGGTGGCGTTGCCGAGGTTCATCAGACGACCCTCCGACAGAACGAGCACCGAGCGGCCGTTCGGCAGGCGCCACTCGTGCACCTGCGGCTTGATCTCGACCTTCTCGGCGCCAGCGACGCGCTCGAGGCCCGCGATGTCGATCTCGTCGTCGAAGTGGCCGACGTTCGAGACGATCGCGAGATGCTTCATGCCGAGGATGTGGTCGACGGTGATGACGTGCTGGTTGCCGGTGGTGGTCACGAAGATGTCCACCTGGTCGAGAACCGTCTCGATGCGAGCGACCTGGAAACCGTCCATCGCGGCCTGCAGGGCGTTGATGGGGTCGATCTCACTGACGATCACGCGCGCACCCTGGCCCTTGAGGGCCTCGGCCGCACCCTTGCCGACGTCGCCGTAGCCGACGACGAAGACGACCTTGCCGCCGATCAGCACGTCGGTGGCACGGTTGAGTCCGTCCGGCAGGGAGTGGCGGATGCCGTACTTGTTGTCGAACTTCGACTTCGTGACCGAGTCGTTCACGTTGATGGCTGGGAAGCGGAGTTCACCGGCAGCGGCCAGCTCGTAGAGGCGGTGCACACCGGTGGTGGTCTCCTCGGTGACTCCGCCGATCTCGTCGGCGATCGTGCCCCAACGGTCGGTCGACGTGGCGAGCGAGCGGCGCAGGAGGTCGAGCACGACAGTGTATTCGTACGAGTCGGTCGGCTGAGCATCCGGAACCGCGCCCGCCAGCTCGAACTCGCGACCCTTGTGCACGAGCATCGTCGCGTCACCGCCATCGTCGAGGATCATGTTGGGGCCGGTGAACGAAGCGCCGAGAGCGGCGGCTTCGGCACTCCAGTCGAAGGCCTGGTCGGTGCACCACCAGTACTCCTCGAGGGTCTCGCCCTTCCACGCGAAGACCGGCACGCCGGCGGGCGCATCGGGCGTGCCCGTGCGCCCGACGACGATGGCGGCGGCCGCTTCATCCTGCGTCGAGAAGATGTTGCAGCTCACCCAGCGCACCTGCGCACCCAGGTCGACGAGGGTCTCGATCAGAACGGCGGTCTGCACGGTCATGTGAAGCGACCCCATGATGCGCGCGCCGGCGAGCGGCTGGGCTTCGGCGAACTCCGAACGGAGCGCCATCAGCCCGGGCATCTCGTTCTCGGCGAGGCGGATCTGGTGGCGGCCGGACTCGGCGAGCGTGAGGTCGCGAACCTTGAACGGAAGTGCGGTGACGGCGGGCGAAGCGGCGACGGGCGCACCAGGCGCAACGGTGGGAGCAGAAGTCATACTCCCATTATCGCGCGCAACCCTGTGGGCTGCCCGATCCGCGCGGGGCTTGCGCACTGGATGTCGCTGAGCCTACGCCGAACGTCGCGCCCGAGGTTCTGCGGCGCCCGCAGGGCGGGCCCTGTGCTCAGGACTCGTAGCCTACGTCGAACGTCACGCTCGAGATTCTGCGGCGCCGCCCGCAGGGCGGGCCCTCTGCTCAGGACTCGTTGCCCACCGAGACGTACCGCACGACCTGCCAGCCTTTCGGCGCGGACATGGATCGGGTGTGCCGCACGCAGAGGTCGTAGCTGCCCGGCTCGTGTTCGAGGCTCAGGGGGCCGAGCACCGCCATCGAGTCGGCATAGACGTAGGTCAGAGTCGAGACGGGTTCACTCTCACACGCCGCACGCGAGCAGGTTCTGGTGTTCATCTCTGCCAGAGTACGTCGCCGGATGCCCCGGCCCCCGGGTGCCGCGCCGTAAGCTTGGTGCATGCCTCGTTCACGGCGCTCCGGTTCAGCGAAGACCTCCTCGGCACGGTTCCGCAACCGCCACGGCCGAACCCTGCGCTCGTCTGTCACCGGCCCGCACCTTCCCCCGCTCCGCACCCGCATCGACCTGTTCGAGATGACGGTCGCCTCCACGGCCGACTACCTCAAGGGCGTCTGGCCCGATGAGCTCGCCGATGTGCGGTTCGAGATCGGCGCGATTCCGCTCGGGATGCCCGCCGAGGGCGCGCCCGTGGCCCGATGGAGTGTGATCGGGCGGCGCATCATCCTGTTCCGCCTGCCGATCCAGCGCATGTCGAAGCTCCACCGCGACGACGAGCTGCACAAACGGATGGTGATCGAGAGCTGCGTGTTCCGGGCCGTGGCCGAGCTGCTCGGCAAAGACCCGTGGGACCTGGCACCCGACAGGTACCGGCACTTCTAGAGCTGGCGGCCGAGACGGCGTGGACCACCCCCGAACGGCTGGGGCAGCGAACGGGCTCAGCCGCCGGGGTACACCGTGACCGGTGACGCCAGCGGGCTCGGCGGGCTGATCGTGCAGGCCGAGATCAGCCCGTCACCGAGGTAGCCGACACCGGCCGAGAGCGGAGCGCTGGTCGTCACGGTGTACGTGGTCGACGTCTGGAGCGGGATGCCCGAGGCCGAGTTGCCCGACACCGTGGCGGTGACCGGAGCGCCGCCGGCGGGGGTGAGGGTCACCGCGGCGTCGGTGCCCTGCGAGTTGGCGAGCATGAGGAGCGGGTTCGGCCCCACGGTCGTGGCGAAGAGAAAGGTGCCGCCGATCGCCGGGCTGGCCGGGTACCAGGCGAAGTCGGTTCCGCCGCTGACGACCGACGAACGGGACCCGACCACGACCGGCTGGTCGGAGGTCACGGTGACGCTGTAGGTGTCGTCGGGCAGCGATGGGAAGGGGAAGTCGGTGACGACCCCGGCAAGGGCGCTGTAGCTCGCCGTGACGTCGGGCACGCCGAGCGTCTCGCTCTTGAAGGTCACCGCGACGGCAGCGCCCGCGGAGCCCGGAACATAGACCCGGAGGGCCGCCGGCAGGTCGCTCGAGGCCGGGTCGGCTGCACGCTCAGCGATGGCGCTCGTGCTGACGATCTGCATGCCGGCGATGGTGTGGCTGGTCGACGGGGCCTCGGTTGGGCCTGCGACATCCACTCCGCCCGGGTCGAGGCTCCGCACGATGCTCTGCTGCAGCGTGGCGTAGACCTGTCCGCCGGTGGCAGTCACGTGGATGACCGGGGAGAGGGCATCGGGTGCGAGACCGGCGAGCGTGAGCGACTTCTGCGTGTTCGCGGGAACGACGATGCCGCTCGCGCCAGGGGCGGGCACGGGGCCCGCCTCGCTGAAGATCGCGAGGTTCACGGTGGCCGCGACATCCGTGGGGTTGCTGAGCACGATCACGCTCGAGCGTCCCGTGGTCGTGGATCCTGCGGCGAGCCAGCTGTCGGCCACCGGTTCCGCGCACGCCGAGGTGGCGAGCCCGATGAGGTCGCCGCCGGTGAACTGCTGCTCGGACTGGCTGCCTGCGATCAGGATGCCGTCGCCGCCCGGTGCGGTCAGCTTCTGCGGCTTCGCGTCGGAACCGGGCGAGTCAGGCGCGGCCAGGTCGGTGGTGGTGACGGAGGTACCGGACGGGGAGCTGCCGGTCCAGATCGCGAAGCCGCCGCCTGGGGACGCAAGGCTCGACGAGCCGCCCCCGGCGTCGGTCGGCACGGTCACGAAGGGGCCCGGGCAGGCGCGTGTCTGGTCGGATGCCACAGGGGTGACGGTGACGCTCGGAACGCCGGTGCTCACCGAGGGCCACGGCACGGTGGCCGCCGCGGTGACGGCAGCGACGCCGGCCGCGACGACGATGACGCTGGTCACGATCCGGAGACCGGTGCGGATGACGGACGACTTACTCGCCACGGTTCACCTCCGAAGAAGTTGAGGGGCTGGACGGCGAGGACGGCGGCGGCGGAACCGCGGACGGTGCGGCGGTCGAGGATGCGGCGGGCGATGAAGCGGCGGCCGACTCATCCGGTGCGGCCTGTCCCGACGCCAGCACGAGCTCGTCGTCGCGCCGGACCCGCTCGGCTTCGGCCCGCTCGGCTTCGGCCCGCTCGGCTTCGACCCGCCCGAGCTCCTCCTCGTCGATGAACACCGGTTCGGGCACATCGTCGACCGCCGTGACGGCGCGCGGGCCGTGGGCCTCGAGGCGCCCCGCGGGCAGTGCCAACAGCAGCACCAGGCCGAAGACGATCGCCTGCACGATCAGGATCAGGAGCCCCGTTGAGGTGCCGGTGTTCGTGGGCTCCGGGGCCGGCAGGGCTGAGAACCCAGGGGTGCCGGTGATCTGCCAGAGTTCACCGGCGAAGGTCTGCCCGATCGGGGTGAGTGAGGCGTTGGCGTCGAAGGAGCTCGCGGCACGCACGACGACAGCCGCGGCATCCGCGGTCGGGGATGCCGCCGCGCCGTCTGCGGAGACGGTGCCTGTGGCCGGCGACAGCACGATGAACTCGACCCCGAGGCGGGCGAGTTCGACGCTGGCGTCGGTGCCGCTTCGCGAGGCGAGGTTGCCGACGAGATCGGCGAGCTGCGATTCGCTGGCGCTCAGGCCGGTGCGCGTGGAGTCGAGCGTCGACTGTGCGTCGAGCGTCGAACCTCTTCCGTGCACGACGGCCGCGGCCAGGGCTCCCGAGGCGAGCGGGGTGAGCACGAGCGTGCCCACGCGGAGATTGCCCGCCGCCTCCGCCGTCACGAAGGCCGGCAGGGCGTCACCCGTCGAGGCCCGCACCGAACTCGTACCGAAGAGCATCGAGGTGGCGAGAGGCACCGCGAGCACCGCGATGGCCAAGGCGGCGATGACGGAGGGGATGCTCGCGAGGCGCGTGAACGTCGAGAGCCCGGCCACGGCGGCGCCGACGATTCCGAGCCAGTAGAGGCTCTGCCCGGGGGCGGGCCAGACCGAGATGGAATCCTGGCCGTTCGACGCCACCGTGATCAGCGTCGACGCGAATGCGGTCGCGAATCCGACGATCGCGATCGCCACGCCGACGACCGCACGCCCGGGTCGCGGCAGGAAGAGGGCGACGAGAGCGATCAGCGCGAGCGGGAGCAACAGGATGGCGGCCACGAGTTCGACGGTCGGGGCATCGATGCCCACGGTCGATCCGATGTCCGACCAACCGCCGATGCCGGACTCCGGCAGGCCGATCAACAGGTCGAGGAGGCTCACCGATCCGTGGGCCGCCGGGGTGCCGGGATCCGCGAAGAAGGCGAGGGGCGTACCGCGCATGAACTGCTCGGCGGCCAGCGGAACCACGAGCACGAGGGCCGGGATCGGGATGCCGATGTACCGCGCGACGGCGCGCCGCGAGAACAGCACCGCACCGAGCCAGAGAACGAGGAGCGCGGGCCAGAGCGACGGCGCCGCGGCCACGGTCGCCGCGAAGAGGAGCGAGGCGATCGCCGACGCCGACCAGGAACGGGCTGCCGAGAGTGCGGCCAGAATCAGCCAGGGCAGAAGCAGATGGGCAAGGATCGCGCCGAGCGCACCGGCGTCGAGTGAGGCGAGGAAGGGCGGTGCGATGGTCCAGAGGATCGCCGCGAACACCCGGAGGCCCTGCCGGGTGGTCAGTTTCGCCGCGCAGAACCATGCCGCCAACGCGGCCAGGGGCAGTGCGAGGACATACAGCACGACCAGGGCGATCGAGGGCGACCAGAACGTGATCGACCCGAAGATCGAGAGGAGGTAGGTAAGGGGATCGGATGCTCCCACGAAGCCGAGGCCGAGATCACGCCAGCCGTAGCCGATGTTCGCCCAGAGCCCGCCGGGGGTGCCGGAGAGCGGCAGGAACGCCCCGCCGACGAGCGCCTGCGCCCGGAACAGCGGGAAGAACAGCACGGCACTGACAACCGCGGCTGCGACCACGATCGCGGCGCCGCCGCCGGTGAAGAACTGGAGCTCCTCGTGGGCACCGCGGGCACCCCGCGCTCGAGAGAGCGCGAGTTCCCGCAGGAGCGCGTTGCGACGGCGCACTTCGGCGCTGGCGATCCGCAGGGGGTTGATGGCACTCCAGCCCACCTTGCGGGTGGAACGGATCCTGCGCCGGGCTTCACCGACCCGGCCGCTGAACGCTGTGCGGAAGGCCGCTGCGAACTCACCGGCGACCGCACCCGGTTGCTTGCGGAGCACCTGGAAGAACGTGCGGGCCACGGCGAGCGGCACGAGGCTCAGCCAGTGGAACAGCACCGCGAACGCCGGTGCATAGACGAGCCGGCGGTGCAGCTGGGCCGCGCGGCGGACGGCCTGGCGGTGACGGCGCTCACCACCCCTGGCGGAGGTTCCGGGACCGCTGTAACCGTCGCCGCTCGTCGAGACGCGCGCGTCGGGCACCGTGATCACGCGGTGACCCGCGAGACGCACGCGGATCGAGAAGTCGAGGGCGTTGTCGGCGGTCGGCAGTGCAGGGTCGAACCCGCCGAGCTCGTTCCAGACACTGTGCCGCACCAGCAGACCGGCGGCTCCGACGCCGAGAACGTCGCTCATCCGGTCGTGCTGGCCCTGGTCGAGTTCGCGTTCGACGAGTTGCACGCTGGCACCGTAGCGGGTGATGGACTCACCGAACCCGGCAATGAACGAGGGGTTGTCCCACTCCATCTGCTTCGGGCCCGCCGCGGCGACGGAGGGATTCACCTCGACCGCCCCCAGAAGGGCGGCGAGGGCATCCGGAGCGGGAGCACTGTCGTGTGCGAGCAGCCAGAGCCACTCGTCTTCCGACTGCGGCGGGCTGACCACGCCGAGCGCATGCGAAATGGCGGTTCCGAAGGACAGGCGGGTGGAGGAGGAGAGGAAGCCGTTCGGCTGCATCGCCGTGAGCAGGGCTGCCGAGTCGTCGTTCGATGCGACATCCACGACCACCAGAGAATCGGGCTGCCGGGTCTGGCCTCTCAGCGCATCCAGGGTGCGCGGAAGCCGGTCGGCCCCGTTGTGGGCGACAAGAATGGCAGTGACTCGGGCTTGCATCCCTTAGACACTAGGGATGGGCGTGACTCTGGCCCGTTGCCTGACCGGCGCGCCCCGAAAATAGGCCCCGAGCCTGTGCAGGCCCTGCTGGTTGGCTGGGAGGCGTACGGTGGGCCTCGCACCAGCTGTTCTGCTAGCCGGCCTGCTTGCGGAGCTTCCGCCGCTCACGCTCGGAGAGGCCACCCCAGATTCCGAAGCGTTCGTCGTTCTGCAGCGCGTATTCAAGGCACTGCGACTTGACCTCGCAGGTCTGGCAGATGCGTTTGGCGTCTCTGGTCGATCCACCCTTCTCCGGAAAGAAGGCCTCGGGATCGGTCTGCGCGCAGAGCGAGTCGGTCTGCCATGCCAGGGGGTTGTCGTCGACGTAGGGATTGTCATCGACCTGCCGCACGCCGGGAACACCGAGGAGGACCGGGTCGACGAACCAGTCGTCGGGCACCCCGCTCGGTCGCCTCAGCGGGTGGAACTGCGCCGAGCCGAACGGCGCCGCGGAGGCATCGTTGGCCGGTGCGCTGCCCGCTGGCGCGCTGCTGGTCTGTTCTGAGCGGAACTCTGCTTGCGACATATCACGCTCTCCTTTCTGACAGACCCCGACCTGCCGGGTCTTGCCGAAAACCCCTAGCCATAATTACACCGGTGTAGTTCGCTCACGTCAAGTCGCAGATCGTAAACCCTCAACTGTGGATTAAAGGTTCGCCGCGCCCAGCGTGTCTGGCCCCACTTCGGGCGTCAGCCGGCAACTGAACAGACGGAGTGGCACGATCTGCTCAGGTGTCGATAAGCTGCCATCATGCTCCAGAAGATCGTGCTCCTCGCGCTGCCGCACGTCGCCCCGTTCGAGTTCGGCGTCGTGTGCGAGGTGTTCGGCATCGACCGCAGCGACATGGGTGGCCCGAGCTTCGACTTCCACATCGCGACCCCCGAACCCGGCCCCGTTCCCACCAGCCTGGGCTACGACATGGTCATCTCCGAGGGGCTCGAGTGCTGCGCCGATGCAGACCTGATCGCGGTCGCGGCGCACGCGATCGGCGATCCGGTGCACCCCGAGGTCGTGCGGGTGCTGCAGGAGGCAGAGGCGCGCGGCGCGTGGATCCTGAGCGTCTGCAGCGGTGCCTTCGTGCTGGCCGCGGCGGGCATCCTCGAGGGTCGGGCCGTGACGACGCACTGGATGCACGCCGAGCGCCTGGCGCGGGAATACCCCGGCACCGCTGTCGACCCCGACGTGCTCTTCGTCGAGGACCGCCGTGTCATCACGGGAGCCGGCACCGCCGCGGGCATCGACGCGTGCCTGCATCTCGTGCGCACCGAGCTCGGTGCCGCGAGCGCCAATGTCGTGGCCCGGCGGATGGTCGTGCCCCCGCAGCGCTCCGGCGGCCAGTCCCAGTACATCGCCGCACCCCTGCCGCCCGTGCGGAGCGACTCCTTCGCGGCCGTGACCGAGTGGATGATCGACAACCTCGACCAGGAGCTGCCGGTGGAGGAGCTCGCGCGTCGGGCCCTCATGTCCCCCCGCACCTTCGCCCGGCGGTTCCGGGCAGACCTCGGCACCACTCCGGCGGCGTGGCTGAACCGGCAGCGCCTCCTGCGGGCCCAACTGCTGCTCGAAGAGTCGGACCTCGGCCTCGACCGGGTCGCCGCCGAGACCGGTTTCGGATCGGCCGCCGTCATGCGGCACCACTTCGTGAAGGTGCTGCAGACCACCCCCGCGGCCTACCGGCGAACCTTCGGGCAGCTCGCGCGCCAACCCGCCTGACAAGCGTGACCCGTGCCCCGCGCCGCGTGACCCGCGCCTGCCGCCCGCCTGCCGCCCGCCTGCCGACTGCCTGCCCGCCGCCCGCCGGCCTGAGTGCCGCAATTCAGGTCAGGGGCGAGGCCGTGTCGGAATGGTGGATGCCGCCGCGCCCTGCCTGAAAACGGCACGCGCGCGGTGGCGGCGCCGGGGGGCGAGGGCGGCGCTGGGGGCGGCGCCGGGGGGCGAGGGCGGCGCCGGGGGCCGCGAGGAACAGCTAGGCGCGGGCGCCGGGGGCCGCGAGGAACAGCTCGCCCGAGCCGGTGAACGTGAGTTCGCCCTCGTCGGGGGTGATGTAGAACGCCGAGCCGCGGGCGACGTCGACGCTTACGCCGGCCGACGACACAGTGACGCTCCCGGCGGTCGCGATCACGATGGCCGGGCCGAGCGGCAGGTAGCGGGAGGGCGCGGGACGGCCATCCGGAGCAGGGTCCCCCCCGGCCGCCGTGCTCGCGGCAGAGGCCTGCACGCCGAGCGCGACCCGCACGAGCACGAAGTCGGTCACGTCGGGCTGGAACTCCTCGACACCGGCCGACGGATGCCCTGGCCGGAGGTAGGGCACGGGGAGAGACTCGAACTGAAGCACTCCGAGCAGCTCGGGAACGTCGATGTACTTGGGCGTCAGCCCGCCGCGGAGCACGTTGTCCGAGGCCGCCATCAGCTCCACCCCGAGCCCCTTGAGGTAGGCGTGGATGTTGCCGGCCGGCAGGAACAACGCCTCGCCCCGCGCCAGCGTGACGCGGTTCAGCAGCAGGGACAGCACGACGCCGGGGTCGCCCGGGTAGTCCAGAGCGAGCTCCCGCACGGTCGAGAACGCCGGGCCGAACGCCTCGCTCCGAAGACTCCCGGCCAGCGCGGTCACGTGGTCGACGAGCGCCGCCACCTCACCGCTGCCCGACAGCAGCCATTCCACGCTGGTCTCGAGCGCCTCGGCCGTGTCACCGCCGAGGCGAGAGACGAGCGCGCCGAGCAGTTCGGGTTCGGGAACGACCGACGCGGCATCCGCTGCCTGCAGCTCAGCGACGATGGCGCGGATCTCGCCGAGCGAACGAAAGCCGCAGAGCGCCTCGAACGTGTCACTCAGCGCGTAGATGACCTCGGGCTTGTGCAGCGGATCTTTGTAGTTGCGGTTCGGCGCGTCGAGGGGCACTCTGGCAGCGTTCTCGCGGGCGAAACCCTCCTTGGCGCGCGCCAGGGTCGGGTGCGCCTGGAGCGAGAGCGGCCCACCGGCGGCGAGGATCTTCAGCAAGTAGGGCAGCTGGCCGTGGGCTCCGGATGACCCGTGCGGGTCGTTCGCGATCCACTCGGCCAGGTTCGTGGCCCCGCCGGCGAGGGCGGGCTCGTCGATCACACTCGGCGACGACGGATGCGCACCGAGCCAGAGCTCGGCCTCGGGTCGGCCCGTCGGCCTGGTGCCCAGGAGGTCGCTGATCGCACTCGCCGAGCCCCAGGCATAGTCGCGGGGGGTGTTGGAGATGGGGACGAACATGGCGTGGCCTTCCGACTCAGGTGTTGGACCAAACTACCAACTGGGTTTGACGGTGCCGGGCTCCGACGTAGGCTGGCGGCTGATTCCACGGTGAAGTGGACTCTGTACGATGAACACGAATGGATGATCACACGATGACTTTCGAGCCTCTGGCCAGCGACTTCTTCGGCTACTCCGACGCCCTCAGCGACGAGGAGAAGGAGCGGCTCGCGGCCCTCCGCGAGTATCTCGAGGCCGAGGTCAAGCCGATCGTGAACGACCTCTGGGAGAAGGCGGAGTTCCCGCACCAGGTCATCAAGCGGCTCGCCGAGCTCGGGCTCTACGAGTTCGCGTGGAAAGAGACGAAGACGTTCGAGAACTCCGCCGTCTTCCGCGGTTTCGTCGCCCTCGAGCTGGCGCGCATCGACGCGTCGGTCGCCACCCACGTGGGCGTGCACAACGGGCTCGCCATGGGCTCGATCAGCGTCGCCGGCTCCGAGGAGCAGAAGGCCGAATGGCTGCCGCAGATGGCGAAGGGCGACGTCGTCGGAGCGTTCGGGCTGACCGAGCCCGACTCGGGCTCCGACTCGGCCCAGGGACTCCGAACGGTCGCGACGCGCGACGAGGCGACGGGCGACTGGATCCTGAACGGCTCGAAGCGCTGGATCGGCAACGCCACCTTCAGCGACATCACGATCATCTGGGCGAAGTCGGCCGAAGACGGCCAGGTGAAGGGCTTCATCGTCAAGACCGATACACCCGGCTACACCGCCACGAAGATCGAGGGCAAGCAGTCGCTCCGCATCGTGCAGAACGCCGACATCACCCTGGAGAACGTGCGGGTGCCCGAGTCGATGCGGCTGCAGAACGGCAACAGCTTCCGCGACACGGCGGCCGTGCTGCGGCTGACCCGCGCGGAGGTGGCCTGGGCCGCGGTCGGCAACTCGATCGGCGCGTACGACGCTGCCGTGCGCTACACCAAGCAGCGGGTGCAGTTCGGCAAGCCGATCGGATCGCACCAGCTCGTGCAGGACCTGCTCGTGAAGAGCCTCGGCAACATCACGGCGAGCCTCGGCATGGTCGTGCAGGTGTCGAAGATGCTGGATGCCGGCACCCAGCGCGACGAGCATTCGGCGCTGGCCAAGGCATATGCCACGTCGCGCATGCGGGAGACGGTGGCGTGGTGCCGTGAAGCCCTCGGCGGCAACGGCATCGTGCTCGAGTACGACGTGGCCCGCCATTTCGCCGACGCGGAGGCGCTCTACTCCTACGAGGGCACGCGCGAGATGAACACGTTGATCGTCGGCCGGAAGATCACCGGGTTCGCCGCCTTCGTGTGACGCTCGGGCCCGGGCCTGGGTGACGGCCTGATAACGATTGGGGCCGTAAGGCCCCTTTCTCAGGAGTTTGCCGGGAGGTCGCTGGCTAACCTTGGGGCCTGATGACCTCGACGCCCCGAACCGATCCCCTGCAGGGAGTGCCCACCCACCGGGTGCCGGTCGTCGTCGACCCGGCACCCTCTCCGGTCGGCCGCATCCGACTCGCGGGCTTCGTGCTCTTCACCGCGCTGGGAGCGGATGCCTGGCAGAGCCTGCTCGGCTGGCCGGCGTTCATCGTGCTCGTCGTCGGGCTCTCCGTGGCGAGCGGTGTCGTGCTGGTGCGGACGACCCGTGGCCGCGCTGTTCCGTGGATACGGTACTCCAAGCCGCTCGCCGCCTTCCTCGTGCTCTGTGCGGTGAGCATCGTCTGGTCGCAGTACACCGGCGCGACCGCCCTGGGTGCCACGGCGCAGCTCGTGACGGCCGTGGCGGGGGTCTTCATCGCCGTCACGCTCTCCTGGCTCGAGATCCTCCGGGCCCTCGGCACGGCTCTCCGGTGGCTGCTCGGCCTCTCGATCGTCTTCGAGCTGTTCGTGGCCGTCTTCGTCGGGCACCCGGTCGGCGCCATCTGGCTGATCTCCGGCGGCCAGGGAGTGCCACCCGATTTTCAGTGGAGCACCTCCTCGCTGCTAGGGGCGGCCCCATCCAGGGCATCGTGGGCAACCGCAATCTGCTCGCCTTCCTCGTGCTGCTCGCCCTGATCGTCTTCGCGATCGAGTGGGTGGAGAAGACCAGGCGACCGGTGTCCTCGGCCGTCTGGATCGCGCTCGCCCTGCTCGAACACGGGCTGACCCGGTCGGCGACCGTGCTGATGGCGACGATCGCCGTCGGTTTCGTGCTGGTGGTGGCCCTCCTCATCCGCCGGGTGCCGGTCGAGAGACGGCTGGTCGTCTACCCGTTCGGAATCGCCGGGGTGGTGATCCTCGCCGTTCTGAGCATCCGCCTGGCCGACGTCTTCTTCCCCCTGATCGGCCGAAGCGACAACCTCACCGGCCGGCTCGCGATCTGGGACACGGTCGTCGATCTGGCGTGGCAGCATCCGTGGGGCGGCTGGGGCTGGATCAGCTATTGGGCGCCCTGGGTCGAGCCCTTCAAGAACCTGATCGTGCAGGACGGCACGGTGTACCTCCAGGCGCACAACGCGTGGATCGACATCTTCCTGCAACTCGGCGTCGTCGGCCTGTTCGTGTTCGGCTGCCTGATCGCCGCCACGACCGTGCGTTCCTGGTGGATGGCCGTGGATCCGCCGTCGCCCGTTGTCGGAGCGCCGACGCCCTTCCAGGCCATCTCGCTGCTGCCGCTGCTGCTGCTCACGGCCCTGGTCATCCAGAGCCTCACCGAGAGCCGTCTGCTCCTGGAGGGCAACTTCCTGCTGCTGGCGCTGCTGGCCACGAAGGTGAAGCTCGATCCGCTGCCTCTCGGGCCTCCCCCGCGCGCGCTCCGCTGACACCGAGGCGCGACCCGATAGGGTCGGATGGCGTCGTTCAGTGTTGCCCGCCGTCGGAAAGGACCCCCGTGCCAGATCTCAACGTGTCATTCGCCCAGAACGGCGAGGACATCGTGCTGTGGAGGGCTCTCGGGCACGTCGAGGGAGGCGTGTACCTGGATGTCGGCGCGAACGATCCGACCGACGACTCGGTCACGCGGAAGTTCTATGACGCCGGCTGGTCGGGCATCGCGGTCGAGCCGAATCCCGCGTACGCGGCGGCCTTCCGGGCGGAACGACCCCGGGACACGGTCTTCGAGGCCGTCGCCAGCGACAGCGCCGATGAGACGATGCAGCTGCACCTCATCGAAGGCACGGGCCTCTCGACACTGATCGACGGCATCAGCGCCGACCATGCGCAGTCGGGCTTCTCCGTGCGGGACATCGAGGTGCCCGTCATCTCGCTCGATCACGCGATCGAGCAGGCCGGCCTGGCCGAGCGCGACCTGCACTTCCTGAGCATCGACACCGAGGGCGCCGAAGCCCAGGTGCTCGCCTCCCTCGACTTCACCCGCTTCCGCCCCTGGGTGCTGGTGATCGAGGCCACGGCGCCGATGAGCACCAAACGGGTGCACGAGGGCTGGAGCGGCATCGTCGAGCGGGCCGGCTACGAGTTCTGCTTCTTCGACGGACTGTCGCGCTTCTACGTGGCGTCGGAGCGTGCAGGGGAGCTGAAGGCCGACCTCGAGTACCCGGCGGGCATCCTCGACGCGTACACGCCGATCCGGCAGCTGGATCTGCAGAACGACCTCGCCGAGGCGCTCGCCGAGGTGGCGACGACGGCGGAGCGCCTGCACAGTGAGGCGACGCGCCGGGCGGCGGCCGCCGCCCGGGTCGCAACCGTCGAGGCGGAGCTCGCCCGCAGCCGCGAGCACGAGGCAGAACTCGGCCAACTGGTCGCCGACCTGCAGCAGACGCTCTCCTGGCGGGTCACGAAGCCGCTCCGCGGAGTGCGCTCCCGCCTGCACCGCAGCTGACGCACCTGCCCAGAACAGCCCGTCGCGCTGTTCTGGTGGGGCGCGGTGCCTCAGTGCTCGAACGACTCGCGGAGCGCCAGCAGCCCGCCGGCGGCATCCCCGTCGAACACCACGTTGCCGTGCGAGAGCACGACGACCCGGTCGCAGAGGTCTTCGATCTGGCCCGCGGAGTGGCTCACCAGGATGATCGTCCGACCCTCGGCCTGGAACTGGCGGATCTTGTTCATGCACTTCGCCTGGAACGGCTCGTCACCGACCGCCAGCACCTCGTCGACCAGCAGGATGTCGGGGTCGACATGCACCGCGATGGCGAAGGCCAGCCGCACGTACATGCCCGAGGAGTAGAACTTGACCTGCGTGTCGATGAACTCCTCGATCTCGCTGAAGTCGACGATCGACTGGAAGTACTCGTCGGTCTGCTTGCGGCTGAGCCCGAGGATCGAGCTGTTCAGGTAGACGTTCTCCCGGCCGGTGAGATCGGGGTGGAATCCGGCGCCGAGCTCCAGCAGCGCGGCGAGCCGCCCGCGGCGTTCGACGGTGCCGTCGTTCGGCTGGATGATTCCGCCGAGCACCTTCAGCAGTGTGCTCTTACCCGATCCGTTGGCCCCGACGAGCCCGATCGTCGTTCCGGCCTTGATCTCGAAGGACACGTTGCGGAGGGCCCAGAAGTCGTCTTTGTGCTTCTGCGACCGCCCGAAGTTCACGATGCGTTCCTTCAGCGACTTCTCCTTGCGGATGACGAAGCGCTTCGAGACACCGGTCGCGCGAACGACGGTGGGGGCCTTGGCGAGCACGCGGGGATCGGATTGTGACGGCATCAGATCTCCTGGGCGAAGTTGCCCTGCAGGCGGGAGAAGATGCGCTGGGCGATGAACAGAACGATGAGGCCCACGACGGCCGCCCCGAGGAGGCGGAGATCCATGTAGGCGGGCCAGTCCTGCGGGGGGACCTCTTTGCCTTCGAGCACCCGCGTCTGGCTGCCGGCCTGCCAGAGTCCGCGCTGGAACGCGAGGATACTCAGGGAGATCGGGTTCAGCAGGTACACCTCGAGCAACCAGGTGTGGTTCTTGACCGCGGCGACGACGAAGCCCCATGAGTAGACGATCGGCGAGGCCCAGAACAGCAGCAGCATCACGACCTCGACCAAGTACTGGATGTCACGGAGGTACACGTTCAGCGCCGACAGCAGCACGGCGAAGGCCACGCCCCAGATGAGCACGATCACGAAGGCAGCGGGCACGTAGAGCAGGTTCAGCGAGATCGGGAACTGCCCGAGCACGACGATCGCTGCGAGCAGCACCACCATCTGCACCAGGAAGTTGAAGATCGCCGACCCTGTCGCCGCCAGCGGGAAGATCTCCCGCGGCAGGTAGACCTTCTTGATCAGCCCGCCGTTCGAGACGATCGACGCTGTGCCGGTGGCGATCGTCTCACTGTAGAGCCCCCAGAGCGTGAGACCGGCGAAGACGAAGATGGCAAAGTCGGCCACGCCCTTGGCGGCTCCGAGCACCTGGCCGATGAACACGTAGTAGATGAGCAGCTGCACGAGCGGCTTGATCAGGCTCCAGACGAAGCCGAGCGAGGAGTCCTTGTACCGCGACTTCAACTCGCGCCGGATCAGGAGATCGAGCAGCTCCCGGTGGGAGGCGATCTCCTTGATGGCCGTGAAGAACCCGCCGACGTACTTGGGGCCGGCGTTGACCGACGTCTCGAAGGGCAGCTCAGACAGCCGCAGAGCCCTCACTTCGGCTTGGGTTGCCATACATCTCCTCACGTACCGCAGGACGTCAGGCGCATCCCACCGGTAAATACTACGCGTTCGGGGCTGGGCGTTGCCCTGCCGGGGAAAGGGCCGGTCAGGCCGGTGTGTGCACGAAGAAATCCCAGAGCTCGTCGGCATAGTCCGACCAGCCGCGGCCGGAGAGGTGCGCCGTGTCGGCGACCAGGCGTGCGTGCAGATCGTCGTCGAGGAGTCCGGCCCTGATTCCGCGCCAGACGTCGTCGTCGTCGCGGGGATCGACGAAGATGGCCCCGCCGCCCGAGGCGATCTCCCTCATGCTTCCGTACTCGCTCGTGACCACCGGGGTGCCGGCCGAGAGCGACTCCCCGACGGGCAGCCCGAAACCCTCGTTCAGCGACGGGAACACGGTCACCCGCGCCAGCCGGTAGGCACTCCAGAGGAGCGGATCCGAGATGGCGGAGATCGCCCTGACGGGTCGGCCGGATGCGGCGAGCCGGGCGAGCACGGCCTTGAACTCCTCCCCGTGCCATCCGTTGCCCCCGATGAAGACCAGCTGGAAGCGCACACCGTCCCGCCAGAGCCGCTCGGCGGCGGCGAGAACGGCGAGGTGGTTCTTCCGCGGTTCGTGGCTCCCGACGCACACCACGAGGGGGGCGTCACCCCGCAGGAGCTCGGCGCGGGCGCGCTCGAAGTCGGCCGGAGAGACCTCCTCGGCGACGCTCGGCAGCAGCAGGGGTTCGATCTCGGGCCCCCGGAGTCCGGCGCCAGCGAGCATCCGCCGCCAGCCTCCGTATTCCGTCGCCGCAGCGCGGGAGATGGTGGAGATGCGGTCGAAGTGCGCGATGGCCGCGAGATTCTTCGCGAAGGCAGCAGACATTCCACCGCCCACCGTCTCCGACGAGGTGAGCGGCACGCAGTCGAAGCCGATGACGTTCGTGGTGTTGCCCGAGAACTCGGCGAAACACGACAGGCGGGAGGTGCGGTCGTCTTCGATCGCGAGCTCTGGAAGGATGTAGGTGCACCGGAACGGGATCGTCAGCACCCGCTCCCGGGACTTCGGGATGTCGGGAACCGATCCGTACAGCGCGTTCTGCCGCTCGGGCGCGGTGAGCGCGCGAAGGCCGAGGTAGCGGGCATCCCAGCCCACCAGCTCGATCTCGCGCTGCTTCGACCACTCCACGATCGTCTGGCGCACCACGCGCTGGATGCCCGTGGCGAGCCCGGTGCGTGCGGTGTGGTGCACGTCGACGACGACCGCGTGCTGCACGATCCGGATGGCGATGCCGCGGTGGGGTGCGAGCCTCCGGCCGGCACGGGTCACCACGGCATCCAGCGCCTGGCGCGTTCCCGTGAGGCGTGCAGCCCGGCGGAAGTCCTCGAAGGCGGCCGACTCGGGGAACTCCCCGCTGATCGCCGTGTGCGCCAGCCAGAGCAGTTCGGTATCGGTGCCGACGACCTCGGAGACTGCGTCGAGGTAGGCAGGGACGCCTGTGACAGCCACGGTGGCGCCGATCGCTTCGGCGAGCGCATCGAGGCGACCGAGGAGGGCGGCGGTGCTCACGGCTTCTTCGAGCGGGCGTCGGCCGCTGCGAGCTCGTCGCTCTCGAAGAGGGCCGAGGCTCCCGCCTGGGCCTGCTCCTCTGCACCCACGACTGTGCCCGAGCGGTGATGCCCGAACACCCAGTAGCGGTAGAGCATGAACCGGAACAGCGTCGCGAGAGCGGTACCGATGAAGTTGCCCGAGATGTTGTCGGCGAGCAGCGAGGTGAAGCCGAGCACGTAGTGCGAGACCCAGAGGCAGAGCAGGTTGATCAGGAGACCCGAGACGGCCACGACGGCGAACTCGAACAGCTCGCGGACGTAGTTCTTGCGGCGGTGCTCCCGGAACGTCCAGTAGCGGTTGCCGAACCAGGTGACGATGGTCGCCACAGCCACAGCCGCCACTTTGGCGCCGATGGGGCCGGAGAGGAAGTGCGCCTCCCCGAGTCCGCCGACCCGCAACCAGTTGAAGATGGCGAAGTCTACGACGAAGCCGATGCCGCCCACGACGCCGAACTTCAGCGCGTAGCGCAGCAGTTTGTCCCAGAAGGCGTGTGCCAGGCGTGCGATCCTGCCCCGGGGAGCCGTCTGGGTCGAAGTGGGCTCAGTCACTCGCACATCCTACTTGCAACCGGCCGCGTCGATCGTGGCCGCGGTGGCGTTGATCATGGGCGTGGTCTGCAGGGCGGGTGCGCCGTAGGTGCCTGCCGCGCCGGCGTAGGTGAAGGTGACCGTGTTCGTCTGGCCCGGAGCCAGGTCGACGATGGCGCGCCCGACCGGTCGGCCGAGATCGTCGGAGGAGGATCTCGCGGAGCCACCCACGCTCGAGTCGCCCACCTGCGTGTTGGTGATGGTGGCCCCGACGGGTCCGTAGCCGTAGACCTCGGTGCTGAACTTCCGCCCGCCGAAGTTGTCGCCGACGATGAAGGGGGCGATCGTCGAGGCCTCCTCCTTGGTAATCGTCGAGTGCAGGGTGATCGTCTGGGTGAACGTGGGGTTGTTCGGGTTCGTGCACACATCGGTCTGCAGGTTCACGGTCGTCTCGAGCCAGTAGTCGGTCTTCGACACCGTCACATCCCGGAAGAACGTGCCGGTCAGCGTCGACTTCGTGTTGTCCGTGGGCATCACGCCCGAGATCTTCGCGCCCGCAAGCAGCTTCTGCTCGTCGGGGTTCGCGCTCCACGCCATCAGGTCGCCGGCATCGATGGCCTTGTTGACCCCGGTGATCAGCACATCGGGTGCGGCCGAGGTCGACGTGATGCCACTGAAGATGGTCGTGGCGGCCTCCTTGAAGAAGGCATCGGTGCCGGACTGGATCTCCGAGGGCTCGAAACGCAGGTAGATGTCGTGCAGCAGGAGCGAGACGGCGTTCCCAGAATTGATCTCCTCACCGGATTTCAGCTTCACCGGCCCCGTCACAGCGAGCATGTCGGAGAGGGCGATCGGATCGATGGAGATGACTCCGTCGACGGTTCCGCCCCGGTACTTCTCCCACCACGACTTGATCAGGTTGCCCGCGGTCGGGAAGTCGGGCCGGCTCGTCGACCAGTTGAGAGTCTCGTTGATGCCCTGGCCGTAGATTCCCCGGAGGCCGGCGTCGACCGGGATGACCGGACCGTCGGTCTGCGGGAAGTCGCGGCTCGAGGCCTGGTCGGTGATCGCGAACGCTCCGTTGTCTACGGTGAGCATGGAGAGCGAGGCCGGGCCACCGCCCAGGCCGGTCGACTCGGCATTGTTCAGGAACGCCAGCACGTAGTGCCGGGTGCCGTTCATGCCGAGGATGCCCTCAGCCGTCGACAGCGTGCCGCGAGCCTTCACGATCTGATCCTGCGCCTTGCCGAGCGCCGAGGTGAGGGTGGTCTTGGCCGAACCGATCTGGCCGACGGTGTCGGTCGTGTCGATGGAGGCGAGGCTCGCGCTGGCGGCGGAGATCGCCGTGTCGGCGTTCGCGAGGGCGGTGTCGCCGTTTCGCAGCAGCTCGACGTTGAACGCTCCGTTGACGGGCTTCAGGGCAGCGGGGGTCAGGGTCTTGCCGAAATCGACGATCGGTAGCAGCGCATCGGTGCTGAGCTGGTCGAGCGAGTCGGTGAGCTGGCGCACGGCGGTGAGGTTCGGGCCGACCATCGGCACCTTCTCGGCCAGCTTGAACAGCGGGTCGTTGGTGTGCTGGCGCGCCTCGCTCACGTCGGAGGCGAAGGAGTCGGCTGAGGCGGTCAGCGCCGAGACATCCAGAGTCGCCACGTCGAGCGAGGTGAGGTCGGTCTGCAGCGTCGCCACGGTGCCCTGGGCCCGCTCGAGGGAGTCCTTCGCCTGCACGGCCTGGTAGGCGACCCACCCACCGATGCAGGCGAGCGCCACGATGAGGCTGATCAGGACGATGAGCACGATGGCCACGACGCGGCGGCGGGTCGACCACTTCCGGCGACGCCGGGAACGGCGCTCACCCGGCGCGGAGGGCGCGAGAGATGCGGTGATGGGTCACTCCTGGTGCTCGGCTGGCAGGTTCACAGCGGGCGTGGATTCGGGCGCAGTGCACCGGCTCCCCCCGCGAATGCCCCACTGTAGCAAGCCGAACCGGGGAATCAGCCTCGAATGAGACGGCGCCTGACGATCTTCACCGCGGCGCGCGTGGCGGGTGCGACACCCATCTCGCGGGAACGGGCCACGAAGAATCGGGCGAGCGCGCCGACCTTCCGCACCTTCGCGGCCGGGGAGTTCTGCCGCGCCTTCTCGGCGGCGAGTTCGGCCCGCACCGCGTGGAACCAGCCCGCCAGGGCGAGCTGCAGCGCGGCCGGTGAGACCTCGGAGGTGTCGACGGTCTCTGGATGCGCGGCAGTGGCCCGCGCATCCAGAGCCACCGCATCATCCAGAGCCACCGCATCAATCAGAGCCACCGCATCGGCAGCGAGCTGCTGCTGCACCGGCTCGACCAGCTGCCGCCAGAGCTCGGCGGCGTACTCGTTCCAGCTGCGGAACGTGCGCGACACCGCCTGCTGCCGCAACCGCTCGTAGAACTCCTGCTCGACGAGCAGCGTCCTCATGGCGTTCTCGATCGCCTCGTCGTCGCGGGGGTCGACCGTGAGGCAGCCGCCACCCTCCGCCATCTCCGCGAGGCTGCCGTGGTTCGAGGTGATCACGGGCACGCCGAGGGCGAGTGATTCGGCCACGGGCAGACCGAACCCCTCGTGGAGGGAGGGGAACACGGTGAAGCGGGCTTCCCGGTAGGAGTCGAGCAGCACGGCATCGCTCGCATCCCTCAGCACCTCGACGCTGAGACCGAGCTGCTCGACAGCCCGCACCTCGCGGTCGAGTCTCGCGATGCCCGGCGCGCTGCCGCCACCGATGAACCGGATGCGGAACCGGATGCCCTCGGCCCACAGCCGCCCGGCCGCGAACACGATGGGACTGTGGTTCTTGCGTGGCTCCTGGCTGCCGACGACGAGAACCAGCGGCAGCTCGGTGAGATCTGCCGCGGAGCCGGCGGCGGGCTCGAGCGCCACGGCCCGCGCGGCCGCTGTCGGCGGGTTCATCGCGAGCGGCACGGCGACGACGCTCGGCCCCTCTATGCCCTGCGCGCGTACCGCATCGACGAAGCCGCTGTACTCGGTGGCCGCCGATGCGCTCACGCCCGCCACCCGACTCGAATGCTTCACCACAGTGAGGAACCGGGCGAAGCGCTCGATCTCCCCGGTGGGCTGGCTCTGGGCACTCACGATCGGGATCGCGTCGTGCCCGACGACCGCGACCCGGTTGCCCGAGACGGCTGCGAGAGCCGCGAGCGGCGCGGCGGTCTCGAGCTGGGAGACCTCGATCTCGACGATCACCGAGCGGAGCGGAACCACGATCACGCTGCGCGCGGCCCGGTGCTCGGCCGACCCCTCCGAGGCGGCGTGCAGGGCGGCCCGCTCCGCCGCGGGGAGACTCGAATGGGTTGCCCAGTCGAGAACACGGTCGATCTCGTGGCCGACGAGGCGCCGCATCCCGGTTCCGCGCTCGTTCCAGCAGGCGAGGGTCAGCTCGCGCTCGGGGTTCCACCGGGAGACGGTCTCCCGCAGTACCCGCTGCACGCCGGTGTTGTGGTCGCTCCGCCCGCTGAAGTTCGCATCAATGAGCACCGTGTCGGTGACGAGCTCGATCTCGGCCTCCGGCGCGAGGGTGCGGCGGATGATCGGCGCCAGCGCATCGAGCAGGGCTGTGAGCACTCCGAAGGCGTCGCCGGGGTCTGCGAGCGCCAGCGCCCGGCGCACAGATGCGTGCTCGTCGAGCGTCGGGAAGGTCGCGGTGAACCCCACGATCGCCAGCCAGACATCGGCATCTTTCAGAGAGGTTCGCACGGCCTGGGCCACTGCCGCGGCCAGTTCGCCGGCCGGGTGGGTCCTGCCCGCCAGAGGATCGGTCGGGCTGAAGGAGAGGCCGAGGTGTGGCGCGATCTGCCGCAGCCGGGCATCCACAGCGGCGGTCTGGGTGCCCACAGGCACCGATCTGCCGCCGGAGGGCGGCCTGCCTGCCTCGGGGTCTGGGTGCACCATGGAATACTAGTCGATGACTCGGCGACGCTACTATGAGCTGTCGCAGACGCCCCCGAACGAACAACGAGGAAACATGCCCCGCGCTCTCATCACCGGAATCACCGGCCAGGACGGCCTCTACCTCGGAGAACTCCTCCTGTCGAAGGGGTACGAGGTGTACGGCCTCATCCGGGGCCAGAACAACCCCAAGCGCGCCCTTGTCGAGGCAACGCTGCCCGGCATCAAGGTGCTCACCGGTGACCTCACCGACCTGTCGAGCCTGATCCGTGCCCTCGAGGCCGCGAAGCCCGACGAGTTCTACAACCTCGGCGCCATCTCGTTCGTCGCGTATTCGTGGGAGAACGCGTCGCTCACCACCGAGGTCACCGCGAAGGGTGTGCTGAACGCGCTCGAGGCCGTTCGCCTCTATTCGGGTGACGATCCCCGCAAGGTGCGCTTCTACCAGGCCTCCTCCAGCGAGATGTTCGGCAAGGTGCAGCAGGTGCCGCAGGATGAGGACACCCTCCTCTGGCCGCGCTCGCCCTACGGCGTCGCCAAGGTCTTCGGCCACTACATGACCATCAACTACCGCGAGTCGTACGGCATGCACGCCTCCTCCGGTGTGCTGTTCAACCACGAGTCGCCCCGTCGCGGCCCGGAGTTCGTCACCCGCAAGGTGTCGCAGGCCGTCGCCCGCATCTCGCTCGGCCTCCAGGAGAACATCGTGCTCGGCAACCTCGACGCGCGCCGCGACTGGGGCTTCGCCGGCGACTACGTCGAGGCGATGTGGCTGATGCTCCAGCAGGAAGAGGCCGACGACTACGTCATCTCCACCGGCGAGACGCACTCCATCAAGGAGCTGCTCGAGAAGGCCTTCAGCGTCGTCGGCATCACCGACTGGGAGAAGTACGTCGTGCAGAACCCCGAGTTCATGCGCCCGGCAGAGGTCGACCTGCTCATCGGGTCGAGCGCCAAGGCGGAGTCGAAGCTCGGCTGGAAGCCCAAGGTCGGCTTCGCGGAGCTCGTCACGATGATGGTCGAGAACGACGTCGTCGAGCAAAAAGCTCTCGCCGGGCTGTAGGCCGAAGTGCCCGTCGCACTCGTCACCGGAATCTCAGGGCAGGACGGCTCGTACCTCGCCGAGTCCCTGCTTGCCGACGGGTACGAGGTTCACGGCATCGTCAGGAACAGCACAGAGGAGAACCTGGCGGCGCTCGGCTCCCCCGCGAACCTGAGGCTGCACTCCGTCGACCTGCTGGCCCCGGATGCCCTGGAGTCCCTTCTTCGTGACGTCAGGCCCGACGAGCTCTACTCGCTCGCCGCAGTCTCCTCGGTGGCCGCGTCGTGGAACGACCCGGTGATGACCGGTGCGATCAACGGGCAGGTCGTCGTGCGGTTGCTCGACGCCGCTCACCGCCTGCAGGAGGAGCACGGGCATCCGGTGCGGGTACTGCACGCGTCGAGTGCCGAGATCTTCGGGCAGGTCGCCGAGACACCGCAACGGGAGACCACGGCGATCAGGCCCTCCTCTCCCTACGGCGCCTCGAAGGCGTACGCGCACCTCTCTGTGGGCGTCTTCCGCGGGCGGGGACTGCATGCGTCGAACACGATCCTCTACAACCACGAGTCACCCCGCCGCCCCGAGGCGTTCGTCACGCGGAAGATCACGGCGAGCGTGGCACGGATCAGCCGGGGCCTGCAGGAGGGCCTCGAACTGGGCAACCTCGACGCCCGGCGCGACTGGGGCTGGGCACCCGACTACGTCGAGGCCATGCGGCTCGCCGTGGCGGCACCGGAGGCGGGCGACTTCATCGTCGCCACCGGCGTCTCGCACACGATCTCCGATTTTCTGGATGCCGCATTCGCCCGGGTCGGCATCGACGACTGGTCGTCGCTCGTCAGCGTGAACCCGGCGTTCGTTCGTCCCGTCGACCCCGCCGAGCAGCTCGGCGATGCGAGCCGTGCCCGGGACGCCCTCGGCTGGTCGCCGTCGGTCGACTTCGAGACCCTGGTGGCGCGGATGGTCGAGCACGACCTCGAGCTCCTCGACGCGTGACCCGGGTGACGACCTCCGTGCCGGGCGCCGCCTCGCTCCGTGTGCTCTTCGATGCCACAGCCATCCCCGTCGATCGCGGGGGCGTCGGCCGTTACGTCGAGAACGTCGTGGTCGAACTGGTGCGCTCGGGCGTGCCCCTCGCTGTCGTCTGCCAGCCGCGGGACAGGTCGGCCTTCGCGGCCGCCGGGGTCACGCGGGTGATCGAGATCGCGGGCTGGGGTGGGCGGGCATCCGGTCGCCTCGTCTGGGAACAGCTGGTGCTGCCCGGGCTCGCGCGCCGGGCAGGGGCGGCGATCATCCACTCTCCGCACTACACGTTCCCCCTCTTCACGAGGCGGAAGCGGGTGGTGACGGTGCACGACCTCACCTTTTTCACCGCCCCCGAGGTGCACGGCCGCGTGAAGCGGGTCTTCTTCCGCAGCTGGATCAGGGCGGCCCGCCTGCTGGGCGTCACCGTCGTCACACCGAGCCGCGCCACCGCCGATGAGTACCTGCGGATCACCCATGCCTCGCCCCGGAGTGTGGTCGATGCGCCGCTCGGCTACGACAGCACGATCTTCCACCCACCGGCAGTCGCCGAGTTGGAAGCCTTCGAGGCGAGCCTGGTTCCGCCGGTCGCCGCCGGCTGGGTCGCCTTCCTCGGCACCCTCGAACCCCGGAAGAACGTGCGGGCGCTGGTGCAGGGGTTCACGGAGGCTGTGCGCGACACGCCGGCCGCGTCCCGCCCCGCGCTCCTGCTCGCGGGTGGCAGCGGCTGGGACGACTCCGTTCCCGCCGCCGTCTCCGACGCGGTCGCCGCCGGAGTCGACGTGCGGATGCTCGGCTACCTGACCCTCGAACAGCTCCGGGCCCTGCTCGGCGGTTCCCTCCTGACGGCCTACCCGAGCCTCGGCGAGGGGTTCGGCCTGCCCGTGCTCGAGGCGATGGCGAGCGGATCGGCCGTGCTCACCACCCGCCGTCTCTCGCTGCCCGAAGTGGGCGGAGACGCCGTGCGGTACACGGACGTCGACTCCGCGAGCATCGGCCGCGGCATCCGGCAGCTGCTCGCCGACCCGGCGGAACGCGCCCGTCTGGCGGTCGCGGGAGCAGCTCGTGCGGCAGAGTTCACCTGGGCGGCCTGCGCCTCGCGGCATGTCGAGGCGTACCGGGTGGCGGTGGCCTCGTGAACGCCTCAGGGACCGCATCGGATCGCCCCTCGCCCGCCGCCTCGCCTTCCCCCTCGCCCGCGGCGCAGGTGGCTCTCGTGACCGTGAGCTACTTCTCGGGAGACGACGTGCTCACCTGCCTCGCCTCGACTTCTGCAGCGAGCTCGGAGCCTCTCGACCTGATCGTGGTGAACAACGCCCCGGGCGACGATCTGACGACGGCGACCGCTCCCTCCGCCGCACGGATCCTCTCCCCGGGCAGGAACCTGGGCTACGGCGGCGCGGTCAACTTCGCTGCCCAGAGCCTCGCGGCCGAGGCCCGCTTCATCCTCGTCACCAATCCCGACGTGGTCTTCGAACCGGGCAGCATCGACGAGCTGCTCGCCGTGATCCGGGCCGACGACACGATCGGCGCCGTCGGCCCCCGGGTGACGAACGACGACGGCAGCATCTATCCGTCGGCCCGCGATGTGCCCTCGCTCACCTCGGGCGCCGGCCACGCGGTGTTCCACCGGGTCTGGCCCCAGAACCCCTGGTCGAAGCGGTACCTCCGGGCTGACAAGTCGAAGACGAGCGGCACAGAGCCGATCGAATCGGGCTGGCTCTCGGGATCCTGCATGCTGGTGCGTCGCGATGCCTTCGAACAGGTGGGTGGGTTCGACGACCGCTTCTTCATGTACTTCGAAGACGTCGACCTCGGTGAGCGCCTCGGCAACGCGGGGCGCCGGGTACTCTACGCCCCCACCGCCACCGTCCAGCACACCGGAGGCACCAGCACCCAGCGGGTCTCGGCTGCCATGCTGAGCGCGCACCACCACAGCGCATACCTCTATCTCGCGAAGCGGTACCACCGCTGGTACCAGCTGCCGCTCCGGGTGGCGCTCCGGGTGGGTCTCGGTGCCCGCGCCGCTGCCGGAAGGATACGAGGATGAGCGACACAACGGCCGAATCGACGGGGAACGGCGTGGCCGAGCGGGTCACGACTACGAGTGACGCGACGGAGCGTGACACGACTACGAGTGGCCTGACGGAGCGTTCACCCTCCGTGGCCGAGCGCGGCCTGCGGATCGCGGGCATCGCCTTCTGGGTGCTCCTCGCGGCCGGATTCCTGCTGCGCCTTCTCCTCGTCTTCACCCCCGCCTTCTACGTCGACTCCGACAACGCCATCGTCTACCTGATGGCGAAGGACATCTCCGATGGGGACCTGACCTTCTTCTTCTGGGGCCAGACCTACGGCGGAACGCTGCTGCAACTCGTCGCGGGCGGCGTGATGGCCATCGTCGGGGCGCACATCGAAGTGCTCTCCGTGGTCGCGATGCTCTTCTTCGTCGGAGGCGTGCTGGTGCTGCGGTTCATCGCCACGAAGGCGTTCAGCCCGCTCGTGGGGAATGTCGCCGCCATCCTGTACTGGTTCTCAGGCTTCTACACCCTGCGCATCTCGATCAGCGAACCGGGTTTCTATGGCCCGAGCCTCGTTCTCGGCCTCGGTGCCACGGCACTGGCGCTCCGGCAGCCGGTACGCCGACCCCTGCTGCAGTGGGCGCTCGTGGGACTCGCCGCGGGCCTCGCCTTCTGGCAGTCGCCCATGGGGGCGGCTCTCGCAATACCCGGTGTGCTCATCCTTCTGGTGCGAAGCAGACGGCACTGGTACCGCATCCTGGTCGGCATCGCCGCGGCGATCGTCGGTGCCCTGCCGTGGCTGGTGATGTTCGCGAACTCCCTCAACGCGCTTGCCCCGAAGAGCGACGGCACTCACCCCGGGCTTCGGAGCTTCGCCACCCTGTTCACCAGCACCATGCCGAGCATCTTCGGCCTCCAGGGCACCGTGGTCGGCTACCTGACGGCTGCGATCTGCCTCGCCCTGCTCGCTCTGCTCGCTGTGCTCGCGGTGCTGGGCCGGAACGTCTGGGTCGCCGCCCTGCTGGCCGGAACGGTGCTCGCCGTCATCGTGGTGGTCGTCGGCGCGGGCACGACCCTCGGCCCGAGCGACTACCGCTACACCGTCTTCGTGCTGCCGTCGCTGGCAGTCGCCGTTGCATGGCTCGTGATGCGCATCCGGTACCGGCTCGTGGCCGGGATCACCGCGATGCTGCTCGTGGCAACGCTCACCGTCGTGCAGGTCGAGAGCCTGTTCCCGAACCTCTCCTTCGGAACCCAGAGCCGCTACATCGTCGGCGACATCCGATCGCTCGGGCAGTACCTCGAAGACCAGAACCTCGCCGCGGTCTACGCCGACTACTGGGTCGCCTACTCCCTGACCGCGGCGACCGAGGAGCGCGTGACGGCGGCCGGGCTGACGAACGACCGGTATCCGCCCTACCAGCAACGGGCCCTGCAGGGCGACGAGATCACGGTGGTTGTGCTCGAGAACAACGAGAACGACACACGGATGCAAGTCGCCACCGACCTACCGCCTTTCACTCGTGCGGTGCATGCCGGTTACGCCATCTACACCTTCCCGATCACGTTCGACGTGATGTACTATCCGTGGTCGCTGTTCTGACCCCAGACCGCCCGGAACGCGCAGTCTGACGCCGGAGCCTTGTAATAGGATGACTGCGATATGCCGAGTACAGACCAGGCCAGTGCCACCTCCCCCTCCGCTCTCAGCGGAGCACACCTCATCGCCGCCTCCCAGGTCGACGCCTGGATCCAGGGGCTACATGCGGCCGGCGATCTCGACGGCCCCTCGGCCCAGGAACTGCAGGCGAGTTTCAGCTGGCGGGTGACCCGGCCCATCCGGGCTGTGCGTGCGCGGGAACGGGTTGCCCTCCTCCGCCAGCAGCGCAGAATCCTCTTCCCCCGGCAGGCGCGCGTGACGTCGGGCGTCGACCACGGTCGGCAGGCCTTCGAGCAGCGCGTGCGAACCGTCGCCCCGGCGCTCCTGCCGCACTCGGGCGCGGCCGAGCTCCGGGCGCTGCCGCTCGAGCGTGTGCTGAGCGAGCTCGTGCAACAGGTGCAGGGCTCCGGCTCGAAGGCCGAGCTGTGGCTGCTGGTCATCGCGGTCAGTGGATGCTTTCCCGACCAGCAGATGCTCTTCGGGCTCGCCCGCGACATCGTGGGTGTGAGCGGCTCCTCTGCCGCCCAGCGCATCCTGAACCACAGTGCCGTGTGGACGCTCCGCTACCACGCCCAGCTCCGTACGATCAGGCTGGTCAGCACGGAACCGGTGGTCTTCACCGACCAGACGGCGAAGTTCGGCTTCAACTCGGGAATCCAGCGGGTGACCCGGCAGACCGTGTCGCGCTGGGCCGGCCGCGAACGCTTCCAGCTCGCCGCCCTGACCGACGACGGCGCGGCACTCCGCACCCTGTCGGCCGAGGAGTCGGCACGCGTGCTCGACTGGCAGGGCGACGACGACCGTCACCGCGACGACGAGAAGACAGAACCCGACGAGACCGCCGCCGAGCTCGTCGTCCCCTGGCAGACCACGGTCTTCTTCCCCGAGGTGCCGGTCGGCCGGGGAACGGATTCGCTCGCCGCGCTCACCAGATTCTCCCCGAACCGCACCGTCGCCATCGGCTACGACACCATCCCTGTCTCGAGCGGGCATCTCGTGCACCGTGGGCTCAGCGGGCTCTTCGTCTCCTATCTCTCGACGATCAAGTACGTCGACGAGATCCTCGCGATCTCGAACGCGACCGCATCGGAATTCATCGGCTTCAGCGAGGCCCTCGCCACACAGGGGCTGCCCGGGTTCGAGGTGAGCACCCTGCACCTGCCGATCGAGCACATCCCGGCCGACGACGGTGAACCGCCTGCCGAGGCCTCGCTGCCCGTTGTGCTCTCGGTCGGCAGCAACGAGCCGCGCAAGAACCAGCTCGCCGTGATCTTCGCGAGCGAGATCCTCTGGCGCGAAGGGCTGGAGTTCTCGCTCGTGCTGCTCGGCGGCCGAGGCGACAGGCTCTACACGGACATCCCGGATGCCGTCGCTGCGCTCCGCGACCAGGGCCGGCAGATCGAGCTCCGTCGCGATGTCGACGAGCACGCACTTGCCGCCGCCTACCGGCGCGCCCGGTTCAGCGTGTTCATCTCGTTGCAGGAGGGCTACGGCCTGCCCATCGCCGAATCCCTGGCGGTCGGCACACCCGCCCTCGCCACCGAGTACGGCAGCACGGCAGAGATCGCCGCCGGCGGTGGATGCGTCACCGCCGACCCCCGCGACGACCGGTCGATCGTCGACGGCATGCGCGCGCTCCTCACCGACGATGCCCTGCTCGAACGCCTCCACGACGAGATCGAGGCGCGGGACGACAGCACCTGGGAGGCGTACTCGGCAGACGTCTGGAAGGTCGTCTCGGCGCCCGCCGCATCGGCCCCAGCCGCATGGGCCGGCGCCGCACAGAAGCCGACAGGAACACAGAAGTGAAACTCTCAGAATCGTCGAACCTCCGGGCACTGCTCGAGGCTCTCGGTACCCCTGCTCCCGCCGAGGCGAGTGCCGGCGAGGTGCAGGACGCACTCGCGGCCTCCCTCCAGGCAGCCATCGACGCCGGCGGCCGCTGGGACGACCTGTGGCTCGTCTGGAGCACCCTCCGCGGCGAACTCCCCACCGAGGAGGAGCTTGTCGTCTTCCAGCGGAACGCGACGCTGAACGGCGCGGGCGAGGCACTCCGCGGCCTTGGCGAACGCGCGGACTCGAGCATCTTCGGCCTGAGCGCCGAGGTCGAGATCCTCACCGACGCCATCGTCATCGACGTGCACAACACGAGCAGCACCCGCGTCATGTCGGGCATCCAGCGCGTCGTGCGGGAGACCGTGGGGCTGTGGGCCCAGGAGCACGAGGTCGTTCTCGTGGCGTGGACAGAGAGCCGCAAGGGCCTCCGCCGCCTCACCCCGCGCGAAGAGGCTCGGATGAGGGGAGACGACGAAGAGGCGATCGTGTCGCTCGCGCCCGCCCGTGAACGAATCGTCATTCCGAACGGCGGCAGGGTGTTCGTCCCCGAGCTCTCCGCCGATTCCGAGCGCGCTGAGCGTTTTCTCGCCCTCGGCGAGTTCGCCTCCTCGAAGCTGGCCTTCATCGGCTACGACTGCGTTCCGCTCACCTCGGGTGAGACGGCCGCGGGCGCCATGGCCGCCCACTTCCCGCTCTATCTGGACGCTGTCGCCTACGCCGACAGGGTGGCCGCGATCTCCCAGTCCACCGCTGACGAATTCGACGCCTGGAAGAAGATGCTCCCCTCGTCGGGTCGCACGGGTCCGGATGTTCGCACCGTCTTCCTGGGAGGCGACTCCGCCGCTCCCTCGGAGGTGGACCTCGCCGCCGTCAAGGCGGAACTCGAACTCAGTGACCTGCCGGTCGTGCTCGTGGTCGGCAGCCACGAACCACGAAAGAACCATCTCTCCGTGCTGCAGGCGGCCCGCGCCCTCTGGACCCGTGGAGAACAGTTCCAGCTCGTGATGATCGGTGCGGGCTCGTGGAACAGCGCGCCCTTCGATCAACTCAGCCAGCACCTGCAGGACGAGGGCTGGCCCCTGACCGTTCTCTCGAACGCGTCGGATCACATCCTCGGGGCGAGCTATCGCCTGGCCACGGTGTCGATCTTCACCTCGTTCCACGAGGGCTTCGGGCTCCCCATCGTGGAGTCGCTCCGGGCGGGAACGCCCGTCATCGCTTCAGATCTCGGCAGCATGGCCGAGATCGCGGCGCACTACGGCGGCGTCATCGGTGTCGACCCGCACTCCGACGAAGCGCTCGAGGCCGCCCTGCACTCGGTGCTGACCGATCCCTCGGTGCTCGAGGGCAAGAAGCGCGACCTCGCGGGCAACGACTACCGGTCGTGGAAGTCGTACGCCGACGAGGTGTGGGAGTACTTCACGGCGTGAGCCGGGTGGATGTCGCGAATCATGCTCAGGGAGTGAAGCGTCAGGGCGTGAAGGCCCAGAGCGTGATCGTGGCGTCGCCGGCCGCCGTGGGGTAACTGCGGGAGTCGACGAACGTCAGCTCCTTCGCGTAGTAGGTGCCCCAGTCGAACGGGGTGCATGCACTGTCGGTCAGCACCCACTTCACGTCGGCAGCCGTGGCGCCGGTGGCGATCTGGAATCCGTTCACCCGGTCGGCGTTCACGTTCCGTACTGCCGCGTAGTCGGTCGGCCAGGCCATGCCCTCGTTGAAGGTGGCGACCGGGGCGCCGTCGGAGACGATCTTGAGACCCTCCACATCGATGCAGGCGTCGGGATTCACGAGGCCGGCGCCCGACTTCGGCACCTCCTGCCCCAGCTCCCCGATCGCGCGATACCTCGGGGTGTTGTAGTCGATGAAGGTGTGGAGGCCCGCGAGGTTCCGGAAGGTGCGGAAGTCGACGGCGGAGATGCCCGCGGCGGCGATGCAGACGATGACGACGACTCCGGCGACCACGACGGAGACCGCGGAGCGCGGAGCGCGGAGCCCGGCGGCAGCAGGGGCGGCGGCGGCAGCAGAGGCGGCGACACCCACGGCCCCCCGTCTCGGCAACCGCAGGTAGGAGACACCCACCATCGCGGCCATCGGCACCGTCACGAACGAGACCAGGCAGAACGTGTCGAGCCAGAACCGGTACGGTTCCTGGTTCGCCCCCCAGATGTCGTTGGTCGAGGTGAGCGCCCACGCTGCGATCGATGCCACCGGGAACGCGATCCAGAGCGCGTTCCGCCGATGGATGCCCGCCGCCAGGATGCCCAGCAGCGGCAGCAGCAGCGCGCCCGCGCCGAGGATGCCCCGGGCATCCACGCCCAGGTCGACCGACGAGGCGACCCGGTAGGTGAGGAACGGGTCTTTGGAGACGATACCGAGCATCGTGGCGATGATCTGTGGGGACGCCGCGGCCGCGAGCGCAAGCAGCGGCACGAGTGCCCTGAACCGGAACCGCACCACGAGCGAGACGAGCGCCGGCAGCGCAGGGACTGCGCCGAAGGCCAGCGTCGCCAGAGGCCCGAACGTCGACGCGATCGAGGTGCCCACCGCGAACACCAGAACGATGAGCGCCAGCGAGAGGGCGATCATCCAGACCCGCCGGCGTGTGGCCAGCACGTAGGCCGAGACGGCGAACAGGGCGAGGTAGGCGCTGGCGAGGAATCCGTAGGTCTGCACGTTCGCGGTGAGCCCCACGAAGGCGGCCGCCACCGAGTAGAGCACCACGCTGCCGACGCGCGAACGCACCCGCAGAAACGTGACGAGCGCAGTGAGGATGCCGATGGCCCCTAGCGAGAGCGCGACCGTCTCGCCGTTCAGCGTGTAGAAGACGCCGAAGGGCCCCCAGAGCACCGCGTGGGAGGCCATGTTCGTGTACCAGCCGCCGGCCGAGATCGCATTCGCGAAGGTGCCGAGCACGAACGGCACCGGCGCGATCAGCGGAAGCCACCAGCGCCGACTGACCAGATAGATCGCTGTACCGATCGCCGCAATCAGGATCGCCTGCACCAGGAAACCGCCGACCGACCAGGCCTGCAGCGGGTTCAGCCCCACCAGGCGCGCGAGGGTGCCGATGACGTTGTAATAGAGGTGCGGATAGGTGTTGGTGCCCGAGTTGGTGAACGGCTCCACGCCGGCGAGCCGGCCGTCGGCGGCATTGGTGACCATCGACATGTACGAGAGCTGGTCGCCGGGGAAGTAGTTGCGGAAGGAGCTCCAGGCGAAGTCGGCCTGCGCGAAGAGGTACGACCATTGCAGCCAGATGTGGAGGCCCACGCCGCCCACGACCGCCACCGCTGCCGCGGGGCGACGGAGGAGGGGTCGGCCGGAGACAGGGCCGGCGGGCAGGGCGGGAAGGGGAATCGTCATCGTCAGTACAGTAGTGCTCCGTCGACCCACAGCGTTCCGCCCGTCGTGTTCTCGTAGAGCTCGAAGCGGAGGCTCTGGTGCTCCGCCGCGAGCGGCAGCGTGACGTAGACGTGCGTCCAGCCCGAGCCGCTGGCCGTGAACGGGGATGCCTGGACCTCCGTGGTGCCGCCGAGCCCCCAGAGCGCCAGGGTGCCGCTGAAGGTCTTCGTGGGATCGGCCGGGCGCACCCAGACCTGGGCCGTGTAGGAGTCACCGACGATGGTGTTCCGCGCGACATCCTGTTTCAGCGAGCTGCCGGCCGTGCCGGTGTTGGTAGCGAGGAAGTACGAGCCGTTCTGCGCGGAGACACCCGAGGCCGCCGAGCTGTAGACCGCGGTGTTGATCGAGCCGTTGCCCACGCCCCAGCCGCTGAACGAGCCGTCCTCGAACGATCCGGCGGTCAGGATGTTGCGGCTGAGCGATCCGTCGTCGAGGTAGAGCGTGTTGGAGGTCTGCTGCAGGTAGACCTCGGGCTTCAGCGTGGTGACCGAGCTCGGGGGGATGTCGGTGGTCACCGACACCCTGGTCCACTTCGAGGTCGCCATGAAGTCCCGGGTCGAGACGACGGGAGCCGATCCGCCGAGGCCCCAGAGCGCGAGGCGTCCGGAGTACGTCGACCCGGGAAGGGCCGCGCGCACCCAGATCGAGAACGTGTAGCGCCCGCCTGCGGAGGTGGCGACGGGAACCTGCTGGGCGATGGAGCGGCCCGGCGTGCCTGTGTTCACGGCCCCGAACCACGATCCGGAGTGGCTGGCGGACGGATCGTTGTAGATCGCCTGGTTCATCTCGCCGTTGCCCTTCACCCAGCCGCCGAGGGAATTCTCGAAACCGGGTGCGGAGAGCAACTCCTTCAGCGGAGGGGCCTGGCCGAAGACCAGGGTCGCGTTGTCCATGAAGAGGGTCGTCGAGGTGGAGTCCATGTAGACCTCGAGCCGCACCGTCTGGTGGGCGGACTGGCGAACGGGGAGCTTCACCGTCACCTGTTGCCAGGTGTTCCCGACGGAGTACGACGTGGAGCCGCCCTCTGTCGTTCCCCCGATCCCCCAGAGCGCCACCCTGCCCGTGGCCGCCTCACTTGTCGCCGACCGCAGCCAGATGGTGGCGGTGGCCTGGCCACCCACCTCGACCGTGCGCTGCACGTTCTGGGCGATTGAGCGGCCCGGCACGGTCGTGTTCGAAGCGAAGAACCAGGATCCGTTCTGGGCGATGGCGGGATCCTTGTAGGCGACCTGGTTCACCGCGCCGTTGCCGGGGCCCCAGCCGGCCGAGCCGCCCTCGAACGACGGCGAGCGGAGGCCGCCGCCCGTCGGGTCGCCGAACCACGTGGTGAAGTAGACCCAGAAGTTGCGATTGCCGTAGGCCGAACAGGCGTCGCCCGTGCCGCCGAGATTCGCCAGGGCAGCGGCATTCGGCTGGTACGGCGTGTAGATGTAGAGGTTCGCCGTCGCCTGGTTCTGGATGAACACCGGCGCCGATCCGCACGAGGCGTTCGGGTTGTAGAGGATGTTGTTGGTGCGGCCCGGCTGGTAGCTCCACGAGGTGCTGTTCTTCGCGTAGCGCTGGAACTGGCTGGCCGCCGAGTAGACCTGGTTGAAGAAGCCGTAGTAGGTGGCGTCGCAGGCTGCCGTGTCGGGGCAGCCGTAACCGAGCGCCGACCGGTACTGGCCGGCCGTCGTCGACCGGGCGTCGACGAGCCCCTGCTCCTTCTGGAGCATGACGAGGATCACCTGCGGGTTGATGCTGCACGCCACTCCCACGCGCACGATGATCTGTGCGGCCGTCTCGGAGCTCCGCCCGGTGTAGGCCGAGCAGTAGGCAGAGGCGGCCCGCGAGTTCGTGGCGCTCGAGAAGTCCTTCAGGCAGGTCGAGCCGCCCGACGTGATGCAGCTCGATCCGTGGTCAGTGAGGAAGCCCTGCACCGCACTCTCGCTCATCGTGGTCGAGTCGAAGAAGGTCGCGTCGCTGATGATGTTGCCGGGGTCGAACGACGACCCGCTGAGCGCCGCGGCCGACTCCGGCTGCAGGGTCTGCCCCACAGCTGTCAGGCCCGCGGCGAGCACGACCACCGTGACGAGGGTGCCGATAGCCCGCCTGAGGCGGCTTCGGTGGTGGATGCTCGGGGAGTCACTCACGGAACGTCGACCTCCTGGCCGGGTGAGGTGCCGCTCGATTCCGCCGACGAGTACACGACGACGACGGTCCAGGCGCCGGTGCTGAACTCCGGGGACGTCAGGATGTTCGACCCGCACTCGGTCGAATCGGCGGAGGGGCTGGCGGGGAAACTCTGCGAGACGCTCTGCGACTGGAACGTGGCGGTGATGGTGCACGTTCCGCCTGTTTCGACGAGGCCCGGCACGGTGGCGCTCACGGAGATCCCGTTCTGCTGCACGTCCCAGGCGGCGAAGGAGATGAACGGGGTGGCCGCGGGCGGCGCCGGCGGTGCGGGAGGCGTCGTGACCGAGGGTGTGGGGGTCGGGGTGGGGCTCGGCGTCACGGTGGGCGTGCTCGTCGGTGTCGGCGTCGATGTCGGCAGCGCGGTGCGGGTGGGAGTGCTCGTGGGAGTGGGCGTCACTGTCGGGGTGGCCGAGGAGGTCGGGCTCGCAACATCCGTTCCGCCCCGGGCCAGAAGCAGCCAGGCCGTTCCGCCGAGCGCCGCCAGAACCACGATTGCCACGACGACCCAGATCCACCACGTCGAACGACGTTCACCGTTAGCGATACCGATCGGTCCCCTCGTCTCACGCCGGGCAGCGTGAATCGCCCCCGGCCCTGCAGGTCACCGTCGAGGCTAGCCCCACTCGGGGGGTTCGGCCCGGCCGACTCACCGCGCCGCTTGGAGTTCACAGGCTGACTCGACGATCTCTCGTATAGTGGAAGCCAATGTCACCAAAAGTATCTGTGGTCGTGCCGGCCTACAACAACGAGGACTACATCGCGGCGACGATCGAATCGATCCTCGCCCAGTCGTTCACCGACTTCGAGCTGATCATCGCCGATCACTCGTCGACAGACGGCACCAAGGCCATCATCGAGAAGTACAGCTCCGACTCGCGCATCACGGTGCTCGACACCGAGGCAGGAGGCGGGGCCCTCCGCAACTGGAACCGCGTCACCGAGGCGGCGAGCGGGGAGTACCTGAAGCTCGTCTGCGGTGACGACATCCTGTACCCGCGCTCGCTCGAGGTGCAGGTCGCCGCCATCGAGGAGCACCCGGAGGTCACCCTCGTCGCGTCGACGAGGGACATCGTGGATGCCCGGGGCGTCGTCGTGGTTCCGCGCCGCGGCCTCGCGGGCATCACCGGAACCGTTCGCGGGGCGGAGGCCGTGCGTCGCACCGTGGTGGTGGGCAGCAACATCTTCGGCGAGCCGGCCTGCGTGCTGGTGCGCCGCGAGACACTCGTGAAGGTCGGCCTCTGGGATTCGCAGTTCCCCTACCTGATCGACGAGACCACGTATGCCCGGGTGCTGCTCGAGGGCGACTTCCGCGCCGTGGTGGAGCCGCTGGCGGCGTTCCGCATCAGTGACTCGCAGTGGAGCGTGCGGCTGGTGCATGAACAGTCGGCGCAGGCGGCGGGATTCCACCGCTGGCTCCGGGCGGAGCATCCGTCGGTCATCTCCGCGTTCGACGTCACGGTGGGCAACGCCCGCGCCTGGCTGATGGCGCGCATCCGACGCTTCGCCTACCTGTGGCTTCGCCGAAGGATGAACACGATCGATGAGTAGACGAGACACCGCGTGGGCCTGGCTCTCGAAGTCGGCTGTGCCGTGGTACCTGCTGACCGCCGGCGTCACCGCGTTCTTCACCTACTTCGCGCTCGACCTCAGCCGCGCGAAACTCGGTGTGCCGTGGCTGTACACCGGTGACGCCCTGGCCACCGCCGACCACTTCAAGACCACGCTCGAGCAGGGCTGGTACGAGCACAACCCGAATCTCGGGGCTCCGTGGGGCCAGAACTACAACGACTTCCCGGTGGCCGACAACCTGCACATGATCGCCGCGAAGGTTCTCGGCCTGTTCTCCGGCCACTGGCCCGTCGTTCTGAACATGTACTACTTCCTCGGCTTCATCCTCGCCGCCCTCGCGGCGTACTGGTTCTTCCGCGTCTGCCGCATGTGGCCACCGCTCGCCGTGGCGCTGTCGGTGCTGTACGCCCTCGCGCCGTACCACTTCATCCGCGGCGAATCGCACCTGTTCCTGGCGTCGTACTACTGCGTGCCGCTCGGGCTCGGACTGCTCATCTTCCTGCTGCGCGGCGAATCGCTCTGGACATCCCGCCCCTCCCGGTACCGCCTTCTCGGCTTCCTCACCGGCCGGGGGGCCTTCGCGGTGGTGGCCGTCGCACTGCTGGCGACCTCGTCGACCTATTACGGCGTCTTCTTCATCATCCTGCTGGTCTTCACCGCCGCCTTCGTGCTCGTGCGGGACCACAGCTGGCGAAGGTTCATGGGCGCAGCCGGCATCGGTGTCGTAACCGTCGTCGTGATGCTCATCAACATGGCCCCCGATGTAATCTTCGGCTGGGTCAACGGTCCGAACCCCGGCGGCTTCTTCCGAAACGCCGACGACTCCGAGGTCTACGCCCTCAAACTCTCGCAGCTGCTGCTGCCCTGGGCCGGCAATCGCATCACCGCCCTCAGCGACCTGCGGGCGTTCTACGACCGCACGTTCCCGCTGCCCTCCGAGCAGCCCGCACTGGGGCTCATCGGGGCTCTCGGCCTCGTCATCTCGCTGCTCGTGGTGGCCTACATGGTCATCGCGCACCGCCGCCGCACGGCCGGCGAGCCCACCGGGCCTGCCACGATCGCAGCCGGCCACGTCGAGACCATCCGCTACGTCTCGCTGCTCACCCTGGTCGCCTTCCTCTTCTCCACCATCGGCGGCCTGTCGACGCTCATCTCGTTCTTCACCACCGCGCTCCGCGGCTGGAACCGGATGTCGATCGTCATCGCCGCCCTCTGCCTCGTGGCCTTCGGGTTGGCGCTCCAGCTCCTACTCACGTGGGCGTTCCGGCGGCTGAAGTTCCCGAAGGTCGTCGCCTTCGTCACCGTCGGGGTCGTCTCCGTCGGCGTGCTCGGCGTCGGCTACTACGACCAGACCCCCGCCGTGGCCTCCGACTACCCCGGCATCACCGCGAGCTACACCGCGGACGAGACCTTCTTCTCCGCACTCCAGCAGGAGCTGCCGGCCGGCTCGGACGTGTTCCAGCTGCCGTACATCCCGTTCCCCGAGAACCTCGCGAGCAACGGGCTGGTCACCAGCGACGAGATCATCCCGTTCCTGCACACGACGACGCTGAACTGGAGCGCCGGCGGCATCAAGGGCCGGCCGCAGTCGGACTGGCCGTACGCCGTCTCCGAGCAGCCCGGGCCCCAGCTGGTGAAGCTCGCCGCCGCCTCCGGCATGTCGGGCATCCTGATCGACACCTGGGCTTTCGACGACAAGGGCGCGGCGCTGTCGGCCGAGCTGTCGGCGACCCTGGGAGCCCCCGAGTCGACCAGTTCCGACGGCCACTGGCAGTTCTTCGACCTGCGCTCCGAGCGGCGGGCGCTGGCCGCCGAGTACACGCCCGACCAGCTGGCCGAGATCGAGGCCCGAGTGACCGACCCCGTCGACCTCAGCCTGCTGCCGGGCTTCCGCCCCACGTCGACCTCCGACCTGACCGCGGGCGAGGCCGACACGGTCTCCCCGCGCTTCACGTTGCTGAACGATCGGCCGGATGCCCGTGCGGTGACCGTCTCGTTCACGCTGACCCTTCCCACAGCGCCCGGCGCGACCGCTGTCGTCTCCTTCCCCGACGGAAGCTCGCAGTCGGTCGTCGCGGGGCCGGACGGCGCCGTCGACGTCACCCAGTCCCTCACGGTGCAGCCGGGAGACCAGCCCGTCGAGGTGACGGTCGCCGCCGGGTCGGCTGCAGCGCCTCCCGTCGTGCGTCTCTCCGACCTCCGCATCGAGGAACAGGCGGTCGGGGCGTTGCTCGGCGACTGAGAGCGCAACGGTGATAAAGTCATCCACCGTGAGACACGAGACGGAATCCGGCGACCAGAAGCCACACGAGATCTCGATCGTCGTCCCCGTCTACCAGGGGGAGCGCACCCTTGCCGCGCTGATGGCCGAGATCGCCCCGCTCACGAGCGTGCAGGTCTCCCCGGCCGGCTACCCCTGGGTCGTGAAGGAGACCCTCCTCGTCTTCGACAACGGTCCGGATGACTCGGCCGCCGTCATCCGCGATCTCACCGTCGAGCATCCGTTCGTCCGTGCCGTCTGGCTCAGCAAGAACTCCGGCCAGCACGCCGCAACACTCGCTGGCATGGCCTCGGCCGGCAGCGAGTGGATCGTGACCCTCGACGAAGACGGGCAGCACGACCCCGCCGACATCCCCGTGCTGCTCGACACCGCTCTCACCGAGCAGGCCTCGGTCGTCTACGCCAAACCGGTCAACCCGCCGCCGCACGGCTGGCTTCGGAACACCGCCTCCGTGGGGGCGAAGATCGTGCTCAGCCGGCTCGCCGGGGGCGGCAACGCCAGCAGCTTCCAGAGCTTCCGCCTCATCCTCGGCAGTGTCGCGCGGAGCGTTGCGGCGTACTCGGGCTCGGGCGTCTACCTCGACATCGCCATGAGCTGGATCGCCGGCAAGGTCAGCACAGCCCCGGTCACCCTGCGGGCCGAGGGCGACCGCCCCTCCGGCTATTCCGCACGCCGGCTCTTCGGCCACTTCTGGCGCATGGTGCTCACCAGCGGCACCCGTGGCCTGCGCATCGTGAGCTTCCTCGGGGTGCTGTTCGCGGTCGTCGGCATCTTCGTGGCCGTCTACATCCTGCTCGCCAGGCTGACGACCTCCACCGTTCCCGATGGCTGGGCCTCGACGATCGTCGTGGTGCTGCTCGGCACGGGAGCGATCCTGTTCTCCCTCGGGGTGATCGCGGAGTACATCGGCATCAACGTGAACATGGCCATGGGAAAGCCGCCGTACCTCATCACGACGGATCCCGCGCTCGGCCCGCTGGGCCGGGCCCACCGGGCGGTAGCCACGGAGTCGCTGGGCCACGTGCGTCTCCCGGAATGACCCTCACCACCTGGATCGTCGGCTCGGGAGGCCTGCTCGGCCGAGCCCTCACCACCGCTGCCGGGGCGCGGGCCGACTGGCGGATCGTACCGTCGCCGTCGCTCGACTGGTCGGATCGGCAGGGCGTGAGCGAGACCAGCGCCGCGTTGCTGGATTCGTGGTTCGGCGCTCTGGCCGACGACCGGGGCGGCACCGACGGCTGGTGCCTCATCTGGGCGGCCGGCGCCGGCGTCATCGGAACCTCCCGGGAGCAGTTCGTGGCGGAGCTGGCCCAGTTCGAAGCAGTGCTCGACCTGGTCGCCTCGGCAGCCGCCGAGCACGGTGTCGCGTCCCGCGGGTCGGTGTTCCTCGCATCGTCGGCCGGCGGTCTCTACGGCGGCTCGGCAACCCCGCCCTACACCGAACAGACGCTGCCGGTGCCGTTGTCGCCCTACGGCGAGACGAAGCTGGCCATGGAGCGGGCCCTCGACGCCTTCCACGAGCGCAGCGGCACGGCCGTGCTGAAGGGCCGGATAGCCAACCTCTACGGGCCCGGCCAGAAGCTCAGCAAGATGCAGGGGCTGATCTCCGTTCTCGCCAAGGCGCAGTTCTCGCCCACTCCCGCGTCGATCTTCGTTCCCCTCGACACCGTGCGCGACTACATCTACGTCGACGACTGCGCCGAGCTCATCCTCGACGCCCTCGAACGGCTCGTCGCACTCGGCGCAGGCTCCGGATCGGGCCCCGGCGCACCAGCATCCACGCCCGCGCCCTCCCTGAACATCACCAAGATCCTCGCCAGCGGTGAGGCCGTGACCGTCGGCGCCCTGATCGGTCACTTCCAGTCGCTCACCCGGCGAAAGCCCCACATCATGCTGGGCAGCTCCCCCACCATCTCGATGCAGGCCCTCGACCTGCGGCTCCGCTCGGTGGTCTGGGCCGACCTCGACGAGCGGGAGCTCACCCCGCTTCCCGCAGGCATCCACGCGACGATGCTCGACATCCTGGGGAGCATCCAGAGGGGCTGAGCCTCAGGCGACCCGTTCGACCGGGTCGTCTGCTGCAGCCGGTACGGCCGGTGGGCCGTCGGCCCTGCTCGAGCGCACCGTGCGGGCCAGGCCGATCCCGAGCTGCACCGCGGCCACGAACGATCCCACGATCAGCGGGCTCGTCACGCGGAGGAGCGGATCGCTGAGGAGGAGCACCGGCACGACGGCCGCGACCGCACCGATCACCCAGGAGCGGATGACGAGCGTGTGCCGACCGAGCGCGAGCGACCCGTCAGACACGACGAGGGCGATCAGGAAGATGCCCACACCTCCCGAGACGAGGATGATGCCGAACGAGGAGAGCACCTTGCCCGCGAAGAACAGGTTCAGGATGAACGGGCCGAGCAGCAGCATCCCGAGCACCAGCACGATCGCCGCCGCCACCGCTGCACCGACCGCGACCAGCACCGTGCGGCTGGCCTGCCGGGTGTCGCCGTTCCGCCAGGCGCTGGCGACCCGCGGCAGGTAGAGGATCTGAAGCACCTGGTAGGCGAAGACCGGGATGCGCGCGATCGACAGGCAGACGAGGATCTCGCCTGTCAGGGCGATCGCGTCGGTGCCGCCGACCAGCTTCGCGATCAGTGGGCCGCTGTTGAGGATCAGCTGGATCGACAGGGCCGCGCCGATCAGCCGCGCCAGCCGGCCGAGGAACTGGCCGACGGGAAGCCGGTCGAGCCCCTTCCACGAGTGGCGGCGCCTGATGAAGGCGGGCAGCACGGAGACGAGGGTGGCGATCGGCACGACGAACGCGAAGGAGACCGCCCCGGCCATCCCGAGCGCGACGATGAGAACGGGGAGGCCGACCCGAAGCACACCCTCGACGGCGATGATCGCCGAGTACCGCGTCGTGAGGTGGCTGCCGGAGAGGAGGCCACGTGCGGGGAACTGCACGGCGTAGGCGAGGAACGACGCGATCAGGGCCAGCACGAGCCACGGGCTGCCGATGTACGACAGGCCCGCCGGGCTGAAGAGTGCGAGAGCGGCAAGCGAGGTGAACACGGCGACTCCGCCGCCCACCAGGAAGACCAGCCGCACCATCCCGCCGCGCGTGCCGTGCGTCGCGCCAGCGATCGAACGGGAGGTCTCCTGCTCCACCGGATAGAAGAATCCCAGGCCGATCGTGACGGTCATCGACCAGAAGACAGCGAAGTTCGCGTACTCGGCGTCGCTCGCGTCGCGCAGCAGCACCAGCAGCACATAGCTGCCGATTCCGGACATCACCGCGGCCAGGCCGACGATCGCCGTACGTGTGAGCGCAGCGCGCGAGGGGGCAGGCGGCACGGTAGAGTCCTCTAGGTGGTTGGCGGAACCGTAGACACGTTACCGTCATTCGTCTTCGAGAAAGGGCCATTCCCCATGCCTTCCAAAGCCCTGATAGCGGGCGGTGCCGGATTCGTCGGCTCCCACCTGACCGACAGGTTGCTCAGCGAGGGCTGGGAAGTCACTGTCGTCGACAACCTGATCACCGGTTTCGACAGCAACCTCGCGCACCTCGCAGAGCACCCCCGTCTGACCTTCCTCCATATGAAGGCCGAAGACGCCGGATCCATCGACGCGACGTTCGACCTCGTGCTGCACTTCGCCTCTCCCGCGTCGCCGCCCCGGTACCTCGCGCATCCGATCGAGACCATGCATGCCGGGTCGATCGTCACCGAGGCGCTGCTCCGCATCGCGGAGCGCGACGGAGCCCGCTTCATCCTCTCCTCCACCTCCGAGGTGTACGGCGACCCGTCGGTTCACCCGCAGACCGAGGAGTACTGGGGCAATGTCTCCTCGACAGGGCCCCGGAGCGTCTACGACGAGGCGAAGCGCTACGCCGAGGCGATCTCCTTCGCCTTCCACCGCACGCACGGTGTCGACATCGGCGTGGTGCGGCTGTTCAACACCTACGGTCCGCGGATGGACCCCGACGACGGCCGCGCGGTTCCCGCCTTCGTGAAGGCCGCTCTCTCCGGCGCCCCCATTCCGCTTCACGGCGACGGCCTCCAGACCCGGTCGCTCTGCTTCATCGACGATCAGGTCGACGGCATCCTGGCCCTGGCCGCGAGCCACGAGACGGGGCCGATCAACATCGGCAACCCGCACGAACAGAGCCTGCTCGAGATCGCCCAGCTGGTCATCCAGCTCACCGGCAGTTCCTCCACCATCGAATTCCACCCACGCCCTGTCGACGACCCGGAGCGTCGGCAACCCGACATCACCAAGGCCCAGGAACTCCTGTCCTGGAACCCGCGGGTCGATGTCGTGGAGGGCCTCACCCGAACCATCGACTGGTTCAGAACCCACGGGAACACCAAGTGAAACTCTCTGTGCTCATGCCTGTCTACAACGAGCAGGCGACCCTCCAGAAGGTGCTCGACAAGGTGCTCGCCATCGAATGGCAGGCCGACGTCGAGGTCGAATTCGTCATCGTGAACGATGGCAGCGTCGACCTGACCGCCTCGATCCTCGACGCCATCGACGATCAGCGCGTGACGGTCTTCCACCAGCCGCGGAACCAGGGCAAGGGCGCGGCGATCCGCAAGGCCGCTTCGCTCGCGACCGGTGACCACCTGATTATCTGCGACGCCGACGAGGAGTACAGGCCCTCCGAGATCCCCGGGCTCCTCCAGCCGATCCTCGACGGCGAGGCGAGGATCGTCTACGGCACCCGCACCTTCGGCAGCCACACCTCTTACTCCTACTGGTACGTCATCGGCAACCGCGGCGTGAACCTGTTCACGAACGTCATCTTCAACGCGTACGTCAGCGATGTGGAGACCTGCTACAAGCTCATGCCGACCGAGCTCTACCGGTCGTTGAAGATCACGTCGAACGGTTTCGGCATGGAGGCGGAGATCACCGGCAAGCTCCTGGCCCGCGGCTATCGCCCCTACGAGGTGCCGATCTCCTACAAGGCCCGCACGCGCGCCGAGGGCAAGAAGATCACCGCGTGGGACGGCGTCGAGGCGCTCTGGATCCTGCTCAAGATCCGCCTGAAGGAAGGCTCCCGCCGGCAGCCGCCGGTGACCCTGCCCTGAGCGCGCGAGGCGCCAGCCGGGCCGGGTGCCCGGCCGGTGCCCTGATGCCGGCCGGACGGCGCTACTGCGTCAGCAGGTTCTGCAGGTAGACGCCGTAGCCGCTCTTCATGAGCGGCTGCGCCAGGCGTGCCAGGTCACTGTCGGTGATCCAGCCGGCATTCCAGGCGACCTCCTCGATGCAGCCGATCTTGTAACCCTGCCGGTCTTCGACGACCCGCACGAACTCCGTGGCCTGCAACATCGACTCGAATGTGCCCGTGTCGAGCCACGCCGTGCTGCGGTCGAGCACCTGCACGCGGAGGGTTCCCGCGTCGAGGTAGTGGGCGTTGACCGCCGTGATCTCGAGCTCGCCGCGGGCGCTCGGGCGGATGGAACGCGCGACCTCCACGATGGTGTTGTCGTAGAAGTAGAGCCCGGGCACAGCGAAGTTGGACTTCGGATGCTCGGGCTTCTCCTCGATCGACACCGCGACGTTGTCGTCGTCGAACTCGACCACGCCGTACGCCCGGGGGTTCGACACGTGCGCCGCGAAGACGAGGGCACCGTCGACGTCGGTGTGCTCGCGCATCGACTCGCCGAACCCCTGTCCGTGGAAGATGTTGTCGCCGAGCACGAGCGCCACGCTCTCGTCCCCGATGAACTCCTCGCCTATGAGGAATGCCTGCGCGAGGCCGTCGGGGGATTCCTGCACCGCGTATTCGAGGCGGATTCCGAGTTCGGAGCCGTCGCCGAGCAGCGACCGGAACTGGTCGGAGTACTCCGGCGTCGTGATGATCAGGATCTCCCGGATGCCGGCGAGCATCAGTGTCGAGAGGGGGTAGTAGATCATCGGTTTGTCGTAGATCGGCATGAGCTGCTTGCTGATGCCGCGGGTGATCGGCCAGAGCCGGGTACCCGAACCGCCCGCCAGGATGATGCCGCGCATCAGGCGTCCGCCCTGCCGAGCGACGCGTAGTGCGCCCTCGCATCGTCGTAGCTGGTCAGGAGGCCGCTCGCCAGCGCCTCGGCCAGCGACGGCGCCTGGAGATCCTTCGGCGAGAGCACCGGCTCCCCGGCCTCGGGCGGGAATGCCAGGGCGAGGTCGGGGTCGAGGGGGTTGATCGCGTGCTCCTTCAGGGCGTTGAACGTGTCGGTCACCAGGTAGCTCACTGTGGCGTCATCCGTCAGCGCCACGAAGGCGTGCCCCAGCCCCTCGGCGATATAGACCGAACGGTGATGCTCGGAATCGAGCAGCACCGCATCCCAGCGTCCGAACGTCGGCGAACCCACGCGCAAGTCGATCACGTAGTCGAGCACTGCGCCGTGCGTCGCCGTGACGAACTTGGCCTGGCCGAGCGGCACGTCGGCGAAGTGGATGCCGCGCACCACGCCCTTGCGCGAGACGGACACATTCGCCTGCCGGAGGGTGAGCGGGTGACCGATCGTCTCCTCCAGTCGATCGAAGCGGTACCACTCGAAGAACAGCCCACGGTCGTCGGCGTGTTGCACGGGGGTTATCTCGTAGGAATCGGGGATGCTGAGCTCTCGAATCTGCACCTTGGAATTCTAACGGCGAGCCGCTGCCATAGAATGCCGACGTGAAGATACTCGTAACCGGCGGTGCTGGATTCATCGGCTCGAACTTCGTTCGACGCGTCCTCAAAGACAGCTATCCGGGGTTGGAGGGTGCGGAGGTCGTCGTTCTCGACGCCCTGACGTACTCGGGAAACCTCGAGAACCTGGCGTCGGTGAGCGACTCCCCGCGCTATTCGTTCGTGCAGGGCGATATCCGCGACGCAGACCTCCTCGACCGGCTGTTCCCCGGCATCGACGCCGTCGTGCACTTCGCCGCAGAGTCGCACGTCGACCGCTCCGTCGACAACGCCTCGATCTTCGTGGAGACCAACGTGCTCGGCACGCAGCAGCTGCTGGATGCCGGGCTCCGCAGCGGCCTGGCGCGCTTCGTGCACGTCTCGACCGACGAGGTCTACGGCACCATCCCCGAGGGCTCCTGGCCCGAGACGAACATCCTCGAACCGAACTCCCCGTACTCGGCCTCGAAGGCCGGCAGTGACCTGCTCGTACGGTCCTACTACCGCACACACGGCATGAACGTGTCGATCACGCGGTGCTCGAACAACTACGGGCCCTTCCACTTTCCCGAGAAGGTCATCCCGCTCTTCGTCACGAACCTCATCGACGGCAAGCACGTTCCGCTCTACGGCACCGGTGAGAACATCCGCGACTGGCTGCACGTCGACGACCACACCCGCGCCATCGCGATGGTGCTGGTGGGCGGCCGCCCGGGCGAGATCTACAACATCGGCGGCGGAACGGAGCTCTCGAACGTCGAGCTGACGAACCTGCTGCTCGAGGCGACCGGCACCGACTGGTCGTACGTCGACCATGTCGAAGACCGCAAGGGCCACGACCTCCGCTACTCGGTGGACTGCTCGAAGATCTCCCGGGAGCTCGGCTACGAGCCGCTCATCCCGTTCGAGCAGGGCCTCGGTGACGTCGTCGCCTGGTACCGCAACAACCGCGCCTGGTGGGAACCGCTGAAGGCCCGCGCCGCACTCGCTCGATGAGCGGGACCGCGCCGGAAGCCGCAACCGCAGCGGCAGCAGCAGCCGCGTCGGCAACCGCAACCGCAGCCGCGTCGGCAACCGCACCGGCAGCCGCGCCGGCCCCCGCTGGGCCGCGCTACCTCATCACCGGGGCGAGCGGGATGCTCGGCCTCGACCTGCAGGCCGCGCTCGCCGCTCGCGGGGCCGACGTGACAGCGCTCGGTCGCGCCGATCTCGATGTGACCGACGCCGTCGCCGTGCTCCGCGCGGTGGCCGGCCACGATGTGGTGTTCAACCTGGCCGCGTACACCAGGGTAGACGACGCGGAGGAGTTCGAGCACGAGGCGTTCGACGTCAACGCGATCGGCGCCGGCAACGCCGCCGCTGCAGCCCGCGCGAGCGGAGCCACGATCATCCACGTGTCGACCGACTACGTATTCGACGGGTCGGCCACCTCGCCCTACCCGGAAGACGCTCCCTACAGCCCGCTCTCGGCGTACGGTCGCACCAAGGCCGAAGGCGAGCGGAGGGTGCTCCACGAGCATCCGTCGGGCGGCTACGTGGTGCGCACGGCGTGGCTCTACGGCAGCAGCGGCTCGAACTTCCCGAAGACAATGCTGAAGCTGATCGCCGGGCGCGACACGGTGAGCGTGGTGACAGACCAGTTCGGCCAGCCGACCTGGACGGTGGATGTCGCAGCCCACCTGCTTCGCCTCGCAGACGCTGCGCAGTCCGGGGTGCGTTCCCATGCCGAACCGGGCATATACCACGCCACGAACTCCGGCGAGACATCGTGGTTCGCTTTCACACAGGCTCTGTTCGGGGAACTCGGAATCGACCCTGATAAGGTTCAGCCGACAGACAGTTCGCAGTTTGTTCGCCCCGCCCCGCGGCCCGCGTATTCCGTACTCGGGCACGACGCGTGGTCCCGAGCGGGGATCGAACCCATGCGGAGTTGGGGTGAGGCGCTGCACGCTGCAGCGGTTTCGGGAACTTTTGGAGACACATGGCAACGCTTCGGGTCGTCGTCGACCAGATCCTGAGCCCCGTTCCCGGTGGCATCGGCCGCTACACCGAAGAGCTCACCCGGGAACTCATCACGACGGCACCGAGGGACTGCTTCGTCGAGGCCATCGTAGCCGCGCATCCACCCGCCTCGGTCGACGAGCTGAAGACCCGTTTGCCCGGTCTCACGGGTGTCACGCGCACCTCGCTCGGCCGTCGCGAGCTCTCCGCGGCCTGGCAGCACGGCATGCTCACCGGCCAGAGTCGCGGCATGGTGCACGCGACCTCCCTGCTCGCCCCGCTCACCAAACACGATCAACTGCACCAGCCCGGCGACCAGATCGCCGTCACGATCCACGATGTGGTTCCGTGGACGCATCCGCAGACCCTCACCTCCCATGGCGTGGCCTGGCACAAGGCGATGGCGAAGCGCGCGCGCAAGTACGCCGACGCGGTCGTCGTGCCCACCCACGCCGTCGCCCAGGAACTCGCCCGCTACGTGAACTTCGGCGAGCGCGTGCGGGTCATCGGCGGTGCCGTGAGTTCTTCCCTGCGCGTGCCGGCCGACGCGGATGCCCATGCGGCAGCCCTCGGACTGCCCGACTCCTACGTGCTGGCAGTTGGCACCCTCGAGCCGCGGAAGGGCCTCGCCTCCCTCATCGCGGCCCTCGCCAGGGACGACGCTCCGGATCTGCCGCTCGTGATTGCGGGCCCGAAGGGCTGGGGCGACCTGGATGTCGAAGCCGTCGCCGCCTCGGCGGGGCTGGCCGCGAACCGGTTGCACATCCTCGGCTTCGTGAGCGACGAAGACCTCGCACTCGTCATCTCGCGGGCCACGGTCTTCGTGTACCCGAGCATGGCTGAGGGCTTCGGCCTGCCGATCATCGAGGCGCTGCACTTCGGCACCCCGGTCATCCACACCGACGTGCCCGCCCTGCTCGAGGTCGCCGACGACGCGAGCATCGTCGTGCCACGGGATGACGCGGCGGGCCTCCCTGCCCGCCTTGCCGAGGCGATCAGCCGCGTGGTGACCGACGACGCCCTCGCCCGGCGCCTCCGCATCGTCGGACTCGACCGCGCCCGCGCCTACAGCTGGCGCGACTCCGCCGAGAAGGTCTGGCAGCTGCACGCCGACCTCTGACCGGCTCCTCTCTCTCGCCCGGCTCTGCCCGGCCCCGTTCACGTCATCGACTGGGGAGTTGCAGTCGCCATCCGGCGCCCGGAGCGACGGAAACTCCCGAGTCGATCGATGCGGGGTGGGTGAGGGGGCGGGACTGGAGCGCGGTGCCGGCCGAGGGCAGCGGGTCCGCGGGGGGCTGTCGTTCTCGCTGTCGATTGTCGCTTCCGCGCGTGCGCGCGCAGGCGCGGAAGCGACAAACGTGAGCTGAGGCGTAGCGGAGTGAGGGCGGAGGCGTCCGGCGCGAGGCTACAGGCGGGACTGGAGGGCGGCGTTCTTCTGCTCGACGGTGGCCGTGAGGGTGGCGCGGTAGGCGTCGAGGCGCTCGACGAGGGTTGCGGCTCCGCCGGACGCGCTCGACGGGACGGCCGCGAGGATCTGCACCGCGAGGAGGCCCGCGTTCGTGGCCCCGCCGATCGACACTGTGGCGACGGGGATGCCGGCGGGCATCTGCACGATCGAGAGCAGCGAATCCATTCCGTCGAGCCGCGCCAGCGGCACCGGCACGCCGATCACGGGCAGGGTCGTGACGGCCGCGAGCATGCCGGGCAGGTGCGCCGCGCCCCCGGCTCCGGCGATGATCACCCGAAGCCCGCGCACCCGCGCCGTGCGTCCGTAGTCGATCATCTTCTCGGGCGTGCGGTGGGCCGAGACCACCTGCACCTCGTGCGCGATGCCGAACTCCTTCAGCACGGCGACGGCGCCTTCCATGACCGAGAAGTCGGAGTCCGACCCCATGACGACGCCGACGACGGGCTGTTCACTGCTCATGCTCCCAGCCTACCGAGCCGCGCCGGCAGCGCCCCACCGCCGCCACCGCGCCCCCAGGGCCGCCACCGGGCCGATCCCGTGCGCTCAGGCCGCATCGTAGGCGCGGCGGAGCGCCGCGAAGACCTCGTCGTCGAGCTCTGCGGCGCAGGCGAGCCGCACCCGCAGGGTCACCATCGAGTTCCACGAGCCGGATGCCTCGAACCGGCCGCCCGCCTCCTCGCCCTTCAGCTTCAACCCGAGATCGAACCGGCGGGCCGTGAACTGGGCGACAGCGAACTTCTTCGTGCCGCGCAACAGGCTCACATACGTGTCGGTCGCAGCCGTGGATGTCTGGGCCCCGCTCGTTTCGAGCCGGGCGACCAGTGCGTCGAACACCGGCCGCCAGTGCGCCTTGGTGCCCGCAAAGACCTTTTCCAGACGCTCGTCGCCACTCGGGCGGGGAGCCAGCGAATCCCGCAGCACCGAGTAGATCGCCATGCCGTGGCCGGGGCCGAGCCCGTAGTCCTCGGCCAGCCACGCCTGCACGACATTGGCCTTCGCGAACGGGTCGAGCAGCCCCTTCGCGCGGGCCTCGGCCACGAAGTCGTCAGGACCCTTGCCCGTCTTCTCCCGGATCGTGTCGATGTACGCCTGGAACGTCATGCTGAGACTCCTGTCGCCTGCGGCAACCGTTACAGCGGGATGTTGCCGTGCTTCTTCGCCGGCAGCGACGCCCGCTTCGTGCGGAGCGCCCGCAGGCCCTTCACGATCGCGACCCGGGTGGCCGCAGGCTCGATCACGCCGTCGAGCTCGCCGCGCTCCGCCGCCAGGAACGGCGATGCCACGTTGTAGGTGTACTCGTTCGCGAGCTTGGTTCGCACCGCCGCGACATCCTCGCCCGCATCCTCGGCACGCTTGATCTCACCGCGGTACAGGATGTTCACCGCACCCTGCCCGCCCATCACGGCGATCTCGGCCGTGGGCCAGGCGAGGTTGAGGTCGGCGCCGAGCTGCTTCGAGCCCATCACGATGTAGGCCCCGCCGTACGCCTTCCGCACGATCACGGTGATCAGCGGCACGGTCGCCTCGGCGTAGGCGTAGAGCAGCTTCGCGCCGCGGCGGATGACGCCCGTCCACTCCTGGTCGGTTCCGGGGAGGTATCCGGGAACGTCTACCAGCGTCACGATCGGGATCGAGAACGCGTCGCAGAAGCGCACGAACCGGGCCGCCTTCTCGCCGGCCTCGATGTTCAGTGTGCCCGCCATCGCGTTCGGCTGGTTCGCGATGATGCCAACCGAGCGGCCCTCGACCCGGGCGAACCCGATCAGGATGTTCGGCGCATACAGCGGCTGAACCTCGAGGAAGTCCGCGTTGTCGACGATGTGCTCGATGATCGTGTGCATGTCGTACGGCTGGTTCGGGCTGTCCGGGATGATCGTGTTCAGCTTGTGGTCGGCATCCGTGATCTCGAGCTCCGCGAGGTGCTCGTACACCGGCAGCTCGGCCAGGTTGTTGTCGGGCAGGAATCCGAGCAGCGTGCGCACGTAGTCGAGCGCGTCGTCCTCGTCGCTCGCGAGGTAGTGCGAGACGCCCGAGATGGTGTTGTGCGTCAGGGCGCCGCCGAGCTCCTCCATGCCGACGTCCTCGCCGGTGACGGTCTTGATCACGTCGGGGCCGGTGACGAACATCTGGCTGGTCTTGTCGACCATGATCACGAAGTCGGTGAGGGCGGGCGAGTACACGGCGCCGCCCGCGGCCGGGCCCATGATGATCGAGATCTGCGGGATGACGCCCGATGCCTGGGTGTTGCGCCGGAAGATCTCGCCGTACTTGCCGAGCGCCACGACACCCTCCTGGATGCGCGCGCCACCCGAGTCGAGCATCCCGATGATCGGCACACCGGTCTTCAGCGCGAGATCCATCACCTTGATGATCTTCTCGCCGGCGACCTCGCCGAGCGACCCGCCGAAGATGGTGAAGTCCTGTGCGTAGACGGCGACCTGCCGGCCGTGGATCGTGCCGGTGCCGGTGACGACGGCGTCACCGTAGGGGCGTTTCTTCTCCATACCGAAGGCGTGCGTACGGTGGCGCACGAACTCGTCGAGCTCGACGAACGAACCGTGGTCGAGCAACTGTTCGATCCGCTCGCGCGCCGTCTTCTTGCCTTTGGCATGCTGTTTGGCAATGGCGGCCTCGCCAGACTGCGTCACGGCCTCGTGGTAGCGGTTCTTGAGGTCGACCAGTTTGCCGGCAGTGGTGTACATGTCGGGCCCTGAAGTTGTTTCATCACTCACAGAAGTTCACTCTACCGGCCAACGCTTTGGGCGAGCCGTTGACGAATTCCTCCATATTCTCCCGGTGTTGCCAGAGGTTTCCCTGCCCCGAGCGCCCTAGGGTCGAAGTATGGATGCTCCCCTCAGTCGCGCGCTGGTCCCCCGCCTCGACTGGCTGGCCGAGGCTGGCTCGACCAATTCGGTGCTGGTCGCCGCTGCGGGCGGTGCGGATGCCAGGGCCTACCCCGACCTCTCCGTGGTCGTCACCGACAACCAGACCGAGGGTCGCGGGCGGCTTGGCCGCGTGTGGACGGCCCCGCCCGGCACGTCCCTCGCGATCTCGGTGCTGCTCCGCCCCGAGCTGGCCTCCGGGGGTTCACTGCCTCCGTCATCGCTCGGTTGGATTCCGCTCCTCGGCGGCGCCGCCATGGCCCGCGCCGTGAACCTCCTGCTGGCGCGCGCGGGGGTGAGCGCCGGCGCGGGAGCCGCGGTGGTGGATGGCCCGCGCGCGGTCGTCAAGTGGCCGAACGACGTGCTCATCGACGGTCGGAAGGTGTGCGGTGTGCTGTCGGAGCTGCTGCCGGGGGCCGCGGGCGTGGTTGTCGGCGCGGGGGTCAACCTCTTTCTCACGGAGGAGCAACTGCCCGTGCCCACCGCGACCTCGATCGCTCTCGCCGCGGGAATCGGTGCCGGGGCCTCGACGACGGCCTTCACGGGCGACGACTTGATGTCGGCCTATCTCGCGGAGCTGATCCGCCTCTACCGTTCCCTCACCGCCGCGAACGGGGATGCTGCGGGCAGCGGTATCGGCGCAGTGGTCGCCTCGCGCTGCGGCACCCTCGGCCAGCCCGTGCGGGTCGAACTCCCGGGCAGCGTCTTCGAGACCGGCCTCGCCACCGCCCTCGACGTCAACGGACGCCTCATCGTGAAGCGCGACGACGGATCCGGCGACCTCGTCGTCTCCGCCGGCGACGTGACCCACCTGAGGTACTGACCCCCGTGCGCCGGAAGGAACCGCCAGGCTCGGCAGGGCTGGAACCCCCGCAGCCCTCATGGCCGGAAGACCGGTGGCAGGCGGAGCCTCCAGCCGACTTCACGGCGGTGCTGCGCCCAGAGCCTCCGCCCGAACGGGTTGTTGCGAGGTACCGCAGGCACGGCAGGGCTCTGTTCTGGCCGTCACTCGCACTTATCGCCCTCGCGGGGGCGTGCGGCTACTTCCTCGGCCGTTTCTCCGAGGAGTGGCAGAACCTCGGAGCGCTTGGGGCGGCGATCCTGCTGGCGCTGCTCTTCTGGCTGCTGCCGACTCTCCGCTGGCTCACCGGGCGCACCACTGTCACCACGAGGCGGGTGATCAGGGTACATGGGCTCCTGGCACGCGAACGGCAGGAGGTCTCGCTGCTCCGCGGGCACGATGTCACGGTACGCCGGCACGGACTGCAGGCTCTGTTCCGGTCGGGGGATGTGACGATCCACTCAGGGTCCGAACATCCACTGGTCGCACTCGACCTGCCCGACGCCGCCCTGGTCGCTCGCGCGCTCACCGAACTCGGCGACGACGCCCACGGGCTCGGCTGAGGGGCAGCGACTGAGCTACGACTGCTGAGCTATGACTGCTGAGCTACGACGGCTCAGCTACGACGGCTCAGCTGTTGACGAGGGTCTTCTCCTGCTCGGCAGCGGCGAGCGCCGCCAGGTTCTGCATGCCATCGCTCCGTTGTTCGCCATACACCCAGTAGCGGTACAGCACGAAACGGAAGGCCGTGCCGAGGGCGAGACCCACGACGTTCGCCGCGATGTTGGTGGCGAGCACACTCGTCTGGCCGAGCACATGGTGAGTGAACCAGATGCACGCTTCGGCGATGATGAGACCGCCGATCGAGACGAGGGCGTACTCGACAAGCTCCAGTCCGACGTTCTTCCGACGGTTCTCGCGGAAGGTCCAGTACCGGTTGCCGATCCAGTTGAAGACGATGGCGACAGAGGTGCTGATGAGCTTCGCGCCGATCGCGGTCGCGAAGAAGTGGCCGGTGCCGAACGCCCCGAGGAACAGCAGGTTGAAGAGCCCTACGTCGATGAGGAAGCCGGCGAAACCGACGACGCCGAACTTGACGGCGTAGGTGAGGAAGCCGCTCCAGGCGCGCTCGACCAGTCTTTTCAACCCGTTCAAACCGTGTGCTTTCCCGCGGCGCCCTGTCAGGAATGCGAACGGCCCGCTGTTTTTCGATGATTGTCTCTGGCTAACAACTATAGGTGATGCCCTCTCGGAAACCCGGTACTCTGTGTCACCTCCCGCCACGTGCACAGCTTCAGTACAGTGGACTGGTGACTGTGCGCGTAGGAGTGATCGGTGGGGGCCAGCTGGCCAGAATGATGATCCCGGCGGCGGTGAATCTCGGCCTCGAACTCGACGTTCTCGCGGAAACAGAGGGCTCGTCGGCCCGGTTGGCGGCCACGGAGGTGGGCGACTACCGCGATGCTGCGACCGTTCTGCGGTTCGCAGAGTCCGTCGACGTCGTCACTTTCGACCACGAGCACGTTCCTGAGCAGATTCTCAGACAACTCGTCGCAGCGGGCCATTCTGTGCAGCCCGGCCCGGATGCGCTGCGCTTCGCGCAGGACAAACTCCAGATGCGCAGGCGCCTCGGCGAACTCGGCGTACCGATGCCCGACTGGGCAGAGGTGCGGAGTGAAGACGAACTCGCCCAGTTCATCGCCGACCACGGCGGCGAGGCCGTCATCAAGACGGCGCGCGGTGGATACGACGGCAAGGGCGTCCGCCTCGTCGCTGATGCAGCCGAGGCCGCCGACTGGTTCACCGCGCTGAGCGAAGACGGCCGCGGGGGCGCGCTCCTCGCCGAGGAACGCGTCGACTTCCGCCGCGAGCTCGCCCAGCTCGTCGCGCGCCGCCCGTCGGGGCAGACCGCCCTCTGGCCTGTCGTCGAGACGGTGCAGCGCCGCGGTGTCTGCAGCGAAGTGTTCGCCCCGGCACCGGGCGCGAGTGCGCGAGTGGTGGAGAGCGCCGCATCCATCGCCACCCTCATCTCCACCGAGCTCGGCGTGACCGGCGTGCTCGCCGTCGAGCTGTTCGAGACGACGGATGACCGGCTCCTGGTGAACGAACTCGCGATGCGCCCCCACAACAGTGGGCACTGGTCGATCGACGGAAGCGTCACCAGCCAGTTCGAGCAGCACCTCCGCGCGGTGCTCGACCTGCCACTCGGCGACACGAGCACCCGCGCACCGGTCACCGTCATGGTGAACGTGCTCGGCGGGCCGGTCACCGGCACGCTCGAAGACGCGTACCCGCACGCCCTCGCCGACCAGCCGTCGGCGAAGATCCACAACTACGGCAAGGAGCCGCGGCCCGGCCGGAAGGTCGGCCACGTCACGGTGACGGGCGACGACCTCGACACGGCCGTGTTCCAGGCCAGGGCGGCAGCGGCCCTGCTGGGTGCCGACCTCGGCGACGGGATTCGCTCGTGAGCGACCCGCAGCCGGGTGGCGCGGCTCCCGACACGGGGCTCGCCCCGGAATCCGCCGGCAACCCGCCCGTCGTCGTGACGACCGGCAACGCCACCCCGGCCGAGATCGCGGCCGTGTCGGCCGTGGTGAGCGGGCTTCTCGCCGAGGAGGGTGAAGCACGCCGCACGGAGGAGCCCGCCGGGACGACGGCCTGGCAGCGGAGCCAGCGCGCGCTCCGGAGCCAGCTGGAACCGGGGCCCGGTCGCTGGAACGGCTGAGCCGCCCCCGGTCGTTCACCGGCCGTCCATCCGTTGTCCCCCATGCTTGTCCCCCAAAGTGCCGACTAGGCAGGAAGACGCCACCGCGGCACTATTACAAGTGCTTGGTGTTTCTCTTACGAGTTTCACCGCCAGCGCTCGCCGTTCAGGGTAAGTAGGCGAGTGTCTGGGGGCGAGCCGATGTTGTATTCGGGTTACGACAGCGGTTCGGAATCTGCTGGGGGTTGGCGTTTCGCCGGCCCCCAGTATTCCTGTCCGGCGCCGGGGGGCGCATGGTTGGATGGCGGGACGTCGCAGCGTCCCTTCCATCACCTCTCTCGTCCGTCCTTTGGGATCTCGAGCCACTCCGCCACCTCGTCGCCGTCACCATCGCTGCCGAGCACTGCCGCAACCGGGTCGTCGCCCACCCGGAGCCCCACGATCGTCACTGCCGCCGTCGTGCTATCGACACCGGTTCGCACGATGAGTCGGTCTGCCCGTGAACGGGAGATCTGGTTGGCGAGCCGGGAGTGGATGCGTTCCCTCGCCCGCGCCGAGAGATCTTCGAGCCCCCCGTCGTCGAGCAGGGTCACCTCGATGCCGCGTCGCCTCGCCGCGAGCACCTCCGTTCGCACATCTTCGTTCAGCAGGTGCCGACCCCGGATCTCGTCACGGATCGCCCCCTCCAGGTGCAGACACTCCCGGCGGTCCTCGGCGCTGATCACGCCGTCGAGGTCGACGATGTGGTGGAGCATGGGGCCCGCCACGCGGTTCATGTTGTCGAGGCGGTGGCGGCCTTCCGTCAGCTGGGCCTCCTGTGTCGCGTGCCAGGCGGCAGCGTCGAGTTCGGCCCGGGCGAACAGGGTCGTGTCACGGGATGCCCGGCTCAGCGCGTGGGTGAGTGCGTGGGCCACACCGACCCAGACAGCGCTCCCGATCCACCCGGTGGTCGTCAGCCGCAGGGGATCCGACCAGGCCAGGATCGAGACGCCGAGCACGACGATCCCGATCCAGCCGAACAGGGCACGGCGACGAACGGTGACGATGGTCATCAGCGTTCCCACGGCCGCGACGGACCATGTCGCATACCCGTTGGTGACCTCGCCGTCGAGCTGGGAGAGCACCAGCACCGTGATCAGGATGCCGACGACCAGGCAGAGCACCGCCATCCACCTCGGCATCACAGCTGAGCCCGTCGGCCAGAGACTGAGCGCGGTGACGCCGGCGTAGAGCACCATCGCGGCCACGACCGGCCACGGTGACGCCGGCGTGCCGATCGAGTACACGGCGAGCACCAGGTGGTACGCGGAGAAGAGGGCGGCCAGCGAGAGCACGATGATGCGGGCGGGAAGGATCACGTCGACGGCTCCCATTCGATCACGATGGAGGTTCCCCCGCCCGGCACCGAGAGAACCCGCACCCGTCCCCCCACGGTGTGCATCCTCTCCCGGATGGAGACGCGGAGGCCGAGGCGGGCGGCCGGCACCACGGAGCCGTCGAAACCGCGACCGGTGTCCGAGATCTGCACGGTCAGGCCCGACGAGACGTCGCTGTCGAGAACGACCGTGCGGATGACGTTGTCGGCGTCGTCCCCAGCGTGCTGGAGGCTGTTGATCAGGGCCTGCTGGGCTGCGGTGAAGACCGCTTCGGCCACCACACCCGGCACGTGGGCGTCGTCGAGGCGCATGACCTGGAAGCCGATCCGCGGGCTCAGCAGTCGCGCCGCGTCGGCAAGCCGCTCCGAGAGCTGGGCCACCGGCACGTCGACGCCCACATCGAACGCGACGGGCGCGGATTGCAGTGTCTCCAGGGCGGCCTGGCTCATCTGCACGGCCGCACGCCGCTGGGCGGGGGTCTCCGCTCGCGCCGCCTCGATGAGGGTGCTCAGCACCGTGTCGTGTACCAGGGCATCCACCTTCGCCCGTTCGAGCTCGGCCGCATGGTTGCGGGCGGCGCGGGTGTACTGCTCCATCGCGGTCCCCTGCGCAGCATCGACCCGGTCGGCTGCAGCGCGGATCGCCGTGATCGTCGCCAGCGCAAATGCACCGATCAGCACGACGTAGAAACCGTCGAGCAACGCCAGGGCGACGGGAGCCGATCCGCCTGCCGGCTGGGTGCGGATGAACACGTAGACCGCAGTGACATCCACCATGAAGAGGGCGGCCCAGCGCGGTGAGAAGACGATGTCGGCGAAGATCATCGCGATCGTGATCAGATACCAGAGCCAGGGCTGGTCGGCGAGCTCCGAGGCTCCCCGCAGCAGGCCGGCCGGCCACAGAGCGAGCGCGATCGTGTAGACGACCGTGAAGATGCCCATGGCGATGTGGGTCGGGTTCGTCTTCGCCCCGTTCACCGCTGCGGTGACGAGGATGACAAGAAGAAGGCCGAAGAGCACGACGGCGATGCTTATCGCGAAGGGGAGGCTCAGGTACTGCGACGACACTCCGACGGCGGGAAGCGTCTGCACCGCGAAGAGTAGCGCGAAGACCGCTGCCGCCCGGGCCAGGATGGACTCGACCCGCGCACGGCTGATCGCACCGCGGAGGAGAACCGGGGCCTTCGGCGCGGCGGGTGCCTCCCTAACGACCGACATTGCTCACATCGTCGATGGCGAGGATCCCGTCTTCGACCGCCCGCCTCAGAAGGTCGACCTTCGTCGGGGCCGGACGCCCGACCTCGACGTACTTCGCCCGCACCCTGTCGAGGTACTCCCGTGCGGTCGACGGGGCGATGCCGAGTTGCGCGGCGACGGCCTTGAGCGGCAGCCCCGACGCGTAGAGGTGCAGCACGTGCTGCTCCCTCGGGCCGAGCTGGGCCTTGGCGAACTCCCGGTCGGCGTCGATGGCGCTCGCCCACTCGAGATTGTTCAGAACCTCGCCCCGCGCGACGCTAGCAATGGCGGCCATCACGATCTTCGTCGCGCTGGTCTTCGGGATCACGCCCGCCGCACCGGCGGCGAGCGCCTCGCGGATGCTCCCCGTGCGGTCGGCGATGCTGTGCACCAGCACGGCGGCCCCGGCGGCCCGGGCGCGCAAAACGTTGTCGGTGACGCTGGAGCCGTCGCCGAGGCTCAGGTCCATCACGACCACGTTTACCCGGGTTCCGGCGAGGCTGCCGAGGAGGGCATCCATCGTCGCGCCGGAGCCGACGACGTCGTAGCCCTCGTCGAGGCAGGCGGCCCGGATGCCGAGCAGCACCGACTCGTGATCGTCGACGATTCCGACCAGAACGGGCGCCGCTGGATCACTCACCGTGCCCCACCCCTCGTCGCCATCGTCTGCTGCCCGTGTTTCCTGCAATCGTAGGGGAACCCAGCGCCGAAGGCCCCCGCCCCACCGCTCATGACGCTGGCGTCAGCACGGCGAGTGCCTCGACGTGGTGCGTGTGCGGGAACAGGTCGAACGCCCGCAGACTGCGGAGCTCGTACCCGCCCGCCGTGAGCTGTGCGAGATCCCGAGAGAAGGCGACAGGGTCGCAGGCCACATAGACCAACTGGGCCGGCCGCACCTGCAACAGGCTCTGCACGACCGCCTTGCCGGCGCCGGCACGCGGGGGGTCGAGCACCACGGAGGCCCGGCTGAAGCCCGCCCGGTCGGCCGATGAGGCGTTCTTCAGGCGATCCGTGAGATAACGCTCGACGCGCGCGGTGACCGCCGTCGCCTTCGGCAGGTCGCGCAGGTTGAATTCGGCGTTCGCGGTGGCACGGCGGTCGCTCTCGACAGTCTCCACCCGGGTCGAGGTTCCCGGCCGATGTGCCAGAGCGGCCGCCAACAGCCCCACCCCGCCGTAGAGGTCGAGGTTCGGGGCGTCGGCGTCGAACAGCTCCTCGAACAGCTGGTCGCGGACTCCCGCACTGAGCGTCTGGGCAGCTCCGTGGTGCACCTGCCAGAAGCCGAGCTCCTCCAGCCGGAACTCCCGGTCGCCGACCCGCTCGATGATCGGGGTTCCTTCCCCCGCGGTGCGGCCCTCCGCCCGCACGACGACCCGCGCGCCGCGGCGCCCGTCGCTGATCACGTCGACGCGCTCGGCGCCGAGCAGCCGCTCATCCAGCGGCGAGGCGTACTCCACGGCAGCGGTCGCCAGAGGCAGGGTGTCGACCGCGATGACCCGGTGGGAGCGCGCGGCGTAGGGCCCGACGATGCCGTCGTCATCGACGTGCAGGCTCACGCGGGTGCGCCAGCCGAGGCCGTTCGCCGCGTCGTCGCCGTCGATCGCTTCCACCTCGACGCCGCGAGCCGGGTGGTCGTCGGCGAGCTTGCCGAAGCGGCCGAGCGAGTCGACCAGCACCTGGCGCTTCAGCTCCCGTTGCCACGGCAGGGCGATGTGGCCGAACTCGGCTCCGCCGGCGCGCCTCGCCGGGTCGCGATCGAGCGCGGCATCGGCCCAGATGTGCGGACGACGGTGCGGCGAGGCCTCGAGCACCTCGAGGGTCTCTGCCCGCCAGAACGAGGAGTGGTCGTCGCTGGAGATGCGTGCCCGCACCCGCTCGCCGGGAAGACTGTCGGCCACGAAGACCACCCGGCCGTCGAGCCGTGCAACGGAGACCCCGCCGTGGGCCACGTTCGTGACGTCGAGTTCGACGTCGGCGCTGTGCTTGTCTGTCATGCATCAAGCGTCACACAGATGACACTGGCCGGTCGCTGGCCTGCGGCATCCTGTGCAGAACTCGACGAGGTACGCCCCTGTGGAGGAGCGGCCACGAGGCCAGGGCACCTGTCGCTAGGCTCGATCCATGCGGCTCTACCTCGCCTCGACTTCGCCCGCCCGGCTCGCCCTCCTCCGCCAGATCGGCATCGAACCGGTCATTCTGCCCTCACACGTCGACGAGGAGGCCGCGGTGCTGGCCGCCGAGGAGGCCTCGGGACGCCCGCTGGAAGCAGAGGAGCTCGTGCTGCTGCTTGCGCGGCTGAAGGCCGAGGCCGTACTGGGCGCGACCCCCGGCGGAGAACCGATCGACGGCTTCGTGCTGGGCGGGGACTCGGCCTTCGAGTTCGACGGCGTGATCTACGGCAAGCCGCACCTGCCCGATGTCGCACGCGACCGCTGGCGACGGCAGCGCGGACGCTCCGGCGTGCTGCACAGCGGGCACTGGATGATCGACCACCGACTCTCCGGCGATCTGTCGCTGTGCACAGCGGCCCCAGCGGCCCAAGATGCCCCGGTAGTGACGGCGGCCCCGGCGGTCGCGGCGGCCCCGGCGGCCATCGCGCCCGTCCCCGGCCGGGGCGCCGTCACCAGCGCCACCGTCGAGTTCGCCACCGACATCACCGACGCCGAGATCGACGCCTACGTCGCCTCCGGGGAGCCACTCGAGGTCGCCGGGGCCTTCACCATCGACGGCATGGCCGCCCCGTTCATCCGGAGCATCAGCGGCGCACCGTCGACGGTGATCGGGATGTCGCTGCCGACCCTTCGCGACCTGCTGGCTCAGTTCGACACCAGCATCACAGAACTCTGGAACGCCCCGCCGGCACCTTCGTTGTAGATGTTCGCGTCGTTCGATCCCGCATTTTTGTAGGCACGTGCCAAAGGGGTAGCCCGTCGGGCGAATAGGCTATGGGACTATGTCCCGAATTACGAAAGTCCTCATTGCCAACCGCGGCGAGATCGCGGTGCGCGTGATCCGGGCAGCGAAAGACAGTGGAATCGGCTCCGTCGCCGTCTACGCCGACCAGGACAGGGATGCCCTGCACGTGCAGCTCGCCGACGAGGCCTATGCCCTCGGTGGCACCACCAGCGCCGAAACATACCTCGTGATCGACAAGATCCTCTCGGTCGCCAAGCGATCCGGCGCTGATGCCGTGCATCCGGGCTACGGCTTCCTCGCCGAGAACGCCTCCTTCGCCCAGGCCGTCATCGACGCCGGGCTGATCTGGATCGGCCCCTCCCCCTCGGCCATCGAGCTGCTGGGCGACAAGGTGTCGGCCCGGCACATCGCCGAGCGCGTCGGCGCACCGCTCGCACCCGGCACGCTCGATCCGGTCTCCGGAGCCGACGAAGTGCTCGAGTTCGTGGCCCAGCACGGCCTGCCGGTCGCCATCAAGGCTGCGTTCGGCGGCGGCGGCCGCGGCCTGAAGGTGGCGCGCACCGTCGAGGAGATCCCCGAGCTCTTCGAATCCGCGACCCGCGAGGCGATCACCGCCTTCGGCCGCGGCGAGTGCTTCGTCGAGAAGTACCTCGACCGGCCGCGCCACGTCGAGACCCAGTGCCTCGCCGACGCCCACGGCAACGTCGTGGTCGTGTCGACCCGCGACTGCTCGCTGCAGCGGCGACACCAGAAGCTCGTCGAGGAGGCCCCCGCGCCGTTCCTCAGCGAGGCGCAGGTCACCGAGTTGTATCGCGCCTCGAAGGCGATCCTCACGGAGGTCGGTTACGTCGGAGCAGGCACCTGCGAGTTCCTCGTGGCGGTCGACGGCACGGTCTCGTTCCTCGAGGTGAACACGCGCCTGCAGGTCGAGCATCCGGTCTCCGAGGAGATCACCGGCATCGACCTCGTGCGAGAGCAGTTCCGGCTGGCCGCCGGCGGCGTACTCGGGTACGACGACCCCGCCCCCCGAGGGCACTCCTTCGAGTTCCGCATCAACGGCGAAGACGCCGGTCGCGGATTCCTGCCGAGCCCCGGCCCGGTGCACGTCTTCAAGGCGCCGGGCGGCCCGGGCATCCGCGTCGACAGCGGAGTGCAGGCGGGCGACGTCATCTCCGGCTCGTTCGACTCGCTGCTCGCCAAGCTCATCGTCACGGGAGCCACGCGCGAGGAGGCCCTCGAACGCGCCCGGCGCGCGCTCGACGAGTTCGAGGTCGCGGGGCTCCCCACCGTTCTGCCGTTCCACCGCGCCATCGTGCGCGACCCGGCCTTCGCACCCGCCGCCGGCACACCCTTCGGCGTCTACACCCGGTGGATCGAGACCGAGTTCGACAACACGATCGAGCCGTGGAGCGGGTCACTGGATGCCGCCACCCCTGCCCCCGCCCTCAACACGGTCGTGGTCGAGGTCGACGGCAAGCGCATCGAAGTCGTGCTGCCCGAACGCCTGATGGCAGCGGCCTCCGGTGGATCGCGAGGCCGCAGCCAGACCATCGGGGCCGCCCCCCGGCGGAGCGCGGGCTCGTCGGTGAGTGGAAGCTCCACCGGCAACGCCGTGAAGGCTCCCATGCAGGCCACCATCGTGAAGGTCGCCGTCGCCGAGGGCGACAGGGTCGTCAAGGGCGACCTGATCCTCGTGCTCGAGGCGATGAAGATGGAGCAGCCCATCCAGGCCCACAAAGACGGCACCGTCACGTCGATCGATGCTGCGGTCGGCGCGACCGTCTCGTCGGGCCACCGGCTGCTCGAGATCACCGACAGCGCGGCATAGCCCCCGCCTCACGCGCTGCCACCACCCCCGCGCCCTGCCGCCCACCCCTGCGCCCTGCCCGAACGGGTGGTGGTGAGTTGACCGGTGAGCCGCAGGCAGGAGGCGGCGTCGGCGGGGCGTGAGAACATGGGGACATGCCGTCTTCCGCCTTTCCGCTGGTCGACGCCGCCGACATCGTGCGACTCGTCGGCCGGGGAGCATACGACCGGGGCCGGGCCTACGCACGGGGCGAATCCGTGCTCGGGCTGCGGTGGAAACCGGATGCCCGTGCGGACGCCGAGCCCGGGGAGGACGGCAGAGCGCCAGAGGCTGTCGACGAAGCGCCCACCGGCAGCGGCGGGGCCCTGGCAGCTGAGGTCGTGGGCACCGGACCCCTCCCGTACCTCTGCCGCGCGCGGCTCACCCGCATGGCGAACGGATACTGGCTGCCGCTCAGCTCCACCTGCTCCTGCCCGGTGCAGACCAACTGCAAACACGTCGCCGCGACCCTGTTGAGCAGTAACCAGGCACACCTCCGCGACCTTGGCCATGCAGAGAACGGTGCGCTGTCGGCACCCCGGGCCCACCTGCCGGCCGATGTCGGCGAGGGCGGAGCCCGGCGACTCCGCGCACTCGACGGGGAGGAAGGCGGATCGCCTTCGGCTCCGACCCCGAATCCCTCGCCCGAGCCGACCGCCGGGCTGCTCGACGTCGAGAGTCACGCCGACGCCGCGATGGCATGGGATCGCGGGACGGAGTGGTATCCGAGCCTGGCCCCCGCGGTCATCCGCAAGCCCGAGGTCGACGAGGGGGATTGGCGCGCGATCGTCGGCGGTGCCGCGGGTGCGGCGAGCCGGCCGGGTGGCGGTGCCGACGCGACATCCAGAACCAGATCGGCGGGCCGCGTGCGAGGCGGCACACCGAGACCGCCCACCCGCATGGGGCTGCAGTTCGAGGTGCGCGAATTCGTCCCACGCACACGGGAGCAGTGGCGGGGGCCGGCGTCGCGACCCGCTCAGGTGGCGAAGGCGCGCGACGACACGATCGGGCAACCGCCACGGAGGCTGGGGGTTCGGCCTGTCATCCGCTCCGATTCCGGCGGATACATCAAGGCGAACGTCACTTGGTCGTCGTTCACGCACCAAGTGAACCGGCTGAACCTCGAGCCGGAGCACCTGCGCTGGTTCGCCCAGTTCGCCGCGGTGCACCGGGCGACGCGGGAGCTCTACACCGGGCACGAGACGGACTGGTTGTACCTCGACGAGTTCACGAGCCCGCTGCTCTGGCACCTACTCGACGAGGCCGCGAGGCTGGGGATTCCGCTTCTCGGCACGAAGAAGAGCGCGGTCATCAGCCGGGGATCCGAGGGCTCGGTGCGACTCGACGCGACCCGCGGAACAGCGGGCGCGCTGCAGCTCGCCGCCGTCGCCGTGATCGACGGCAGCGCATCGCCGCGCGAGTCGGTCGGGGCGATCGGCGCCCACGGCGTGTACACCTACGAGCTCCTGCCCGCGCTCCGCGTGAACATCGCGCCAGTCCCGAACGGGCTGAGCGAGCAGGCGCTGGGGCTGCTCGACCGGAACACCGACATCGTGGTGCCGCCCGATGAGGTCGAGGAGTTCGTCGAAGACTTTCTCCCGCGGCTGCGACGCGCGATCGACGTCGACAGTCCCGACGATTCTGTGGAGCTGCCCGGGGTGGTTCCGCCGGTGCTCGTGCTTGCAGCACGGTTCCGCGCGAAGAACGTGCTCTCGCTCGACTGGAGCTGGGAGTACGCGGTGGGTTCACGGATGGCACGGATGGCGCTCTACCCGGATGCCGACGGTGAGAGCCGACCCGACGACACCAGCACCGTGCTTCGCGATCCCACGACGGAGCGCGAGACGCTCGCCCGCGTGACGGAGGTGCTCGCCGCCGAGCCCGACGGCGCATCCATCGAGGCGCTCGACGCGTTCGGCGACCTGGATGTCGCCGCGCTCGAACCGCTGAATCCCAGTCTGGCGCTGCACGGCTACGACGCGGCGATCTTCACCGACAAGACTCTGCCGAGGCTGGAGGGCCTGCTCGGGCTGCGCGTGGATGTCGTCGGACGCCGGCCCGACTATCGCGAACTCACGGGCGAGCCGGAGCTCACGTTCACCACCGTCGAGAGCGACAAGCGGGACTGGTTCGACCTCGGCGTCGTGGTGAACGTCGGCGGCTACCAGGTGCCGTTCGGGCCGCTCTTCAAGGCGCTGGCGAAGAACCAGAAGAAGCTCCTCATGGTCGACAAGACCTACCTGACGCTCGATCATCCGGTATTCGACCGGTTGCGCGACCTGCTCGACGAGGCGAACACCCTCGACGAGTGGGAGACCGGCGTGCGCATCAGCCGCTACCAGTCGAGTCTCTGGTCGGAGTTTGAAGAACTCGCCGAAGACACGGTGCAGGCTGTCGCCTGGCGGGAGGCGGTCACCGGGCTGAACGAGCTGACGGACATCCCCAAGCCGGAAGTGCCGCCGGGCGTTCAGGCGACACTCCGCCCCTACCAGGTCGAGGGATTCCAGTGGCTCGCGTTCCTCGAGCAGCAGCGGCTCGGCGGCGTGCTCGCCGACGACATGGGCCTCGGCAAGACGCTCCAGACGCTCGCGATGCTGGCGCACGCGCGGAATGCGGCTCCGGATGCTCCGCCCTTTCTCGTCGTCGCGCCGACGTCTGTCGTGTCCAACTGGCTGGCCGAGGCCGCGCGTTTCACTCCGGGGCTGCTCGTTCGGGGCATCACGTCGACCCAGGCGAAGAGCCGGCAGAGCGTTTCGGATGCCGCGGTGGGAGCCCACGTCGTTGTGACGAGCTACACGCTGTTCCGGCTCGACGCTTCCGCATACCGCGCTGTCGAATGGTCGGGCCTGATCCTCGATGAGGCCCAGTTCATCAAGAACCACATGTCGAAGCTGCACGAATGCGCCAAAGAACTCGACGCTCCCTTCAAGTTGGCCATCACGGGAACTCCTCTCGAGAACAACCTGATGGAACTGTGGTCGCTCTTCGACATCGTCGCACCCGGGCTCTTCCCGGCGGCGAGCCGATTCACGGAGGAGTATGTGCGCCCGATCGAACGGATGCTCGACGACTCCCTGATGCCAAAGCTCCGGCGACGCATCCGGCCGCTCATGATGCGGCGCACCAAGCAGCTCGTCGCCCCCGAGCTACCGGCAAAGCAAGAGCAGGTGCTTCAGATCGCCCTCTCCCCCGCGCACCGTCGGCTCTACGACACCTTCTTTCAGAAGGAGCGACAGAAACTCCTCGGCCTGGTGGACGATCTCGACAAGAACCGGTTCATCGTGTTCCGCTCGCTCACTCTGCTCCGGATGCTGAGCCTCGACGCCTCGCTCATCGACGAGAAGTACCGGTCGATCCCGTCGAGCAAGCTCGACGCCCTGCTCGAACAGCTCGACGATGTCGTGGCGGAGGGGCACCGCGCCCTCATCTTCAGCCAGTTCACCTCGTTCCTCGGGCTGGCCGCCGAGAGGCTGGCGGCAGCGGGCATCGCCTTCGAGTATCTCGACGGCTCCTCCCGCAACCGCGCGAAGATCATCGAATCGTTCAAATCGGGTACCGCCCCCGTCTTCCTGATCAGCTTGAAGGCGGGCGGATTCGGACTCAACCTCACCGAGGCCGACTACGTCTTCCTGCTCGACCCCTGGTGGAATCCCGCCACCGAGTCGCAGGCGATCGACCGCACCCATCGCATCGGGCAGACGAAGAGCGTGAACGTCTACCGCCTCGTCGCCCAGGACACCATCGAGGAGAAGGTCATGGCGCTGAAGGAGCAGAAGTCGAAGCTCTTCGACGCCGTGATGGACGACGACGCCGTCTTCAGCAGCGCCCTTACCGCGGATGACATCCGCGGCCTGCTCGCGTAGCGCGACCGCCCCGCACACAATTCAGGACATTTGCGCCGCCAGGCCCACATGCTCGACGGTGGCGCTCTCCTCCTGAATTGTGCACGGGCGTGAGCCTGGGCCGGGGCTTCGACGACCGGGCGAAGGGGCCGCCGATTCAGATCGTTAGAGGCCGCAGGCCTCGCGCCAGTACCAGCAGCCTGTGCTGCCGGGCGATGGCGCGACCGTGATCGATACCGTTTGAGCCGTCGCACCCGCAACATTCGCAGCGACGAGATCGAAGGTGAAGGTTCCGGCTGTGGTCGGTGTGCCGGCGAGGGTGCCGGTGCCTGCGTCGACCCCGATTCCGGGAGGGAGGAAGCCGACGGCGGAGAAGGTGATCGGATCGAGACCGGTGACTGTGACACCGGAGCTGTAGGCGTCTCCCACCCGAGCCGACGCGACAGGTGCCGTGGCGAAGGTCGGGCCCAGGCCGAACCTGGTGACCGTGCTCGAGAGCGCATTGGCCGTGTAGAGCTGGCCGTATCCACTGATGGCCGCTGCTTCCGGCGTCTCGGCGCTCGAGAGCTGTGCCACGACGGGGGTGAAGCGACCCGTCGACTCGAACAGGGAGACGGAGGCTGTTCCGAGGTTGGTCACGAAGACATTCCCGTGGCGGTCGGAGGTGACGTTGTAGGGATACGAATCCGGCGGCATCAGTGTCGTCGTCGCGGGAGCTGAGCCCGGCGGAAGTGCGAGGTCGATACTGCTCACCGTGTTGTCTCCCGAATTCGCGGTGTAGAGCTGCCCCCGATTGTTGCTGGTGACCGAGATCGGCATCGCCCCGGAGTCGAGCACGGCGAAGCGACGGTCCACGGTTGCGGCACCGGCGCCGTCGAAGGCGACCCGGGAGATCGTGCTGTCGGCCGCGTTCGCCGTGTAGACCGAGCCTGCCCAGTCGGTCATGATGTCGACTGGCCCTGATCCGATGGCCAGCGCGTAACGCCCCAACACGTCGCCGGTGGGCGCGAGCTTCACAACAGCTGCGGGCGAGTGGGTGGCGACGAAGATGTTGCCGAACAGGTCGACCGTCACGGATTGGGGAAGTTGGCCGTCGAGTTCGGTTCCGAGACGCACAGAGAAAGCAGCGTTGATGGTGCCCGTTGTGCCGTCGACCCGCCAGACGGTGCTCGCGAGGTAGCTCGACACGTAGAGGGAGCCGTGGCCGTCGGTCGCGAACGAGTTCGGCTGCGAGAACGACGGGAACTCAGCATGGAAGTGCGCGTCGAACGTACCGTCGGGGTGGATCTTGCTGATCGACTCGTTGCCGGTGTTCAGCGTGTAGATGTCGCCGGAGCCGTCGACGAGGATGTGCGAGGGCTCCGACCCCGCCGCAAGCGAGGCGAACGGATCGGTGACGTCGGGCGCAGCCTGGGCGGCGGGCATCCCCGCAGAGAGGAGAGCAGCGACGAGGGGCAGGGCGGCGAGGAGCCGGAGTTTCATGGCGTGGTGACTTTCGTTCGACGATGCAGACCGTCGAACGGCGACGACACCCGCCCCCGAACGTGAGCATAGTTCACGAAAGAGCGCGCCCGCCACCGGCGTGCACAACCCCGGGCATCACCGCCCCTGTGGACGAGAAGACGGAGGAGCCCTACAGAACGATGTGCATCGCGCGAGCGGCATCCGTGATCGACCCGGTCAGCGACGGGTAGACCGTGAACGCCCGCGACACCTGGTCGACCGTGAGCCGGTGCTCCACGGCCAGCGCGATCGGGAAGATCAGCTCCGAGGCCTTGGGCGCCACGATGACGCCGCCGATGACCGTGCCCGACCCGGTGCGCGCGAACAGCTTGACGAAACCGTCCTTGATGCCCATCATCTTCGCCCGCGGGTTCTCCGAGAGCGGCAGCTTGTAGATGTCGCCCTGCGCGATGCCCTCCTCGATCTGCCGCTGCGTCCAGCCGACGGTCGCGATCTCGGGCTGCGTGAAGATGTTCGACGCCACGTTCCTGATCTCGGTCGGATTCACCGCATCGCCCATCGCGTGGAACATCGCCGTGCGCCCCTGCATCGAGGCGACGGAGGCCAGCGGCAGGAACGTCGTGCAGTCCCCTGCCGCGTAGATGCTCGGCACGCTCGTGCGGGCGACTCGGTTGACGCGGATGTGTCCGCTCTCGGTGAGCTGCACGCCCGCCTCCTCGAGCCCGATACCGGCTGTGTTGGGCACCGCTCCGACGGCCATCAGGCAGTGCGAACCTTCGACGGTACGCCCGTCGGAGAGCGTCGCGATGACGCCGTTCTCCGTACGCACCACGGAGTCGGCCCGCGACTTCGACAGCACGGTCATCCCGTTCCGGCGGAAGACGTTCTCGATCACCGCGGCGGCATCCGCATCCTCGCCCGGCAGCACCTGGTCGCGGCTCGAGATCAGGGTCACCTTGGAGCCGAGAGCGGTGTAGGCAGAGGCGAACTCGGCGCCCGTCACGCCCGATCCGACCACGATGAGGTGCTCGGGGATCGACTGCAGGTTGTAGAGCTGCGTCCAGGTGAAGATGCGCTCGCCGTCGGGCATGGCGCTCGCGAGCAGGCGCGGGCTGGCGCCCACCGAGATCACGGTGGTGTCGCCCTCGATGCGATCGAAGTCGACACCGTCGGGGCCACCGGTCGAGACGATGATGGCATCGGGTCCATCGAGCCGGCCCTCGCCCTGCACGATCTTCACACCCGAGCGGATGAGCGTCGACTTCATGTCTTCGGACTGCTGGCGCGCGAGCCCGAGCAGCCGCTTGTTGACGGCAGCGATGTTCACGGCGACGTCGGGACGGATCGGCCGGCCCGCGTCGGTGCGGGCGAAGAACTGCACGCCTAGGTCGGCCGCGTCGCCGATCGCGTTGGCTGCCTCGGCCGTCGCGATCAGGGTCTTCGAGGGCACGACGTCGGTGAGAACGGCGGATCCGCCCACCCCGACCCGCTCGATCAGGGTGACTTCCCCACCGAGCTGGGCTCCGGCGATGGCCGCTTCGTACCCGCCCGGCCCACCGCCCAGAACGGTGATTCTCTGCTTGCGCTCGAATTCATAGGCCATGCGTCCATTGTTCCCCAGCCGCCCATCTGCCGACAAACTCCACAGGTTCCGGTTTGCTCCCAGAAGATGACGATTGTGTTAACTACAGTAAAGACATGTCTTCTGCAGCAGCCCTGAACCCCCTCGACCAGCCGGACTCGAGCCCCTTCGACATCGCCCGTGAGGCGGCCGGCCAGATCGCCGAGAAGAGCGGCATCGAGAAGCACGACATCGCCCTCACGCTCGGCAGCGGCTGGGCGAAGGCGGCCGATCTCATCGGTGAGACCGTCGCCACGATCCCGGCCACCGAGATCGTCGGCTTCAGCGCGCCCGCCGTGATCGGCCACGTCGGCTCGCTCCGATCGGTGCGCCTGCCGGGCGGCAAGCACGCACTCGTGATCGGTGCGCGCACCCACTACTACGAGAGCCATGGCGTCCGCCGGGTGGTGCACAGCGTGCGAACGGCGGCAGCAACGGGCGCGAAGGTGATGATCCTCACCAATGGTGCCGGCGGAATCCGCGAGACGTGGACGCCGGGCAGCCCGGTGCTGATCAGCGACCACATCAACCTCACCGCCGACTCGCCGCTCGAGGGCGCCACCTTCATCGACCTCACCGATCTCTATTCGAAGCGCCTCCGCGACGTCGCCCGGTCGGTGGATGCCGAACTCGACGAGGGCGTCTACGTGCAGTTCCGCGGGCCCCACTACGAGACCCCGGCCGAGGTACAGATGGCCAAGGCGATCGGCGGCCACATCGTGGGCATGTCGACCGCCCTCGAGGCGATCGCGGCCCGCGAGGCGGGCATGGAGGTGCTCGGCATGTCGCTGATCACGAACTTGGCGGCGGGCATCCAGAAGACGCCGCTCTCGCACAAAGAGGTCCTCGAGGCCGGCCAGCAGGCCGAGCCGGTCATCACTGCCCTCCTCGCCCGCATCGTGGCGGCCCTGTGAGCGCGCGCGGCGAGCTCGCCACCGCCGCACACGCCTGGATCGCGCAGGATCCCGACGAGGAGACCCGGGCCGAACTGACTGCGCTCGTCACGGCAGCGCAGGGCGGCGACGAGACGGCGGTCGCCGAGCTCGCCGACCGCTTCGACGGCAGGCTGGCCTTCGGCACGGCAGGGCTCCGCGGTGCGATTGCGGCGGGCCCCAACCGCATGAACCGGGTTCTCGTGGCCCAGGCCGCGCGCGGTCTCGCCGACTTCCTGCTCGAACGCGCAGCCCCGGGTGAGGTGCCGTCGGTGGTGGTGGGCTACGACGGGCGAAAGAACTCCCAGGTCTTCGCCACCGACTCCGCCGAGCTGCTCGCCGGGGCGGGTGTGCGGGCGATCCTGCTGCCGCGGCTGCTACCGACTCCGCTCGTCGCCTTCGCCGTGCGGCATCTGGGCACGAGTGCCGGCGTCATGGTCACGGCCTCGCACAATCCGCCGAACGACAACGGCTACAAGGTGTATCTCGGCGACGCCGACGAGGGGTCGCAGATCATCGCGCCGGTCGACTCCGAGATCGAGGCCCACATCCTGCGCGTGGCCTCGGCCGGGCCGATCTCCGAGCTGCCCCGTTCGAGTGAGTACGAACTCGCGCCGGAATCGGTCTTCGAGGCCTACGTCACCCAGACAGCCGCTGTGAGCTGGCTTCCGGCTGCGGAGATCGGTGCGCAGCCGCGCGTCGTCTACACCGCGCTCCACGGCGTGGGCTGGGAGGCGTTCTCGCGCGTGCTCGGTGCGGCAGGGTACATCGAGCCCGACGTTGTGACAGCGCAGATCCGGCCGGATGCCCGGTTCCCCACGGTCGCATTCCCGAACCCCGAGGAGCCCGGCGCCCTCGACCTGGCGTATGCGGCGGCTCGTTCCGGCGGGGCGCAGCTCATCATCGCGAATGACCCTGATGCCGACCGGCTCGCCATCGCGATGCCCGACAAGGGGTCCGACTCGGGCTTCCGCCGGTTGACCGGCAACGAGGTGGGAGCGCTTCTCGGCTGGCGGGCGGCCGAGGCCTACGCGGCGGAGCGCGGCCGGAAGTCGTCGGCTCCCGGTGACATGCCGCGCCCCACGCTGGCCTGCTCTGTCGTCTCCTCGCCCGCTCTCGCCGCCGTCGCCCGGGCGTATGGGCTGGGGTTCCAGGAGACGCTAACCGGGTTCAAGTGGGTCTCCCGCGTGCCGGGGCTCATCTTCGGATACGAGGAGGCCCTCGGCTACCTCGTCAACCCGCAGACCGTTCGCGACAAAGACGGAATCTCCGCTGCTGTGGCACTGCTGGCTCTCGCGAGCGACCTCGCAGTCGACGGTTTCACGCTCGACGACCAGCTCGACCGTTTCAGCGAGAAGTTCGGTCACTTCGGTTCGGCCCAGATCTCGCTGCGGGTCAGCGACCTCACGCTCATCCAGACCGTGATGAGCCGGCTGCGCGCCGTACCGCCGACGACGATCGGCGGCATCGACGTGGCCGCCATCGACGATCTTGCGGCGGGTTCAGGGGAGCTTCCGCCGAGCGACATCCTGCGCATCCGGATGGACGACGGATCGCGCATCATGGTTCGCCCCAGCGGAACAGAGCCGAAGCTCAAGGTCTATATCGACGTCTCGAGCACCTCGGGCAGGCTGGAGAAGCGCAAGAAGTCTGTGGCGCTCCGACTCGGGGCCCTCGAGGCCGGCATGCGCGAGCTGGTCTCGTGACAGACGAAATCCCCGGCCCCAGCAGCGGATTCGTACAATCGCTCGCGCGGGGGCTGAGTGTCATCCGCGTGTTCTCCCGCGACACCCCGCGCATGACGCTCAGCGACATCTCCCGCGCCACTGGGCTCACCCGGGCGACCACCCGGCGCTTCCTGATGACCCTGATCGAGCTCGGCTATGTGCGAAGCGACGGCCGGGACTTCGCGCTCACGGCGAAGGTGCTCGAGCTCGGCTTCAGCTACCTCTCGGGCATCACGCTGCCCGAGGTGGCCCAGCCGCACCTCGAAGAACTCTCCCACGCGATCGGCGAAGCCACTTCGGCGGCCGTGCTCGACGGTGCCGACATCGTCTACGTGGTGCGGGTTCCGACGCACCGCATCATGTCGGTCGGCATCAACCTCGGCACACGACTGCCCGCCTACGCGACATCCATGGGCCGGGTGCTGCTCGCCGGTCTCGCACCGGATGCCCTGGACGACTACCTGCACCACGTGAAGCTCCAGGCGCTGACCGAACGCACCGTCGTCTCCGAGAGCGCCCTCATCAGGGAGCTCGACAGGGTGCGGAGCGCCGGCTGGACAGTGGTCGACCAGGAGCTCGAACCGGGCCTCCGCTCGATCGCAGCGCCCCTCCGCGATGAGAGCGGCGCGGTTGTCGCGGCGATCAACATCTCGACGGCGGCGTCGACCGGCACGAGTGACACCGTGCGCGAGAAGTACCTGCCAGCGCTCCAGGCCACCGCGAGCGCGATCACGGCCGACCTCGTGCTCGCCGAGCGGGCGGAGCGTTTCGGCCGGTAGCGGTCGCTGCGCGGGTGGTCGATGGGGACGCGTTGTCGCAGCCGGCCCGTGCGGCAGGCGACCCGCCGCGACCGTCAGCCGAGCGCGGCCTCGAGCTTCGCCGTCAGTTCGTCGAGGTCGAAGTAGTTCTGCACCACGATCACATCGGCGTTCGTCTTGCCGAGCCGGTCGACGAACTCCGGCGATGTGAGGATCACCTGCGCATCGGCCGCAGCGACGGCGACGCTGGCCAGATCGGTGGCGGTCACCTCGGCCTCGATGTCGAGTCGTGCCAGGGCCCGCTCGGCATTCACCTTGAGAATCCCTGACGTACCCACGCCGGCCCCGCAGATCGCCACGATCTTCATGTCATTCTCCGTCAGTGTTCGTCGAGTCTGCCACCGGTCACGATACTCCCGGAACCTCGAAGACCGCCCGCACGTCTGCCGCGCTCCGAGCCGCACCGAGCCGGCCGAGAGCCGCCGGGTCGTTGAACACGTTCGCCAGTTCCGCGATACCCGCCACATGCTCATCGGCAGTGATCACGGCCAACCCGAGCACAATCGACACCGGGTCGTTGTACGGATGCCCGAACACCACGGGTTCCGCGAGCGTCACCACCGACATCCCCGACGCCAGCACGTCGGGCCCGGGCCGTGCATGAGCGAGGGCGAGCCCCGGCGCGATGACGATGTAGGCACCGAACTCCTCGACCATGCCGACCATCCGCGCCCCGTACGACTGCTGCACGAAGCCGGCGGCCTGCAACGCCTCTCCCGCGAGCAGAACAGCACCTCTCCAGTCGGCTGCTGTTCGGCCGAGGAGGATTGCCGCGTCGGGGAGGGCGAGCATCCGGTACGCCTACGCTTCGTCGAAACCTTCGGAGATGACGTCAGCCAACTCCTCACGGTCTTCGAGGGGAAGGAATGTGGCCGCAGCAGCATTCAACTGGAATGTCTCGAGGTCGGTGAGGTCGTAGTCGAACACGTCTGAGAGGAGCGCCAGCTCACGACTGATTGTCGTGTTGCTCATCAGCCTGTTGTCGGTGTTCACCGTCACCTTGAAGCCGAGCTGGTAGAGCAGGTCGAACGGATGATCGGCCAGGTCGTCGCCCCAGCGGCTCACCGCTCCGGTCTGCAGGTTCGACGACGGCGAGAGCTCGAGCGCGATCTCGCGATCCTTCACCCACTGGGAGAGCCCGCCGAGCGTCACGTAGGTGCTCTCGTCGTCCTGACGCTCGATGGTGATGTCTTCGGCGAGGCGCACGCCGTGCCCGAGCCGGAGCGCGCGCCCGTCGAACAGGGCACCGCGGATGCTGTCGAGCCCGTCGGCCTCGCCGGCGTGCACCGTCACCGGGAAGAACTGCTGGGCGAGGTAGTCGAACGCAGCGCGGTGGTTGCCCGCGGGGAAGCCGAGTTCGGCGCCGGCGATGTCGAAGCCCACGACCCCGCGGTCGCGGTGCCGCACGGCGAGCTCGGCGATCTCCATCGCACGGTCGGCGTGGCGCATCGCGGTCACGAGTTGCCCGATCCGGATGATTCGACCGGCCGCCCGCGCATCGTCGATGCCCTGTTCGATGCCGGCCTGCACCGCCTCGACCGTCTCGTCGAGCGTCAGCCCGGTCGAGAGGTGCTGCTCGGGAGCCCAGCGCACCTCGCCGTAGACGACGCCATCGGCGGCGAGATCCTGCACGAATTCGCGGGCGACCCGGCTGAGCCCCTCGCGGCTCTGCATGACGGCGATCGTCACGTCGAACGTCTTGAGATAGTCGACGAGCGAGCCCGAGCTCGCGCTCGTCTCGAACCAGTCGGCCAGGTCATCCGGAGTGGACGCCGGAAGGGCGAAACCGATCGAGTCGGCCAGCTCGACGATCGTCTCCGCGCGGAGGCCGCCATCGAGGTGGTCGTGCAGCGACACCTTCGGCAGGGAACTGATACTGATGTCGGTTCCGCTCAGAAAATATTCTTCGCCTCTGTCAGACATCTGGTTCCTCCTGTGGTGTGCGAGGCGTGAGGCCCCGTTGCGGTTCCGGTGCGAGCACCGAGCAGAACACAATCTATCGGAACAGTGTGACAGCGGCGACGGAACGACGGATCAGGCGGCTCCGCCGTGCAGGGAGTCGGCGATCTCCCGGGCGGCGTTGCCGGCACGCTCCCGCACGAAATCGCTGGTGCGGTCGCTGAAGCTCGTCGCCACGTAGGGCACGGTGAGCACGGCAAGCGCGTGGCGCGGCAGAGCTCCGCCTGCGGGACCGAACGCGCGAGCACTGCCGAACACCGGGAACACGATGTCGGTGACGCCGGGCTGCAGCGCATCGGGCTGCTCGAGGTACCCTCTCGCCCGGATCTCGGCCAAAGCGGGCCGAGATCCGGAGACAGTGTCTGCAGCTGCGGCTGCGGCTGCGTTTGCGGCTGCGCCCGCTTCCCGCCCGTTTGAGAACGCGAGCTGAACCAGCCCCGACGCCGTCGTCTCGACCGGGAACAATGCCCCGACACGCACCTGGAACCCGAAGTCGCTCGGGCTCACGACCTGCGCCACCACGCGCATCCGCCCGGCATCGAGAACGCTGAGGTTGCACGACGAGCGGGTCTCGTCGGCCAATCGCCGCATCGGGGGCAGGGCTGCGGCGACCAGCGAGCGGAGAGGCTCCTGGCGGTGCGCCAGCTCGAACAGCATCGTCGAGAGCAGATAGAGCCCCGAGCCCGCATCACGGTAGAGATAGCCGCGCCGCTCGAGCAGGGTGAGCACGCGGAAGATCTGCGTGGCGCTCCGGCCGATCGCCGCGGCGATCTGCGCCTGGCTGAGCCCCGTGTCGCTGCCGGCCAGCAGCTCGAGAACGTCGAGCGCCTTGTCGAGGGCCGGAACAGCGTAGTCCGGGCCCGACACCGAGTCATCCACCGCGCGCGATCGTGTGCCGCGCATCCGCCGCCCTCCCCTACTCCGACGCCGACATCGCGGTGAGCATCCGGCGCGCAATCGTGCGCTCGATGTCATCCGGCACCGGCTGGGCGCCCGCCGGGAGCGACCCCGAAGCAGCTTCCAGGGCGATGCGCTCGAGCGAGAGGGTCTGCAGCAGAAAGCCAAGATCCATGGACTGGATCGAGTTGCCCTTGGGCGAGCGCCCCGCCAGGTTGAACATGCGCCCCTGGGCGAGGAGCACGAGGTGACGTCCGTCCGGCATCTCGATGCGGTCGATCGCCTCGTCGACCGCGCGACTCGAGACGCTCGACGCGAGGAGCGCCGGCACGTCGATCTCCCACGGAAAGTGGCCGCAGTTGGCGAGGATCGCACCGTCGTGCATCCGGTCGAAGACCTCCGCGCCGACCACGCCCGGGCGGCCTGTCGCTGTGATGACCCCGTCGGCCCACGGCGCGAGATCGACCGCCGTCGAGACCCGGAACCCGTCGAGCGCCGCCTCGAACGCCTTCAACTCGTCGATCTCGGCGACAGCCACCTTGCCGCCGAGCGAACGGAGGTAATGCGCCACTCCGCGCCCGCACCAGCCGTAACCGACCACGACGAACCGTGCCCCCGGCACCATCAGGTTCGTGATGCGCATGAAGCTCTCCGCCACCGACTGGCCGACCGCGTGCTTGTTCTCGCCGATCTGCTTCAGCAGGCTGTCGTTGATCACGATCACCGGGAACGGCACCTGGCCCGCGAGTTCGGTGCGCAGCCGGTCGCCGCCCGAGGTGGTCTCCTCTGTGCCACCCAGGATGCTCGCGGTGCCGCCGCGCGCGATGATCCCGGCCGCGAGATCCCCGCCGTTGTCGAGCAGGATGCTCGGCCGGGCGTCGAGCACACGGGAGACGTTCGCGTGGTGCGCGTCGAGGTCGTCGTCGCGGCGGCCGAAGATCGTAAGACGGCGGCCCTCCACCTCGACGCCGTTGAGGTAGGCGACGATGTCGTCCTGGGTGGAGCCGTGATTGCCGGTGCCGACGATCTCCGCACCGCCCGCCGCAAGCGTCTCGACGAGAACGGCCGTCTTGGGCTCGACGTGCAGCGACATCCCGATCCGGTGGCCCTCGAAGGGTCGGGTTCGGGCGAAATCCTCCCGGGCCCTTGCGAGCAGGGGCATGCGTGACCGGATCCACTCCACTCTGCGGGCTCCGGATGCTGCGTCGACGTCATTCCTCGTATCGGTCATGCCGCACATCCTTTCATATATGAAGACACATTTCATATATGATGACCAGATCCATTTCCCGATGCCGAAGGGCCAGCCATGCCGCGCAAGATCATCCTCGACTGCGACCCCGGGCACGACGACGCCATTGCGATCCTGCTCGCGCACGGCAACCCTGACGTCGAACTGGTCGCCGTCACGACGGTCGTCGGCAACCAGACGCTCGACAAGGTGACGCGGAACGCCCTCTCCGTGGCGCGCGTCGCCGGCATCACCGGGGTGCCGTTCGCAGCCGGCGCCCCGCGGCCCCTCGTGCGGAAGATCGAGGTCGCCGAGACCATCCACGGCGAATCCGGGCTCGACGGGCCCGTACTTCCCGAGCCGACCATCACCCTCGACCCGCGTCACGCCATCGACCTCATCATCGACACGATCATGGCGCACGAGTCCGGCGAGATCACGCTCGTGGCCACCGCCGGCCTCACGAACATCGCGATGGCCGTGCGGAAGGAGCCGCGCATCGCGTCGCGCGTGCGGGAGATCGTGCTGATGGGCGGCGCCTACGCGGGCGGCAACTGGAGCGCGACCTCCGAGTTCAACATCATCATCGACCCGGAGGCCGCACACATCGTCTTCAACGAGGCCTGGCCGCTCACGATGGTGGGGCTTGACCTCACCCACCAGGCGCTCGCAACGCCGGCCGTCGCGGCGGCCATCGCGGCCATCGACACCGCGCCGGCCCGCTTCGTCGGCGAACTGCTGGAGTTCTTCGGCGAGACCTACCGCAAACACCAGGGCTTCGACTCGCCCCCCGTGCACGACCCGTGCGCGGTCGCCTACGTGATCGACCCAACCATCATGACGACCCGCCGCGTGCCGCTCGACATCGAACTCACCGGAACGCTCACGCTCGGCATGACGGTCGCGGACTTCCGCGCGCCGGCTCCGGATGACTGCACCACCCAGGTCGCGGTAAAACTCGATCACGCGCGCTTCTGGGCCCTCGTGACGGAGGCCCTCGAGCGCATCGGCGACCCCGCGCAGTAGCCTGCGCCCGGCCGCCCCCGTGCCTGCCCCCCGCGAGCCGGGCGAAGGGACCCATATCGCGCCAAAGGTGGAGGATTGCCGCGATTTGCGTCCCTTCGATCCCTCCGTATGGGCGCGAGGGGGAGGCTGTGGCGGCGTTCACCTCAGCGTCATTGACGAGCGAGAGGTTGTAGCGCACGGCGCACCATGGCTCGTCAGTGTGAGGCACGCTGCGCGGGCGCGGGCGCCGGGGCGCGGCAGCGCCGCGGGTCAGCGGGGCGCGATGCGCTCCGCCACGAGGGGGCCGCGGTCCACGTACTCCGACGCAGGGCCGATGGCGTACGCGCCGTCGAGCGCCTCGAGGGCCCGCTCGAAGCGGGACGGCTCGTCGGCGCTCAGCGTGAACAGGGGCTGACCGGCCACCACGGTGTCGCCCGCCTTGGCGTGCAGGTCGATGCCCGCCGCGTGCTGCACGGGATCCTCGGCCCGGGCGCGCCCCGCGCCGAGCCGCCAGGCCGCGATACCGAACGGCAGCGCGAGCTGCTCGAGCAGCACCCCCGACGTGGGAGCCAGCACCGTGTGCGTCTCGCGGGCGACCGGCAGCGCGGCATCCGGATCCCCGCCCTGGGCGCGGATCACGGCTCGCCACGAGTCCATCGCCTGCCCGGAGGCGAGCGCGCCCGCGACATCCGCGTCGGGCTGCCCGGCGAGAGCGAGCATCTCGGAGGCCAGCGCGAGCGTCAGCTCCACCACGTCGGCCGGTCCGCCGCCGGCCAGCACCTCGACCGATTCGCGAACCTCGTTCGCGTTGCCGATCGCCAGCCCGAGCGGCCGGTGCATGTCGGTCAGCAGAGCCGACGTGACCACTCCGGCGTCGTTGCCGAGGTCGACCATTGTCTGGGCGAGTTCCCGCGATTTGACGATGTCCTGCATGAACGCACCCGACCCGAACTTCACGTCGAGAACGAGCGCAGCGGTCCCCTCGGCGATCTTCTTCGACATGATCGACGACGCGATGAGCGGTATCGCCTCGACCGTCCCCGTGATGTCCCGCAGGGCGTAGAGCTTCTTGTCGGCCGGCGCGAGGCCGCTGCCCGCCGCGCAGATGACGCCACCCACCGAGCGCAACTGCTCGAACATCTCCTCGTTCGACAGCGTTGCCCGCCAACCCGGGATGCTCTCGAGCTTGTCGAGCGTTCCGCCGGTGTGCCCGAGGCCCCGACCGGAGAGCTGCGGCACCGCCACCCCGAACGACGCCACCAGCGGCATCAGCGGGAGGGTGATCTTGTCGCCCACTCCGCCGGTGGAGTGCTTGTCGACGGTGGTCTTGCCGAGCCCCTCGAAACTCATCGTCTCGCCGCTCGCGATCATGGCCAGCGTCAGGTCGCGGATTTCCGACCTCCCCATACCGTTCAGCAGGATCGCCATCGCCATGGCTGCCATCTGCGAGTCTTCGACGTAGCCGCGGGTGTAGGCGTCGATCATCCAGTCGATCTGGGAGGTCGTCAACGCCCCGCCGTCACGCTTGGTGCGGATCAGGTCGACGACGTCGTGGGCTTCGATGCTCATGTGGTGCTCCCAGGTGTGGGTGGTGGTGGATGATCGGGACGGGCCGGCCTCAGGACCCGGCCGTCGCCTCGCTGTACGCGACCAGCGTGCGCGGCCCGAACGCATCGGGCAGCACCTCGTCGATGGTGCGGATGCCCGACACCGTCTCGAGCAGCATCCCCTCGGCCGAGTGTTCGTAGAGCAGCTGTCGGCAGCGGCCGCACGGCATCAGTGCGCCGCCCTGCCCGTCGACGCAGGTGAACGCGACGAGCTTGCCGCCGCCGGTCATGTGCAGCGACGAGACCAAGGCGCACTCGGCGCAGAGTGTCAGCCCGTAGGAGGCGTTCTCGACGTTCGCGCCGGAAATGATCCGCCCGTCGTCGACGATCGCCGCCACGCCGACCGGGAAGTGCGAGTACGGCACGTAGGCGTGGATGGCTGCTTCGTTCGCGACGGCGCGCAGGGCATCCCAGTCGACCGGGGCTGTGGACATGACGATGCTCCTAGGATTTTATGTAGGGTTTGCCGGATGCCGCAGGGCCCCGCGAGCGGCCCACCAGCCCGGCCACGGCGAAGATGGTCAGCACATACGGAAGCATGAGCATGAACTCCGACGGCACCGGCGAACCGATGATGCCGAGCGAACTCTGCAAGTTGGTGGCGAAACCGAACAGCAACGCGGCAAGAGTCGCTCTGATCGGGTCCCACTGTCCGAAGATCACCGCCGCGAGGGCGATGTAGCCGGCGCCGGCCGTCATCTCCTTGTTGAATGCACCCACGGAGCCGAGGGTGAAGTATGCCCCACCGAGCCCGGTGATCGCACCGGCGAGCATCACATTCCAGAAGCGTGTTCCATTGACGTTGATGCCGACAGTGTCGGCGGCCTGTGGATGCTCGCCCACTGCCCGCACACGCAGACCCCACTTGGTGTGGAATAAGGCGAAGAACACCACAGCGACAGCGATATACATTAGGTAGACGATGATGGTCTGCCGGAACAGCGTCGGACCGATGAGCGGGATCTCGCTCAGCAACGGGATGTTGATGCGGTCAAAACGCACCGGCGAGTTCAAGATCTCGGCGTTCTTCGAGAGCACCTGCGAGAAGAGAAAGTTCGTGAGGCCGATCACGAGCACGTTGAGCACGACACCCACGATGACCTGGTCGACCAGGTACTTGATGGCGAATGCCGCCAGGACGAACGATACGAGAGCGCCCGCTATCGCGGCTGTGATGAGCCCCAGGACCGGCAGTCCGGTGACAGACGTGACCACTGCCGCCATGAAGGCGCCGGCGAGCAGCTGACCTTCGATCGCGACGTTGACCACACCCACGCGTTCGGAGATGACTCCGCCCAGTGCACCGAAGATCAGAGGTACCGAGAGCGATACCGATCCGACGAGGAGCCCGGCCACCTGGATCGGCAGCGAGGCCCCGGCGTCGGCCCAGGCAAGGAAGCCGAACAGGAACAGCACGCCGAGAACGGCGGTCAACCAGAGCGGAACGCGCCGATTGACCCGGACGAGCAGGAAGCCGACGATCGCAATGACAACCAGCAGGACGGTCACGATCAGACCGGTGGGTCGAGCGACCACAACCACGTCGGGCAACTGAATGAGGTCATTGTCGCCCGAGAGCGTAAACGTCGACAAGCCGTCTCGGCCGAGGATGACGAACAGCAGAAGTGCGATCAGGGCGAAGACGGCGTAGCCGATCGGAGCCTTCCAACTCTTCACGATGGTCTTTTCGAGGCCCTTCGACGAGTCGGGGTGCTCGTGCTGGGTGGCCGACGAGACGGCGCCCGGGTCCACGACTTCGACTCCGAGGTTGCCCGATCCGGTGATGGGTGAACTCATTTCGCTGCCACCGCCTTCGAGAGTGCGACCGGTTTCTTCTTGACTGCCACGCCGGGCGTCGGGAGCCGGAAGACAGCCCGCACGAGCGGCGGCGCGGCGATGAACAGCACGATGAGCGACTGCACGACGAGCACGATGTCGACGGGGATGCCCTGGCCGGCCTGCATCGAGAATCCGCCGGCTTTGAACGCGCCGAACAGGATGCCCGCCACGAAGATGCCCCACGGCTTGGACCGCCCGAGCAAGGCCACAGTGATGGCGTCGAACCCGATCCCTGCGTCGATGCCGGAGGAGAACCCCGTGGTGACGGTGCCGAGCACCTGGGCGACACCGGCAAGACCGATCAGCCCACCCGAGAGCAGCATCACGGTGACGTAGGAACGCTTCACGTCGATACCGGCGACCCGCGCGGCGTTCGGGTTGATCCCGACGGCACGGAACTTGAAGCCGAGGCTCGAACGGGAGAGCAGCCACCAGACGAACACCGTCGCGGCGATCGAGACCAGCAGCCCCGCGTGCAGGTTGTAGCCCGGCCCGAGCAGGTCGGGGTACACCGCCGTCGGCAGCATCGCCGGCGTCTTCGGGTTGTTCGACCCCGGCGCCTGCAGCAGCCCGGGCGTGCGGAGCATGTATGACACGAGGTAGACGGCGACGTAGTTCAGCATGATCGTCACGATCACCTCGTGCGCGCCCGTTCGCGCCTTGAGCAGACCGACGATGCCGCCCCAGATCGCGCCACCCGCGATGCCGGCCAGAACGGCGAGCACGAGGTGGAGGCCGTAGGGCAGCGGGAAGGAGTACCCCACCCAGCCGGCGGCGGCCGCAGCGATGAGCATCTGCCCCTGGCCGCCGATGTTGAACATCCCCGCGCGGAACGCGAGGCCCACGCCGAGACCGGCGACGATCAGCGGCGTCGCGAAGGTGAGCGTGTCGGTCAGCGGCTTGATGCCCTTGGCGAAGTCGAGAGCCCCGAAGTTGTAGACCGAGCCCTGGAAGAGTGCGCCGTAGGCTCCGGAGACCGACACCCAGATGGCGTTGATCGTGTCACCGGGACGGGAGAAGAAGTAGCCGGAGGCCGCCTGGACGTTCTCGTCGGTCAGCGCGATCAGGATGCCGCCGACGATCAGCGCCAGCACCACCGCGAGAATCGAGATGACGACGCTGCCACCCGCGATGTCCCGCAGGACCTGGTTCGACTTCGGCGCCGGAGCGGAACCGGTCGACGAGCCGGCCGCGGGGGTGGGGGCCGGCGTGGGGGCAACTGCAGTGTCGCTCACAGAAGCGCTCCTTCTATTGTGTCGGTCTCGACGGTCGTGATCACATCGGGTACCTCGCCCGCCATCATCAGCCCGAGGACGTCGCGTGAGGTGTTGCCGGGAACGATCCCGACGATGCTGCCGCGGTACATCACCGCGATGCGGTCGGCCAGCGCGACGACTTCGTCGAGCTCGGTCGAGACGACGATGACGGGAACTCCCGAGTCGCGCGTCTCGACGATGCGCTTGTGCACGAATTCGATCGAGCCGACGTCGATGCCGCGGGTCGGCTGGGCGGCCACGAACAGCCGGAGATCACGGCTCAGTTCCCGGGCGAGCACGACCTTCTGCTGGTTCCCGCCCGACAGGCGGCCGACAGCGGTCTGGATGCCCTGCGAACGCACATCGAACTCGCGGGTCTTCTCTTCGGCGAACTGGTTGAGATAGTTCAGCTGCAGCGTGCCGCGCTTCACGAACGGTGCCGTGTTCGACCGGTCGAGCATCAGGTTCTCGGCGATCGTGAACTCACCGACCAGACCGTCGTGGTTGCGGTCTTCGGGAACGAAGCCCACCCCGGCCTCGAGCACGCCGTTGACGCTCATGCCGACGAGGGACTGACCGTCGAGCGTGATCGAGCCGAGCACCTTCTCCTGCAGCCCGATGATCGCCTCGCTGAGCTCGGTCTGGCCGTTGCCCTGCACACCGGCGATCGCCAGGACTTCTCCGCGGTGCACCTCGAAGCTGACGTTGTTCACCACAAGCTGGCCGACGGCATCCACCACCGACAGGTTCTCGACGACCAGGGCAGCGTCGCCGGGCCTTGCGAGTTCTTTGTGCACCGTCAGCTCAACTGCGCGGCCGACCATGAGCGAGGCCAGTTCGGCGTTCGACGCGGTCGGTTCGGCCTCGCCGACCACCTTGCCGAGCCGGATGATCGTGATGCGATCCGCGATCTCCCGCACCTCGCGGAGCTTGTGGGTGATGAAGACGATCGAGGTTCCCGCGTCGCGGAGCTGGCCCATGATGACCATCAACTCGTCGGTCTCCTGCGGGGTGAGCACCGCAGTCGGCTCGTCGAACACCAGCACCTTCGCGTCGCGGCTGAGCGCCTTGATGATCTCGACCCGCTGCTGGACACCGACGGGGAGGTCGTCGACCAGGGCGTCGGGGTCGAGGTCGAAACCGAAGCGCGCGCTGATCTCCTTCACGCGGGCCCTGGCCGCTGTGAGGTCGAGCCGCCCGCCGGCCTTGGTCTGTTCGTTGCCGAGCATCACGTTCTCGGCCACCGTGAAGACGGGGATGAGCATGAAGTGCTGGTGCACCATGCCGATGCCCGAGCCCATCGCATCGCCCGGGCCGGCGAAGTGCTGCACAACGTCGTCGAGCAGGATCTCGCCCTCGTCTGCTTGGTAGAGGCCGTAGAGCACGTTCATCAGTGTCGACTTGCCCGCGCCGTTCTCACCGAGCAGGGCATGGATCTCCCCCGGCTTCACCACCAGGTCGATGTGGTCGTTGGCTACGAGAGAACCGAAACGCTTTGTGATACCACGCAGTTCGAGCTTCATTGTTTCAATCTACCTGTGGGTCGGATGGTTAAAAAGAGGGTGGGGAAACCGGACGTATCCGGTTCCCCCACCCGAGCCAGCAACGGGCTGGGTACTACTTGGTGAGGTACGACGTCACGGGAATGGAACCCGAGATGATGCTTGCCTTGATGGTGTCGAGTTCACCCTGGAGGCCTCCGTCGACCTTGCTGGAGAAGTTGTGGAACGGCGCGATGCCGACACCGTCGTTCGACAGATCGCCGATGTAGGCGGCGGTGTCGAAGGTGCCGCCGGTGGCCGCTGCCTTGACGACGTCACTGGTGGCCTGCTTGATGCCCTTCAGCACGGAGGTGAAGTAGAGGCTGTCGTACGTCGGGAAGGTGTCGAACACGTCAGCGTCGGCACCGAGCAGGGCGACATCCTTGCCGGAGTCGGTGATGGCGGCACCGGCACTCTGGAAGATGGGTCCACCCACGGGCAGCAGGACGTCTGCACCCTGGTCGATGAAGTTCTGCGCCGTGGTCTTGGCGGTGTCGTTGGCCTCGAAGCCACCGGTGAAGGTCGCCGAGTCGGGGCTCTTCGGGTCGTAACCGAGCACCTGGATCGACTTCGACTTCTGCGTGTTGTAGTACGCGACGCCCTGGGCGAAGCCGTCCATGAAGATGGTGACGGTCGGGAAGTTCATGCCGCCGTAGGTCGCGACCTTGCCGGCCTTGCTGTAGCTCGCCGAGGCGTAGCCCGCGAGGAAGGCGGCCTGTGCGGTGTTGAAGAGGATCGGCTTGATGTTCGGCGCGTCGGTCTTGCCATTGAAGTCGTTGTCGGCGGCGTCGTCGATGATGGCGAAGTCGACGGTCGGGTTCGCGAGCGCTGCCGTCACGGTGGCAGCCGAGAGGGCAAAACCGACGGTGACGATGAGCGTGCAGTTCTGCGAGATCAAGCTGTCGATGTTCGGCGCGTAGTCGGTCTCAGCGTTCGACTGCACTTCGATCGCCTTCACGCCGACGGCTGCGGCGCCGTCCTTCAGGCCCTCGTCGCCCAGCTGGTTGAACGACTTGTCGTCGAAGCCACCGAGGTCGGAGACCATGCAGGGCTTGAAGTTCGCGGCGGCCGAAGCGGTCGGTGCGCTCGACGACGAGGTGGCCGGAGCCGACGCGCAGCCGGCGAGCAGGGCTGCCGTTGCGATGGTGGCCAGGCCACCGAAGACCAGACGGCGTTTGGTGTTGCTCAAGATGTCCTCCAAAAGGTTGCCCCGGGACGGGGCGCAGGTGCTGTGGGGATACACGTTACCCAAAGTCATGAGCGCCGTCTTGCCTCAGGGTCGCTTTGGAGCGCAAGCGTTACAAAGACGTGGCGACCCGTTAATACTGCTGAAATGTTCACGCCGGGATCTGGCGCTCGGCGCAGATATCAGGCGCGGAACGCTCCTCGGCGCGCGTTACTGGGGCTGGCTGGGCGATGTCACAACAACTTTGCCCGAGACGATGTCCGCCTTCAACGCAGTCACCTCGTCGGCGAGCCCTGCCGGGAGGCTCGACTCGAGGTCGTGGTAGGGCGCGAGGTCGACGCCGCTGTTGGCGAGGGTGCCGATATAGGCGGCACTGTCGAACGTGCCCTTCGAGTCGTCTCCGACGATCTGTTCGACAGCATCACCGGTCTTCTTCATGACGCTCGTGAGCAGAATCGGCTTGTACTCAGCCGGCAGGGTGTCGTACCCATCGTTGTCGACCCAGATGATCTTGGCGCCGCCGGACTCCGAAGCGGCTGCGGCGGCACCCTCGCCGACCTGGCCGGCGACGGGCATGATCACATCTGCGCCCTGGTCGATGAAGGCCTGTGTCACCGTCTTGCCCTTGTTGACGTCTTCGAAGTCGCCGGTGAAGACGCCGTCCTGGCCCGCCTTGTCCCAGCCGAGGGCCAGCACGCTCGTTCCGTGTGCGGCGTTGTAGGCGGCGACACCGTCGACGAATCCGTCCATGAAGAGAGTGACGGGCGGCTGGTTGCCGCCGCCGAAGGTCGCGACCTTCCCCGTCTTCGACACACCGGCGGCGAGATAGCCCGCGAGGTAGGAGGCCTCGGCCGTGTCGAACAGGATCGATTTGACGTTCGGCGCGGTCACCTGCTCGTCGACGATCGCGAAGTGGGTCGACGGATGCGACGCCGCCTGGGCACTCGTCGCATCGGCGAGTTCATAGCCCACCGTGAGCACGAAGCCGCAGCCACTGTTCACGGCCTGCTCCACGTTGGGAGCGAGGTCGGTCTCGTTCGTCGACACCAGCACCTTGGCCGTGATGCCGAGGTCGGCCTCCGCTTTCTGGAGGCCCTCCCAGCTGGACTGGTTGAACGAGCGGTCATCGATACCACCCGAGTTCGTGACCATGCGCGCGCAGTAGGCGCTGGCCGACGAGGTCGACGGCGCGGGGGCAGGCGAGCATCCGGCCAGCACCAGGGCGACAGACGCAGCGACGGCGAGAACGGAAACGGCGCGAGTGGTCGACTTCATGGGAACAAACCTATCCGTCGGCCAAGCCGTCAGACGGCGCCGTTGCGCAATCGGAATGTCAGAGCACGTCGCCCGAACCCGACAGGCGGAGCGCGTCGACGACGGCCTTCACCCGCTGCGCGTGTGCGCTCGTGGTGACGAGCAGCGCATCGGGCGTGTCGACCACGATGATGTCCTCCACGCCGATCAGGCTGATGACCCGGTTGCTGTTCGAGACCACGACGCCGCTCGAGGAGTCCGAGAGGATGCGCGCGTTCTTGCCGAGGATGGCGAGCTCGCTCTTGCGGCCACCCGAGTGCAGCTTCGCGATCGAGGCGAAGTCGCCCACATCGTCCCAGCTGAACGTTCCGGGCACGACGGCGAGTTTGCCTTCCTTCGCACTCGGCTCGGCGACGGTGTAGTCGATCGCGATCTTCTCGAGCTCCGGCCAGATGTAGTCGACGACGGCGCCTCGGCGCGGGGTGTCCCAGGCCTCTGCGAGCTCCATCAGGCCGGCGAGCATGTCGGGCCGTGAGCGGCCGATCTGCTCGAGCAGGACATCGGCGCGGGAGATGAACATCCCCGCGTTCCACAGGTACGTGCCCGACGTGACGTAGCGTTCGGCCGTCTTCAGGTCGGGCTTCTCGACGAAGCTGTCGACGAACATGGCCCCGGGGGCGCCCTCGACACCCAGCGGCTTGCCGGCGTGGATGTAGCCGAACCCGATCGAGGGCTCGGTGGGCATGATGCCGATGGTGGTGATGTAGCCCGCGTCGGCGGTGATCATCGCCTCGCGCACCACGTCGCGGAACTGCTCGGGGTGCCCGATCACATGGTCGGCCGCGAACGAGCCGATGATCACGCCCGGCTCCCGGCGGTTCAGGATGGCCGCCGCCAGTCCGATCGCCGCGGTCGACTCGCGGGGTTCGCTCTCGAGCACCACATTCTCGTCGGCGAGCGCGGGCAGTTGCCGCTCTACGGCGGCCCGGTGGGCGCGGCCGGTGACGACCATGATGCGCTGCTCGCCCGCGAGGGGCACCAACCGGTCCCAGGTGTCGCGCAGCAGACTCTGGCCCGAACCGCTCAGGTCGTGCAGGAATTTGGGAGCATCCGCCCGCGACAGCGGCCAGAGCCTCGAACCGATTCCGCCGGCCGGGATGACGCTGTAGAAACGCCCGAGCAGGTCGTTGTGTGCACTCATGCGCCCCACCTTACCGATAGCCACATGTGCACCCCGCAGTCACTCCGCATTCATGGGGACGCCACACTCGCTTCCTACCGTGGAAGCCATGAGAGTTGCAATCGTGACCGAAAGCTTCCTCCCCACCGTCAATGGAGTAACCAACAGCGTCTGCAAGGTGCTCGATCACCTCGCCCAGGAGGGCCACGACGCCATCGTGATCTGCCCGGCGGCGCACGCCCCGTCGCACTACCGGGGCTTCCCGGTCTTCGAGGTGCCGGCCGCGCGCTACCGCAGCTTCCCAGTCGGGCTCCCGAACCTGCTCGTGCAGCGCCTCATCGCTCAGTTCGAACCGGACGTCGTGCACGCCGCCTCTCCCTTCTTCCTCGGCGCCCAGGCGATCGCCGCGGCGAACCGGCTCGGCGTCCCTTCGGTGGCGATCTTCCAGACCGACATGGCCGGCTACGCGAAACGCAACCATCTCGGGCCCGCGACGAAGCTCACCTGGAAGTTCGTGAAGTGGGTGCACGAGGGTGCGAACCTCACTCTCGTGCCCTCAAGCGCGTCGATGGATGATCTGCAGAGCATCGGCGTTCCGAGACTGAAGCGGTGGGCCCGTGGTGTCGACCTCGAGGCGTTCCACCCGAACAACCGGTCGCGGCCCTCGGCCGTGGCGCTCCGGGAGCGGCTCCGCCCGAACGGCGACGAGGTCGTCGTGGGATACGTCGGGCGCCTGGCACCGGAGAAGCAGGTGGAACGGCTCGCCGAGCTCAGGGGGGTGCCGGGCATCCATCTCGCCGTCGTCGGCGACGGTCCGAGCGAGGCATCCGTCGCCCGGGCGACAGACGGGATGCCCGTCACCTTCCTCGGCCGGCTCGGCGGGGAGGCGCTCTCTGATGCCTACGCGGCCTTCGACCTCTTTCTGCACACCGGTACAGAGGAGACGTTCGGCCAGACCCTGCAGGAGGCTCACGCGGCCGGTCTGCCGGTGGTCGCTCCCCGCGCCGGCGGGCCGATCGACCTCGTTGCCGACGGCACAGACGGGTACCTCTACGACCCGGCGGATCCGGCAGAGCTCCGCCAGCTCGTGGAGGATCTGGTCGCGAGCGAGACACTGCGGCTGCGCTTCGGCGAGGCGGGTCGGCGCGCCGTGCTCGGCCGCACGTGGACGAACGTCTGCGATGAGCTCGTCAAGCACTACGAATCGGTGATCGGCGTGCCTAGACTTGAACCCACTACGCAGCGTCGGGTAAGGCTCTCCTAACAAGACATTTCACGATGCGAACATTATGCTGATACAGAATTCGTGCGTTCCAGAAGTGTTCCCGGGGCCACGAACCCATCCTTAACCAAAGGGGGTTGCGCGTGCCCAATGAAGCGGTATCGACGCTCACCACAGCCCGGAGCTCGTCGAAACGGCCGGCCGGTACCCTGTACCGCGGCAACACCGGTATGTGGTCGTGGGTGCTCCACCGGATCACCGGTGTGGCCATCTACTTCTTCCTGCTCGTGCACGTGCTCGACACGGCGATGATCCGGGTCTCGCCCGGCGCCTACGACGCGGTCATGAGCACCTACAGGAACCCGATCATGGGGCTCGGTGAGACCGCGCTGGTGATCGCCATCATGTTCCACGCGTTCAACGGGCTCCGCATCATCCTCATCGACTTCTGGAGCAAGGGCGCGAAGTACCAGCGCCTGATGTTCTGGATCGTCATCGCCGTCTGGGTCATCGGGACACTGGGCTTCGCCCCGATCCATCTCCACAACGTCTTTACGGAGCCCCACTGATGTCGACGATCATCGAGTCCCCCCGCCAGCCCCAGCAGCGCGCCTCGAAAGGCCGCGTCAACTGGGAAAAGTACGGCTGGATCTACATGCGCGCCTCCGGTGTGCTGCTGATCATCCTGATCTTCGGCCACCTGTTCGTGAACCTCGTGCAGGGCGACGGCATTAAGGCCATCGACTTCGCCTTCGTCGCGGGCAAGTACGCCACCCCGTTCTGGCAGATCTGGGACGTCGTGATGCTCTGGCTCGCCATGATCCACGGCTCGAACGGCATGCGCACCATCGTGAACGACTACGCGTCGAACCCGACGGTCCGCCGCATCCTGCTCGGTGCGCTGCTCGTCGCAGCCGCCGTGCTGATCGTGCTCGGCACGCTCGTCGTCTTCACGTTCGACCCCTGCAGCACTCTGATCCCGGCAGACCAGGCTCTCTCCTTCTGCCCGGTCCCGTAACGATCCACCAGAAAGCATCCCAGTGACCGATTACCCAGACGGCACCGTCGTTGACGGCGTCACCTACCACCAGCACGATGTCGTCATCGTCGGCGCCGGCGGCGCAGGCATGCGCGCGGCCATCGAGGCCGGCCCCAAGGCGAACACGGCCGTGATCTCGAAGCTCTACCCCACGCGCTCGCACACCGGTGCGGCGCAGGGCGGTATGGCTGCAGCCCTCGCCAACGTCGAAGAGGACAACTGGGAGTGGCACACGTTCGACACCGTCAAGGGCGGTGACTACCTGGTCGACCAGGATGCCGCCGAGATCCTGGCGAAGGAGGCCATCGACGCGATCTACGATCTCGAGAACATGGGCCTGCCCTTCAACCGCACACCGGAGGGCAAGATCGACCAGCGCCGCTTCGGCGGCCATACCCGTGACCACGGCAAGAGCCCCGTGCGCCGGGCCTGCTATGCGGCTGACCGCACCGGTCACATGATCCTCCAGACGCTCTACCAGAATTGTGTCAAGCACGGCATCAACTTCTTCAACGAGTACTACGTGCTCGACCTGATCATGGTCGACGTCGACGGCCAGAAGCGTCCCGCCGGTGTGGTCGCCTACGAGCTCGCCACCGGAGCGCTGCACGTCTTCCAGGGCAAGTCGATCGTCTTCGCGACCGGTGGCTTCGGCAAGATCTTCAAGACCACCTCGAACGCCCACACCCTCACCGGTGACGGGGTCGGCATCATCTGGCGGAAGGGCCTGCCGCTGGAGGACATGGAGTTCTACCAGTTCCACCCGACGGGGCTGGCGGGTCTCGGCATCCTGCTCTCCGAAGCGGCCCGCGGCGAGGGCGCGATCCTCCGCAACAGCGAGGGCGAGCGCTTCATGGAGCGCTACGCCCCCACCATCAAAGACCTCGCCCCCCGCGACATCGTCGCCCGGTGCATGGCGACCGAGATCCGCGAAGGCCGCGGCGGCGGCCCCAACAAGGACTGGGTCTACCTCGACATCACCCACCTTGAGCCCGCTGTCATCGACGCCAAGCTGCCCGACATCACCGAGTTCGCGCGCACCTACCTCGGCGTCGAGCCATACACCGAGCCGGTGCCGGTGCTCCCCACCGCGCACTATGCGATGGGCGGCATCCCGACCAACGTCAGGGCCGAGGTTCTGAGCGACAACACCACCGTGGTTCCCGGACTATACGCTGCCGGCGAGTGCGCCTGCGTCTCGGTTCACGGCTCGAACCGCCTCGGCACCAACTCCCTGCTCGACATCAACGTCTTCGGCAAGCGCGCCGGCAACTTCGCGGTGGAGTACGCCCTGACGGCGGAGTTCGTGCCGCTTCCGGATGACCCCGCAAAGCCGATCCGCGAACTGGTGCAGATGCTCCGCACCACCGACGGCACCGAGCGCATGTCCGACATGCGTAAAGAGCTGCAGGACTCGATGGACCGGAACGCCCAGGTGTTCCGCACCGAGGATTCCCTGATCGAGGTCACGAAGGTGATCGCAGGTCTCCGCGAGCGCTACAAGAACGTCATGGTGCAAGACAAGGGGAAGCGGTTCAACACCGACCTCCTCGAGGCCATCGAGCTCGGGTTCCTGCTCGACCTCGCCGAGGTCACCGTCTACTCGGCAATGTCTCGGAAGGAAAGCCGCGGCGGCCACTTCCGCGAGGACTACCCGCTGCGCGACGACGAGAACTACATGAAGCACACGATGGCCTACCTCACCGGTGACGCGCACTCCGCCGATGCCGGCGACCACATCCGTCTGGACACCAAGCCGGTAGTGGTCACCCGCTACCAGCCCATGGAGAGGAAGTACTAAAAGATGAGTACAGCAACTCTGGATTCCCCTCCGGCACCCGCCGAAGCGCCCATCCCCACCTTCACCGTCACCATGATGGTGCGCCGGTTCAACCCCGAGGTCGACGAAGAGCCGCGCTGGCAGGACTTCGACGTCGAGCTGTACCCGACGGACCGGGTTCTGGATGCCCTGCACAAGATCAAGTGGGAACAGGACGGGTCGCTGACCTTCCGTCGCTCCTGCGCGCACGGCGTCTGCGGATCGGATGCCATGCGCATCAACGGCCGCAACCGCCTCGCCTGTAAGACGCTGATGAAAGACCTCGACATCACGAAGCCCATCTACGTGGAGGCCATCAAGGGCCTGCCTCTGGAGAAGGACCTCGTCGTGGACATGGAGCCGTTCTTCGCCTCCTACCGCGAAGTGCAGCCGTTCCTTCAGGCCTCGTCGAAGCCCGACAAGGAGCGCCTGCAGTCGGCCACCGAGCGTGCGCGCTTCGACGACACCACGAAGTGCATCCTCTGCGCCGCGTGCACCTCGTCGTGCCCAGTGTTCTGGACCGACGGGCAGTACTTCGGGCCCGCGGCGATCGTGAACGCGCACCGTTTCATCTTCGACTCCCGCGACGAGGCGTCCTCCGTGCGCCTCGACATCCTGAACGACAAAGAGGGTGTGTGGCGCTGCCGCACCACCTTCAACTGCTCCGAGGCCTGCCCCCGCGGCATCCAGGTCACGCAGGCGATCGCAGAAGTCAAGCAGGCCATCATGTTCGGCAAGCGCTGACCCATTCGATCTAGGCTGGGCTCGTGACCACAACCACGACGAAAGACGCGAAGCCCAGTGACGTCGTCGAAGACGCAACGGATGATGCCGCCCGGCGCTCCTCGGAGCCGCAGGGCGGCATCGCTGGTCTGATCGCGAAGATCGTCGCCTCGAAGCCCGTGCGGGTCTTCACGAACTACGGCACCAACGGCGGTCCGCTGCTCGCGTCGGGCATGAGCTACCAGGCCGTCTTCGCGATCTTCGCGGCATTGGCCGTGACCTTCTCGGTCTTCGGCATCGCGCTGGCTTCCAACCCCGGCTTGCAGGATGCCCTGATCAGCCAGCTCAATTCGGGCATTCCCGGGCTGATCGGCGAGAACGGGGCGATCAAGCCGGAAGCGCTGACCTCCGCGTCTCCTGTGCTCGGCTGGACGGGGATTGTCGCCGCCGCGGGGCTGATCTTCACGGCCATCGGGTTCCTGGGTGCCATGCGGAGCGCGATCCGACTGATCTTCAACGTGCCCGGGCCGACCACCAACTTCGCCCTGCTGAAGGTGAAGGATCTCGGCTTCGCGATCGTGTTCGCCGTCGTGCTGCTGGTCTCCATGGCGATGACCGTCGCGTCGACGGCGGCGCTCGGGTTCGTCTACGACCTGGTCGGACTCGATCACGCGTCACCCTTCGCCGAGATCGTCGGCCGGGTGATCGGCCTCGTGGTGGTGTTCTTCTTCGACACCCTCGTGCTGGCCGGCATCTACCGCATCCTCTCGGGCGTGCCGATCCCGTTCCGGCAGCTCCTGCCGGGTGCGGCCCTCGGCGGCGCGGCGATGGGGATACTGAAGGCGCTCGGTTCGACGCTGCTCGGCGGCGCGACATCCAATCCGCTGCTGGCCTCCTTCGCCGTGATCATCGGCATCCTGATCTGGTTCAACCTGATCTGCCAGGTCGTGCTGATCGTGGCCTCGTGGATCACGATCAGTATGAGCGACGCCGGCATCGACCCGCGGCAGCTGACTCCTGAGCAGAAGGAGCAGGAGGCCCTGCAGACGGAGGCGGATGCCCACCGGCAGGTGCTCGAGGCGAAGCACGCGCAGCTCTCCGAGGAGCTTGCGGATGCTCGAGGGCTCCGCAAGACGAACCTCCGCCGGTCGCTCAAGCACATCGACCGCGAACTCGCCACGGAGAAGGCCGCTCCCGCCATCGACCCCGCGGCCGCCACCCCGCCCCGAAAGTAGCGTGTCGGGGGCTCCCTCTAAACTGAGGGTATGAGTTCTGGCACCACAAATCTGCGTATCGCGTCGATCAACACCAATGGCATCCGGGCCGCTTTCCGCAAGGGCATGGGGGCGTGGCTGGATGCCCGCGACGTCGACATCCTCGCGATCCAGGAGGTGCGCGCCGCCACGGAGGACATCGAGGGCCTGCTCGGGCCGGAGTGGAACATCCTGCACGATGCCGCGACGGCGAAGGGTCGCGCAGGGGTCGCCATCGCGTCGAGGGCTGCTGCGAGCATCCACCGGGTCACCATCGGCGACGACGAATTCGACAGCGCCGGGCGCTGGCTCGAGGCCGACTACGAGGTCAACGGCCAGATCGTCACCGTCGTGAGCGCCTACGTGCACTCGGGCGAAGACGGTACGCCGAAGCAGGTCGAGAAGTACCGGTTCCTGGACGGGATGGCGACGCGTCTGCCCGAGATCGCCGCGCACTCGCCGCTCGCGGTGGTCGTCGGCGACCTGAACGTGGGCCACAGGACGCTCGACATCCGCAACTGGAAGGGCAACGTGAAGCGAGCCGGCTTCCTGCCTCGCGAGCGGGCGTACTTCGACCGGTTCTTCGGCGAGGCGGGCGCGAGCGTCGAGGGCGTCGACGGCTCGACCGGGCCAGGGCTCGGCTGGGTCGACATCGGGCGCGAGCAGGCCGGCGAGGTCGACGGCCCCTACACGTGGTGGTCGTGGCGCGGCCAGGCCTTCGACAACGACACCGGATGGCGCATCGACTACCAGATGGCGACGCCCGAGCTCGCCGCCCGCGTGACGAACTACTCGGTCGACCGCGCTGCCGCGCACGACGAGCGCTGGTCGGATCACACGCCTGTCGTCGTTGACTACGCAATCTGACGCGGTCCGCGCTGCGGAATGTGGTGCGATCCGCGCACCACGTTTCTCCGCACACCCCTGGTGCGCCGCCGCCGCTGCGGCGCACGACCGGCAGCACCCATCCCGCCGCTGCGGCGCACACCCTGCCGTCCCATCCGGCGGGCCACCTAGACTTTCTCCAACCCTTTGTTAGGAACTGAACCCATGGCATCCAAGCCCCGCCTGCTGTCCGGCATGCAGCCGTCGGCCGAATCGCTCCACCTCGGCAACTACGTGGGCGCCCTGCTCAGCTGGAAGGCCCTGCAGGAGTCGCACGAAGCCTTCTACATGCTCGCCGACCTGCACGCGATCACGGTGCCGCAGGATCCCGCAGAGCTTCGCGAGAACACGCGGCGCACCGTCGCGCAGTACATCGCGGCGGGAATCGACCCGGCACGTTCGACACTCTTCGTGCAGTCGCACGTTCCCGCGCACGCCGAGCTCGCCTGGGTGCTGAACACGATCACCGGCTTCGGCGAGGCTGCCCGCATGACGCAGTTCAAAGACAAATCGGCCAAGCAGGGCACCGACACGACGTCGGTGGGGTTGTTCACGTACCCGATCCTGCAGGCCGGCGACATCCTGCTGTACCAGGCGGCCGAAGTGCCGGTGGGCGAAGACCAGCGTCAGCACATCGAACTCACCCGCGACCTCGCGACCCGCTTCAACGGCCGGTTCGGTGACACGTTCGCTGTGCCTGAGCCCTACATCCTCAAAGAGACCGCGAAGATCTTCGACCTGCAAAACCCGGGCTCGAAGATGTCGAAGTCGGCCGAGTCGAAGGCCGGAGTGATCTGGATGCTCGACGAACCGTCGGTGACGAAGAAGAAGATCATGCGGGCCGTGACCGACGCCGACGGCGGGATCGTCTTCGATCCGGCCGCGAAGCCCGGGGTGTCGAACCTCTTGACCGTCTTCTCGGTGCTCAGCGGCCAGTCGATCGCCTCGCTGGAGGCCGAGTACGCGGGCCGCGGCTACGGTGACCTGAAGAAGGCTCTCGCGGAGGTGGTCGTCGAGACCGTGTCGCCGATCCGGGAGCGGGCCCTCGAACTGCTCGCCGACCCGGTCGAGCTCGACCGCATCCTCTCGGCGGCGGCAGACCGTGCAAACGAGGTCGCCGAGCAGACACTCGCCACGGTCTACGACCGTGTCGGCTTCCTGCGCCGCCAGCGCTACCGCCTCGTCTGACCACCGCCTCGTCTGACCCCCGCCTCGCCCGCACGCCTCCCGCCCCGCCGCCGCCATCCCGCCTCGTCCCTTCCCTCGGCAATCGAGATCCCGAAAATTGTCGCTATTCGCGCCTCAGAGCGACAATTTTCGGTGTCTCGATGAGCGCATAATGGAGGGGGAACCGGAGGAGACGCCACGCCTGACATTCTTGACTTCGTGACGGCCTGGCAGGTCGAACCTGTCGGGCTGGCGGTGATCGTCATCGCGGGCGTTCTGTACGGCCTGGGCATCCGGAGCCTCGCGAAGCGCGGGATGCACTGGTCGCTCCGGCGTTCGGCCGGGTTCTATCTGCTGGGACTCGGATCGTTCGCGGTGATCGAGTTCGGATTCCTCGGCGTCTACTCCCAGCAGTTGCGGTTCGCGTTCACGACCCGCATCGCGCTGCTGCTGTTCGCCGTGCCCGGCCTCGTCGCCACCGGCAAGCCCGTCGCCCTTGCCCGTGAAGCCCTGGCCGGCAGTCCGCGCGGCCGGGCGATGCTCGAACGCGTGCTGGAGTCCCGGGTCATCGGCGTGATGGGCAACGCGGTGTTCGGCCCCGTCTTCGCCCTGGCCGCCTTCTCCGTGTTCCTGACCCCCATCGCTGGAAGTCTCCGGGCCTCCCCCGTCGCGCAGGACGTCATCACGGTGCTGGTGCCGCTGGTCGGCCTGATCCTCGTGCTGCCGCTCACCGAGCTGGTCGTCGTGCGCACCAGCCTCTTCATCGCGGCCGAGTTCATGCTGGCCTTCGTCGAACTGGTCGTCGACGCCATCCCGGGCATCCTGTTGCGGCTTAACGACCAGATCCTCGACCACGCCGGGCCGGTGCTCGGGGCGGTGCCCGGCTGGTTCCCCAGCGCTCTCCGCGACCAGCAGCTCTCGGGCGATCTGCTGTGGTTCATCGCCGAGATCGCGGACATCCCCATCCTCATCCTGCTGTTCGTGCGCTGGTCGAAGCACGACCGCACGGAGGCGAAGGGTCTCGACGACCTGACCGACGAGGAGATGGCGGCCCTGACCGACGCGCACCTCAAGTCGTTCGACCGTCGCCCGCCCGCCTGACGCGCCCCGCCCGCCCGACTTCGGTTTCGCGCCAGTTTGTCGCTTCCGCGCCCCGGCGCGCACGCGCGGATGTCCCATGTGGGGGCGCCTTCCAGAATGCGCTCCGGCAGCCCGACTTCGGGAGCGAGGGGCGGGGGCGGGGGGGCGTCAGCCCTCGGGGGGCGCGTCGGCCGTCGCGTCCACCAGCTCCTCGTGGATGCGGCGCAGGTCTTCGAGCAGGAACCCCAGCAGCACCCAGTGCTCGCTGCTCGGCCGGGCGATCGTCAGCGGGGCGGTGAGGGCGGGGAGATCATCCAGAACCGGAACCGATGGCCCCGTTGCACCCGGCAGGTCCGCGTTCTGGATGACCAGCCGGAGGTCGTGCGACGCGCGCCGCAACTCGGAGACCACCTCCGCCACGAGCGGCTCCTCGGGGAGGCTCTCGTCGTAGTGGTCGACGACTCCGCGGGCCATGCCCACCACGCGGGTGACGAGGATCGAGAGCATCGCCAGCAGCGTGCCGTCGGCCTCGAGCAGGTCGCGGTGCACCGAACGCCGTGGGTTGTACTTCAGGCTCTCCTCCCCCGCGGCGAGCGCCGCCGCCGCCTTGGCACGCATCGGTGTCAGCAGCCGCGCCTCGACCAGCATCGTGGTGCGCTCGTTCGCAGTGGTCGGGCTGCTCAGGATGCGCGCGAGCGAGTCCAGGATGCCGCTCACCTCGTTGCCCAGCCGCGCAACAGCCTCGTGCACGGGCTGAAGAGCGACCGGTGGCACGATGAGCAGGTTCACGCCCACACCGATGAGGGCCCCGATGACGGTCTCGAGGATGCGGTTGACGGCATATCCCGGCGCGGTCGCCCCCAGCGCGAGCACCAGCATCGCGCTGATCGGGATCTGTACCGAGGAGGTCGGCCCCAGCCGGAGCGCCCACGCGAGCATCAGGGCGACGATGACGGCCAGCAGCACGGCCCACGAATTCGACCCGAATACCACCCCCACGAAGTACGCGAGAACGACGCCGATGACCACGCCCACGCAGCGTTCCAGCGCCTTGCCGAAAGACTGGTTGACGCTCGGCTGAACCACGAGAATCGCGGCGATCACCGCGAAGAGCGGGATCTGCCCCTGCAGCAGGGGCGCCGTCGCGATCCACGCGAGGATGGCCGCGGCGCTCGTCTTCACGACCTGCAGGAAGGGCACGCGGGAGGTCGACAAAATGAGGCGGGCGTAGCGCTCCGGCGAGAACGCCGACACGTTCATCCGTCGCACGCGGAACCGGCCCCACCACCCACCCGGGGATCCACCCGGAGTACCGCCCGAAGCGCGGGCCGAACCGGCACCGCGCGGTCGCCGCTCGCCTGTCAATGGGAGGGATTTGTCAGGCTTCACACCACAACACTAGGAGGCTGTGTCGTATATTGAAGGGCCTCCTCCGGATTTTCCGCGCCAATGCTGGTGAGTTAGTGTGGGGAGGTTGCTCTGATCGGAGCGAAGCACGTAAGGAAGGTAGCCCATTGCCTGGAGCTGTCGTCGTCATGCCGACCTACCGCGAGAAAGACACCATCTCCGCGATGATCGAGCGCATCCTCAACGCGGACGCGGAGGTGCACATCCTCGTGGTCGACGACAACTCGCCCGACGGTACGGGGGAGATCGTCGACGCCATCGCGGCCACCAACCCGCGCGTGAACATCATGCACCGCCCGGGCAAGAACGGGCTCGGAACGGCATACGTCGCCGGGTTCGGCTGGGCGCTCGAGCACGGCTACGAGCAGATCATCGAGATGGATGCCGACGGCTCCCATCAGCCCGAGGAATTGCCGCGCCTGCTGAAGCTCCTCGACGACGGGGCGAACCTCGGCATCGGCGCACGATGGATCCCGGGCGGCAAGACCGAGAACTGGCCGTGGTACCGCAAGCTCATCTCCCGCTCGGGCACGACGTATGCCCGCATCATGCTCTCGTCGAAGCTGCACGACATCACCTCGGGGTACCGGGGTTTCAGCGCCGAGACCCTTCGGAACCTCGACCTCTCGCGCCTCGACAGTGCGGGCTACTGCTTCCAGATCGAGCTGGCCTGGCTCGTGGAGCGTTCGGGCGGCGACGTCAAGGAGTTCCCGATCACGTTCGTGGAGCGGCTCGAGGGCCAGTCGAAGATGACCAGCGGCATCGTGATCGAGGCGCTGGCGAAGGTCACGTCGTGGGGGTTCGCCTCCCGCCTCGGGCGCATCCCGAAGTCCCAGGCGCTCGCCGCGCCCAAAGACGCGACGCTGTAACTCTCCGACCCAGGCGGCACCCTCCCGGGGCTCACCCAGCAGGCGGGGAGTAGACTGCCATCATCGTGCCCGGGGTCGGTGAGAATCCGAACCGGCGGTGAGAGTCCGCGAGCGCAGAGCGAAACCACAACCGTGGGGCCGTCCCGTGCTGATCCGGTGTAATTCCGGAACCGACGGTCATGGAGCTGCTGGTTCGCCGGCGACTCCAGGAGTCCGGATGAGAGGTGCACGCGTGGTCGTCGACGTTGCCGACGACTCACGGGCGTTCTGCGCCACCCGGGTACCGTCATTGACGAGGATTCCGGATGCCCCTGCCGAGCGAGAGCCGAGCTGACACCGAGCGTGCGGGTGCGCGCGCGGCCGACAGCCTGGTGGCGCCGGCCGATCACACGGCGGCGCCCGTGACCGCGACACCGACCGCCTCGGTGCTGGCTGCCGCCATGCGCCGAGCCATCCTGCTCTCAGCGAACGGGCCGGCCTGGGGTGTCAATCCCTGCGTGGGCGCCGTACTGCTCGCTCCCGACGGCACGATCCTCGCCGAAGGCTGGCACCGCGGTGCGGGCACACCGCACGCCGAGGTGGATGCCCTCTCCAACCTCGCCGACCCGCGCCTCGCCCTCGGGGCCACCGCCGTCGTCACCCTGGAACCCTGCAACCACACCGGTCGCACGGGGCCGTGCAGCACGGCTCTAGCCGACGCGGGCGTGACCGCGGTGTACTTCGGGGTCCGCGACCCCGGGGTCGCCTCCGCGGGCGGAGCCGCCTCTCTCGCATCCCGAGGGGTACGCGCCGTCGCCGGCCTACTCGAGGACGACGTCGAGCAGAGCATCCGCCCCTGGCTGAGCGCCGTTCGCACCGGCAGGCCGTTCGTCACCCTGAAGTGGGCGTCGAGCCTCGACGGGCGAACAGCGGCGGCCGACGGCACCAGCCAGTGGATCACCGGCTTGGATGCACGGCACGACGTGCACAAGCGGCGGGGCCATGTCGACGCCATCGTGGTCGGCACGGGAACGGTGCTGGCCGACGACCCGGAGCTCACCGCGCGGAGCCCTGACGGGTCGCTGCTTCCCCACCAACCGGCGCCTGTCGTCATCGGCGCCAGGGCGATTCCCGCCGGGAGCGCGCTGGCGCGGCATCCGGAGCCCCTGCGGCACTACGACACCCACGACCTCCCCGCCGTGCTCGACGACCTCTTCGACAACGGGGTGCGCTCGGTGTTCGTCGAGGGCGGCCCGACCCTTGCCAGCGCCTTCGTCCGGGCGGGGCTCGTCGACGAGTTCGTCGTCTACCTCGCGCCGGTGCTGGTCGGTGGCCCCGGGCTCGCGCTCAGCGACCTCGGTGTTCCGTCGCTCCCGGATGCCCGGCGGCTGGTCATCGACTCCGTCGACACGATCGGTGCCGATGTGCGGATCGTCGCCCGACCAGCACCGCCGGCGGACACGCCCGCACCGCCGGCACAGTTGTCACCGCCCGCACCGCCCGGCACCCCACCCGCCCCCACGCCACCACTGCCCGCCCCTCAGAAGGAGACCACCCGTGTTCACCGGAATCATTGAAGAGAAGGGCGAAGTGCTCGCCCTCGAACCCTCCGCCGACGTCATCCGGATCACTCTCCGGGCGCCCCTCGCCGTGCAGGGCGCGAAGCACGGCGACTCCATCTCGGTGAGCGGAGTGTGCCTCACCGTCGTCGCGCAGACCGCGGAGACGTTCACCGCCGACGTGATGCAGCAGACACTCGACATGTCGACGATCGGCGCCCTTCAGCCCGGCGACACGGTGAATCTCGAACGCGCTGCACTGGTCGGCGACCGCCTCGGCGGGCATATCGTGCAGGGCCACATCGACGGCACGAGCACCGTGCTCGCGGTCACGCCCGGCGAGTCCTGGAGCGTGCTGCGCTTCAGCCTCGACGATGAGCTCGCAGCTCTCGTCGTCGACAAGGGGTCGATCGCGGTGGCGGGGGTGTCGCTCACGGTGTCGAACGTCGATGGGTCCCACGGGCATCCGGAGCCCACCGCCGACCACTGGTTCGAGGTCTCGCTCATCCCGGAGACCCTGGCCGCGACCACCCTCGGCTCGCTCGCTGTCGGCGACCGCGTGAACATCGAGACCGACATCCTGGCCCGGCATGTCGAGCGATTGCTGGCCGTGAGGAGCGCACGATGACACTGTCGAGCATGCCCGAGGTTCTCGACGCGCTGCGCGCCGGCCGGCCCGTGATCGTCGCCGACGACGAAGACCGGGAGAACGAGGGCGACGCGATCCTGTCGGCCGAACGGGCGACTCCGGAGTGGATCGCCTGGATGGTGCGGCACACCTCCGGCTTCCTCTGTGCGCCGATGACCGTCGCCCGCGCCGCAGAGCTCGGCCTGCCGCCCATGGTCGAACAGAACCAGGACGCCAGGCGCACCGCCTACGCGATCACGGTCGACGCGTCGGAGGGTGTGACGACGGGCATCAGCGCCCACGATCGTGCGCACACCCTCCGCGCGCTCGCTGACGGTGCGGCCACGCCGGCGAGCTTCATCCGGCCCGGGCACGTGCTGCCCGTCGTTGCCGTCGACGGCGGCGTGCGGCAGCGTCCCGGGCACACGGAGGCGTCGGTCGAACTGCTGCGTCTCGCCGGGCTGGTGCCCGTAGGGGTCATCGGCGAGATCGTCTCCGATGACGGTTCGATGGCACGGATGCCCGAACTGCTGGAGCTCGGCGAACGCGAAGGCCTGCCGGTCACCACGATCGCGGCGCTCATCGAGTGGCTCGATCAGATCGGGCCGGCCCTGGTCGCGCCAGCGCTCGCCCGCGTGACGTTCGAGGTCGAGACGGTCGTGCCGACCATCCACGGGTCGTTCCGGTTCCGCGCTTACCACGACAACGAGACGAAGACGGATCATCTGGCTGTCGTCTCCGGGGATCCCCAGGCGGAGGGCGCCGTCATCCGGGTGCACTCCGAGTGCCTTACCGGAGAAGCGTTCGGTTCGCTGAAGTGCGAGTGCGGTCCGCAACTGGATGCCGCACTCAGCATGATCGCCGAACGCGGTGGGGTCGTCATATACCTGCGCGGGCATGAAGGCCGGGGAATCGGGCTGCTCAACAAACTCCGGGCCTACCGGCTGCAGGAGGACGGCCTCGACACGCTCGACGCCAACACCGCCCAGGGCCTGCCCGTCGACGGGCGCGAGTACGGCGCAGCGGCGGCGATCCTGTTGGATCTCGGCCTCGACCGCGTGCGGCTGCTCACCAACAACCCCGACAAGGTGCACCAGCTCGAGGCGCTCGGCATCACGGTAGCGGAGCGCGAGCCGCTGATCGTCGGTCGCGGCGGATCGAACGCCGGCTACCTCGACGCCAAGCGTGATCGCATGGGACACCTCCTCCCAGGCTGACGCGGCTGACGCGGCTACTGTCGCACCATCGCTCCCACTCTCATTCCTCTACAGAAAGGCCACCGACCATGAGCGGCGCCGGATCCCCCACGACCACCCCCCTCGACGGAACAGGGCTCAAGGTCACCATCGTCGCCGGCCGCTGGCACCAGCAGATCACCGAGGGCCTGTTGGCCGGCGCACGGGCCGCACTCGCCGAGGCGAAGGTCGACGTCACCGAACTCCACGTGCCCGGGAGCTTCGAGCTGCCGGTCGTCTGCCGCGCCGCGCTGGAGGCGGGAGCGGATGCGGTCGTGGCGCTCGGCGTGATCATCCGTGGCGGCACACCGCACTTCGAATACGTTTCGGATGCCGCCACCAGCGGCCTCACGCAGGTGAGCGTGCTGACGGGAAAGCCCGTGGGCTTCGGCGTTCTCACCCTCGACGACGAGGCCCAGGGCCTCGACAGAGCCGGACTGCCCGGCTCGAAGGAGGACAAGGGCCGCGAAGCCGCAGAGGCCGCGGTCGCCACCGCTCTGGTGCTCCGCGCGCTCTGAGCGCTCTGAGCGCTCTGAGCGCTCTGGTGATCCGCGCGCTCTGGTGCTCCGCGCGCTCTGAGCAGGATTCACGGCAGCAGGCCATGTTGGCGCAACCGCGGTATGGTTTGAGGGCGGTTCACCAACCGACTCCCCGTCACACCGTGGTTGACTTCGCGCCCGATCGTCGCTCTCGCCCACTGTGATCTCCGTGTGCCCGGCGCACGCGCCCCCGTCTCCCCTGTCTGAAAGCCGTCATGTCTTCGCCCCAGATCGCAGCCCCACCCGCGGCCCCCGCCAACACTCGCAACCGGGTCATTCTCGCCAGCCTCATCGGAACCTCGATCGAGTTCTACGACTTCTATGTGTACGGCACGGCTGCGGTGCTCGTGTTCCCGAAGCTGTTCTTCCCCGACAACTCGAACCCGACCGTCAGCCTCCTGTCGTCGTTCCTCGTATTCGGCATCGCGTTCATCGCCCGGCCGATCGGTTCGATCATCTTCGGGCACTTCGGTGACCGGATCGGCCGCAAGAAGACGCTGGTCGCATCGCTCCTCACCATGGGCATCGCGACGGTTCTGATCGGCCTTCTGCCGACATATGCCCAGATCGGAATCTGGGCACCGCTACTCCTTACGCTGTTCCGTTTCGCCCAGGGCCTCGGCCTCGGCGGCGAGTGGAGCGGCGCTGCGCTGCTGGCCACCGAGAACGCCCCGAAGGGCAAGCGGGCGATCTACGGAACGTTCCCGCAGATGGGCGCCCCGATCGGCTTCATCCTCGCCAACGGCATCTTCCTCGTGCTGAGCCTCACCATGTCGGCCGACGCGTTCGCCGCGTGGGGCTGGCGCGTCCCTTTCGTGATCAGCGCTGTGCTCGTCATCGTCGGCCTCTACGTGCGGTTCAAGCTCGTCGAGACGCCGGCCTTCCAGAAGGTCATCGACAGCGGCGAGGTCGCGAAGGTCCCGGTCGCCCGCGTGTTCAAGTCGAGCTGGCGCCCGCTCATCCTCGGCACGTTCATCATGCTGGCCACGTACACGCTCTTCTACCTGATGACGACGTACACGCTCACCTACGGCACCACGGCCACCACCGCTGCTACGCCCGGTCTCGGATACTCGCGCACCGACTTCCTGATCATGCTCATCGTCGGTGTGGTGTTCTTCGGAATCTTCACCCTCGTCTCCGGGCCCCTGGCCGAGAAGTACGGTCGTCGCCTGACGCTGATCGCCACCACGATCGGCATCCTCATCTTCGGCCTGCTCTTCGTGCCGCTCTTCGGCGCCGGCTTCATCGGAACGATGGCCCTCCTCATCATCGGCTTCACCCTGATGGGGCTGACGTTCGGCCCGATGGCGTCGGTACTGCCCGAGCTGTTCCCCGCCAACGTGCGGTACACCGGCTCGGCAATCAGCTACAACTTCGCCTCGATCCTCGGTGCGGCCGTCGCACCCTTCGTCGCCGTGGCACTGTGGGCTGCAGCATCCGGGAGCCCGGTGCTCGTCGGGGTGTACCTGGCAGTGATGGCCGCGATCACGCTGGTCGCGCTGTTCCTCAGCAAGGAGACCCGCGACGTGGAGTACGACGACAACCTGAGCTGAGCCCGCACACTTCACCGCTCGAAGGGCGCCCCGGTCATCCCCTGGCCGAGGCGCCCTTCTGCGTGCGGGCGACCTAAACTTGAGGGGATCGAAAGTAGCCATGACGAATACTGCACAACCCCGCGGCCGCCGCAGAAGCAAGGACGACGGCCCCCGGGCCCGGTTCAGCGACCTGCTCCCCTACCTCTTCGAGCACAAGAAGGTGCTCGCCTTCGTGATTGTGCTGAGCGTGCTGGGGGCGGCTGCGAGCCTCGCCCAACCGCTCCTCGTCAGCCAGGTCATCACCCTCGTCACGAACAACCAGAGCCTCTCGGGGCTGGTCTGGGCGTTGGTCGCGCTCGTCGTCGTCTCCGGGCTGATCAGCGGCTTCCAGCACTACCTCCTCCAGCGCACCGGTGAGGGTGTGGTATTGTCGTCGAGGCGCAAGCTGGTGCGGCGGATGCTCAACCTGCCCATCCGCGAATTCGATGTACGACGCACCGGCGACCTCGTCTCCCGCGTCGGGTCTGACACCACGCTGCTTCGCGCGGTGCTCACCCAGGGTCTCGTCGAGGCGATCGGCGGCTCCCTGACCTTCGTCGGGGCGCTGATCGCCATGCTGATCATCGACCCGGTTCTGCTCGGGCTGACCGTACTCGTCGTCGGTGTGTCGATCGTGGTGGTAGTGCTGCTCTCCGCCCGCATCCGGGTCGCGAGCCGCAAGGCGCAGGAGAAGGTCGGCGACCTCGCTGCGAGCGTCGAGCGGGCCATCAGCGCCGTCCGCACGGTACGCGCCGCCAACGCCACAGAGCGCGAGGTGGTCGCCGTCGAGAAGGACGCCGAGGGCGCCTGGCTGATGGGCATCCAGGTCGCCAGGATCTCTGCCCTGGTGGTACCTGTCGCCGGCATCGCGATGCAGGTCGCCTTCCTCACCGTGATCGGCGTCGGCGGGTACCGGGTGGCGAGCGGGGCCATCACCATCGCCTCACTGGTGTCGTTCATCCTGTTCCTGTTCCTGATGATCCTGCCGCTCGGCCAGGCATTCGGGGCGTTCACCTCGGTGAACTCGGCGCTCGGCGCGCTTGGCCGCATCCAGGAGATCATCGACCTGCCGGGCGAGGGCCAGACCGACCGCGACGATGTGCCACTGCATGTGCGGGGGGCGGCTGCTGGCGCGTTCGACCCGTCGGCGGTCGAGCTCGCCGTCGAATTCGAGGGTGTCGAATTCTCCTACGCAGAGCGCGCTGCGCCCGGCGACGGTGCGGTGGATGCCCGGGGAGAGCTCTCCGGGCCGGGAACCGTCAAGCTGGCGGCCCCGTCTGGCGCCACGGGCGAGCTGAGTGCGCGGGAACTCGGTGCGAGGGAACCCGTCGCGGGCGAGATCGGTGCGCGGGAATCCCTCGCGACCCTCGGTTCGCGCGCGGCCGGCGCGCCGGGCATCCAGAGCACGACCGTGCTGCGCGGGGTGAGCTTCAGCGTTCCCCGGGGCAAGCGCATTGCGCTCGTCGGGCCGTCGGGGGCCGGCAAGAGCACCATCTTGGCGCTCATCGAGCGGTTCTACGACGCGACGGCGGGAGTCATCCGCGTCGGCGGGGTGGACATTCGGGCGCTCGACCGCAAAGAACTCCGCTCGCAGATCGGCTACGTCGAGCAGGATGCCCCCGTGCTGGCTGGAAGCATCCGCTCGAACCTTCTGCTCGCGACGCCCGACGCGACCGACGAGCAGTGCATCCGGGTGCTGGGCGCCGTCAACCTTCTCGAAGTGCTCGAGCGCTCACCACAGGGGCTCGATGCCCCGGTCGGGGAGGAGGGCGTGATGCTCTCTGGCGGCGAACGCCAGCGGCTCGCCATCGCGCGGGCCCTGCTGGCTGCGCCGCCGATCCTGCTGCTCGACGAGTCCACCTCCAGCCTCGACGGTCTCAACGAGCAGATGCTCCGCGAAGCCATCGACGCGGTGGCCGAGAACCGCACGCTGATCGTGATCGCGCACCGGTTGTCGACGGTCGTGGACTCCGACCGCATCATCGTGCTCGACCACGGCCGCGTAGTCGGCGTGGGAACCCACTCCGAACTCGTGGAGTCGACGCCGCTCTACCGCGAGCTCGCGAAACGCCAGCTGCTCGTCTGACGCGCCGCGCCGCCCGCGCCGCCCGGTCCCGCACGGCACAGTAATTCAGGTTATCCAAGCCGCCGGACCGCATACGAACGCGGTGACCCTCCATGCCTGAATTGGTGCACCTAGCCGAGGTCCCGGCCACGATCCAATCCCCCGCTGCCCTGCCGCCCGCAAGGCGCCGTAATTCAGGAGACGCGGGCCGCCGGACCACATGTGAACGCGGCAGGCCTCCCTGCCTGAATCAGTGCGCCCCCGTCGGCCGCCACGGCCGTGGGGCAGACCAGGTGCCGAGTCGGCGAGGCGGAGCGCAGCGAGGCGTCAGTCGGCGAGCGAGTACTGCAGCTCGGCCGCGCGGAGCGTGTTCGCGAGCAGCATAGCGATCGTCATGGGGCCGACACCGCCGGGCACGGGCGTGACCAGTGCCGCCACCTCCGACACCGACGCGAAGTCGGCGTCGCCGCTCAGTCCCTCAGCGCCGCGGTGGATGCCCACGTCGATCACGGTCGCGCCGGGCTTCACGAACTCACCCGTGACCAGGCCCTTCACGCCGACGGCCGCCACGATGATGTCCGCCTCGCGGCACACCGCCGCCAGATCTTTCGTGCGCGAGTGCGCGATCGTCACGGTCGCGTTGCGGTTGACCAGCAGCTGCGCGACGGGCCGGCCGACGAGCTCGGAACGCCCGATCACCACGACCCTCGCGCCCTCGATCGGCACGTCGTAGGAGTCCAGCAGCTCGATCACGCCGGAGGGGGTGCACGGACGAAGCCCGGGCTTCCCCTGGGCGAGGAGGCCGACGCTCATCGTGGTCAGGCCGTCGACGTCCTTCTCGAACGGAATCAACTCGATGAGCGAGGCTGCATCGAGATGGGCGGGCACCGGCAGCTGCAGCAGGATGCCCGACACCGCGTGATTCGCCGCGAGCTGCCTGAGCGACTCCTCGACCTCCGCCTGCGTCGCATCCTCCGGCAGGTGCTGGTGGAGGTCGGCCATGCCGGCCGCCGCCGACGACTTGCGTTTGCTGGCCACGTATACCTCGGACGCGGGATCTCCGCCCACCAGCACGGTGGCAAGGCCCGGCTGGATGCCCGTGCGGGCCGTGAACTCCGCCACGTCGGTCTTCAGCTGCTCGCGCACCCGTGCCGCCACGGCCCGGCCGTCGATGATTCCGGCTACTGCCATGTTCTTCTCCTTCACACTCACGATTCCTTGGAAGTTCTCCACAGATGCAACATCGTCGACCCGGAGGCCTAGAGGATGGTGGTGGAATTCCCGTATGTCATCACGCGATCCTCACAGTGCCACTGCACAGCACGGGCCAGAACGCTCCGTTCGACCTCGGCGCCGCGCCGTTCGAGCTCGCCCACGCTCTCGCGGTGGCTGACCCTCACCACGTCCTGTTCGATGATCGGCCCCTCGTCGAGGTTGGCCGTGGCGTAGTGGGCAGTCGCCCCGATGAGCTTGACCCCGCGCGCCTTCGCCTTGAGGTAGGGGCCGGCACCGGCGAAGGCGGGCAGAAAGGAATGGTGGATGTTGATGACCGGGCAGCCGACCGCGCCAAGAAAGTCCGCAGAGAGGATCTGCATGTATCGCGCCATGACCACAAGATCGACGTTGCCCGCAAGCAGCTCGACCTGCCGGGCCTCCGCGTCGGCCTTCGTCGCCTGTGAGACCGGGATGTGCACGAACGGAACGCCGAAACTCTCTGCGTCGGCACGGAGGTCTTCATGATTCGAGATCACCAGCGTGATGTCCATGTCGAGGTCGCCGCGCTTGTTCCGCCAGAGCAGCTCGAGCAGGCAGTGGTCGTACTTCGACACCATGATGGCGACACGCTTCGGCGAAGCAACGCTGGTGAAGGTGTAGGTCATACCGAACCGGTTGCCGACCTGCGCGGCGAAGTCCCGGTCGAACTCGGCGAGGCGATCGGCCACGTTCTCGCAGTGGAAGACGGTGCGCTGAAAGAATTCACCGTTCTCGGAGTCGGTCGAGAACTGGCCGAGCTCTGTGATGTTGGCGCCGTGGGCGGCGAGGAATCCGGCCACCGCAGCGACGATCCCCGGCTGGTCGGCGCACTGGATCGTCAGGCGCCCGATGTCGGTAGCGCCCACGATGTCGGTAGGGCGCGCGATGTCGGTCGCTGGGGCAGGCGTGGCAGGCGGCGCGTCGGCGAACGCAGGCTGGTCGGGCACCATGGTGTGGCAGGCTCCTCGGTCGAGATGGGTCGTTCTAACGGTAACGGGTTTCACCGGGGTAACCCGACGAGCATCAGCCGGAGACCGCCCGGAGTGCAACCGCGCTGGCGGCGGCGACGTTCAGCGAGTCGATACCGTGCGACATGGGGATGCTCACCACAGTGTCTGCCGCAGCGAGCGCTTCCTCGGTCAGTCCGTCTCCCTCGGCACCGAGAACCAGGGCGAGCCTGGCGGGCCGGGCATCCGGTGCCGCGAAGTCCCGGAGCGAGACCGCACCCTCGGCCAGAGCGAGGGCGGCGATACCGAATCCTGCCCCGCGGAGGGTCGCTCCGAGTTCCGGCCAGTCGCCTGTGCGTGTCCACGGCACCTGCAGCACGGTGCCCATGCTCACCCGGATCGCTCGTCGATAGAACGGGTCGGAACAGCGCGGGGTCACCAGAACCGCGTCAGCTCCGATGGCTGCCACCGAGCGGAAGATCGCTCCCACATTCGTGGGGTCTGCCACGTTTTCGAGAACGACAACGAGCCCGGCACCTGCCAGCAGGTCGTCCACGCTGGCCAGCGGCGGGCGATTCATCGCCGCAACGATTCCCCGGTGCAGGATGTACCCGGTCAGCTCGGCGAGCAGTGCCCCCGGCCCTACGAAGATCGGGGTCGTCTGGGCGAACGGTCCGAGCGCAGCCACTGCTTCGTCGACCGAGCCTCCGAGGGCCAGAACAGAACGAGGCACATGTCCGGCGCGTACGGCGCGCTCCAGCACCAGCGCCGACTCGGCCAGGTAGATGCCGTGCTCAGCACCCCGGGCCTTGCGGAGGGCCACATCGGTCTGGTGTGAGTAGTCGGCCAGCCGCAGGTCAGCCAGGTCGTCGATCTCGATCAGGTTCGGGATGCCTGAAGAACTCACTCCTCGTCGACCGATGCCGAGGTGATGAGCTCGGCACCCGCGTGCCCGAGCTCCGCGAGAGCATCCTCGCTCGAGCGCGGGTCGACGCCCGCGACCAGGTCGGTGAGGATGCGCACATGGCGGCCGTGCTCGATGGCGTCGAGGGCAGAGGCACGCACGCAGTAGTCGGTGGCGAGCCCGGCAACGTCGATCTCGGTCACTCCGTGCTCGTCGAGCAGCTGGTGCACGGTGCCGCCCTCCTCGGTGGTGCCCTCGTAGATCGAGTACGCCGGCTCCCCTTGGCCCTTTTGCACGTGGAACGAGATCGACTTCTCGGTGAGGGCGCCGTGGTACTCGGCGCCGTGCGTTCCCGCCACGCAGTGCACGGGCCAGGTGTTCACAAAGTCGGGTTCGTCGGTTGCCGCGAAGTGGCCGCCGTTGTCATTGTCGGCGTCGTGCCAGTCACGCGAGGCGATCACCAGGTCGTAGGTGTGGGGATGCTCGGCCAGGAGCGCCGAGATACGCGCGGCCACCGCTCCCCCGCCGGCGACACCGAGCGCGCCGCCCTCGGTGAAGTCGTTCTGCACGTCGATGATGAACAGCGCTTTCGTCACGGTGAACTCCTCGTCTGGGCGATGCGCAGCTGGGAAGGTGCACCGCTGGTTGACGAGACAATCCTACGTCCGGCCCGCCCACAGTGCCCCGTTCGCAGGATGGCGGTCGGGTCAGTGGTTCGAGAGAGCGTTGCCGCAGGTGTAGAGGCCCACCGTGAGTGCGTCGAGGGCTTCCCGCCCCGAACCGAGCTGGCTGCCGAGCGCGAAGAAGGCGAACGTGAGCACCGAGCCGTCGGCCGCGTGGACGACTCCGGCGAGCATGTTACCCGAGTCGATCGAGCCCGTCTTGGCGAACACCTTGCCGTTCACCACAGAGTTCCCGCCCGTGAAACGGTAGGAGAGCGTGCCCGTCTGGTCCGCCACGGGAAGCCCGTCGAGAAGCACGCCCAGGTTGGCCTCCCGTGCGTTGACCTTGTCCATCAGCGTCGTGATGTACCGCGTCGACACGGCGTCGTCGTCGCTCAGGCCCGATCCGTCCACGATCACGAGCCCCGCCGGATCGAGCCCGTACGCGTCGCGGAGCGCAGCGGGAATCGCGCTCTGGAGAGCCGAGAACGACGAGCCGGCGCCCAGCGTGATGGCAGTCAGCCGGGCGAGCATCTCGGCCTCGGTGTTGTCCGAGCGCAGCACCGCCTCCTGCACCATCGTCGACACGGGAGCCGACTGAACCGAACCGAGCGTCGTCGCTCCTGCGGTCGCTGTGCCTTCGGTGAGCCGTGCACCGGAGGCGAGCGAGCCGAGCGCCGACCGGAATGCCTGCCCGGCGCGCGCGACCGGGTCGTCGCTCCGCGGCGAGGTGTCTGCCGAGGGGTTGGCCCGATCACCGTCGACCATGAGGGCAGCGACTTCTGCGGTGGAGCCCTCCGTCTGCTCGATTCGGTTCCACGACGGCTGCCACGTGTCGCCGGTGAACATCGAGGCATCGAGGGTGATCGTGGAGATGGCGCTGCCACTCGACAACGGGTCATCCGACCAGGCCGCCTTCACCTGGGCTGCGAGGTCATTCATCGACGCGCTGTCGTTGTAGATGTTCGAGGCCCCGCTCGCGAGGGTCACGTCGCCACCGCCCACCAGCACGATTTCGCCCGCCGCGGCCCCCCGCACCACGCGGGTCGTGACGCGATGATCCGGCCCGAGCACGGCGAGCGCGGCCGCAGAGGTCAGCACCTTCATCACGCTGGCTGTGCGCGAGAACTGCTCCCCACCACGATCGAACAGGATGCTCCCGGTTGATGCATCGCGAACAGTTCCCTGGAACGTGCCGAGGCCGCCAGCCGAAGCCAGAGCGTCCACGGAACACGTGCGGACGATGGCCGGCGCCGCAGCGGTCGTCGGCTGGGGCCGGCGCTCGACAACCGGCCCTGTCGCCGTGGGAACCGGGCTCAGCGCTGGCGTCGGCGCACCAGAGAGGGCGGGAGCGGTTACGGAGACATCGGCGCGACCCGAAGCAAAAGCCGCTCCACCCGCGACCGATGCGGCGCCCAGCACCACGAGGGCGCTCCACCCCCCGGCGACAAGCCACCGCCGCCGACGCGGATTCTGCGAAGCGGAATGGCCCGGCATCCGGTCACTGTATCAGCGCACCCTGCGGGGCTACTCCCCGGGGAACACCAGCCCGATCTGGCGACGCACCTCGTCGAGCACACCCATGATCGCCACACTCTCCGACCCCGGCAGAAGCGGGCTCGAGAGCTCACCGGCGGCGACCACCCGCTCGAGTTCCCAGGCCTGGTACTGCATGCCCCGGCTGGTGACAGGATGATCGAACTCTTCGAGCACGTTCTGCTTCGGGTCGATCACGCGGAAGGTCGTCGGCATGTACCACGTGCGGTCGATCTCGATCCGGGCGTCCGTTCCCAACACGGCGGCCACGTTCGGTCCGGCCGTGTCGAGCGCGGCATGCAGCACGGACTGCCGCCCGCCTTCGTGCTCGAGGATGATCGCAGTCTGTCGGTCGACGCCGGTCGGCGTCATGCTCGCGCTCGCCAGAACGCCGGACGGCACACCCAGCACGTCGACGGCGAACGAAACCGGATAGATCGCAAGGTCGAGCAGTGCGCCACCGCCGAGCTCCGGGGCGTTCAGACGGTGGTTCGGTTCGGAGGGGAGCTTCTGATTGTGGTCGGCGAGCACCGTGCGCACGTCGCCGAGCGTGCCGGCCGCGATGATTTCGCGGATGCGCACCATGTGCGGCAGGAACCTGGTCCACATGGCTTCGAGCACGACGACGCCTGCTTCGCGCGCGGCCTCGACGATCGTCTCGGCCTGCCGTTCGTTCAGGGTGAAGGCCTTCTCGACGAGCACATGCTTGCCCGCGGCGATGGCCATCAATGCGTTCTGCTCATGGAACGGGTGCGGTGTCGCCACGTAGACCACGTCGACCTCGGGGTCGGCCACGAGTTGTTCGTAACTCGCGTGAGCCGTGATACCGCCGAAACGACCCGCGAACTCGTCCGCCGACTGTTGGGAGCGCGAGCCCACCGCCGTCAACTGGAGTCCGTTCGCCTGCAGGTCGGTGGCGAACGATGAAGCGATCCCCCCGGTGGCAAGAATTCCCCAGCGCAGTCCGTTCGGCATCACACGTTCTCCCTCATCTTCAGCGACGACATCTACACGGACGGAAAAAGGCCCGGTTTCCCGGGCCTTCCGTCGTGGGGCCGCCTATCAGAATCGAACTGATGACCTATTCATTACGAGTGAATCGCTCTACCGACTGAGCTAAGGCGGCCTGGCCGACGGATTCCACCGGCACAGCAAGCAAGCTTATAGGAGTGTTCGCAACTCGCGAAACGAGCGACTCAGCAGACTCGACATCGTCTGCCCGTCGGGGCTCTCCGCCCACCACGCCCAAGCGTGCCGCATCGCGGCGATCGCCACCAGGGCGATCAACCGAGCACGCTCACCAACCGGCTGTTGATCAGGGTTTTCACCGGACGAGGCAGCAACCCGGTCATCCTCGATCAAACGCCGTTCCACCACCGAGGTGAGATCGATCTCGAACTCGCGCATACTCGTGATTCTCTGCACAAGCAGGTGCGGATAGTCACGGATGACCAGCTTTCGAAGCTGGTGCATGTCGAAGTCCTGGCTGTCGATGTCCGCGATGGCACGCATGATGTCGAGTAAGCCCTCGAAGATCGGCGCCTCGGGACCGGCGTGCACGAACGCCTCAACCTCGGCCGGCGGGAGCGAGAACGGGGACTCGCCGAGAACCGCTGCCTCCTTCGACGAGAAGTAGTTGAAGAACGTGCGCGGTGAGATGTCGGCGCGCCTGCTGATCTCGTCGACGGTCACATTGTCGAGACCGCTGTCCCGGCTGAGTTCGAGAACAGCCTGCTGGATGCTGCGGCTCGTGGCGATCCGTTTGCGCTCGCGAAGACCCAGCTCGACCGGCTCCTCTGTTGTACTCGTCATTGTGCTCACACCCTCAATTATTGCAGACAATGCAACTTTTTCGCCGGGTCAGGTGGTGCACTGCGGGTCGCTGGTCGGCGCGGTGCCGGTCAGAAAGTAGTCGTCGACGAGCGCGTGCACGCACGAGGATGTTCCGTAGGCGGTATGGCCCTCACCCTTGTAGGTGATGAGCTGCGACTTCGCGAGTTGCTTCGACACGTCGAGCGCATCCGAGTAGGGCGTTGCGGGGTCGTCGGTCGTTCCGACGACGAGGATCGTCGCGGATCCGTCGTAGCTCACCGGGCCGGGTGTGCGCGTCGCAGCCTCCGGCCAGTTGGCGCAGCCGACGTCGCCATAGGTCCACCAGGGGCCGAAGGTCGGTGCGGCAGCGATGAGCTGGGCGTTCTGCGAGGCGATGGTGGCGGCATCCGTCACCGCCGGATAGTCGAGGCAGTTGATCGCCGTGAAGGCTTCTGTCTGGTTGTTCTGGTAGCTGCCGTCGGGTTTCCGGCCGTTGTAGGCGTCGGCCAGCTGGAAGGCGAGCGTCGCGTCGCCCTGCTTCACCTGCGCGATCATCTGCGAGAGGTAGGGCCAGCTGTCCTGGGTGTAGAGCGGGTAGAAGATCGCGGTCAGCAGGGATGCCGAACCGAGCTTTCGCCCGTCAGACGACGTGATGGGCGTGGTGTCGACGGCGTTGAGCAGGGTCTGAACCTGCTTGGCCGCAGTGTCGACCGATCCCGAGAACGGACAGTTCGATCCGTCAAGGCAGTCGGCGAGGTACGCCCGGAGAGCGCCCTCGAAGCCCTTGGCCTGTCCGATGCTCGAGGCGAAGCCGGTCGAAGTCGGGTCGACGACCCCGTCGATCGTCATACGACGCACCTTGTCGGGAAAGAGCGTCGCGTACTCACTGCCGATGAAGGTTCCGTAGGAGTAACCGAGGTAGTTCAGTCCGGTGTCGCCGACCGAGGCGCGAAGCGCGTCCAGATCGCGAACTGTGCTCTCCGTGTCGATGTGCCCGAGGAGTGCGCCGGTGTCCGACGCGCAACCCGATCCGAAGCTCTTGGCGACCGCCGCCGCGCCGGAGAGCCATTCCGCAGAACCGCGCTTTCCGGGCACGATGTCGTAGAGGTACGAATCCATCTGGGCGGATGTGACGCACTTCACCGCGCTCGAAGCGCCGACGCCGCGAGGATCGAATCCGACGATGTCGTACTGCTGCTGCACTTCGGGGTCGACGGCGAAGTCGACGCTGTCCTTCACGAAGTCGAGCGCGGAGACCCCCGGGCCGCCCGGGTTCACGAACAGGGTGCCCTGGCGCGTGCTGCTCTTGGCGGGCTGTTTGATGAGGGCGAGCTCGATCGTGTCGCCGGTCGGGTTGCTCCAGTCGATCGGAACACTCGCCGTGGCGCACTCGAACCCGCTGTCGCACGATTTCCAGGCCAGAGCTTGGTCGTAGAAGGGCTTCAGGTCGGCATCGACCTGCTCACCGGTCGGCGTCGACGAACCGGCCGACGCGCCGCCGGTCGAGAAACCGGAACCGGAGCCGCCGTCTGCAGTGTTCGCCGATCCGGCGAACCACGTGGTGCACCCCGAGAGAGCGAGGACCGCAGAGGCGGCGACAGCGATGACGCCAACCAGCCTGCGGCGGGAGCGACGGGCGATCGGAGCGCGGGCGGCACCTGGCACGCCACGGGGAAGAACGGTCACGGGTAGGCCTTTCGTGGTGCGGCGCCCGGCAGGGCGACCGTGATGAGCATCGCTTCGAGCGAGAGCGCGGGGGTGACGTTCTGGGTGATGCGGCGCCGCGCATCGGCGATGGCGTCCATCACGGCGAGCGTGTCGGCGGGTTCGGTGCGGGCCGCGAGCGCGTCGATGTCCCGCTGGATGGCCGCGTTGATCGGCTCGAGCCGCGCCTCCAGCTGTTGCAGCAGCACGTCTCGGTAGAGCGAGAGCAGGTCGACGAGGATGCGGTCGATCCCGTCACGGAGACTTCTCGTCGCTCGCCGCTTCTGGTCGTCTTCGAGCTGTTTGACCTGTGAACGGAGCCCGGATGGAACGGCCTGGCCCGGTTCGACCCCGAGGCTCCGGAGCGTGCTCTCGCGTTCTTCGGCGTCCCGTTCGTCGGTGATGGCCAGCGCGTCGTCTTTCGCGAGCTCGAGCAGCCGAGCCGCAGCCATGACGGCCTGGGGCACGCTCTGGATGCCGAGGGCCACCGACAGCGTCTCGTCACGCCTGGCGCGGGCGTCTGCATTCGTGGCGAGCCGATGCGCCATACCGATGTGGCTCTGTGCCTCCCGGGCAGCGCGCTCTGCCGTCTCCGGGGTGACGCCGTCGCGCCGTTCGAGGAGGGCAGCCACATCGTCGGTGCTCGGCACCCGCAGCCGCACCGAACGCACCCGCGATCGAATGGTCGGCAGCAGATCCGCCTCGCTCGGCGCGCAGAGAATCCACACCGTGCGCTCGGGCGGCTCCTCGAGCGCCTTCAACAGAACGTTCGACGTGCGTTCGACCATCCTGTCGGCGTCTTCGATGACCATCACCCGGTATCGGGAGACCGACGGTGAGAACTGGGAACTCGCCACGAGGGTGCGCACCTCCTCGATCGAGATGATGACGCGATCGGTGCTGAGCACTGCGAGATCGGGATGGGTGCGCGCGGCGACCTGCCGGCAGTCGCGGCAGTGGCCGCAGCCCCCGTCGCGGCAGAGCAGCGCAGAGGCGAAGGCATAGGCGAGGTTCGATCGGCCAGAACCGGGCGGGCCGGTGATGAGCCAGGAGTGCGTCATCGCCCCGCCGACGTTTCCGGCAGCATCGCGGAACACGTCGATGGCCTCGGACTGGCCGGTCAGTTCGTCCCACACGCTCATAGAGACAACCTACCTGCCGGGGCTGGAGAGAAGCGGTGCAAGGCGGGCCCTGATCAGCGCTGAGATCTCGAGCGGGGGCAGGGCTCCGTCAACCACGAGGAACCGTTCGGGCTCTTTCCTGGCGATCGACAGGAAAGACTCCCGGACGCGCCTGTGGAAGTCGTCCTTCTCCGCTTCGAGCCTGTCGAATCGTTTCTGCGCGATGTTCAGCCGGTCGCGTGCCAGATCTTCGTCGAGGTCGACGAGAATTGTCAGATCGGGCGCCAGGCCCTCGGTCGCCCACTCGGAGAGCCGCCGGATCTCGGAGCCGTCGAGCACGCGGCCGGCTCCCTGGTAGGCGACCGACGAGTCGATGTAGCGATCCTGGATGACCACCTCACCTCGCTCGATCGCCGGCCGCACCTTCGTGGCGATGTGCTGGGCCCGGTCGGCAGCGTAGAGCAGGGCCTCCGCGCGATCGGTGATGTGCCCGCGGCTGTGCAGCACGATCTCCCGCACCTCGAGCCCGAAGTCCGTGCCGCCGGGTTCGCGAGTGCGGAGCACCGTACGACCTTCGGCGACCATCCATTCCTCGAGCAGAGCCGCCTGGGTGGACTTGCCGGCCCCGTCGCCACCCTCGATGGTGACGAAAAGACCGCGCTTGGCGAGATCGGTCACTTTTTGGGAGCAGCCTTTCGGGCGGGAGCCTTCCGGGTGGTCGTGCTGGCCGCTCGCTTGGTGGTGGTGCGCGGCTTCGCCGGCCCCTTCGCACGCTTGTCGGCGAGCAGTTGCACGGCGCGGTCGAAGTCGATCTCCTCGATCGATTCGGCCTTCGGAATGGTGGCGTTCGTGACCCCATCGGTCACGTAGGCACCGAAGCGGCCGTCCTTGATCTTGATGGCCTTGCCGCTCTCGGGATCGGGCTCGTCGAAGTCCTTCAGGGCACTGGATGCCCGCCTGGCCCCGTATTTGGGCTGGGCGAAGAGCTCGAGCGCACCGGGGAGGTCGATCTCGAAGATCAGATCCTCGTTGTCGAGCGAGCGGGTGTCGACACCCTTCTTCAGGTAGGGGCCGAACTTGCCGTTCTGGGCCAGGATCGGTTCGGACGACTCCGGATCCTCGCCCACCGTGCGGGGCAGGCTCAGCAGCTTCAGGGCGGTGTCGATGTCCATCGCTGCGAGGTCCATCGACTTGAAGAGCGAGGCCGTGCGGGGCTTCACTGCAGCGGCCTTGGCCGGGACCTTCTTCACGGCGGTCTTCTTGGCGGCGGTCTTCTTGGCGGCGGTCTTCTTGGCCGTCGTGCCGGCAGCCGCCGTGGCGGTCGATGCGGCGGCCGCCGGGGGCTCCACCAGAAGCGCGGCAGCAGCAAGCAACTCCGCGGCGGCCGCAGCCTCCTGCTCGGCCGTCAGTTCGGGGTCGACCTCCGTGACGTAGGGACCGAAGCGGCCGTCCTTTGCCACGACGTTCTTGCCGTTCTCCGGGTTCACACCGATGACGCGATCCACCACCACGGGGGCGTTGATGAGTTCTTCGGCCTTGTCGAGGGTGAGCTCGTCGGGCGCCAGCTCCGGCGGGATGTTGACGCGGCGCGGCGTCTTGATCTCGCCCGTGGCCAGGTCGACCCCGTCATCCTCCGCAACCTCGAGGTAGGGGCCGTACTTTCCGATTCGGAGGGTGATCTCGTCGGAGAGGGCGATCGAGTTGATCGCCTTGGCATCGATGTCACCCAGGTTGTCGATCACGTCGCGGAGGCCACGGTGGTCGTCGTTGCCGAAGTAGAACCCGTTGAGCCAATCGACCCGGTCTTCCTCCCCGCCCGCGATCTTGTCGAGGTCGTTCTCGAGTTCGGCCGTGAACTCATAGTTCACCAACTCGGAGAAGAATTCCTCGAGCAGACGGATCACCGAAAAAGCGATCCAGTTCGGAACGAGCGCCTGGCCGCGCGGCGTCACGTAGCCGCGGTCGATGATGGTCGAGATGATCGACGCATAAGTCGAGGGGCGGCCGATGCCGAGTTCGTCGAGCGTCTTCACGAGGCTCGCCTCCGTGTAGCGCGGAGGCGGACTGGTCTCGTGCCCGGCGGCTTCGACGTCGACCGCACGCAGCGTCTGGCCCGCAGTGAGGGGCGGCAGCTTCGACTCGGTCGGTTCGTTGGAGGCGTTCCGCTCCTCGTCGACACTCTCCTCGTAGGCGAGCATGAAGCCGCGGAAGGTGATGACGGTGCCGCTGGCCGAGAATTCGGCGATCGTCGAGGCGGTGAGGCCTTCGACAGGGGTCGGGCCGGCCGTGATCGTCACGGAAGCGGTCGAACCCTTGGCGTCTGCCATCTGCGATGCGACGGTGCGCTTCCAGATGAGTTCATACAGCTTGAAGTCGTTGCCTCTGAGCGTGGACGCGACCTGCGACGGGGTTCGGAACGTCTCGCCGGCCGGACGGATGGCCTCGTGGGCCTCCTGCGCGTTCTTGCCCTTTCCGGAGTAGAGCCGGGGCTTGTCGGGAACCGTCTCCGCGCCATACAGCGCCGTCGCCTGCGTGCGGGCCGCGTTCAACGCCTGCTGGGACAGCGACGGTGAGTCGGTTCGCATGTAGGTGATGTAGCCATTCTCGTAGAGCGACTGCGCAACGCTCATGGTCTGCCGGGCGGAGAACCGGAGCTTTCGCGCGGCCTCCTGCTGCAACGTCGAGGTCGTGAACGGCGCGGCGGGGCGGCGCGTGTACGGCTTCGACTCCACGGTGGCGACCTGGATGCCCACACTCGGGTCTTTGAGAGCAGTGGCGAGAGCGTGGGCCTGCGGCTCGCCCAGCATGGTCGCCTTGCTCTTCAGCTGACCGGACTCGTCGAAGTCGCGGCCCGTGGCGATGCGATCGCCGTTGACGCGCACGAGCCGGGCGGCGAAGGACTGCGCGCCTGCTCCGGATGCCGCGTCGGCGAGAGTGGCGTTGAGGTCCCAGTAGCTCGCGGCAGTGAACGCCAGGCGCTCGCGCTCACGCTCGACGACGAGGCGGGTGGCGGCGGACTGCACGCGGCCCGCGGAGAGGCCCGGACCGACCTTCCGCCAGAGTACAGGCGAGATCTCGTAGCCGTAGAGGCGGTCGAGGATGCGGCGGGTCTCCTGCGCGTCGACGAGGGCCTCGTCGATGTCACGCGTGTTGTCGCGGGCGTGCTCGATCGCCTCTTTGGTGATCTCGTGGAACACCATGCGCCGCACGGGGACCTTCGGCTTCAACACCTCGAGCAGGTGCCACGCGATGGCCTCGCCCTCGCGGTCCTCATCAGTTGCGAGGTAGAGCTCGTCGGCGTTGGCCAGGGCTTTCTTCAGCTCGGCGACCGTCTTCTTCTTCTCGGCGGAGACCACGTAGTACGGAGCGAAACCGTTCTCGACGTCGACCGAGAATTTGCCGAGCGAGCCCTTCTTCAGCTCCGGCGGCAGGTTCTTCGGCTCGACGAGGTCGCGGATGTGACCGACGGAGGCCTGCACCTCATAGCCCTCGCCGAGGTACTGGGCGATGGACTTCACTTTGGTCGGCGACTCGACGATGACGAGCTTTCTCGGGCCTGGCACGGGCACTCCCTGAACACTGGAAACTGATTGCCGACAACGCTTCGGGGTCTCTGGTGAGAAGAAGCGTGTGGCCGACGGGCACACGAGGCCCGTCAGGCACACCATACACACCCTCTGACGGTGTTCACCTAATTGCCCTTCGGGCTCATCGCGCACGGGGCTGTGAGCTTGCCCCTTGCGGCCGCGCCCCGGCGGAGGAGTATGGAGGGTGAAACTCAAAGGAGAGGAGTGGACCATCGTGTCTGCAACCCAATTCGGAACCTACACAGCGAAGCTCGTGGACGGGCCGCTCGAAGGCAAGACCATCAGTACGGAATTCAGTCCGGGGGGTGAGGCCCAGCCGAGGATCGAGATCCCGACGGATTCCCCCTCGAAGCACTACCTCTATATCCGGGGAAGCGGAATCGAGTTCGGCGAGGGCCCAGAAGCCACCCGCCGCCCGAGCGCTGTCGAGTACCGGTTCGTGCAGGCGGTCTTCGCCTAGATCGTCGTTCGGCGTCACGGGGGTCGGGTCTCGGCAGGCAGCGGGCCCGGCCCCTCGGCAGGGCCCGGCCTCTCGACGGGGCCCGGCCCTGCGCGTGACGTCACACGCACCTCGACTCCCAGAACTGTCCTCCCGACGCTAACCGTTGCGACACCGCCCGTGAGTGCGCATTCGACAAGACTGCTGCCACCGAGGCCCGCAGCACGCGCCGCAGCTTCGCACGGCACCCCGGCCACCACTCCCGACGCGACATCCGCCGCAGCCAGGGCCGACGCATCGGCATCCGACTGGGCCTGGTGCCTGGCCGCGAACGCGATCACGAGGGCCATCAATCCCGCTGTCACCACGAGCACTGCGGCCACGACGGCGAGCGCCAGGGCCGACCCTGCTCCGCGGTCGTCGTCCATCAGGCGTCTGGCCGCCGCTCTCACTTGCCACCCGCCAATGCGCAGGATCGGGCACTCGCTTCGAAACCAGCGCTCCCGAACGCGCCGAACCGGATGGGCGCCGAGACCGTGGCGCACACGAAGTCCCCGTCGTTAACGGTGCCGAGGGAGTACTCCCCGAGAAGCTGGTGCAGCCGGCCCTCGACGTCACCGCCCGCTTCACCCCGGGCGAGGGTGCGAGCGGCGACCGCCGCTGCATCGACGACGCGCACCTGGAGGGCTGCGCCCTGGAGCGCAGCGACAGCGAGCATCAGCACCAGGAGCACGGCGGGCAGCGCCACCGCGAACTCGGCGGTGACCGTTCCCCGGTCATCCCGGAGCCAGCGCACCTCAGGAACCCAGCGCACCTCAGGAACCCAGCGCACCTCAGGAACCCAGCTCACGTCAGGACCCCACAGTGAGAGCCCGGTGGATGATGTCGGCGAGCGCCGATCGAACCTCATCGCCCCGCAGGATGACGACCAGCAGGCCGGCGAATCCCACGGCAGCCATGGTGGCGATCGCGTATTCGGCCGTCGCCGATCCTCTGTCGTCGAGCACTGGCGCCAGTCGTCGGCGCCACCCGCCCCCCGCCGGTGTCGAACTGTCTCCAGTGAGCGGTTCGCGAATCGTGGTGTGTTGCATGGGATGCCTCTTTCTTGTTATGGGGTGGCGCATGGGCTGGGGGAAGTGAGTGGGTCGGGGGAAGTGAGTGGGTCGGGGGTGTGGGAGAGAGGGCGAGGTGGGAGAGCGGGCGAGGTGGGCGGGGCGGGCGAGGTGGGCGAGGTGGAGCGTGGGCTGCGGGGTGGGGACCGGTATCGCGATGTCACGACGCTCACCACGAACCGAACGTCGAGGTGACGACCGCGAGCAGGAGCGGCGCGACCCCGAGCAACATGAACGAGGGGAGGACGCACAGCCCCAGGGGGATCATGAGCCGCACGGACAGCCGGGCGGAGACCTTCTGGCTCCGAGCCAGCGCCTCCCGCCTCTGGTGCCGCGCTTCGCTCCGCAACAGTTCGGCCGCGGGAACCCCTGCCCGCCGGGAGAGCTCGATCACCTGGCCGACGGCTGCCATGCCCCCGGGTTCGAGCAGGCGATGCGCTTCGAGGGCCTCGCCTGCGCTCTGCTGGGCGCGATCGACCGACACGCCTCCGCTCATTGCGACGGCGGTGAGTTCCGCGGCGAGGCCGGTCACGACCGGTCTCGCCGCCGCGACCCGGACGAGCTGCGCATTCCATGCACGGGAAATCACGAGCAGGCCGACGCCCGCGACAAGACAGACCTGGCCGGGAACGGTCGTTGTGAGCATCCGGAGACTGTCGAACCCGAGCAGGGCGCCGAGGCCGAGCGCGACGAGCGGAAGCACACCCATGAGCCGGGCGGTCGCCACGGGGGCGGCGAGCGCGACCTCTATGGCTCGCTGGTTGTCGCCGATCTCCCGGAGCGCCGATGCCACTTCGCGAAGACAGGGTGCGATGGGGGCTCCAGATTCCGCCGCCACTTGCCAGACCGCGGCCACCGCCAGCCAAGCCTGAGCGGTGCGGGGATCTGTTGCGCGGGCCGCCGCGGCGATCGCGCTGTCAGCCGGCACACCACGGCCCACCGCTCGCGCGATCGTCTGGACCACCATCGCGTGCCGCGCTCCCGTCTTCGAGCGAGCCGGCGCAGGCCTCCCGGCCGACGACCCCTCGGGGGCGACCAGGTACCCCCAGGCACTCGACGGGGCGACACCCGCCTCGAGGAGCACGGCCAGGCGCTGCACGACGGCGGCCACTCCATCGACGTGGCTTGCGCCGGCCGACCCGAATCGCCGACCGGATCGGGCTCGTTGGGCAGCCCTGGCAGGCCGGTCACGTCGGGCAACTCGTTCGGGCCGATCAGGGACGGCGGCCCGCGCAGGCCGGTCAGGTCGGGCGGCAAGCGCAGGCCGGTCACGACGGGCAACTCGTCCAGGCCGGACGGGCCGGACAGCCTGCGCAACTTCCGCGGTCAGGTCGCGGCCGGCGGATCGCGCCCGGCGAACGCTCTCAGGCATGCCTGCCTCCGTTCCCCACACCGTCGAAGGGCTTCGAGCGCTCCAGCGATTCCCCGCCCAGGGGGCGCACCTGGAGGCGAGCCCGATCATCGAGCATGAAGGCGCCGACCTCAGCCAGGCGCCTGTAGCCACCCGTTCGTTCGAGGTGCAGCACCACGTCGATGGCGCTCACCGCCTGGCGCGCCATCGCCTCCGGGGTGAGCCCCGCGAGCGCGCCGAGCGCCTCGAGCCGGGCCGGCACGTCGGCCAGGGAGTTCGCATGAAGCGTGCCGGCACCACCGTCGTGGCCGGTGTTCAGCGCTGACAGGAGCTCGCGGATCTCACTCCCCCGACACTCACCGAGCACGAGCCTGTCGGGCCGCATGCGGAGTGCCTCTCGCAGCAGTCGTCCGAGGCTGATGCCGCCCGCTCCCTCGAGGTTCGGCTGGCGCGCTTCGAGCGACACGAAGTGAGGGTGGTCGACCCTCAGCTCGGCGACGTCTTCGATGGCAACGATTCGTTCCTCGGGCGGCGCCGAAGCGAGCAGGGATGAGAGGAATGTGGTCTTGCCCGAACCACCCGCACCGGTGACCAGAACATTGGAGCGTTCACAGACTGCGGTGTCGACGATCGACCGGTAGTCGGGGCCGGCACCCCCGTTCGGGGTGAAGAATCCCGCTCCGGCGAGGTCGTCGAGGTGCAGGAGACCTGTGCGGGGGATGCGCAGGGAGATGAGCGTACCGCGCGGGGAGACCGGCGGCAGCACGGCGTGCAGGCGCAATCCGTCGTGGAGGCGCACGTCGACGCACGGGGAAGCCTCGTCGATGTGGCGCCCGCCGAGCGCTACGAGGCGAACGGCGAGTTCGCGGAGTTCGGGTTCACCCGGGCACGACCACCCGTCGACCTTGACCAGCCCTCCACCCCTGTCGATCCAGAGATCGTCGGGACCGTTCACGAAGACGTCGGTCACCTCGGGATCCCGCACGAACTTCTCCAGCGGACCGAGACCCTCCGTGACCCGGGCGAGCGGCGGCCCGGCGCTGGCCGCCGTGCCGGATCGAGTCAGCAACACGGTAGACCGGGCAGGCCCACCCGGCCTACCCGGCCCAGCGAGATCCGCGGAATCCCGGGCGCGCGGAACCGCCGGAGCAGCAGACGGTGCCCGCAGGGACGACCCGGTTGCGACATCCGGAACCGCCTGCCCACCCGCGCCCGGCGCCGCATGCTCGCTGCGGCGCACCCTTCTCGCGGCGATGTAACGCCCAGTCGTGACTGTCATGCGCCGATCCTAGAAAGACCGGCAACCGGCAGATCGGCATTCAGCGAGATCTGTGGACAACTGCCTCCGCCACCGCACTGTGGAGGGAGCGTGCAAGACATCCGGCACCGCGAACGGCTCCGAACACCCGGGTTAAATGAAGGGGGCGGCACCTATTGGGGGAAAAGGTGCCGCCGTAGCAGCGCCTGATTGGGGGGAATCATGATGGCGCTGCATCCAAGTCAGAATCGGCTTGGTAGACAAAAGTTTACCCGACCGAAACATGGCCGCAAACCGTTTCAGTCGATTCCCAGCAATACGCCGAAAATTGTTCCGAAGCGGAAGAGATGCGACGCGATCCGCGTTTTCCGACAGAATCGAGGAGTACCCGGAGCAAAGGAGCACCATGACGAACGGCATCGACAATCTGCTGCACGAAACGAGACGATTCGAGCCGAGCGAGTCGTTCCGCCAAAACGCCGTGGCGTCGGCAGAGCTCTACGACCGTGCATCCAGCGACAGGCCCGCCTTCTGGGGCGAGCAGGCCGCCGACCTGTTGCACTGGCATAAGCCCTTCACCAAGACGCTCGACTGGAGCAACGCGCCGTTCGCGACCTGGTTCGAAGACGGCGAGCTGAACGTCGCCCACAACTGCCTCGACAGGCATGTCGAAGCAGGCAATGGCGACCGGATCGCTCTCAATTGGGAGGGTGAACCCGGCGACAGCCGAACGTTCACCTACGCCGAACTGACCGCGGAGGTCAAGAAGGCTGCCAATACGCTGGAGAGCCTGGGCATCGGCGAAGGCGACCGGGTCGCGATCTACCTGCCGATGATTCCCGAGGCCATCATCTCGATGCTCGCCGTCGCGCGCATCGGCGCCATTCACTCGGTCGTCTTCGGAGGCTTCAGCGCCGAGAGCCTCCGCGCCCGTATCGACGACGCAGCCGCCCGACTCGTGATCACCGCTGACGGCGGCTGGCGGAAGGGCAAGGTCTCAGCCCTCAAGCCTGCTGTGGATGCCGCGCTCGCGATCGACGGCGACGGTTCCAGCACCGTCGAACACGTGCTCGTCGTCAAGCGTGGCGAGAACGACATCGACTGGTTCGAGGGCCGAGACCTTTGGTGGCACGACGAGATCGCCGCAGCAGACGCCGAACACGTGGCGCAGCCGTTCCCCGCAGAGACACCGCTGTTCATCCTCTACACGAGCGGCACCACCGGCAAGCCGAAGGGCATCCTGCACACGAGCGGTGGCTACCTCACGCAGGCAGCCTTCACTCACAAGAACGTCTTCGACCTGCGCCCTGAGAGCGACGTCTACTGGTCGACAGCCGACGTCGGATGGATCACCGGCCACACCTACGTCGTTTACGGGCCGCTCGCGAACGGCGCCACGCAGGTCGTCTACGAGGGCACGCCCGACGCCCCGCACCCGGGCCGGTGGTGGGAGATCATCCAGAAGTACAAAGTGAGCATCCTGTATGCAGCACCGACGGCGATCCGCACCTTCATGAAGCTCGGCCGGCAGATTCCCGACGCGTTCGACCTGACCAGCCTCCGCCTGCTCGGTTCTGTCGGCGAGCCGATCAATCCGGAGGCCTGGATCTGGTACCGCGACGTGATCGGTGCCGGCACGACCCCCGTGGTCGACACCTGGTGGCAGACCGAGACCGGAGCGATCATGGTCTCTGCGCTGCCCGGCGTCACGACGTTGAAGCCGGGTTCGGCACAGGTTCCGTTGCCGGGGCTGCACATCGAGGTTCTGGATGATTCGGGCACGCCTGTCGGCAAGAACTCCGGTGGGCTTCTTGTCGTCTCCGAGCCGTGGCCGGCGATGCTCCGCGGAATCTGGGGCGACCCGGACCGCTTCGTCGAGACGTACTGGAGCACGTTCCCGGGCAAGTACTTCGCGGGCGACGGCGCCCGGCTCGACAGGGACGGCGACATCTGGCTGCTCGGCCGCGTGGACGACGTGATGAACGTGTCGGGCCACCGGCTCTCCACCGCGGAGATCGAGTCGTCGCTGGTGTCGCATCCACGGGTTGCAGAGGCCGCCGTGGTGGGGGCCGCCGACGAGACGACCGGCCAGGCGGTGGTCGCGTTCGTGATCGTGCGCGTCGAGCAGATAGGCGATCTCGCGCAGGAGGCCGATGCCCTGGCTGCTGAGCTGCGGAGCCACGTGGCCTCGCAGATCGGCGCGATCGCCCGCCCGAAGCAGGTGTTCATCGTGGCGGAGCTGCCGAAGACCCGGTCGGGCAAGATCATGCGGCGGCTGCTCCGCGACCTTGCGGAAGGCCGTGAGATCGGCGACACGACGACGCTCGCCGACACGCAAGTAATGACCATCATCAGCACGAACATCGCGGGCTGACCGCCTGGTGGGATGACCGGCCGGTGGGCTGACCGCCTGGTGGGATGACCGGCCGCCGGAGGGGTCGCCCGCCCGGCCACCCGGCCTACGCCAATTCAGGCACAAGGGGGGCCGGCGTCGAGATGGTCGACGGCGGCGCGCTGTGCCTGAATTGCGACACGGAGAGCGCGGGCGGGATGACCGCGCCGTGCCGAGGCGGCGCGCCGGGCGCGGGCCGGCGAGGTGGCGCGCCGGGCGCGGGCCGGCGAGGTGGCGCGCCGGGCGCGGGCCGGGATGGTGGCGGGGCGCGGGCTACGCGAACGCGACGATGAGCTCCACCTCGACGGGCGAGTCGAGCGGCAGCACCGCCACGCCCACGGCGGAGCGCGCGTGCAGGCCCGCGTCGCCGAAGACCTCGCCGAACAGCTCCGATGCGCCGTTGATCACGCCGGGCTGGCCGCTGAACGACGGATCAGACGACACGAAACCGGTCACCTTCACCACCTGCGTGACCCGGTCGAGCGACCCGAGCACGCTCTGCACCGCCGCCAGCGCGTTGATGGCCGCCGTGCGGGCGAGGGACTTGGCGACATCCGGTGCCACCAGCGATGAGCCGTCGCCGACCTTACCGGTCACAGCGAGCGCTCCGTCGACGAATGGCAGCTGGCCCGCCGTGAAGACGAGGTCGCCGTGGATGACCGCCGGCACGTACGCGCCTGCTGGCGGCGACACGGCGGGGAGTTCGATGCCGAGTTCGGCCAGGCGTTCCGCGATCGCGCTCATCGGGCATCCCCCGAGCCAACGGCACCCGTCTCGTCCTGGCCGGGCGCGGCCGGAATGCCGGTTCCGTCGGGCCCGGATGCAGCGCCGTCGTTCCACGATCCGGCCGCAGCGGCAGCCGACGCGGCGGCAGCGGCGGGCTCCGAACCCTGCAGCGGACGCTTCAGGTACGCCACGATGCCGCCCTGTTCGTTCGTCACGATCTGCACGAGCTCCCAGCCGTCAGAGCCCCAGTTGTTCAGAATGGCCGCTGTGTTGTGGATCATCAGCGGGGTGGTCACGTACTCCCATGTGGTCACGGGGCATCTCCTCAATATCGAATTTCTCAGGTTTGTGACTTAGGCTTCGCTCTATGTCTGCCCCAAAACGTAAGGTTAGCGGCGCGGTCGGAGCCTTCCTTGGCCTTGTGGGCATGAGCGCGCTGGTCGGCGTGCTCGTCACAGCCATGGTCACTCCGGCCCTCGCGATCACCGGTCTTGCCGCGAACAACTCTATCGGCGTGTTCGAGAACCTCCCCAGTTACATCAAGCCCGATGCTCTCTCGCAGACCTCCAGCGTCTATGCGAAGAACCCCGACGGCTCCGATGTGCTCCTCGCTTCGTTCTACGAGCAGAACCGGCAGACCGTCGGCTGGAATCAGATCTCCCAGTTCGCGAAGGACGCCCTCGTCTCGACAGAGGATCCGCGGTTCTACGTGCACGGCGGTGTGGATGTGCAGTCCACCTTCCGCGCCCTGGTCGGCAACTTTGTGTCCGGCGGCATCAGTTCCGGCGCCTCGACGATCTCGCAGCAGTATGTGAAGAACATCCTCGTGCAGCGGGCCGAGGCGATCCAGGATCCGGCCGCACAGGCCGCCGCCTATGCAGAGGCCACCGCCCAGACGACCGACCGCAAGCTGAAGGAAGCTAAGCTCGCGATCGGCCTCGAGAAGGAGTACAGCAAAGACGACATCCTGCTCGGGTACATGAACATCGCGCTGTTCGGCGGGCGGGTGTACGGGATCCAGGCCGCGTCGCAGTACTACTTCGGGGTCAATGCCGACGCCCTCACGCTTCCGCAGGCCGCGAGCCTCATCGCGATCGTGAACGAGCCCGAGGCGCTCCGCATCGACATCGACGAAGCGCACACGGCAGACAACAAGGCGCGGCGCGACAAGGACATCCTGCCGTCGATGCTCAAAGAGCACACGATCACGCAGGCGCAATACGACGAGGCTGTCGCCACAGAGGTCACCCCGAACATCACCCAGCCGTCGACCGGCTGCCAGACCGCCGTCTACGGCGCCGGGTTCTTCTGCGATTATGTCAAACGCATCATCGAGCAGGATTCGACCTTCGGGGCCACCGCCGAGGAGCGTTCGCACAACCTGAACACGGGCGGCTACAAGATCTACACAACCCTCGACATGCAGTTGCAATCGAAGGCCTTCGACGTGGTGAACAACTACGTGCCGTACTCCAGCGACAAGCTCGACATCGGCGGCACGTTCACGACCGTCGAACCCGGCACCGGCAAGGTGCTCGCCATGGCGCAGAACAAGACCTACAGCGAAGACCCGAATTCCGACCAGGCGACGTCGACAGCGATCAACTACAACACCGACTTCAAATACGGCGGATCGACGGGCTTCCAGCCCGGCTCGTCGTTCAAGCTGTTCACGATCATCGACTGGTTGCAGACCGGGCACTCCCTCGGCGACATCGTGAATGGTGCCAACAACCAGACCTTCACGTCGCGGAGCTTCACGAACAGCTGCGGTCCGGTGCTGGACGGCCCCTACGTGGCGGGTAACGACGCCGGCGAGTCCGGTGGGCGTGCGACCGTGCTCTCCCAGTTCCAGGACTCCGTCAACAATGCGTTCATGAACATGGCCTCCAAACTCGATCTCTGTGACATCGGCAAAGTCGCGAAGTCCCTGGGAGTGCACCGCGCTGACGACGGAGAGCTGATCACCGGTCCTTACGGAATCGTGCTCGGTGGAAACGAGATCGCCCCGCTGACGATGGCCGCGGCCTACGCCGGGGTGGCCAACAAGGGTGTCTTCTGCACCCCGGTCGCCATCACGAGCATCACGGATGCGACCGGCGCCAACGTTCAGGCTCCGCAGACGAGCTGCACCCAGGCCATCGATCCGACCATCGCGTCTGCGGCCCTGTATGCCATGCAGGCCGTCATCCAGAACGGAACCGCCTCCCCCGGCAATCCGCTAGACGGCACCCCGCACTTCGGCAAGACCGGTACCAGTGAGAACGAGAAGGATGTGTGGCTGATCGGCGGCACCACCAAGCTGGTCTCGGCATCCTGGGTCGGCAACGTCACCGGGGACGTCTCCATCCGGAAGACGACCGTGGCAGGATCCGGCAGCGGCAACGTCGGCAGCGGTCTGTCGCGACTGTTCATGTGGAAGGACTTCTACAAGCAGATTGGTGACTCGTATGGTGGAGATTCCTTCCCGGCACCGTCCCGCATCCTCAGCAACGCTCAGACGGTGACGGTTCCGGATGTCTCGGGCCTCTCCATCGACGCAGCGATCTCGAAGCTCGAGAACGCCGGCTTCAGCGCGAACGACGCCGGGCAGCAGGACTCCGACAAGACGGCCGGGCAGGTCTCCGGCACCGATCCGGCGGCTGGCAGCAGCGCCTCGAAGAACTCCGTCATCGACGTGTTCACAAGCAACGGCAAGCAGAAGCCTCTGTCCGACGTCTCCGGCCAGGCTCCTGCAGCCGCCGCGAATGCGCTGAAGGGGCAGGGCTGGAACGTCACGGTGCAGGCGAGCACCGACGCTTCATGCAAACCCAACACGGTGGTGAGCCAGTCTCCGGGAGCGGGTTCGTACAATCAGTCCACGACGAACGTGACGCTGGTGGCATGTCCGTAAAGGCCGCCCTCGCCCTGGGCGCGGCCGCGGGCCTCGGCGCCGTCGCCTGGGGCGCACTGGTAGAGCGGAAGCTCTTCACCCTGCGACGGGTGAGCGTGCCGGTTCTCGCACCGGGTGCCGACCCGATCCGGGTGCTGCACCTCTCCGACCTCCACCTCGCTCCGTTCCAGCACCGCAAGCAGCGGTGGGTGAGCGCCCTCGCGAGGCTGAAGCCAGACCTGATCGTCGACACGGGCGACAACCTGGGCCACATCGACGCCTACGACGCTCTGGCGGGCACCCTGGAGCCGTTCCGCGGTGTCCCCGGCGTCTTCGTCAACGGCTCGAACGACTACTGGGCGCCGTCGTTCAAGAATCCGCTCCGCTACTTCGTGGGCCCATCGAAGAGCCCCGATAAGGTGCAGAGGCTCGACATCGATCGCGAGCACGCCCTGTTCGCCTCCTTGGGCTGGGCCGATCTCGACAACAGCGCCACGACGCTGACCGTCAACGGCACCCGGATCGAGTTCTTCGGAGTCGACGACCCCCACCGCGGGTACGACAAGCTGGAAGCCGCCTCAGGTTCGCTGGAGGGTCTGCGCGAAAACGACGACGATTCGTCCGACGGATCGTCGACACTCACCGTCGGCGTCGCGCATGCGCCCTACCAGCGCATCCTCAACTCGTTCGTGACGAACGGGGCCCAGCTGATTTTCGCCGGACACACCCACGGCGGCCAGGTCTGCGTGCCGGGCTTCGGCGCCCTGGTGACGAACTGCGACATCCCGCGCAAACAGGTGAAAGGGTTGAGCGTCTGGCGGCGCGGCGCGCGATCCGCCTTCCTGAACGTCTCCGCAGGTCTCGGAACCTCGATCTACGCTCCTGTGCGCTTCGCCTGTCTGCCCGAAGCCACCCTTCTGACGCTGGTGCCGGCCACCGACAGCTGAGCGAGGTCGCGGACCCTCGAAAAGTCGGCTATTCTGGATAGGTTGTTCAAACCGGTTCACGCCGGTGAGTGCGACGATCGGGGTATGGCGCAGCTTGGTAGCGCGCGTCGTTCGGGACGACGAGGTCGCAGGTTCAAATCCTGTTACCCCGACCGCAGTATTTGCTAAACAGTGAAAAGAGGAAGACCTCACGGGGCCTTCCTCTTTTCATTTGTGGCGCGGGGTCCGACCCGGGTGGCAAGCCGGCGGCGGGTCAGGCCGACGGGGGGTCAGGCCGAGAGGCGGCCGTCGCTCTCCTCGAGGTAGCAGACGCCGCAGAGGGCCTCGTAGGTGACCTCGTCGCCGTCGATCGCCACTTGGTCGCCGTCGAAAACGAAGTGCCCGTTGACCTTCCTCGGATTGAAGGTCGCCTTGCGACCGCAGCGACAGATCGTCTTCAGTTCTTCGAGGCTGTGCGCGACCTCGAGCAGCCGGCCGCTGCCCGGGAAGGCCGCCGTCAGGAAGTCGGTACGGATTCCGTACGCCAACACCGGCACATCGTCGATCAGGGCGATGCGGAGCGCGTCGTCGACCTGCCCCGCCGTGAGGAACTGCGCCTCGTCGACCAGCAGGCAGCTGACATCGCCCGCACCGGCTTCACGGAGTCGCTCCCGTTCCGCGAGGAACACATCGCGAAGACCCTGCTGCGGTGCCACCAGGAAGTCGACGTCGCGAACGACACCCAGGCGCGAGACGATCGAGAGGTCACCCTTCGTGTCGGCCGCCGGTTTCGCAATGAGCACGCGGTGTCCGCGCTCCTCGTAGTTGTAGGCGGCCTGGAGCAGCGCCGTGCTCTTGCCGCTGTTCATCGCGCCGTACCGAAAGTAGAGTTTTGCCACCAGACCACCTTAGGCGTCGTCAGAACAGGGTCGGGGCAGACTCCGCGCCTGCACCCGCCCCCGCGCCGTCCGCTGCCGGGGCGCCAAGACGCCGCGGCGCGAACGTGCGCTCGTCATCCATCTGCGGCAGCAGCCCGAGGGCCTTCGAACGCACTCCGCCGGTCGCCGGATCCTTCACGCCTCGTGCCAGCCCGTGGCGTGCCACCAGCGGGGCGATGCGTCGCCCGAGCCACTGCCGGTACTCCTTGGGTGCGTACGCGCTCGTGCCGGGGTACAGCGACCGGTAGGAGTCGATGAGTTCCGGATGCTCGCGCCCCAGCCATTCGAGGAACCACGGCTTCACGCCCGGCCTGAGGTGCAGGGCAGAGTGGAGCACGCTCGTCGCGCCCGCCTCCTTCACCAGCGCCAGTGCACCGTCGAGGTGCGTCGTCGTATCGGTCAGGTGGGGCAGCACCGGCATCACGAAGACCGAACAGTCGATGCCGGCATCGCGAACCGCGCGGACGGTGGCCAGCCGCGCCTTCGCCGACGGGGTGCCGGGCTCGACGGACTGCTGGAGCTCGTCGTCGTACACGGCGATCGACATCGCCACGTCGACGCTCACCGAGCGCTGGGCCTCGACCAGCAGCGGAAGGTCGCGCCGGAGCAACGTGCCCTTGGTCAGGATCGAGAACGGCGTACCCGATTCGGCGAGGGCGCGGATGATGCCGGGCATCAGCCGATACCGCCCCTCCGCCCGCTGGTAGGGATCGGTGTTCGTTCCGAGCGCCACGGGGTGCCGCCCCCAGGACGGTTTCGCGAGCTCCCGGGCCAGTACCTCGGCGACGTTCACCTTGACGACGATCTGGTTGTCGAAATCCTGCCCGGAGTCGAGATCGAGGTACGTGTGGGTCGGCCGCGCGAAGCAGTACGTGCACGCGTGGGTACAGCCCCGGTAGGGGTTGATCGTGTAGCTGAACGGCATGCGGCTCTGGCCGGGTACCTGGTTCAGCGCCGACTTCGCCATCACCTCGTGGAACGTGATTCCCGCGAACTCGGGCGTCGTCACGGTGCGCACCAGGTTGTCGAGCTGGGCCAGACCGGGCAGCGCAGAGGTGCTTTCGACACCGAGTTGCTGGCCGCTCCATCTCATGGGAACAGTCGAACATACATTCGAATTTTTGGCAAGCTGCAGAACCACGGCAGAGCCGTTAACGAAACTAAGCGCCCTCTGCGGTGAGGGGTGTCGACCGCAGAGAACGCTCAGCCTCTGAAAATGCAGGGCGGTGGTTTCCATCGCAGTTGGTCACCGGATGCCCTACAGCACGTTATTCGGAGCCTCCGTGAGACCGGATTGCCCCGGTCACGACTTTTCTTCCGACTTCCCTCTGCGCCGCGCAACGAGGAGCACGGCGCCGACCGCGAGCACAGCAAGCACCACGATTCCTCCGGCGACAGCGAGGATCAGCCAGCCTGCCGCGCCATCACTCTCACTGGTGGTCGTCGATGGAAGCGCACCGAGCGTGCTGGTGCCCGCACGCCCGCAGTCCGGCGCCGCCGCCGTGCCCGCAGCCGCCACCGCGCCCGCCGGCGGCGCATACGTGAACGTGATCGAATTGCTCACCGGGTGCCCGTCGGAGGAGACGATCTGCCAACTCAGCGCGTATACCCCGGCACCTCCCAGAGCAACCGGCACGCTCACCGTCCGGCCCAGGATGCTCGCGCATCCCGTCTCGAAGTGAGTGGTCGTGGCACCGGGCCCCGTCACTTCGACGATCGACGACGACCCGTCACCCGACAGATCGAGCACTAGGTCGTTGAACGTCAGGCTCACGCTGCTGGGTGGCGCCGTGACGGTCGAACCCGCAGCAGGCGAACTGCTGACGAGAAAGTCGTGCGCCGAGGCACTGCCGGCGGGGAGTGCGGCCAGCCCGACCGCGACCAGGAGTGCTGCTGCAGCCGTTCCGGCGCGCAGGACGAACATCTTCTTCATGCGTGGTTTCTTCTCCTCGGCAACGCGTGGCGCAACCGATGTTCTGCGTGTGGAATCAGTGGGCGATATGCACACACACGGGAGGACCACGCCGCCAGACGCTCTGCAGGAACACGCCCAGGTCGCGGTGGTGATCGCGCGCAGTCGACGACCCTGTGCCGTCGACGCTTGTGACGGGAGTCGGTTCCACGAAGAGAGGTCGAAGCAGACGCCGAAAACGGAGGCCGGCGATGCCCACGAGGCCCCAGAAGGCGCTCTCACCCCGCCTCAGCGCCAGAATGGTGACGAGGGCGGCGCCGAGATGCGCGATCCACATGCCGGAGCACAGCTGTGCAGCCAGGGCTCCCAGCAGCATCGGTTCCCGGCCACCCGCCATTGCACCGCCGGTGGCGTCAGAGATACCGCCGGTGGCGTCAGAGACGATCAGCAACCCCCCGCCATGGTGCCGCATCGTGCCCATGGCGACCGTCGCTCCGCTTGCTGCACCGACGGTGAACAGGGTGTGCAGGATGACCTGGCTCCACACGACCGAGATCGAGAGCCGCAGCAGGGAGAGCGACTGACCGGCGAGGGCCACGCAGACGACGCCGGAGAACGCGAGGGCCAGCGCGGCACCGACAGCACCGGGAGACCCGCCCCCACCGGCGAGGTGCGAGAGCATGGCGACGAACACCGCGAAGATGGCGGCGGCCAGCCCGCGGAGGACGCGAGCCGGCCGTGTGTTCACACCAGCCAGTCTATTTTGTGCAGAATGGGCCTACTTGCGACCGCGACGACGGCGGGCCGGAGCGTTCTCCGACTCCTCCTCGACGGGGCCTGCGCCGTAGTAGCCGTACTTCTCGTTGTTGTAGGAGTCCGGTCCCTTGTTCGGCAGCATCGTGAGAACGACGCCCACGACCTTGCTGTCGATGCTCGTGAGCGAGTTGAGCGCCCGGGCCAGCTCGGTGCGCTTGACCTTGCCCGATCCCGCAACGACGACGGCACCGGCGGTCATGCTGCTGATGATGGCACCGTCGGTGACGGGGAGGAGCGGCGGGGCGTCGATGATCACGTAGTCGACTTGCTCGTTCAACGCTTCGAGCAGGTTGTGCATCGCGTCGCTGCCGAGCAGCTCACTGGGGTTCGGGGGAACGCGGCCCGCCGGAAGCACATACAGCTCACGGTTGCCCCAGCGCTGCAGCACGTCGGCAAGCGGGACGGTGCCGATCAGAACGTCGGTGAGGCCGACTGCCCCTTCGAGGCCCATGTACTCCGCCAGTTTGGGCTTTCGGAGGTCGCCGTCGATGATGACGACGCGCACGCCGGTCTCGGCCAGCGCGAGGGCGAGGTTCGCCGCCGTCGTGCTCTTGCCCTCACCGGCAATGGAGGAGGTGACGACGAAACAGTGGTTGGCAGATCCGGCGCTGACGAAGCGGAGGTTGGTGCGGAGCGCCCGGAAGGCTTCTGCACGCGGGTTCCTCGGATCACTGTGCACGAGCAGGGGGTGCTTGTTCGACTCGGGGTCGAAGCTGATCCCGCCGAGAAGGGGTGCGTCGGTCACGCTGGAGACATCGTGTGCTCCGTGAACGCGGGTGTCGAGAGCCGTGCGGAGGAACGCGGCGCCGAGGCCGAGCACGAGGCCGACCAGCAGGCCGAGCGCGATGTTGAGCGGCACATTCGGGCTGGAGGGGCTCGTGGGCACGAGCGCGGGGTCGACCACGCGCACCTTGACAAGGCTTGCCCCGCCGCCCGCAGGCTTCTCGAGTTCGTTCACCACGGCGTCGGAGAAGCTCTGCGCGGTGGCGTTGGCCAGATTCGCCGCTGTCTGCGGGTCGGAGTCCGTCGCGGTGAGTTCGATGATCACCGTTCCGACGGGAGACGCTGCCGACAGGTGGTCGGCGAGGCTCTTGCTCGTCGTGTCGAGGTTCAGCTCGGCGATGACCTTGTCGAGAACGGAGGCGCTCGTGATGATGCTCACGTACGATTTGACCTTTGCCTGGGCATAGTTGTTGCCCGAGGTCAGATCGCCGGCCGTCGGTGTGTCCGAAACAGCGACCGAGACATACATCGTCGTCGTGGTGCGGTACTGGGGGGTCGCGATGATTGCCAACGCAGCGCCGGCACCGATGCCGAGCAAAGCGAAGATGACGATGAACACCCATCCTTTACGGATGACGCGAAAATAACCCTCTAAAGTCACAGGCTGGTGCCCTCTCCTGGTGAAGCCGGCAGCTTCCCCTGGCCAGCGCGAGCCGAGAAACGGTCTCCCGGCGCGAGAATTCTATGTCAGGTGTCTGAGAAAGTTACAATTGACAACAGGAACCTATGGGAAGGTGGACCTATGCGCCGTCACTCTTCCCTCCGCCGCGCCGCCACTCTGGCCGCGGTCACGGCGGTCGTCTGCGCACTCTCCCCGGCCCTGATCCTGGGGGGCGCCGCCGCCACGGCCCAGGCAGTGCCCACATCTTTCTCGCTCGCCGACGACACGACCGGCCCCGTGCTGGTTCCGCCGGTGGTTCCGGATCCCGTGCCGACCAGGGATCCCACACCGACACCGGACCCCGTGCCGACCACGGACCCGGAGCCGACACCCGACCCCGTGCCGACCACCGATCCTGTGCCGACCACGGACCCGGTTCCCACCGAGGAGCCGGCCCCGGCGACGGACGTGCCCGTGCCCGTCGATCCTGTTCCCTCCGAGGCACCGGCCCAGGAGCCGGCGCCGGCGCCCGTCGAATCCGACTCCGGCTCGAACTCGGACTCCGGCTCCGGCTCCGGCTCCGGCTCCGATGAGTCGGACTCTGGCGAGGCGACCCCTGTTCCGACCGAGACCCCGACGCCGGCCCCCGCGCCCGTGATCACGGCGACGGCCGCTCCCGCTCCCGTCATCGAGCTGCCCTTCTACCCGCCGCCGTCGGCCGGTGCCGTGCGCGACGTCTTCCCCTACGTGATCGCGGGGGTTGCCGCCGGATTGGTCCTGCTGCTCGGTGTGGCCACCTATGTCTTCACCCGCTGGCGCCTCCGCCGGCTCCGCACGCAGTCGTTCCCCGGCAGCCGACGCACGCCGTCGACGCCCAGCAGCCGCGGCCCTCTGACGACCCGCCCGGGCATGGCCACGGGGTTGGCCGAGCGCGCACCGTCCGGTGCCTCGATCGCGGCCGGCTTCGTGCTGCCGTGGGCAGCCGCACCAGGTGCTGTCGTCACGCGGCCCGGGGCCGGCTCCGACTTCACGCTCGGTCTCTCGCCCGTCTCACCTCTCAAGCAGGTCGAAAGCGGGTCGGCCACGAGCCTCGACCTCGTTTTCAGCCCGCTGGCGGAGGCGAGCGTCGACGCCGGAGCCCCTGCGGCGAACTTCGAGCTGCCATTCCGACGCGAACCGGCACCGGAGACTGCCGCTGGCGACGATTTCCGAGTCTTCGACGAGCCCAAGGCCGTTCCGGACAGGATCGCGGCTCTGGCGAGCCGGTTCGGGCTCTCGTTCGGCAAACGGGTACCGGCCACGCCATCCGCCACCTTCGACCTCGGCCTGCCGAGCACGAGCTAGAAGCCGCGCCAGTCCGACGGCGGGAAGACGATGGCCGCCACCCGGCCCACGATGTCCCCGCGGCCGACCATCTTCAGGCACGCGCTGGTCGGATCCCGCCCCCGGCACGCGAAGATCGAGTCGTTCGAGTTCGAGCGGTGGTCGCCGAGCACGAAGTACTGCCCCGCCGGCACCGTGAGCTCGCCGAAGCAGCGCATCGAGACGGGAGTGCTGCCGCAGTCGAAGCTTCCCGGAGCGAAGGGATAGTCGGCGTAGACGTACGGCTCGTCGACCGCCAGCCCGTCGACGAGCAGATGCCCCTCTGCGTCGCAGCACGAGACCGTCTGGCCGGGGCCGGCGATCACCCGTTTCACCAGCGTGTGGTCGAGGTTGGGACCCACCCCGACGATTCCGCCGAGCCAGCGCACGGCGTAGAGGAGCGGATTCGAGGGCTGCTCCGGGGTCTCACCCCAGAGATCCGATGCCGTGAACACGACGATGTCGCCGTCTTTCGGGTCGGAGAAGTCGAGCGAAACCCGATCCACCAGCAGCCTGTCCCCGATCGAGAGCGTCTGCTGCATCGACCCGGACGGCACGTAGTAGACCTTGACGAGGAACGCCTGCACAAGTGCGAGCACCACGAAGGCCGCGAGCAGGTTGAACCAGAAGCTGCCGGTGATGCGCCGGATGCCCGAGCGCGCCGGTCGGGACGGTCTGGCGGAACGGCCTCGCCTGGCAGGCCCGGCCGACCCGACCGGTTGCGGCGTCTCGGCGCTCACCGGGCGCTCACTCGGCGCTCACCGGTTGCCCGCAGCCCGCAGCAGGCCGACCGAGACGAGCTCGTCGAACGCTGCCGCCACAAGCTCGTCGGCGTCACCCGACGGCGGCAGGCCATGGCTGTCGACCACCGCTCGGGTCAGTTCTTCTATCGTCGAGCCCGCGATCGCGTTCTCGAAGAGCGTTGGGGCGATGCCGCTCAGCACGCGCACCACGCGGTCCTTCAGCACCACGAGCGAATCGCCGTCCCTGACCGCGTCGTCGAACACGGTGTGGAAGACGGTCGGCGAGGCAGGAGTCTCCGGTCCGGCCTCGGCGAAGAGCCGCCGGAACACCTCAGGGAGCGTGTCCGCCTCGCTGTAACTCACCTGCCGGAGACCGCCGCAGCTGTCGAGGATCGACCGCAGTCGTTGCAACGGCCGACCACGCTCCGCGAGATAGCTCACCTGGGGCACGAGTTCACCCACGGACTCGGCGAACCCGAGGGGGCGGACGGCGGGCGGCACCTCGCCGGGCTCGGCTGGCCGGCGATCGAGCATCACGACCCCGACGAGTCTCAGCGGCCGCCGGGTGAGAGCCTGCAGGCCGAGTGCGGTCGGCGAGACCTGGGTCTTCCAGCGCGCGGGGGCCGGCTGCTTCACCGAGAGGGGTTTGCCGTAGGGCAGAACGGTGAGGTCGTCGTTGATGCCGAGAGTCTCATCTGTGACGTAGCCGAAGACCCGGCCGAGCGCGATCGATGCGGTCGTCTTGCCCCGACCGGACGGCCCGACGAAGGCGATCACGCGGCCTGTCTGCAGGTCGGCGACGGCCCCGGCGTGCAGCATGACGAGGTCGTTCCGCCGCGCGTCGATCGCCAGGCGCGTCACGAGCCCGGCGAGCTGGTCTTCGAGCTCCGGGAGGGTCTGGGCGACCAGGTCGGGTCGATCATCCGGAACCGGCTGGGGAACCCGAGTCGGCCCGGCCGCCCCTGCCCGGCCCCCCGGGTCGAGCACCACGCGCACATTCTGGCGGCCGGGGGAAGCGGTCTCGACGACCGAACCCCCGCACCACTCCCACACTTCGGCCACCCTCTGGGCGTCGCGCGCCTCGAGTCCCTCGAAGCGGAGCACGAACGGCACCTCGAGGCAGGTCAGTTCGACGAGGTGCGTCATGCTCACACGCTATCGCACCGCCACCCGGCTACGAACTGGGCTTCGTGAGCCCCCAGCGCGGATACAGCACGTCATAACCGCGGCTCAGCCCGCCGTCGAGCGCGACGTTGTCGTGGCTGCTGCCGGGGATCTCTGTGTAGGTGGCGTGGATGCCCGCAGCGACGGCCGCGTCGTAGGTTCTCTTGACGCCGCCAAGCGCCTCCTGGTCGTTCGCGCCCACGGCGAAGACACCGACGGAATCCGGGTAGGTCGTTTTCGACATGATCGTCTTCGGCCAGACGGCCCCGTAGGCGGCCTGGTCACCGTTGAAGACCCGCGAGAGGGTCGACCGGTCATCCACTCCCTGGTATTCGTCGCCCGAGATGTCGACGAAGTTGCCGAACACCTGCGGGTACTTCGCGCCGAAGTAGGCGGCGCACATCCCACCGTTCGAGAACCCCAGGATGGTCCAGTCCTTCGGGTCGTCCGAGACAACGAAGTGTGACTTCACCCAGGGCACGACATCCTTCATGATGTAGGTCTCGACATTGCCCATCGACGTGTCGAGGCACATCGGGTCCTTCGAATCGTCGGCGAGCTGGTCGGGGTTCACAACGATCGGCCCGAGTCCATTGTCGGCTGCCGCGAGCTTGTCGAGGATGACCTTCGGGTCGTCGAGGCCAGGGCTTCCCGGCTGGCCGTTCAACTGGATGATCACCGGCAGTTTCGGCTTGGCCGCGACCAGTCCCGCCGGAGGCACGTAGGCGAGCGCCGTGCGGGCGGGGAACCCCGAGACCGTGTTAGGGATGTCGACGGTTCCGAGCGAACCGGCCGCGGGGAGGTCGGCCGGGGCCTTCCACGTCTCGTAGAGCGGCAGGCCCGGATCGATGCTCGGGTCGGCGGTCGGCCTGCCGGTCGACGATGCGCCGGTGTCGAGCGGTTTCGCGTTCGTCACCCCGAGGAACGCCGCCACGGTCTTGTCGAGCCCGAACGCCGCGTTCACGCCGAGCGTGCCCGTCAGCACGAAGATGAGGATGGAGACGGCGGCGATGACCTTCCGCCACCAGCGCGTCAGCCAGAGGTTCACGATGGCGATCGCCACGGCCGCGAAGGTCAGGATGATCCAGCAGTCGACCACCGGCGAGAGGCGAGTTCCGAAGAGGTCCATCACGTTGACCGTCACGAGGATCGTGACGGCGCCGATCAGTGCACCGGAGACGGCGCCGATGCACGCCGTGAGCACCCAACGCGTGGTCGGGCGGCGGATCAGCAGGTAGAGCACGAGGGCGATGCTGATGACCGTCATCGTCACGATGACGGGGGCGTTGACGATGTTCAGGCTCAGGAAGGCATCGGTCATGAGTCACAGTATGACGGCAGAGGGCTGGGTTTCGATCGAGGGCTCCGGAACGCAACGGCAGGATCCAACCGTCGCGGATCATCCGCCGCCGGAACGAAGACTTCGTTGCGGGACGCGGCCGCCACCGCTTCGGCGATCGTCTCCGGGGAGTCCTCGTTCAGAACGAAGGAGTGCGCTCCCGCGTTCATGACCCGCCGGATGGCCGGGGCGTAGGTCGTGCTGCCCAGCACGACGATGCCCGTTCCATGCGGCACGAGCGAACTGACCTTCGCAGGGGTCGGGTGCCGTTGCCGAGTTCGTTGTCGAGCAGCACGACGTCGGCCAGCACGTTGTGTTGTCGGAAGTGGAGTAGCGAAAGGAGAGGGCGCAGGAAGGGCGATGCCGGAGGCAGCCCCCCGAAGGGGCGTGTATCATCTCGATCATCACAGGCCACACCAGTCCAAGGGGACACCATGGAATTGACGTCGTATCTGCGGATCGTGCGGAACCACTGGATCGGCATCGTCCTGCTGATCGCCGTGGGCGCCGGGGCCGGTGCGGGCTGGGCGATCATCCAACCTCGCGTCTACACCGCAGACGCGAGCGGCATCATCACGACCGGTGTGAGCACTGACCTCGGATCGGCGCTCGTCGGTGACAACTACGCCAAATCGCGGGTGAAGTCCTATCTCAATGTGGCGAAGTCCCGCGCCGTCGCGACCTATGCCATCGACAAGCTCGGGCTCACGACGTCGCCCGAGTCGCTGATCTCGAGCATCACCGTGACCAACCCCCGCGACACGGCCGTGCTGCAGATCTCCGCCCAGGGCCCGACTCCCGCGAAGGCCCGCGACCTGGCCGAAACCTGGGTCGACGGCATGATCGAGCAGGTCAAGGCGCTCGAGAACTCGGGAGTCGCCGCCGAACCGAGCACGACGGCTCCGGCCCCGACGACGAGCGGTCCGTCGATCGTCACCCTGCAGACACTCGACTCCGCCGTGCTCCCCACGTCTCCGACATCACCCGACACGCGGCTCGCCATCCTTCTCGGCCTCCTCGGCGGCTTCGCGCTCGGCATCGCCTACGCGCTCACCCGCAACACGCTCGACCGCCGCATCCGTTCGGTCACGGCCGTCGAGAAGGAATTCGGTCTGCCCGTCGTCGGAACCGTTCCCTTCGACCGCAACTTCACCGACACGAACCGCCTGGTCAGCCAGATGAACGTGTCAGACTATACGGCGAAGCGCACCGACGACGACGCCGTCTCCGAAGCGATGCGGGAGCTCCGCACCAACCTGCAGTTCATGGATGTGGACAATCCCCCGCGCATCATCGTCGTCACCAGCTCCCTCGCCGGAGACGGCAAGTCGACCATCACCGCCAACCTCGCGACGACCATCGCCGCATCCGGCCAGCGCGTCGTGGTCGTGGATGGCGACCTCCGTCGCCCGACGGTCGCCAAGTCGTTCGACCTGCTGCCGGGGGTCGGCCTGACCGACGTGCTGGTCGGCCGGGCCGAGATCGAAGACGTGCTTCAGCCCTGGGGGGAATCCGGCAACCTGTTCGTCATGGGTGCGGGCGTCATCCCGCCGAACCCGAGCGAACTGCTCGGATCGAAGGCGATGCGCACCCTGCTGAACGAACTCGCCCGCGATGCCATGGTGCTGATCGATGCGCCTCCACTCATTCCCGTCACCGACGCCGCGATCCTCACGGCGCGAACCGACGGTGCCCTGATCGTCGCCTCGGTGGGCAAGACTTCGATCGATGCCCTCCGCAAGTCCCTGCAGAACATCGAGAAGGTGAATGGCCGCACGTTGGGAGTGATCCTCAACCGCGTTCCCCGGAAGGGTTCGGCGAACGGGTACTACGGCTACCAGTACAAGGGCGACTACTACTCGTCGAACGCGACAGGCGAGGACCGCGCCCCCCACGTCATACCCGAGTACGCAGACGCCGTGCGGTCGAAGTCCCGCCGCGGCGCGCCCCTCGAACGCCGGCAGGGCGACGACGAGAGCACGGCCCGACCGGCCGGTCCCGCCGTCTCCGAGTCGGACTCGCCCCGCGCCGCGCGGTCCGAGCTGACTGAACACAACACCGCGCCATGACGGAACCGGAATCCGCGACCCTCGCATTCGAACCGTTCCACATCGTGATGGTGTGCCAGGGCAACATCTGCCGCTCACCCCTCGCCGAAGTACTGACGAGGTCACGACTCGGCGAAGCGGGCCTGCACCGTGCGGTCGCGGTCTCGAGCGGAGGCCTCGGCGCTGTGGTGGGGTCGCCGATGGATGCGACGGCCGCCCAGATGGCCCGCCGGTATCGAGGAGCACCCGACGACTTCCGGGCGCGCCAGTTGCGCACGGGCATCGTCGCGAGCAGCGACCTGATCCTGACGATGACCAGGGACCAGCGGGACGAGGTCGTGCAGCGATACCCGCGAGCCCTGCAACGCACCTTCACGCTGACCGAGTTCTCGAAGCTCCTGGCCACCTCCAGTGTCGACCTCCCGGAGACCATCGACGACCTCGCCACGACCGACCGCCAGGTCGCCGAGAGCCTGACCAGTCGTTCGCCGCACATCGCGCGGATGCTCCGCGACCGCACGAAGGACTTCTCCCGCATCCGGAGCGTCGCCAGGCTCGTCCCCGGCGACGACATCACCGACCCGTTCCGGCAGTCCACCGCCGTGCACGAGGCCGTCGCGCAGAAGATCAGCCTGTCCACATCGCAGATCGTGCACAACTTCATCGGCTGGGCCATCGACTCCGAGGGCATCGACCGCGTCCGCGCGTGACCTATGAGCGTCGTCAGCACCCTCGACAACGCCAGCGCTGTCGATCTCGCCTCGGCCTGGGTGAGCCATCACGCGCGCGCGCTCGGTATTCGTGCCCTGGTTATCAAGGGTCCGCTGGCCGGCCGGCTGGGGCTCCGGGCCGAACGCGTCTCTGCCGATGCGGATCTCCTGATCGAACCGGGGCGGCTCGACGAGCTGACGGCGCACCTCTCCCATTTCGGCTGGTACGAGCGGCCCGCTGGACGTGTTCCGCGCATCGTCGAGGCGCATTCCGTCTCCATGATCCACGACGACTGGCCCATCGACCTGGATCTGCATTCGTTCTGGCCGGGTTTCCTCGGTGAGCCGGCTGCGGTGTTCGATTCGCTCTGGAGCGACCGTCTCGAACTGTCGCAGGCGAACGCGCCGGTTGCCGCGCCCGGGATCGCGGCGGGCATCCTGATCCTCGTGCTCCATTCGCTCCGGAACCCGCTCACCCAACACTCCGGTCGCGTCGACACGCTGGAGAGTCTGCGGCAGGCCGCTGTGGCGACGCTGTCTCCGTCAGCGTGCGAGACCCTTGTGGCCCGGGCCGCCGAACTCGGTGCCGTGCAGACCGCCGCACCCTTCCTGCGCCTGCTCGGGGCGGAGATCGCTCCCGATGCCGACCCGAGTGACGAGTTGACCCTCTGGCGCGTCAAATCCAGCACCAGCGGCAATGTCGGAGCGTGGCTGCTCGACTTCCGCAACGCCCACGGCGCCCAGCGGGTGAGGATCGCCCAGCGCGCACTCCTTCCCGCGCCGAGTGACCTCCGCGCGCAGCACCCCGAGCTCCCCCCCGGGCCGCACGGTGTCATGCTCGGTTGGTTCCGGCGCTGGCGCACGGGCCTGTCCGAGGTTCCGCGCGCCGTCACGACGATCCGGCGCTCCGGTCTCCCCCGCCGGAAGGCCCGCGGATGACCGTTCCTCCCCTCACCGCCGACACGGTGCTCCGGAGGGCGGCCGGCACGGCGGAGGTCGAGCACAACACCGGCGTCGTCGTGCTGCTCCTCGACTCTCCGGACTGCAGACCCTTCGAACTCACCGGCGGGGGCGTCGGCATCTGGCGGAGCCTCGGGCGGGGTCCACGATCGGCTCGCGGCCTGGTCGAGGAGATCGCCGCCGGACACGAAGTCGACGCTTCCGTGATCGCGCCGGAGGTCGAGGCGTTCCTCGAAGACCTCCTCAGAGCCGGGCTGGTCGAGAACGAGGCCGCTCGATCCTGACCGCTCGGGCGGATTCTGCGAAAACTGTCATCGCGACGACACGTTCACGAAACCTTGCAGCTCTAGCCTTGGGGTGTCAGCCGATCGCAGCGGTTGACGCGCCACAAATCCTCCTGCGAAAACGACTGACAACCGTTGGAGGCACTTTGGCTCTCAGACAGCACCTCACCCAGGTGAGCCTGCCCATTCTGGACGACATGGGTCCGATCTTCGTTCCGGCCACCCGCAACATCCCCGGCATCGAGGGCATCGCCGATGCGCAACGCACCTTCGGGGGCATGGCGCGGGCCCGCCTGGTCGTTGCCAAGGAGGACGGCCGCAGAGTCGTGCAGGTGATGATCAGGTACACCTCGTACCGGGTCGTGCTCGGCGTGCTCCCCGACGAGATCGCCCGGGAACTCTACCCGAGGCTCCGCTGGCTCGCGCTACGGAAACGGGCAGCAACCTGCCCCGCCGAACTCGAGTCCGACCCGGATTCACCCCACTATCTCGGGGCGTGGCTCAATCCGGAGCGCAACTAGGGTGCGGGTGTCGCCAGACGGGGACACTGGGTCAGACGGGAATCTGTCGTCAGACGGAGATACCCAGGACCTCGGCCGTCGCCGAGATCTCCTTCTCGGCCTTTGCCGGAGCGGTGTTCAGGAGGGTGCCGAGGGAGGGAATCATCTTCTTCAGGTGCGGAACCCAGCCCGCGTACTCGGCGGGGAAGCAGCGCTCGATCAGGTCGAGCATGATCGGCACAGCTGTCGAAGCACCCGGCGACGCTCCGAGGAGGCCGGCGATACTGCCGTCGGCGGCGGTGATGACCTCGGTGCCGAACTGCAGCACCCCACCCTTCTTCGCGTCCTTCTTCATCACCTGTACGCGCTGGCCGGCGGTGATCAGGTACCAGTCCTTTGGATCGGCGGTCGGCATGAACTCCCTGAGCGCCTCCATCTTCTTGGCGCGGCTCGCGAACACCTCACCGATCAGGTACTTCATGAGATCGAGGTTGTCGCGGGCGACGGCCAGCATCGGCCCGAGGTTGTGCAGGCGGATCGAGCGCGGCAGATCGAGCCAGGAGCCCGACTTGAGGAACTTCGGGCTGAACCCGGCGTAGGGGCCGAACAGCAGGGAGGCCTCGCCGTCGACGACGCGCTTGTCGAGGTGGGGAACCGACATGGGCGGGGCTCCGACCGACGCCTTGCCGTACACCTTCGCCTGGTGCTCACGCACGACGGCCGGGTTGTCTGTGCGCAGGAACTCACCGCTGATGGGGAAGCCCCCGAAGCCCCTGATCTCGGGGATGCCCGCCTTCTGCAGCAGGTTCAGCGCGCCGCCGCCGGCGCCCACGAAGACGAACCGGGCGTTGACGATGCTCGGGGTTCCCCCGACAAGGTGACGCACCGCCACCTTCCAGGTGCCGTCCTTCTGCTTCTTCAGTCCGGTCACCTGGTGCTCGGTGTTGAGCGTCGCACCATTGGCCGTGATGTAGTCGAACAACTGCTGCGTGAGGGAACCGAAGTCCACGTCGGTGCCCGCGGGAACCCGCGTTGCGGCGACCCGCTCGTCTTTTCGTCGGTCGCGCATGAGCAGCGGCGCCCAGCCGTAGACCACCTGTGGATCGTCGCTGTACTCGATGCCGGCGAAGAGCGGCTCGCTGAGCAGCGCCTCGTAGCGCCGGCGGAGGTAGTCGACGTTGTCCTCGCCGCGCACGAACGTCATGTGCGGCGTCGCGTTGATGAACGTCTCGGGGTCTTTGATGAGCCCCTGCGTGACCAGGAACGACCAGAGCTGGCGGCTCACCTGGAACTGTTCGTTGATCGCGACGGCCTTCGATGTCTCGACCGATCCGTCTGCCGCCTGTGGCATGTAGTTCAGCTCGCAGAGCGCGGCATGGCCGGTGCCGGCGTTGTTCCACGGATTGGAACTCTCCAGGGCGACATGGCCGAGCTTCTCGTACACGGCGATGGACCAGTCGGGCTGGAGCAGTTTGAGGAGGGCGCCCAGGGTGGCGCTCATGATGCCGCCGCCGATCAGTACGACGTCCGTAGGTTTCGGTGAGTCAGTCACCTATACAGCTTAATACCCCGGATGGCCGTGGCGGCCGATCGGGCCAGGCTTGCCATTCGCCTGCGAATCATTCCCGCGTGCGGCACGGTAGATTGTGTGGCGAGGAACGAATCTGTCGATTGCGGCACTGGGGAAAGGATGTCTCGCATTTTTGAATCGTTGCCAAGGCGTTCGAAGATTCTGTGGGTGACATCGGCTGGGGGCCATCTGTCAGAGGTTCTGAAGATCGATGACGCCATCTCCTCCCACGAGGATTCTCTCTGGGTGACCTTCGACACCCCCCAGGCCCAATCCCTGCTCGCCGATCGCCGCGTGAGCTTCGTCGACTACGTCGCACCCCGGGATGTGGCCGGCAGCATCGTCGCCTGGCGCCGGGTGCGGGAGATCCTGAAGACCGAGAAATTCGACGCCTGCATCAGCACCGGGGCCGCGGTGGCGGCGTTCGCTCTCCCCTATGTCGCGCTGCGGGGAACTCCGGCCTTCTTCGTGGAGAGCCTGGCGCGGGCGACAGGGCCGTCTGCAACCGGACGCATCATGCGGGCGGCGCCCCGGGTGCGCACCCTCAGCCAGTACGAATCGTGGGCCACCACGTCGTGGCCCTTCCAGGGTTCCATCGTCGACGGCTGGGAACCGCACGAGACCCGCACGAGCCAGGACGGCGGTCGCAAGATCCTCGTGACACTGGGAACCATCCGTCCGTACCGGTTCGACCGTGCCGTGGATGCTGTCCTCCGTTCCCTCCGCGCCGGAGACGACGTGGTCTGGCAACTGGGTGCGACCACGCGGGACGACCTCCCGGGCGATGTCCATTCGGAGCTCGGCTTCCACGAACTGACCCAGTTGGCCTCCGAGGCCGACGTCGTCGTCTCCCACGCCGGCGTGGGATCTCTGCTGCAGATGCTCGAACTCGGCAAACTCCCCGTTCTCGCTGTGCGCTCCTCCCGGCACGGGGAGCATGTCGACGACCACCAGTCGCAGATCGCGGTCGAAATGGCCGACAGGGGGCTCGCCCGGCTCCTCGACTTCTCGGGCTCGAACGAACAGAACTTCGAAACCGCCTCGACTATCGGCGTCTCACCGACGACCCCATCCAGACCGTAGGAGCTCAGAGCCATGGCATTCCAAGACTTCGCAGCACCTCCCGCCCGCGTCGACCGGGTGATCGTGCACCAGTTCGACCCCGCCCGCCCGTCCCCCGGCGGCATCGACACCTGCCTCCGCGGGATCTGCCGGTATCTCCCCGTCGGCGAGATCGTCGCCATCGTCGGCGTGGACACCGGCCACGGGCCGGCCGGCCGGCAGAACGGCCGCTGGGAACGTCACCGGGTCGGCGAGCAGGAGTTCTGGTTCCTTCCGGTGGTCTCGCTCGATCCCGCCGACCAGGCCCGCCGGATCCCGCACTCCGTACGTCTCATCGCCGGGATCATCCGTCACCGCAGGCGCCTGCCGAAGCGGGACATGGTGCAGGTGCACCGGATGGATTCGGCCCTTGTTCTGCGCTCGCTGCTGCCTGGCCCGCAGACCTACTGCGTGCACACCCAAGAGGACGGCTTGACGGGCGGCACCTCGGATTCGTTCTGGCGTTTTCTCGGCACCGCCCACAAGAAGTTCGAGCAGTCCGTCGTGCGGAACGCTTCGAAGGTGATCGTCTTCAACGAGGAGTACGCCGCGGTCGTGCACCGCTGGAACCCGCGCACCGTATTCTCCCCGACCTGGTACGACCCCGCGCTGATCAGGAAGAACGGCACCCACGAGAACGAGAAGACCCTGCTCTGGGTCGGCCGGCTCGAAGTCCCCAAAGACCCGGCCCTCGCTGTCGGAGTGCTGGCCGCCCTGGCCGAACGCGACCCGGACGAGCCATGGCGCCTCGACCTGCTGGGTTCCGGAACGCTCGAAGCCGACGTGACGGCGGTGATCGCCGCGCTTCCGGCCGAGGTCGCCGAACGGGTCACCCTGGTCGGCCGGGTGGCGCCCGATGACGTCGCCGAGCGTCTCTCGCACGCTGGGCTCTTCCTGATGACCTCCCATGCCGGGTACGAAGGCTACCCGCGCGTGCTCGTCGAGGCGATGGCCTCGGGCCTGCCGGCCGTCGTCACAGACGGCAGCGACACAGGGGCGCTGGTCAAGGACGGTGTCACGGGCTTCACCACGGGACGGGATCCTTTACAGATCGCCGAGAAGGTGATCGCCGCTGCCGGGCTCGACCGCGACACCGTTATCGCGGCCGTGGCCGGCAAGGATGCCCCGACCCTGATCGCGAAGACCTTCTTCAGCAAGGCGACCAGCTCGACGACTCTCGACAAGGAGAATGCTCTATGAGGATGTTCATCACCGGTGTTGCCGGATTCGTCGGAAGCACCCTCGCAAAGCGGCTCCTCGCCGAGGGCCACGAGGTCGTCGGCATCGACTGCCTCTCGGACTACTACGAGATCGAGATCAAGCGCGCGAACCTCGAGTCCCTGGAGTCGCCCGGCTTCACGTTCATCGAGGAAGACCTGAATGTGGCCGACCTCGATCACCTCCTTGAGGGCATCGACGTCGTCTTCCACCAGGCCGGGCAGCCGGGGGTACGGAAATCGTGGGGGTCGGACTTCTCGATCTACCTCTCGGCCAACATCGAGGCCACCCAGAAACTGCTCGAAGCGGCGCGGAAGAACGGCGGGCTGAAGCGTTTCGTCTACGCCTCCTCCTCCTCCGTCTACGGCAACGCCGAGCGCTACCCCACGCTGGAGATGGACCGGCCGCGGCCGATGAGCCCGTACGGTGTCACGAAGCTCGCCGCGGAGCACCTCTGCTCGCTCTACGCGGAGAACTTCGGCATTCCGACGGTGTCGCTTCGCTACTTCACCGTCTACGGTCCGCGGCAGCGCACCGACATGGCCTTCACCCGCTTCGTGCGGGCGGCCGTGCGCGGTGAGCAGATCACGATCTTCGGTACCGGCGAGCAGATCAGGGACTTCACCTTCGTCGACGACATCGTCGAAGCGAACGTCAAGGCCGCACTGGTCGACTCCCCGAAGGGATCCGTCTTCAATGTCGCGGGTGGCAGCAACATCTCCGTGAACAATGTGCTCGCGCTTCTCGGAACCATCAGCGAGAAGCCGCTCGATGTGAAGTACATCGACGGAGTGGCCGGAGACGTGTTCCGAACCGGCGGCAGCACGGACAGCATCGAAGAGGTGCTGGGCTGGAAGGCATCCGTCCCCCTCGAAGAGGGACTTCGTCGCCAGTACGAGTGGGCCCGGGTCGCGTTCGCGGCTCCGGTGCTCTGACGCTCACCGTGTCGCAGAGCGAGCTGCCTAACGCCATCCGGTCACGGCAGGACTATCTCCGGTTCCTCGAATGGGACCTGCGGGCGCACGGGCTGAACCGCTGGCGCTTCTACCTGGTGCCCCAGTACCCGGAACTGCACTACCAACGGGTACTCCGTCGCACCGAATACCTGCGCACCCTGCCGGGGATCGTAGGAAAGATCAGATACTCGATCCAACGGGTGCGGCTGGCCAGACTGAGCGTGCACACGGGCATCAGCATCCCCCCAGGCGTCTTCGGCCCCGGGCTCTCCATCGCCCATTTCGGCAGCATCGTCGTCAATGACAGGGCCCGCGTCGGGGCGTGGTGCCGCATCCACTCCGGCACGAACATCGGGGTGAACCGGGGCGGTGTTCCCGAGCTCGGCAGCCACGTCTACATCGGTCCGGGAGCGGTTCTGTTCGGCGCCATCACGGTCGGTGATTCGGTGGTCGTCGGCGCCAATGCCGTCGTGACCGAGGACGTGCCGAGCAGCGTGACCGTGGCCGGAGCGCCCGCGAAAGTCATCGCCGAACGGGGATCGGCGTCGTCGATGCCCGAATGGTTCCCGCCCTACAGCAGCTGAACACCTGGAGAGCCACGTGCCCACGAAGATCGCCATTCTCATTCCCCGGCTGCACGGCGGTGGGGCCGAGTTCGTTGCAACCCAGTGGGCGGCCTACCTCACCGACCACGACTGTGACGTGACCGTCGTCACCACGCACCAGTCCGCCGCCACGGGTGCGGAGACGACGCCGTATCGGGTCGAGCGCCTCACGAGCGGGTCATTTCCCTCCCGCGTCACAGCGTTCCGCTCCCTGATCGAGCGCGAGCGATTCGACACCATCATCTCCCTGATGCCGCACTGGAACATCCTCGCGCTGCTGGCGGTGGCAACTCTCCGCCAGAAGCCCCGCGTGATGATCAGCGGGCGCAACATCGAGTCGGGTCTCCGGACCACACTCAGCGCGTCGTACCGCCGGGAGCTCTTCCTGGCCAAGCATCTGTACCGCCGTGCGGACGGCTACATCGCGATCTCCCATCCCGTCGCCGCCGAGGCGATCGCCGGCTACGGCCTGGATCCGGACCGGGTCTTCGTGGTTCCGAACCCGGCCGCGGGAAAGCTCGACCTCGACAAGAGCCGGGCGCTTCGCGAATCACGAGGGATGCTGGACCGGTCGAAACGCCTGACGCTCGCCGTGCCGGCCAGGATCGTCGACCAGAAGAGGCCTGAGGTCGTTCTGCTGGTCGCCGACGAGCTGCGGAGGCGCGGCATCGCGGTGGCCGTAGAGTACTTCGGTGATGGTCCCCTGCGGGACGCGATCTCGAAACGGGCCGAGGAGCTGGGCATCCCGCTCGTGCTGCACGGCTGGGTCGAGACGTGGTACGACAGCGCCGCCGACGATGCGGTCGTGCTGCTCCCGTCGGTCTCAGAGGGCTTCGGGAACGTCTTCGTGGAAGCTGCTGCCGTCGGCATCCCGAGCGTCGCCTCCTCGAAGGCGCTGGGCCTGGCCGATGCGATCGTGCCGGGCATCACCGGGATGCTCTGCATCGGCCAGAGCGTCTCCGATCTGGCCGACGGGGTGCAGCTGGCCGCCGCGGTGCCGGTGCCCGTCGAGCTCACCGACTGGCTCCACCATTTCTCGCCCGAGTACAGCGGGGCGGCCCTCGTTGCAGCATTGGGGTCAGTCAGGTAGAAGGCCTGTCGCATTCCCGCGTATGCTATCCCCCATAAGGGGGCGGCGTCACGCTCTTCACCAGACCGACGCCGTATGCAGATGCGCCGAACAGACGAATCAGGCACTACCGGCGACGTGACCGTCGCACGATCACGGCGCGCCATCCTGACGCTGGGTGGCCTCGGACTGGCGGGAGCGGCCGGATCCGTCCTCACACCGTCGACCACCGCCGAAGCCGCGACGACCGTGACGAGCGTCAACGGGCTGACCGGAGCCGTCACGCTCACCGCGGACAGCGTCGGAGCCGCGTCGGAGGCGCGGCTCCGCAACCACGTCGTGCTGGCCACACCCGACAACTTCGTCGGCATCGATCCGACGGGCAAGACCTCCAGCTCCCTCGGCCTGAAGCGCGCGATCAACGCCGCGCCCGACGGGGCCACGGTGGTCGTGCCGTCGGGCACCTACCTCCTGGACACCCGACTCGACCTCAGGAACAAGTCCATCACCCTCGACCTGACGACAGCCGTGCTGCAGCTGGTGGCGAAGCCCGACGGGACGCCGCCCGAGGGAGCCATCGACTTCCGCGGTTCCTGGGGCACGACCTACCCGGTCGCCTCCGCGACGACGGGTACCGTGACGATCGATGGCCGCGAATTGCGGACGGTGCAGGTCGTGCTCGGATCGGGAACCGCGCCATACCAGAAGGGCGATGTGATCAAGCTCATCGCCGACGACCTCATCGCGGGCGCCCGCCCGGGCAGCGGCGGCCTCGAGTCACGGGTGGGCCAGTTCCTGGTCGTCGAGTCCGTATCCGGAACGACCATCACCACCCTCTGCGAAGAGCTCATCGACACCTTTTCGAAGAACCTCAGGGTGTCCCTGCTGAACCCGGTCACGTGCCACGTCATCGGCGGCCGGATCACCGTCGACGCCAGCAAACTGACCACCTGGGTCACCACGGCCGTTCTCTTCAAGGACATGGTGAGGCCCACCATCACGGGTCTCGAGGTCTCTCTGGCCACCAACCAGCACATCCAGCTGATGGGCTGCTACGGCTACCAGGTCGACGGCTGCACGCTCGACTACGCGCCCAACAACCCCGATGCCAACCGGCTCGGCTACGGCGTGCTCGACAACTCGTGTTCGTTCGGGTTCATTTCGAACACGATCATGCGGAACGTGCGGCACGCCTACACAGACGACACTGCGAGAGTCGCCGTCGGTGCGACCGACGTCGGTGCGTACGGGCGCACCTACAAGACCAAGATCCACGATTCGCACGGTCACGGCACCTCGGGAATCACGTGGGACACGCACTCGGCCTCGCAGGGGGTGGAGTTCCTGAACTGCACAGCGACGGGCTCGGGGCCGGCGGGCTTCGGTCTTCGGGGCAGAAAGCACCGGGTCACCTCGGGCGAGGCCGTGGGCACCAACGACGGCATCCTGATCTACACAGAGGACTCCGTCACCGACAGCTGGGGGCATGTTGTGGATGGGCTGACCCTCCGCAATATAAAGAGCACAGCGATCAACGCGACGATGAACAAAGCCGAGACCCGCGGAACCACGATCCGGAATGTGCAGACAGACGGCTGCGGGCAACTGCTCTATGCGAAGTTCGTGACGTTGGAGATGACCGCCATCACGTTCCGGGCGCCTCCCGCCGTGAGCGACGACGGAGCCGTCCTGATCGCCAACGCCAGCGACGTGACGGTGCAGGGGCTCTTCTTCGACTTTCGGAGGAACACCTCCGGAGCCAGGCTGATCCCGATCACGCTGAGCAACGGCTGCATTCTCCGGGCGCAGGGCGTGTCGCTCGTGGCCGGATCGACAGCGACAGCGAACCGCCTGGCCTACTTCATCCGGGCCGCCAACACCACGGCGCTCTGCAAGGCAGTGATACCCGACCTGTTGATGGACTACGCGCCCGGCCCGATCAACGCGGGGCCCGTCTTCAACCCGACCGGGTTCGACGGCACGACGACGATCGGCTGGCATTCGACAGACGAGTCGAAGGGCTACAGCAGCGGCCACTACCTCTGGAACACGAGCACGACGACGAACGAACCGAACGGGGCGAACTACGTCTCGGGCGCCTTCACCCGCGCGCCCGACCAGACGATCGTGATCTCGTTCGCCGTGGAGTTCCAATCGACGCTCTTCAAACTGCGGAACGGCCGCTATCTCGGCCAACAGCTCGTGCTCGTAAACCTCTCGACGATCGGCAAGAACCTCATCGTGAAGAACGGGGTCTCTGGCTACAACACGATCACCCTCACGGGCGCCGACGTCACACTGACGCCCGGCAAGGTCATGCAGCTGATCTGGCTCGGTGCCGGCTGGCGACAGCTCTGAGCGGGCCCGGCGTGCCTCACTCCCAGAGGTCGTAGGGGAACGCCTGCATCAGCGGATCGGGGTCGAAATCGAGCGGCTGTTCCCCGCCGAGCCGCACCGCGTCGGCCACGGTGGCCGCCATCTCGAACTCGGTACGACCGGAACCCCGGTAGTAGTCCTCGTACTTGAACGGGCTCTCCCGGCTGGTCGCCACAAGCCGGGCAGGAACCCCGAGCGCCTCGGCCACGATGATGGCGTGAAGCGACGAGCCGACGACGAGCTCGCTCTGGGCGATGCGCTCGAGAACGGCCTCGACGGGGAGGATCGGACTCACCAGGCTGTCGGATGCCTCGTAGCTCGGCAGATCGTTGAGGTTCGGGATGACCGTGAGGGCGTACTTCTTGTCCCCCGCCAATTCGACCAGGTGCGGCATGACCTTCGGAACGAGAAGGCCCGGATCCCCGTACACCGGAGGGCAGTCGATCCCGCGCTCCAGAAGGAACGACCGCGTCAACGGACCCCGGACGGCGCGCACATCGAGGTCGGTGAAGGTGTGCGCGCCCGGCTCGACCTTGCCATTCACACCGGTTCCCCAGACGACGTCTCCCGTACGGGCGAAGTGCAGCACCGAACCGATGCTGAACAGGGTCAGATCCCGGCCCGCTGCCACCCGGTCGCCCATGCCGCGAGCCTTGAGCAGCCCGGAGACGATCAGCGGGCCGAGCAGGTCTCCAAAGTTGTTCACGTGGTTCTTGCGCTTGAGCGGCAGCACCTTTCGGAGGCGGCCGTTGAAGATGAACGGTCGGGGATTCCACGCAAAGATACGCGTCGTCATGAAGCAGGTCCTCTTCTCGCTCGTGCAGGTCTGAGCCGGTTCAGGGCCTTCTCGTAGGCGGCCATGTGGGCTCGTCCGATCTCGGGCCAGGCCCGGCCGGACATGTCGGGCCAGGTGGAGTAGGTGTGCCCGCGAACCGACCGCGCCGCCTCCTCCAGGGTGCTGCCGGTGAGACCGCCCTCGAACGTGAGCACCCACTCCTCACCGAACTCGGCGGCCAACCGCCTCGTCTCCGGCGTCGACCGGATGAGCACGGGGCGCCCGACGGACAACACCATGAAGAGCGCACCCGAGTTGTAGGGATCGGGGTAGGGCAGAACCACGAGATCGCTCGAGGCGATGGTCTCTGCGAGAACAGGTTCGTCGAGGAATCCCTCCTCGATGGCGATCCTCGGGTCGCCCTGGGCGAGCTCCTGGAGCTCCGCCGCGTACGATTTCGGTCTCGCGGATCCGGCGATCAGCAGCCGGAGGTGCTCGTCGTCCGTCTCGCCGAAGGCCGTGACCAGTTCGGAGATGTTCTTGTACGGCCGGAGCTGACCACATTGGAGCAGAACCGTCGTGCCAGAATCCACCGGGGGGCTGTAGGGAAACCCCAGATGCACCCGGTAGTCCCCGTGCGGGATGACCGCGGTCAGCGGCCACTGTTCGGAGCCGTCCGGGTTCATGAAGATGCGGAGCGTGACGCTCCGCTGCAACAGGTCGTAGATCCTCAGATCGGCGGGCGCGAGGTCGTCGTGGAGTCCGCGGTTGTGCATCGTCGTCACGACGGGTCGTCGCAGAATCCGCAGACGGAGGAGGAACGCCCGCACGAGGAGGCGCTTCAGGAATCGTGACGCCCGCCCGCCCGAGGTGTAGAGGGACTCGGCCCAGTGCACGTGGAACACGTCGAACCGCCCGAAGAGCGCCCGGGCCCAGCTGAAGTAGTACACCTGGCCGAGCGCGTCGATCTCATCGGCCAGCTGGCCGATGTACGGGTTCCTGGACGGGTGGTGCACAGACAGGAGAACACGCGTCACCTCAGGGCCCCTCCTCTCATCGGGTGTCGGCTCATCGCGTGTCGGCACGGAGCAGGCGCGCGGTGCTGGCGAGCGTCATCACGTCTCGACGGTAGGCGGGGATGAGGCACGCAGCTCCGATCACCAGGAGACAGACGGCGATCTCTGCGCCGAGCAGTAGCCAGCTGTTCCACTCGCTGCCGAAGAAGAACTGCACCGTCTGCGCGGCCACGAGCATCACGGTGAAGGCAGCCACCGGTCGGGCCGCGATGAGGATGAGCGGGCCTGTCTTGAGGTCGGCGTGGCGGATGGCGAAGATCGAGTAGAGGCCCCAGATCACGACGAGGCCGAGCGAATATCCGACCGCCACACCGATGCCGCCCCACGGCACGCCCAGCAGGATCAGCACGACCATGACTCCCCGCCCGATCAGGCTGAACCGCAGCTGCAACCAGGTCAGGCCCTTCGACAGGAAGATCCAGTAGTAGACATACGCGAGAGCCTGGAAGATGCCTCCGAGAGCCAGGATCTGGAAGATCGGCACCGCGGAGACCCATTGCGGGCCGAAGAGGATGCTGAAGAGCGGATAGCCGAGGGACGCCAGCATCATGAAGGCCCCGATGAGCACGTACGACAAGATGAGCTGCGCCCGCTCGACGTAACGGCGGTACTGGTCCTGGTTGTCGATCCGCGAGAGCACGGGGAGCGCCACGCGCGTCATGGGGGCGGCGAGCTGCTGCATCGGGAGCGCGAAGATCTGGAAGGCACGGTTGTAGAGTCCGAGCACCACCGACCCCCAAAAACGCCCGAGCGACACGGAGTCGACGTTGGAACTGATGTAGGTGATCAGCTGCACACCCATGGTGTTCGCGCCGAAGCTCAGCAGCCCCCGCATCTCGGAGCGGCGGGCGGGAAGGCTCGGACGCCACCTGCTCATGATGCCGACGATGACAAGGATCGCGAGCGCGATGCTCACCTGCTGGAACGCCAGGGCCCAGTACGCGAGCCCGGCCAGGGCGGAGACGACCGCGACGGCCAGCCCGATGGCCTGGGCCGACACCTCGGCCAGCGACAGCACCTTGAAGCGGAGATTGCGGGTCAGTTCGGCCTTGAACTGCGTGGTGAGACCGTTCATCAGGAACGTGATGGCCAGGAACCGGGAGAGCCCGACCAGGGCCGGCTCGTTGTAGAAGGCGGCGATCGGCCCGGCCAGGAAGAAGACGGCGGTCGCCGAGAGGAGCCCGATCGAGGAGTTGATCCAGAACAGGTTGCTCTTCTGCTTCTGGGACAGCGACTTCGCTTGCACGGCCGCCATCGAGAGCCCGAAGTCGCCGAGGATCAGGGCGATGCCCGTGATGGCGGTGATCATGGTGATCACGCCGTAGTCGCCCGGTGTGAGCAGCCGCGCCAGGATGACCAGCGTCGCCATCTGCACGACGAACTTGAAGAGTTGCCCGACCAGTGTCACAAGCGCGCCTCGTGCCGCTGTTTGGGGTAGCCCCATGTCGCTCCGTTTCCGTCGGTTCATCCTAGCCGCAGGCGGTCGATGGCATTGATACACTGGGCGTGCCGGTCTCCGGCCGATTCGTGAGGGGGGATCCACATCAGCGTAGCTTCCGAACAGCGGATGAATCAGAGCGAGGTTTCGCCGCCTCCCGCCGTCGAACCGAGGATGACGGGCGCCCTCATCCTGGGATCCCTGCTCGGGCTCTCGGCCGCGTCCGTCGGGCTGATCTGGCAGGTCGGCCCTCTGAACCTGTCCAGCGCGTTCCTCGTCGCGGCGCTGGTGCTGGCGTTCCTGATCATTCCGACCGGCACCCTCGGCACCTTCCGGATCCGCGCCTTCGACTGGATCGCCCTCGGCTACGCGGTGATGATGGTGGTGATCGAGAACATCGATGCCAGCACCCTGCGGCACGATCCGAGCCCCGCGTACTCCAACTCGGCCCTCTACTACTTCGCGGCCTACCTCGCCGCACGTCTGGCCATCCACAACCTGGCCGGTCTCCGCCGGCTTCTCATCGGAATCGCCTGGCCCGGTATCCCGGTCGCCATCCTCGGCGTGCTCCAGCTGGCCGGTTTCCAGCCGGTGTCGGACTTCCTGCTGACCCAGACGAACAGTTCGGCGCTGATCAACCGCACCGAACTCGGGGCGGCCGTGCGGGCGACGAGCACGATCGGGCACTGGACGGCGCTCGGCGCCTACCTCTGCTGCATCGTCGCGGTCGCCTGTGTGGTGCTGGTGATCGACAAGAACCAGCGGGGACGGCTGTCTCCCTTCGCTCTCATCACCATCGCGATCGGTTCGCTCGGAATCGTCTCGACGGTGACCTTCGCCTCGATCATGGTCGTGGCTGTCGTCGTGCTCGTCACCGGCTACGTCGCCGGTATCGGTGGCCGACTGATCGTGCTGCTGACGATCGGTTCGGGAATCGCCTGGGGCGTGTTCGGCACCCTGATCACCGACCGCCTCGAGAAACAGGCGACGACGACGGCGAACATCCCGCCTGAACTCGCCTGGCTCCCCCAGACCATCGGGTTCCGGTTGGTGCTCTGGTTCAACGAAGGCATCCCCACCTGGCTCCAGCAGCCCGTCTTCGGCTGGGGGCAGGGGCTGTGGCACGATTCCGCGTCCTGGCCCACCCTCCCTGCTTCGATGACCTGGGCGGCTCCCGAGTCGGAGTGGATCAAAGCCCTGGCGGCCTCGGGAGTGGTCGGCTTCATCCTGCTCATGCTGCTGCTGGGCGGATTCTTCACCTCCGTGGTCCGCGCACGCAAGAGCGACCTCGGCCGCGCCGCGATCCCCCTGCTCGCCCTTCTCATCGGACTCGTCATCGCCTCGTTCATCGCCCCGTACTTCACCAACCAGGGCGCGCCCGCGGTGCTGTGGCCGGTGATCGGGGCCCTCGCCTGGACGGCGAACTCCCGGGATCGGAAGGTGCTGACGTGAAGCTGAGCGTTACCGAGCGCTGGCGCTGGCGCCTCTACTCAGCGGCACGCGGCCCGGTCTACGCCAGCAGGAAGATGGGCGTGCAGATCGGGGAAGGGTGCCGCATCCTCTCCATGGAGGTCAGCTCGGAGTACGAGCTGATCACGATTGGCAGCCGCGTGACCGTCAGCAGCGGTGTGCTGTTCATCACCCATGACGGAACGGGCTGGCTGGTGCGGAACGAGGCGGGCAGGAGGCACTTCTGGCTGGCTCGGATCGAGATCGGTGACGATGTGTTCATCGGCGCACGCGTGACGATCCTCCCCGGCGTGAAGATCGGGGCGCGAAGCGTGGTCGCGGCCGGTTCGGTCGTGGCGAAGTCGGTTCCGGCGGGCTCGATCGTCGGCGGCAACCCGGCGCGGATCATCGGGTCGTACGACGACCTCTCCGCACGCATCGCCGCCACCTGGCCCACGACCCGCGAGGTTCAGTCCGGCTTCAAGCCCGACATGCAGGCCTGAAGACGCCCCCCGAGGGCCCGGTTCCGCTACTTGATCGGGCTGAGGTTCGGGCGACCGAGCCGCTGCTGGTCGATGTCACCGGTGGTCGGATGCCTTTCGATGACCTCCGCCTGCGAGTGGGCCTGGTTGATGCCGGGAAGCGGGAACAACCGCTTGTCCGTGTCGTCGTTGTGCACGCTGTCGTAGGCGACGAGGTGCTCGTGGTACGACGACATCGCCTCGAAGTAGGTGACATCCATCTGGTAGTAGTCGGCGAGCTGGTACATCCTGTCGCCGAGACTGTTCCACCCGGCGAGCTCGCCGCCCGTCGGAGCCGAGTCCTCCCCGGGCCAGCCGATCTCCCCGATCGAGCACCGCACCTTCCAGGTGTTGCACCACATGCCGAAACCGTCGATGCGTTTGAGGGTCGACGCGTCGAACTCAGGGGTGTAGGCGAGGTCTTTGAGCGCTGTGCCGTACGGGTAGAAGTGCTGGGAGAAGACCAGGGCATTCAGGGGGTCGACGACCGTCGGCCCCTTGGTGGTGGCCGTGATCGCGTCGCTGGAGTTGACGGGTGACTGCACCCAGATGATCTTCGAGTCGCCGTTGTCACGGATGACCGTGATAAGCGCCTGCGCGAGAGCCTCATAGGCGGGGAGGCCTCCGGGCAGTTCGCTCGTGTTCGGTTCGTTGACCAGGTCGTAGCCCAACACCCCGCGCTCGTCTTTCAGCGCTGTCGAGAGCGACTTCCAGACGGAACTCAGTTGGGCCGTGGTGATGCCGTCGCCGCAGCGGAGGATCGGGTTGTTCGCGTTGCTCCGCTGGTTCGAGGGATACTTGCACCCCGCGTGGAGGTCGACGATCGCCACCATCCCGGCCGTCTGGATCTTCTCGACCTCGTCGACGACCTTGGCCAGGTACACCTTGTCGATCGGCGCCTTGAGCGAGGCCAGGAGTTGCTCACGGGTCAACGTCTCGTCGGCACCGAGCTTGTAGCCCTTGATCGGCTGGAGCCTCTCCCACGGCACAGCGAGCCGGATGAGCTTGATCCCGCGGGACGCCAGGTAGTCGTAGCTCGACTGGGGTTCACCGATCGAGTCGCTGTCCGTGCTCTGGAACCGGCTCGCGTAGAGGCTGAAGACGTTCACGCCGCGAAGGTAGGCCGTGTCGCCGGCGCTCGCCGTCGGGGTAGGCATGATGAACGTCGACCCCGAGCATCCGGTGACCACTGTCAGGAGCCCCGCGAAGATGATCGCCAGCCACGCCCGCAGACCTCGCCCGAGGCGCTGGGGCCTGACTCTCCGCGTGCTCAATGCACCAGCGCCATGACGCACCTGCCGCCTACGGGCGGCCAAGACCCTGATAGGTCCAGCCCGCCTCCCGCCAGGCAGCCATGTCGAGGCAGTTGCGGCCGTCGATGACGATCGCGTTCTCGACGAGGCCGAAGGCCCATGCCGGATCCAACTCGCGGAATTCCTTCCACTCGGTCAGAATGACAACCGCTTCTGCACCGGCGAGGGCGTCGGCCGTGTTCTCGGTGAAGGAGAGCTGTGGGTGAAGCCGTTGGGCGTTCCGGATCGATTCCGGATCGGTGGCGATGACATCGGCGCCGAGCCCGTTCAGCTGTACGGCCACATCGAGCGCGGGAGAGTCGCGCACGTCATCCGAGTCGGGCTTGAACGACAGGCCGAGCACGGCGACCTTCTTCTGGAAGACGCTTCCGCCGAGAGACTCGACGACGAGGTCGACCACTCGCTGGCGACGGCGGAGGTTGATGGCGTCGACCTCCTTCAGGAAGGCGACAGATTCTCCGCGTCCGAGCTCCTCTGCGCGAGCCGTGAACGCCCGGATGTCCTTGGGCAGGCATCCACCGCCGAAGCCGACGCCTGCGTTCAGGAACTTGCGGCCGATCCTCGAATCGAAACCGATGGCATCGGCGAGCTGGGTGACGTCTGCCCCTGTCACTTCCGCGATCTCGGCCATCGCGTTGATGAACGAGATCTTCGTCGCCAAGAAGGCGTTCGCGGAGACCTTGACCAGTTCGGCCGTGGCGTAGTCCGTCACGACGAGAGGGGTGTCGTTCCCGAGGGCGATCGCATAGACCTCGTCGAGCAGCGCCTTGGCGTGCGCGTGGCCCTCCCCGCCCGGCAGGCCGTAGACCAGGCGGTCGGGCGAGATCGTGTCCTTGACGGCAAAGCCCTCGCGGAGGAACTCCGGGTTCCAGGCGAGGTCGGCGCCGGGAGCGCCCGCCTTCACCTTCGCCGCCAGGCGAGCAGCCGTGCCCACCGGAACCGTCGACTTGCCGACGACCAGGTCACCCTCCGACAGGAAGGGGATGAGCCCATCGACCGCAGCATCGACGTACGTCAGGTCTGCGGCGTTCTCACCCTTCTTCTGCGGGGTGCCGACGGCCACGAAGTGGACCTGCGATCCCTTGGCCGCAGCCGGATCCGTCGAGAAGGAGAGACGGCCCGTGGCCGTGGCCGAGCGCAGCAGTTCGGGCAGTCCCGGTTCGAAGAACGGGGCCTGGCCTGCGGCGAGCGCATCGATCTTCGACTGGTCGACGTCGATTCCGACCACCTCGTGGCCGAGCTCCGCCATGCATGCGGCGTGCACCGCTCCCAGGTAGCCGCAGCCGATAACAGACATCTTCATATACATATCCTTCGTCGTTGGGAGCACGAGGTGGGCATCCCGATTGTAGTGAGCAGAGTTGTCGTGGAGAAGTTGGAGGTACCGACGTGGCGCGGGTGAGTGTGGAAGCAGGCGTCTGCCTGCTCAGTAGGCTCCCTCAGAAGCCAGTACGGCCCGCGCGGTCTTCCACAGGATGAGCAGGTCGCCCGTCATGGACCAGTTCTCGACGTAGTAGAGGTCGAGCCGCACCGAGTCCTCCCACGAGAGGTCGGAGCGGCCGCTCACCTGCCAGAGCCCGGTGATCCCGGGTTTGACCAGGAAGCGCCGGTGAACGTGGCTCTCGTACTGTTCCACTTCGCGCTGGAGCGGGGGCCGGGGGCCGACGACCGACATGCTGCCGCCGAAGACGTTGAAGAGCTGGGGCAGTTCGTCGAGACTGAAACGCCGGAGGAATCGACCGATCGGAGTCACCCGGGGATCGTTGGCCATCTTGAACAGGATGCTGTTCCCCTCGGTCCGCGTCTCACTCGCAAGCCCCGCCAACCGCGATTCGGCATCGACGACCATCGACCGGAACTTGAGCATCTTGAACGGAGCACCGTTCAGCCCGATCCGCTCCTGCCGGAAGAAGACGTCTCCCGGAGTGCTCAACCGCACGCCCATGGCCACGACGAACAGCAGCGGTGAGAGAACCAGAATGAGCACGGATGACAGCACGATGTCGGTCGCGCGCTTCGTGAATCGCTTGCCGCCCTGGTAGCGCGGCGTCTCGACGTGGATCAGGGGGAGCCCGGCCACAGGACGGGTGTGGATGCGCGGACCACCGATGTCGGTCAGGGAGGGCGCCACGACGAGGTGCTGTTTGCCCGGCTCGAGGCTCCAGCTGAGTTCCCGGATCTTCTCCGGCGCCAACTCGTCGCTCGAGGTGATCACCACGGTGTCGGCGCCGCAGGTGAGCATCGCCGCCTTCAGGTGGTCGATGTTCCCGAAGACAGGGATGTCGGTGTTCGGCAGGTAGTCGGCGACCAGGCCGCTCGGCACGCAGGCTCCGACGACCAGATAGCCGGCCTGGGGCTGGCGGGCGAGTTCCCTCGCGATGTGCAGGGCGCTCGCACTGGAACCCACCAGGAGCACCTTCGAACTGAACAGGCCGACCTTGCGCTGCCGGCTGAGCCAGCGCCGCCAGATGCTCCGCGACAGCACCAGCAGGAAGAGCCCGAGGGGAAGGGAGAGGATGATGTAGCCGCGCGCCAGCTCGACCTGCGTGAGGAAGGCGGCGATGGCGACGAGACCGAACAGCCGGAGCGTCGCGTCGGCGATCTGCTTGTACTCGGTGGAGCCGGTTCCCACGATCCGGTATTCCCGGGTGCCGTAGATGCTGAGAACCATCATCCAGGCCACGATGAGCACGAGCGAGACGATGGTGTAGCTGAGCACCAGGCTGGCGGTGCCGACCACGGTCGGCTTGACCAGGTTCGCACCGAACCACAGCACCTGGGTACCGAAGACCGCGACAATGACCACGACCAGGTCGTTGACGATCAGACGCGAGGCATAGACCATCCGCCAGTCGCGGGGAGGCCTCTCCGCCCTCTCTGACACTCTCGGCACTTCTTCGGAAATCATGCTCCCCCACGGGCTGGAAATCGTTGTGTCGCAGCAGTCTTCTTCGGCAACCAATCTACCGCACTGATCGGATGGCCGTCAGGTTCACTTGACCGGCAGGAACCCCTCTTCGTGACGTGGGGCGACCGCGCCCTTCCGGCGCTTCCGCTCGGAACCGGGCGTCGTCTCGAACTCCAAACCGTAGCCATAACCGTAGCCGTACCCATACCGACCGTACCCGTAGGAGTCCGGCCCCTTGGTGGGCAGCATCGTCATGACGATGCCTGCGAGTCCCGATCCGACATTGGTGAGGGCCGCGACGGCGCCTTTCAGTTGCCCCTTGTGCACGCGCCCGGCGCCCACCATGAGCAGCGCACCCCCGGTGTGCTTGGCCAGGATCGCTGCATCGGTCACCGGCAGCAGGGGCGGCGCGTCGAAGAGCACCAGGTCGAACTCTGCCTCGAGCTTCTGGATGAGCGCGATCATCGCATTGGAGCCGAGCAGTTCGCTCGGATTCGGCGGAATGCGGCCGGCAGGCAGGACGAAGAGGTCGTGCGACCCCCAGCGCTGCATGACGTCGCTCACCTCCGCACGACCGACCAGCACGTCGGTCAACCCCGCGCCGCCCTCGAGGCCGAGGTACTCCGCGAGTTTGGGCTTCCGGAGGTCGGCATCGATGATGATGGTGCGGGTTCCGGCCGAGGCGGTGACGATCGCGAGGTTGGCCGACGACGTGCTCTTGCCCTCACCGGGGATCGATGACGTGATGACGTAGCTCTTCGGGCGGTCGAGGGCCACGAGGAACTGCAGGTTCGTGCGGAGGGTGCGGAAGGACTCGGCGCGCGGGCTCCGCGGATCATCCTGCACCACCAACGGCCGCTCGACGGTTCGCGGGTCGAATGCGATGCCTCCGAGGATCGGCGCGGAGGTGATGCCTTCGACGTCGTGCTCGTTCCGCACCTTGGTGTCGAGGGTCTGCCGGAGCACCGATACGACCAGGCCGAGCACGAGGCCGATGACGCCGCCGAGGATGATGTTCAGGCGCGTGTTGGGCGTCGCGGGTTCGAGGGGCACCAGGGCCTGCTGCAGCACGGTGATCTTGACGGGGCTCGTGCCGGTCGCATCGACGGGCACGATCGAACTGACGACCTTCTCGAAGCTCGAAGCGATCGCGTTGGCGATGTCGGCGGCACTCTGGGGCGAACCGTCGCTCACGCCGATGTCGACGACAACGGTGCCGGTGGCGGTGCTCGCGGTGACCCTGCTGGCCAGTGTCTCGGCGGTGATGGGCAGTTGCAGCTGGGTGATGACCGGCTGCAGCACGGCTGGTGTGGTGATGATGTCGGCGTAGCTCTTCACCTGGTTCTGGGTGAAATTGCTGCCCTGGGTGAGTTCGCTCACGGTTCCGGCGGACTGGACGGACACGAAGACCTTGCTCGAGGCCAGGTACATGGGCGTGCTCAGCAGCGAGAACACCGAACCCAGAGCTACGCCCATCAGGACGAGCGCAAGGATGATGATCCAGCCTTTTCGCAGAACCCGGAGATAGTCGCGAAGGTCCACGTGGTCAGCCTTTCGAAAAAATTGTGACCCTTAATGGTCACTCATTCGAGACCAATGATGACACAGCAGAACGTCGCGCCAGTCTCGTGCGTGTTTCTGTTTCGTTACAGACCGGCTACCCGTCCGGCGGTCACGACCGGGAGGCGAGCGTCAGGTATCGCGCCACGGCGTCGACCGCCGGCACCAGTTGGCTGGCCGAGAGGGCGTAGGTCTCGTCGTCGCGCCGGTAGGGGTCGACGATGTCGTCGTCGTCGGGGTGCAGCGGCGGATCGGACTGGCCACGGCGTGAAGCCGCGAGCGTGATGGCGGCACGCAGGCGATTCCGCACCGACGATTCGCGGGAGGCGACAGCCAGCACTTCTTCGTCGGGGATCTGCTGGGCGAGCCGAGCGAACTCGCGGAGCGTGAACGTCGACGCCACCTTGCGCGGAACCATCTCGACGATTGAACGACGGTGCGAACGCGACATCGCGAAGAGGAGGTCGGCCTCAGCCACGAACGGTTCGATCATGTACCGTGCGAGGTGCCCGGACAGGTCGATGCCGTGATCGTTGCCGATTTCGAGGATCTGGGGGGTCACCTCATCGCCGTCCCGCGCGATGCTCCCGGCGCTGGCGATTTCCACGCCGTCGATCGTGCGGAGCCCTTCCCGGAGCAGTCCTTCGGCGAGGGGAGAACGGCAGATGTTGCCCGAACAGACGGTCAGGATGGAGAGAGTTGTCACAATTCAGCCTCACAGTAGCGGTCATCGACGAGTTCAAGCCTACGGCGTGTGTGCAATCGGGCGTCACGCACCAGGGTCCCACCAATCGATCAGAAGTCGAACCGGATCACGATCGCGTCTCGCGCCGGATGAGCGTCGACGCGCGGGAATGCGAGCTGCATGAGCCCCACGAAGGGCGCGATTCCCGTGCTCGGGCCGCGCTCGACCCCGAAGGCGGCGACGAGTTCCCCGGTCATCCCTTCGCCCGGCAGATCGGCTGCGTCCCCTGCTGCGCCGCCTGCAGCTTCCCCTGCCGCTCCCCCGCGGCCGAGCACCAGCGAGAGGTCGCCCGCACTCCGCCCGGGCTGGCTGGCGAAATGAAGGAGCACGGTGCGGAGAGCTGTGCGCTGCTCGGTGCTGAGCGCTGCCGCAACCAGGAGGGGATCATCGAACATCCCCACGAGTCCTTCCAGCGGCTCATCTGCGAGGCCGCGAGCCAGGGAGGAGCGCAGCAGGCGGGCGAGCTCGGCCGCTCGCGCGCGGTCGCCATCAGTCAGGGCATCCCTGACCTTCAGGTCTCGGAAGAAGGGCAGCACCTCCCGCCGGAGCGCTTCGATGTCGGTGCCGAGGAACTCCTCGATGGCTCGGCGGCGGTCCCGCGCATTGCGATTGCGCCGCACATCGTCTGAGCGGCGACGATCCACCCGGAGACCCGCGATGAGCGAAGCGGCGAAGATCGCCGCGCCACCACCGAGGGCCACAACGAGCGTGCCCGACATCGTCGTCGCACCGATGAGCCCGCCCAGGCTGACGGTGCCCGAGTGCTGGATCGTCGTACCGGCGACCACGAGTGCAGCAAGGACCGTGCACACCACGATCTCGGTCGGCCTCCGATAGGAACCCGAGACCAACAGAACGAGCGCGACGACGATCGGGCCCCAGTCGTTCCGCACATCGGTGTCACTCCCTAGCTGGGCGAAGGACTCGAGTACGGCGGCCACCAGCACAAGTCCATAGGTGATGAGGTAGCGCACGCGCGTGACGGTGCGGCGGTAGGGGTCGGCCGCCCACACGAGGTGAGCGAATCCGGCGACCAGGGCCGCGAACCCCATCAGCATGAGGGTCGGTGAGCCGATCTCCTGCGGGTTCAGAGCCGTCAGCACGGTCGCCGAGATCACAGCGACACAGCCGACTGCCATCGCGAAGATCCGTGCTGTGATGCCACTCAGCGGATCGATCTCCTGGGCGGTTCCGCCCCACGCACTCACCCGCCCGCGCCGCAGCGCGCCCGGGGAACGCTCATCAGCACGGATGTCCCGTGCCCCGGTGTCGACCAGACCTGAACCGTGCCGTCGACATCTTCTATGCGACGCCGGAGCGAGAGCTCAGGGCGCCCCGGCGTTCCGCTCCGCGCGCGGGCGGCGAACCCACGACCCGAATCCGTGACGACGAGGTTGATACTGTCTCTGCCCGAAGCGACGGCCACCTCGGCGAACAGGGTACCCGCATGACGACTCACATTGCTGAGGGCCTGGTCGGCGGCGCCGAGGATCTCGCCCCGTACCCGGGGATCGAGTTCGAGCAGCAGGCGGGGCTCTCCGCTCACGACCACCTGGAGCCCCCGGTTGCCGGCGGACCGGATGATCGGGGTGAGCCCGCTCGCCTCGAGCGCCTCCGCGTCGCCGATGCCCCGGTTCATCACCTCGTCGACGAGAAGACCGGGGTGGGCGAGGGAGGCGATGTCCTTCGCCAGGAACGCCCGGTGCTCGTCGACAAGCGCGCCCGATGGTGACTGCGACAGCGCCAGGAGATCGTCGTGCACGGTGTCGCGGAGCACAGCCGACGCCTCGGCGGCCACTCTGCTCCGCTCCGCGATGCGCTCCTCCACGGCCGCGGCCGCCTGCATCGTGCCGACCCCTCGGGTGGCGCGGCTCCGCCCATACCAGAGCATCGCGATCAGCACCACGATCCCGAGCCAGATGCAGATGGAGGGCAGGTCGAACGCGAACACCAGCCCGTTCATCCGGGTGGCGACCTGCACCGCCGCCGAGGCGAGTACGAATCCTATGGTCGAACGCAGCAGGCTCGCGAGGAGCGAACGGCCGGCGACCCCCACGACCGTGATGGCGATCTTCGGCATCGTGAAGACGATGGAATCGGATCTCCAGAACGGACCGAGATCGAGCGAGACCTGAAAGGCGAAGACGAAGAGTCCGAGGCCGGCGACCAACATGAGCCCGAGCACAGCCCACGGGTGGGAGACGAGCAGCGCCCACGCCACGGCGAGCCCCGCCACGGCGAGACCGGTGAGCGCGAGCGGCACGCCGGACTGGGGTACGGCGATACCGGAGGCGAGCACCAGAATGAAAGTGGACATGAGGAAGACGCTGCTGACCCAGATCGCCGAACGTCCGAGGGCGCGGCCGGTCAGCACACCCTCGACATCGGTGGGTAGAACGAGAGACATCGGTTCCCTTCGGCGCCCCGGCCACACCCCCAGAATGGGGCTGGAGACACACCGTGCCCATCCTAGGCAGTCTGAGCACCGGAGGCCAGCAGATAAGGTGATCGGATGCCCTCCCTCCGTGCTCGCGAGATAGCTGTCATCGCGGCGGTGCAACGCACCCGGCTCGCCCGTGTGCTGGTGGGCCCGGCCAGGCTCTACGGCTTCTTCGGCGAGAACTCTGTCGGCTGGGTGCTGCTCGGCGGCCTCGGGGCCGTGCTGGATCCGTCGCGCTCCGCGCTGTGGCTGCTCAGCGCCCTCGCGGTGCTCGTCGCCCAGTTCGCCTCGACCGGCATCAAACGGCTCGTCCGCCGTCCGCGCCCGGGGGCCGTGGCGAATCCGGACGGTTCCTTCGTGCTGAGCGGCCCCGGAGGGTATCCGCGCAGCACCGCGGGCCCGGTTCTCGTGCACGCCGCAGCGAAGAGCAGACTGAGCTTTCCGAGCTCGCACTCCAGCTCGACCATGGCCGCGGTGATCGTGTACGGCGCGATGCTACCGGGGCTCTGGCTGGTGGGCGTGCTCGCCGTGCTGGGAATGGGCGCGAGTCGTGTGCTGCTCGGCATGCACTTCCCGACCGACGTGCTGGCCGGATATGCGCTCGGCCTTTCTGTCGGCCTGGCTGCGGTACTCCTCCTGCACTGAAGCATGCTCGGCCAGCTCGCGCTCCTGCATCGCCCGTGCCTCACGGCGGGTGAGGGGAACCGCGACCGTCTGCTCGGCACCCGGCGCCCGCGCCCGCGGCTGGCGGCCTTCGTGCCCCGCGGGAGCCGGCGAGCTCTCGTTCGGCACGGCGAACGGCCCGCCCGAAGGCGAAGGCGATCGCGAGGGAGGCAGCCGCCCAGGCGAATGCGCCGGCGGCGATGACGATGACGAGAAGGAAGGAGGACATGACCTTCTCATCATAGCTGAGAAAATCTCAGTCAGTCATGATCTCTTCGTCGATCACGGTCCCGATCGCGGTCGGGGCCACGGCCGCTCCCGCCGTAGACGAGGATTCCGGTGACCGGCACGAGCAGGAACCACAGCCACGCATAGGCGTACCCGAAGAAGTGCGCCGTGATGAAGAAGAGCACGAGCGCCACGAAAGGAGCGATCGAGACGATCAGCACACTGGTAGAGCCGCGCTGGCCTGTTCTCGGCGGGTCGGCATCGAAGGCCGGCTTGAGTGGGGTCTCGAAGCCCTGCGCCGACGGAGACGGGAAGGATGCCGGGTACCGGGGGTACCGGGCATCCTCGACGTCGTCATCGTCAGGCAGGTCGCGGAAGACCGGCGCCAGATCACCGCGTGTGACAGCCGAGCGCACCGCATTCGAGCGCTCGACGACCTCTGACGGCTTCAGGCGCCCCTGGCGCGCATGGGCCTCGATCCGAGCGACGGCCGCATTCCGTTCGGAGTCGGAGAGCCTGATGTTCGAGAGGGGGTCCCTGCCAGTGTCGGTCATGCTCCTATTGTGGCGGCCTCGGGCTCGGCGTGCACAGAAGAATCCGCAGCGCGACGGGCGAAGATCTCGGCGATCTGTACGGCGTTCAACGCCGCGCCCTTCCGCAGATTGTCGTTGCTGATGAACAGCGCGATGCCACGGCCGTTCGGCACGCCTTCATCCTGCCGGATGCGACCGACGTAGCTGGGGTCGTTGCCGGCAGCCTGCAGGGGGGTCGGCACCTCCGACAGCTCGACGCCGGGGGCACTCCGGAGCAGCTCGGTGGCCCGCTCCGGGCTGATCGGCTGGGAGAACTCGGCGTTGACCGAGAGCGAGTGGCCGGTGAAGACCGGCACGCGCACGCAGGTGCCACTGACGAGCAGGCCCGGGAGTTCGAGGATCTTGCGGCTCTCGTTGCGGAGCTTCTTCTCTTCGTCGGTCTCGTTCGAGCCGTCGTCGACCAGTGAACCGGCGAGCGGGATCACGTCGAAGGCGATCGGCCGGACATACTTGACCGGCTCGGGGAAGTCCACGGACGCCCCGTCGTGCACGAGGTCGAGCAGCTTCCCGGAGGCGACCGCGGCCTCGGCCTGCGTGGCGAGCTCTTCGGCACCGGCGAGGCCACTGCCGGAGACGGCCTGGTAGGTGCTCACGATGAGTCGCTCGAGACCGGCCTCGGCGTGCAGCACCTTCAACACGGGCATCGCGGCCATCGTGGTGCAGTTCGGGTTCGCGATGATTCCCTTCCGGGCCTCGTCGATCGCGTGCGGGTTGACCTCGCTGACCACCAGCGGCACGTCGGGGTCCATACGCCAGGCACTGGAGTTGTCGATCACCGTGACACCCGCGGCAGCGAAGACCGGGGCGAGCGCCCTGGAACCGGTCGCGCCGGCCGAGAAGAGGGCGATGTCGAGCCCGGACGGATCGGCGGTCGCGGCGTCTTCGACGACGACCTGCTCGCCGCGGAACGTGAGCGTGGTGCCGGCCGAACGTGCCGACGAGAAGAACCGGATGTTCGCGATCGGGAAGTCGCGCTCCTCGAGCAGCTGGCGCATGACCTTGCCGACCTGCCCGGTCGCACCCACGACGCCGACGTTCAACCCTGAATTACCCACTTTGCCCATCCTTCTTGTCCGAGCATCCAGTGTACCGATCGACGGTTGCCGGATGCCCGGTGCGACGCTCTCCGCGTCAGCGCCCTGTGCCACCGTGCACGATCGCCTCGTCGTCGGAGTCCAGGCCGAACGCGGCGTGGACCACCCGCAGCGCATCGTTCACGGTGTCGGCGCGGGTCACGACCGAGATGCGGATCTCGCTCGTCGAGATCATCTCGATGTTGATCCCCGCCTCGTACAGTGCCGTGAACAGCTTCGCCGAGACTCCGGCGTTGGTGCGCATCCCCGCGCCGACCAGTGCGAGCTTGCCGATCTGGTCGTCGTACTGGAGCGCCTTGAACCCCACGTCGCCCTGCTCGGCGGTCAGGGCGGTCAGCACGGTCTGGCCGTCCGACTTCGGGAGCGTGAACGAGATGTCGGTGAGCCCGGTCGATGCGGCCGAGACGTTCTGCACGATCATGTCGATGTTCGCGCCGGTCTTCGCGACGATGTTGAAGATCTGGGCGGCCTTGCCGGGGATGTCGGGAACACCGACCACGGTGATCTTCGCTTCGCTGAGGTCGGTCGCGACCCCCGCGATGAGTGGCTCTTCCACAGGTGTCTCGCTGTTCTCTCGGGCTGTCTCTGGGGCTGGGGCGGTATCTGGGGCCGGTGCTGACTCTGGGGCCGGTGCTGACTCTGGGGCCGGTGCTGACTCTGGGGCCGGTGCTGACTCTGGGGCTGGTGCGGACTGTTCGGGGGCGTTGTAGACGATGGTGCCCTCGTTGTTGTTGAACGAGGAGCGCACATGCAGGGTGACGCCGTGGCGCCTGGCGTACTCGACGGCACGGATGTAGAGCACCTTCGCACCGTTCGCAGCGAGCTCGAGCATCTCCTCGCTCGAGATGCGGGTGATCTTCCGCGCGCGCGGAACGAGCCTCGGGTCGGCGGTGTAGATGCCGTCGACGTCGGTGTAGATCTCGCAGACGTCCGCGCCGAGCGCTGCGGCGAGCGCCACAGCGGTCGTGTCGGAACCGCCCCGACCGAGCGTCGTGATGTCCCCGGTGCCGCGGTTGAAGCCCTGGAAGCCGGCGACGATCGCGATCGCGCCCTCGTCGAGAGCGTCGCGGACGCGCCCGGGGGTCACGTCGACGATGCGGGCCTGGCCGTGCCGGGCATCCGTGATCATGCCGGCCTGGCTGCCGGTGAACGACCGGGCATCGTGGCCCATGCTGCGGATCGACATCGCCAGCAGCGCCATCGAGATGCGCTCGCCGGCCGTCAGCAGCATGTCGAGCTCACGGGGGGCAGGGATCGGCGTGACCTGGTGGGCCAGGTCGAGCAGCTCATCGGTGGAGTCGCCCATGGCGCTCACGGCGACCACGACCTCGTTGCCGGCCTTGCGGGTCTCGACGATGCGCTTGGCCACACGCTTGATGCTCTCGGCATCGGCGACGGAGGATCCGCCGTACTTCTGTACGATCAAACTCACTGGGGGGTGCTCCCGACATCACGGTGAAAGGCGACGCCCCATTCTAGTTGTTCGGACCCCGACCCCGAGGAGGCCTCCGGGCTCGGAGCACCGGATCGTGAACACCTCGTCGACCGAGAAGCTGTACACGATCACCATCATGGCCTCGGACGGCGGGTTCGCCTCGCTGGTGACCGGCGGCACGCGTGTGCCGCTTGCCGCGGCGGACCTCGGAACGCTGGTGTCCGCTCTGGCTTAATCGAGCAATGCTCAGTAGTATGGCGGCATGAAGACCGTGACCACCCGGACCGCCCCCACACGAACGACGGTGGCCCATGCCGCATTCGTCTGCCCTGCACTCCTCGTCGGCTCCCTCCTCCTGTCGGTCGGGGCGCCCCTGGGCGCGCAGGCGTTCTCCAGTTCCTTCACCCACGTCGGGGGCACCCCGGGAGCCGTGGCCGTCGACAGCACCACGCACATGGTGTTCGTGGCCGACTCGTCCTCTGACGAGGTCGCCCTGTTCGACGGCAGCCTGGATGTGCAGCCAGTCACCCGGGTGAAGGTGGGTAGCCATCCTGTCGCGATCGTCGTCGACGAAGGGGCGAGGCGGGTGTTCGTCGCCGACTACGACTCCGGCACCGTCTCGACATTCGATGCCGACGATCCGGATCCGACGGCCGTCGTCGCCATCCGGGTCGATCATCCCTCGGGGCTCGCCCTCGATCGGTCGACGCATCTCGTCTACGTGACGAGTTCCACCACGAACAGCGTCTCCTCCTTCGACGGGTCGCCGGATGCCGGCACTCCCGCGATCAGGAGCGTTCCCGTCGGCCAGGAACCGGTCGGGATCGCCGTGGATTCCCGAGCCGGCGTGGTCGCAGTCACGAATTCGCGCGACAACACCGTCTCCCTCTTCGCGGCTCGCACCTCGGCGACCGATGGCAGCGCTCCGGCGCCGGTCATCACGACCGTCTGGGTCGGATCCTCGCCTTCGGGAATCGCCATCGATCCGACAAGCCACACGGCAGTCGTCGCCAACCTGCGCGACAACACTGCCTCGCGCTTCGATGTCACGCTGCCCGCCCCCGTCGTGTCGACAGTCGCTGTCGGCCGGGCGCCCCTGGCCGTCACCATCGATCCGGGCACGCACTACGCCTTCGTGGGCAATTCGCTCGGCATCACGGTGTCGCAGTTCACCGTGACAGCGGCCTCTCCGCCCATCCTCGAGCTGCCTCTCGGCAAGGCGCCGCACGGGGTCGCCGTCGACGAGAGCCTCGGCAAGGTGTACGCCTCGAATTCCCTGAACGAGACCGTCTCGGGCCGTGCGCCGGTGGTACCGGAGGCTCCGTGGATCTTCGCCGACTCCCTCCATGCCGCCACGGTCGGTGTCTGGTACAGCCACGTCTTCGAAGCCCGGGGAACACCCTCCCCCACTCTGAGCCTCCGCGGCGACCTGCCCGATGGTATGGCGTTCGACGCCGCGACGGGGCAACTCTTCGGCACCCCCACGTCCGAGGCCGCGGTGTCGGTGACGCTGGTCGCCCACAATCTGGCCGGACCGGATGCGACCAGCACGTTCGGGCTCGTCGTGAACCAGAAGCCTCCGTCTCTTACATCATCGGGGACGCTCCGCACGGCGAAGGTCGGCGCGGCCTACAGCTACCACCTCGCACCGACCGGCAGCGCGCCGGCGAAGTGCTCTGTCACTGCGGGAACCCTCCCCTCCGGGATCACCCTGAGTGCCTCCGAATGCTCCCTGGCGGGTAAGCCGCGGGCAGCGGGTACCTCGGACTTCGCGGTGACGGCGTTCAACTCGGGTGGCACCACGACCGGGAGCTACGAGATCGTGACCGCACCGGCGGGCGGCGGCACCGGGTGTCCCGACGATGTGGGGCGAGCTGGGGGTGCGGTCGAAGGCGTGGCCGAGGCGAAGCCCGGCTGCTGAAGACGGGCCACGCCTTCAGCAGCTCCTCCCCCCGGTCAGTGGCGCGGGGTCGCCAGCCCGATGATCTGAAGATCGGCCCCGCGGGCACCGATCAGGCAGAGCCCGACCGGTAGCGTGCCGACCCGGCCGTAGGGCATGGTGAGCGCGGGGAGTCCCGACAGCGACGCGAGGCAGGTCAGGCGCAGGGTGGCACCGCGAACCCGATCGATCTCAGCAGGCGAGGCGTCGAGGGCCGGGGCAGGTCCTGAGGTCGACGGCAGCGCGAGCGCAGTGCCGGAGGGCACCAGCTGCTCCAGCCGGAGGGTTGCTCGCGCGAGCATCTGCCGAGCATCCTGAGCCTCGCCCTCTGTGATGCCGCTGGCGAGACGGAATCGCTCGGCGATCGCCGGGTCGAGCGCCCCGGGATTCGCCTCGACGAATGCGCGGTCGGACGCCCAGGCCTCGTACTGCTGCACCGTGCGGAAGGCATCGAACCACTGCTCGAGCTCCGCTGGATCGAGCGCCACGGCGCCCGCGCTCTGCACCACCTGCGCTCCCGAGGCGAGGGAGAGTGCACGCACGCCGGCCTCGAGACTCAGGCGCGCATCCGGATCCGCCAGCGCGGTGAGAGCAGGGTCGACCAGGAGGGTCGAGATCCCCGGCTGCTCCGCTGATGCGCCCAGGCCGTCGCCGGTCGAGAGCAGGGCACGGGTGCCTGCCGCCAGCGTCGGAAGCTCCCGCGCCAGAAGGCCGACGGTGTCGAAACTGGGAGCGAGGGGAACGAGACCCTCGCGGGACACGGCATTGTGGGTCGTGCGGAGGCCGTAGAGCCCCGTGTACGACCCCGGCACCCGAATGGAGCCGGCCGTGTCGGTACCGAGCCCGAGGTCGGCGAGCCCGAGCGCCACCGCCGAGGCAGGACCACTCGTGGACCCCCCGGGGATGCGTCCCGGGGCAGCGGGGTTCGGTGGCGTGCCGTAATGCACGTTGGTTCCCGCGATCGAGAACGCCAGCTCGTCGGTCTGGGCGAGCCCGGTGATCTCGGCGCCCTCGTGGAGGAGCGCCGCCACCGCCGGAGCCGTCGTGGTCTCGGGGCTCCGGCTGGCACGGTAGATCGGATTGCCGGCGCCGATCGTCTCGCCGGCGATGGCGAACAGGTCTTTCACGGCAACCCGCACCCCGGCGAGGGTTCCGACGCGGTCAGTGCCGTCCGGGTAGGCGACAGACGGTTCCAGGGGACGACGATCTTCGGGCGTGACCCAGATCGCCCGCGCTTCAGCGGCCGAGAGCGTCGGTGGGCTGAACTGCATCCCGGGCACGGTCGAGACATGCGCGACCGTCACCGCCCATGTGCCATCGATGCGCTGCCACAGTTGCGTCTGGCTGCCGGTTCCACGGTCTCCCCGCAGAGTCTCGGCGATGATCACTGCCGCGTCTGCAGAAATCGGGCGGAGGTGCACGCGGCGGAGGAAACGCAGGGGAACAGGGGGCCGCGCCGCACGGAACACGGCGATGTTGTCGTGACCCACCAGGGCCGATCCGGCCTCACTCCGCACAGTTCCGCTCCCCGCGGCGAAGAGTTCGTCGAGCTCAGGCACATCGTTCGTCATCAGCGCTCGCTCGTACCTCCTGAAGGCGGCGAGCAGGCCCGGGTCTCCGAACCACTCGGGCGCCAGTGTGCCGGCCGTTGTTCCGTCGTGCTCCTGGGGCGGGGCGGTGTCATCCATCGTGGGTCCCGTCGTGTTCTGGGGTCGTTCGGGTGGGCGTGGATCAGCAGGCGGGGTGGATCCGGCAGCGGCGGAACCACCGCGACCGCCAGGCGCACCGGCGCCGTGCCCGGGAGCAGGAGGACGCCAGCGCATGCTACTGCTCGACCAGCCGGCGACCCTCGAACGCACGGCCGAGCGTGACCTCGTCGGCGTATTCGAGGTCGCCTCCCACCGGCAGCCCGGATGCCAGTCGCGTGACCCGGATCTCCAGCGTCGTGAGCAGGCGCGACAGGTAGGTCGCCGTCGCCTCGCCTTCGAGATTGGGGTCAGTGGCGATGATGACCTCTTCAACCGTGGCGTCTGCGAGACGCCTCATGAGCTCGCGGATGCGCAGGTTGTCGGGGCCGATACCGTCGATCGGGCTGATCGCTCCACCGAGCACATGGTAGAGCCCACGGAACTCGCGCGTGCGCTCGATGGCCACCACGTCCTTGGCCTCCTCGACCACGCAGATGACGTTCTGCGACCGTCGTGGATCGCGGCAGATCGCGCAGGTGTCCTGCTCGGAGACGTTCCCGCAGATCGAACAGAAGTGCACCTTGTCGCGCACCTCGATGAGCACCTCGGCGAGCCGGGTGACGTCGAACGACTCCGTCTGCAGAATGTGGAAGGCGATGCGCTGTGCGGACTTCGGACCGATGCCGGGCAGCCGACCGAGCTCGTCGATCAGTTCCTGGATGATTCCCTCGTACACGGCCTAGCCCTCCCGCTCCGGCGCCCGGCGCGGGACCACGGGGCGTTCCTCGATGAAGCTCGCACCGAGGATCTCCCGCACGACCGCCTCGCCGTAGCGCTGCTTCTCACCGAACTGGGGGACGGGTCGATCGGATGCTGCGGGCCGAGCCGGTCGTCCGGTTGCGGCAGGCGGGGTCGATCTCGGCATCGTCGAGGTGGCCGGTGGCTGGATCGGGTTCTGGCGGGGTGCCCCCGACGGCAAGCCGAACGACTCGTCGGAGGGACCGGCCGCCAGAGGGATGTCGTCGTCGGAACCGGCCCATGACGCGGACGGGTCGAAATCGGGAACGTTCCCTTCGGGAATGTCCTCCGGAATGTCGTCCGGTATCTCGGAGGCCGGGATCTCGGACCGCGGAGTGGCTGTGGCCGAGGGGGTGGGCCCCCGGTTGGCGGACCCTGGGCTGACAGGCCCCGCGTTGGCAGACCCGGGGTTGGCAGGCCCCGGGTTGGCAGGTCTCGGAATGTCGACCGCTACGGAGCCCACGCGCACCGGTTCCTCGGGCTCGGGGCTCGACACGGGGATCGCGACAACGGGCCACGAGGTGGTCGGAGCCCCGCCCGACGTGGCCGGGCGCCGGAGGGGCGCGCCCGCGGCGGCCTGCTGCTGTCTGCCGGGCGAGGTGGGAGCGGCGGGGACGGGGGTGGGTGTCGCCACCGGCGCAGACGGGGCCGACACGCGAGCCGCGGTAGCGGGCGACGCAGCAACGGGTGGTGTCACCGCCGAGGCTGCAGGTCGGCCCACATCCGGGCCTGCACCAGCGGCTGGGCTTCCGCCAGCGGCCAGGCCCCCGGCGACGGCCCGGGCCTCGGGCGAGCCGGGATTCGTTGCGTCGACACGTGCAATGAACTTCACCCGGAGGCCGAGCACGTCGACGATGGCCTGGCGAAGGACCTCGCTGACACCCTGGCCCGGCGCCTGCTGCTGCTTGAAGTTGTCGACATCGTTCTGGCTCGGGAACGTCAGCGTCAGAACGTCGCCCTCGAGCGCCCGGATCGAGCCGGTGTAGACGATCATCCATGCCGACCGCTTGCTCTTCTCAACGGTCTCGAGGATCTGCGGCCAGGAGTCGCGCAGCTGCGCGAACGTCACCGGCGAGCCGGCCGTGGCCGGCGGAGTCAGGCCCGAGGAGGCAGCCATCGGAGCTGCCGGAACGCCAGCAGGCCGCACCTCGCCGGTTGGCGCATCAACAGTCGACGCGTCGACGGTGGGCGCGTCACTGATGGACGCAGTGGGCGAAGACTCTGGCGCCGCGGGAGCAGCCGACTCCTGTGCCGCGGCGCCTGCTACAGCGAAGGACCCAGACGGTCGATCGATACTGTAGGCGCGTTCGGGCGGCGAATCGCTGGCCCGGGCCGGCCACGAGGCACCGGAGGCCCCACCGGAGCCGGTGCGGTTCGACGATCCGCTGCCGGATCCGGCTTCCCGGACTCCGGGAGCGGGTGGACGACCAGCCGACGAACCAGCAGGAGCGGAACCAGCAGTTACCGAGCCGGCAGGCGAAGAGCCTGATGCGGAGGAGCCACCGGCCGAGATCGTCGGCGCCCCCTCGATCGCACCGTCGACGCCCACGCGACGTTCGAGCCGTTCCACGCGAGCCAAAGCGCCTCGCGCGGTGTCGTCGCTCGCCAGCACCAGCACCCGTGCGATCATCAGCTCGAGGTGCAGGCGAGGTGAGGTCGCACCCGTCATCTCGGTGAGGGCGGCGTTCACGATGTCCGCCGTGCGGGAGAGTTCGGCCGAACCGAAGAGGGCGGCCTGCTGCTGCATCTGCAGGATGTCGTCGCTCGGCATTCCGCGGAGAACCGCTGCCGCGCCTTCTGCCGACCGCGTCGCGGAGACGATGATGACATCTCGCAGGCGTTCGAGCAGGTCTTCGACGAACCGGCGCGGATCCTGCCCTGTCTGGATGACCCGGTCGACCGCACCGAAGGCACCCTCCGAGTCATGGGCACCGAGGGCGTCGATCACTTCGCCGAGAAGCGACGCGTGGGTGTAGCCGAGCAACGCCACGGCGCGTTCGTACTCGATGTTGTTGCTCTCTGAACCGGCGATCAGCTGGTCGAGCAGCGACAGAGTGTCACGAGCGGATCCTCCACCCGCCCTTACCACGAGCGGCAGCACCCCGGGCGCCGCCGTGATGCCCTCGATCTCGCAGAGCGCCTGCACGTATTCGAGCAACTGCGCGGGCGGGATGAGCCGGAAGGGGTAGTGGTGCGTACGCGACCGGATCGTTCCGATGACCTTGTCGGGCTCGGTGGTCGCGAAGATGAACTTGATGTGCTCCGGCGGTTCTTCGACGATCTTCAGCAGCGCGTTGAAGCCCTGCGGTGTGACCATGTGCGCCTCATCGAGGATGAAGATCTTGTACCGGTCACGGGCGGGAGCGAAGACCGCACGCTCGCGGAGGTCTCTCGCGTCATCGACACCGTTGTGGCTCGCCGCGTCGATCTCGACCACATCGAGCGAACCGGATCCGTCGCGGGAGAGCTCGACACAGCTCGGGCAGACCCCGCACGGCGTGTCGGTCGGGCCCTCTGCACAGTTGAGGCAGCGGGCGAGGATGCGCGCCGAAGTGGTCTTGCCGCATCCCCGGGGCCCACTGAAGAGGTAGGCGTGGTTCACCCTGTTCGTGCGCAGCGCCGTCATCAACGGCTCGGTGACCTGCGACTGGCCGATCATCTCGCCGAACGTCTCAGGCCTGTAGCGGCGGTAAAGGGCTGTGACCATGGAGCAATCGTATCCGCCACCACTGACGCCCGGCCCCCCACCGTCGAACCTGTGGAGAGGTCACGACCAGACAGGCCCTGTGGAGGGCGGGCGGAAGCGATCTCCTATGCTCGAACGATGCTGATTCGCCCATTCGATCGGTCAGACACCGGCTTCGACGGCCATCGGGCTGGGTGAACTACCTGGCTGTCTCACCCGGGCACCGCGGCCACGGTCACGGCGGGGCCTTCATGGCCGAGGCCGAACGTCTGCTCGTCGGTATCGGATGCCCGAAACTGAACCTGCAGGTGCGGGCGGGCAACGAGGGCGTGCTCGCCTTCTACGACGCGCTGGGCTACGAACCCGACCACACCGTCAGCCTCGGCAAGCGCCTCATCGCCGACTGAGCGCTCGGCGCTCGGCCCGACGGCCCGACGGACCGCTGAGCCCGATGGGGCGCTCGGCCCGAATCAGATCACCGACAGCGACTGCCGGGCGATCTCCAGCTCCTCGTTCGTCGGCACCACCAGCACGGCCACCGCCGAGTCGTCGGAGGAGATGAGGCGCGGCCCGCGCTCCCTCGACTCGTTCCGTTGCGGATCGATCCGGATGCCCATCCACTCGAGGCCCTCCAGCGCACGGCCGCGCACAGCCACGCTGTTCTCTCCCACCCCGGCCGTGAAGACGATCGCGTCGACTCCGCCGAGTACCGCGATGTACGAACCCACGTAGTGCTTCAACCGGTGCAGGTACACGTCGAGCGCCAGCGCTGCCGCCTCATCACCGGAGTCGCCCGCCTCGACGACGTCGCGCATGTCGCCCCGCCCGCTCAACCCGACCAACCCGCTTCGCCGGTTCAGCAGCGTGTCGAGCTCGTCGAAGCCGAGGCCGGCCCTCCGGTGCAGGTGCACGAGCACTGCCGGATCGAGATCGCCCGACCGGGTGCCCATCACGAGGCCTTCGAGCGGGGTGAGACCCATCGAGGTGTCGACCGACCGGCCACCGTCGACGGCGCACGCTGACGCGCCGTTGCCGAGGTGCAGCACGATGGTCTTCAGCTGCTCCAGGTCGCGGCCGAGGAACTCTGCCGCCGCCTCGGAGACGAATTTGTGGGAGGTTCCGTGAAAACCGTAACGGCGCACACGATGCTTGTCCGCAAGCTCTGCGTCGATGGCATAGGTGTAGGCGGCCGCTGGAAGAGTCGCGTGGAATGCGGTGTCGAACACCGCGACGTGGGGAACGTCGGGAAAGGCCGCCTGCGCCGCCGTGATGCCGTCGAGGTTCGCCGGATTGTGGAGCGGTGCGAGCTCGGAGAGGTCTTGGATGTTGATCTTGACGAGATCGGTCACGACAGTCGGCTCGAAGAACCGCTTGCCGCCGTGCACGACCCGGTGGCCCACCACGATCGGCGGGTTCTCGGTGAGCGACGGCCCATGCGACGCGAACGCGTCGATCATGACCCTGAACGCCGCTGCATGGTCTGCCACCGGCTCCGATCCTCGGAATGTCTCTTCGGCCACATTGCCTGCCGTCGAGCTGGCTGAGACCGTGTGCTTGACCGCACCGGCATCCTCCCCGATCCTCTCGATGAGCCCGCTTGCCAGCACGGTCTCGCCCATCATTTCGAGCAGTTGGTACTTCAGCGACGACGAACCGCTGTTGATGACGAGAACGGCGCTCACAGCTCAGCTCCCGCCGGCGTCGAAGCGGCAGCCAGGACGGTTGCCGCCTGGATGGCGGTGATAGCGATCGTGTTGACGATGTCCTGCACGAGAGCTCCCCTCGAGAGATCGTTGATGGGCTTGTTGAGTCCCTGCAGCACCGGCCCGACCGCTATCGCACCGGCGCTCCGCTGCACCGCCTTGTAGGTGTTGTTCCCCGTGTTCAGGTCGGGGAAGATGAACACCGTTGCGCGACCGGCCACCTCGGAATCCGGCATCTTCGCCGCCGCAACTGCCGCATCCGCGGCCGCGTCGTACTGGATCGGCCCCTCCACGAGCAGGTCGGGCCGGCGCGCGCGCACGAACGCTGTCGCCTCCCGCACCTTCTCGACATCCGCCCCCGAGCCCGAGACGCCCGTCGAGTACGACAGCATGGCGACCCGGGGGTCGATGCCGAACTGCACAGCCGTCTCCGACGACGAGATCGCGATGTCGGCCAATTGCGTCGCCGTCGGATCCGGTATCACCGCGCAGTCGCCGTAGACGAGCACCCGGTCGGCGAGCGCCATCAGGAACACGCTCGACACCACAGACACCTCGGGGCGGGTCTTGATGATCTCAAAGGCGGGCCGGATCGTGTGAGCCGTGGTGTGCGCTGCCCCGGACACCATTCCGTCGGCCAGTCCGAGGTGCACCATCATCGTTCCGAAGTACGAGACATCGCTCACCGTGTCCCTCGCCATGTCGAGGGTGATGCCGCGGTGAGCCCGGATGCTCGCATACTGCTCGGCGAACCGCTCCCTGAGTTCGGGGTCGAACGGGCTCACGATGCCTGCGTCGTCGAGGGTGATCCCCAGCGACGTCGCGCGCGAGCGGATCTCGTCTTCTTCCCCGAGGATGGTGAGGCGCGCGATGCCCCGCGTCAGAACGGTTGCGGCGGCACGGAGCACCCGGTCATCCGTCCCCTCCGGCAGCACGATGTGCTTCTGCGCCGAACGGGCGCGGTCGATGAGCCCGTATTCGAACATCAGCGGGGTGATGACGGTCGAGGAACTGACGTCGAGCAGCTCGAGCAGTTTCGCGCCGTCGACGTACTGCTCGAAAAGCGCGAGGGCGCTGTCGTATTTGCGCTGAGAGTCCGCGGCCAGCCGGCCCCTCGTCGAGGTGATCCGCACCGCGGTGTCGTAGGTGCCGAGCGGCGTGCTGATGATCGGAAGCGAGGCCTCCAGCCCGTCGATCAGCCGCTCGATGGGCTCCGGGAGGTCGAAGCCACCGTTCAGGATGATTCCCGACAGGCTCGGGAAGGTCGCCGAAGCGTTGGCCATCAACGCAGCCAGCAGAACCTCTGTGCGATCGCCGGGGATGACCACGACGGCGCCCTCCATGAGCCGGGGCAGCACGTTCACCATCGACATACCGGCCACCACCACGCCGAGCGCCTCCCGACCCAGCAGGCGCGGGTCGCCCTTGATCATGACCCCGCCCGTCGACTCGACGAGGTTCGCCATGCTCGGCGCGACAAGCAGTCGATCCTCGGGAATCGACCAGATCGGCACCCGCGATCGCTTCACGTCGACCGACGTCGGGATGGCCAGCGCTGAAAGGGCGTCGGACGCTGCCCGTGCGATCGAATCGCGGATCTTCTCGAGGTTCTCCGGGTCGCTGCGGTTCGCCACGATTCCAAGGAGCGTCGCGTGGGCCGCCTTCAGCTCCACCAGGGCCAGCTCGGTGATCTGCCGCATGTCGTCGGGACTGCGCGCGTCGGAGTGACCGAGCAGTTCTGTGGCGCCCTGGCCCGCCCGGCCACCCAGCACGAGCAGCACAGGGGCACCGAGGTTGGCGGCGATGCGCGCGTTGAAGGAGAGCTCCGACGGGCTGCCGACGTCGGTGTAGTCCGAGCCGAGGATGACGACCGAGTCGCAGCGGCGTTCGACGGCCTTGTAACGTTCGACGATGCGCGACAGTGCGGCATCCGCGTCGGCGTGCACCTCCTCATACGAGACGCCGATCGCGTCGTCGTAGTCGAGGTCGATACCGTCGTGCGCCAGCAGCATCTCGAGCACATAGTCGCGCTCATGCACCGATCTCGCAATCGGACGGAACACACCCACCCGGCCGACGATCCGGCCAAGAATGTCGAGCACGCCGAGGGCGATGGTCGATTTGCCCGAGTGCCCCTCGGCGGAGGTGATGTAGATGCTGCGAGCCACGGTTCTCCTTGCGGTTCAGGCGGCCCGACAGTGCAGGTCGCCGGTTCCACCCTAGGGAGCCGGGGCTGGGTGCGCACCCCCTGTGGACTGATGATCAGCAGTCTGTCGGCTGTGAGCGAGAAGAGGCCGGAGCGCCGTTGCACGACCAGCGGAGCGCCGCCAACACAAAAAAGGACCCCCCGCGCACCCGCCAGAGCCCGGTTACCCTTGCTGCATTTCTGCCCTGGGGGAGTTGGCCTGGATGGCGCCACGCGGGGAGCCGTGGATCAGTTTAGCCGACAGCAGCTCCCTCCGAGTAGCGCACCCGGATCTCGGGTCGCCGACTTGGCAGATCACGCCTCGGGGCGTTGGATAGAAAGCATGAGAATCGCAATTGCCGGCGGCCACGGAGCTATCGCCCTCCACCTCGAGAAACTCCTGTCCGACCAGGGCCACGAGGCAGTCGCGATCATCCGCAATCCGGAGCAGGCCAGTGACGTGCTGGCGGCAGGCGGTATCCCTGTCGTCATCGACCTCGAGAAGGTGGATGCCGCCACCCTCGCGCTCGACCTCGCAGGTGTCGACGCGGTGGTCTTCGCGGCAGGTGCGGGGCCGAATTCGACGGCTGAACGGAAGAACACCGTCGACCGTGACGGTGCCATCCTGCTGGCCGACGCAGCGGAGGGCGCGGGCATCCGCCATTACGTGCTGGTCTCCTCGATGGGAGCCGACGACTTCGACCCGGAATCCGACGACGTGTTCCAGATCTATCTCGCCGCGAAGGCGGCAGCGGATGCGAACCTCCGTGAGCGCGATCTGGACTGGACGATCATCCGGCCCGGCGGGCTGACCGATGAGCCGGGCACTGGCGAGGTCACGCTCGCCGAGAGCACCGGTCGCGGAACGATCCCGCGGCAGGATGTCGCCGCCCTCATCGCGGCCGCCCTGATCGACGGAATCGCTGTCCGCGCCCAGTTCGAGGCGATCAGTGGCGACACCCCGATCCGTAAGGCGTTGGCGGCCGTGCGGTACTGATTCGAGCGATCCGCGGGAATGCCGTAGGATGCTCTTTGGCCGTTTCTGCACCTGAGAGGCGGCTCGCCAGGAGAATTCGCCTAGTGGCCTATGGCGCACGCTTGGAAAGCGTGTTGAGTGAAAGCTCTCGGGGGTTCGAATCCCCCATTCTCCGCCACAGCAGTGCCGTACCTGCATTCAAGATTAGAGGCCCCACGACGAACGGCCCGCTCGAAGCGGGCCGTTCGTCGGGTTGGGTTCTGGCGGGATTGTGTCCTGGCGGGGTTGGGATCTAGCCGAGTTCGTTCTCGGTGATGGCGTCGGAGTGCAGCGCAATCCAGAGCTCGGCGGCATGCTTGTCTGCAGCCGTGCGGAGCTCGGTGCCGGTGAGGCTCTCGACGATGAACGGCCGGTCGCCGTGCCCGTTCTCCTGGCGGATGTTTGCGACGTGCACGTCGCCGATCCAGATCTCTTCTGCTTCTTTGCCTGCGTTGTCAGCCATGGCTTCACGCTACAGGTTCCGGCCGGTGATTTCTGTCCGCCAGCCGGAACCGCCAGCGATTCCTACGAGTTGTGCGCGCGGCGCCGATGAGCCACGGCCAGGCCAGCCAGCGCGCCGAGACCGAGCAATCCGACGAGCGCACCGAGGCCGACGATTCCGGCGACTGGTGCTCCGGTCTCAGCCAGCGATCCCGTTTGGCCACCGGTCCCGGGCCTCGGAACGACTGCCCCGGCGGTCGACGTCGACATCGTCGTCGACGTGCCCGTCGGAACGGGCGTGGCGGTGGCCCCGGGCGTCGCCGGCGGAGTTGCGGGCGGCGTGGTCGGAGTGACCGCGGACGCAGCTCCGGACAGCGGCACGGCCACAACCAGCACAGCAGTCTCGACGGTTCCCGTGACAGCGAACCCGCCAACTCTCGCGCTTCCCGTGAACGAACCCACGGCGAGCGGTGAATACGTCAGTTCGAATGCTGCCGTGCCCCCCGGGGCGGTGATCGCGCCGACGGTCCCGAAGGAGGAGGCAGTGATCTTCACGGTCGGCAGCGGGTTCCCGGCCGAGTCGACGATGGCGATGTCGTTGGTCGAGAACCGCATCGGCAGAACACCGTCGACGGTGAGAGTGACTTCCTGCGTGGCGAAACCGCCGACGCTGACGGTGCCGAAGTCGGCTGACGTGCCACCTCCCGTAGTTGTGGCGGTGAAGTGCGCAGGATCCGTGGCGATCGACGTTCCCTTGAAGGTTAGGGTGAGACTCAGCTTCGAGTTGTCGGTCTGATCGGTGGCGACGAGGGCCACCGGCACCGTCGACACCGTACCCACAGTGGGAACTCTGTACGTCACTGTGAACGTCGCGTGCGCGTTGTGGGCGACGACCGTAGTCTTGGTGAACGAGATCGCCGACGCCGTGAAAGGCGCCGCCATCGCTACGAGCGGCGCCGGGTCGATCGTGATGTCGTTGTCCCCCGTGTTCAGCAGGTCGAAGGTCTTGATCTGCACTCCGCCCGCCTTCTGAAACGAGAAGTCGGGATTGCCCGACGAGAGCACGAATTCGAACGGTGCGGCGCTCGCCGGAGCGGCAGCGACACCACCCACGAAGACGGCCGCGCCGATCAACGCGAGGGTGGCGACAGCACGTCGGCCGAGGCCGGACGGTCGGGAGGGGGCGCGCAGGGTCATGGTGTTCCAGCTTTCGTGGCGAGACAGAGTCACGTCACGGTAGCTTAAAACCGAGTAAACCTCAATGCATCAGACTGCGCGATCTTCCAGCCCCCAGGACTGGCCGTAGCCGCCCTCCTCCACCGGCAGCGCCATCAGCTCGAGGAACGGCAGCGCATCGAACGCCTCCGGCCCGAGCACTCCCACGCCGCCCCACACCCCGAGCGCCAGCAGTTCCAGCGCGATCACGGGATTCAGCGCCGTCTGCCAGACCACGCACTGGGACTCGTATTCGCGCATCGTCCACTCGTTGTCGGCCACGTGGTAGAGGTACACCTCCCGGGCCAGGCCGTCGAGCCCCGTACCCGTCACCCAGAGTCCCGCGCAGGTCTTGCCGGTCATCCGGGGCCCGAGTGTTGCCGGGTCGGGGAGCCCCGCCGCCACGACATCACGCGGCGCGACGGTCACGGGGCCATCGGCAGAGCGCACGGTCAACGGCGCCGTCTTGTCGAGTCCGAGCTGATGGAGTGTCTTCAGAATGGAGATGAACTCGTTGCCGAGCCCGTATTTGAAGGTCACCCGCTTCGCGTCGACCCACCGCGGCATCAGCAACACCTCTTCGTGCTCCACGTTCACGCACTCGACGGGCCCGATGCCGTCGGGGAAGTCGAAGATCTCCGGCTCACTGAACGGCTCGGTGGTGAACCAGCCGCGCTCCTTTTCCCACACGACCGGCGGGTTCAGGCATTCCTCGATGGTGGTCCAGATACTGAACGACGGCGCGAAGATCTCCTCCCCCGACTCATCCCGGACGACCAGGTTCGCCCCGTCGCGCGTACCGAGCTCGTCGATGTCACTGAAGAGGTGGTCTGCGGCGTAGCGCGCGAAGACGTCGCTGAGCCCGGGCTCGACGCCCATGCCGACGAGCGCAAGCGTGCCGGCCTTCTCCCAGTCGGCGGCCTGGGCGAACTGGTCGTCACCCAGCTTGATGCCGGTCTCGGAGTGCGGCTCGGTCGGATGCGGCTCCGAGAGGCTCATCGCCATGTCGAGGTAATTCGCTCCTGCCGCGAGCGCACCGGCGAAGATCGCCTGCACGAAGCGCGGCTCGACGGCGTTCATGACGTGGGTCGCGCCGTGCTTGCGGGCGACCTCTTCGACACTCGACGCGTCAGAGGCGTCGATCCGGTCGGCGAGGAACTTCTGCGCGACCTCCGGCCCGTGCTTCGCCTGGATCCAGGCCACGGTCGACTCCGCCCGGGCCAGGTCGTAGTCGGTGACGACGATCACTTCGAAGAAGGTACGCCTGGCCGCGATCTTCGCGATCGAGTTTCCGACACCACCGGCACCCACGAGCAGAATTCTCATGGCGAGAGACTACCGCGAGCGGTGGATGCCCGTCAGCACCCGCGCCTCAGAACACCGTTCCGGCGGGGTCGGCCAGCAGGTCGGCGAAGACCAGCTCCGCGGCACCCGTCGTCAGCAGCCGGGAGCGGAGCCGGGCCCGCTCGAGACGCACCGGATCGGCCAGCCCCACGACGGAGGCGGCATTGACGGATGCGCGGAGCCGTGCGGGATCGGCCTCGTACAGCGACCCGAGAAATCCGCCCAGGATGATCGACTCGGGGTTGAACACGCTGACGAAGGTGCCGATGGCGAGCGCCAGCACGTCGAGTTGGCGTTCGATCTCGGGGCGGGCATCCGGAACCGCCGCAATCAGCGCGTCGACCTCGTCGAGCCCGGCGCTGTCTCGCCCGAGCACCTGCAGCAGAAGCCCGAGGTTCACCTCGGTCTCGAGGCACCCGCGCTTGCCGCAGTGGCACCGGATGCCTGAACTGTTCACCAGCGTGTGGCCGAGTTCTGCAGCGTAGCCCCGGCTGCCGCGCAGCATCACCCCGCCCGCGAGGACGCCGCCCCCGATGCCGCTCGCGCTGCCGTTGAGGTAGACGAGATCCTGCACGCCGCGGCCCGCGCCGAAGATGCTCTCGGCCACTGTCGCGAGCGCGGCATCGTTGGCCACTGCGGCACGGAACCCGAGGGCAGCGGCGAAGGGTTCGGCGACCGGTTCGTCACGCCAGCCGAGGTGCGGGGCGAGCGCGACGACGCCGTCCCGGGAGTTCACGAGCCCGGGCACGGCGATCCCCACGCCCGCCACGCGGAACTCGGTCGCGATTTCGTCGCGCATGCCATCGAGAACCTCCTGCACGATCCGGATGCTCGCCCCGACCGTCGGCACCGCATCCGTCTCCCGGCGCACCAGGTGGTGGAGCAGACCGCCGAGCCCGACGACGCCGACCGTGACCGCGTCGATGTCGGGGTTGACCGTGATCGCCACGACCTTCCCATTCGCGTGCACGATCGGACTCGGCCGACCCACCCGGCCGGAATCGGCGGGTTCCGTCTCATAGGCCAGGCCGAGCTCGACGAGTTCGGCGACCAGGGCGCCGGTGGTCGACCTGTTCAGGGCGGAGAGACCGGTGAGCTGCGCCCGGGACTGCGGGCCGCCGTGATGCAGGAACGTCAGCACGGTCGAGAGGTTGTGCCGACGGGTCTGGTCGTTGCTGTTGCCGACGCCGGGCGACAGGCGACGTGGCACGCTCGCCAGAACCATGGGGCCTCCCGTATCGATGTTCGAAAACAGTGTGCCAGCCCTTTGACACGAGCCCGGCATCCGCAATATGTTGTGTGTGGTAACTTTTTACCACGGACGCCCCCTGAACACCCTGTCCAACTCACCAACGATGCTGACTGGAGCACCCGCGCATGTCCCTGACGCCCACCCGCGCTGACAAATTCTCTTTCGGACTCTGGACGATCGGCTACAACGGGTCCGACCCCTTCGGCGGTCCGACCCGGTCCCACCTCGATGTGGTCGAAGCCGTCGAGCGTCTGAGTGAGCTCGGCGCGTACGGGCTCACCTTCCACGACGACGACCTGTTCGACTTCGGTTCGACCGACTCGGAGCGCCAGACCCAGATCGACCGCCTCAAGGGGGCCCTGGCTTCGACGGGGCTCGAAGTCCCGATGGTCACGACGAACCTCTTCAGCGCACCCGTCTTCAAGGATGGCGGATTCACCTCGAACGACCGCGCCGTGCGCCGGTTCGCCCTTCGCAAGGTGCTCCGCAACATCGACCTCGCCGCTGAGCTCGGCGCGAAGACCTTTGTGATGTGGGGCGGCCGCGAGGGCGCGGAGTACGACGCGGCGAAGGACATCCGCTCGGCTCTCGAACGCTACCGCGAGGCCGTCAACCTGCTGAGCGACTACGTCACCGACAAGGGCTACGACATCCGATTCGCGATCGAGCCCAAGCCGAACGAGCCCCGTGGCGACATCCTGCTGCCCACCGTCGGGCACGCGATGGCCTTCATCCAGACCCTCGAACGCCCCGAGCTGGTCGGTGTGAACCCCGAGGTCGGCCACGAGCAGATGGCCGGTCTGAACTTCGCAGCCGGCATCGCCCAGGCGCTCTACCAGGGCAAGCTCTTCCACATCGACCTCAATGGCCAGCGCGGCATCAAATACGACCAGGACCTGGTGTTCGGCCACGGCGACCTCTACAACGCGTTCGCGCTCGTCGACCTGCTCGAGAACGGCTCCCCCGAGGGCGGCCCGGTCTATGACGGCCCGCGCCACTTCGACTACAAGCCCTCGCGAACCGAGGACATCACGGGCGTCTGGGACTCGGCGGCAGCGAACATGCGCACCTACCTCCTGCTGAAGGAGCGCGCGGCCGCCTTCCGGGCAGACCCCGAGGTACAGCAGGCCCTGGCCGCCTCCCGCGTGCCCGAACTGGCCGAGCCCACGCTCAACCCGGGCGAGACCTACGCCGACCTGCTCGCCGACCGTTCGTCCTACGAAGAGTTCGACCCGACCCCGTACTTCGACGGCAAGGGCTTCGGCTTCGTGCGCCTCAACCAGCTCGCGCTCGAACACCTCACCGGCGCCCGCTAGCCATGACGCTGGTCGCGGGAGTCGATTCGTCGACCCAGAGCTGCAAGATCGTGATCCGAGACGCAGAGACCGGAGCGCTGGTGCGGAGTGGGCGCGCGCCGCACCCCGACGGCACGGCGGTCGACCCTGCAGCGTGGTGGAGTGCGCTGCAGGCGGCGATCCGGGATGCGGGCGGTCTCGACGATGTCGCCGCGATCTCCGTCGGCGGCCAGCAGCACGGCATGGTGGTTCTGGATGCCCGGGGCCGGGTGATCCGCGACGCGCTGCTCTGGAACGACACTCGCAGCGCCCAGGCGGCCTCAGACCTGCTCGCCGAGATCGGAGCAGACGGGCCCACCGGCTTCGCCGAGCGCGTGGGGTCGCTGCCGGTCGCTTCGTTCACCGTGACCAAGTTGCGCTGGCTCCGCGACGCAGAGCCGGCCAACTCGGCGCGCGTCGCCGCCGTGACGCTCCCCCACGACTGGCTGACCTGGCGCCTGCTCGGGTACGGCCCCGAGGGCGAGAGTCCGCTCGGGCCGGTTCTGGATGCCCTGGCCACCGACCGGTCGGATGCGAGCGGAACCTCGTACTGGAGCCCCGCGACAGGGCGATACGACTTCAACCTGTTCGAGCATGCCTTCGGCCGGCCGGCCGTCGAAGCGGCAGGCGTCGAGTCGGCCGCGGACGAAGCGGTGGACGCCGCAGAGAGGGCGGCCAACGACGCCGTCATCGTCCCCCGCATCGTGCAGACCGGGCATGTCGTCGGAACGACGGTCGCCCACGGCGGCGACCTCGCGTACGGGGGCGACATCCCGTACGGGGGCGACAGCCCCGTGGACACACCCGAGGCCGTCGGGGTCATTCCCGCCGGCATCCTCGTGGGCGCGGGGATGGGCGACAACGCCGGCGCCGCGCTGGGGCTGGACGCGAAAGCGGGCGATGTGGTGATCAGCATCGGCACCTCGGGAACGGCCTTCGCCGTGACCGATCGCCCGGTTGCCGACCTCACCGGCACTGTCGCCGGGTTCGCCGATGCCGCCGGCGGGTTCCTGCCGATCGTGGTGACGCTGAACGCCGCGCGCATCCTTGCGTCGACCAGTGAGCTGCTGGGTGTCGACTACGACGAGTTCGCGAGGCTCGCGCTCTCCGCAGCCCCGGGCTCCGGTGGCGTCGTGCTGGTGCCGTACTTCGAAGGGGAACGCACCCCGAACCTCCCCGATGCCACGGCTACACTCCTCGGGCTGACGATTGCGTCGACCACCCGTGAGAACCTCGCCCGTGCTGCGATCGAGGGCATGCTGTGTGGGCTCGCCGATGGAGTGAGCGCGATCCGCGATCTCGGGGTCGCCACGAAGAGAGTGCTGCTGATCGGGGGCGCCGCGCAGAACGAGGCGGTGCAGTCCGTCGCGGCGCAGGTCTTCGACGTGCCGGTCTCTGTGCCGACGCCGGGCGAGTACGTCGCGGACGGCGCGGCCCGGCAAGCCGCATGGACGCTGTCGGGCGCGAGGCCGGCATGGCCGATCAGTTTCGTGGCCGAGCTCGCGGTCGACACGGTGCCGGCAATCGCCAGGCAGTATGTCGCAGCGCAGGCGCTGGGGTCCATTCCGCGCGGTTGAGAGCGAGCCGCTCGGCGCCTCCGCGGCGCGCGTTCCGCGGTGCTCCCCGCCCGGTGCCGCCCCGGCGCGAGTGTCCCCGCAACATCCGCGGCTCCCCTTCCTCGGCAACCCACCGTTCACCGCAGGGACACTCGCGCCTGTGACGATGCTCGTGCCCGCAGCATCCGTCAACCGAAGAGGCCCTCCGTGACCCTGACCACCCCCGTCCGCTTCGGCGGCGCACTTCTCCTCTCGGCGCTCTCCCTCGCGCTGGTCGGCCTGGCCCCGGTCTCCGCCTCGGCAGCGGGCACCGTCTCCGACGGCGCCTACATTCTGTACGACTCCGGCACCGAGACCCGATTCCCGGCCGGGCACGTGGCTCTGTGGGATGACGACCTCGTGGCCTCCCCCAACAGCAGCGATCCCCGCGCGCACTTCACCTGCGCCAGCGACGCCGAGAGTGTGCAGACCTTCATAAGCCCCGTGGGCTCGGAGCGCACACGGGCATCCTGGATCGGCTACGCCGACAGCGGCTTCTTCTTCGGATCCAAGGACGTGCTCGAGCCCTCGGCAAACCTCAGCGCCCAGATCCTCGGCTCGGCCGGCCAGGCCAGGGCCCGGGGCGGCGACTACAGCGTCGGCCTCGCCTGCCTGAAGTTCAACGGAGTGCAGTTCGCGAGCGCCGGCCTCTGGTTCACCACCGTGCACGTGACGGCGGGCAGCGGTTCCTGGACGTACGACCAGGCCCCGAACCCCCTGAAGCTCACTGTCGGCAAGCCCTCGATCTCGGGCTGGGCCGTGGTCGGCTCGAAGCTCACCGGCACCGCGGGCACCTGGGGGCCGTCGCCCGTGACCCTCGGGTACCAGTGGAGCCGCAACGAAATTCCGATCACCGGCGCCACCACCACCTCCTACACCCTGCAGCCGGCAGACCTCGGACGCGCCATCACCTTCATCGTCACGGGTGCGAAGAGCGGCTACGAGACATCGGCCGCGTCCAGTAGGGCGACGAGCCCTGTTCTCGACAGGTTGACGGCCACAGCCACGCCGACCATCAGCGGCACCCCGACCGTCGGCGCGGCACTCACCGCCAAGCCCGGAACGTGGTCGCCAGCGCCCGTCACATTCACCTACCAGTGGAACCGCGGCGGAGTGAAGATCACCGGCGCCACGAAGTCGACCTACACACTGGCGGCGGCGGATGCCCAGACCACCGTGACCGTCACGGTCACCGGTTCGAAGCCGGGGTATGGCACGGTCGCGAAGACCAGCGCCGCCACGAAGGCCGTCGCGAAGGGCGCGCTCGTCACCGCTGTTCCGCTGATCTCGGGCACTGCGAAGGTGGGCTCGGCGTTGATCGCCAAACCCGGCACATGGAATCCGGCCCCCGTCACTCTCACCTACAGCTGGAAGCGCGCCGGAACAGCGATCGCGGGCGCGACCTCAGCGAGCTACACGCCCGTCGCGGCCGACGCCGGCAATACGCTGACGGTGACCGTCTCGGGTTCGAAGTCGGGCTACGTGTCCGCTACCGCGACGAGCAAAGCTGTCACTGTCGCAAAGTAGGGCCCGGCTCGTCCGGAGCGCCGAACCCCCCTCAGTCCCCCGTTGCGACCGCGCGGTCGGTGTTCGACCACGCCGACCAGGAGCCCGGGAACACCCGCGGCTCGAAACCCGCGATCGTCAGCGCCACCGCGTCGACCGCCGCGGTGACACCCGATCCGCAGTACACGCCCACCGGTGCATCCTGCCGGGCGCCGACGGCCTCGAACCGCGCGCGGAGCTCCGACGGGCTGAGGAATCGACCGTCGGCATCGACATTGCCCGTCGCCGGTGCACTGCGGGCCCCCGGGATGTGCCCGGCCCGCGGATCGATCGGCTCCACTTCGCCCCGGAATCGTTCCGGCGCACGAGCGTCGAGCAGCACCCCGTGCTGGCCGAACTCGGCCGCGGCATCGATGTCCAACCACGGAAGAGCCCCGTAGGCGAGGGTCACCGAGCCGTCGCCGTCGCCGACCGGATCGCCCGTCTCTAGCTCGAACCCGGCGGCGAGCCATGCCTTCAGGGCGCCGTCGAGCAGCCGCACATCCGCGACGCCAGCGCTTCGCAGCAGCCACCACGCACGGGACGACGACAGATTGTTCAGATCGTCGTACACCACGACCGTGTCGCCGTCATCGATTCCCCACGATCGCGCCGCGGTCTGCAGCGCGTCGATCACGGGCACCGGATGCCGGCCCTCCGTCTTCTCGCCGCGCCGGGCCAGCTGCGTGTCGAGGTCGACGTACCGCGCTCCCGGGATGTGACCCTCGCGATAGAGCGGGAGCCCCGGTGGCCCGCCGAGTTTCCACCGCACATCGAGCACCCGCACCCGCGGCCCGCGATCGCTGGCGAGCAGCGCGGCCAGCTCGTCGGCACCGATGAGCACCGCGCTCGTGTCGTGGCTGGCCCCGCTGCTGCCACTGCTACCGCCATCGCCACCGCCATTGCCACTGCTGTCACTCATACGCTTTCGCCTCCCGTCGTCTTCGCGCCGCCGTTCGCCAGCGCCCGCCCGGCCGCCCAGAGGAACGGCAACGGATTCTCGATCGCCGCCTCAGAACTTCCGGCCAGTTCACTGAGCGACACCGAGGCGGCGAAATCCTCCGGATCCGCGCCGATGCTGCCCGCCACGAGCAGCGGGAACGTCTCATGCTTGCGGGCGAGCCCCACCACGAACGATGGCACCTTTCCCGCGGCGGACTGGCTGTCGAACCGCCCCTCGCCCGTGATCACCACATCGGCCTCGCTGATCTGACGCTCAAGACCGACAGCATCCGCCACCGTCTCTGCACCGTTCCGGATGATCGCACCCCACAGCGCCAGGCCGAACCCCGTTCCCCCGGCGGCACCGGCGCCCGGCGCTTCGGGGTCGGCCAGATGCGCGGCCGACCTCGGTCTCGCCGTCTGCGCGGCCTCCCCGACGATCCGCGCGAAGGCAGCGAGGGAGCGGTCGAGTTCGGCGACCTGGTGGACGTCGGCACCCTTCTGCGGGCCGAACACCGCCGCAGCGCCGTCGACCGCCAACAGGGGATTGGTGACGTCGGTGATGATCTGGGCACCGCCCTCTGGCAGGTCACGGAGCCCGCTGAAGTCGACGGAGACGAGCCCGGCGAGCCCAGCGCCACCCGGCGCAATCGGGTCGCCCTCCGCGTCGAGGAACCGCGCTCCGAGCGCAGTCAGAATTCCGACGCCGCCGTCGGTGGAGGCACTCCCGCCAATGGCGAGCAAGAGCCTCTCAACGCCGTGGTCGAGCGCCGCGACGATGGCCTCTCCGAACCCGGTGGTCTGGGCATCCATCGGCAGAAGCGTCGACAGCAGCGTGATGCCGCTGGTGTTGGCGAGTTCGACGACCCCCGTGGTCCCGATGCTCTCTTCGCCCGGGACGAGCAGCCACTCTGCCTCGACCGGTTCGCCGGCCGGACCGGTGACCGTGATCGGCATCCGCTTCGATCCGGGGATGGCGAGCGCGAGTGCCTCGATGGTGCCCTCGCCGCCGTCGGCCATCGGCGTCAGTACGACCGTGTCGCCGGGCCTTGCCTCACGCCAGCCTCCGCCGATCGCCTCCGCCACTTCGACGGCGGTCGCGCTCCCCTTGAACGAGTCGGGGGCAACGATGACCTGCAGCGTGGGGCTCATGCTCCCATCCTGCCCCAACGCTGCCCCGCGCCCAGATCTGGCGCTCCCACCACCCGTACGCAATTCAGGAGGAGAGCCCGGCCACGTCGTATACCGACGCGACGGGGCTCTCCTCCTGAATTACGGCGCGAGCCGCAGCTGCACCCGGCAGTTCAGCTCAGAAATCCCAGTCTTCGTCCTCGGTGTTCACGGCCTTGCCGATCACGTACGAGCTACCCGATCCGCTGAAGAAGTCATGGTTCTCGTCGGCGTTCGGCGACAGGGCCGACAGGATCGCCGGGTTCACGTCGGTGACGCTCTTCGGGAACATCGGCTCGTAGCCCAGGTTCATCAGCGCCTTGTTGGCGTTGTAGTGCAGGAACTTCTTGACGTCTTCGGTCAGCCCGACCTCGTCGTACAGATCCTGCGTGTACTGGGTCTCGTTCTCGTAGAGGTCGTAGACCAGAGAGAACGTGTAGTCCTTGATCTCGTCCCGCTTGGCCTGGTCGACCTTCTCGAGCCCCTTCTGGAACTTGTAGCCGATGTAGTATCCGTGCACGGCCTCGTCACGGATGATCAGCCGGATCAGGTCTGCCGTGTTCGTCAGCTTGGCGCGAGACGACCAGTACATGGGCAGGTAGAACCCTGAATAGAAGAGGAACGACTCGAGCAGGGTCGAGGAGACCTTCCGTTTGAGAGGGTCGTTGCCGTGGTAGTCGTCGAGAACGATGTCTGCCTTCTTCTGCAGGTTCGGGTTCTCGGTCGACCAGCGGAACGCCTCGTCGATGTCCTTGGTGTTCGACAGCGTCGAGAAGATCGACGAGTACGACTTTGCGTGCACCGACTCCATGAACGCGATGTTCGTGTACACCGCCTCCTCGTGCGGAGTGACCGCGTCGGGGATGAGGCTGACCGCGCCGACCGTGCCCTGGATCGTATCGAGAAGCGTCAGGCCCGTGAACACCCGCATGGTGAGCTGCTGCTCGGCCGGCGTGAGCGTGTTCCACGACTGCACGTCGTTCGAGAGCGGAACCTTCTCGGGCAACCAGAAATTGTTGACGAGACGGTTCCACACCTCGACGTCTTTGTCGTCCTGGATCTTGTTCCAGTTGATCGCCTGCACGTTGCGCGCGAGCCTGAGCTGTTCAGCCACGATTCTCTTCTTCTTTCACGCTACGGATGATCGCAGCCAAGTTCTTACAGATGAAAGCTAATGACGGAGCGCACTGAACGGATGACTTGCCATCCGTTACAAAGCACAGGAAACGCAACCCTCGATCTCGGTGCCCTCCAGCGCCATTTGGCGGAGGCGGATGTAGTAGATCGTCTTGATGCCCTTCCGCCAGGCGTAGATCTGCGCCTTGTTGATGTCGCGGGTCGTGGCCGTGTCGCGGAAGAAGAGCGTGAGCGACAGCCCCTGGTCGACGTGCTGCGTCGCCGCCGCGTACGTGTCGATGACCTTCTCGGCACCGATCTCATAGGCGTCCTGGTAGTACTCCAGGTTGTCGTTCGTCAGGAACGGCGCGGGGTAGTAGACGCGACCGATCTTGCCTTCCTTGCGGATCTCGATCTTCGACGCGATCGGGTGGATCGAGGCCGTCGAGTTGTTGATGTATGAGATCGAGCCGGTCGGGGGCACCGCCTGCAGGTTCTGGTTGTAGATGCCGTGCTCCATGACAGAAGCCCGAAGCGACGCCCAGTCTTCCTGCGTCGGGATGTGGATCGAGGCGTTGTCGAAGAGCGACGCGACCTTCACGGTCGACGGCGTCCACGAGGCATCCGTGTACTTGTCGAAGAACGCTCCCGTCGCGTAGGTCGAGTCGGCGAAACCGTCGAACACCTCGCCGCGCTCGATCGCAATGCGGTTGGAAGCCCGCAGCGCGTGGAACAGCACCGTGTAGAAGTAGATGTTCGTGAAGTCGATGCCCTCTTCGGAGCCGTAGAACACCCGCTCCCGAGCGAGGTAGCCGTGCAGGTTCATCTGGCCGAGGCCGATGGCGTGCGAGCGGTCGTTGCCCGACTCGATGGAGCGCACCGAGGTGATGTGGCTCTGGTTCGACACCGAGGTCAGGCCGCGGATGGCCGTCTCGACGGTCAGGCCGAAGTCGGGCGAGTCCATGGTGAGCGCGATGTTCAGCGACCCCAGGTTGCAGGAGATATCCTTGCCGATGTTGTCGTACGACAGGTCTTCGTTGTAGGTCGTCGGCGTGTTGACCTGCAGGATCTCCGAGCAGAGGTTCGACATGTTGATGCGGCCCTTGATCGGGTTCGCCTTGTTCACCGTGTCTTCGTACATGATGTAGGGGTAGCCAGACTCGAACTGGATCTCCGCCAGCGTCTGGAAGAACTCGCGTGCCTTGATCTTCGACTTGTGGATGCGCGGGTCGTCGACCATCGCCCGGTACTCCTCGGAGACACTGATGTCGCCGAAGGGCACGCCGTAGACCTTCTCGACGTCGTACGGCGAGAACAGGTACATGTCCTCGTCGTTCTTCGCGAGCTCGAACGTGATGTCGGGCACCACGACGCCGAGCGAGAGCGTCTTGATACGGATCTTCTCGTCGGCGTTCTCCCGCTTCGTGTCGAGGAAGCGCATGATGTCGGGGTGGTGCGCCGAGAGGTACACCGCACCCGCGCCCTGGCGGGCACCGAGCTGGTTGGCGTAGCTGAAGGAGTCTTCGAGCAGCTTCATGACGGGGATGATGCCCGACGACTGGTTCTCGATCTGCTTGATGGGAGCACCCGACTCGCGGATGTTCGACAGCAGCAGCGCGACACCGCCGCCGCGCTTCGAGAGCTGCAGCGACGAGTTGATCGCGCGGGAGATCGACTCCATGTTGTCTTCGATGCGCAGCAGGAAGCACGAGACGAGCTCACCGCGCTGCGCCTTGCCGGCGTTCAGGAAGGTGGGGGTCGCGGGCTGGAACCGACCGCCGATGATCTCCTCGACGAGGTTGATCGCCAGGGTCTCGTCGCCGTCGGCGAGGCCGAGCGCGGTCATGACCACGCGGTCTTCGAAGCGCTCGAGGTAGCGCTTGCCGTCGAACGTCTTCAGCGTGTACGAGGTGTAGTACTTGAACGCTCCGAGGAACGTCTCGAAACGGAACTTCTTCGAGTAGGCGAGGTCGTTGAGCTTCTGGATGAACTCGAACGAGTAGCTCTCGATGAGCGCACTCTCGTAGTACTCCTTCTCGACCAGGTAGTCGAGGCGCTCACGCAGGTTGTGGAAGAACACCGTGTTCTGGTTGACGTGCTGCAGGAAGTACTGCTTCGCCGCTTCTTTGTCTTTGTCGAACTGGATCTTGCCGTCGGCGTCGTAGAGGTTCAGCATCGCGTTCAGCGAGTGGTAGTCGAGACCCGTCGCTGCGGACGGCGCCTCGATCAGTGTGCTTTCCAAAATTCTTCCAATCCTGTTATGACGGCCTCGACATCGTCGGGCGTACCGAATACTTCAAACCGGTAGAGGGTGTCGACCTTGCATTTCTGCGCGACGATGTCACCCGCGAGGCAGTACGCCTCGCCGAAGTTCGTGTTTCCTGCAGCGATGACGCCCTTGATCAGGGAACGGTTGTGTGAGTCGTTCAGAAATCTGATGACCTGTTTGGGAACAGCGCCTCCGGTCGACCCGCCCCCGTAGGTGGGCAACACGAGAACGTAGGGCTCATCGACTTTCAGCGGCGCTTCGGTGGCGTAGAGCGGGATCCGGTGAGCCGGTGTGCCCAGCTTCTCGACGAAGCGCCTGGTGTTGCCTGAGACGCTGGAGAAATAGACCAGGTCTGCCATCTGTATCGGGTCAGGCTACGCGCGAAGCGAGTTCGGCGATCTTGTCGGGGCGGAAACCCGACCAGTGGTCGTCGTCGGTGATGACGACGGGAGCCTGGAGGTAGCCCAGCTCCTTGACGGCCGCGAGGGCCTTTTCGTCGACCGAGACGTCGAAGATCTCGTATTCGAGACCCTTGTTCTCGAGGGCGCGGTAGGTGGCGGTGCACTGAACGCAGGAGGGCTTGGTGTAGACCGTGATTGCCATGTTTTGCGCCTTTCTCTTCAAACTCGGTGACAGGAGTACAACACTACATCTAGTTGTCAGCTTCAGAACAGACCCCTAGATGAAGTAGTTACATCCGTGTAATTATCCACAGCTTCTGCGGAGTTTCCACACCTTCTCAACACCCTGAGTGCACAGGCCATTCCGCGTATTCAGGCCTCACAAGGGCGATCTGTGGATAACCGCACCGCCGTGGTCTGAGGATAACTTCGACCACCGACATCCGGACCACCGGGCGTGTCGCGGGCGTGCCCCACTAGGAACGTGCGCGCCCGCTCACGGCGAGCGCCACGAGGGCGAGAGCGGCAGCCAGCAGGAAGCACGCGGTGAACGAGAAGGCACTTACCGCCCCCGCTGTCGCAAAGATCGCCGCCGTCAGCGCCAGGGACGACGCCGCCCCGATCGAGTCGGAGATCGCCAGCGCCGAGGAGTTGAAGCCCTGGTTCGTGACACTCGACAGCCGGAGCATCGCGACAGACAGTCGCGGGTACATGGCCCCCATCCCCGCTCCCGCGAAGAGCCAGCCGACGATGGCCAGCGCCGGCGAGAGGGCGAAGATCGAACACGCGAGCACGATCGCCAGCGCGAACAGCACCAGGAGGATGCCCGCCCTGATGCTCGCCACATCGCTGATGCGCTCGGAGTACTTGCCCTGCAACCACGATGCCCCGGCCCAGGAAAGCCCAGCGAACGACAGCGCCAGCCCCGCCAACGCCGGTGTCAGCTGGTATTGGCTCGTGAAGAAGTAGGGAAGGTACGTCTCCGCCGCGAAGTAGGCCCCCGACACCAGCCCGCGCAGCAGGATGACCGTGGGGAGCCCCTGCCGGGCCAGCAGGGCGCCCGGGGGGAGGAGCGTTCGGAGCGAGACGACGGCGATCACGATGGCGGCCACCGCGAGCATCCAGACGACCGTGCCGTCCAACCGGTCGGCGAGCTGGCCCGACAGGCTGGCAACAAGCACCGCGCACGCCGCCACCACCGACCAGACGATGCGGGACAGCTTCCACGGCCCGCCCGTCGACACCGCCTCGAACCCGCGCATGACCGGAACGACCATGCCCATCGCGAGGATCACCAGCACCACCACGCCGAGGAACACCCAGCGCCAGCCGACGGTCTCTGCCACCACACCGGCGACCAGGGGCCCGACAAGAGACGGGATGACCCAGGCCGCAGCAAAGGCGGCGAACACCTTGGGATGCAGTCGTTCGGGGAAGACCCGGGCGACCAGAACGAACAGCGCCACGGTGAGCCCGCCGCCACCGAGCCCGGAGACCAGCCGGCCGAGCACGAGCAGCTCCATGTTCGTCGCCAGCCCGGCAACCAGCAGACCGCCCGCGAAGAAGATCACCGAGGCGAAGAGGGGACGGCGGGGGCCGGTTCGATCCGACCAGTTGCCGGCCACCACCATCCCCACGACGCCGACGGCCAGCGGGCCGGAGAAGGCGAGCGCGTAGAGCGACGCCCCGTCGAACTCGGCGCTGATCGTCGGCATCACTGTCGTGACGGCGAGCGCCTCGAACGCCGAGAGCAGGATCATCGCGAGCATCCCGACGGTCACCCAGCGGTAGGGTCGCCCGAGGATGCCCGCGCCCGAGTCGCTCGGCCGGGCATCCTGACCTGTCGCCGACCCTGTGCTCACCTCACAAGGCTACGGGAGGCCGCCGACACCGAATGCGGGAGGTCAGGCGGGGCCGTCCACTGTTGCGAAAGCGCGAACCGGGAACGTGCCGAAGCCCGCCACCTTCGGCGGGACGGCGGTGAAGCGCGCCCCGCGGAACGGTAGCGAACCGAGGTTGGTGAGGTGCTCGACGACGTGGATGCCCGCATCCAGCAGCAGCGTGTGCGCGGGACGCTCGCCGCCCGACTCGGTGTCGTCGATGTTGAGCGAGTCGATTCCAACCAGCGCGACGTCGCGCTCGATAAGCAATCGCGCGCCGTCCTCGGTCAGGAACGGCGACCCGCTTGCGTACGAGGGGGTGCCGAAGAGCGCGTCCCAGCCGGTGCTCAGCAGCACGGCCGTGCCGCGGAGATCCTCGGTGCCGAACGCATCCGCCGTGATACCCCGGCCGTCGAAGCCGGGCTCTGACTGGTCTGCAGGAGACGGACCGTTTGTCTGCTCGCCGGCGATGGCGGGGAACGAGAAGACCACGGCGGGCAGTTCGGCGAGCGTCTCGAGGCTGAGCGTCGAGAGGTCGCCTCCGTCGGCGTAGCGGTGGAAAGGGCTGTCGAGGTAGGTGCCGGTGTTGCCGATCATCGTGATGATGTCCATCGCGAATTCTGTGCCCTCGGCGTACTTCGACTTCGAGTCCTCGCGGGTCAGGTGCGGAGTGAAGCGGGGCGCAGGGAGGCCCGGGTAGGTGACGAGGCCTTCGGTGATCGTGTGGCTGAGGTCGATGAAGCGGCGGCTCATGCGTGGGCCTTCCTGGTTGGTTGAGCGGGGGTGTCGGGGTGGTGGGCGGTCGTTGCGGGGCGGGGCGGGTCGCGGCGGCGACGATCACCGCGACGGGGGCAACCGAAACCACGGCCATCCACCAGCCTGCCGTGAAACGCCCGAGTAGGCGAACGGCCGCCGTGACTCCCTGCGCCACCTGCTCAGCGAGAGCAGGGAGCAGGGAAATACCGGTTCCGAGCACGGCCGCCACGGAGAGGGCGGTGCCCGGGGCGAGCCCGACGGAGGGGTGGTCCGGTGGGGGCATGACCCAACCATGGCAGGTCGGAACCCTCCGCATGATGGCAAAAATGGCAATGAAGCGGTCATTTCTGCCGGCTCGCGCACTGCGGCTAGAGTCGAGAGGTGAACGATGACGCTCCCCTCCCGCTGGCCGACGAGGCTCCTTCCGAGCAGCACGATGGTGGCGCGCTCCGGCTCGCCAACGTCGCCGACATCGGCGGCAGCCACATCACCGCGGCCGTCGTCGGGATGCGCGGCAGCAGCGCTCGCGTCGTCACATCAGCGGGCGCTGACACCGACCCCCACGGGGCGGGCACGGAAATCCTCGACATCTGGGCATCCGCCTGTCGCGAGGCCGTCGCCCAGGCGGGTGGCGACGCTCGAGCCGACGCGGCCTGGGCCATCGCAATGCCCGACCCGTTCGACTATGAGCGCGGGGTGGGCACCTTCGAGAACGTCGCGAAGTTCGAGAACCTCTCCGGGGTCGACATCCGCGGGGAGCTCGCCGCCCGGCTCGGCGCGGAACCGTCTGCCGTGCGATTTGTGCACGATGCGAGCGCCTACGGCATCGGCGAATGGATGTTCGGGGCGGCTTCCGGCCACGATCGCGCGGTCTGCATCACTCTCGGCACCGGTGTCGGCAGCACGTTCCTCGACCACGGCACCCCGATCAGACATCGCGCCGACGTTCCGACGAACGGCACCGCCCACCTCCTCGAGGTCGACGGTGGCCCCTTGGAGGACACCGTCTCGACCCGGGCGATCGTCGCCGCCTTCGCCCGGCAGACGGGTGAGACGACCAGCGTGAAGGATATCGCCGGCCGGATGCGCGCGGGTGATGCGACCGCGACCAGGGTGCTCGAGCATGCCTCCTTCGCGCTCGGACGCTGCCTCGGCCCGTGGCTCGCCACGTTCGAGGCCAGTGTGCTCGTGGCCGGGGGCTCGATCTCACGCTCGTGGGACCTGTTCGAGCCCGGCTTCCGGGCAGGAGTCGCCGAAGCTAACCCCGCCTACGCCGCCACCCTGGAGCTTGCCGCCTCACGGCTGCTCGACGACGCTCCCCTCCTCGGCGCGGCGGCCTGGCTCACCCGCTCGGCCTGACTCCCCCACCGCACTCCGCCCCGCAGCACTTCGGTTCCGCGCCTCTTTGTCGCTTCCGCGTCTGCGCGCGCAGTGGCGGAAGCGACAAACGGGCGCGGAACGTCGTCCGGGGCGGGCGCGAGGTGGGCGGGTGGGCGGGTTGTGAGCCAGTGGAGGTCGGCCTACGGTGGGGTGACCCCACAAAGGAGACAGATCATGGGCGACATCCCCGGCTTCCTCGCAAGCGAGTTCCCCGACGACGCACGTCACGTGCCCGGCGAGGAGGCTTTCACGGCACGGAAGGAGGCCGAGGAGGAAGAGTCCGCGGCCGGTACCGCCGACCCGGTCGACGAGAAGCAGATCTTCTACAAGCAGGACGAATCGAACGTCGAGGACGACGCCAGCGACACCGAGTCCTCCGGCCGCAACAGCGACGAGTCGACGTACGGCGACGCCGACCTCTGACGCCCGCTGCTGCGGCAGCCGGACTCAGCGCCGGGGCAGTGCCCGGTCGAGATCCTCGATCAGGTCATCCACATTCTCGATTCCCACCGAGAGCCGGATGATGTTCTCGGGAACCTCGAGCGCGGTGCCCTTCACCGACGCGTGCGTCATCTCGCTGGGATAGCCGATGAGCGATTCCACCCCACCGAGCGATTCCGCGAGCTGGAAGACCTTCGTCGACTCGGCGAACTTACGCGCCGCCTTCGGGCCCGCCTTCAACCCGAGCGAGATCATGCCGCCGAAACCCGACATCTGGGTCTTCGCCAACTCGTGCCCCGGGTGCGTCTCGAGGCCCGGATAGTAGATGCGCTCGAGCGCCGGATGCCCGACCAGGTGCTCGGCGATGGCCTGCGCATTGGCGCTGTGCCTGTCCATCCGCACGGCGAGCGTTTTGATTCCGCGAACGGTGAGCCAGGCATCCATCGGCCCCGAGACCGCGCCCGCGGCGAACTGCTGGAAACCGACCTTCGACGCCAGCTCCTCATCGTTCAGCACGACCGCACCGCCGAGCACGTCGGAGTGGCCACCGAGATACTTGGTGGTCGAGTGGATGACCACGTCGGCCGCGAGTGAGAGCGGCTTCTGGAGGTAGGGCGAGGCGAAGGTGTTGTCGACGACGACCAGTGCCCCGGCCGCGTGTCCGATCTCGGCGAGTTCCCCGATGTCGCTGATCTTCATCAGCGGATTGCTCGGCGTCTCGAGCCAGAGGATCTTCGTCTTGCCGGGCACAACGGCCTTCTGCACGGCGTGCAGGTCCATCATCTCGACGGTGTCGTTCAGGATGCCCGACTTCTTGTGGATCGTGTTGATCAGTCGGTGGGTACCGCCGTAGACGTCGTTGCCGAGCACCACGTGGTCGCCGGGTTCGAGCGCCGCCCGGAGCAGGGCATCCTCGGCCGCCAGCCCCGACGAGAACGAGAACGCGTGCTTTCCACCTTCGAGCGCGGCGAGCAGTGTCTCGAGCGACGTGCGCGTGGGATTGCCGCCGCGGGCGTACTCGTAGCCGCCCCGGAAGCCGCCGATCCCGTCCTGCACGAACGTGGAGGTCTGGTAGATCGGCGGGATGATCGCACCGGTGGTGGGGTCGAACTCCTGGCCGGCGTGGATGGCTGTGGTCTCGAAGTGCTGTTTGCGTGGCATGGGACTCCTAACGCTCGGGTGGGCGCGATTATTCGTGGGGGTTCAGGTTTCGGTCAGGCTGTAGGCCTGGGCCGGCCCGCCCGGCGGGTCAGTCTGCCGCGTGAGCCAGACCGGCCGGCGGGTCAGGCGCTCAGGAAACTGAGCAGGTCCTGGCGGGTGATCACGGCGACCGGCTTTCCCTCGTCCGTCACCATCAACGCCGACGCCGAACCGAGGAACTGGCGCGCCGCGGCGACGGACTCGTTGATGCCGATCAGGGGGAACGACGCACCCTGGAAGGTGCCGACCGTGTCGCCCATGGCCGCAGCGCCGCTGAAGAGGTGTTCGAGCAGAGCCTCCTCGTTCAGTGAACCGACGACCTCGCCCATCACCACGGGCGGTTCCGCGGTCAGCACCGGCATCTGCGACACCCCGTACGTCTTCATGATCTCGATCGCGTCGTGCACGGTGTCGCTCGGATGCGCGTGCACGAGCGCCGGCAGCGATCCGTCTTTCGCGCCGATGAGGTCGCGAACGGTGCTCTCACTCGATTCGCTGGTGAACCCGTAGGAGCGCATCCACTTGTCGTTGAAGATCTTGCCGAGGTAGCCGCGACCACCGTCGGGCAGCAGCACGACGACGACCGCGTCGGCGGGCAGGTCACGGGCCGCCTTGAGCGCGACGGAGACTGCCAGCCCGCTCGAACCGCCGACGAGCAGGCCCTCCTCGCGGGCGAGGCGGCGGGTCAGCTCGAACGACTCGGCGTCGCTCGAGGCGATGATGCTGTCGACCACGCTCGGGTCGTAGGCGGTCGGCCAGAAGTCCTCGCCCACGCCCTCAGTCAAGTACGGCCGGCCGGTGCCGCCCGAGTAGACCGAGCCCTCCGGGTCGGCTCCGATGATCTGAACGCGGCCGTCCGAGACCTCTTTGAGGTACTTTCCGACCCCGCTGATGGTGCCGCCGGTGCCGACGCCGGCCACGAAGTGGGTCACCGTGCCCTCGGTGTCGCGCCAGATCTCGGGACCGGTGGTCTCGTAGTGGCTGAGCGGACCGTTCGGGTTCGAGTACTGGTTCGGCTTGAACGCGCCGGGGATCTCGCGCGCCAGACGGTCGCTCACCGAGTAGTACGACTCCGGGTCTTCGGGAGCGACGGCGGTCGGCGTCACGACGATCTCAGCTCCGTAGGCCAGGAGCACGTTGCGCTTGTCCTCGCCCACCTTGTCGGGCAGCACGAAGACGCACCGGTAGCCGCGCTGCTGGGCCACGAGCGCGAGGCCGATGCCGGTGTTGCCGGAGGTCGGTTCGACGATTGTGCCGCCGGGCTTCAGCAGGCCCTCGCGCTCCGCCGCGTCGACGATCCGCGTGGCGATCCGGTCTTTCGAGGAGCCGCCGGGGTTGAGGTACTCCACTTTCGCGAGCACTGTGGCCGCGATGCCGTCGGTCACCGTGTTGAGGCGGACGAGCGGGGTGTTTCCGACGAGGTCGAGGACTGTCTCTGCGTATTTCACCCGTTCAACCTACCAGCGCCGTCTGCCGTGTTACCGGAGTGTGCCCGGCGTCACCGGAGTGCCGCCGATGCCTCGGCCACCCTCGCGGCGCTCACAGCGAGCCCGCCGAGACCTGCTCGCTGTACAGGTTCGTATAAGCGCCGCCCCGGGCGAGGAGCTCGGCGTGCGTGCCGCGCTCCACGATGAGCCCGTCTTCGACCACGAAGATGACGTCGGCCTTCACCACGGTCGACAGTCGATGAGCGATGGCGATCGTGGTGCGGCCGCGCGATGCCGTGTCGAGAGCGTTCTGCACGACCCGTTCGGAGATGGAGTCGAGGGCGCTGGTCGCCTCGTCGAGGATGAGTACGGCCGGGTTCTTCAGCAGCACGCGGGCGATCGCGATGCGCTGCTTCTCGCCGCCCGAGAGCCGGTACCCCCGCTCCCCGACCATCGTCTCGTATCCGTCGTCGAAACTCATGATGCGGTCGTGGATGTTCGCCAGCACCGCCGCGGCCTCGAGCTCCCGCTGGCTCGCCGTCGGCTTCGCGTAGCGGAGGTTCTCGGCGATCGTCGCGTGGAACAGGTACGTCTCCTGGCTCACGATGCCGAGGTGGGTCACCAGCGACTCCTGTGTGACGTCGCGCACGTCGGTGCCGTCGAACAGAACCCGGCCGCCCGTCGCCTCGTAGAACCGGGGAATGAGGTACGACACCGTGGTCTTGCCGGCACCCGAAGGGCCGACGAAGGCGGCGAACTGGCCCGGCTCGATGTCGAAGGACACACCGCCGAGCGTCGGCCGCGACTCGGGCGACGCGTCGGCATAACGGAAGACGACCTCGTCGAACTGCACCCGCCCGGCCGCACGGGCCTCCGGCAGCACCAGGGCGCCCGGCCGGTCGGCAATGGAGGGCTTCAGGTCGAGGTACTCGAAGATGCGCGCGAACAGCGCCCCCGACGTCTGCAGGTCGAGCGCGACCCGAAGCAGCCCGAGCAGCGGGAACAGCAGCCGCGCCTGCACCGTCGTGAACGCGACGATGGTGCCCGCCGTGATGCCGGACGCACCGTTTCCGACCAGGACGCCGGCCACGAGGTAGACGATCGCCGGGATGCTGGAGAGGAAGATGCTCACCATCGCGAAGAACCACTGGCCGCTCATCTGCTGGCGCACCTGCAGGAAGACCTGGTTGTCGTTCTCGGCGGAGTAGCGCCCGATCTCGGTCTGCTGCTGGTTGAAGCTCTTGGCGAGCAGGATGCCCGAGACGCTCAGCGTCTCCTGCGTGATCGCCGTCATGTCGCTCAGCGACTCCTGCGTCTTCGTGGCGATGCGCGCCCGCACCTGTCCCACGCGTCGCTGGGCGATGACGAGGATCGGCATGAGCACCACGGCGACGATCGTGAGCTGCCAGTTCAACAGGATCAGCGCCACGAATGCTGCGATGACGGTCACCGTGTTGCCGAGCACACTCGAAATAGTGTTGGTGAGCACCGCCGCGACACCGCCCACGTCGTTCTGCAGGCGGGACTGGATGACCCCGGTCTTCGTCTTGGTGAAGAAACTCAGTTCCATGCGCTGCAGATGGGTGAAGAGCTTCACCCGCATCGAGCCCATCACGTTGTTGCCGACCGTCGCCGTGAGGTAGGCCTGCCAGACCCCGATGAGGCTCGAAGCCACGTAGAGCACGATCATCAGTCCGACGATCTCGGCGAGCACGGGCACGTTCGGGCCCGAGCCCGGCGGGAAAAGACCGCGGTCGAACGCCTGCTGCGTGAGGAGCGGCGGGATCACCGACACAGCGGCGGAGACCAGTACGAGCACGATGGTGAGGATGATCGGGCGCCGGTACGGGCGGAACAGGTCGACGATGCGCCCGAACAGGTTCTCGACCTTCGGCGCGTCGGCATTGCGGGCTCGTTGAGCGTCGGCGTCACCGCCGCCCATCATGGGGCGACCGCCCCCACCTCGCACTCCGACACCACTCATGTTCCCACTGTACGTGCGCAGAAAACGCGAAGGCCCCCGCCCGCACAAGCTGTGCAGAGAAGGGGCCCACGTGTTGGTTGTGGAGGAGAGGAGGGATCAGCCCTTCGTCGCTCCGGCCAGCAGACCGCGCACGAAGAAGCGCTGCAGGGCGAAGAACACGATGAGCGGAACCAGGATCGAGATGAACGCTCCCGCTGTGAGGAGCTCCCACGACTGGCCGAACGACCCCGACAGATCCTGCAGCGCCTTGGTGATCGGAAGGTTGCCGCCCGACGTGAAGATGGTCGCCACCAACAGGTCGTTCCAGACCCAGAGGAACTGGAAGATCGCGAACGAGGCGATCGCCGGCATCGCCAGCGGGATGATCATGCGGAAGAACACCTGGCCGTGGCCGGCGCCGTCGACCCGTGCCGCCTCGATGACCTCGGACGGGATCTCCGAGATGAAGTTGTGCAGCAGGAAGATCGCGAGGGGCAGTGCGAAGATCGCGTGCGCGATCCACACCTTCGCGAAGCTGTCGGGCACACCGTTCAGGTTAAGACCCGGCAGCACGTAGAACCCGCCGATCTTCACACCGTCGGAGAACAGCGTCAGCAAGGGCACGAGCGCCATCTGGATCGGCACGATCTGCAGTGCGAACACCCCGATGAAGATCGCATTCTTGAACTTGAAGTCGATCCACGCGAAGGCGTAGGCCGCCAGGCTCGCCACGACGATCGGGATGATCGTGGCCGGCAGGGTGATCACCAGGGAGTTCAGGAAGGCCTGCCCGAGGGAGAGGGCGTTGCCGGCATTCAGGGCTGCTGCGTAGTTGTCCAGCGTGAACGCCGGGTTGGTGAAGATCGTCCACCAGCCCGTGGTCTTGATGTCGGCTCCCGGCCGGAACGAGGAGATGAACAGGCCGAGGGTCGGGATCGTCCAGACGATGGCGATGATGAGAGCGGCCGTGGTCGCGCCCCTCGACGTCATCCGCTTCTTCGCCTTGCGGCTGGTCGTCTCGATGACGGCCTCTCCGCGGGCGAGCTGGCGGCTCGTCGACTTGTCGAACGGAATATCAATCGGAGCTACGGCGCTCATCGGATCTCCCTCTGGTTCTTGATCTGGCGTGCGTTGAAGACGATGATCGGCAGCACGAGCAGGAACAGCACGACGGCGAGCGCCGAACTGTAGCCGTCACGGCTGCCGAGCTGGAACTGGCGCACCATCTCGAAACCGAGCACGGTGGTGTCATTGCGACCGCCGGTCATGGCACTCACGATGTCGTAGACCTTGAGAGAGGCGATGGAGATGGTGGTCAGCACGACGATCAGTGACGAGCGGATGCCCGGAACCGTCACATTGATGAAGGCCTGCCAAGCGTTTGTGCCGTCGATCGACGCCGCCTCGTTCTGCTCCTGCGGCACGCCCTTGATGGCGGCGGAGAGCACGACCATGGCGAAACCGGTCTGCGTCCAGATGAGCACCACGACGAGGAACAGGGTGTTCCAGGGCTGTGCACCCAGCCAGTCGACAGGCTGGCCCCCGAACCAGATGACGATCTGGTTGAGCAGGCCGATCTGCGAGTCGCCCTGGCGCACGTCGTAGAAGAAACGGAAGATGATCGACGCACCGACGAACGAGATCGCCATCGGCATGAAGACGAGAACCTTGAAGAACTTCTCGCCGCGGCTCTTGTCGATGAAGTACGCGTAGGCGAGGCCGAAGACCGTCGAGGCGATCGGTGCGATCAGCACCCAGACGATCGTGTTGAGGAAGGCCGTGAGCCCGTCTGCACTCGAGAAGAGCCAGGAGAAGTTGTCGATCCCGACGAACCTCGAACCGTCGTTGCTCATGAAGGCGGCGCCCGCGGTCTTGATCGTCGGATAGACGAGCCCGATGATCAGCAGGATGAACGCCGGGGCCATGAAGGCGATGAGCTGGAAGAGGTAGCCCGCACCCTGGCGCGAACGGTAGTCGATGAGGAAGAAGATGCCGCCGAGCACGGCGGCTACAGCCGCGATCCAGATCGCCGAGTTGTAGATGCCGAAGAACACCAGCGCGCCGAACGGCACGACCACGCAGACGGCGAGACGGATGATCGTATAGCGAAGGCCACGTCGCGGCGCTATCTCGACCAGGAAGAGAACAATCGCGATGACCGCGACGAAGGCGAGGATGATGATGGGGATCTGGGCGAGAGGCGGCAGCCCAGCGAGCCACCGGAAGAAACCGGACATGCGAACCCTTTCAGGAATGGGACGGATGGAGAGGGTGCAAGAAGGTCACGTCGACAGCTGTGTCGACGTGACCTTCTTGCGAACCGGAGTGCCCTACGAGGTGTAGCCGGCCTGGATCTCTGTCAGCACGTCATCGGTGCTCTTGCCGTCGATCCAGTCGACCATGCCCTTCCAGAAGCTGTCCGAGCCCACTGCCTTCGGCATGAGGTCGGAAGCGTCGAAACGGAATGTCGTCGCCGGGTCCTGCAGGATCTTGATCGAGGCCTTCAGGATGTCGCTCGAGGCGTTGGCCGGGTCGAGACCCTTGTTGGCGCTGATGACACCACCGAGCTTGACGCGGCTGTTCGCCCAGTCGCTCGACGCGAGGTACTCCTGCACCTTCTGGGTGTCGGCATCGTTCGAGAACGCACCGACCATCTCGCCACCACCGGTGACCGCTTCGCCCTTTGAGGCGTCGACGGGCGGGGTGAGGAAGGCCCAGACGTCGCCGTCGGGAGCGACCGTCGCAGTGTTGCCCGCAGCGTTCTTCACGCCGGTGACGAAGCCGTCGAAGAACGAGGCCTGGTGGGTCATCGGGCAGGTGCCGTTGGCAACCGGGGTCGCAACGTCGCCGAAGGCGGTGGAGTTGATCGACTTGACGTCGCCGTAGCCGGCGTTGACCAGGGTCGGGTCGAGCAGGATCTTGCCGACCTCGTCGAACGCGCTCTTGATCTTCGGGTCGGTGAACTTCGTGTCACCCTTCACCCAGCTGTCGTAGGTGTCGGTGCCCGACTGGCGAAGAACGAGGTCTTCGATCCAGTCCGTTCCCGGCCAGCCCGAAGCGTCACCCGAGTTGAAGCCGGCGCAGAACGACGGAGTGCCCGTCTTCTGCTGGATGGTCTTGGCGAGCGCGACGAGGTCGTCGTAGGTCTTCGGAACCTCGACACCCCACTCCTTGAACTTGGCCGGCGAGTACCAGATGTAGCCCTTGACGCTGGCCATCAGGGGCGCGGCGTACTGGGTGCCGTCGACGGCACCATAGTTCGCCCAGTCCTCGGACCAGTTCTTCTTGATGATCGCGGTGAGCGAGTCTGTGGCCTTCTGCACCTTGCCCGACTTGATGGTGTCGTCGAGCAGACCCGGCTGCGGGAAGATGGCGAGGTCGGGCAGGTCGTTGCCCTGCACCTTGATGCCGATGTTCTTCTCGAAGTCCTTGTCACCGGTGTAGTTGATGGTGATGTTGTTGGCCTTGGACCAGTCGGCCCAGGACTGGTTCAGTTTGACGGCCTCGTCGCCGACGATGGTGCCGGTGATGTTCACAACGCCGTCTGCGGTGCCGACGGCAGCAGCCGTCGAAGCGCCACCGGCGTTGGGGTCGTTGGGGTCGCTCGACGAGCAACCTGTGAGCGCCAGTCCGGTGACGGCCAGGACGGCGAGCGGGATGGTGACCCGACGGTTCAGGGCAAGCCTCATTTTCTTCTCCTCTTTGAGTGCTGTGACTGCGCAGGCCGTGCTCGTCTCGAGCGGTAGCAAGCGCTTCCAGTGACAAACACTAGGCGGCTGATACGTTCGGGGCAAGCTGGTGGAGAGGATTCTTCACCGCAGATACACAATCGTTACCTGAACTATCCCACACAAATGAGAGCGCGACCATCCGCATGAACAAAGGGCACCCCTGCCGAAGCCGGGATGCCCTTTGTGTAAAGCCTGAACGAAAGTTACTTGAGGGTAACGGTCGCTCCGGCAGCCTTAAGCTGCTCAACTGCCTTGTCGGCAGCTTCCTTGTTGACGCCTTCGAGAACCGGCTTGGGTGCTCCGTCAACGAGTGCCTTCGCCTCACCGAGGCCGAGGCTGGTGATCGAACGCACCTCCTTGATGACCTGGATCTTCTTCTCGCCAGCAGCCTCGAGGATGACGTCGAACGACGTCTTCTCCTCGACCTCTTCGGCGGGGGCGGCGGGGCCAGCGGCACCGGCAGCGGCGACGGGGGCCGCAGCGGTGACCTCGAAGACCTCTTCGAACTTCTTCACGAACTCGCTGAGCTCAATGAGCGTGAGCTCCTTGAAGGCGTCGATGAGCTCGTCGTTTGACAGCTTTGCCATTGTTTACTCTCCTTGTGTAGATACTTTTTCGCGCAGTGCCTCGACCGTGCGAACGGCCTTCGACATCGGCGCGGTGAACAGGTAGGCGGCACCGAACAGCGAGGCCTTGGCGGCACCGGCGAACTTAGCCAGCAGCACCTCCCGGCTTTCGAGGTCGGCGAGCTTGTTGACCTCTTCGGCGGTCAGCGGGTTACCGTCGAAGTAACCGCCCTTCACCGTCAGAAGAGGGTTTGCCTTGGCAAAGTCGCGCAGAGCCTTTGCAACGCTCACGGGGTCACCGTGAACGAAAGCGAGTGCGGAAGGACCAACCAGCTCGTCGTCAAACGAGCTGATACCGGCCTTGTTGGCCGCAATCTTGGTCAGCGTGTTCTTTACCACGGCGTAGGTGGCGTGCTCACTGATGGAACGGCGCAGGCTTGTCAGCTGCGCAACAGTGAGACCGCGGTACTCAGTAAGCAGTACGGCCGTCGAACTCTCGAAAAGATCGGAGAGTTCGGCAACCGTGGCTTCTTTGTTCGCCATGGCGCTCCTTGTGGATACTAATACTGCAAAAATTTGCTGGCAGCCCCGGAAAAACCCACAAAAAAAGCTCCGGCACAGGAGTGCGGAGCTGGAGGCCCGAGACGAATCACGGGCTGAACTTCGAACACCTGCGCGGGCCTCGCGTGAGCGAAACTTCGATCCGTGCACTCCCACGAGTGGGGGCACACCGATGACCAGCGGTCTTTGGCTTCGGAAAGAATATCACAGGCGGGTCGGCTTGCCGAACACAGAGTCCACTCCGGGGGAGAACAGCACGGAGTCCGGCGGCCGGTTGGCCACACCGGGGAGGCCGGCCCGGGTGAGGAGAGTGTCGGAGAAGTCCAGCAGCTCGGCCTCCTGGAGTGCCCACGGCTGGTGCCGGTTCGGCATGTAAAGCGTCTGGCCGAGGTGCTTCGAGAAGAGGGCCCAGCGGGCGGTGAGGAAGTCGGCGAGGGCATCCGGATGCTCGATCTTCGCGCCGGGTCGCACCGACACCGCCGAATCGACCTCCCCCCGGGGCGTGGTGTGCCGCCTCGAGGTGTAGACCAGCGTGCCCGCCGTCGTGCGCACGCGCATGTGCGACCAGACGTAGGGAATGCCGAACGCCACGCGCGCGCCCAACACTGCTGCCAGGCGCTCGGCCTCGAGCGAGAGGAAGACCACACCCTGGCGCCCGTGGTGGTCTTTCGCGTACAGCCGCACGTTCGTCTCGTGGAAGGTGCCGACGTAGGGAACGGCCGGCGACGCACCGAACCGTGTGTTGCGGAGGGTGAAGGGAACGAGCCCGACCCACGAGCTGCCGTCGTACTCGTCAGGCACGACGCCCGGTGGCATCAGAGACGCGGCGTCGGCTGTGGAGATGCGCCAGTGCAGAAAAGTGACGTTGCGCCAGTGCTGGCTGAGGATCGGCTTGGGGATCTCGTGCGGAGAAAAGCTCACTCCCCCATCGTCGCACCTCCGACTGGGTGGCGAGTGCTCTGGCGCACCCACAGTCAGTGCAGTAGGTCGCCCGACGCGTTCAGGACGTTCTTCTCCCCGGCCTCGACCGACACCGTCAGGCGGTTCTCCAACGGCGGCATGGGGCAGTTGAAGTGGTACGAGAACGCACACGGCGGCAGGTACGCGCGATTGAAGTCGAGCGTCACCGTTCCCGGCCCCTCGCCGTCGGCGCGGGCATCCGGTTCCAGCTTCATGAACCGGCCCACCCCGTAGGTGCTGTCGCCACTGGTCGCATCGCTGTACACCAGCAGCAGTCTGCCGTTGTCCTCGAATGCTGTGAGCGAGTAGTCGACACCGTCTTTTGTGAAGGTGATCTCGGCGGGCACCACTCGCTCGCGTGTGACGCCGTTGTCCTTCAGGTGCTCCACCCCGATCGCCCGGCCACCCTCGATGGGCGTGAACGTCGCGTCGACGACCCAGTCGGAATTGAAGTCGAAGGCATCGATGCCGCCGAACTCGCGATTGCCCTCCGAATCCGCATCCCAGACGCGGAGGGCATAGCTGGCCTCTTCGCTGGCGATCACGTAGCCCGTCACGGTGTCGCTGAAGCGCACCTCGGATGCCCGTTCCGCATCCTGGCCCGCCACGACGACGCTCCCGTCGACGAGCACTCCGTCGACCCGGATACCGTCGCTCGCGGCGGCCTCGAGCCGAAGCCCCGACTCCCCCGCCGGGAGCGGGAACCAGAGTCCCGGCACGCCGAACGCACGCTGGCCCTCCGCCGGGTCGCCCACGATCCACTCCGTGTTCACCAGTGCGAGGTTGCCCTGCGCGCCTGTGACGAAACGTCGACGCGCCTCTCGGTAGGAGGCGAGCTGGGTACGGGCATCCTGAATCAGATCGGTCATGCGGGATGCAACCCGCGCCGACGGCGATTTATGCCGGGATGGCCGCTTGTGGAGTCAGCTGCGGCACACCGGCGACCGGCAGCAGGATGCGGAACGCGGTGCGTCCCGGCTCGCTCTCGACCATCACCGATCCGCCGTGAGCCTCCGCCACCGCGTAGACGATGGCGAGGCCGAGGCCGGTGCTGCCCGCATGCCGCGAGCGCGAGACGACGCCCCGCACGAAGCGTGCGAACAGGGTCGGCATCAGTGCCGGGTCGATTCCCGGGCCATCGTCGGTCACACTGATGACCGCGAAGGCACGACCGTCGACCGTGATCGACTCCAACCCGGCTGTCACATGAGTGCCGGGAGGCGTGTGCACCCTCGCGTTCGCCAGCAAATTCGCGGTGATCTGGTAGATCCGAGGCGCGTCGCCGACGATCTCGACGGGCTCCTCCGGGAGGTCGAGGATCCAGTCGTGGTCCCGCCCGGTCACGTGCGCGTCGCTCACCGCGTCGACGAGGGCCAGCGTCAGGTCGAAAGTCTCCCGCGCGATGTCGGGCCGCGAGTCGAGCCGTGCCAGCAGCAGCAGGTCTTCGACGAGGCTGGTCATGCGCTTCGCCTCCGACTCGATGCGGCCGAGCGAGTGCGTCACATCATCCGGCAGCTCGTGGCTGCCACGCCGGGTCAGTTCGGCGTAGCCGCGGATCGAGGCCAGCGGCGTGCGGAGCTCATGGCTGGCATCGGCGACGAACTGCCGTACCTTGTCCTCGCTCTGCTGTCGGGAGGTCAGCGCCGAGGCGACGTGCTCGAGCATCCGGTTCAGGGCGGAACCGACGCGCCCCACCTCGGTCTTCGGGTTCGTGTCCCGCTCGGGCACCCGCACGGCGAGCGCGACCTCACCGCGGTCCAGCGGCAATTCAGCAACGTGAGCAGCAGTCTCGGCGACCCGCTGCAGCGGACGGAGGGCGAACCGGATGATCAACCCACCGATCGCGACGGCGAGCAGCAACCCGACCACGGTGATGATCACGGTGATGAGGGCCTGCTGGGCGATCGTGGCCTGCACAGAGGCGAGTGAGACGCCGAGCACGACGGTCGCCCCGTTCGTGGTCACCAGGGAGACGACGCGGTACTGGCCGAGGCTGCCGCCGAGATCGACGGTCACCGGGTTCGCCGAGATGGGGACCGCAACGAGTTGGGCGATCTGAACCGCCGACAGCGTGGCGATCGAGGTGTTGTCGAAACCGCCCGTCGTATCCGACCCTGAGGAGACCACGGCTCCCGACGTCACGACGATACCGGCCGAGCTGATGAGCCCGACGGTGCCCACAGGCTGGCGTTCGAGGAAGGTCGAGGGGTCATTGTTACGCAGTTGCAGCGTGTAGCCACCGCTGGGGGGTGCGGATGCGCCACTCGAGCCTCCGCCACCGGGCAGTTGGGCATCCAACCGGCTGACCAGCACGCCATTCAGTGTCAGCGTCGAGACAAGCCCGATCGCGAGGCCCAGCACAGCGATGAGGGCCGCGACGCTCAGGATCAGGCGGCGTCGGAGGGTCACGGAGCGGTCTTCAGCATGTAGCCGGCGCCGCGCACGGTGTGGATCATGGGCGACTTGCCCGCGTCGATCTTCTTGCGGAGGTAGGAGATGTAGATCTCGACGACGCTCGAGCGGCCACCGAAGTCGTAGCTCCACACCCGGTCGAGGATCTGGGCCTTGCTCAGCACGCGGCGGGGGTTCCGCATGAGGAAGCGCAACAGCTCGAACTCGGTGGCGGTGAGCTCGATCTCGTCGTCGCCCCGGCGCACCTCGTGGCTGTCCTCGTTCAGCACGAGGTCGCCGACGACGACCTCGGGGTCGACGGCATCGGTGACCAGCACGGTCGACCGGCGAAGCAGGCCGCGGAGCCTCGCAACCAGTTCCTCGAGGCTGAACGGCTTCGTGACGTAGTCGTCGCCGCCCGCGGTGAGGCCGGCGATACGGTCGTCGAGGGAGTCCTTTGCGGTGAGGAACAGCACGGGCACCTCGGCGCCGTCGGCCCGCACGCGATTCAGCACCGCGAGGCCGTCGATGTCGGGCAGCATCACATCGAGAACGATGACGTCGGGCTTGAACTCGCGCGCCATCGTGACGGCGGTGCGACCGTCGCTCGCGGTCTTCACATCCCAGCCCTCGTAGCGGAGCGCCATCGAGAGCAGGTCGGTGAGCGTCGGCTCGTCATCGACGACCAGCGCGCGCACCGGCGAGCCGTCGGCGCGGGACAGCCTCGGGCGGAGGGCTGTCGACGCGGACGAACTGGACGGGAGCCTTGAGTTTTCCATGGTCACACCCCCAAGTATTCTCAGGTTTCTATGACGAAGCTATGAGATGCCTACGTCAACCCTGTGAGTCGGCCACAGCTGGCTCAGCGAGCATCCCGCCAGCTGTGCTGCGGGTCGTAACCGAGCACCCGCCTCGCCTTCGAAATGGAGAGCAGCGTGGTGTTCTCCCCCAGCTCGCCGCGCACGGGAGCGTCGGGGAAGACCTCAGCCACCAGCTCGGCGTTGCTGCGGGTCATCACCGTGTCGGCCGCGGCGATGATGAAACGCTCGAATCCCTTGCCCTCCCACTCGAGGGCCCTCTCGACGGCCTGGGCGCCGTCACGCGAGTCGATGTAGCCCCAGAGGTTCCATTTGCGAAGGCGCGCATCCTGATCGAACGACGCGAACTCGGCGTAGTCGGCCGGGTACATCACGTTCGAGAACCGCAGCGCGACGATCTTCAGCTCCTCGTCCCACCGGGTCAGCTCGATCGCGAGCTGCTCCTCGAGGTGCTTCGTGAGCGAGTAGACGCTCTCCGGGCGCGCCGGGTACTCCTCATCGACAGGAATGTACGGCGGTGGGGTGTCGAACGGCAGGCCGAGCACCGTCTCGCTCGACGCCGTGACGATGTTCTTGATGCCGGCCCGTCGTGCCGCGTGCAGCACGTGGAAGGTCGACAGCATGTTGTTGTCGAAGGTCGCAACGTCGCTCAGGATGCCCGGGGCCGGGATTGCGGCAAGGTGAACCAGAGCATCCAGACCCGCATGCCGGTCGTTCACGCCGAGCAGCGCATCGATCGTCTGGCCGTAGTCGGTGAAGTCGACACGGATGCTCGTGTCGCGGCCCCCCGCGACATCCAGATTGAACACCTCATGCCCTGCTGCCGCCAACTGTTCGACGACGGTGCGGCCCAGTTTTCCCGAACCGCCGGTGACTGCAATACGCATGGAGCTCCCTCGCTGTGTTGGTTCCATCCTCTCAGCAGAACGGGAGGACAATGGTGGAGTGACGACCGCCTTGACACTGACCTTCCCGTGGGAGGAAGACGAGCCGGTCGCTGCCGCCCCACCCGCACATCTGTCGCGGATCGTGGCCGACTCGAACGACAGGGTGGCGTGGATCCGGGCCCGCAGTCGCGGCGTCACGGCGACGGATGCCGCGCGTCTCACGACCCGCAAGTCGGTCGAGAACACGGCCTACGACAAGATCAACGGCAACAACTTCGGCGGCAACGTCTACACCGACCACGGCCGCGTGCGTGAGCCGGTTCTCGCCGGTTGGGTGCGCCGGCACTACGGCATCGAGCCGTCGACGACCCTCTTCCACGCCCACGGGCGACCCCTGCACCTCGCGACCCCCGACGGCATCGCGGTGAACCCGTCGTCGGGCGACACCGAGCTCGCCGAGATCAAGACCACCAACAAGGCGTGGCGGTCGATCCCCCGGCACTACCTCCGGCAGGTCTGGTGGCAGCAGTACGTGCTCGGCGCCGAGCGCACCCTCGTGGTCTGGGAGCAGCACTCCGCCTTCGTGCCCGTCGCCGCCGACCCCGAGTGCCGCTGGGTCGATCGCGACGACAACGAGATCGAGCAGCTGGTACGGCTCGCAGACCAACTGCTCGACCTGATGCAACGCCGCTGAGGCCGGCGCACGCCCGAGGTTTGTTAGCACCAAGGTGACACCCTCGTAACATCTCTGTATCAATCGGGAGCCACACTGGGACGGGGGCCCCAGAACTGGGGGACGACAGGCACGTTCGATACTTCGCCATGACCAGCGAAGTAGATCCTCACCGCTGAAGGAGAGCTACCGATGACGCAGCACATGACCGGAGTGAGCGACTTGTCCAATCCACGCGCCGACATCCAGCGGCCGGGGGGGCTGCCCACGAGCATGCGTGCCGCGGTCATCGACGAGACGGGCTGCCCGGAGGTGCTTCACCTGAGTGAGGTCGACTTGCCGATCCGGATCAACGCCGAAGTGCTCGTCAGGGTCGCCGGCGCCGGCGTGAACCCGCTCGATGTGAAGACCCGGTCGGGCCGGGGCGTCTCGGCCGCGATCGCCTCGTACCCGTACATCCTCGGCCAGGACTTCAGTGGAATCGTGGTCGAGTCGCCCTATGAGGGGCACCCGCTCAAGGTCGGCGACGAGGTCTACGGCATGCTGAGCGCGCCGCGCGGCCAGGGTTCCTACGCCGAGTACGCGGCCGTTCCCGCGATGCAGCTCTGCAAGAAGCCCGGCGGGCTCTCGCTGATCGAGGCCGCGGGGGTTCCTGTCGCCGCGCTGACGGCCTGGGGAATGGTGGTGGATGTCGCCAAGGCGCACGAGGGACAGCGCATCCTGATCCATGCCGGCGCCGGCGGGGTCGGCCATTTCGCGGTGCAGTTCGCCGCCTACTTCGGCGCCTACGTGATCGCCACCTCGTCGGCTCGGAACGCCAGCTGGTTGCGCGAACTCGGCGCCGCGGAGGTCATCGACTACACGACCACCCGCTTCGAGGATGCGGTCTCCGGCGTCGATGTGGTCATCGACCTGATCGGCAACGTGCACGACGACACGGGAACCCGCTCACTCCAGACCCTCCGCCCCGGCGGCCTGATCATCAACGCGCCCACCGGCAGCTGGCCGAGTGTGATCGAGGACGCCCATGCGCTGGGCCTCCGCGCGACGACCTACGAGGTCTCCCCCGACGCGGCCACTCTCACCATCATCACGCGCCTGATCAACTCGGGAGATGTGCACGTGCACATCGACGAGGTCTTCGAGCTGTCGGATGCCGCGGAAGCACATCGCCGCATGGAGAAGGGCCACACCCGGGGCAAGCTCGTGATCAACGTGGCCGAGCACCTGTAGCGCTCGGAGTGGGTCAGAGGGTGCGCTCCCGCACGAAGTCGTCCTCCTGCTCGCCTCCAACGAAGAACGACTTCGTGCCGACGACCGCGAAGCCGCTCTTCTCATAGAACCGGTTGGCCCGCACGTTCTCGTTGTTGACTCCGAGCCACATTCCGGATGCTCCCCTGGCCCGTGCCGCCTCGACGGAGAGTCGCATCAGTTCGGCTGCGATGCCCTGCCCGTGGTGGCCGGCCACGACGTAGCACTTGCTGAGCTCCGCGGTCGGGCTGAGCATCAGGACCGCCCGCACATCGGAGTCGGTCGGGAGCCCGAGGATGACCATGGTGTAGCCGACCGGGAGCCCCTCCGATTCGGCGAGGAAGAGCATCCGGCCCTCGTCGGCCAGGTATTCGGCGAACCGTTCCTCCGTCAGTGTGGCTGCGAGGTGCTGTTGGATGCCGCCGGCTGTCGTGTGCGGCGGGCAGGCGAGAACGAAGGTGGCGGCGGCGACGAGGGAGAGGCGGGCAGCGTCTTGCGGGCCGGCCTGGCGGTAGGTGACGGGCATCCCTCCACCTTAAACGACGAAAGGGCCCGCCGAAGCGAACCCTCTCGTGTGACCTAATGCCTACGCAAGCGCATTCACGTCGACCGGGATGCCCGGACCGAAGGTGGTCGAGACGGTGCCCTTGGTGATGTAGCGGCCCTTCGAGGAGGACGGCTTCTGGCGCACGATCTCGTCGAGAGCAGCGCCGACGTTCTCGCGCAGCTGGTCGGGCGTGAAGCTGACCTTGCCGGCGACAAAGTGCACGTTGGAGTGCTTGTCGACGCGGAACTCGATCTTTCCACCCTTGATCTCGGTGACAGCCTTCGCCACGTCCGGGGTGACGGTGCCGGTCTTCGGGTTGGGCATGAGGCCACGCGGGCCGAGCACCTTTCCGAGACGGCCGACCTTGCCCATGAGCTCCGGGGTCGAGACGGCGGAGTCGAACGAGGTGTAGCCGGCGGCGACCTTCTCGATCAGCTCGTCGCCACCGACCTCGTCGGCGCCGGCAGCAATTGCTGCGTCGGCCGCGGGGCCTGTTGCGAAGACGATGACGCGGGCGGTCTTGCCCGTGCCGTGCGGCAGGATGACGGTGCCGCGCACCATCTGGTCTGCCTTGCGGGGGTCGACACCGAGCTTGAGGGCGACCTCAACGGTGCTGTCGAACTTGGCCGAGCCGGTCTCTTTTGCAAGAACAACGGCTTCGGCGGCGGTGTAGAGCTTGCCTTCTTCGACTTTCGCGGCAGATGCGCGGTAGGCCTTTGATTTCTGTGCCATGAGAGCCCCCTTATGCCTCTACCGTGATGCCCATGGAACGGGCGGTGCCGGCGATGATCTTTGCAGCCTGGTCGATGTCGTTCGCGTTGAGGTCGACGAACTTCGCCTGGGCGATCTCGCGGACCTGCTCCTTGGTGAGCTTCGCGACCTTGACGGTGTGCGGGGTGCCGGAGCCCTTGGCCACGCCAGCGGCCTTCTTGATGAGCTCTGCTGCCGGCGGGGTCTTCAGGATGAACGTGAACGAACGGTCTTCGTACACGGTGATCTCGACCGGGATGACGTTGCCGCGCTGGTCTTCCGTCGCCGCGTTGTACGCCTTGCAGAACTCCATGATGTTCACGCCGTGCTGTCCCAGCGCCGGCCCGATGGGCGGTGCGGGGTTTGCGGCGCCGGCCTTGATCTGAAGCTTGATCAGACCTGTGACCTTCTTTTTCGGTGCCATTATCTTCTCTTCTCATTCGTGCCGCACGGATGCGGCGCTCCCGCAGCAGGGCTCCTCCCTGACGCGGTGGTTGCGCTGTTGCCTGTAGGCAACCTTTATACTTTAGCCCATTTGGGGTGCGTTCGCATCCGACCGCGCACGCGGGCAAAGAATCGGTCAACGAGCGGCTCGAACCATTCGCTCAGCGCGCGACGGCTCGTGTTGCCTACGCGGATCCAGACAACTATCGGCGCTTCTTCGCCAAATACGAGCATGCTCGAAAAGTCTTCGTCTTTCGTGATGAGTGCGGCCTGATGTTCCAACGCGTAGAGCCATGGGCCTCGGTCGGGTGAGTCAGCTGGGCCGATGTCAGATACCTGCCCGGCAATATGCCCCCGCGCAGACAACATGCGCGCCAACGCCGGTGGCAGCTGGGCGTCAACGAGGAACGGCAAAGCTTACGAAGCAAGCAAGATTGCCTGTTCGGCCTGCGAAGCGGCGTACTCCAGGCACGCCCGAATGTCGTCAGCCGCGAGGTAGGGGTAGTCCTCAATAATCTCGGCCTCGGTCGCCCCCGTAGCCAAGAGCGAAAGAACGTCAGTCACACGAACCCGAGTACCACGCACGGCTGGTCGGCCATGCACAATCTCCGGGTCGACGACGATGCGTTCCAACAGTGGCATCCCCCACGACTACCGCGGCATGCTGGACAATCAATGACAATTGTTCAGCTCGCTTAGTCTCGCGAGATTCGGACCGTACGGGCGCAGCCGACACGCTACCTCCCGCCCCGGATACTGTCGCAGCATCCTGCACCGGATGCCCGGCCGCCGTCACCCCGAGAGCCCACTCATTCCCGAGTGACCGTCGCTCCGGCCAGACTCACCGTCAGCCCAGCGAGCGGCGGGTTCGCCGCGGCCTCCGCCGTCTTCACGGCGAACACCTCAGACATCCCCGACACCGTCGCCCGCAGCCGCAGCTCCACGATGAACCGGATGCCCGGCCGATTCCGGCGCGGTGGGCTCGATCGTCGTTTCGCGTGCTCGGCGCGAGCAGCGGTGCCCCTGGGCGGCGCGTACAGAGAAATCCCAGCAACTCGCCTGAAGCCCGTCCTCAACGGCAGTACCAAAAAATTCGGGATCCGAACGATGGCCGTCGCCCTCGCGACAGGAACGATGCTCACGATCGGAATGGCGCCGGCTTCGGCGAACGTGGCATCAGCGCCGACATCCGAAAGTGCCGCCTCTTACGAACTGAGCGTAGGCGGAGAAAGCACCACGCTGGCTGAAGGTCAGTCTGTCGTCTACCCAATGGTGCCCACCAATCCAGATGCCGGCGTCGTCTATCCGGGTGACTACGGCACGATCACAGTCACGGCTGCGGGTGGGGTCTACCACTACGACATCGCGATGTCCGTTCCTGTCACCGACTTCATTGGTGCCTTCAGCATCATGGATCTCATCAGCGGGTTGAGTAGTGGCTCGGTCACCGAACTGATCTTCTCGGGAGATGTCCCGACAAGTAGGCTGCGCAACCATACGTATTCCGGCACGATCGCGGGAGAGGCGTTTTTTGCAGGCGTTTCCGTTGCGCACACCGCACCGAACAACACGGTGTTCACCTACAACGACTTCTGAGAAATCCGGATCGCAACTTCAGACATCGGAGACCCAGCATGAATCCCGCAGACGAGCTAAGAATTCTCATCGGTGATGGCGGCATCACAGAAGACGCGGTGCAGAGCATCACGGGCATTACCACCGAAAAGCTGAGGTCGTTCCTCAACCAAACACAATCGGGGATGGTGGTCGCTGATCCGGAGAAGATGGAGGTGCTCTCAAATGACGAGAGCATGAGGCTGTCCATCCTGGTTGCGCAGCTGACCGAGGGTTTCCAAATCGACGACGACGAACGTCTCACTGCGATCCTCGAGTCACTCACTCTCGAGTGCGGCCTCACGGTACCGAATATCGCGAGACTGACAGGACTCGAAATCAAGGATCTGGAAAGCGTTCTGCACGATCCCGCATCGGTACCTATCGAAAAGAGGTACGCGCTTGCTCTCAGAAGTTCCTATCTCATAAATGCCGTGGGGCTGGCACGAGCTCGATGAGCTGATGAGGCGACTACGCGTCAGTGGGCCATGCGCGATGCTTCGAACCGACTCCGGATGCTGCACCGATTATCCGCGCACCCTGAGTACGAGAGGAACAATAGGGTTCCATCCGTAATCGACACATTCCATTGGGAGGTCGATTTCGTTCCGACCCTTATGAATGTGCAAATGCTCATAGCCACTCGAACACCGAGTGGAATGGAAGTGGTCGATGGTGCCGGTGAAGCTTCCCGAGGCCCGCCGGGCGGACCGGGAGGAAGCCCGCAAAGATCTCGCCTGGCTTGGCTACGGTCAACTCACCCCCTCCACCTAAATAAGCCCGCACGACCGGCTCGAAGCGGCCCTCAGGCCCCTGGGCGACCGGCCCGTGCTGAGCCTGGGCCTGCTGCACTACTCGAGCCTCGGCGCCGACGAAGACCGCAGCATCGCCTCCCGCTGCTGGAACCTCGACGACCTACAACAGGACTATGCGAGCTTCCTCGAACGGTTCGCGGCCAGCCTCGACCTCGCGGGAAGCGCCGCCCTCGAGGCCCGGGTGCGGCTGACGGACGAGTACCGCCACTTCCCGTTCCGCAATCCCGACCTGCCGCACGAGCTCCTGGCGACCGACTGGATCGGGCAGCGCGCGCACGACGTCTTTCGTGAAGCGCACCAGTGGTTCGCTGACGAGGCCGAGATTGAGCGCCTGACGGGCCAGGCCGTTGTGCCGGATCCCGTCGCGCTCGAGCTCTTCGCGCGCTGACCCCACCACCCGGCCCGAACCGGTAGCTGGAACGAGAGGGGGGCGAGCCGACCCTGCTGCTGTCTCAGCATCCTGCACGGGATGCCCGACAACGGTCGCCCCGAGATCCCCCGCCGGCACAAACCAAGCTTCAGCGTCAGTTTTATTCTTCTGGCAGCCTCTTGATTGCTAGCGACAGGCCGCGTGGGCTAAGCCCCGTTACGCCTTGAATCTGAACCCAGGTCGCGCCGCCTTTCAAAGCTGCGCGAATCAGCTCATCGCGACGGCGGATCAGCCTTTCGCGCTCCTCGGTTACGACACGCAACGACGCTACGGCCTCCTCGAGCTCGTCCAAAGTTTCGGCCACAAGTTTCACTATACCAACCGAGGTTTTGTCACTATACTGGGTATAGCACCTACCGAAAGAAGGCAACTCGATGAACATTGAACCGCGCGACGAGAAGATCGTCTCGCCACCCGATCACCCGATCGAATTTCTTGCGAAATTACTACGCGAAGATCTCTTTGAGCTCCGGGACGGCCTGCTCCCCCCAGATATCGTCGACCACGTCACTCAAGCCACCCTGCTGATTGAGGTGCTGAGCGAGCGTGAGGTCTAAAGAGGTACGCGTTTCCTTGGCCGACCGGGGATTCTTGGGTTTCCGGTAGCGCTCACGGGGTCTCCTCCGCTTACCCGGTGCCATATCGTTCGAGCCACAACCAAAACGGCCCTCGGCGGCCGGAGGGGTTTTTTTATCGGGTCAACAACCACACTTCACCTTCGTCACCCTCACTACCCCCCCAGTAAAC
>NZ_NBXB01000010.1 GCF_003399635.1 Subtercola boreus | reverse complement strand
AGTGCAAACCCATCGAATGCAAATGCCGAATCTTTGCCCAGTCATCCAAATTGATCACCTTCCATAGTGGCTAGGTGGCCCTGTTTTCAATCGGCAGAAACGGCATCACATTCGGTCGGCGTCAACATTCGAACCCACCGAGGGACTGTCTCGATTTCGGTGTTTCTGGCCTGACACGCCAGGCGTGAGCCTGGCGGGGAAGGTGCCGTGATGACGACACTGGATGTTGTGAAGAGAAATAAGCCGGAACCCTCTGCGGAGGAGCTGGCGGCCAAGGAATTGGTCCGGATGGCGGCTGAGCAGGGCCTGTCTTTGACGGGGCCTGATGGGCTGCTGAAGCAGTTCACCAAAACGGTCCTCGAGACCGCGCTGAACGAGGAAATGACCGAACACCTCGGGCATGCGAAGAACCAGGCCGAACGTGACCGTGGTTCTTCGAACGTGCGGAACGGGTCACGGTCGAAGACGGTTCTGACGGAGGCGACGGGGCACGTGGGGATCGAGGTGCCCCGGGACCGGGACGGGACATTCGAGCCGGTGATCGTGAAGAAGCATCAACGCCGCCTCACCGGAGTCGATGAGATGGTCCTGTCGCTGTATGCCCACGGTTTGACGACCGGGGAGATCAGTTCGCATTTCGCTCAGATCTATGGTGCGCAGGTGTCCAAGGAAACGATCTCGAGGATCACGGACAAGGTGTCCGAGGAGATGGCGACCTGGGCTAACGGGTCTGCTGCACGGATAGGTGACATCTGAGTTGGCTTGCCCGAAGGGGCGGGCTGGAAGGATGTTGTTATGCCTAAGCCTTATCCGAGAGAGTTCCGAGACGATGTTGTGCGCGTGGCGCGAAACCGTGAGCCTGGTGTCACGATCGAGCGGATCGCGAAGGACTTCGGGGTCCACACGATGACGTTGCAGAAATGGTTGCAGCGTGCTGCGGTCGACGACGGCGCGAAGCCCGGCGTGACCAGAACCGAGGCGGGCGAGCTGCGCGAAGCGCGGAAACGAATCCGGCTGCTGGAGCAGGAGAACGAGGTGCTCCGCCGGGCCGCGGCGTATCTGTCGCAGGCGAACCTGCCGGGAAAAGGTTCTACCCGCTCGTGACAGAGCTCGCCGTCTCGGGTATTCCTGTGGCGGTGGCGTGTCGGGTACTCAAGCTCTCTCGCCAGCCCTACTACCGGTGGCTTCGTGGCCCGGTCACACCAGTGGAGGTGGTCGTGGCGTATCGCGCAAACGCGTTGTTCGATGCACACAAGGATGATCTCGAGTTCGGGTACCGGTTGCTCGCTGACGAGGCCCGTGACGCTGGTGAATCGATGGCTGACCGGACCGCGTGGCGGATCACTTCAGAGAACGGCTGGTGGAGCGCGTTCGGGAAGAAACGCGGCAAGAACGGCAAGAAGCCCGGCCCGGCCGTTCACGACGACCTCTGCACCGTCACGGACGAGGACGGGCGCACCCGACACGAATTCACTGCCGACCGCCCGAACCAGCTGTGGTTGACCGATATAACTGAGCACAAAACCAGTGAGGGGAAACTGTATCTCTGCGCGGTCAAGGACGTGTTCGGGAACAAGATCGTCGGGTACTCGATCGATTCGCGAATGAAGTCGGCGCTGGCCGTGAACGCACTGAACAACGCCGTCGCGATGCGCGGAGACGTTGCCGGCTGCGTGGTCCACAGCGACCGAGGCTCGCAATTTCGGAGCCGGAAGTTCCTCCGGGCTTTGGCCTCTCATCGGATGGTCGGATCCATGGGCCGGGTAGCGTCCTGCGGCGACAACGCTGCGATGGAGAGCTTCTTCAGCCTCCTGCAGAAGAACGTCCTCGACCGGCACTCGTGGACCACCCGTGAGCAGCTGCGCATCGCGATCGTGACCTGGATCGAACGCACTTACCATCGCCGCCGACGCCAGGCCGCGCTGGGCCGTTTGACGCCTGTCGAATACGAGACCATCATGAACACGTCAGCCGCAATCGCAGCGTGACTAGAAAGTGTCACCTAACCGTGCAGCAGACCCAATCGTGTTCTCGTTCCCACTACCGATGGTCGCGTTGAACGTCAGAGACCGATACGTCGCGTCGTACTCCATCCAAGGCGTCAACGTGGCCTACACGACGAAACACTGGCAACGAAAGACCGCGGAGTACCAGAAACAGTTCAAACAGCGCCGTGTCGACCTCCCCGCCCTGCTCGGAGACCAAGCACAGTAGCTGTGCACGAAGCCATGAGACTCACCGTCCACGAAGTGACGAGATCCAGTGTCCACGATGTCGCGAGATAACACACCACCTGACCAGACCCGCGCTACCCACAAGGGCTACTCGCCAAGCGGAACGTCTTCTCCGACGTCACCTCCGGAACAAAGGTCGCGGCGAGTAGACCAGCGATGAGCCGGCTACTCAAGCACGCGGTCGAGGGTGACACCGTCGTCGTCTGGAGGATCGACCGGCTCGGCCGGTCACTGATCGACGTGCTCAACACCGTGAAGTCGCTGCAGCAAGCCGGCATCAACGTACGATCAGTATCCGACGGGATTGACCCTTCAACCAAGACAGGCCGAATGATGCTCGGGATGCTCGCCACGTTGGCGGAGTACGAGCGTGAGCTCATAGTCGAACGCGTCACCGCCGGCATCGCCGTAGCCCAGGCAGCCGGCATTCGCTTCGGTCGGCCCGTCAGCGACTCGAAAGTGATCGCAGAGAAACTCGAGATCATGCGCGGTGCCCGAAAGGCTGGGAAGACGGCCGCGGACGCTGCCCGGCTCGTTGGCTGGTCGCGGGCTACCTTATATAGGCACGAACAAGCCGCGACTGATATCACAGCTGTCCAGTCGGCCGCATCGAGTGTGACCGCATGACGGAGCCGGTGAGTGCAGACGAGATTCGCGAGGAGATCCGTACGTCGCTGCGAAGGCTCCGCCGGCTCGGCGACGAAGGCCGGATCGTGATGGCCGAAGACAGCTGCAACACCGACTGGAACGACTCACGGTTCGCGATCGAGATAGCTCTGGATGCACACACTCCCCCACCCCGACGGTGGATACCCTCCAACCCCCGACTAAACCGCGCTCCCTTTCATCCCCACAGGCCGCAGAAGTTGGGTCTACCCAGGGTTCGGTTGTCACCTGATTTGTGGGCTTTCAGTGTCTTGACGCCGAGACTGCCGCCCCGATCGCCCCTGCGTTGTCTCCCAGCTGAGCGAGCAGCACATTCGAGCGACCGATAAGATTCTCGCGCGTTGACAACTGAAGCGAGATCTCTGATTGGAATTCGGGCCATCTGCCGGCCAGACCGCCGCCAATGACGGCGGTCTGGATTCCGAGTGTCACACAGGCTGTGGTTATAGCTGAGCCGACCGCCCAGGTAGCCGTATCAACCACGCTGCGTGCCTGCTGCTCTCCGTCGTCGAATCTCTGTCGCAGTAGGTCAATCTGACGGTGCGTGTCGCCTTCGGTTCGACCGGCGTGTTCTGATATCTCCCGGTAACGCCTGACCATGGCACGGGCTCCGGCGTATGCCTCAGCGCAGCCGCGATTTCCACAACCGCAGAGGTCACCGTTTCGAACGACCGTGCTATGGCCGAGCTCGCCGATGCCATCTGATTCGTTGCGCAGGATTCTGCCGTCGAGAGCGATAGCGCCGCCGATCCCCGTACCGATTGTCGCGAAAACCGCACGTTTTTCGCCCGCCGCCGCACCGAGAGTGAGCTCGGCCGTTCCAAAGGCCCGGGCATCGTTGATCACGGCCGTGGTCACCCCAAACGCTCGCCCCAACTCGGGGCCGAAGGCGAACCCGGTCCAGTCGCCGGCGACATTGGGCACCAGCGCGGTGTGACCGGTCTTCGTATTGACATGGCCAGGAATTGCCACCCCTATTCGTGCTGGCCTGCCCGCACCAGCGCTGACCGCGCATCCGACGATCGCGTCGACGACACTCAGAGGACCACCTTCAGGGGTCGGCACGGTGCCCTGATCGACGATCGTGCCGTCGTCCAGGAGGTGCACCCACTTGATGTTGGTGCCTCCGACATCCACTCCGAGAGTGAACGGTTCACTCATCGTCACTCGGCGCTCGGTTCACTGTTCGAGGGTCGACCGCAAGCCCGGTGGCGGCCGACTGCTGTGCGGCGAAACACAACGCAAGACCTTCCAACGAGCTCAGTGCGGAGTTGCGCGGGGTTCGCGAGTCATCAATCGCACCGATCAGTTCGGCCATCGTTCCGCGCATTCCGTTCGACCACCAGTCGCCCTGCAACCGCACCGACTGTCGACCAGACAACGTCTCAAGTTCAACGGTTTCGCCACCGAGCGACAGGCCATAGTGCGTGATGACCCCGTCGGTTCCTTCGATGCGATACGAACCAGCCTCCGCTCGCGACGAAGAAGCCCGAAAGACGATCGTCGCACGTGCGCGCTCGAACTCAATTATCACGTCAGCCTGAGTCGGCGCGGGTATCAACTGCCCCGAACAGTTGCCTGTCGAAGCGAACACACGCTGTGCCTCGCCGGCGCCGGCCATCAGTTGGGCAATGAGGTCGAACCAGTGGATGCCGAAGTCGAACAATATGAGGTCGTGCATGGTCGAGAAGTGGGCATCCTGTTCGACGATTCGGTCATGCGGCCAGTACACCTGAAAATCTGCTGACGTCACCTCGCCGATGTCACCTCGCTCTACCGCCGCTCGAGCGACGGAAAACTGCGGCGCCCACCGGGCGTTGTGATTGACTGCGAGCGTGCGTGAGTGTTTGTCTGCCAGCGCGATCAATTCGGCACCCTCGACAAGGTCTCGTACAAAGGGCTTCTGGCTCAGAACGTCTTTCCCCGACAACAACGCTCGACGAACAAGATCAGGACGGCCATCCACGTGGGTGGCGATATCGACGATGGAGATCGACGGATTCGCGAAGATTTCCTCGATCACATCCGTGACATCAGCGTCAGGAAAGAACTCGTCGCGTCGTGCCTCAGCCTTGGCGAGGGTTCGATCGGCCAACACAGAAACAATGAAGCCGGCAGCGCGATACGCAGCAAGGTGTTTCGCGCTGATTCCTCCGCATCCGATCAACGCGATCCGGTGCCGAGAAACGTCAACCTCGAGTGGCAGGTAGTCCGGTTCCGTCAGAGCCTCGATCATGCGACGTCGCTCAATCGAACGATTGAGCCGTTATCGTCGGCGCTTCGTGCGGCCGCCTCTACGATTCGTTGGCCGGCAAAAGAAATCTGCCACGACGTCGGCCCGGTCACATCGGAACCCGATTCGAGCGCGTATGTAAGGTTCGCAATTCCGCCCGCATTTTCTGGCGCCTGAACATCGACCGGCACATCGAATACAGAAGGATGCTCGTCGTTCTGCACGTGCACTGCATCGGCGTAGTCCCAGCTTGCGATCGTGCCTTTCGTTCCCACGATGACGAAGCCACACCTAGGTTGTGGTTGCTCCGTCCACGGGTCGGTGAAGGTTCCCCACCGTGTTTGAAACGTCGAGAGCCCCGAATCGTACGAAGCGATGACGACGGACTGCTCGTCGACCTCATCGCCGAGTGCGCGATGAACCCGCGCCGTCACATCTCGTGGCAGATCACCATCACGAAACCATGTAGCCAAGGTCGAACCGTAGCCGAGATAATCGCGCAGGGAGCCTCCGCCTTGCTCTTTCTTGTACCACCACGTGGCGTCTTTCTGTACCCGAGCGGTGTGAGCATCGACATGCTGTTTGCCGTGGGTGTGAAAAAGTGGTCCACGGTTGCCGTCGTAGTAGTGGATCTCGGTGACGGCGCCGATGCTGCCGTCGCTGATCAGTCGTTTGGCGGTGCGGTGCGACGGGTACCAGGCGAGAGGCCAGTTCACGCCAAGAACGATGCCGCCCGACTGAGCCGAAGCCACCATGATTTTGGCGTCTTCGAGACTGGGCGCTAGTGGCTTTTCGAGCAGCACATGTATGCCCCTGGCCGCAAAATACTGCACGTGGCCGACGTGATCAGCGGTCGACGAGCAGACAACCGCAATCTGCGGTGCCGTTTTCGCCACGAGCTCATCGAGATCGTGAAACCGCAGCGAGCCGGCAATTCCCAGCTCGTCGCACACAGGGTCCATCCGGCGGCTTTCGCCATCGAAAACACCGATCAATCCCGTATTTGGGAGCGCATTGATGACTGAGATCTGATCTCCCGCGTGCATGTGCTCGAAGCCCACAACGGCCACTCGCCAGCGTGGTTCAGAACTGGGGAATTCGGACACCGTCCATGACCTCTCGTTGGATTCGTTTCAGCATCGATGGTTCGAAATATTCGGAGATGAAGCCGCCGACGGCCGCATCCGCGCTGCGCCAGATCAGCGCCGCACGGTCGAGGGCTTCGCTGGTGGATGCTCGGGGGCCTGTCAACGGATGGATCGAGATTCCGTTAGCCACGAGCAGCGGGCTCGAGGCCGTCTGGTGCCATACGGCAGCATCGAATTTTCCGCTCACGACGAGTTCGGGGATGAACGGGTACGGGGCTTCGACCAACTCTGCGTCGGGGAACTCTCGCTGCGTGAGCTGATAGTGATCGCCGGAATTGCGATCGACGGGCACCCTCTTGGGATTTCCCCGCTCAGCTCCAGACGGGGTGATGACGACCACGCTGTCTTTGCCGTAATACGTGTAGGGGCCGAGACTTAAGGCCGCTGTCGGAAGTTCACCCGAATGTGCAACGGCGGCCGAAGCGACCACGAAATCGACCCGTTCACTGTTCAGAAACTGCAGCCGCAGCCGGCTGCCTTGTCGGAAGAGCAACTGCATCGGTACGCCGCGCCGTTCGGCCCCTTCTGTGAGTGCGGTCGCGAGTCCGGCGAACTCCCGATTGTCGGGCAACGGCATGACACCGGTCAGCGGCCCCCGCCCGCTCGCAGCCCAGAGTGCGGCAAAGTCGCGAGATTCCACCCGGCGCCCGAAACTGCCGTGCGACGAAATCTTCATCGCACCGGAACTCTCCAGCTGCTTGAGAGCGGCCTGAATAGTCCCGCTGCCTGTTCGGGCATTGCGGGCGAGTTCTGTCGTGGTGGGAACTTGGCCACCGACCGGGATCCCCAGCGTCGCGCGCGCCAGTTCCTGAACCGCGTCAGCAGTCTTGCCCACTCTCGCACCCCTTTCGAGTTCGTAATGCCCCAGAGCCTACTTCGAAGCGAGAGACGCGCTCAGCCACTGTTCGAGCAGAACCCGGCTTCTGATGACGTCGTCTTTCGGGTTGGAGTGTTCTGGTTCGTGTTCGACGCTGATCGGGCCGTCGAAACCGTTCGAACCCAGAATCTCGGCGCACGACTCGAGCGGAACGATCCCTTCGCCGAAAGCACAGCTGTCATGCGCTCCCACCGCACGAATGTCTTTGAGATGCACGTGAAACGTGAATGGCGCGAGTTCTCGAACCGCCTCCGCAGCGTCGACACCGTGCGTTGCCCACCAGCCCGTGTCGACCGCGGTGCCGAGCAGGTCGTCACCATCAGAGCCGATCAACTCGATCATCTGCTGGGTCGAGGTTTCGGGGTGATTCTCGATGGCGAGCTTCCGCCCCGTCGACCGAAGAATACGAAAGAGTGATTGTCGGTCATCGGTCAGCAGCGAGGTTCTGCCGCTCATCAGAGGTGCGCCGATGGCCGCCGCCAGCGCGCAGGATGCCGCGAAGTCCTCCGGGGTTTCGCCGAGGAATCCGGCATAGCTCGTCACGCTCACGCCGGATGCGCGGAGGGCCGCACTTGCCGCGTCGAGGTGGGCCGGTGTGGCCCACCTCCAATTGAGCTGGCCAGACCAGACGTCGAGGGAGGAGAATCCCGAATCGACAACCAATCCGACGAATGCGCCGAATCGATCTGCGAACGTGTCGATCGGCTCGTAATACATGTTGGCGGCGGCGTCGCCTTGCATCCACCCGTCGGACATGTTCCAGTCGAGCTGCTGAGCGACGAGGTTCGCGCCCATGTAGGAAATCGTGGTCATGGCTTCTTCTTTCTTCTTTTATGAGGCAATAAGGAAAATCAGACGACGGCCGGCTGAAGCTCGACATCTATAAGCGAGGGGAAGGTCGAGCGCACATCGACGCGAATCCCTTCATCGGCCGAGCGCGTGACCGCGTTCAGTACCTCGACGACGTGGGCCGCATGCTGCGCGCTCGTGCGATGGGGCCGATTCTCTTTCAACGCACGTGCTAGATCGAGCACCCCGATCGACCAATCGATTGACAGCGAGGCATCGGGCTCAGCGTATGGCGAGAATGACTGGCCGTATTCGGCGTGTTGGATGCCCGAACCAGGCTGAATCCAATCGTCGAGCCTGAGGCTGCCGAGATCGCCGTGAAAGTCGATCGTGCGGGGCTGTGTGGCCGAATCGACATAGAAGGTGCAGCTAAGGCGCAGCATCGGGCCGGAAGCAAACTCTGCGACGAACTGCCAGACGTCGGGTGTCGTCAGCGTGAACGGCTCATCCGCCTGGGTGGTGCGGTGCGCAAGAACAAGTGCGCTCGACGCGCTCACGGTCCGGATTGGTCCGAAGATCGCTGTCAGATAGGTGAGCGGGTAGACGCCGGCGTCGACCACTGGCCCCACCTGGTAGAACGAGAACGGCACCGGATGCCAGGTCTCGATGCGGCCTTGGTTCACTTCGGCGTTGATGAGCCGAACGGTGCCGATCGTACCCGCCCGTACAGCGGCGGCGGCGCGCAATTCTGCCTCGCCGAGCCAGAGCGACGGTGCACACGCCAGTCGCACTCCACGGGCATCCGCGAATTCGACCAGCTCCTGGGCTTGATCGGAATGAAGTGCAAGCGGCTTTTCGCTGAACACCGTCACCCCCCGCTCAATGAGATCGCGAGTGGTCGCGTAATGGAAGGGGGCGCTGGTCAGGTTCACGACGATGTCGGGCCCGTCAGCGACGAGGTCATCGAGGCTCTGGTAGTCGTGTATCGACTGCACCTGTGCAAACTCGGCGCGCTTCGAAGCATCGATGTCGAAAACGCCGACGAGCGCCAGCTCGCTGTGCCGTGCGACGCTCTCCGCGTACGGTGTGGCGATATTGCCCGCGCCTACGAACGCAATGCGGGTGGATACAGATGAGGATGTCACGGTACTAACCTTTCACCGCGCCGGCGACCAGCGCGTTTTCCATCCGACGCTGCATGAGCACGTAGACAAGAAATACGGGAATGAGAGAGATAAGGCAACCGGCCGCCAACAGGCCGTAGTCGGTGGTCTGCTGCCCGATCAACGACGGCACAGCCACCTGCACAGTGCGGGTCGCCGTGTCTGTGCCCAGGATCGACAAGGAGAAGAGGTATTCGTTCCAGAAGGTCAGAAAGTTCAGCAACGCTACGGTGACCAGCCCGGGAATGATCATGGGCGTGTAGACCCGCCAGAGGATGGCCCATCTGCTCGCGCCGTCCATCATCGCGCTCTCTTCGAGTTCTTTCGGGATCGCACGCATGAACTGCGTCAGCAGCAGCACCGACAATGGTAACTGGGTCGCGGGAAAGAAGATCACGAGGAACAGCGGGTTGTAGAACAGACCCATCGCGATGGCCAGAAGCACTGTCGGTACGAGAGCGGCGAACGCTGGAATTAGAAAACCGGCCGCGAAAAGTTTCTCGATGAACTCGCCGAGCTTACCTTCTGAGCGGGCGAGCGCGTACGCCGCTGGCATTGCGAGCAGCAGAGTGAGGATTTCTGCCCCGATGGTGATGCCCGTTGAGTTGATCAGAGCGTGGCCCAGGTCGACGAACTGGAACGCGTTGATGAAGTTGTCGAATCGGAATGTCGTCGGCGGTGCAGCGGGGGAGCTGAAGATGGCGGTGTTGTCTTTGAACGCCGTGACCAGCAGATAGTAGATCGGTACGGCGAGAAGCAGCCCGTACAACCAGACCAGACCATGGGAGAGGTAGCCAAGCGGTGACGTGTGTTGAGGCCTGTCGTGTGCCATGAGCGTTGCCTGTTCTAGTAATTCTGCCGAATGAGCCGGCTGATGATAAGCATTCCAACAAGTCCCACGACGAACAGCACGACTCCGATCGCCTGGCTGTAGCCGATGTCCGACTGGATGAACGCTTCGTTGTAGACCATGAACGAGAGGGTTGTCGAACTGGACCCGGGTCCACCCTTAGTCAGCAGGAGCACCGTGGTAGCCGAGTTGAAGAGCGTCCAGAGAAACTGCAGCATGGTGACGACGCCGACGTACCCCTTGATGATGGGGAAGGCGACTTGCCACATCTTGCGCCAGTGGGATGCGCCGTCGAGCTCAGCCGCTTCATAGATCTCGGTGGGCACCGATGTGAGTCGCGCGGCGAACAGGATTGCGGTGAACCCGATGCCGGCCCACAGGTCGATGAAGATCACGACGCCGAGCGAGGTCGAGGGGTCAGCGAGCCAGGGTGTGGCAATGTCGCCCAGTCCCACTGCTCGCAGCACTCCATTGACCAGGCCACCCGGCGCGAAAACTCCGAAGAACACCATGGCGCGAGCCGAGATGGACAGGAGCGCGGGGGTGAAGAACAACACACGAAGTGCGCGGTGACCACGGGGCTTGGTGTTCAGGTAGTAACCGAGCATGAATGACACCGGAATCATGATCGCCAGCACAACGCCGACGTGAACGGCGGTGTTGCGAACAGCCGACCAGAAGACAGGGTCGCGCAGCATCTTCTGGTAGTTCTCGAGACCCGCGAAGTGGGATTTCGCGAGCAGGCCCTGCCAGTCGAGAAGGCTGACGACGAAGATGCTGATGGCCGGAACGATCATGAACGCCAGGAACCAGATCACCGCCGGCGATGTCATGACGGTGAGCGACAGTCGCCGGGAGGATGCGATCGAGCGGGTCTTCTGAGGCTTCGGTCTTGCGGCTGGGGGAAGGGGTGCCCCCAGAGGTGGTTTGGCAGTGAGGGTTGTCACTCTCGACTCCTTGAACGAGAAGGGTGGAGCGCCGTCAGCTGACGGTGATCCACCCTTCTGGTATGGGTGTTAGTTGTAGACGGAATCAAGCGCCGCGCAGATCGCGCTGCTGCTGGTTTCTGGAGCGAACGCTGATGCTGTCGCGTTGGTGAGAGCAGCAGTCTTGGCTCCCGGAACGAAGAAGTCAGGGAAGACTCCGTAGTCGACCGTGTCCGGCGTCTTCGTCAACGCGCTGGCCAGAAGCGGCTGGCTCGCCAGCGTGGTGTCGAGGTTCGGAATCTGCACTACTGGAACGTCACCGGCTGAGGCAACGAACGTGGCGGCTACGTCTGGCTGGTACATGTAGTCGACGAACGACTTCCAGTCAGCGAGTCGTTTGGAACCATTCGCCGTGAGCCAGAACCCGGAGGCCGTGAATCCTTGATAGGCGACCGGTTTGTCGAACGTGGAGTTGGCGGGGAGCGGGAACCCACCGAGCGTGATGTTCGGAATCTGGTCGGCCGTTGCCTGGGGGAACGCCCACGATCCAGCAGGCATGATGGCTGCCTGACCTTGCAGGAACGAGGCGTACATGTTGTCAGCGGTCAGGCCTTGGGCGTCGTCGATGAAAACACCCGCGTCGCGCATCTTGACGAAGTTGTCGATACCTTTCATCGCGTCGGGGTCAGCGCAGTAGCCGCCCTTTGCCATCAGCGACTTGGTGTCGTCTGGTTTCGTCGTGGTTTGGATGATCTGTTCCAGGAACTTCTCGCCCGACCAGTCGCTGCCACCGATGGCGACCGGGGCAATGCCGACAGCGCGAAGTTTCGCTGCCGCCGCGATGAGATCATCGGTGGTCTTCGGGATGGTCGTGATGCCAGCCTTGGCAAGGGTCGCTGTGTTGTACCAGACCGGCCACGTGAAACCGGTGTATGGCAGGGCTTGAACGCGACCCTGCGAGTCTGTCCAGTCTGCGAGTGCAGCCGGGTTGATGGACTTATCGAGTCCCCACTGCTTCACGTAGTCGGTAACCGGAAGGGTCGCACCCGAATCGGTCCAGGTCAGGGCCTTGTCGTACAGGTTGACGATCAGTACGTCGGGCTCCTGTTTGGCGAGAACACTTGTTTCGTAGGCCTGGAAGATCTCTGTGGAACCCGCGAATACCGTTTTGACTTTGATGCCAGTCTTCGCGGTGAACCCGGCGAGTGCCGTTGCAAAAGCGGGCCCACGCACATCACTCGGTGCGAAATCACTCATGACCACCAAGTCGGCGTCAGAGTGACCACCGGGCGTGCCCGAATCTGAGCTGCTCCCTCCTGAACTGCAACCGGTCATCATCGCTACCGCTGCAACGGCCGCTACGCCGATCGCGGGGAGGCGAAGTCTCCTTTGACTTATCACTGCTGCTCCTTCTGTGACTGCTGAATGAGGTGCTTTTCGACTATCCCGATGGCGTCGAACGATGCGATCCTATATTCATAATTCTGATAATGTCAACCCAATTAATTCAAGCAATTATCTGAGTTTGTGCTTGACAAAAGTATAAATATTCTAAAAACTGAAAATGAAAGCGAGGAGCGCAATGATGCCACGAACACGATATGCGCCCAACGAGGTCGACGACGTGCCCCTGCTGTGGTCTGGCGATGTCGTCGTTCTGGGCGGCGGCTCTGCCGGAACGACCGCGGCCATTGCGGCGGCCCGCGAAGGGGCATCCACACTGCTCGTCGAGTCCGGCGGATTCTTGGGCGGAACCGGAACGCGAGTGCTCGACACCTTCTACGGCTTCTATGCTCCCGGCGGCAACGGAGAACGCGTGGTCGGGGGAATCGGCTGGGAAGTCTGCACAGAGCTTTTCGCTCGCAACTCCGCATTCGAGAGGCCCAACACCTACGGCGCTGGAACTGGGGTCACCTATGAACCAGAGGCACTGAAAGTGGTGTGGGATGAACTGACTGACGATTCAGGGGTGACCGTGCTGCTCTACGGCCTCGTCACAGCCGTCGTCTGCGAAGGTAACGATCTCGTCGGTGTGATCGTCGAAACAAAGGCAGGCGCTCGCCTCGTGAGCGCATCAGTTTTCGTTGACGCAACGGGTGAAGCCGAAGTCGCGTGGCGCGCCGGAGCAACGATCAGCAACACGGAGGAATCATCACGCCTGCAACCGGCGACTGCGACATTTCGTGTCGGGGGAGTCGCGCACGAAGCTGCAAGCACAGCTGCGCTTCACCAGTTGATGTCGACGGCGGTCGCGGAGGGAACATATGACCTCCCACGCCAAGAGGGGTCGATTCATATCACGACGGTTCCCGGCATCCGTCACGCAAACATGACGCGGGTTTCTGGGCGCGATCTCACGGACCCTTGGCAGCTCAGCAAGGCCGAAGCCGAGGGTCGTCGCCAGGTGTGGGAATACGCGCGGTTTCTCAAAGGTGAGGTCGACGGCTATGCCGACAGTTATCTCATCAGTTCCTCAAGTCGAATCGGCGTGCGCGAGACCCGCCGCGTGGTCGGAGAATACGTACTCGACCGGGAAGATTTTGCTGAAGCCCGATCTCATTCAGACGACATCGGCCGGTGCGGTGCGCCGATCGAGGATCACGGCAATGGGGCGACCACCCGTTGGGAGTACGTAGGCGCTCAGCCGGCACCAGACGGATCGACCTATGGAATCCCGTTCGGAACGCTGCTTCCCGTGAGCGTCAACAACCTGCTAGTCGCGGGGCGGTGCCTCTCGGCCACGCACGATGCACACGCGTCGGTGCGCTCGATCGCACAGTGCATGGCCATGGGCCAGGCCGCGGGTACGGCCGCAGCGCTCGCCAGTCGCTCGGGAGTGTGTGTTCGTGTAGTGGATCGCACGGCACTTCGCGAGATTCTTGCGTCGAGAGACGTAATTCTGTGACTCTTGCACCACCCGACTGTTCATATCAATTGACTGTTCACACTAGCTCGGCCCGTGCGCTGCGCGCCCCGAAACGGAATGCACTCTCTGCCGGCGCTTCCAAGAAAGACAACTGAAATGACTCGTGAAGATCGTCCGAACGCCTCATTGGAACGGGTGCGTGGAGTCGTAGTGACGGGCTCCGGCGGAATTTCGGATGCTACGGCCCGACTGTTGCTGCATCGCGGCTTCCGCGTGCACGTCATCTCGAGGCGGGCCGGCCACACGGCGCTGCTGCAGAACCCGCCAGACGGGCTGACCGCCTCCATCGCCGACCTCAGCGACGACGGCGAGACGGAACGCGCCTTCGACGAAGCGCGAGTGGCGATGGGTGAGGTCGATGGACTCGTTGCGGTGGCCGGTGGTAGTGCCAGGTCGCTCGGCGACGGCCCGATCGATGAGCTGATGACCCCTTCGTTGCACCGCAACATCGATCTTAACCTGGCAACCACCATGAACTCCCTTCGGGAGTTCATCAGGCAGGGTGCCGCTACCGAAGAACAGGAGTTTCGCTCGGCCGTACTGATTGGCAGTGCACTAGCGCGCCACCCGGCGAGCCCTCTCTTTGTCACCCACGGCTACGCAGCGATCAAGGCTGGTATCGAAGGACTCGCCCGGTCGGCGGCAGCCCACTACGCCAGTCAACAAATCACCGTCAACGTGGTGGCACCCGGGCTCACTCGCACGCCGATGGCGGAGCGGGCCCAGCAGAACCCCGTTGTCGCCGCGTATGCGCGCAGCCGCCAGCCGCTCACAGACGATGGCTTCATTGAGCCAGACGATGTCGCCGAAGCCTGCGAGTGGCTGATGCGCGCTCGAACAGTCACGGGCCAAGTTATCTACATCGACGCCGGCTGGAGCGTGTACGGGTGACCGCAGGATTCATCCGAACGGTACTCGGCGACACAAGCGCCGACGATTTCGACGTGGTCTACGCGCACGAGCACGTAATCATCGACTCTCCACTCATCGCTGCCGCCTTCCCGCACATCCACCTCTTCGACGAAGAGGATGCGGTCACCGAACTGTCTGAGTGCAGGCACAGCGGGGTTGGTTTAATGCTCGACGCAATGCCTTGCTCGTCGGGCCGGGTGATCGACCGTCTCGCCCGAATCTCCGCACGCTCCGGGGTAGCGATCGTCGCAGCCACCGGGCTGCACCACGATCGCTACTACGGGCCCCTGCACTGGTCGAATCGGGTGAGCGTCGATGCGCTCGCCGAGCTTTTCGTGGCGGATCTGACCGAGGGAATCGATCTCTTCGACTACGCCTCGCCCGTCATTGAGCGCACCGATCACCGGGCGGGCGTCATCAAGGTCGCCACGAGTGGAGAGCATCCGGATGCCCGGGACCGTCGTAACCTCGAAGCGGCCGCTCAGGCCAGCGTCGTCACCGGCGCGCCGATCATCACGCACTGCGAGGGTGGCACTGGTGCCATTGCTCAGGTGGAACTGTTGAATGGATGGGGAGTGGCTGGGTCGCAGATCATCCTGAGCCACGTAGACAAGATCGCCGATCTGTCGCACTTGCGTGACATTGCGTCGACCGGAGCTGTGCTGGAATGCGATCAATCCTTGCGTCAGGCCGACAAAGGGGTCGCGAGTTTGACCGCCCAAGCCATCTGCGCGCTCGTAACAGAGGGGTTCGGGTCCCAGGTTGTTGTCGGGACCGACGGCGCGCGTCGGTCCCTCTGGCGTTCACTGGGCGGAGAGCCAGGTCTTGCATGGTTGGCGACCGAATTGCCGCTCATCCTGACTGAGTTGGGGCTCGATGTAAGCCAGATTTCTGCTGTCATGGGTGGTAATGCAGCACGGGCTTTGACGTGGAAGTGCGCCCCCACACCAAGCCGAACCGCCAGGGAGTACCCGTGACAGCGACACGTCACAACGCGATCGAACTCATCACCAGGCAGAAGGTCGTTCCGGTCATCCGCACCCCCACGCGTGCATTGGCTCAGGCGCAGTGTGAACTTCTCGTCGAGGCTGGCTATCGCGTACTCGAAGTCACCCTGACGGTGCCAGACGCAGAGGGTCTGATCGCTGAGCTGGCCCAGGATGACCGACTCTGCGTCGGGGCGGGAACGGTTCTGTCGCCCGACCAGGCGCGCGCGGCCGCCGATGTCGGTGCCGGATTTCTGGTTTCGCCGGTAGCGCCCGACTGGTTCGTTCAGCTCGGCAGAGCGCTGACACTCGAGTGCGTTCCGGGAGTCGCGACTCCGTCGGAGGCGTTCGCTGCCAGAGCGTCTGGGGCTCGCCTCATCAAGGTCTTCCCGATTGCCCGGCTCGGCGGTGCTGCGTTCATCCGCGACCTGCTTGCACCGATGCCCGAACTGGCGTTGATGGCCACCGGTGGTGTGTCTGCCACTGACGCTGGTGAGTTGCTCGACGCCGGCTGCGTTGCCGTTGGGCTCGGCTCGCTGCTGAGTGATCCCGTACTGGGTGAAACGCAAAGCGAACGCGCGGCCGCCGCGCTTCAGCTCGTGGGAGGGTCTATCGCATAGATTCCCGTGTCGATGACCCACCGCGCGGCGACGTACGACGTCTCGGTGTGCTCGATTGGATGCTCGCGGTCGTCGTAGACCGTGCGTGACTCCACGAGCAGCGGAGCTGGCGCACTCAACTCCAGGGTCCGGCACTCTGCGACGCTCGCGAGTCGTGCGGTCACGTGCCCGCGGGAGTGCGAAATGGCACGACCGAGCTCTCTGAGAGCGGCGTGCAGCGAACCGTTCTCCAGGTCGAATTCGAGTACTTTGGCGAATTTGCCCGGCAGGCTCACAAGTTCAATAGCAAGCGGCACTCCGTTCGCAAAGCGCACTCGCTCAAGCCGAACGATCCGATCGGTTGAGTGGAGCCCGAGCGACACAGCGTCTTGTGGCGACGTCGTCACTTCCCCGTTTAGAACCTTTGACGTCGTCGTCATTCCACGCCGCCGCATGTCTTCGGTGAACGAAAGAAGGACCCCGTCACGGCGGTGCAGCGCGGGCGTGGCGACGAAGGTTCCCGTGCCCTGTCGTCGTTCGACCAGGCCTCGTCGCGCCATGTTCTGGGCGGCTTGGCGGGCGGTCATGCGACTCACGTTGAACCGGGCGGCAAGTTCAGGCTCTGATGGCAGCAATGAACCGGGCGGCAAGATCGTGCACTGTTCCGTCAGCCACGCTTCGATCGCCTGGTACCGGGGCATCTCAGAGGCCACGCAAGAGCCTTTCTCTCGAAGCCAGCTTGCTTTGCTCAGGCAAGCGGTGGTTGACTATACAAGTTCTTGTCTATACAACCAGTATAACAAAATGACGACCCAGCGGTATCAGAGGAGATTCATGACGAACTACCAAGGACTGTGGCTCGAACGTGCCATCGAGGCACTGCACAAGCTTCAGAGCAGCCAAGCGGATGCGATTGCAGAGGCGGCTGCGTGGAGCGCCGAAGCAATCGGGTCTGACGGAATGGTGCACCTCTTCGGGTCGGGGCATTCCCGCATTCCGGTTGAAGAGATGTTCCCGCGCTACGCATCCTTCCCCGGCTTCAACCCGATGGTCGAGCTGTCGACGAGCTTCCACACCCAGATCGTCGGCAGCAACGGTCAACGCCAGGCGATGTTCATCGAACGCGTCTCCGGCATGGCCGAAACGGTGCTCGCGAACTACAACTTCGGCCCGAACGACGTGTACTTAGGTTTCAGCGTGAGCGGCTCGAACGCGATGCCCGTCGAGATGCTGCTCGGCGCCAAGACGCGCGGGCTCAAGACGATCGCAGTCACGTCGGTCGCTGCCGGTGGTTCGATGGCGCGCCACGCCGATCTGGTGATCGATCTCGACGTGCCGAACGGCGACGCGCTCGTTTCGATCGAGGGCGCTGAGTCGCCGGTCGGCCCGGTCTCGACTTTGCTCTACGTGGCCATCGTCAACGAGATCAAAGTGCAAACCGCGGCGCTGCTCGGGGCAGAAGGAAAACTGCCGCCCGTGCTGACAGGTGAGGCGGTCGTCGGAGCCGAGCGTTCGAAAGAGCTGTTCGAAGCGGCATACGACGAGCATGCGCGGCGCGCGAGCCGCATCCTGCATGGCGCACAGTCCGGCGTCGCTTCGATACACGCGTGAGGCGACAAACATGCACCACACGCCTCGATTCCGAGTCAACTACGTTCCGGGCACGGGCTGGTGATACACGAGGGCTAATTGGAACGACGAAGCGATCGTGGCCGACCTGACGGCTATTGCTGGCTTGGGGCCGATCACATCAGAATCCACTGCCTCTGGCCACTGTTCCAACCCAACCCGTTACTCGTGAGCCCGAATATGCTCGACAGGGTTGCCCGATTGTTCGAGATCGCCGCACATTGGGTCCGCAACGCCAATGGTGGGCTTGTAACGTTTTCGTTACGATCCCTGCCAGGTGCGAAAGGTGTCGACGATGGATTCGGTTGGATGCCCGATAATGCGGGCAAGATCGCCGGTCGTCAGGTTGAGCGCACCTTCGGCCATATTTGCGTACTCGCGGACGAAAAGATCAGCGGTTTTTCAGGGAGCCCCGCAGCGGTCAACTGGTCGCCTTGCAGGGTGCCTGTCAAGACGTCGTAACGGACCGGCCGCTTGAGGACTTCACTTGCGGTGTTGGCGAACTCCGGAAAGGACCAGACAGAATCTCCGGACAGTTCATACATTTGGCGCTCGTGGCCGGGGGTGCCGACCACGACAGTACTCGCTTCGCCGTACTCCCGGCGTGGTGCGGATGCGATCCGGCCCCTGCCGATGCTGTTTGCGATGACGCCACGTTCACGCGCGCTGTCGAAGTCCAGCCGTTGATTCTCCGTGTACCAGCCGTTTCGCAGAATGGTCGCTGCGATTCCAGACTGAGAGATGACTTCTTCCGTGGCTTTGTGGTCGCCGGCGATTTCCAGCCGACTGCTCGGCGCCTGCAAAACAGATGTGTAGATGAGGTGGCGTACACCGGCTGCTCGCGCGAATCGGATGGCCGCCGCGGTGAAGTGCCCGAAGCCGTTCCCTATCTGCAACGTAGACGTTCGCTATCCATATAACGTCAGCGGCGTTCGCAAGATCTTTGTCGAGCGCGCATCGAGTACTCTCGCGAAGAGGCCAGTGCTGACGGATGCGCTGTGGTACCTGCGTGACGGTGACACTGGCCCGATCCTCATACCAATCCGAGAAACCAAACCATGGGCACGTCAAGGTGACAATCAAACCCTGGGCAGACCCCACGCCGGGTTCCCGCGGCCTGCTTTCGGCCGACATACGCAGGCAACTGCTCATCGGAGTGTGGTGCTCTCATTGCGGTGACGTCCCGATCCGCCGATACAACGTCGCCCTGGACATCCCCATATCCCGGGCCACCTGCGCCGCCGGCTCCCCACCATCAATAAGGCGCCGGGCGTTCAGGATCTGGCTGTCCGTGAACTGCTGCCTCCTGCCGCCGAGATCTTTTCCTGCAGCGCGTCGTTTGGTCACACTATCGGTGATGCGTTCCCGTTTGATGTCGAGCTCCATCTGAGCCAGGGCTGCCATGACGGTGAACACCATTGACCCCATCGGCGTCCCCGTGTCCACATTCCCACCCCCTAGGTTCAGCACCCGAAGGCCCGCGCCTCTCCCCCGAAGCATGTCCGGCAACGCCAGCATGTTCTGCGTCGACCGGCCCAAACGATCAAGCGTCGTCACAACCAGGGTGTCACCATCATGCAAAGCGTCCACCGCCCGGTCGAACTGGGGCCGGCTCGCCCTGGCACCACTCACCCCATGATCGACGTACAGATCATCCCGTCGCACCCCGGACGCGAGGAGATCTTGTTCTTGCCGGTCGGTGTCCTGATTCTTCGTCGACACCCGCGCATACCCAATCAGCCTGCCCATGACCACTCCCCCCATGTCCCGCAACCGTACTTCGCTTCACCGATCCTAGACCGAGGTTGAAACACATAGCTGCGAGAATCTGGGCGTGTCAGCGCGGTCCCGGAACTTGGCGAAAAACGTCCCTATATAAGAGGTACAACTTTCGGGCCGATGAGACGCCTCGCAATCCTAGGGTTACGAGAGGCTTGATCGTGTTGCAAAGGGCCTTCGGCGGAGAACAGGTTGGACGACCAACACCCCCACGCGACGCTAGGCGGGGGCGTCGCCCGTATCGCGCGACTCCCGGGTGAGGTCCTCGCGGGCCTAGTGCTCGACGAGAACGGGGATGTAGTCGCGCACGGGTGCTTCGGCGAGGGCCTCGTACTCGCTCTGCACGACGTCGTCGATGTGTTCTGGAGATACGTCGGGGAACTTCTCCGCGAGGCGTTCCGCGACTTTGCCGACCGCTTCTTTTTCCTTTTCGGGTTCCATGAGTCCAGTATCGCGGCGCTACGCCAGTGAGCCAAGGGCGCCCGCGTTCGGCGCACGCCTGGCCCGCGTCTGGTTGCCCCAGTACTCAGGGGTTCTTGCGCTGCCGGGGCGTCGCCGAGCGCGGCGGAGTCGCGCGTAGGCGGTCGGCCGCCTGACCCAGGATGCGCGCGAGCTCGTCGACGTCGTGGTCGGAGAGTGCGGCGAAGAGCAACTGGTGAACGGTAGCAATGTGGCCGGGGAAGACGGCGGCGAGAACTGCACGACCGGCATCGGAGAGGGCGACGACGGTGCTGCGTTCATCGTCGGGCGAGGGCATCCGCGTGACGAGCCCGCGTTGCTCGAGGAGTTGCGCCTGGTAGGTCAGGCCGCTGCGGCTGTAGACCACGCCGTCGGCGAGATCGGTCATGCGCAGTCGGCCGTCGGGAGCGTCGCCCAGGCGCGCGAGCAGCTGGAACTGCACGTAGCTGAGATCGCCGGCGCTGCGCAGCTGTTTCTCGACGGAGTGGCGCACCAGGCTGCTCACCTCGGTGAAGGCGAAGTACGCCCCGAGCTGTGCGGGCGTCAGGGACGTGGGCGTCTCGGTCATGACTCCCATCTTCCTTGTTGCTTCGAGTTCGAAGCAGTGCTACATTCGAATTACTGCTTCGAACTCGAAGCAAATGACGAAGGGACAGATCATGAAGGCAGTACGTTTCCACGAAGTGGGCGGCCCCGAGGTGCTGAAGTACGAGGAGATCGAGCAGCCGACACCGGCGGCCGGCGAGGTGCGGATCCGCGTTGCGGCGTCGGCATTCAATGCGGCTGACAACGGTATGCGGGGCGGGTTCCTGCCGATCCCGGTCGTGCTGCCGCACGTGCCCGGCTACGACGTCTCGGGCACCATCGACGCGGTCGGCGAGGGAGTCGACGGCGTCGCGGTGGGCGACGACGTGATCGGCTTCCTGCCCATGGAGCGCGACGGCGGAGCGGCAGAGTACGTGGTCGCCCCGGCGGATTCGGTCGTGATGGCCCCGACGAGCATCCCGCTCGCCGACGCGGCGGCGCTGCCTTCGGTGGCGTTGACCGCTTGGCAGGCGCTCTTCGACGAGGGGCACCTCGAGGCGGGGCAGCGTGTGCTCATCGTCGGGGCGGGCGGCGTGGTGGGTAAGTACGCGATCCAGCTCGCCAAGCGTGCGGGCGTGCACGTCGTGGCGACGGCGAGCCCGCGCAGCATCGACGCGGTTCGCGCGGCGGGTGCCGATGAGATCATCGACCACACCACCACCGACCTTCGAAGTGCCGTCGGCGAGCAGGTCGACGTTCTGCTCAACCTCGCCCCGATCGATCCGGAGCAATTCGCCTCGTTCGTCGCGCTCGTTCGCGATGGCGGCGCCGTGGTCAGCACCACCGCGTTCATGGCGACTCCGGGCGACGACAGCCGTGGCGTGCGGGCGGCCACCGTCTTCGTGCTGCCGAACCGCGAGCGCCTGGCCGAGCTGGTGTCGCTTGTCGACAGCGGTGAACTCACCGTCGAGGCGGGAGGCGCGATCAGATTCCGCGAGCGCATTCGCGTGGCTGCCGACGCCGCCGGTGACGTTCAGCGGTTCGGCGAAAACGAGGGCGTCGTGAGGGCCAATCTCGGCGCAGGCTGCAGCCAGGGCATTCAGGTCCACAGCTCACCAGTCTCTGGCATCGCGGCACCAACGAGAACACCAGCCGGCTCCTCCGCGGATACCTCGCCAGAGGCTCAGACCTCCGACACTTCACACCGGCGGACCTCGATACCTTCGCCGGACACGTCAACGACCGGCCCTGCAAAGTCCTCAAAGGTGTCTCGGAGCGTGCCTTTGGGGCCAGTCAGACTCGGCGGCGGGGCGAAACACCTGTTCCCCTCGTGCTACCTGCCGGTCGGTGGCGCCTGCTAATGGGCGTACAACAGACGACGCACACGCGTGCGCCGAGCGTGAGGTCGAGTTCGAGAGGCTCGGGGCCCCGTCGAAGAGGTGAAACAGGTCGCGGATCGGATCAGCCGAGCATCCTGCTCAGGATTCCTGGCAGAGCAACACGAAAGGGCCCACCGTTCAGCCGATGGGCCCTTTCGCAAACAGCCGGTGGCTAGAGCTTGGTGACCTGGTCGAAGCTGAGCTCGACCGGCGTCTCGCGCTCGAAGAGGGAGACGAGCACCGTGAGCTTGCCGCTCTCGGGCTTGATCTCGCTGATCGAACCGGGCAGGCCCGCGAACGAGCCCTCCTTGATCGTGATGGTCTCGCCGATCTCGAAGTCGATCTCTGCGGGGATGGAACGCGAGACGGCCTTGCCGCCCTTTGCTCCGCCGGTCTTGGCCGCGGGGGTCTCGACGATCTCGACGAGGCTCTTCAGCATGTTGAAGGCCTCCTCGAAACGGAGCGGCGTCGGGTTGTGGGAGTTGCCTACGAAGCCCGTGACACCGGGGGTGTGGCGGACGACCGACCAGCTGTCCTCGTTGAGGTCCATGCGCACCAGCACGTAGCCGGGGATGCGCACGCGGGTGACCAGCTTGCGCTGGCCGTTCTTGATCTCGACGACATCTTCCATCGGGACCTCGACCTGGTAGACGTAGTCCTCCATGCCCATCGACGACTTGCGGCTCTCGATGTTCTGCTTGACGCGCTTCTCGAAGCCGGCGTAGGAGTGGATGACGTACCATTTGCCCGGCAGGAAGCGGAGTTCCGCCCGGAAGGCGTCGTAGGGGTCGACCTCTTCGGGCTCGACTTCCTCTGTGTCGGCATCGGTAGCGTCGGCGTCCGCGGCATCGGCCGCCGGAGCAGCCTCTGCGTCAGCATCCAGCTCGGCGTCGAGTTCGAGGTCGCCCTCGCTGTCGGCAGAGACCACGGCATCGGAGACGAAGTCGTCGTCCTCGGCGTCGGTGAGGGCGCCGTCGATCTCCTCTTCGTCTTCGATCGCCTCGAGGGCCGCCTCGGTGTCGTCGGCGTCGTCGGAGGCGAGCGCCTCGTTCACTTCGGCGTCGGCCTCGGCGTCATCCACGTCGACCGTCTCGCCGTCGCCGTTCGTGTCGATCACGTGTTCGTCATCCGATCCACCGTCGATGGCGCGCAACAGTGCATCGAGGTCGCTGGGCGACTCGATCTCGATGTGGTCGCCCTCTTGAGCCTCTTCAACCTCACTCGACTGCTCTTCGGCAGCCCCGAGGTCGAGGTCGTCGCGGTGTGACTTTGGCACTGGAATACGTTCCGTTTCTTTAGCGTGATCGGAGGCGAGTCGGGGAGAAAGAACCGCAGGTGCGGAGACCTACAGACCCAGAGGACTGGTTCCCGCGTCGCCGAACACAAAGACAGCAGCCCAGCTGAACAGGAAGTCGAGACCCGAGACGAGCGCCATCATGATGACGACGAAGACGAGCACGACCAGCGTGTAGCTGATCAGTTCTTTGCGGGTCGGTGTGACGACCTTCTTGAGTTCTGCGATGACCTGCCTGATGAAAAGCACGATTCGTGAGAACGGGTTGCGCCTGGCAGCCCTGTCGCTCTTGGCGCGCTCGACGACTGCCTCGCTGGGTTCGTCGACTATCTTTCGTGCCACCGTCAGTACCTTTCACAAGCGATCGGAGCAGGCAACCGCCGACTCCGATTTGCAGGGCGGACAGGACTCGAACCTGCAACCTGCGGTTTTGGAGACCGCTGCTCTACCAATTGAGCCACCACCCTATGAGCGAAACCCTCGCACTTCTCCGCCCGTCTTCACCTCGTGGAGACAACGAAAATGGGCATGAAAAAGTATGGCAGATTTCAACTACCTCAACCCAGTGTAGGTCAGATCCAGATGGACCGCAAAGAGCGGTCTAGGTTGGTGAGCATGATGGGTTCGAACGCATGAAGGCCGTGATCATCCGTGAGCCGGGAGATGCATCCGTACTGGAGCTCGCCGATGTCGACGAGCCCGTCGCGCAGGCCGGGGAGGTGCTGGTGGGGGTCGTGGCGGCGGGGGTGAACCGGGCAGACGTGAGCCAGCGCGAGGGCCACTACCCTCCTCCCGCTGGCGCACCCGAGTGGCCGGGCCTCGAGGTCTCCGGGCTCGTTCTGCAGCTCGGAGAGGGAGTGACGGGCCTCCGGGTCGGGGATCGCGTCGCCGCTCTGCTCTCCGGCGGCGGGTACGCCGAACGGGTGAGCGTGCCGGTCGGGCAGGTTCTGGTCCTGCCTCCGAACATCGACCTCGTCGACGGCGCGGCCCTCGTCGAAGTCGCCTCGACCGTCTGGTCGAACGTCTTCCTCCTCGGCGACCTCCGGGCGGGCGAGACCCTCCTCGTGCACGGCGGTTCGAGCGGAATAGGCACGATGGCCATCCAGATCGCGAAGGCGCGCGGTGCCCGCGTCGTGGTGACGGCAGGTTCGGCAGACAAACTCGCCGCCTGCGAGGCGCTCGGCGCAGACATCCTGATCAACTACCGGGAGGAGGACTTCGCCGAGCGGATGAAGGCGGAGGGCATCGCCGCGCACGTGATCCTCGACTCGATCGGCGGTTCCTACCTCGGGAAGAACATCAGCGTGCTGGCGATGGACGGCCACATCGTGAACATCGGCAACCTCAGCCAGGAGACCGGATCGCTCGACTTCGGCCGACTGATGATGAAGCGGGGCGCCATCCATGCGACCAGCCTCCGCGGTCGCTCGGCCGCCGGTAAGGCTGCGATCGTCGACAGCGTGCGGGACAACGTCTGGCCGCTGGTCGCCGACGGCCGGGTGAAGCCCGTGGTGGCCGAGCGGTTCCCGCTCTCCGAGGCGGCGGCAGCGCATCGCCTCATGGAGGGCTCCACCCACATCGGCAAGATCCTGCTCGTCGTCTGACAGGGATGACCTTGCGTGACGCCCGAGGCGCTCGTGCAACATCGGCGGACGTAGGCTTTCTCTGTGACCGATCCGCAAGAAGTGACTGACTCGCAGAAGACCTCCGCGCCCGAGCACGCTGTGCTTCACGAGAACAACATTGTGGCGCACCCGAGCTCAGAGACGGTCACGCCCGACCAGTTCAAGGCCGCCTTCCGCAACCACCCGGCCGGTGTAGCAGTGATCACCGCTGACGCGGGCGACGGCCCGGTCGCCCTGACTGCGACCTCGGTGTTCTCGGTGAGCGTCGAGCCTCCCCTGCTGGTGTTCTCGATCTCTGAGCTGTCATCGAGCACCCCGACCATCCGCCGCGCCGACACCGTCGTGGTGCACCTCCTCGGAGCCGACCAGCTCGACATCGCCAAACTCGGTGCCACCAGCGGAATCGACCGGTTCGCAGACACCAGCATCTGGAAGCGGTTGCCGACCGGCGAGCCGTATTTTCCTGCGGCGCATGCCTGGATCCGCGGGCGGATCGTCAACAAAATGGAGGCCGGCGGTTCGACCGTCGTCGCCGTGCAAGCTCTCGAGACGTTCGCACCCGATCCCGGTGCCGCCGAGGCGGATGCCGCCCAGGCGCATCCGTTGGTGTACCACAACCGCATGTGGCACCGGCTGGACGAAGGCTCCAAGATCCAGTGACGCGAGGCTCAGATCGGTAGGCTTGCCGGGTGACCGAACGTACCCGCATCTCGCACCGCATCTCGTCCATCGCCGAATCTGCGACCCTCAAGGTCGACGCCAAGGCCAAGGCCCTGCAGGCAGCGGGCCGACCGGTCATCAGCTTCGCGGCCGGCGAGCCCGACTTCGCGACGCCGGACTTCATCGTGGAAGCGGCGGTCGCCGCGGCGCGCGACCCGAAGAACCACCGCTACACGCCTGCGGTCGGCCTGCCGGAGCTCCGCGAGGCCATCGCCGCCAAGACGCTCCGCGACAGCGGTCTCGAGGTCTCGCCTTCGCAGATCATCGTGACCAACGGCGGGAAGCAGGCGGTGTACCAGTCGTTCGCCACCCTGCTCGACCCGGGCGACGAAGTCCTGGTGCCGACTCCCTACTGGACCACCTACCCGGAGGCCATCGCGCTCGCCGGCGGCGTCACCGTCGAGGTCTTCGCGGGCAGCGACCAGGGCTACCTCGTCACCGTCGACCAGCTCGAAGCCGCCCGCACCGACCGCACGAAGGTGCTGCTCTTCGTCTCGCCGTCGAACCCGACGGGAGCGGTGTACTCCCCCGCCCAGACCCGGGAGATCGGCGAGTGGGCCGAGGCGAACGGCATCTGGGTGATCTCTGACGAGATCTACCAGAACCTCACCTACGACGGCGTCGTCGCCCAGTCCATCGTCGAGGCAGTGCCGGCTCTCGCCGACCGCACCATCCTCGTGAACGGTGTCGCGAAGACGTACGCGATGACCGGATGGCGGGTCGGCTGGTTGGTCGGCCCCGCCGATGCCATCAAGGCAGCCGCGAACCTGCAGTCGCACCTCTCGTCGAACGTGTCGAACATCTCGCAGCGAGCGGCGATCGCGGCGCTCACGGGCCCTCAGGACGCCGTTGCCACGATGCGCGAGGCCTTCGACCGCCGGCGCAAGGCCATCGTGAGCGGGCTGAACCAGATCCCGGGCCTTCATGCACCCACGCCCGAGGGCGCGTTCTACGTCTACCCCGACGTGAGCGGGCTGCTGAACCGAACGTGGGGTGGCGTCACGCCGACGACCTCGCTCGAGCTGGCCGACCTCATCCTCGAGCAGGCCGAGGTCGCCGTGATCCCGGGCGAGGCGTTCGGCCCGAGCGGCTACATCCGCATGTCGTACGCGCTCGGCGATGACGCACTGGCGGAGGGTGTGGCGCGGATGCAGCGCCTCTTCTCTGCCTAGCCGGGCGGAGGGGTCCTGGCCGTCTGGGTCTGCGGGAGCCCTCCCTCCATCAGGCGGAACATCACGTCGTTGTCGTTGGTGGCCTGGAAGTGGAACGCCGAGTGCATGGCGAAGGCGTGCGCACGGGTCTCCTTCAGGAAACCCGCCGTGTCGATCGGATAGCCGGCCCGCTCCTCCAGCTGCGCAGCGTACTGCCAGAGCGCTCGGAGGTTGCCATCCCGAAAGGGGTGGACGACGTTGAGTTCGCCCCCGTGCTCGGCGACGAGGTCGAAGAACTTTTTGCGCCCGAGGTCCGAGCGGGACGCGAGATGACTGAGCTGGGCGCACTGAACCGATGCAGCCTCGGCGATCTCGGGGCCGCTGAAGTAGCTGTACTTCGTCATCGGCGCGGCAGGATCGCCCGGCGCGTGGTTGACGGCATCGGGCGCGAACCTGATCATCGCGGTCTCCGGGCCAATACGCTCCTCACCGGCCCAGAAGAAGATGTCGCCGAACATGCGGCGGTGCACCTGCTTGAGGTGCTCGTAGTCGAAGTGCCCGCGCACCGGCCGGATCTCGAGCTCGACTATTCGCAACCGGGAGATCTGCCGGTCGAGCAGGGACAGCAGCTCTGGATCGTCGATTCCGTCGGGATGAAGCTCATCGACCAACCGATTGCGAAGAACGAACGTGCCGGGGATCAGATAGTCGTCGAAGGAGTGGATGGACGGAGCCCGGCCGGAGTCGACACGAAGACCGTGCTGCTCGACTGTGTGCAACACGGCCTGCTCGGTGGAAATTCGCTCAGCCGCGACGCCTTCGACGAGGGATCGATGTCGCGCGTCACCGGGGCCGGCGTTGACAAAGGCGAGCGCGGCATCGGCCGCATCCAGCCGGCGTTGCAGTTCTGATCGCATCGGGTCCCTTCGCTCAGCGGCTCGTGACGCGGGCTGGCTGCGGGCCGTCGCCCTGGCTCAGGGCATCGTCGAGGGTGCCCTCGTAGCCGTCGAGCAACGACGTGGCCTGGTTCTGGTACCGCGCGTGCACGATGCGGTCGCGGAGCGGGTTGCCCTTCAGGAAGTTGGCCGGGTCGGTGGGGTAGCCGACGGTGTCGAAGAACCTCATCGCGTAGACGAACAGCGTGCGGCTGTGGCCGTCGCGGAAGGCGTGGATGGTGTTCATCTCACCACCGTGTTCGCCCATGCGGCTGATCATCTCTTCGCGCGGCATGTCCCGGCGCTCAGCCAGGTCGACCAACAGCGCGAACTGCATCTCGATCGCCTCGGAGATGTCGGGGCCCGCGAAGTACTGGTACTTCACCGCGGGGGCAGCCGGATCGCCGGGCGCGAAGTTCACGGCATCCGGAGCAAAGCGCACCATCGCCGTCTCGGGGCCGACACGCTGCTCGCCCGCCCAGGTGTAGACATCCTGGAAGATACGGCGGTGCACCGCCTTGAAGAAACGGTAGTCGAGCGGTGCAGGCACGGGGTCGATGGCCAGCTCGACCAGCCGGAACCGGGACAGCTGCTGCTCCACCGTGCGGAACAGCTCCGGGTCTTCGATGCCCCGGGGGTGGTCGTCATCGACCAGCCGGCTCCGCAGAGCGGTCGAACCGTCGATGAGATAGTCCTCCCAGCACCGGACGACCGGCCCGGGGTCGGTACTGAGCCGAAGCCCGAATCGCTCGCAGGTCACCGCGACGGCCTCGGCCGCAGAGACGTGCTCTGCGGCCACAGCCTGCACGAGATCCTGGTGGGCGTCGTCACCCGGGTCACCGTGCGCGAGCGCCAGAGCCGCGTTGGCATAGTTTGTGCGGAAGCGGATGTGTTCTTCAGGTACTGGCAGCAACAGCTCTTCCCCTCGGTTCATTCGCGATTCGAATAGTGACAGATTCTTACAGAGTGAAGTCAGTGTAAGCCAGAGACACGATAAGCTCTCGCTTTTGTGCCCGACATCCTCCGGTTGGGGGATCCCCGGGTCGTCAGGGTGGAGACTGTCGCTCGGCGCGCGGGCACGCGACGATGGGTACATGACTTCAGCAGACACCGCCGTGAGCGTCGAGGGGCTCACGAAGAGCTACGGCGCCTTCGCGGCCCTCAAGGGCGTCACCTTCGACATCGCACGCGGCGAGACGTTCGCCCTGCTCGGCCCGAACGGCGCCGGCAAGAGCACCACGATCGAGATCCTCGAGGGTTACCGCGATCGCACAGGAGGCGAGGCGAGGGTGCTCGGCGTCGATCCGCAGCACGGCGGGCTGGAGTGGAAGGCGAAGCTCGGGATCGTGCTGCAGTCCTCCGGCGAGAGCGGCAACGTCACCGTGCGGGAGCAGCTCACCGAGTTCGCGAACCTCTACCCGAACCCGCGGAGCGTCGACGAGGTGATCGCCGCCGTCGGCCTGGAACAGAAGGCCGGCACCCGCATCAAGAACCTCTCCGGCGGGCAACGGAGGCGTGTGGATGTCGCGCTCGGGGTCGTGGGCCGGCCGGAGTTGCTCTTCCTGGACGAACCGACCACCGGTTTCGACCCGGAGGCCCGCCGGGCGTTCTGGGAGCTCATCCGCGGCCTGAAGCGCGACGGAACGACCATCCTGCTCACCACCCACTACCTCGATGAGGCAGCCCAGCTCAGCGACAGGGCCGCGGTGGTGGCCGGCGGTGAGCTCGTGGACATCGGCCCGGTGCACACCCTGGGGCCGGATGAAGCGCGGGTGCCCATTGTGCGCTGGAGCGAGAACGGCGTGGTGCGCGAGCAGCGCACACCAGACCCCGGACGCGTCGTCGCAGACCTGTTCGCGCGCCTCGGCGAACCCGCCGCGCTCGAAATCGTGAGGCCGAGCCTCGAGGACATCTACCTCGAACTCGTCAGCAGCTATGAAAGAGAACAGGAACAGGTGCCCGCATGACCGCCCTCACCCGCACCAACCCCAGCCCGAGCAGCCCCGCCGCCGGATTCGGCGTCGGCCGCACGCTCCGGCTCGGCGCCAGCCGCATCGCCTACGAGACGCGCATCTACTTCCGCCAGACCGACACGCTCTTCTTCACCTTCCTCTTTCCCGTCATCATGCTCACCATCTTCTCCGTCGCCTTCCAGGGCATGGGAAACGTCGGCGCCAACCCCGACGGCACGGGGGGCATCAGCCAGGCTGCGGCCTACCTGCCGGGGATGATCGCCGCGGGCATCCTGCTCTCCGGCGTGCAGAACCTCGGCGTGGACATCGCGAACGAACGCAGCGACGGCACCCTCAAACGCCTCGGCGGCACCCCACTGCCCGTCCTCTCCTACTTCTTCGGCAAGATGGGACAGGTCTTCGTGACCAGCGTGCTGCAGATCGGTCTGCTGCTTCTGGTGGCGAGTGTCGTCTTCGGCGTGGCCCTGCCCACCGACGGCGGCAGCTGGATGACGTTCGCCTGGGTCTACGTTCTCGGCATCGCCACCTCGGCAGTGCTCGGCATCGCGATCTCACGCCTGCCCCGCAGCGGCAAGAGCGCCACCGCGGTGATCATTCCGCCGATCCTGATCCTGCAGTTCATCTCCGGGGTGTACCTGCAGTTCTCGCTGCTGCCCGACTGGCTGCAGAACGTGGCGGGCATCTTCCCGCTGAAGTGGATGGGCCAGGGTATGCGGGCGGTGTTCCTGCCCGAGTCGTTCGCCGCGGTCGAACCCGGCGGCGTCTGGGATCTGGGTTCCGTCGCGATCGCCCTGCTCGTGTGGTTGGTGGCCGGCTTGGTGGTGTGCCGACTGACATTCCGCTGGATCAGGAAGGACAGCTGACGTGACGCGGTTCAGCTGGTGGCACCTCGCGGTGGGGGTGACGGTGCTCATGCTGGCCCTGATCGTGCTCGCGGGCGCCGCGGAGTCACCGGGGGGCGCGGTCGGGGCCTGGAGCTGTCTCGCCGTGCTGGCGATCGGTTACGCCGCGTTCGGGTGGCGGAGCCTCGACGTGCGCACCGACCGGGCGAGCTCGACGTCGCGTGCGGCGCTGGTCTTCCCTCTGCTCGCCATCGCCTGCACCGCCGTCGGCACAGCATTCGACCCGTCGATGGCCACGCTCCAGGCCATCACCTTCCCCGTCATCTGGTTCTCCATCGACCCGACGCGGCGGGCGATCCTGCTCAACATCGTGCTCGCCGTCGGGGTGACACTCGGCTTCCTGGTCTCCACCGGTACCTCCGCAGCGGCCGTCGGCCAGGCTGTCGCCGTCGAGGCCATCTCCCTCGTCTTCAGCCTCGCCCTCGGCATCTGGTTCACCTTTGCGCTCCACCAGGGGCAGGAGAACACCCGCCTGCTCGACGAGCTTCGGGCGACCCAGGCCGAGCTGGCCATCCTGAACCGCGACAGCGGCATCGTGAGCGAGCGCGAACGACTGGCCGGCGAGATCCACGACACCATCGCGCAGAGCCTGACCGGCCTGGTGATGGTCGCCGAGCGCACTCGCCTGTCGCTTCCGGATGATCTGCCGGTCATCAGCGACGATCTCCAGCTGATCGAGGACATCGCCCGCGAAGCCCTCGTCGAGACGCGGGCGCTGGTGGCCGCGAGTGCACCCGTCGACGTGAACGGGGGCCTCCTTCCCGCGCTCGACAGGGTCATCGCCCGGTTCAGCCGGGAGACGGGAGTGAGCATCATGCTCGACACGTCGGGGTACCTGCCGGAACCTAACGAGGTCGAGGTGGTGCTGCTGCGCTCGGCGCAGGAGGCGCTGGCGAACGTGCGGAAACACTCGGGGGCCACGGAAGTGACGGTGCGGCTGGCGTCAGGCACGACCGGCGTCGTCTGTCTGAGAATCGGGGACAACGGCACCGGCATCGCACCGGACCGGTCCCCGGGCGAGGGTTTCGGTCTGGCCGGCATGCAACAGCGCCTGTCGCTGCTCGGCGGCACGCTAGCCGTCGGAACGGCCCCGTCTGGCGGCGTGCAACTGCAGGTGACGCTGCCGTCCAGCCTGAGCGCCCAGGTGCGGCGGTGATCCGCGTGGTGGTGGCCGACGATCATCCCATCGTGCGCGCCGGAATCGCCCAGCTGCTCGACTCGGCCGACGACATCGTTGTGGTCGGGCAGGCCGTCGACGGGCTCGAAGCGGTGCGGCTGGCTCGTGAGCTCATCCCCGACCTGGTGCTCATGGACCTGCGGATGCCCGGGATCGGCGGTGCCGAGGCGACGGCGCAGATCGTGGCGGAGGGAACGGGCATCCGCGTGCTCGTGCTGACCACGTACGACACCGACGACGATATCCTCGCGGCCGTCGAGGCCGGGGCAAGCGGCTACCTTGTGAAGGCCGCGCCGCAGGACGAGATCCTGGCCGGAGTGCGTTCGGTCGCGCAGGGCCAGACCGTGCTCGCACCGAGCATCGCGTCGATGCTCGTCCGGCGCGTGCGGGGCGAGCGGCTGCGTGAAGTTGCCCCGCCACCGCCGCGGCTCAGCGCACGCGAATCCGAGGTGCTGCGGCTCGTCGCCCTCGGGCAGAGCAATCCGCAGATCGCGAAGGAGCTGTTCATCGGCGACGCCACGGTGAAGACGCACCTCGGCCACGTGTTCGAGAAGCTCGGCGTGACCGATCGCACCCGGGCCGTGACGCGGGCGATGGAGCTCGGGTTGCTCTGACCCGGCTCGCGCACTCGTGCACAATTCAGGAAATGCGCGACGCCGCGCCCGGGTCGTCCATGGCTCCGCGCATATCCTGAGTTGCGCACGGGCGGGCTGCGGCGGCGGGGGCGGCGGCGGCCGGGAAGGTACCGCCTGCGGGCGGGCTGCGGCGGCGAGGCGAAGTCGGGCTAGTCGAACGACCCGATGAACACCGGCTCGGGCGCGAGGTTCACACCGAACTCGGACTGCACCCGCCACTGCACGAAACGCGCCAGCTCGGCAATCTCGGCGGCCGTCGCTCCCCCGCGGTTCACGAGCGCCAGCGTGTGCTTGCCCGAGATGGCCGCATCGGAGCCGGGCAGCGAATAGCCCCGGCCGAGCCCGGCGTGCTCGATCAGCCACGCCGCACTGAGCTTCACCTCGTAGACCTCGGGCGAGTCATCCGTGGCCGGCTGCTCGGTGAGCCAGCGGGGTGCCTCCGGCGGGATCGTCCGCGCGAACTGCTCGGTCACGATCGGGTTGGTGAAGAACGAGCCGGCGCTCACCGAATCGGGATCGGCGGGGTCGAGCACCATCCCCTTCGAGGCGCGCAGCCGCAGCACCGCCTCGCGCACCGCCCCGAGGGCCACCCGGTCGCCGAGCTTCACGCCGAGGGCGTTCGCGAGCTGGTCGTACTCGATCGGTGCGCCGAGGGCCAGGGCGTCGGATCCGGCCCGGCCGAGACGCAGTTCGAGCGACACCACCACGCCGCGCCGCGCGCGCTTCAGAACCGAGGTGCGATACCCGAATCCCAGCTGCTCCGTGGCCAGCCACAGCAGCTCGCCGGTCTCGGCGTCGAGGAACTCCACGCCGACCAGTACCGACGCGACCTCCTGTCCGTACGCCCCGATGTTCTGCACCGGCGACGCGCCCGACGACCCCGGGATGCCCGACAGAGCCTCGATGCCGCTGAGACCGTTCGCCACGGTGTAGCCGACGAGGTCGTCCCACGGTTCGCCCGCCTGCACGCGCACCCGCACGGTGCCGGGCGCGTCATCCACCCCGCTGTCGAGCTGCTCGATTCCTCGGGAGGCGATGTGGATGACCGTTCCCTCGAACCCGTCATCGGAGACCACCACGTTCGAGCCTCCGCCGAGCACCATCCACGGCTCTTCCTCGGCCCAGACCGACAGGCACACCTCGATGAGTTCGCGCGCGTCGACGACGGTCACGAGCCGGGAGGCGGGCCCGCCGACGCGAAGGGTCGTGAGCGGGGCGAGCAGGGCGGGGCCCGGCCGTTCGATCATGCGGAGGCGGCCGGAGTGGCTGTGGCAGCCGAGAGGGCTGAGGCGCTCGGGGTGGCTGGGGCGGGGCTGTGCACACGCACCTGCGCCTTGCCCAGCACCGTCTGAGCGTTGCCCGTCGCGGTGAGGTCGATCCGCGCCGTTCCGGCAGCAGCGTCGAGCTGGCCGACCGTGGCGCTCACCTCCAGGAGCGCGCCGGTCTCGGGGCCGACGAACACCGGGCGGGTGAACCGCACCTGGTAGTCGTCGACGAGGGAGGGGTCGCCGAGCCAGTCGAGCACCGGCTGCACGGCAAGTCCCATGGTGAGCATCCCGTGCGCGAGCACTCCGTCGAGCCCGACGGAGACGGCGACGTCGTCCCGGTAGTGGATCGGGTTGAAGTCGCCGGAAGCACCCGCGTAGCGCACGAGCGAGTCGCGGGTGAGAGTGAAGGAGCGCTCGGCGACGACATCGCCGACGGCCAGGCCGGCGAAGTCGGGGGCGCTGGCGGCGGGGGTGCCGTGCGCGGAGGTGCTGCTGTCGGCGCTCATTCGTCACCCCGCACCACGAGGGTCGAGATGGCGGTGACCACGTGGGCCCCGGTCGCATCCACGATCGATGACTCGCTCGTCACCATCGAGTGACCGCCCAGCTGCTTGACACTCGCCACGGTGAGCGTGGCAGTGAGCTCGTCGCCCGCGACGATCGGCCGCGTGGAGGTGAAGCGCTGGTCGCCGTGCACGACGCGCGAGAAGTCGATGCCGGCGGTGGGATCTGCCAGCAGCTGCGCGAGGGTGCCCTCCTGGATGACCACACCGAAGGTCGGCGGGGCGACGAGATCGGGGTAGCCGGCGGCGACGGCAGCCTCCACATCGAAGTTGAGCGGGCTCTGGGAGAAGACGGCCGCAGCGAACTCGCGGATCTTCTCCCGCCCGACGAGGTAGGGGGCGGTCTTCTCGAAGACGCGCCCCTGAAGGTCTGGGTTCACTGGCACAACCCAAGTCTACGGATGCCGGGCGACAGCCTAAGGAGCGGTGGGCGACGGCGTGGGGGTCTGGGCGTTCGTGGCCGGCCGGAGGGAGTGCGTCGAGGTGACGCCGAACGAGCCGTCGGCGTTCCAGAACACGACATCCCCGGCTGGGGCCGACGTCGAGGCCGTCGCACCCGCCGGTGGAATGTGCAGGCTGGTGATGCGGAGTTCGATGCCCATCGCGGCGAACTCCTGCTTCGTGACGCAGGTTGCGCTCTGCGTGCCGTCGACGTACACCGCGAGAAGACACGGCTGGTCGGTGCGGTTCTCGACGGCATAGACCGTCAGCTCGGAGTCGGCCACGCCGAGCAGTCGCAACGACTCCGGCTTGTAGTAGGGGTCGATGTTCTGCGGCGGGATGCTCGGGGCGAGCGTCGGATCCTCGAAGATGGTCAGGCCCTCCGGCAGCGAGGCCGAGGCCGCGCTGGCAGTTCCCGTGGCGGGTGCCGCGGATCCCGCCCCCGCTGCCAGGAACGGCCCGGAACCGAGCTGCGTTGCTACGACCAGCCCGACGGCCACGAGCAGCAGGAGCCCTGCCGCGATGGAGGTGGCCATCCAGACGAGCGAGCGGCGGCGCCAGGCCTCGGCGGAGACGGGGTTCGGGTCACGGCGCTGAGGGGGTGAGGCGTCATCATCCGGGCGCGCGTCGGGATCGCCGGTCGCGGCTCCCGTCTGGCGAGGCACGCGCCGGTCGCCGGCGGCGTCCACGCCACGGGCGGGCCACTCCGCATCGTCGCCCGGCACATGTTCACCCTCCGAGACGGCGCGAATTGCTGTCGCTCGACGCATCTCAGCCGCGTCGAGGGCTGCCCGGGCATCCAGAACCGCCTGCGTCAGCGAGTCGGCATCGGAGCGGAGCGCGGCCTCGAGGGCGAAGAGTTCCTCCACTGCAGCCTCGTCGGCGACGCGCGAGTACGCCTGCGCCTTCAACCGCGAAAGGTCCGCCGCCGGATCGGGTCGCCCGCCGGGTGTCGGTGCCAGGGGATACTCGCTCCACCACTGTGCATCGAGAACGTCGTGCCTGCCGCCGTAGGCCGCCGCGAGGGCCGCCGCCGCCTCAGGGTCGTCGGAGAGCAGCGCCCACAGGCTGGACGGATCTCCTCCACCCGGCTGCGCATCCTGCGTCGACGTCGACGTCATGCTTCTCCTTCGGTTCCCTCGTCATTCTGCTCCTTGCCCGAGCGCGTGCAGAGGGGCTTGCACAGGCATGCGGTATTCGTCGCAGACCCCCGAAGCGATGGGTGGGGCCTTTCCGGGGCTGGCACGCGAACGAGGGAGAAACAGGTCGGATGCCTGCGCCAGGGCCCAGCTCATGCCAGAGTTGGACGGGTAAACGTCACGAGGAGTCCCATGTCGAACATTCCCCCCACGCCACCACCGCCCTCCGGCGACGTGCCGCCGTACGCGGCACCCGGCGCCGGTTCCGCACCGCAGCCCGGGTACGCCGCACCCGCCGGGCCCGACAAGTACAACGTGCTGGCGATCGTCTCGCTCGTCACAGCGTTCTTCGTCTCACTTGTCGCGGTCATCACCGGCCACATCGCGCTCCGCCAGATCAAGCGCACCCAGGAGAAGGGCCGTGGGCTCGCGATCGCAGGCCTCATCCTCGGCTACCTCGGCATCCTGGCCGGCATCATCACCATCATCGCGCTGATGGTGATCTTCGCCTTCGCGGGCAACAAGATAGCCACCGACCCCGGCTTTGGTGAGGGCACCGGCGGTACAGTCGAACCCTTCCCGAGCGCGAGCTCCGACCCCGGCGCAACCGGAGACCAGACGACCGCCGAGGCATGCGGGCTGCTCTACTCGGCCGTGCAGGCCGATGCGGCGAACCTGAGCCAGAACCTGGCCGAGTTGCAGAGCGACCCGGCTGCAGCCGTCTCCGCCCTGCAGAAGCTCTCCACGGACTTCGACGGCGGACTCACCCAGATCACCGACCCCGACGTCTACGCCGCGGGCAACCAGGCGAACACGTCGCTGAAGATCATGATCGCCGACATCCAGGCCCTCATCGCCGACCCGACGACCGGCAACAGCACGATCCTCGACGATGCACAGGCCGTGCAGCAGGACTTCGCGGCGATCGACACCGTCTGCAGATAAGCGCCAGCGTTCTGTGGCTGGGCCGGGGCCTGCCCGGCTCAGCTCGCGCCGGGCAACCCGGCCAGCTGCGCGTAGAAGGCGGCAGGGTCGCCAGCGAGGGAGGCCTTGACCATCGCGGTCCAATCGTCGACGATCACTTCGATCGAGCCGGCGACAAGCCCGTCCAGGGAGCGCCGAGGCACCTCGCGCGCATCGATCTTCGGCCCGTCGTAGTCGGCCGAGATGTCGGTGTCGGCCGCTCCGAGCAGCACTCCCTGCACAAGCGTGCCCTGGCCGGCGAGTTCGAGCCGCACCCCGTTCGTCATGTTCCACTCGGCCGCTTTGGCTGCGGCGTACGATCCGGCACCCGGCGCAACGAACCACGACAGGGCCGAGAGCACGTTCACGATCGCGCCGCCGCCGTTCGCACCCAGCACCGGCGCGAACTCACGGATGACGTCGAGCGTTCCCCAGAAGTGGGTGTCCATCTCCCGCCGAATGTCGGCGAGGTCCCCGGTCACGAGCGCCGCGCCGGTGGAGATTCCCGCGTTGTTCACGAGGAGCGTCACATCCTGCGCGGTCGCAGCTGCCGCGACAACGGAAGCGTGGTCGTTCAGGTCGAGCCGCAGAGGCACGACCCTGCTGTCGTCGAACTCGAGCGTCTCGGGGCGGCGGGCGGTCGCGTAGACGGCGCTGGCGCCACGCTCGAGCAGCTCCAGCACGAACTGACGCCCGATACCGCGGTTGGCGCCGGTGACGAGGGCGATCTGGCCGATGATGTCCATGGGGACTCCTTGCTTCCTGGGGATCTTTTCCAAGCGCACGGATGTCGGCGGCTCGGCTTCGCCTAGACTAAGACCTGACGTTGACGTCAAGGTCAAGTCGGGTTGAGGAGTTTGATGCGAATGCGGATCGGCGAAGTCGCAGACCGGGCAGGCGTGAGCACCCGGGCCCTGCGCTACTACGAAGAACAGGGGCTACTCGCCTCGGAGCGCACCTCGAGCGGCCAGCGCACCTACGCCGAGGCGGCTGTCGAACGCGTACAGCTGATCCAACAGTTCTTCGCCGCCGGCGTGCCGAGCCGCACCATCCTGCAGATGCTGCCCTGCATCGACACCGGCCACGGCTCCCCCGAGGCCTTCGCGATGCTCGAGAGCGAGCGCTCCCGGATCACCGCCGCGATCGCCGACCTCTCTGCCGCCCGCGACCAGCTCGACCGCCTGATCGGCATCGCCCGCCATCCGACGCCGGAGCACTGCCCCGCCCTCCGCGACCCCGCCTGGGCGCCCTACGCCCCCGCCGCCCACTGATCGCGCTCGCTACTGCTCGCGGCAAGTCGCCGGAGAGGTGGACCCTCGCGGCAACGAAAGAAGGCCCCGAGACGGCGAGATCTCGGGGCCTTCGTAGCGGGAGCGGGAATTGAACCCGCGACACCACGATTATGAGCCGTGTGCTCTAACCAACTGAGCTACCCCGCCCTGGGTTCCGGGCAGGCGACGCATTCTCGCCCAGACCGGATCCGGAGCCCCCTGTGGGAATCGGACCCACTACCTCTTCCTTACCAAGGAAGTGCTCTACCAATGAGCTAAGGGGGCGCACTCGGCTACCCTTCAGAAGGGCAGCTTTTGGCACCGTAAGAGAATAGCATCACACGAGGCATCAGAAAGACCCGGCCTGTCCCATTAGGGTTTTATCATGACAACCGAGTTGAATCCCGAAATCGGCGAGCCCACAGAAACAGTGACCCTGGGGTCGGTCGACCCCCTCACACTGGTGGGGACCGGTTCCGAGTGGTGGCGGTCCGCCGTCATCTACCAGATCTATCCGCGGTCGTTCGCCGACTCCGACGGTGACGGTCTGGGCGACCTGGCCGGCATAACGAGCCGCCTCGATTCGCTGAAGGAGCTGGGCGTCGACGCCATCTGGCTCTCCCCGTTCTTCACCTCGCCGCAGCACGACGCGGGGTACGACGTGGCCGACTACTGCAACGTCGACCCGCGGTTCGGCACCCTGGCCGACTTCGACACCCTGCTGGCCGCGAGCCACGCCGAGGGCATCCGCGTGATCGTGGACCTGGTGCCGAACCACACCTCGTGGGACCACCAGTGGTTCAAGGATGCCCTGGCCTCCCCCGAGGGCAGCCCGGAGCGCGAACGCTATATGTTCCGCGACGGTCTCGGCGAGAACGGCGACACTCCCCCGAACAACTGGGAGTCCGTGTTCGGCGGCCCGATGTGGAGCCGCATCACGAACCCCGACGGCACGCCCGGCCAGTGGTACCTGCACATCTTCGACATCTCGCAGCCCGACCTGAACTGGGAGAACGAGTGGGTGCGGGCACAGTTCCGCGACATCCTGCGGTTCTGGCTCGACCGCGGTGTCGACGGTTTCCGGGTGGATGTCGCGCACGGCCTCATCAAAGAAGACGGCCTGCCCGACTACACGCCTCCGGCAGAGGCTGGCAGCATGGGCGGTGGGGCGATCCCCCTCGAGGTGCCGCCCGAGGATCTCGACGACGTCCCCACCCCGCCCTACTGGGCGCAGGATGGCGTGCACGAGATCTACCGTGACTGGAACGCCGTGCTGAACGAGTACGACGGCGAGCGGGTGCTCTGCGCCGAGGCCTGGGTCGAACCGCTGAACAAGCTGGCCCGCTGGGTGCGCCCCGACGAGATGCACCAGGCGTTCAACTTCACCTACCTGTCGGCGAACTGGTCGGCTGCAGAGCTGCGACTGGTCATCGACACCTCGATCTCGTCGTTCGCGACCGTCGGCGCCCCGAGCACGTGGGTGCTGTCGAACCACGACGTGATCCGGCACGCCACGCGCCTGTCGCTCGGTGCCGGCCACCTGCAGGGCGACGGAATCGGCCCGCGCGACGAAGACCGTCCGGATCCCGTCGCGGGTGTGCGCCGCGCGCGTGCCGCATCGGCCGTCATGCTGGCCCTGCCCGGCAGCGCCTACATCTACCAGGGTGAGGAGCTGGGCCTTCCCGAGTCGATCGACCTGCCCGACGCGGCCCGGCAGGATCCGACCTGGTTCCGCACGCACGGAGAACGTTACGGACGCGATGGATGTCGCGTGCCGATCCCGTGGGAGGCAGACGCCCCCAGCTACGGTTTCGGCCCCGCCGACGCGGCTTGGCTGCCGCAGCCCGAGGGCTGGGACGAGTACGCCCGCGACTCGCAGAGCGGAGTTCCCGGCTCGACGCTGGAGCTCTACAAGCTGGCGCTCGCGCTCCGCGGCGAAAACGACCTCGGGTTCGGCCGCGTCGAGTGGCTCGACGACCTCGGGTTCGGCAGCGACGTGCTGGCCTTCAGGAACGGTGGCGTCACGGTGATCGCGAACACCGGCACCACGCCGGTCGAGCTGCCTCTTGAGGGTCTCGGCGAGCTGCTGCTCACGAGCGCGCCCGTCGACGAGGCTGTGCTGCCGGCCGACACGACGGTCTGGCTGCGCTCCGCGTAGGGCTGAAGATTCAGAGACCGGCCTCGGCGAAGAGGGCCGCGATGAGAGGCTCGAGGCGGGCCGCGAGGGCCGGCTCGGCGGCGAGGGTGAAGTCGGCGGAGGCCGGCGCGCCGTCGAACCCGGCGACGTGCGCGCCGGCCTCGCGGGCGATCAGGGCACCCGCGGCGTGGTCCCACGGCTTCAGGCCGCGTTCGAAGTAGGCGTCGTGCCGGCCGGCCGCCACCGAGCAGAGGTCGAGGGCCGCGGCACCCATGCGCCGGATGTCACGCACCTGCGGCAGCAGCTTCGCCAGCACCAGACCCTGCTTCGCGCGGGTCTCGGAGTTGTAGGAGAACCCCGTTGCGATGAGCGCCTGGGAGAGGTCGGTCGGCGGATTCACGTGCAGCGGGGCCTCGCCGAGGAAGGCGCCCCCGGCATCCGACGCCGTGAAGACCTCGCCCACCAGCGGATTCACGACGCAGCCCGCCAGCGCACGCCACGTCAGGGGGTCGGCGTCGCCCTCGACGACGGCGATGCTGACGTTCCACGCGGGGATACCGTAGAGGTAGTTGACGGTTCCGTCGATCGGATCGACGACCCAGGTGAGGCCGGAGGTGCCGGTCGAGGCGCTGTCGGTCGACTCCTCGCCCAGAAACCCGTCATCCGGACGCACGGCGAGGAGGGAGCTGCGGATGAACGCCTCGACCTCCCGGTCGGCGAAGGTGACGATGTCTTCGGCCGACGTCTTGCTCGCCGCCACCTGCACACCTTCTCTCCGGCGCCGGGCGGCGAGGGCGGCCGCGTCGACGGCGATGGATCGGGCGATCTCGAGAAGGGAGCCAAGGGAGTGAGTTGTCATGTCCTTCGACGGTAGCGCATCGCCCCTTATCCCAGCTTTCCGGCTCCACCGCAAGGCTCGAAGATCCTGTTGACGGGCTTGTCGGGTCACTTCTAAGCTGACCTTGCCTCCCGACCCGGCCCCTGTCGAGGATCACGAGCCACCAGCGTGCCCTCCAGTCCTGCGACGACGAAGGGCACGTTGGTCTTCTGACTCTGAGTCGCTCAGCCCGCGCTGACGGTGACGCCGACGGCTCCGCAGCGGGTGCTCAGGTCGGTGAACAGCTGCTGGCCCTTCTCCATGCCCGCACTGCTCGTGTCGCCGGCCAGAGCGACAAGTTGGGCCATGTCCGACGCCAGCGGCTGCCAGGCAGCATCCCCCGCCGCGGCGACGGCGGCCTGCTGGGCGGCACCCGCCTGCGTCACGGGGAAGGTCGCGGCATCCTCAGACAGGCTCGACTGCCACGAGGCGCAGGCGCCGACGATCGTGGCAAGCGGGGTGGCCGTCGTCGGCTGAGGTACGGGTGCGGTCGTCGGCGAGACGCTGGGCGCAGGTGTCGCCGGAGCCGTGGCCGCGCCCGTCGAGGAGGGGGTCGCCGAGGGCTCGAAGGTCGGCGTCGGCGTGGCCGACGAACCCGTCGCCGAGGGTGTCGCAGAACTGCCCCCGGGGGCCTTGTCGCCCGCGCACCCCGCGAGCAGCAACACTCCGACGAGTGCTACCGGAACCATCCACCGCATAATTCTCCCTGCGCCATATGCCGTACGGCGTTCATGCTCCAAGAGACATATTGCGCGCCGCATGTCAGTATGAAGCTATCGCATCTTGACCCCCATCTGGGTGAGGACACCCGTGAGACCGAAAGCTCCACATATGACAGACGCACGACGAAGGCGCCAATGGGTTGCTACGGCGACGGTTCTCGCCGTGTTCGGGGCGAGCATCCTCGGCCTGGCACCGCTTTCGGCGACCGCCGCCGTGAGCCAGCCAGCGGTCTCGAGCAACCCCATCGAACTCGCCCAGGCACTGGTCAAGGCCCAGAAGAGCGGTGACTTCAGAACGAATCCGAGCGCCATCTTCGACCGCGAGATCGCGCCCCTGGCGGGCGGCCAGGCCATTGCCGGATGCGCCCTCGACACCCGCATCCTGCAGGTTCTCGTTCTGACCGTGCAGAATTTCGGCTCGCTCACCGTCTCCGACCTGCAGCGGCCCTGCATCGGGTCGAACCTGAACTGCGGGGCTCCCACCTACTCGGTGCACTGCCTGAACCCCGGCGAGGCCATTGATTTCACCAGCATTGGAGGCCGGGGCGTGAACGGCTCCGAAGCAGCCACCTTCGAGTTGCTGCGCTTTATCGACTCGTTCGTTCCGCGGGGCACGAACGCCGGGCAGTCGAACTGCCGGAGCGGCCTGTCACTGGCCAACATCAACCAGTTCTCTGACTCGTGCAACCATCAGCACGTCGACTTCCGCAATACGAGCGCGCCCCTGAACGTGACCGAGGCTGTCGGCGCGCTCCCCTCGCTCGACGCCAGCGGGGCCTACACCGCGGCGCTCTACAAGGACTACCTGAGCCGCGACGCCTCAAGTGACGACCGCGTCTGGTGGGGTCGGCAGTTGGCGACAGGATCACCGCGCACCATCGTCTCCGACGCCTTCGTGAACAGCGACGAGTACCGTCTGATCCGCATCGATGCCGCCTACAAGAACATCCTCGGCCGGGCCGCGGAAGACGGCGGCCGCATGTTCTGGCTGGCGCTGATGCAGTCCGGGGCGATCACGACGGACGACATCGAGACCCAGCTCTACGCCTCCGACGAGTTCTACGCCCAGCACACTCGCACAGACACCGGCTTCGCTGCATCGCTCTACAAGCTGCTGCTTCACCGCAACGGCTCGGCTGACGAATACGCGTTCTGGGCGAACCTCGTCGCCCAGAACGGCCGCAGCTGGGTCATCGATCAGTTCTGGGACTCTGCGGAGACGATCAGCGAGCGCGTGAGCCTGATGTACACGCGATACCTCGGCCGGTCGCCGGATTCGGGCGGGCTGGCCAGCTGGGTGGAATCCGCGTTGCGGCTCGGCGATTCGGGGCTCCGCTCGGGGCTGACCTCGAGCGACGAGTACTACGCCAGGGCTCAGAAGCGGTTCGGCTGAGCGCGACGGCGCAGGGGCGCAGGGGCGCTCCGAGTGAGTGAGTGAGTCGCGCCCCCGCACACCTCACGTGCGGATGGCGGGCGGCCAGTGCCGCACGTTCGGCGGCGGCGGCGTCTGCCGCACCGAGGAGCCGGCCGACCCCGGGAGTGTCAGCGGTTCCCGGGTACGGTACCTTGCGCGGCCACATTTGTTTCCTGTGTGCACAGGCGCTCGATCTTGGTCCAGTAGGGTCTGTAACGTTTTCGGTGTTTCCAGCATTTTTGGTTAGTAGGTTTCTGCTGCCGGCCAGCGGTCGGCGAAGGTGATCGCGAACGCGTTCAGCGCGGGTTTCCACCGCACTGTCCAGCGTGTCCT
>NZ_NBXB01000009.1 GCF_003399635.1 Subtercola boreus | reverse complement strand
AGCCATCGTGTGGTGTCCTTTGCGTGAGAGTTTTAGTCGGTTCTCACTGACCATCACACGGTGGCTTCTCACGTCGACGATGCAACGCTCAAGAACCCGAAACCCCACCACTCACAGGGACGTCACCCAATCCGTGCGGGGCATCGAAGTAGCCAACCATGCGACACGCGAGCGGTGGCGCCACTCTGGGAGGGTGGCGTTCATTAAATTGCAGAACGACACCGTGTTTCTGACCGACTCCGGCAGTCGGTCGAGCATTCGTGCGGCAGGCAGCACACCGACCGGGGTGCACCTTTCGAGTGCATCGTGAAGGGAGACTGACGTGCGAACTGTTTTTGTCACGTACCTCGGGCGGATCGCTTTCGGTTTGGCGTACTTCGTCGCAGCTAATTCTCTCCGTCTTCCTCCGCCAGCGGGGCTCGCCCGAATCGAAGGAAGTCAGGGCGCCGCACGCCGAAACTGGCAACTGACATCGAGTTCCACCGTCACACGTCACGACCGGGGCCTGCATGTGAAGCTCACCACTACGGGGCCAGATGCCGGCCCGCGGTGCATCTATCTAGGCACGGGCGAGCCGGATTCAAAAAGTGCGCAATGGTCGTCGAGCGCTAGCGGACTGGTGTTTCTCGCGGGAGGAAAGCTAACTCCGATCGCGTGCACCCACGTCCGACACCGCACCGGCTCATACGATCCTCGTCAGTCAGTGCGTTGAACACTGGCACGGACAGCGTTGGTGGAACTGCCCGTGCTCGGTGCCTGTCAGAGCATCTGCGCTCGTCGCCGTACTCGACCGAGGAAGTGCGCTTGGATTGAGCAGCGCCTTTCACTTCTCGACAGGGTCGATGACGATGATGGCTGGGACCGTTTCAGTTCCTTGACCGTTTGCTTTTCGGTATCTGCTCATTGCTTCCAGCAGAGGAGTCTGAGTTCGCATTCTGGCGGATGAGCCGGCCCGCTTCGAGGTCTTGCTCGTCCTTCTTCTCAGCTTTGTCGCTCTTCTTCGTGTCGCGGGGCGGGAGCCGCAGCGTCTCCTCAGCCTCGATGCCGGCCTGCAGCTGGCGGCCGCGCTCGAGCTCCGCGTCGAACTCTGCACCGAAGAGCAGCGCCATGTTCGCAATCCACAGCCAAAGCAGAAACACGATGACGCCCGCGAGGGACCCGTAGTTCTTCGCATAGTTCGCGAACGTGGTCACGTAGAAGCCAAAGGCCACGGATGCCACGACCAGCACGATCAGCGCGAGGAGGGCGCCCATGCTCATCCACCGGAATTTCGGCTGCTTTGCGTTCGGCGTCGCATAGTAGAGAACGGCGATGATCAACACGACGGCGGCCGCGAGCACCGGCCACTTCACAATCGACCAGACGGCCTGCGCCGTGCCGCCCAGGCCGAGAGCGTTGCCGACGGACTCGGTGATCGGGCCCGACACGATGAGGATCACGGCGATGATCACGATCAGCACGATCGCGATGACCGTCACGAGCAGTTGGACCGGCTTGAGCTTCCAGAACGGACGACCCTCCTGGATCTCGTAGATGCGGTTCATCCCTCGGCTGAAGGCGGTGACGTAACCGGAGGCCGACCAGATCGCGACGATGATGCCGAAGATCAACGCGAAGCCTGCCGCGGGGGAGCTGGCAAATTGCTCTAGCAGGCCCCGGATCGTGTCGATCGTCGACGCCGATGCCATGCCCTGCAAGGTGCCGAGGAGAGTGTCGATAGCCTGCTGGCCCTGTCCGATGACGCCCAGGATCGAGACCAGCGCGAGAAGCGCCGGAAAAATCGACAGCACCGCATAGTACGTGAGCGAGGCCGCGATGTCGGTGCACTGGTCGGATCCAAACTCGCGAGCAGTTTTTCGAAGCACGTACTTCTACGAGGGTTTCTTCAGCTCGGTGGGTGAGTCCGGTTTGCGGTCATCGTCAGGGTTCGGGGCAGTTCGTGATTTTTCTGAAGCTGTCTGTTCGGCCACTGCTGATGCTCTCTCCGTGAAGTCGAGTGACGAAGGGTCTGTGAAGTGACGAAGGGAGGACCGCAGTGCGCGGCCCTCCCTTCGTGCAGGTGCGTGCTAGTTCTCGTCCTGAAGGGCATGCTTGGCGTCGGCGGCCTGGTCCTTCACATCGGAGACGGCGCCGGTCGCCTCCTCTTTGACCGAAGCCGCCGCGTCGGTCGCTGTGTCCTTCACTGCTGTCGCGGCATCCTGGGCCGGCTCCTTGAGGTTGCCGGCGACATCCTTCGCCGCATTGGTGACCTGATCGACCAAGGGCTGAGCCTTCTCTCTGATGTCGGAAGCCAGCTCCTTCTCCTTCGTGCTCGCCGGGATCAGGGATGACGCGAGCCAACCCACACCGAACGCGATCAGGCCGACGGCGAGGGGATTGCCCTGCGCCTTGGCGGCCACCTTCTGACCGCCCTCCGACACGGAGTCGGTCGCCGAGCCCGCGCTGTTGTGCGCGTCGGACGCGGCACCCATGATGCGGTCTTTCACGCCGCCGAACGCGCTTTTGACCTTCTCGGTCTGGCGGTCGACGATCTTGGAGGGGTCGACCTTGTCGGCGAGGGCGTCGACGTTGCCGCTGAGTTCCTGCCTGGTCGCTTCGATGTTCCGGCGGATCTCGTCGGGGTTGTCGCTCATCGGTTTTCCTCATTCCGTCTCAGTGTCTCAGGGATTTCTTTCAGGGTGTCAACCGTTTGCGGCACACCCTTTACTGTCTTGAGTTCCTTGCGGCCGTTCAGGAACAGGACGAGGGCGACGATCGCCCAGACACCTGCCACGATCAGCGCAGACCAGCCGTTGTCGACCAGGTGACCGAGTCCCCACCACGCCGCGACGGAGAGGAACAGGATCGTCATGTGGCCGGCGTACCCGGCCCCACCAAACAGCCCTGCGCCCCTGCCGGCGCGGCTGGCCGTCTGCTTCAGCTCCGCCTTTGCCAGCTCGATTTCCTGCCGCATCAGGGTGGAGACGTCTCGGGTCACCTCACCGAGCAGGTCACCCAGCGAAGTGTTCGCGGCTTTCTGGCCTGAGGGTGTGTCTGTCATGCGTGGTCACCGTAGTAAAAGTCGGTACCCGTGGGCGCACTCGTTGTCCCGGTCGGGGCGACGAGGTCGTCGAAGTTCGCGTGAGCATCGGCGGCCGTGTATGCCGTGGTCGCGGGCGCTGAGGGCACGACGGGTGCGACGTAGGTCGGCTCGGCGGGCGCATACGCAGGGGTGGGAGCGGATGCGGTGGTGACCACATCGGCGAACTCCGGGGTGCTCGTCGACTCGGCTTCCTTCTCGGCTGCCTTCTCATCGGCCGTGTTGGCGACGAGGCTGCGGGTCAGGCGGCCAGCGAGGAGGCCGGCGATCGCCGCGGCAGCGATGAACGTTCCGGGCTTGCGGGCGGCGTAGGACCGCACATCGCTGAGCAGCGAGCCGGGGTCGCGACCCTCAAGCCAGGTCGCGATGCTGCCGGCCCGGGATGCTGCCTGCTGCACCAGCTCGGAGGCGACACCGCCACCCTCGGAACTGTTCGCCATGCTGCCGAGCTCGTCGGACACGGAACGCAGACCCGCTGCCACCCGCTGCTGCTGCACACCCGCTTGGTCCTTCAACTCGCTCTGCGTCTGCGCAAACAGGTCCTTGGCCTGTGCCTTGGCCTCGCCAACCACATTCGCGGCTTCGTTCTTCGCAGTGCCAGTGACTTTAGCGCTGGAGTCGAGCGCCTGCTCCTTCAGTTGCCCGGCCTGCTCCTTGGCGGCCTCGACCTTGTCGCCCGGGGGGGACGAGGGAGATGCGGCGGGTGTGGGAGGAGTTGTCGACGAGATCTCGTCGTAGATGTCACTCATGAGTTTCCTTTCGTTGGACGTTCAGGGTGAACAAAAATGTGACACTCGGTGCGCCATCGGTGACCGATCCTGAGTTTCCTCTACCGAAAAATTTCTGAAAAGGGACTGTCCAAAAGTGAGCACAACGACTATGAGGTCTCCGCGGCGTCCCAACGGGACTGTCTGGCTACCACCTGCACGGCGATCAGTGTTGCCGACGCGAGACCTCGAGATGTGATGACGGTCTGTCCTCCTTCTTCGTTGCCCTGGGCAGCAGCATTCCGGAGGATGTAACAAGCCGTCCGCTGTTGGGCCTCGGTGTCGTGATCCGGTTGCCGATCGGAGCGTCCAACAGAGGATCCGTCGTTCAGGAGTCAACGGGGTAGCTAAGTGGCGCTGCTGCGCGCATGCTGTGAGCATGTTCGATAACGAGACGGCAGACACCCGAGACCGTGCCACTGCGCCCAGCCAGGATCTGCCGGAAATCATCCGTTCGGAAGAAGTGCTGCACGTCTCGACCCGCACCGTCCCCGTGAACAGGGTCACAATGAAGAAAGTGATCGTCACCGAGACGCAGACGTTCACCGTTCAGGTCCGGCGCGAAGAGGTGCGCCTCATCACCGAACCGCTCACCGAGGAAAGCGCGCTGCCACCCGGCACTGACACCAGCGTCGACGTTCCCGACATCACGATGGTGCTGCATGAAGAGAGCGTCGTAATCTCCACCGAAGTCGTGCCGGTGGAACGGGTACGCCTGGTAAGACACCGGGTGGTCGACTCCGAGACCGTCACCGCAGACGTTCGCACCGAGAAGATCGCTCTCGACACCACCGGCTCGGCCACCCACCGAGACGTGTGACCAACCGCGCTACTACGCCAACCCGATCCGAGAAAGAGAAGAAGACCATGAGCACACCATCGAACACCCCTGACAGTAGAAGGCTGGGTAAAGCGGAGACGGCAGCCGATTCCGCCGACGCGACCACCGCACCCGACGGGCGTAGCACCTCGGGCGCGTCCGCTGTGGCGGCGGAAGACCAGCGCAGCCACCGGGAAGAGGTGCTCGAACGTGAGAAGGAAAAGTACGGCGGCGTGAAGATCGGATCGGCGTTCTTCGGTTGGCTGACAGCGACGGGCACCGCGGTCATCCTCACCGCCCTCGTCGCCGCGACAGGCGCCGCGGTCGGCCTCGGAAATGCGAACGGCAATACCGCTCAGGTGGCACAGGCGGCGACGGAGAACGCCAACACGGTCGGCATCATCGGAGCGATCGCGCTGCTCGTCGTGCTGTTCGTCGCCTACTTCGCCGGCGGATACGTCGCCGGCCGGATGGCGCGATTCAACGGTGCCAAGCAGGGCCTGTTCGTGTGGTTGTGGGCCATCGTGATCGCGATCGTTGTCGCCATCATCGCCGCGATCGCAGGCAGCCAGTACAACATCCTCGGCAACCTGAACAGTTACCCCCGAATCCCGATCGACGAGGGAACGCTGACCGTGACGGGCATCATCACCCTTGTCGTCGTCGCTGTCGCCAGTCTCGCGGGCGCCATCCTCGGCGGCCTCGCGGGCATGCGGTTCCACCGCAAGGTCGACCGTGCCGGGCTCGGCCGCTGACGCTGCCTTTGGCTGGGTCGTGAGTATACGCAGCTGAACGCCGTTGTAAACGGGCTGTATCAGCCAACCTTCGAACGTAGCGTAACACCCGTGATTCGTAGCCAAACGGCGCGAAAGGCTTCGCCAAACGAAGGAATCAGCATGATCGACAACAGCAACCTTGGCGCCCTGCAGGGAGCCAAGGTCCTCAGCACGGATGGTGACAAGATCGGCACCGTCGGGCAGGTCTACCTCGACGGCACCGACAATCACCCCACCTGGGTCACCGTCAGCACCGGACTGTTCGGTACCTCCGAATCGTTCATCCCGATCGACCGGGCCGAATTCGACGGCGAGAACCTCACCGTTCCCTACGAGAAGTCCTTCGTCAAAGACGCCCCGCGCGTCGAAAACGACGGCACCCTCGGGGCCGACGACGAGGAGCAGCTGTACCGCTACTACGGCACCGGCGGAACCGGCTACGTCAACACCCGCCCCGACGGGAACAACGACGAAACCTCTGCCGGCCACGACACGTCAGGCCCGAACACCGACGACGCGATGACGCGCTCCGAGGAGCAGCTTCACGTCGGAACCGAGAAGGTCGAGGCTGGACGCGCGCGCCTGCGCAAATACGTCACTACCGAGCAGCAGACCGTCAGTGTTCCGGTCTCCCACGAAGAGGTTCGCCTCGAGCGCGAACCGATCACCGACGCCAACGCCGGTGACGCCTTCGACGGCCCGGCCATCTCGGAGGAAGAGCACGAAGTGATTCTGACCGAAGAGCGTCCTGTCGTCGAGAAGGAGGCTGTGCCCGTCGAACGCGTACGCCTCGACACCGAGACCGTCACCGAGAACCAGCAGGTCACCGAAGACGTCCGCAAGGAACAGATCGAACTCGACGGAGACGCCACCCGCACCACCGATCGCGATACTCGCGACACCATCTAAGGAGAATACCATGGGGCTTCGGCCAACGTGAAAGAGGCTGGCGAGAACGTGAAAGACGCGTTCGAGTAGGCCGACACACTCAAGAAGCGGGTTACCAGATGTAAAACCGACCCATAGTTCGGATTCGCGATCTTGCATGTCGGTGGCGCGTCTACCCGATCCTCCGGTAACAGAACGGGGCTGGATCCTGTTCGCGAGGCCGGGATTCAGCCCGCGGCGCCCTCCGAACCCAGCGCAGGGTCCGTCTCTGCGGATGGTGCCCTTCTGGTCTGCCATGGCCATCTTCCCGTGATCTCGAGTTCGAGCGAGAAACTCAGGAAGGTACGAATCAGGATGATCGCCGCGAGCACCGCGACACCGTCGAGTGTCGGCGTCACCGCTACCGTGCGAATGATGTCGGCCGCGACGAGAAACTCGAGGCCGAGCAGGATCGACCGGCCGAGGTACTGCCGGTATGCGCGATACACAGGCCGTTGGTTCCGGATAGTCCTGATCAGTACAAGCACGGTCGAGATCGCCGCACCCCCCACGATGATCAGCACCCCTGCGCCATCGATGAGCGAGCCGGCGAATTCGACGATGTTCTGAAAATGCATGCCTCTAGACAGACAGAACCCGAATCATCTTGCAACCCCTGTCGGAAAGCGACGGGTGTGTTCATGATGAAACTACAACACAGCAAGACCGTCTCCGAGGGACACCACTATGGATCTCGGCCCCTACACCGGCTACCGCCTTCTCCCGGCGATCCGCGAAGCCTACGGCGCCGAAACCGCCGGCGAACTCGCCGAACGGATTCATCAGGCAGCGGCAGTGAGCATACGGCGGCGCCGATTCACCGTTTCTTTCGCCGTTGGGCTAGGAGAAGTAGGGCCAGCACGATTATGACCAGTGCTGACGCGGTAGCTAGGCCCACGATGAGAATAGTCGTTGACGGATCGGGGCTGGCTACGAGGGTGGTGGTCGCAGCAGGTGCGCTGCCGGGGCCGTCGGGGAACGTAATCTGCGCCTGCGAATTTTCGTGCAAGAGGCCGCTCTGCAGATCGATGGTTGCGTTCCATGGTCCGTTGTCCACAGAGTCGGACAAGAGGATTGTCACCGGTTCGGATTGACCGGGCGCTAGCGTGGTTGCGAGAGTCGCGGAGTACGGGCCGGCTGTGAGCGAACCGGTTGCTTTCGAGAGCGTGAGCGTTCCTGACATGTCGAGTGCCCGGCCGCCTGTTTTGTGCACTTGCGCCTGTGCCACAGCTTCTCCGTTCGCGTCCCGTTGCGCTGTCAGGGTGTCCACGGTGAAGGCACTGGCTGGCGGGTTGTTCCCGCTGACAGAGAGGTAGATTCGGATGCCGGCGCGACTGTTCTGAGCAATTGCACCGTCGTTCGTGCCGCTCACCTCGGCCCAGATGACGGCGTACTGCTCACCGGGTGCCGCGTCAGGCGGTACCGAGATCGTCACGGTTGTTTGCTCAGCGCCGCCGGGAGGGATTTGCAGGGCACTGGAACTCAAGGCCGTCCACGACGTCAGATCGTTGGCAACGTGCCCCGCGTCTCCGACGAACGCACCATCCGTGATCGTGGCGGCGTCGGGGTATGCCGCGACCTTGAGCGTCGAGGTGGTCGTGTTGGAAATTTCCACGCGGCGCTGGATGGTTGTTCCCGGCGCCACATTATCAACAATGTATTGATGGGCCCTCGGATCATTTGCGGCGTCGGCGGGAATATCGACCAGACGCACACCCACGCTGCCTGGCTCTGCGGCGTCGACGCGTGCGGATGAACACTGCTGCACGTCAGCGGGTGGTACTCCGTGCGCGAGGGCGGCCGCGGGGGGCGGAGAAATGGTGGCGGCCGCCAGCGCCACCACCACAGCCAGCGCCAAGATGCCTCCCTTCATCGAAAGAATGTGACGGAGCCACGAGCGCCCCATTTTCAGCTGACGGAGTGTGTTATGACGCTGCTGTATGTTCCAGCCAGTGCATCGGCTGGAAGTACTTGTTAGCGGCCATGTGAAACTGCCCGTAGGCGGCCAGTAGTTCTGCCCGCTGGTGGCCAGGGGATCTGCCCACTGGTGGCCACGAGTTCTGCCCACTTCTGTTTTGTACCCGGACGCGTTAAGCGCC
>NZ_NBXB01000008.1 GCF_003399635.1 Subtercola boreus | reverse complement strand
TGCGCCGACTGGCCCTGGCCCTTCCGGGCCACCGCCACGACGTCATCACGGAACTCTTTCGGATATGCCTTTGCCATAACTGACATCCTTCCAGCGAGAATGAAATCTCACAGATCAGATGACAACCGAACTCTGGGCAGACCCGAGCGCCAATCAAGACGCGACCGCGTACAGCTGGCAGTCGTGCGACGCGCTCCTGCATCGCCCCATCGCTGAACTTAGACTTCTTCGGACGACCGCATGACAGCTGCCAGCGCGTGACACGTGCTCAAGGAGGACCTCTGCTGCCTCGGGCGCGGGAGGTTCATGGAAAACACGGGCCCGCCAGGACCTCAACTGACGAAAGGTTGAGGAATGAACCCTGACGCTTTCAGAACAGCCCGATCTCTCCAATGCGGGGAGATGCCCCCTCAGGGGTCTTCCGTCCGCATCAGAAGACGACGACGAACCTGTCCAAGGAGAAACTCATGATCGCAAAACCACCCCTCGATTGACTACCGCGGTGCTTACTTCGGAGGAGTAGTTCTCCACCTCGAACTCCGGGCCGATCTCGGCGGCGACTGCACGAGCGAGCTCGAGGCCGTTGCTACTGAACCAGTGGAGCGCGGTGAGGGAACGCCACTTAACGGCTACGACTACCGAGAGCGGTTCGCGGCAGCAGCTCGACTACAGAGTGCTGATGGGGCATTGGTAGGCGCACTGGTCGTGTGTTCAATGCGCCGAGAGGTCGAGGTGCCATTCAAGTGGTGATGACGCACTTATCGTCGCGATGCGGCCGGAACGTTCGGCGGCTCCCGCGGAGTCTCCGAAGCCCGTGGACGGCTCGAGCGCGATGATCGGGTCTTCAGCAAACTCCGCTCTGTCCCAGAAGAGGCCGAGATAGAGTCGGGTCTCACTGTGCCAGGCCAGTCGCAACGCGGACCCGTCATGCTTTCGGAGGAGCGCGACGGCCACGTCGAGGTGTGGGTCAACGAAGACCTTCAGCGATGTGCCCGGTCTGAGCAGTTCAAGCACGTCGCTGCCGGCCAGTGAGAAGTCGTGCCGTGTGCCCGGCTTGGGGTATTCCTCGACCAGGCCGGGGGCGCTTCCCGGTTGTGACGTCGGCTGAGGCTGATGGGCGCTGGATGCCAGCAGCTGCACGGTGGTGCCGGGTTCCGCAGCGAACTGGGGGTGCGCGCTCCAGAGAAAGGGCAGCGGCTCGGTGGAGTTGGTCGTGGCCCGGTAGCCCAGCCGTATTCCGTCGGCGGTCGGCGTGATGTTGCGCGTCACCGTCAGCGGCATTGTGGTCAGTCGCACCGACGTGGTCACCGAGTTCGTCGGGGGGCCGTCAGAGGTGCCGCCGAGCATCCACGACCGGCTCCACGCCTCCCCATGGTCGGCCAGCGACGTTCCGTCGGCGAGCACGCTGGCCGACACGGTGGGGAAGGCCTCGTCCCATCCGCCCATTCCGGGCCGGGCGAAGACGGGTCGGCCCTCCCGGTCGGTCGGGGGCGGCCACTGATCCGTCGACGGGGCGAGCCACTCTGTCTCCCTGCCCCCTGAGACCCCGGACCGAAGGCTGACAATGCGGGCGCCCCGTCTCGCGTCGACGACGCAGCTGAGGCCGTTGCCGCCCTCGACCCGGTCTGTCACGCAGGCAGACCGATGCGACGCTCGCCTGAGCGCAGCTGCTGGATGATGACGGCGACCACGAGCAGGCCGCCCTTGGCGACGTTCTGCCAGAACGCATTCACATCGAGGAGGGTCATGCCGTTCGTGAGGATGCCCAGCAGGATCACCGCCAGAATCGTTCCCATGATGGTTCCCTTGCCACCCTTCAGGGCCGCGCCGCCGAGGGCCGCTGCCGTGATCGACTCGAGCTCCAGACCTTCCGAGCCCGAGACCGGCTGGCCCGATCCTGTTCGCGCGGTGATCAGGATGCCGGCGATCGCGGCGACAGCCCCGGTCATCATGTAGACGCCGAGGATGTAGCGGTTGATGTTGATGCCGGCCAGGCGCGAGGCGACGTCGTTGCCGCCGACGGCGTAGATGTTCCGGCCGATGCTGGTGTAGCGCAGAACGACGTGCATGAGCACGGCGAGCACGATCAGCACCCAGATCAGTACAGGGATGCCGATCAGCGTGCCTCGGGCGAGGAACACGAAGAAGCCGTCGGCGCCTGTGTAGCCCTGGGCGCGCCCGTCGGAGACGAGTTGCGCGATGCCCTTGAACGCCGCGAGTGTCGCCAGCGTCGCGATGACGGGGTTGACCCGCCCGAAGACGATGATGCAGCCGTTCAGCAGGCCGCAGGCGATTCCGATGCCGAGGGCGCCGACGACACCGAGCAGGGGGCCGGCCACGGTGAAGATCATGGCCGAGGTGACCGAAGCGAGACCGGCGATTGAACCGACCGAGATGTCGAGGGCGCCCATGATGATGACGACCGTCTGCACTACCGCCAGCAGTCCCGAGACGGCGATGGCGGTACCGATCACCCGCACATTGTCGATCCCGAAGAAGAGCGGGTTCTGCGAGCCGATGACGGCGACCAGCGCGATGATGGCGATCAGCAGGGAGATGTTCTGAACACCGATGGTGGTCAGGATGCGCCGCCCGATCGAGGGCGTCGGCAGAGCCATCACCTCTCGGGCCAGGGAGGTTTCGGGGCGCTGGGTGGTGGGAGCAGACACCGGAGGGGTCCTTTCGAGGGGGTGGGGCGGGGCTGAAGGTGTGGGTGGGCGGTTCACAGGGCTGCGGATGCCCGGGTGTCCGTCATGGCGAGGGCGAGTATCGACTCCTCGGTGGCTTCGGAGCGATCGAGCGTGCCGGTGATGCGGCCTCCCGCCATGACGTAGGTGCGGTCGGAGAGGCCGAGCACCTCGGGCAGCTCGCTGGAGACGACGAGGATGCCGACTCCCTGCTGCGCCAGTTCGTCGATGATGGAGTAGATCTCGGCCTTAGCGCCCACATCGACGCCACGCGTCGGTTCGTCGAGTACGAGGAGGGCGGGGCTGTGCGCGAGCCAGCGCGCGAGCACGACCTTCTGCTGGTTGCCGCCGCTGAGGTTCTTCACGAGCTGTTCCGTGGAGGGGGTGCGGATGCGCAGTTGGTCGACGTAGGTCTTCGCGACCTGCTTCTCGCGCTTCTCGCTGACGAAGAACCCGCGGGCGAGCTTCGGCAGGATGGCCAGCACGATGTTGTCCCGGACGGTGCGCTGCATGATCAGCGCCTCGGCCTTCCGTTCCTCGGGAGCGAAGCCGATGCCGGCCGCGATCGAGTCGGCGGGGCTGTGGAACCGCACGGGCTTGCCCTTGACGAGCACCGTCCCGCTGGTCACGGGCAGGTCGCCGACGATCGCCTTCATGAGTTCGCTGCGGCCGGCGCCGACGAGCCCGGCGACGCCGACGACCTCACCGGCTCGTACGGTCAGGTCGATGTTCGAGACATCGTCGGTGCTGACATCCTGCAGCTCGATGACCGGGTCGCCGGCGACCTGGCGCTCGCGCGAGAACAGCTGCGATAGATCCCGACCGACCATCATCTTCACCAGGTCGTTGTGGTCGGTGTCGGCTTTCGCCTTGGTGCCGACGAGCTTGCCGTCGCGCAGCACGGTGATGCGATCGGCGAGTCGGAAGATCTCGTTCATGCGGTGGGAGACGTAGCCGACCGCTACGCCCTCGGAGCGCAGGGTGTTGATGAGCGCGAAGAGCAGGGCAGATTCCTCGTCCCCGAGGGAGGAGGTGGGCTCGTCGAAGCAGATCACCCGCGGCTTGTCGATGACGGCTCGCATGATCTCGACGACCTGTCGCTGCGCCGCGGAGAGCTGACTGCCGATCGTCTGGGGGGAGACGATGCGGTCGAAGCCGTAGGTGGCGAGATCGGCCGCGGCCTGGCGTTCGAGCTTGGCCCGGTTGAAGAGCAGGCCTTGGTGCCCGATGGCGCCGACGTAGATGTTCTCGGCGACCGAGACGTGCGGCACGATCTCGGGTTCCTGCGCGATGACGCGGAGCCCGACGGCGCGCGACTGGGCCGGGTCGGTGAAGTTCATCACCTCACCGCCGAGTCGCAGCTCGCCGGAGTCGGGCTGGTAGTCACCCGTCAGGATCTTCAGCAGGGTGGACTTGCCTGCGCCGTTCTCACCCATGATCGCGGTGACCTCGCCGGCGCGGAGTTCGAGATCGACACCCGTCAACGCCACGATGGGGCCGAAGTGCTTGCCGATCTGTCGGGCGCTCAGCACGACGCCGTCGGGCTCGGCGGTGTTGTCGGTTCGGGTGGACGCGTTCACGGTGGTTTTCCCGTCGGGTTGAAGAGTGGGGGGTGAGGCGGTGGGGGGAGCACCGGTGTGGTGCTCCCCCCGGGTCGTTCTAGGTGCAGACGACGCCCTCGGCCTGCCAGTTCGACGCGTCGACGATGGCCGTCTTCGCGATCGACTGGGGAGGAAGCGCCGTGCCGTCACGCACGAGGCCGACCATCGAGGTGAGCGCGGCCTTGCCGACCTCGACGCCCGAGATGAACAGGGCTGCCTTGTTTCCGGTGTCCTGTCCGGCGGCCCAGTCCTTGCAGGTCAGGTACGCGCCGAGTCCGATTCCGATGATGCTGGCCGGAGCCACGCCGGAGTTCTGCAGTGCCGTCACGATTCCGGTCTCGGTCTCGTCGTTGCAGCCCCAGACGATCCAGTTCTTGACGCCCGCGTTCGCCGTGATGACCGCGCCTGCCTTGTTCTGGGCGTCGGTCGCCGAGTTGTCGGTACCGATCTCGACGACGTTCGGGATGTCGCTGCCGATCGCCTTTGTGAAAGCGTCTTTCGCGCCGGTCACCCGCTGCGTGCAGGCCGAGAGGTCCTGCTTCGAGCCGCTCAGGATGCGGGTGTCTGCCGCCGACCATCCGGCCGCCTTGTAGAGCTCGGCCGCCTTCGTGCCGACCGCTTCGCCCATCGCCGTTCCGTCGAACCCGGCGAATGCTGCCTCGGCACCGCTGGCATCCTTGATGACATCGTCGGACGCCATGATCGGGATGCCGGCTGCGGTTGCCGCCTGGATGACCTGCGGGCCGATCTGCTGGTCGGGCACGACGATGATGATGCCGTCGACCTTCTGGGCAATGACCGAATCGACCTCGCTGATCGCCTTGTTGGCGTCGGTGCCGAGGTTGACGACCTTGACGTCGACGTCGCCGAGGGCCTCCGCCGCCTCTTTCGCGCCGTTCGCCTCGTCGACGAAGTATTGCTGGTCGCCCTGCTTCTGCAGGTAGGCGATGGTGAGCTTTCCGCTCTTCGGCCCCGCTGCCGAGGCGGCAGGCGCCGTCTCCTGGCCTGAGGTGCAGGCGGAGGTGCCGAGGATCAGGGCCAGCGATGCGGCCGCGATCACCACACCCCTGGTGCTTCGGCGGGTGAGGATTCTTCTCATGGTGTGCCCTTTTCTGTGTGTTGTACGGCAGGCGCCGTCGCCTGCCGTGGGAATGGCTGTGGTGCAGCCGGGATGGTCTCGTGGAGTGCGTGGTCCAGGTGTGCAGAGAACTCGTCGTCCAGCAGGGCGAGTTGTTTGCGAAGACGCACGATCTCCGTGTCTCGGAGGGTCTGGGGGTTGTCGGTGAAGAGGAGCATGGTGGGCAGCGAGGTGGCGAAGTAGTCGATCGTGGCCGGCTGCACCGCGATCTCTGCGACGTGCTGCTCGAGGCCGGCGCGGAGACGGTCTGCCTCCGGCACTTCGCCGAGTCGCAGAAGCGCCAGCACACTGAAGTACGTCTGGTCGCTGAACGTGCGAGTGCTCATCCCCTGGAAGTCGCCCGTGAACGACGCGGCCTTCTGCCAGGCGTGAACGGCATCCTCTGTGTTTCCTTGGGCGTCTGCGACGTCGCCCTTCAGAAGGTGCAGTCGGGCTGAGTTGGCGAGGTCGTGGCGGGCTTCTCCGAGAGAGGCAGGGGTGTGGATGCTGCTCTCGACGTGATTCGCGGCCGAACGCAGGTCGCCCGTCTGCAGAAAAGCGTACGCGAGTGCGACGTTCGCGTTTTCCCACGCCGCCAGCGCGCGCCCTTCGCCGCCCTCCCAGGGCTGGAACGTGCGACCCGAGAGCAGCCGGTGGGCTTCGACGGCCCTGCCCGTTCGGGTCAGCAGTTCGGCGAAGGCCACGCTCAGGTCGTCGCGCTGGTGAACCAGATCCCTTCGCGCTTCGAGAACCGCGATGCGCGCCGGGTCGGAGTCGCCGAGACGCTCGACCAGCTGATCGTTCTCGAACCAGAGCTTCGCCTCGTACGGAGACAGCTCGAGGGCCAACGAATAGTGCGACCGGGCGCGGTCCCCGTCGCCCAGCACGTTGTACGCGGCTATGCCGAGGTTGCGGTGCGCCATGGTTTGGGTCGCGCTGACGGCGGGGTCGGCAGCGTGCGACACCCGGTCGCCCGTGGCGGAGACCGCCTGCTCCCAAAAGCCCATCGCCTCGACGTAGCGACGTTTGTCGTAGTGCCAGTTCGCCAGCAGCACGGCAGCCAGTTCGTCGTAGGGGTCTGCTGCAAGCGCTTCGCGCAACACGGCGATGTCTGCGTGCCGCGACGCCTGGCTGTACCGCCTGTCGGCCCGCCGGGCAGCGACGCGTGCCGCAGCCGCCTCGTCGGGTCGGCCGGTCAGGTCGAGAACAGACGCCCGGTGGTAGTGCGCGAGCGGTTCCACCTGCACCTGGCCAAGAGCCGTGCTCCGGGCGGCTGCAGCGGCCTCGGCGAACACGTCCAGCGCCCTGTCGTACGAGCCCATGGCGGTGAATTCCAGCGCGACGTCGAGCAGCGTGGGGGCATCGGCCGTGTGCTCCCGGCCCGACAGAATGCGCGACCACTGGTCGAGAGGATCGGCGGCCAGCGTTCGCGCCAGCAGCTCCGCCGCCTCGTCCGCTACACCGCGCTGCTGTAGCAGGCTCGCGAGCAGCGCGGCGGCCTGCAGATGCTCCCCGTCGACACGGAGCACCGCCCGCGCGTTCTCCTCCGCCGCCTGGGTGAGGCCGGCTCGGGCGGTCAGCTGGGCGAGAGCGAAGGTGGCCGGCGCCCGCCAGCCGGCATTCCATGCCGCCTTCTGCAGGAACTCCTGCGCCTCGGCGTCCCGACCCTGCAGCACCAGCACGAGCCCGAGGCGATAGTGCGCTTCGCCGTCTGCCGGGTTGGGCACCCGTGCGGTGAGCCGGGCGACGGCTCGGCGGAGCAGCACCTCGGCTTCGTCAAAGGCACCGGACCAGGTCAGCCGCTCGGCCAGCGCGACGTTCGACCGGATGTCCTGCGGGTCGCGCCGGAGCGCCTCCCGCCAGTAGGGCTCGGGCAGCCTAGTGGCGTGCCGGTACTGGTAGAGGTACTGGCCGATATAGAAGAGCTCCTCGATCGACGCGACCTCGGCAGGCGGAGGCGGTTCGGTGGCCGACTCCGGGGGAGTGGCGAGCCCGGCGCCTGTCGTCGGGCGGGTTCGGAGCAGCTCCCGTTCGGGTGAGGTGACCACGAGAACCACCGTGTCTGCCGCGTGCTGCCCGGGAACGCTCATGGTCTGCAGCAGCGGGGCACCGGGTTTGAGTGCGGTCGTGCTTGTGTACAGCACTTCGCCTTGCAGGGTCTCGACCTGCACGGTCAGCGTGCCGTGGGGCGCCGTGACGGCGACGCCCACGGTGAGCAACGTCGTTTGCGACTTGGGGTCGACGGTGGCGTCGAGCCGCCCGGCGGCATCGAGTGTTGCCTGGTGAACGGGTCCGATCTTCTGGATGGGATACCAGTATTGGCTAAAGGTTTTTGTCTCGCCCGGGGCGAGGAACGAGAAGTCCGGCTGGTTGTCGGTGTAGGCGCCCGCCATCAGCTCGACGTACGGGCCGTCATCGTCAGTGAGGTTCGCATCCCAGGCCCAACCGAACGGGGCGTTTCCCCAGGTCCATTGCTTCTTGCCCGGAGCGATGTGGCGGTCGGCCCAGTGCACGAAACCGGCCTCGCGGCCGTGGTCGTACCCCCCGAAGAAGTCGTCGGAGGTTCGGGTGACCATGTACGACGTTGGAACCGGGATGTTGCGGTACCAGTCGAGCCGATCGCCGTCGGGGCGTTCCGCGGTGCGGCGGGCGGGGTAGTCGATGCCGTAGTACGAGCCGTCGACCTCCGGGAACGTGGCGATCGCGCGTTTTGCGTGGTCTGCCACGAACTCGACATCGCGCGGGAAGAACGACTGATACTCGTCGTCGACTGCCGCAGCGACATTGGCCCACCACAGGAACGTCTGCGTCTCGGGGGTGCGGTTGTAGAGCCGCACGCGGGCCTCGATCACCGCGCTGTCGGGGCGCAGGCGGATGCCGTGCATCCCCTTCATCCGTGCGAACGGATCGTGGTCCGAGCACCACACGGTGACGGATCCGTCGGCCTCGTGCTCGATCTCGACATCGGTGGGCAGAAAGGTCGCCGGCCGGTGGTGCTGCGGCCAGTTGAACTCCACGCCGCCCGAGATCCAGGGTCCGGCGAGACCGACGAGCGCCGGCTTGATCACGTTGTTGCGGTAGAAGAAGTCGTAGTCGGCGACTTTGTCGTAGCCGATGTGGATGCGGCCACCGAGCTCCGGCAGAACCACCACCCGCAGCCAGCGATTCTCCAGGTGCACGGCTTGCCACTGGTGAGCCTGTTTGGTCTGGCTGATGCGCTCGTGAAAGGGCAGGGGGAAGACTCGTCCGCTGGAACCCTGGTAGACGCGCTGCTCGAGGAAGGCGGGGAGAAGGTCGGGCTCGCCCGGCAGGTAGGAGTCGATGCTGAGTGGCTCGCTCCAGCAGGCCACAGCCTCGTCCCGGAGCGATTCCGGAACGGGGGGCAGTACGATCCGGGAAACGGCCGAGGCCTCGTCATTGAGCATGCAGCAAGAGTATGCACCGACGAAGGGGCACCGAAATGGCCGATCTCACGGGAAAAATGGACAAAACGACGGTTCGGGCAGAGGATGGACGAATGGCGATCGCCGAAGGATTCCCGGGTCAGCGGTTGCAGGTGCTGCCGCGGCCGATGATCGTCGAAGCGCTGTCGCAGCCGGGCACCTCCCATCTCGTGGCGACGGACTGCGGCTACTTTCCCGAGGCCCGCGCGCACGGGATGTCGCGGTCTGCGCCCATCGACCAGGCGGTGGTGTTGATCTGCACGAGCGGTCGTGGCTGGTGTCGTATCGACGAGACCACCCACGGCGTCGAACAGAACCAAGTGGTGGTGATACCACCCGGTACCTCTCATGCCTATGCCAGTGATACGAGCGACCCCTGGACCCTCTGGTGGCTGCACGTTGACGGCCGCGATCTGCACGAATTCCTGGTCGCCGCGCGGATGACCGCTTCGGCGCCCGTTCGCACCCTCGACGACACCTACCGGGTTGTCTCGCTCGCCGAAGAGGTTCTGCAGCAGATGGAACGCGACATCTCGACGGCCAGCCTCCTATTGGCCTCGGGGGCAGCGTGGCACCTGCTCGCCGTGCTCGCCTCGAGCGCTACCTCGGCTCGCTCGCGCATGTCAGTAATCGACGAGGCGCGAGACTATCTGCGCTCTCACCTCACCGAGAGGATCAGTATCGGTCACCTCGCAGAACGAGCAACGTTAAGCCCTTCTCATTTTGCCGCGCTCTTCCGCGAACAGGTCGGCTTTCCTGTTCTGAAGTACCAGACCCAAATGCGGATGGCACGAGCCCGCGAACTGCTCGACACGACCGACATGCCTATCGCGACGATCGCCAACACGGTCGGCTATCAAGACGAGTTCTACTTCTCAAGGCAGTTCCGCACTGTGCATGGAACGACGGCGCTACGTTACCGGGCTCAGCACAAGGGGTGAACAGACCGCGTGTCCAAAACAGCCTTTCCTTGTCAGAAGGTGACAGGAACTAATCAATGGGTTGAAGAAGAATTTGGGCGTTTTGGTGGATGTGAGTCGCAGCGATAAGTGGCCGCGTTTCTGTAACGCTATATGGCGGCTTTCGGTGGCTGAGCTCGTTGGAGCTCTCGGTAGACCGTGGCTCGGGATACATCGAACAGCTCCGCTAACTCGGTCTGAGTATGTGTGCCGGCCGCGTGGATAGCGAGCAGGTGGCGGCGTTTCGGGGCGGTGAGCTTGGGTTGCTTCCCTCGAAGCTTCCCGGCTGCCTTCGCGATAGCCATTCCTTCACGCGTCCGAGCGCGGATCCCTTAGCGGGCACTCTCGTGAGTCCAGCACCCGAAAAGGCGACCTCTTATAGAGACGCACCGATGAGATGTCTGAGCAGAGCGATCTCCGTCTCGTCGCGCTGATAGTGAGACCACTGACCCACCCGCGTGCAGGTAACGAGGTTCGCGCGCTGCAACGTCGCCATGAACTGCGAAGCGGTGGACTGTGACACCTCCGCCCGAGCCTGGATGTGTTTCAAACACACCCCGACCTCTTCGGCCGGCCGATCCTGGGGCGGGAACGAGGCCGGGTCTTTCAGCCAGCCGAGGATCGCGAGTCGTGTTGGATGCCCCAGTGCCTTGAACACCGCTACCAGGTGATCCGCCTCGGCTGCTTGCATCCAGTTATCGTATCGCAACATCGTAATTTACCGATACTGTGCTAGAAGGTACATCGTAAATCAGCGATTTACCGATGGGGGCAATATGGACAAGACAGCACTGGTGGTCGGAGCCAGAGGCGTGATCGGGGGCAACCTCGTTGCCCACCTCGAACGCGAAGGGGACTGGTCGATCGTCGGACTGTCGCGTCGAGGCGGCGTCGACACCGCCGCTGTGCGGAACATCGCCGTCGATCTCCTCGACCGCGAGGACACGGTAGCCCAGCTCGCCGGACTCACCGATGTCACCCACCTCTTCTACGCCGCCTACCAGGACCGGCCGACCTGGGCTGAGCTGGTGCCACCGAATCTTGCAATGCTGGTCAACGTCGTCGACGCGGTCGAGCCGATCGCACCCCGGCTGGAGCACATCAGCCTCATGCAGGGCTATAAGGTCTACGGCGCCCACCTCGGCCCATTCTCGACCCCGGCGAAAGAGAGCGACCCGCCCCACATGCCTCCGGAGTTCAACGTCGACCAGCAGCAGTTCCTCGAACAGCGTCAGCAGCACGCCTCGTGGTCGTGGTCGGCACTGCGCCCATCGGTGGTGGCCGGTGTGGGGCTGGGAAGCCCAATGAACCTCGCCATGGTGATCGCCGTCTACGCTTCCATCAGCAAGGAACTCGGTATCCCGTTGCGCTTCCCCGGAAAGCCCGGCGCCTACAGCAGTCTGATCGAGATGACCGACGCCGACCTACTCGCCAAGGCCACGACCTGGGCCGCCACCAACCCCGATAGCCGCAACCAGGCCTACAACATCACCAACGGCGACCTGTTCCGCTGGTCGAGCATGTGGCCCGCGATCGCCGCGTTCTTCAACCTCGACGTCGCCCCACCCCTACAGATGAGTCTGAGCGAGGCGATGTCCGACAAAGCCGAGCTGTGGAACGCGATGATCGAACGCCACGGGCTGTGCCACACCCCCTACGAGGCCGTCTCGTCGTGGCAGTTCGGAGACTTCGTGTTCGCCTGGGACTACGACGTCATCGCCGACACCTCGAAATCCCGCCGAGCAGGGTTCCATGAATACGTCGACACCGAAGCGATGTTCCTCCGCATCTTCCATGACCTCCGCGACCAACGCCTTATCCCCTAGAGGGCCGCCACGCTGGCTCCTCCTCGGACTCCGCATCTGGATTGCGGAAGCTGCGCGAAACCATAATGTTCATGGCTAGATGGCGGTGTTCTGTGATCGCTGGTTGGCGGTGTCGACACGCACGGTGACTGAGGTCAGTGGGAACATGAATCGGTGATCATCGACTTTGCGCCCAGCCTCGTTCCGGAACTGCTTGTCACAAACCTGGATCAGAGCATCGAATTCTGGTCGGGCCGATGCGGTTTCGGGGTGAAATATGCGCGGCCCGAAGAGCGCTTCGCCTATCTGGTGCTTGGCACGACGCATGTGATGCTCGAGCAAGCTGGCGTCGGAAGGAACTGGCTCACGGGGCCTCTCGACCAACCCCTAGGACGCGGAGTCAACTTCCAGATCACCGTTCCCGACGTGGATACCATCGTGGCGTCACTCGCCTTTGCTGAGATTGAACTTTTTATGGAACCTGAGACGAAGTGGTATCGAACGGGCGACGAAGAGGCTGGCGTGAGGCAATTCCTGGTATCCGATCCGGATGGCTACCTTCTCCGGTTCCAATCCTCGGTTGGACGTCGAACTGCCGCCCGATAGACGGTCGACCAGCGGGCGTTGCCTGCACTTTCGGATCGTCAGCGCCGCGCCGTTGCTTGGATCCATGTTTACCCCGCCCAATTTATTTGCCCGCACAGGTGCCATAAACGGGCGGCAGTTACCTCTCGTATCCCTTGGGTTGCGAGGCGTCTCACCGGCCGAAAAGTTGTACCTCTTATTTAGCGACGTTTTTCGCCAGGTTCCGGGACCGCGCTGACACGCCCAGATTCTCGCAGCTATGTGTTTCAACCTCGGTCTAGGATCGGTGAAGCGAAGTACGGTTGCGGGACATAGGGGGAGTGGTCATGGGCAGGCTGATCGGGTATGCGCGGGTGTCGACGAAGAACCAGGACACCGACCGGCAAGAACAAGATCTCCTCGCGTCCGGGGTGCGCCGGGACGACCTGTATGTCGATCATGGGGTGAGTGGTGCCAGGGCGAACCGGCCGGAGTTTGACCGGGCGGTGGACGCTTTGCATGAGGGTGACACCCTGGTTGTGACGACGCTTGATCGTTTGGGCCGGTCGACGCAGAACATGCTGGCGTTGCCGGACATGCTTCGTGGGAGAGGCGCCGGCCTTCGGGTGTTGAACCTGGGTGGTGGGAATGTGGAAACGGGGACGCCGATGGGGTCAATGGTATTCACCGTCATGGCAGCCCTGGCGCAGATGGAGCTCGACATCAAACGGGAACGCATCACCGACAGTGTGACCAAACGCCGGGCTGCAGGAAAGGACCTCGGCGGTCGGCGTCAGCAGTTCACGGACAGCCAGATCCTGAACGCACGCCGCCTTATTGATGGTGGGGAGCCGGCAGCGCAGATCGCCCGGGATATGGGGATGTCCAGGGCAACGTTGTATCGGCGGATCGGGACGTCACCGCAATGAGAGCACCACACTTCGATGAGCAGTTGCCTGCGTATGTCGACCGAGAGCAGGCCCCGACAAATTAGGGCAAGGCACCACTACAGTGTAAGCAAAAATCTTGACTGACACGACTTCGCTGATCCCAGGGGTTGCCTCGTCTTCCGGGAAGACGGGAAGATCTAGGATGAACAATGTATGACCAATTTGCCGTGCTCATGAACAGAGGCAGAAAGATGACCGTAACAATCAGAGATGTAGCGGCTCATGCGGGGGTCTCTAGTGGCACCGTCTCACGAGTCCTGAATCAGGAGCCCGGGGTCAATGAACGGCTTCGCGGCAGCGTGTTCGATGCCGTCCGGCAACTCGGCTACGTTCAGCGAGCTGCGAAGCCACGGTTGGAGCCGATTTCCGAAGTGGGTTTCTTCCTCGTGGTGCTCGAAGGCAGCGAGGGGCGGCAGGGGGTTGCCCAGTTCTGGGCCGACATCCTGTTTGCTGTCGAGTCGCACGCCCGCAAGGCAGGCATAAGGGTGGTGTTCCGGCGGCTGCTCGACATGGAAGTCGACTCGGCATCGGCGGCGGATCAGATATCCGACCTCAACCTCTCGTCAGCATTTCTGGTAGGGCCGGCTCCAGCCGAAGCAGCGCTGTCATTACGGCGATCGGGCCTTCGAGTGATCCTTATCGACAATGCCTTCCCCGGCTGGGAGGGGGACGCAGTGCTCTCTGACAACTTCGGCGGCTCCTACCTTGTCACCCAGCACCTGATCTCGCTCGGGCACCAGAACATCGCCTTCATCGGCGGGCCGCGGATTGATGTCATCCCTGGCACCAACAGTGTTTACTCCATGGCCTGGCGCGCAATGGGGTACAGAGAAGCTTTGGTGGCGAATCGACTGCCGCTTCAACCGCAACTCATCGAGAACTGCAACTTGACGGTAAAAGGTGCCAGCGAGGCAGTCCGCCGCTTGCTCGATACGAAATTGCCCTTCACGGCTATCGTCGCCTCGAACGACTCAACAGCCGTCGGTGCGATGCAGGCACTGGAGGCGGCAGGAGTCGAAGTTCCCGCATCGGTGTCAGTCGTCGGGTTTGATGACCACCCGCCCGCGACCCCGCATCTTCCGTTGACCACTCTTGTCGTCGATACGAACGCGATGGGCCAAGTCGCCGTGCACGTTCTGAAACAAATCCTGGCCGAACCTTCATTTCCGCATCAGACGGCGACGGTACCGGTAAAACTGAGAATTCGAGAGACCACTGCCCCCGCTCCTCGGCATTGAGGTCGTCTCGATGCTAGTCGGCCGAGAATGCAGAGTCGAAGGAGGCTGACGGCTCGTTCCAAAGGAGGGATCGAACAAACGCGAGGGCCTGAGGGGCACCGTGCAGGCGGTCCATCCCGGCGTCCTCCCACTCCACGGAAATCGGCCCGTCGTAGCCGATTTTTCGCAGAGCCCTGAAGCAATCTTCCCAGGGAACATCGCCACGACCGGTGGAAACAAAATCCCAGCGCCTGCGTGAATCACCCCACGGAAGATGTGATCCCAGGATGCCGCGCCGACCGTCGACTGGCCGAATGCGGGTATCTTTGCAATCGACGTGAAAGATTCGATCACGAAAGTCTTCGATGAACGCGACCGGGTCTATTCCTTGCCACAGCATGTGACTGGGGTCCCAATTGAATCCGAAGGCTTTTCGGCGGTCGATCGCGTCCAGGGAACGCATGCTGCTCCAGTAGTCATAGGCAATCTCGGACGGATGAACTTCCAGCGCGAACCGGACTCCCTCACCGTCGAACACGTCGAGTATCGGATTCCAGCGGTCAGCGAAATCTTGGAATCCATCGTCGATCGCCTCTTCAGACACTGGTGGAAACATGGCGAGATATTTCCAGATCCGTGAGCCTGTGAATCCGACGACGGTATCGACTCCGAGCTTGCGAGCCACGACGGCAGTGAGTTTGAGTTCGTCGGCCGCCCTCTGTCGTACACCTTCTGCGTTTCCGTCGCCCCAGATCGCGGAGCTCACTATGCTGCGGTGTCGAAAATCAATGGGGTCATCGCATACCGCTTGGCCGGTGAGATGGTTGGAAATCGCGAACACACTGAGTTCGTGGCGCCGCAGGAGTTCCAACCGTTCGTTGAGATAGAGCCGATCGTCGGCGGCCCTTCGAACGTCGAGATGATTCGGTGAGCACGCCACCTCGAGGCCGTCGTAGCCCCAGCCTTGTGCGAGCGAGGCCACCTCGTCGAGCGGCAAGTCCGCCCATTGACCAGTGAAAAGAGTGACAGGACGGGTCATGATGTTTGAGTGGCTTCTGACCGGAGGTAGGCATAGCTGTCTTCCAGTTCCCCGAAGAGACCTCCCCGAGTGCCGTCCAGTTCTACGATCCTCATTGCATGGGGGGCGGCTGCGATGATTCCGTGAACATCGATCTCCCCTTTGCCCAACCCGACCTGGTCATCCGGGTTCTCGCTGAGAGGACCGTCTTTGACATGAAGGAATTTCACCCTCTCTCCTAGCCTGCCGAGGAGCTCTATCGAGGAGACACCTCCGACCTCAACCCAGAACGTGTCGACTTCGAGGGCAACAGCCTCGTCCAGGCTATCTGCAAAGACCTCCAGCGCGGTCACCGATCCGAGGCGGTTGCGTACCTCCCAGGAGTGATTGTGGTAGCCGACTTTGAGACCGAAGTCAGCCGCCTTGCGCGAGATTTCGTTCAATTCGGTCGCGGCCGTTTCGACATCGTCGCGGGTGGTCCACCTCGAGTAGTGGATGTCTGGATCTATCACCGTACTGACGCCCAGGCGCTGCGCGGCCTCGAAGACGGGTGTCACGTCTCTATTGAGCAGTAATGCGTGAGCCGACGGCGCCTTCAGGCCGGAGAACGACAGGGCGGCTTCATAAGTTTCCACGTCGTCCTGAAATCCGAACAGTTCGACGTTCGAATAGCCGATGGCCTTCAGCCGAGCGAGAGTGCCGGCCACGTCAGACGCCAATGCGTCTCTGACGGTGTACAGCTGAATTGAGATAGAGGGATTGGGCACGATTTTCCTTGCAGGTCGGAGGTTCGGTGGGCTAATTTGCGGGTGCGAGCGAAGCGTCGACTCTCGAGTAGACCTCGACTCGTGATCCGCTCGAGGCAGACTCCCTGGCGGCGTCGAGAATCTCAACGACGTGAGCAGCGTGCCGAGCGCCGGCGCGATGAGCCCGGCCCTCGCGCATGGCCCCGGCCAGCTCGGCCAGCCCGATACACCAGTCGATTGGCGCGTCGGTACCGTTCACGAACGGTTCGAACGGCCTTCCGTATGATGCAATCGAGATCGCAGATCCCGGCAGAATCCAATCGTCGATACGAAGACTGCCCGCGTCTCCATGCAGGTCGAGAGTGCGCGGGACCGTCGCATGGTCGACATAGAAGTTGCAGCTCAGCCGTAAGACCTGCCCAGTCACGAATTCGGCTATGACGATCCACGAGTCAGGCGACCGAGGACTGAAGCTGTCCCCACCAATTGTCACCCTCGTATCGAGCGCAGTCGTCGACACGGCCGTCACCTGAGCGACCGAACCGAAGAGGGCGGTCAGGAACGCGATCGGGTACACCCCGACGTCCACTATGGGGCCAACAGAATAGAACGACTGCGGCGCCGGATGCCAACTCTCGATGCGGCCCTGATTCACTTCCGCAGTGATCAGTCTGACGACGCCGATCTCTCCGCCTTGTACCGCCGCTGTCGCCGCAGAGCACGCCGCACCGAGCCAGAGGGAAGGCGCGCAAGCTAGTCGCACTTCTCTCTCGGCCGCGAGCTGCTCTAGTTCCCGAGCATCCGTATAACTGAGCGCCAGAGGCTTCTCGCTGAAGACATTCTGGCCCCGCTCAAGAAGCTCCTTCGTTGTAGCGAAATGAAATGGTGCGCTGGTGAGATTGACCACGATATCGGGGGCGTCGTCAAGCATCTCGTCGAGGGACGCGAACTCTTTGCAACCGGTCGACCGAGCGAACGTGGCCCGCCTCACCTCGTCGAGGTCGAACACTCCGATGAGGAGGAGCTCCGGATGTGATTTGAGCGAGTCTGCATAGGGCCCGGCAATATTGCCGGCGCCGAGGAATGCGACGCGGGTCTGTGGGAATTGGTTCACTGTTCTCTTCCTGTAGTTACGGGTTCAACTTTGTTGGGTTCAATGGCGGTCAGCACCCATTCCCCCAGGCGCGCAGACTCGATGACGGACTCGGTCAGCCTCACGGCTCGAAGGCCGTCGACAAACGTCGGTAGGCCGAAGGGGATTCTGCCCAGGACTGCGTCGTAGGTGTCTCGCGTGAAGGCGTTGAATGCGTCTTGGTAGCCCATCGGATGGCCGGCCGGGAGGGTGGAGAGCCGCTTGGCCTCCGGAGAGAGGTGGTTCGCGTCTCGCACGAGGAGTTCACTCGACCCACGTCCGCCGAGCCACAGTGTTTCCGGTCTCTCGTTTTCAAACGCGACCGATCCCTTCTCGCCCAAGAGCTCGAAAGTCAGTTGGTTCTTGCGACCCGCAGCCACCTGGGATACGGCGAGCGTTCCGATGACGCCTGATGCAGTCTCGACAATCAGACAGGCCGCGTCTTCATTCGTCACCGGCCGATCTGAGGATCGGCGAGGGTGCACAGTCCTCGTGAGAGCGCAGACGCGCGCGATCGTTTCCCCAGAAACAAATTCGATCATGTCAACCAAATGAGAGCCGATGTCCGAGAAGGCGCGGGACGTTCCGCCGGCACGTTCGTCGACACGCCAATTGTTATCGCTCGCTTGCAACAACCAATCCTGGAGGTACGAACCATGCAGCGTATAAAGCTTTCCCAGCTTTCCTTCGAGTACGCGAGCACGAGCCTCCCGGACCATGGGGTGGAATCGGTATACAAATGGCACCGTCGCAACGCAACCCGCAGAGAGTCGAACGAGAACGCTGGCGTCCTCCGAAGTGAGCGAAATCGGCTTCTCACAGACGACGTGTTTGCCCGAATCGAGAACTGCGGTCACCTGGTCATAGTGAAGTGCGTTTGGTGTACAGATATGGACAACATCTATGCTGTCGTCACCGAGGAGTTCAGCGAGCGTGCGGCACCCGCGTTCGAACCCCAACTCCTTCACTGCTCTAGCTGTCGAGGCGTCGTGTGAACCGACGATGGCTCGCAGGTGAGCACCACTCGCGCGCGCGGCGTGCGAGTGAACGCGCGCCATGAAGCCGGTGCCGACAACTCCAACACCCAGCTGAGCAGCCCTCACGATCGCGACCGTATTTCTGGCAGGGAATTCATCTGCGCATCATCCCTTGAGAGCTCCGGCGACGAGAGCGTTCTCCATTTGTCGCTGCAGGAGGAGGTACACCACCAGGACGGGAATGATCGAAATGATGCAGCCGGCTGCAAGTATTCCGTAGTTCGTGGTCTGCTGCCCGATAAGCGCGGGTACCGCTACCTGCACCGTGCGCACGGCCGTGTCGGTGCCGAGGATCGAGAGGGAGAAAAGATATTCATTCCAGAATGTGAGGAAGTTCAACAGGGCCACCGACACCAGACCCGGCACTATCAGGGGGGTGTAGATGCGCCACAGAACCGTCCAGCGGTTCGCGCCATCCATCATCGAGCTTTCTTCGAGTTCTTTCGGGATCGAGCGCATGTACTGGGTGAGAAGCACGACAGACAGCGGCAATTGTGTGGCGGGATAGAAGATGACGAGAAAGATGGGGTTGTAGAACAGATTGAGATTCACTGCCAATATCACGGTTGGCACGAGCGCGGCGAATGCGGGAATCAAAAAGCCCGCCGAGAAGACCCTCTCGAGCGCGGCGCCGATTTTTCCGTCTGTTCGCGACAACCCGTACGCAGCGGGGATCGCCAAACCGAGTGTCACTAACTCGGCACCGATCGTAATGACTGAGGAGTTGATCAGGGCCTGCGGCAGTGAGGCGAAGTTTGCGGCGTTTATGAAATTGTCCAGTGCGGCGTGTGTTGGCAGCGCGGCCGGTGCACTGAAGATCTCGGTGTTCGTCTTGAGCGAGGTGACGATGAGGTAGTAGACCGGAATCAGGATAATGAGACCGTAGAGCCAAACCAAAGAGTCGGCTACGACTACAAGGGCCTTCGGTTTGTGACGTGTGCGATATGCCATGGGCGTTGTTCCTCAGTACCTTTGCCGAATAGAACGGTTGATCGCCAACATTCCGAGCAACCCGAAAATGAAAAGCACCACTCCGATTGCTTGGCTGTAGCCGATATTCGATTGAACGAAAGCCTCGTTGTAGACCATGAAGGAGAGGGTGGTCGAGGTCGATCCAGGGCCGCCTCGCGTGAGAAGAAGGACGGTCGTCGCCGAGCCGAACAGGATCCACGCGAATTGCAACATCGTGACGATGCCGACGAAACCCCTGATTACGGGCATCGCCACGGACCACATCTTTCTCCAGGAGGTGGCCCCATCGAGTTCTGCCGCTTCGTAGATCTCGGGCGACACCGACGCCAGCCGCGCTGCGAACAGAATTGCCGTGAATCCGATCCCACCCCACAGGTCAACGATCATGACAACGGCGAGTGAGGTGTCTGGGTTGGCGAGCCAAGGGGTGCTGAGGTCGCCCAGACCGATCAGCGAGAAGATCCCATTCACCAGGCCATTCGGCGCCAGCACGCCGAAGAAAACGAGAGCTCGCGCGGAGAGCGAGAGTAGCGCCGGCGTGAAGAAAAGCACGCGAAGGATGCGGTGGCCGGGTCGCTTGAGGGTCAGGTAGTAGCCCAGCATGAACGACACCGGAATCATGACCGCAAGGTCTACGCCCAACTCGATGAGCGTATTGAGCACAGCCGTCCAGAAGACCGGGTCGGCGACCATCTCCGCGTAATTCGAAAATCCCGCGAATGTCGCCGGTGCCAACAGCCCCGGCCAATCGAGGAGGCTGAAAACGAAGATGCTCGCTGCCGGAATCACCATGAACACCGCGTACCAGATGAGACCGGGGGCGGTGAGGAGGGTGACAGCCCGGCGTTGGGCCGATTTGATCGTGCGAGACCGACGCGGAGTGACAGGTGACAAAGTCGGCGGACGGTGATCTATTTCGTGTTGCGCCACGGAAGTCACGCGAATCCTCCTTTCTGGTTGGCAATGCTTGTGCGGGGTACGTGAACTGCCACGGCACCCCGCGCGGCTCGGCAGGACGTGATCGGCCTAAGAGTTATTTGTATGCGCCGTCGAGAGCTGCGCAGACGTCGGAGCTGGTGGCACCCGGAGCGTAGGCCGTAGCGATTGCGCTGACTAGGGCCTGCGTCTTGGCGCCGGGCACATACAGGTCCGGGAACACCGCGTAGTCCACTCGAGCGGGCGTGTCGGTGAGGGCCTGTAGGAGAAGCGGTTGCGACGCGAGCGATGTCTCGAGCCCATCGATCGGCTGTACGGGAACGTTGCCGGCCCCGGCTACCACGGACGACGCGACATTCGACTCATACATGTACTTCACGAACTTTTCAACGTCGGACAGACGCTTCGTTCCGCTCGGCGTGAGCCAGATGGCGCTGGAAGTGTACGCCTGATACATGACAGGCTTGGTGTAACGAGATCCTGCGGGAACCGGCATCCCACCCAACTCCACACTTGGCACAAGCTCTTTGGGCGTCGCGGAGAACTGCCATGAACCGTCCGGAAGCATGGCTGCTTTGCTCTGGTAGAAGTCAGCCACAACGTTGTCGCCGATCAGACCTTGGGCGTTCTCGCTGAACACTCCGGCTTTGCTCAGGCGCAGAAACTCGTCGATACCCTTCATGGCCGATGGACTCGAGCAATATCCTCCGCCAGCAAAGACCTTCTTGGCTTCGTCCTCGCTCATCAGGGTTTGGATAATCTGTAGGAAGAACTTCTGCCCCAACGAGTCACTTCCACTGATTGCGATGGGCGTCACGCCGATCGCTTTCAGTTTGGGTGCATCCGCGATCAAGTCGTCGGTGGTTGCTGGCAACGAAGGTATACCGGCCTTCTCGAAGAGCGCCTTGTTGTACCACATGGGCCAACTGAACCCGAAGTACGGAAAGGCCTGAACTTGCCCTTTCGCGTCAGTCCAGTCGGAGACGGCCGCCTGGGAGACAACTTTGTCGAGACCCCAGTCCTTGATGTACTGCGTCACCGGCAGCGTTGCGCCAGTCGATGTCCACGTCGTTGATTTGTCGTACAGATTGACGAAGAGTACGTCAGGGGACTTCTTCGCCAATACAGAAGTCTCATAGGCCGTGTAGATCTCGTTCGCGCCACTGTAGATCGGCGTGACCTCGATTCCTGTTTCCTTTGTGAAGCCGGCCAACGCTTCGACGAATGACGCGTTCTGATAGTCGCCTGGAGCGTAATCGCTCATGACCGTCAATGGCGCAGAGGAGTGCCCGTTGGATGATGAGTCCGCAGATGTCGAACATCCTGCGAGGAGGACGGCGGTAGCCAGACTTCCGATTAGGGGGACGGCGAATTTTCGATGCATTTTCAAAACCACTCCTTCGTGGACGCGAGCCGATCGGATTCCGCAGAACCCCCAAGGGCCCTTTCTTACTGTGGGGTCGAGGTTCAGAACCTGCGCAGCGAGTGCGGTTCCGGGCCTGTTGTCGATGGTTCATGACACTGGATGAACAAATATGAACTCACAAGTAGGATGACATCCCTTGTCCACTGCGTCAAGCATTTTGCGACCAGTAATCTTTGAAAAACAAGAGAACTACCGGTTGCAATTGCCCACATTTACCGTCATTTCACGTTCATCATGTTCATGAACGAAGTTTGGACTGCCGTAAAGCTCAGACCCCATCGAGGTCACAATCAGCTGTTGGAAGGGCCGCCGTCTTCCGAACACCTGGCCCCGCAGGCACTGTCCTCATGAAGGCAACCTCACTGATGGTTGGCGCGACTGGGTCGCCTGCCGCTAACTCGTACCTATAGAAGTTCGCTCTGGACCATCCGACGGGCCGGGCAGCGTCGGCGGCAGACTTCCTGCATGCCGGGCGCCCCGCACGATCTCGAGTTTCTTAAAGAGATTGAGTCCGGAGCGTATGCTTGGTTGCTGGAAGCAGCCGCTGCGGGAACGGCGCGGATGAACAAGAAATGACGGAAGCAGTCACCTTTTCGAAGAGCGGCACTCGAGCTGATGTTGATGCTGCGCTCGGGGTTGCGGCGACACATCATCGGTTCGCGAACGGTGACCTCGCGTCGATCCTGAACGCGATCACCCACCAGCCCGCGACCATGCTGCGGCGGAAACGAAGTCTCGCGCGCAAGGCACCGGTGGTGGGCAGCAATCAGTAGCCCACCACCGTCGTGGACCACATGGAGTTGGAGGAGTCCGCGTGAGCGTCACCACGAACACCGCCCCGCCCCTAGCCGCAGACCTCGAGGCGATGATGCGGCAACTGAAAATGTCTACGCCAGAGCCCTCGCCCCCAAACTCCTCCAGACAGCAAAAACACAGCGCTGAGACCCGACCGAAGTACTCAAAGCCTTGTTCGTTGAAGAGATCACCGGCCGTCACGGTCGATGCTGAACACCCACCGGAAAGCCGCCGGATTCCCGACCGCGAAGACGTTCGCGACGTGGGACGAAACCGTGTCCTCCATACCCGCGCCGACCCAGCAGGCGCTCCGCACCCTGAAATGGGTGCACCGCAGAGAGAACGTCGTCGTGTGCGGACCGCCAGGGGCAGGGAAAACGTTCTTCCTCAAAGCCCTCGGCCAACACGTAGTTGAGGCCGGCATGCGCGTTGCGTGGTTCCGTCTCGAGGACCTCGGCGCCCTGATCCGTGCGCACCGCTCCGATGATTCAGTGACCCGGGTCGTGGCCTGGGTCCTCCGCACCGACCTGATCGTCATCAAGGACATCGGACTGCTGCCCGTGGGCGCGGACGCCACTGAAGGCTTGTGCCCGCTCGTCGACGCACCGTACGAGAAACGCTCCATCGCGGTCAGCTCGAACCTGCGCCCAGCGGCATTCGACGAGCTCATACCCAAAACGTTGGCCACCGCGACCGTTGACCGGCTCCTGCACCACGCCCACATCTGTCAAACCTCCGGCGAATCCATCCGCCTCACCAAAGCCATCGCCGGCAAAGGAGTCACACCCATGCCCTAACCAACCCACGAGCCGTGGCCAGCACCACCAACAACCAGGTCGGCAGAACTGTTGACCACACACGGGTACTTTTCATGGCCACCAGCGGGCACAACCTCACATAACCCGCGATAATGGATGAAGCTCGACGTTTGGTCGACGGCTGCAGCACGCCACTAGGCGCGCGATTGCGAGGGTCGCCTGCCCGTCGGGTTTCACATCGGCGACCTTTCCCATAGATTGCTGTCGTCACCGCGGAGGTCAAGTTGTCGCATTTGAGGCGCCGGGTCGGGACACCACCAATATCGTCGAACGCATCGATGTGGCCCTCGGGGAAGGCTTCCTGACTGTGTTTGGCGTGCACGCGGTGCACCAATTTGCCCGAGTTCGATAACCGGAACGTGAACATGTGACACTTCGTCTTCGCACCCGAGAGCATCCGCCTCCACAGTTCGAGTGGATATCCGAACTTGAACAGGATGGTAACCAACGTCCATCCGAACCAAGGCTTAGCCGTCAAGAGGGGAACTACCACCCGTATTCTCAAGGTTCTTGGCCCTGAAAGAGAATGATCTGCCAAACTTTTCGCCCGCGCTCGACACCATTCGCCGATTGGAACCGCGCGGCTTCCGAGCTTGGTTTACGCAAGGCTTGGTTGCGGATGGAATCTCCGAATTCGTCGGAGAAGTTTAGCCGAGGCACTTCGCGTGTGACTTCGCATAAGAAGTCAACATTCCATCGTTCGAAACCGCTGCCCGCGACGTCGAGTGAGGTGGCAGCCTCAAGCAGGTAGCCCTCCGTGTCTGAGGCAGGGTCCACCTCTGCCCACGCGTGTGCCTCGATCACTGCTTGCACTCTGGCTCGTCGATCGGCCGGCCATCCTGCCCCCGCGGCGAATGACCATGCGAGAGCACCCCCAACGACTTCGAAGGGAATGGTCAGCGCGTCGAAGTGCGATGCGACTCCGAGGTCGTGGAGCATCGCGGAGACATAGAGAAGCTCGGCGTCATAGTGGAGGCTGAGATGATCCGCTAAACGGCTGGCCCAAACCCACGATCGTAGGCAGTGGTTCACCATAGCTGGGCTACTCCATTCGCGGGCCACGTCCAGGGCCGCACCCGCCACCGGAGTCGGAGGAACAATGAGCTGGTCTAAATCGGTCACACATACACGTTATGACGTTTGCGAGTATCGGTGTCAACGTCGGGTGAATCTTGACCCCGTATCGTCAAAAGAAAGTTGACCCCTCGGGTTGGTCTTTTGGTTACGCGGTCGCTGCGGGTTGTTCTCGTTTGAGGATTTCGCGGCGGCTTCTGGTTCGG
>NZ_NBXB01000007.1 GCF_003399635.1 Subtercola boreus | reverse complement strand
TCACCGAACAGAAGGTGGCTGGTGAGCCGCTCATGATTGCGGTACACCTCGACCAGCTGCGCGGTGACACGCAGGTCCACGGCCTGCCCGATCAGCGAGTAAGGGACGGAGTAGAAGTTCTTTTCCCGTCTCCCGTCATCGCGACCGTGTATCCCAGCGATTGCAACGCCAGCACCATTGCCTTCTTCTGCTGAGGCGTGACCCGACCGAACACACGCTCCGTACGGAGCACCTCGGCGAGAGCGACAGGGTCGGTGGGAAGTGAGCGTGCGTCTACCGCGACGAGCCCAGCCGGGAGTCCGATCTCGTGCGCGACGGCGCCGACCGTGAGCGGATCATCCCCCGAAATGACACACACCTGAACACCCTGAGAACCGAAGTAGCCGATCGTCTCTGCAGCGTCGGCGCGCACCCGCTCCCGCAGCACCACCACCGCGACGGGCTCTAACCCCTTCGGGAGGGCCGGCGCCACTGTGGGGACCGTCGATGTCAGCGGGTACGGCGAATGCGCTAGGACCACCGTGCGTCGCCCGGCACTGGCGAGTCGGGTGACCTGCCGCTGCATCTCGGCGGCGCCCGCCACTGTCGTACCCAGCACCACGTCGGCGCCGCCCAAGACCCACGTCCCCGGCGATTCTCCCTCACGGAAATATGCCGCGCTCCATTTGTAACGACTCGAGAACGGCACCGTGGCATCAGGCAGGTAGTCGCGGATGGGAGGCCCGACGGCAGCCGCCATTGCTTGAGTGGTCGTGTTCGCGCCCGGCTCGGTCGCGAACCAGGCAAGCGCCTGTTGCCAGCCCGGCGCGGGATGCTCGACCGGCTTCAGCTCGTCGAGGGTAAGCGTCCCTTCGGTGAGGGTGCCGGTTTTGTCCACGCACAACATATCAACGCGGGCAAGGCCCTCCACCGCCGAGAGTTCCTGCACAAGCACTCGTCGGCGCGCCAACCTGACAGCCCCGATCGTGAGCGCGAGAGAGGTCATGAACACCAGGCCCTGCGGCACCATCGCGATGATGCTCGCCACGGCTGCCACCGCCGCATCACGCCATGCACCGCTGGACAGCGCAGCAGCCCAGCCACCTGCCGCCTGCATCTGCCCGTTGACGACGATCGCACCGACGGGAATCAGCCCGAGGGATATCCAACGGATGATCCGAGCAATGGACTCCCGTAGCTCACTGCGCACAAGGGAGAATTCTCGAGCCTCGAGGGTGATCTTCGCGGAATATGAATCAGTCCCAACACGATTGACTCGTGCAAGTCCGCCACCGGCGACTACCGTCGAGCCGCTCAGAAGTGCGCGACCGACCCTTGCGCTGACCGGGTTGGCTTCCCCTGTTAGTAGTGATTCATCCACCTCTAACTCGCTGCCGTCCACGAGCTCTGCATCCGCGACGATCTGGCCGCCCGGACGCAGCACCAGAAGGTCGTCGAGGACGACATCTTCGACCGCGCACTCGACGTCCGCGCCGTCCCTTCGAACGAGTGCTCTCGACGCGTTCAGAACCGCGAAGCGCGCTAGAGTCCGCTTCGCGCGGAACTCCTGAACTACCCCGATGAGAGTGTTAGTCACCACGAAGAAACCAAACAATGCATCTTGCCAGGCCCCGAGGAGGAGGAGAAGAAGAAAACTTGCTCCCACGATCCCGTTGAAGAGGGTGAACAAGTTCGCCCGCAAAATGCGAGCCAAGGAGCGGCCGGTGTCATCCGGCATCGTGTTCACAAGCCCCCGGTCCCGCCGGTTTTGCACCTCTGCAGCGGTCAGTCCTAGCGTTCTGATCGACCTCACCGCCCTTCCTACAGCCCATGTTCCTCTGCTACGAGGACAAGAGACAGGGCCATACGTCCTCAGCCGACCAAGATCATGACGCGCCTACGAACGAGCAAGCCGATTATCCGTTGGCAGGTCGGCCACGAATATCCAAGAAGCCGGCTACACCAAGGCCCTCCCCGGCGGTGGTCTTCGACCCGAGCCGTCTCGCAAAGCAGTGGTGGGGTAATCCGGTCCATGTTCCACGTGCGGATGCCCGTGACGGGTACGCCGAGGAACTTGCACATCGCAGCCGTGTGAACCCGACGAATCGGACTCGTCTGGGACTTCCTCACCCGCGGGGTCAGCATCGCCGATGATGTGCCTGCCGGCGATAAGGTGACCTGCACACCCTCGTAAACCGCACCGGCCGTGATGTAGAGACGGCGCTCGACGCGGCGGCCAAGGACCTTTCGAGAGTTAAGATTAGGACCTTAGCCCCTGCCGCAGGAGTCTTCGCCCCGCCTAGCTTTGGGTGGTGGCTATCCCCGAACTTTCCTACCTCGAGAGTGCGCAGACGGTACTCGATGATTTCGACTCGACCCTGAACGGGCTGACCGACCCGCAGGTGGCCGCCCACCGCGCACGGTATGGCAAAAATGTCATCGTGTCACTCACGAAAGAATCAGCGCTACGCCGGTACCTGCGCCAGTTCAAGGACTGGATGATCCTGCTGCTTCTTGCCAGCGCGGTCGTGACGGGTGTCCTCGGTGACGTCGGGACGACTGTCGTTCTGCTTATTCTCGTCGGCATTAACACTCTGATTGGGTTCGTCCAGGAGTCCCGCGCCGAAAAGACCATGGAAGCGCTCGGGCGCCTCGTCGCCCCGACGAGTGAGGTCATCCGCTCAGGAATTCCCGCCCAGGTCGCGTCGAGAGACCTGGTGGCGGGCGACATTGTGCGACTCACCGAAGGCTCGACGGTCCCCGCAGACGCGCGGCTCGTCGAGGCCACCGCGTTCTCGACGAACGAGTTCGCGCTCACCGGCGAGAGCGACCCGACCCGCAAGTCTGCGGACGACATCGCCCATGAGGTACCGGTCGCCGAGCGGCACAACATGGCCTACGCGGCGACGACGGTGGCCACCGGGGTTGCGCTTGGCGTGGTCTCTGCGACGGGCATGGCGACCGAGCTCGGACGCATCGCACGACTCAGCGACTCCGCGCCGGTCACACCGAGTCCTCTTCAGTTCGAGATGGCGAAGATCGCCCGCTGGGTGACGCTCGGGGTCGGGTTCCTCACCGTGGTGGTGCTCGCGGTCGTCATCCAGTCCGATATGTCGATCACTGTCGCTCTGTTGTTCGCGGTCGGGTTCGCCTGCGCACTCATCCCTCAGGGTCTGCCTGCCGAGGTGAACACAGCCCTCGCCGCGGCAGCAGCGACGCTCGCGCGCCAGAACGTGCTCGTGAGAAAACTGAGTGCTGTCGAGACGCTCGGCGCGACCCACGTGATCTGCACCGACAAGACCGGCACACTTACGAAGAACGAGATGACGGTCACCGAGATCGTCGTCGGCAACTCGAGCTACTCCCTCACCGGCATTGGCTACGACCCGACCGGCCAGCTCGTTCCCTCGCCGGGCGACAACGAGTCGCGGGTTCGCGCCTTTCTCCAGGTGGGCGTGCTGGCGAGCAATGCACGGCTCGCGCCGCCAGCGAAGGATGCCCCGACCTGGCGCATCCTCGGAGACCCGACTGAAGGCTCCCTCCTGGTTGCGGCGCGGAAGATCGGCATCGATCTGGATGCTCTGCAGAAGCTGTACGTCGAGGTCGGCGAACTGCCGTTCGATTCGACGCGCAAGCTGATGACGTCGCTGCGTCGCGACGAGCACGGCGTGGTCACGGCGTTCTCGAAGGGAGCACCCGAGAGCATCCTGGAGCGTTGCAGTCACATCGACACGGGATCCGGGGTGCGACCGATCACCGCCGCCGACACGAACGCACTGCTTGCCCTGCACACCGGCAAGGCCTCCCGCGCGTTGCGGAATCTCGCGTTCGCCACGCGCACGGTCAGCGAAGCAGATGCCGCGACCGGGGATCTCGGGATCGTCGAGCACAATCTCACACTGTTGGGCCTGGTCTCGATGATCGATCCGATTCGGGCGGAAGTTCCGGCTGCCATGGCGACGGTGCTCGCTGCGGGAGTCAAGGTCGACATCGTCACCGGGGACTTCTCGCTGACCGCACTTGCCATCGCACGCCAGGCCGGACTCGTCGCACCGGAAGGCAGCCCCGGCGGCGAACTTGTGGTCGTCACGGGCGCACAGCTCGCCACGATGACCGATGCCGACGTTCTGGCTCGCGCCGGTGCTGGCGGAACCGTTTTCAGCCGGGTCGCCCCCGAAGACAAGGTGCGCATCGTCGACCTGTTGAAGGCATCCGGCCGGGTCGTTGCGGTCACGGGAGACGGTATCAACGATGCCCCCGCGCTCAGGCACGCCAATATCGGGGTCGCGATGGGAGCATCCGGAACCGATGTCGCCAAACAGTCGGCGGAGATCGTGCTGCTCGACGACAGCTTCGCGAGCCTCGTCGGCGCCGTGCGCCTCGGCCGCACGATCTACCAGAACATCCGTAAGGGCGTGCTGAGCTGCCTGACCTCGAACATCGCGGAGTTCACAGTGAACTCCGTGAGCCTCGGTCTGGCGTCAATGTTCGGGGTTCCGCTCGCACTGAATGTGTTGCAGATTCTGGCGATCGATCTGCTCGGCGAGATCTTCCCGATCGCAGCGCTCGGGCGTGATCCGGAGGAGGGTGAGACGATGAGGGATGCACCGCGTGACCCAGCAGCGCGAATCCTGAACCGTTGTTCACTGGTCGACATCGTTATCGCCGGCGGCGTGATGGGCGTGCTGGCTTTCGCGAACTACCTGCTGTTGTACTCGCGCAGCTCCGTTGACCCGTTCGTCGACGTCGTTCCGCTGGCTGTGCTTGCACAGGCCATGACGATCACCTACGTGACGATCATGGTCTGTCAGCTGGTGAGCATCACCCAGCGGCGGAGCGTTCACGGCTTCTTCACCCGCTACCAGTTCACCAACCGCACCTACTGGCTGGCGATCGCTGCGGCGGTGGCCATCATGGTGGTCATCGTCTACGTGCCTGTCGTGGCGGCCCTCTTTGGCACGGCGCCCCTCGGCATGCTCGATTGGGCCTTCGTGCTGGGTGCTGCGCTCGTCTTTCTCGCCGTCCGCGAGGCGGGCCGCGTTCTGGTGCGGAAGTGAGCCAGCCCGCACAAGGACGGCAGACCGGTGGAGGGGAACGTGTACTCATCCTGTCCGCCGGGGTGGGATCTGGGCACAACAGTGCTGCGGCGGCCCTGCGCGAGGCGTGCGACGTGCGCGCTGATGTCGCCGATGTGCAGGTGCTGGACGTACTGCAAACGAGCAGTGCTCTCTACCGCGACGTGCTGGGAAAGGGCTACTTCGTTCTGGTCGAGAACGTGCCCTGGCTGGTCGAGTGGGGCTACGACGCCAGCGATCCGCCCTACCGTCGACGCGGCCCGATCGACCCCTGGACACGGGTGAACGCCCTCCCGGTTATCGGTGCAATCAAGCAATTCCGGCCCACCGCGATCGTGTGCACGCACTTCCTACCGGCCCAGCTCGTAGCGTCGCTGCTGCTTCATGGCGTGATAGACGCCAAGACCGCCGTTGTCTCGACCGACTATGACTTTCAGGGCCTGTGGCTCACGGGCGCGTTCCACGCGCTCTTTGTCGCCCGGGAAGAGGCGAGGGTGGAGCTGGCCGCGTTCGGTCTGCCCGCTGATCGGATCGCAGCCGCCGGCATCCCGATCGCCGCGCAGTTGAATGCCGAACCGAGACGTGAGAGTGATGAGCCGCCGATGCTGCTGATCTCAGCGGGCGCATCCGGCAGCGATGACGCCGTGGCGGTCGTTCGGCAGACGCTTCATATGCGTACCCCGTTCACGGCTACGGTCGTGTGTGGACGCAATGTCGCCCTCCGGCAGCGTATCGAGCAGCTGGTGGCGCCGGCCGGGGACCGTTACCGTGTGCTGGGCTTCACGCCCGAAATGCCGCTCTTGATGCGCCGAGCAGACCTGTTCGTGGGCAAGCCCGGTGGGCTGTCGGCGTCGGAGTGCATGGCGGCCGGGCTTCCCATGGTGCTGGTCGACCCCATCCCGGGTCAGGAGATCCGAAACGGCGACTACTTGATGGAGCAGGGTGCAGCTGTCCGCTGTAACACGGCCGCGACGATCGGTTGGAAGATCGATGAGGTGCTCCGCGAGCCGGGACGCCTGCAGCGTATGCAGGCAGCCGCGAAGAGAACCGGTCGCCCGGATGCCGCCGCAGATGTTCTGGCTAGCCTTCTGGGCGGAGCGTCTCGTCCGTTGGTCGTGAGCCGTGCGGCGCAGAAGAGCATCCTTGCCTCGAGCGAGCGGCGCGTGATCGCGTCGGACGTGACAGGTCCCTCATCGCTGGTTCGCCTGATCGACGAGACAGCGGGCAGTACGATCGCGCTCGTGCAAACCGAGGAGCTGGGTGGCCTGCAGAAACGATACGGGGCTTCCAACGATGGCCTGGTGCTGCGACACAACGCATCACCAGCGTCGCCCCAGAGAGAAGAGCGGCGGTTGATTCGCGCCGTGCTCCGGGGCGACGACCTGCTTCCCGTCCGTATTGAACGACTCTCGGGACCGGGTCAGATCGTCCCCGCGTGACTTCCCTCGACGCGTCGCAGTGGGACGGCATTTGCCCAGCTGGCGGGACTGTGCTGGGCGGCGAGCAGAGCCCAATCGCCCGCGCGGGACGACCACCGGTGTGTCGCCGGGTCTCGCTGCAGTGTCGGGCCTGCATCGAGCGTGACTCGCACGGTCGTCTCGGCGCCGGGCTGGAGCGCCACTTTCGTAAAACCCAGCAGCTGCGCCACCGGCCTCTTTACAGACACGTCTGCGGCGTAGATCTGTACGACGGTCGAGCCCTGGCGAGAGCCCGTATTCGTCACCCGCACGTGAGCGCTTCGGTCTGCGTCGTCGAACCGGTGATGGAGGAGTGCGTGTTCCATCGTGGTGTAGCTCAGGCCGAACCCGAACGGGAACGCGGCGGTGTGTCCATCGGTGTCCAGCAGGCGTTGGCCCCATTTGTCGTCGTACACGACCGATTTCGCGGAGCTGTCGAACGGCGGCAGATGTGCAGCGTTCGTCGGTAGCGCGAAGGGCAGCCGTCCGCCGGGCTCCGCGGCACCGGTCAGCACACTGGCCAGCGCATGACCCCCCTCCATCCCGCCGTACCAGGCCAGGAGGATCGCCGGTACGCTGTTTCGCCAGCCTTCCGTCAGGATCGCGCTTCCGCCAATGAGCACGACGATGGTGTGAGGGTTGGCGGCAGCCACTTTGCGGATAAGGCGCGCATCGGAGGGGCGCAGTTCCAGCGAACGGCGGTCGCCACCTCGAACGAAGTGCGACACGATGTGGGCGAGGCCGACGAGCGGTTTGCGGAGAAGAGCCCATCCGACGGATCGTCCGAGCACGCCCACGTCGACGCCTCCGGTGACGACCGACTCCCCCTCGTCGTGCTGGTCCAGTCCAACGACGACGATCGCTGTCTCTGCTTCGGCTGCCATCGTGGCGGCTGCTCGCAGGTTGCGCCCCGATGACGTTGTCATCCGCACCAGCGGGAGTGCCTCACGAAGCCCCTGAAGCGGCGACACCGTTGACGGTGGACGAACCCGTGACGAACCGTGATCGCCGAGGTTCGCCCGCGTTGCGAGTCGCCCGATCACGGCGAGGTGACGGGTGGCGGGGGCCAACGGCAGGAGCGGTGCGGTGTCAGTGGCGTCGTTCTTCAACAGCACGATCGATTCGGCGGCAACCTGTCGGGCAAGAGCACGGTGCGTCGGCGACGCGATGACGGCGGTGCCTGGGCTCGCCTGCTCTCGATTGGCGGCGTGCATCACGCTGGTTCGAAGGATGCGCCGCGTGGACAGCAGGAGTGTCGACTCAGCCACCTGGCCGCTTCGAACGGCCGCCGGCAGGTCGCGGGCGCGAAGCAGTCGGAGTGGCATCTCCACATCCATTCCCGCCTGCAGGCTGAGGATCGCGTCGTGGGTGCCGAAGACCCAGTCACTCGTCACGAACCCGGTGAAGCCCCATTCGTTCCGCAACACATCGGTCAGCAGGGCGCGGTTGACGTCCATGTATTCGCCCCGCACCCGGTTGTACGCACTCAGCACGGAGTCGGCTCCGGCGTCGACAACGGCCTTGAAATGCGGCAGATACACCTCGTGCAGGGCATGCTCGTCGACTGTCACATCGACTTCGAAGCGTTCGTTCTCCATCGAGTTGAGAGCGAAATGCTTCACACAGGCCATCACGTTGACCCGCACGCCCCGGGTCAGGGCAGACCCCATCCGGCCTGTGAGCACAGGATCCTCCCCGTAGCACTCCTGCGCCCGCCCCCACGCGGGGTGACGGAGCAGGTTGACGCAGACCGACGCAGAGTAGTTCGCTCCCCGCGCCCTGGTTTCCAGACCGATCGCGACGCCAACCCGTTCCTCCAGTGCGGGATTCCAGGTTGCAGCCCGCGCCATCGTCACAGGAAAAGCGGTGCACGCCCCGATCACGACGCCCCGGCCACCGTCGCTGAACCGGATGCCGGGGATACCGAGCCTGGGGACCGCCCCTGCCACGAAGGGGCGCCGACCCAGCAGAAGCGGAATGAAAGGCAGCAACCACCGCGGGGAGTCTCCGTCGAGGAGACCGAGAACCTCCCCTTCGGTCATCCGGGCGATCAGGCTCTCCGCGGCATCATCCGCATCGAGCTCGCCCGCCCGAACCGCCCGCACAGCCTCCTCATAGGCGGACGCGCTCCGCTCAGACGTTGTCGGCTCCGGTATCCGCCGGCGGAGGAGTCACAGAGAATTCCGTCGACCACACCCAGTCCGCCACTTCAGGGGTGTCGGCGCCGTGGGCCCGCGTGTATTCCCGGGCGTGCAGCCGTGCGTCCTGCATCTCCTGGCGCAGAACGGACTGCGTTTCGGCCAGCCCGGGAACCCTGTCGATGACGTCCATCACCAGGCGGAACCGGTCCAGATGGTTGAGCATCACCATGTCGAACGGGGTGGTCGTTGTGCCCTCCTCCTTATAACCCCTGACGTGGAGGTTGTCGTGACCGTGCCGGCGGTAGGTCAGGCGATGGATGAGCCACGGGTAGCCGTGGTACGCGAAGATGACGGGCCGGTCGGCGGTGAAGACGCTGTCGTACTCCGGGTCACTGAGACCGTGGGGGTGTTCCGTGTCACTCTCCAGCCGCATAAGATCGACGACATTGACGACCCGGATCTTCAGCGACGGGATCCTTCTGCGCAGAATGGAAACTGCGGCAAGAATCTCCAGGGTGGGAACATCGCCCGCTGCCGCCATGACGACGTCGGGTTCACCTCCGGCGACCTCGGTGCCGGCCCATTCGAAAATACCTAGCCCGCGGGTGCAGTGATCGATTGCCTGATCCATGGAGAGCCAGTTGAACTCGGGCTGTTTACCGGCGACGACGACGTTGACGTAGTCGACCGAACGAAGGCAGTGGTCGTAGGTCGAGAGCAGGGTGTTCGCATCGAACGGCAGGTATACCCGCACGACGTCGGATTTCTTGTTCACGACGTGGTCGATGAAGCCCGGATCCTGGTGGGAGAGCCCGTTGTTGTCCTGTCTCCAGACGTGCGAGCTCAGAAGGTAGTTGAGGGAGGACACGGGTCGCCGCCAGGGAATGGTGCGCGCCGTCTTCAACCATTTCGCGTGCTGGTTGAACATTGAGTCGACGATGTGGATGAACGCTTCGTAGGAGTTGATGATTCCGTGACGACCGGTGAGCAGATAGCCCTCCAGCCAGCCTTCGCACTGATGCTCACTCAGCATCTCAACGACACGTCCGGCCCGTGCCAGGTGGTTGTCTGCATCGATGGGGAGGTACCCGGCATCCCACTGCTTGTCGGTGGCCTCGAAGACTGCGCTCAGCCTGTTCGAGGCGGTCTCGTCAGGGCCGAAGATCCGGAAATTGTGCGGGTTGGCGATGATGACGTCCCGCAGCCAGGTGCCGAGCACCTTTGTTGCCTCGGCGACCGTGCTCCCCGGCGCGGGCACCTGCTCCGCGTAGAGACGGAAGTCCGGAAGGCGGAGTTCCGTTCGGAGCAGCCCGCCGTTGGCGACCGGGTTCGCGCTCATCCGCAGATTGCCCTCAGGGGCCAACGCCGTCGCCAGCGCCACCGGGGCTCCGGATGCATCGAACAGCTCTTCCGGCCTGTAGGAGAGCAGCCACTCTTCGAGAAGCCGCGTGTGGGCCTTCGTATCGCGGGCATCAACCAGGGGCACCTGGTGGGAGCGCCAGTTGTTCTCGGCCGGGTGACCATCGATCTCTTTCGGGCAGGTCCACCCTTTCGGTGTGCGGAGGATGATCATCGGCCATGCGGGGCGTCCCGGAAGGGTCCCGGCGGCCGCGGATGCTTTGATCTCCGCGATGTGGTTGAGAACGGAGTCCAGGATGACGGCGAACCGTTTGTGGACTTCGATGGGGTCTTCTCCATCGAACCCACCGGAGACAAGATAGGGAGTATGCCCGTACCCGCGCATCAGATCCAGCAGTTCCCGCTCCGGAATGCGAGCCAGAATAGTCGGGTTCGCGATCTTGTACCCGTTGAGGTGAAGGATCGGCAGCACGACGCCGTCGTGGAGCGGGTCGATGAACTTGTTCGAGTGCCAGCTCGTCGCGAGCGGCCCGGTCTCTGCCTCGCCGTCACCGACCACCGCCGCGACGAGCAGGTCCGGGTTGTCGAACACCGCACCATACGCGTGCGACAGGGAGTAGCCGAGTTCGCCGCCCTCATGGATTGATCCTGGCGTCTCTGGGGAAACGTGACTGGGAATGCCCCCGGGGAATGAGAACTGTCGGAAGAGTTTCCGCAGACCGTTCTCGCTCTGGTCGATGGTGTTGTACACCTCGCTGTATGTGCCATCAAGGTAGGCGTTCGCGACCATTCCGGGTCCGCCATGCCCCGGTCCGGTCACGTAGATGGTGTTGAGTTCCCGCTGCTGGATGGCGCGGTTGAGGTGGGCGTAGATGAAATTCAGGCCCGGTGTTGTTCCCCAGTGCCCGAGCAGCCTGGGTTTGATGTGGTCCCGTGTCAGAGGGACTCGGAGCAGAGGGTTGTCGAGGAGGTAGATCTGCCCTATCGAGAGGTGATTGGCTGTACGCCACCAGGTGTTCAAACGGAGCAGGTCCTCGTTTGATGGATCCTGCGGGGCGCGCCACATCCACGAGTTCGGCGCTGTTGAAGGAGCGAACGGGAGAGCGTCCGGCTGGTGAAGGGAGATTGCGGCGTTCATGACCATGAGACCAGTCCAGACCCACCACGGGAGAGGTGCCAGTGCCGAAAGTCCCGAAAAAACCACCTGCGCTGCCCACCATAGCGAGCGGACTATCAAAGCGCTCGGAACTCCGCCGAGCTGGCGACCATCAAGGAATACTTGCCCCTTTTCAGACCGCCTAGTACGCGCTCGGCCTCGCCGTGTTCCTTCGGGGTGTGTTTGGTTTCGGGACTAACGACTCTCGTTCGTGACGCAGCGGGCGGAGAGGCTGGGGCGTGAAGCCTAGACCGAGCTCGAAATATGTGCCCAACAGGAAGCGAAACGCAAAAATGACCAAATACTCCGACTTCTACGCCTCCGGAACTTCACCGGAGGAAAGCATTCTTGACACACTCGATGAAAATGAGTGTTTCCGGCTGCTGGCCGGTACTGCCGTGGCCCGACTGGCGGTGGTCGACGAACGCGGTCCTGATATCTTCCCGATCAACTTCCTGATTAAGTCCAAGGCCCTGTATTTCCGAAGCGCCCCGGGGACGAAGATTCTCGCACTCTCCAAGCGGCCCGAGGTCGCTGTCGAGATCGATGGCACAGAAGGAGGCAAGCGATTCAGTGTCGTCATGCGTGGCCGGGTGAGCCGGCTCAATGACGACGTCACGATCCAGGAATCCGGGCTGACGACCCTTCACACCATGACGAGCTCGGAGAAGTGGAACTATTTCATGGTCGCACCCGAAACAGTGACCGGTGTCCGATTCCAGAGCCAGCGGCATCCCGCCGCACACGGATCAGACTCACTATGACCTAGTCCTCCGAGATCGTGCCGCGCCGCCTCCCTGTGACTCCTCATGCCTGGATCGTCGCGACCTTCGTCTTTAGAGCCCCCAGCAACAACTCTGTCGGGAAAATAGACGCCAACCGTGGTTGGGGCGTCTTCAGTGATCTCTGTGTCGTGGATGACGTCTTCTTCTGAGCACACTCGGAAGTGGAACGTTTACCGGTCGGGCGCCCGTGAGGGCTGATAGCCGGGTTCCGGCCAAGGCACCTGATCGCAGGTGCCTCCAGCTGGTGATCCCGGTAGCTTCCGTTGACGAGGCGGTCCACCACCTCTGCAGACTGGCGAAGCCTCACGAGCGTGTGCTGCTGATTCGGAGGGGTGGGATTCCGGTGTGGTGCTGTGTCGACTTGGCCGCCCGTGTGTTGTTCACTCAAGTTCCGCGCCTGGCCGTACATCATGAGTGATGAGCACGGGGCAGTGCGCCCGTCCGGCGCACGCCGCGCTTACAGAGCCCAGGTCGCCGTCGTTGAGATCTCCGGAACCGTGGTGACCGACGACGAGCATCTGAGACCCGGCACTTTCCTCGATCAGCACGCTCGCGGGTGAGCCTTCCCTGACGATTTTGCTGAACCATGAGGGAGAGCGGATACCGAACACGGAGTTGACCACGAGATTCAATGCGCGTTCTGCCTCGCGATGTGTTTTCGCACCCGTGTGGCCGGCAGCACCTTCAGGGCTCCAAACCAGTGCAGCGCGAACGGGGGCGTCAAGACTATCGGCCAACCTGACGGTCCTGCGAAGGGCATAGATGCTCTGAGAGGACCCGTCAACGCCGACGAGGACCGGGGCGGATGTTCGTGGCGCGTCAGTTGTCGCCGGCTGAGCCTGAGTCCGTTCGAGGTCGCGCGAGACGGTTGAGTGCAGAGGGGATGTCGTCATGGTCCGACCATCCCACCCCAACCTTTCTGACCGTAGGGCACAAAGTCACCAATCAGCAGAGTCAGCTGACGCCCATTCGCACCTCTAACAAGAGCGGCCGGGCGGAGGTGCCAACGCTATGCCACTGCTTACGTCACTGCCACGGAGGGTAGGCTGCGCTTTCCCGCGCGGAGGGCGTCCGGTGGTTGTTGATGCTATGGCCGATGTCCTCAAGCGAGTCAACGGTTTGGGTTCTGGTTCGCTCGCGGGGGTACGACGACGACGGGGCAGTGGGAATAGGAAGCGCTTTCGGCGCCGACCGATCCCAGTCTCAAACGCGCGAATCCGCCGCGGCCTCGCGAGCCGACGACCAGCAACCGGGCGTGCTGCGAGCGGCTGATCAGCTCGGCCACCGGGTGCGCCATCACCGCTTCACGGGTCACCCGCACGGTGGGATGCCTTTCGATACGGTTCTGGGTATCCGTTACGAGGTCATGCAGCACCCGGGTGTTGACGTCCTCCGAAGAAGGATTGAAGCCGAGCTCTTCGTATCGAAGGGGAAGTCGGTCGATCGTCCAGGAGCGCACGATCTGAACAGGAGCGACGAAGGTCTCTGCCGCCTGCAGCGCCCACTCGAGGGCTGCGTTACTGCCGGCCGACCCGTCGTCGCCGACGACAATCGGTGCGTCAGCCGGCAGCGAAGCAGCGTCGTTCTGTTCATGGATAATCATGACGGGGCAATTGGCGTGGGCCGCGCACTGGGCGCTGACGGAGCCGAGAAGAAGCCCGGTGAATCCGCCGAGCCCGCGGCTGCCGAGCACAAGAAGGGCCGCAGTCCTGCTCGCACGAAGGAGGGCCCTGACGGTTGATCCCTTGACGGCTTTTTGTTCGTACCAGTCGGGGAGGTCATCCCCGAACACTTCACGCGATACCTCAGCCAGGAGGCCGGTGGCGTCTTCGGTCGGTAATCCCGCTGGCAGGAACGGGGTGGAGGTGTTTACGGTGCTCCACACCGAAACCGCCCGAAGGCGCAGTTTCCGGGCCTCGGCGAAACGTTTGGCGTGCCGGAGCGCGGAGATGGATGCGCTCGCGCCGTCGATTGCGACAATCACAGAGGTGCTCACGTGGGTCATAGGTCGGGGTGCGCGGCGGCGCTCTTGGGTACGACGGCGACGGGGCAGTGGGCGTGGGAGGCGCATTCGGAGCTGACCGAGCCGAGCATCAGGCCGGCGAACCCGCCGCGCCCACGGGAGCCGACGACGAGGAGGCGGGCATTCTCGGAACGTTTGATGAGCTCCTCGGCCGGTTGCGACATGGCAGCAACAAGGGTGACCGTTGTGCCGGTGTGCTCACCGACACGGTGGGCCGTTTCGGTGATGAGGTCCCGGCGTACCCGCGCGGTCACTTCATCGAACGAGGGCACGTATCCGAATTCCTCGTTGAACTGCGGCGGGATCCGGTCGATGCTCCACGTCCGCACCACCTCGACGGGCGCGCCGAGCTTCTCGGCGTAGTTCAGCGCCCATTCGAGGGCGTCGTCACCGTTGGCGGATCCGTCGTGACCGACGACGATCGGCGCGTCAGCCGACACGGCGGTGAGGTCGTTGTGCTCGCGGACGATCATCACGGGGCTGTGAGCGTGTGCGGCGCACTGGGCGCTGACGGAACCGAGGAAGAGCCCGGCGAAGCCGCCGTGCCCGCGGCTACCGACGACCAGCAGCTCGGCTGTTTTGCTCGCTTCGATCAGGACCTTCGCTGCGGATCCCTCGATGACCACTTGGTCGTACCAGGCAGGCAGATGGTCGCCGAATACCTCGCGAGAGGATTCCTCGAGCTGGAAACGAGCGTCTTCGCCTGGTGACCATTCGAGCATGAAGGGGCTGTAGGTGTTGACGTTGCTCCATACCGAGATGGCTCGGAGCCGTGCGTTGTGTGTCTCGGCGTAGTTCTTCGCGGACTGGAGGGCCGCGACGGAGGATCTGGTGCCGTCGACGGCGACGATGATGAGGACGGTGGGTTCTTCACTGTTTTGCATACTTCAACACTGCGGTGCCGAAGCGGCCCCGGGTAGAGCCGAAGGTCCCCACCCTGTCCGGACCCGGGAGATGCTGGTGGGGGTCAGTGGTGTGCTGTGACGTCACGCATCTTGTGCGCGAACGTTCGGCGGCGGATCGGAAGGGTGTCGTGGATGACGACGGTGGGGCCGCCGAGGTTCAGCAGGACATCGTGAACGGTGGAGCCGACCGTTCCAGGAAGGCTCGCATTTCGGTGGGAGCGGCCGATGATGAGTAACGAAGCTGCGGCGGATACGTCGATCAGGCCCTCAGCGGCGGGCCGATGCACACTCCGGACTCGGATCGAGAGCTCTGGTTGCGCCTGCCCGGCTACGACCTTCGCGTCGGCGAGGACCGTTTCTGAGAGGAGGGCAGCGAATTGGGTAGCTTCGGACTGCTCTTCCGGCGTTCGTGGGGTGGTTGTTCGGGGTGCTTCCCAACAGTGCACGATGGTGAGGTCGTGACCGTCTCGGGCTGCCTCCGCGGCAGCGAACCGGATGGTCTCTTGCCCTTCCGTCGCATCTCCGACCCCAACGACGACACCGCCGCGGCGGCGGGTTGCGAAGTTGGGGATGAACGCGACGGGGCTTGAAGCTCGGGCGGCGAGCTGTATGAATTTCGATCCGAAAAGTCGTCCCTGCACAAACCCGGTCTTATGGGTGCCGACTGCAACCATGACCACGTGTTCCGACGCGGCAGCGAGTTGCTCCAGAGGGTCGCCCTGCAGTAGCAGGGCGGTGACCGGGACGTGATTTTCGACGAGGTGTGCGAAGTCGAGTTCGGCCTGCAGGAACGCGTTGCCGGTCATGCGGGAGTCGCTGACGAACACGGCCAAACACGCCTCGGCTGAGCATTCGTCTGTGGCACTCACCGCGGCAGACGGTCACATCACGCTAGAGATCACCGATGACGGACACGGAAGCCCGGCCACCACCCGCCGGAGCGGGCTGGCGAACATCGAAAAGCGCGCGACGATCCGCGGCGGAACATCAGAGTTCCGCTCCTCTAGCTCGGGCACTGTTGTGCGGTGGCGGGTGCCCTACTTCCTCACCCCCAGTACTCGTACGGAGAATGGACTGAACCTGTGATCCGTGTGTTCTTGGTCGACGACCACGAGTTGGTGCGACGCGGCATCGCGGGCCTTCTGGGACTCGAGGAGGACATCGAGATTGTTGGTGAAGCCGGTACCGTGCACCAGGCAGAAGTACGCATCGCCGCAACCCAACCCGACGTGGTCCTCCTTGACGTTCGCCTGCCCGACGGTAGCGGCATCGACCTGTGCCGGGAAATCAGATCCGCCAGCCCGAACATTCGCTGCCTGATCCTTACCGCCTACGACGATGACGACGCTATCGACGCGGCAGTCCTGGCCGGGGCTGCCGGCTACGTCTTGAAGGACATCAGGGGTAGCGGATTAGTGGAGAACCTCCGCAAGGTCGCATCCGGCAAGCAATTGCTCGACCCCCTCTTGATGCGGAAAGTCGTCGAACGGATTGTGGCTCCCACCGGCGACAGCCGACTCGACACGTTGACCGCCCGTGAGAAGCAGATTCTCCCCCTCATCGCTGACGGCCTCACGAACCGAGAGATCGGAGTGCAGCTGTCGTTGGCTGAGAAGACGGTGAAGAACTACGTCTCAGGCCTGCTGAGCAAACTGGGGCTGCAACGCCGCACCCAGGCCGCGATCCTTCACCTCGAGTCCCGACCGGCAGGCACACGCACAGTCGAAGATTGGGTGTAGAAGTCGACCAGCTCATTCGTGGTCGAGCTGCTGGTGGGGTCCCGGAACCGGACACGGGGTTCGTCGTTCAGGAACGCGTCCGTCTCCGTGAGCACGATGACCGTCGGGTTGGTGCCGGTGATCTGCCACCCCGTGCGCTCTGACACGACCCGGAACCGGCTCTCGGGCAGCACGTCTTCCAGAATTAGGAGAAGGACCAGCAGAAGTGCGCAGGGGGATTCAAACAGGGCCAGCTCTACGGTGTTCCCGGCTGTGAGGCACGCTGCAACGTGTTTCGCGACGACTGCTGTGCTGCAGGTGGGAGCGCAGACGATCATTGTGCTACCCAGTGGACTGGCGCCGCTGATCGTCACCTCCCCAGCCGCCATGGTGACGAACGCCGGCCGGGTGTTCTGCTGGCACTCCGCGGCGCGGTAGAACTGCTCCGCAATGCCCGTGCAGTCGGCGATCCGGCCCAAATCAGTGGTCGTCTGGGGGCTGACGGTCACGAGTCTGTCCCCGATGACGACGAACGAATTCCGCATCAGGCGTGCGGGATCCCGGCGGTTAAACCGCCGTCGATGACGAACTCAGACCCGGTCGAGTACCGGGATTCGTCGCTGGCCAAGAAAAGCACCAGCGAGGATACTTCGGAGGGGTCAGCGGCCCGGCCTAATGGGATCTGCAGTTGATCGGCCGAGATGCCGGCCGTCATGGGTGTGGTGATGAACCCGGGATGAATCGAGTTCACCCGCACCCCGGATGATCCGATCTCCACCGCAACGGACTTCGTCAAACCCCGGAGGGCGAACTTCGTCGCGACGTAAGCATGCAGGTTCGCGCTGCCCCGGAGCCCTTCAACTGAGGAGATGTTGATGATCGATCCGCTGCCCTGCTCTACCATTCCGACCACCACGGCCTGGATACCGAGAAACGCACCGGTCAGGTTGATGTCGATCGTCTTCTGCCACAGCCGCAACTCGAACTCCGCGATCCTCGCACCCGTCGCGATGCCGGCATTGTTGACCAGCACGTCGATGGTGCCGAAGCGGTCTCTCGCGGCCAGTACCGCGGCGGCCCAATCGTGGCGGCTGGTGACATCCAGGTGCACGAACAGCGCCTTCTCGCCAAGCTCCGCCGCAAGGGCGGCGCCTTCGGCGTCCAAGACGTCGCCGATGACGACCGATGCCCCTTCAGCGATGAGGCGGCGGGCGTGGGAGGCACCCATGCCGCGCGATCCGCCGGTAATCAGTGCGACTTTTCCGGCTACACGGTTCATCGGGTACTCCTCGTTCTCGAGCAGGGCGTCCGCCCGCCTGAACGACTATTCCGCGCCGGATCGGGCCGTGAATAGGGCCGTTGGTCCCACCGCCGCGTCAATGAATCGGTGTGCGGGGTTGTGACCTAAGACCCTGTCCCGGGGTAACCGCTGGTGCGAATCTGACATCATGACCTTCCCAACGACACCTGAAACCAACGACCGCACCGTCCCCCCGATCGGTGAGGAAACATCCGACGGGCGTGTCTCCCGGTTCGGTGTCGATGGCACCGGGGTAGCGACCGACGAATACAACACCGCTCTCACCTTCGACGAACACGACAGACTCCCCCTGCACCCCCGAACAACCCGCATCGTCGTCGGACTAGACGGCTCCAAAGCATCTGTCGCCGCCTTGAAGAAGGCAATGACACTAGCGACCGGGTCGCACTCGGCCGTGCAAGGGATCGTCGCGTGGCAGAACCCCAACGGGTACGGCGGCTACAACTTCACCGACTGGTCCCCCGAAGCCGACGCGCTGCGCATCATGGACGACACCACGAAAGAAGCATTCGATGGGCCCGCCCCGGACTGGTTCACCCCTCTGGTTCGCCAGGGAAACCCCGCCGAGCTACTCATCAAGCAGAGCCTGGGCGCAGAAATGCTCGTCGTCGGCAGCCGCGGCCACGGCGGATTCGCCGGCCTCCTCCTCGGATCGGTCAGCACCGCGTGCGCCGAGCACGCCCACTGCCCCGTACTCGTCATGCACGACGACGACGCCTAAACCCACCGCGTAGCTGTGAGACTCTCCTCCGCGGTCATGTTCGTGAAGAACCTCAACCGGTCCGTCGACTTCTACACTCGGCTGCTGCAAGCCACCGTCACGGCCCGCGACACGTCAGCCGCTCTCCTCGTCGGCCCCGGGAACTACCAGCTATACCTCCGCGAGATGGGGACACACGCCGAACATCCCCTCGGCGCGATCGGGATCCAATACCTGATCTGGAGCGCCGACACCCTAGAAGACTTCCGGCGCTGCGAAAGGCTCCTCCGGGAACTCACGCCCCACGTCACGGCGCAAACAGTCGACGGATTCGACATCGTCGAAGGGCCAGGACCCGACGGTGTCCCGATCGTCATCGTGTACCCGGGTCCCGAGCAGCTTCCTCGCGACCAGATCATCCCCCGCATTTACACCTGGTAACACAGGCTCACATCCCTGAAACGTTGAAACCGGAATCGAGTACGACCATGACCCACGCCAACCCCGAGACTGTCGTCGATAACGAGATGGACGACATCTTCGCTACCACCCCGATGACCACCCGGGCGCCCAAGACCCGCTTCCCGGAGCACGAGCAGGAACCCCGCGATGTCTACCAGCTCGTGAAAGACGAACTGATGCTCGACGGCGTCGCCCGCATGAACCTTGCCACGTTCTGCACCACCTGGGTGGAACCCGAAGTCCGCCAACTCATGGATGACTCGCTGGATAAAAACATCATCGACAAGGACGAATACCCGCAGACCGCGGAACTGGAAACCCGCTGCATTCACATGCTCGCCGATCTCTTCCACTCCCCCGACGCCGCGACGACGATCGGCACGTCCACCACCGGGTCAAGCGAGGCGGCGATGCTTGGCGGGCTCGCCGCGAAATGGCGGTGGAAGGCCCGCCGCCAAGCGGAGGGCAAAGACACGTCACGGCCGAACCTGGTCTGCGGGCCGGTGCAGGTGTGCTGGGAGAAGTTCGCCCGCTACTTCGACATCGAACTTCGCCAGGCACCGATGAATGCCGGCAACATCATGACGCCCGCGGAAGCTCTCGCGCTGTGCGACGAGAACACCATTGCCGTCGTGGTGACGTTCGGGCAGACATTCACCGGCAAGTTCGAAGACGTCGACGCCATCAGCGCAGCTCTCGACGACCTCCAGCTCCGCACAGGTTTGGACATCGACATCCACGTCGACGCCGCCAGCGGTGGTTTCGTCGCCCCATTCTGCGCCCCCGACATCCGGTGGGACTTCCGCCTCCCGCGGGTGAAGTCCGTCAACGTCTCCGGCCACAAAACGGGGCTCGCACCGCTCGGTAGCGGCTGGGTGATCTGGCGGCAGGCCGCCGACCTGCCGGAAGAGCTGATCTTCAACGTCAACTACCTTGGCGGTTCCATGCCGACCTTCAACCTAAACTTCTCCCGCCCCGGCGGCCAAGTCGTCGCCTCGTACTACAACTTCCTCCGCCTCGGCAAAGAGGGTTACCGAAAAGTTCAGTCCGCTACCTACGCCGTCGCCCACCACCTCAGCACCGGCATCCAGAACACCGGCCGGTTCGACATCATCTTCGATGGCAACCCGCAAGACGGCATCCCCGCCGTCACCTGGAAACTCACCGACCCGGCATCACCATTCAACCTCTTCGACCTCGCCGAGGAACTCCGGACCAGGGGCTGGCTCGTACCCGCATACACCCTCCCGCCGAACCAGGAGGCGGTGACGGTTCAACGCATTATTGTCCGACACGGCCTCAGCATCGACATGGCCGACCTCCTCCTCGCCGACCTCAGCACCGCGATCACCAAACTCGACAGCCGGCCACCGTCAAGGCCCCTCACCGCGGCCGAAGCTCCAAGCTTCAGCCACACCGGCACCGCCGCTGTACCCAGTGAACTGGTGCGCTCATGACCAGCCCGAAACGCGCTTCGGCGGAACTGAAGAAGAACAAGCTCACCATGACCGTTCCGACGGTGGCGTTCCTCACCGCGGCCGCCGTCGTGACGAGCCTCCGCGGGTTGCCCGTGATGGCCAAAGAAGAACTCACGATGTTCGTCTACATTGGCTTCGCCACCATCCTCTTCCTCGTCCCAGCCGCCCTCATCTCCGCGGAGCTTGGCAGCGCGTTCTCGAACCGGAAAGGCGGTGTGTACACGTGGATCGGTGAAGCGTTCGGGCAGCGCTGGGGGTTTGTTGGCATCTGGTTGCAGTGGATCCAGAACGTCGTCTGGTACCCCACCGGACTTGCCTTCGCCGCCGCCGCCGCCGCATACGCGCTGAACCAGGCAGGTCTTGCCGAAGCTCACGTTTACGTCGGGATCTTCTGCATCGTCAGCTACTGGCTCGCCACCCTCCTCGCCCTCCGCGGCAACGCCCTCCTCGCGAAAGTCGCGAAATACGGGTTCATGGTCGGCACCGTCGTCCCCGGCGCCGTGCTGCTTGGCCTGTTCATCTACTGGGCCGCCACTGGGCACGCGATGGGCTGGACCACAGCCACGGACCCCGCCGTCGCAACTGCCGTGAACGGCGACAGCACCCCGCGCCTGCTGCCCCTGCTCACAGGTCTCGGTTCGCTCGCGTTCCTCGGCAACATCATGCTGCTCTTCGCCGGCGTCGAAGTGCAGGCCGTGCACGTCAAGGAGATGAAAAACCCAAGACGAGGTTTCCCGGCGGCGATGCTGCTCGCCGCTGTCATCTCCGTGGCCGTGTTTCTCCTTGGCTCGATCGCGGTCGCGGGCCTGGTGCCTTACAACGACCTCGTGCTGCAGACCGGGGTGTTCGACGCGATGAGCACCGTTCTCGTTGGCCTTTGGAACATGAACTGGCTCGTACAGATCCTCGCCGTGCTCGTCTGCTACGGAGCACTCAGCGGCGCACTGGCGTGGATCTCTGCGCCCAGCCGCGCCCTCCTCACAACAGCGCACGACGGACTGCTGCCGCCCATCCTGCAGAAAACGAACAAGGCCGGTATCCAACGGAACATTCTCATCCTGCAAGCCATCATCGTCACCGCCGTGTCATCGATCTATTTGTTCACCGCCGACGTCAGCGGCGCATTCTTTCTCATTTCCACCGTCACCATCAGCCTCTACATCGTCATGTACATGTTCATGTACGCCGCTGCGATCCGGCTCCGGTACACCCAACCCGACCTCCCCCGCGCCTTCAAAATCCCCGGCGGAAAACTCGGCATGTGGATCGTCGCCGGCATCGGTTTCATCGCTGTCGCATTTGCCCTTCTCGTGTCGTTCTTCCCACCAACCCAGCTCCCCATCGGTGACCCCGCCACCTACGTAGCGCTCGTCGCTGGCGGGCTCATCATCTTCGTCGCCGCCGCCCTGCTGATCTACCACTTCAGGAAGCCGTCCTGGCGAGACGGCTCCCCCGACCAAGAACCACACGAAGCCAGCTTCACCACCATCGCAGCTCCCACCGCGACCACACCACAAGCCACAACGGCACCCCGCGAACCGCTCAAGACAGGCGCACCCTCATGAACCATCCAACCTCTGAGAAAACCACCGAAACGGACCGCATCGAAACCGCGGAGGACATCCTCGAAGAGGAAATCCTCAACACGTCCCTCGCTGAACAGGGACTCCTCCCCGTACCCGACGCCACACCCTCAGACGGACCCGCACCAGCCGCCTAACCTTGCCTACGCACCACCCCCACCGCACCAAACCGACAGAAAGCGAAAATCCGATGACCGCACTACCCACCACCCTCGACACCACACCAGGCCAGCACCTCGGCCGCGAAACAACCTCCGCGAACTCCTCAACGACGGCCCGCCGGGTCCTCGCGGTCCTCCGAATTGCGACCGGCTTCATCTTCCTCTGGGCCTTCATCGACAAACTCTTCGGGCTCGGGTACTCGACCCCCGCCGCGAAGGCCTGGATCAACGGCGGAACACCGAGCCAAGGGTTCCTGAACAGCCCCTCCGTCGTCGGGCCGCTGAAGCCGTTCTACGCCGCGATCGCCAGCCCCACCACTGACGTCCTCTTCATGCTCGGGATGCTCGCCATCGGTGTCGCCGTCATCCTCGGTATCGGCCTCCGGGTCAGCGCCGTGGCCGGCACCATCATCATGCTGTTCATGTACCTCGCCGAATGGTCCTTCGGCCAAAACGCCGCCTCCACCAACCCCCTCGTCGACTACCACATCATCTACGCACTCGCCCTGATCACCGTCGCTGCTCTCTCGGCCGGCGACACCTGGGGCCTCGGCAGCGCCTGGAAGAAACTGACGATCGTCCAGCGCTACCGCTGGCTCATCTGACACCCCTTCCCCTTCCCGATCTGAAACGGCAAAGGAAAGCCTCACATGGTCATGACCACGCAGGACTTCACCGAATGGTCCCCCCAGGGCCCCGTCACCGAACTCTCCATCGAACACTGCTGGCAACTGCTCAAAGCGACGAACATCGGCCGGCTCGGCCTGAGCGTCGACAACCAGCCGGAGATCTTCCCGGTCAACTACATCGCCGACGGCTCGTCCGTCGTGTTCAGGACGGCGAGGGGCACCAAATTCAACGAGCTCCTGAGCAACAACAACGTCGTTTTCGAAGTCGATGAACAGCTCGAGAACGGCGCCTGGAGCGTCACCCTGAAGGGAACCGCCACGATACTCGGCTCGGAGATCCCTGGCTCGCCGACAGCGGATGAGACCCTCCCCCATTGGGTACCGACGGCGGAGTACCTCTACGTGCGCATCACACCGCGCGACATCCGCGGCCGCCGGTTCGAACGCCAACTCCGCCTCATCATCCCCGAGAACTGACCGCGGATACCCGCCTCGAGCCGCGCCAGCCACACGAATAATCCCCAACTGTCTGCCACCCGACGGGACCTCTCCCATTTCGACCAGCCCTCCTGACCTACGGAGACTCGCTTCATGGACACCGTGCACACTGTTTCAGCCGGCACTCCCGCCGCGTCTCATGCCGAGCTCGACGATCTCATCTCCTTGCTTCACGACCTTCGGCAGTTGCGCGTCTCGCTCATCGGCGCCGAACTGCGCGAAGCTCAAGCGATCAACGCGGTAGAACCACGACACCGATTCAGTGCCACAAACCTCGTGCACTACGTCGAGTTCCGATCGCACGACGTCAGGACGCTGCAGGTGGGCCTGTCCGAGTACGGCCTTTCCTCGTTGGGGAGGGCTGAATCCAACGTCCTGGGCGGCATCGACGCCGTCATCCGCACACTTCACGGCCTGACCGGACAAGGCGATGCGGAGACCACTTCATCCCTCCGCGCACCCGAGAACACCGAGTCGCTTTCGCAGAACGCACTGGGCCTGCTCGGCCCGCTCCCGAAGGACCGACCCACTCGGATCATGGTCACGTTCCCTGCTGAAGCCGCATCGGATTACGCAATGGTCAAAGGAATGCTGGCCAACGGCATGGACCTCGCACGGATCAACTGCGCCCACGACGGGCCGGAGGCATGGAATGCCATGATCGGAAACCTCCGAACCGCGGAGGCAGAGCTTGGCAAGAAGTGTCTGGTGTCGATGGACCTGGGTGGGCCGAAGCTCCGGACGGGTCCTCTGCGCCCGGGCCCCGGGGTTTTCAAGCTCAAGCCGGTACGCAGCGAGCTGGGCATCGTTCTGGAAGCGGCGAAGGTGTGGCTGGGCTATACCCCTCCTGAGGGCGCCGGGCCGGACCCCCGAGCGGTACCGGTGCGTGACGCGGGCTGGGCTGGTAGCCGAGATGTGGGTGAGAAAATCCATCTGGTCGATGCTCGCGGATCGCGCCGCGTCCTCACCGTCGAGGAAGTGCGTGAGACGGGCTGCCTGGTCTCGTCACGCCATACGGTCTACTTCGAACCTGGCCTGAAGCTGAAGGCCCATACCCCGGGCGGCGCCGAGAGCAAACACAAGCACGCCATGCCGACCACCGAGGTTGGCGACCTTCCCTCGGCGGTGAGTTCGGTGACCGTGCGCCGAGGTGACAGCATCATTCTCACCGCAGACATGACGCCCGCTGGGGTGTCAGATGGTGCGGTTCACCGCATCGGATCCACCCTCTTCGAGATCTTCAAAGACACCCATCCCGGGGAGCGTCTGCTCATCGACGACGGAAAGATCACCACTGTGATCACTTCCGTCACCCCGACCGAGGTGACGGCCGAGGTGCAGAGTGCAGGGGTCGACGGAGCGAAGCTCCGCGCGGAGAAAGGAATCAACCTTCCCGACTCGACGATCACCCTCGCTGCGCTCACTGAACAGGATCTCGAAGACCTCGACTTCGTGAAGCGCAACGCAGATATCGTCGAAATGTCCTTCGTTCGAAGCCCGAGCGATGTCGACCAACTCCTGCACAACCTCAGCCCTACCGATGTCCATGCGCTCGGTGTCGTTCTCAAAATAGAAACCGTCGCAGCGTTCAACGCGCTGCCGCAGGTCCTCCTCGAGGCGATGCGATGGGGCGACATCGGCGTCATGATCGCCCGCGGTGATCTCGCGGTCGAGGCCGGCTTCGAACGTCTGGCCGAACTCCAGGAAGAAATCCTCTGGCTGTGCGAAGCCGCACACGTACCGGTGATCTGGGCAACCCAAGTACTGGACGCGATGGCACGCACGGGTGTGCCCTCTAGAGCTGAAGTCACCGATGCTGCAATGGCCGAACGCGCAGAATGCGTAATGCTGAACAAAGGACCCTACATCGGCGAGGCAATCACCATGCTCGCCGGCATCCTCCAGCGCATGCAGGACCACACGCAGAAGAAGCGCAGCCTCCTCCGACGGCTCACCTCATGGCACCTGGACCAGACCACGGGCGCCTGAATGAGTCGATGCCTGTGATCGGCCGCGAACGCGTCAGCATGTCGGGCACGGGTCGGGACCTTCGGCACTGGGCTGGTCGGCCATTGACGAGTGGAATTAGAGCATCCCCTCACCGACCAAACCAGGAAAGCCCCGATGAAAACGAACAAGACCCACAGAGGTCGACGGATCACCCTCATCACAATCGGCTCGGTCGTGGGCGTCGCGGCCCTCGGCCTCGGTGTCGTTCTCACGGTCGGCGGTATCTTCGTGCCCGCGAACTACCTAGAGCCGTGGTCGAGCTCCTACGCCGACACGTTCTCCGACGTGCGAATGAAGGTCGTCGCGCAGGCCGAACTCGCCCCGAGCGGCCACAACATGCAGCCGTGGACCGTCGAACTCGACCCGGCCGACGCCAACGTGCTGTACCTGTACACCGACCCGGGCCGGCTCACGCTCGCGGTCGACCCCCTGGCGCGACAGACCATGGTCTCGCAGGGCACCTTTCTGCAGTACCTGAAGGTATCGGCTGCGAACCTCGGCTACACCGCCGACGTCACCCTGTTCCCGAACGGCACCTACAACGAAACCGATCTCGAGGCATCGATGAACGCGCTGCCCGTCGCAGAGGTCTCACTCACGAAAGACCCCAGCGCGAGCACCGCCGACTACGCATCACTGTTCCTCTCCGACACCAACCGTGCGCCCTACACGGATGCCCAGCTCACAACCGACCAGATCAGTACCCTGTCGGGGCTCGCCACGGACACCACCACATCGCTGAAGCTCTACACCGACGAGACAGACGTGAAAGTGTTTAACGACTTCGGAGTGCAAGGCACACTCATCGAAACCCAATACCAGGCCGCCACCGCAGAAAGCGACCGCCTCTTCTACGCCACCGAAGGCGCAAAAAACGTAGCCCGTTCAGGGTTCGCAGTTGAAGGCCAGGGCACCACAGGATTCATGAAATACCTGCTCCAGGGCCTCATCACGATCATCCCCTCCATCAACGACGACGCCTCCGGCGCGAAGAACGCGATCGCGCTGACCGATGCGGCTGTGGAACACACCCCCGCATACGGCATGATCAGCACCCCGGCAAACACCCGCATGGAGCAGGTGAAGGCCGGCATCCTGTACGCCGACGTCTCGCTCCGCGCACGAACCCTGGGACTTGTGATGCAACCCCTCAGCCAGGTGCTGCAGGAGTACCCCACCATGGCGGCTCCATACGCTGCAATTCACGATGCGTACGCTCCAGAGGGTCAGACCATCCAGATGCTCGTACGCATCGGCACACCCACCACCCAGTACCCGAACACCATGCGAAGAGACGCAAATACCTTCCTCCGCACGCCCTGAACCCACCACCCCGCCGTGTCGCCAGAGTCAACTGAAGGAACCGACATGAACCCGCCTGAGAAAGAGTCCATCGTCAGAACAATCGTCGACCGCATCAGCAGATACTTTCCAGCCTCCCCCGCAGCCCACATCACAGCCGTTGTCGGGCAAGAATACGATGCACTGAACGGCAGCCGGCTCCGCGGCTACATCCCCAACCTCGTCCAACACAACGCCAGGCGTATCCTTCGCGCCGAAACGACCGGCGCCGCCATTAACACAGCTTGAGGTTGACCCCGAATTCCGGACACTGGGGTCTGTAACGTTTTCGGTGTTTCCAGCATTTTTGGTTAGTAGGTTTCTGCTGCCGGCCAGCGGTCGGCGAAGGTGATCGCGAACGCGTTCAGCGCGGGTTTCCACCGCACTGTCCAGCGTGTCCT
>NZ_NBXB01000006.1 GCF_003399635.1 Subtercola boreus | reverse complement strand
TCCCGGGGATCAAGACGCTCGAGGAGTTCAACTTCGAGCACCAGCCGGGAGCGGACCGCACCCTGATCGCGCACCTCGGCACGAGCAGCTACCTCCAGGAAGCGAAGAACGTCATCCTCCTCGGACCCCCGGGGACCGGGAAGACGCACCTCGCGATCGGGCTCGGGATCAAGGCCGCGAAGACCGGGCACCGGGTCCTGTTCGACACCGCGAACGGGTGGGTCACGAGACTCCAAGAAGCGCACTCCCGCGGCAAGCTCGCCACCGAACTCAGCCGGCTGCGGCGCTACAGCCTGCTGATCGTGGACGAAGTCGGTTACGTCCCGTTCGACCAGGACGCAGCGAACCTGTTCTTCCAGCTCGTGTCGTCCCGGTACGAATACGCCTCCCTGATCCTCACCAGCAACCTGCCCTTCGGGCGGTGGGGCGATGTCTTCGGTGACCCCACGATCGCTTCAGCGATGATCGACCGGGTCGTGCACCACGCCGACGTCCTCAGCCTCAAAGGCACCAGCTACCGGCTCCGAGGACACAAAACCCTCACCACTACGACAAACTAAACACACCACGTGGCACCGTTTTCAATCGGCAACATTGGTACCATTTTCGGTCGGCGTTAACACCCCACCGACGTTGGAAGAGGAACGGCAACGATTGGCTGTGGGTTCGTTCCGGTGGGTCCTAGCGGCTGATCAGCGGGATACGTTCCTTTCCGCCCCGAACCCGGTGGATGATCTCAGCGAAAACGCTGGCGAGTTCGGGGCCGATGACCAGCAGACGTTCCTGGTCCGTCTTGGACGGAGCACTCGGGGGATGCAAGCCAACGCAGCGCCCGGCGCCACAAACGCCCGGACCGTCTCGCCGGCATCAGCCGCGTGGCTCAGTCGATCCCCGGCGCCATGTTTCGTGAGTCCTATAAAACGAGAAGAGCTTCGCTCATGTCGAGCGCTGCATGGTAGAACCATGCGATCATCTGGACGCTCGACGTCACGTTGTAGTCGGCTGAACGGCCGTTCGACGGCCCCACCTGTTCCCGCTCGAGTAGCGCGACCATCATGCTCGAGTTCCCGTGCACGATCCCGCTGGCCATCTGCCACAGAGTAAGCGGTGGGAAGATGAGCTTGGGCACCAACACCTGCGCGGCCGTGAGGCGATCCCTCAGCGGGCGTTGTCCGCCAGAGTTTCCACTCTACGAACAACGATTGTGGAGTCGGGGAGCCCAAGAACGTCCGACCGCAGGGCCAGAACGTTATTGCGCGTTGTGCCGTCGTCACGTAGTGCTGCCACGGCATCTCGAATGAGATCCGGGGTAGCAGAGAGGGGATCGAGCACCCGTCCGATGCCGAGACTATCCACCCGATCGGCTGTAAACGGCCGGTCCGCGCCCATTGGGAAGACAATCTGACTGGCGCCGCCCAAGACAGATCTCATGAACAGGCCGCTACCCCCGTGATGAAGCACGACACTCGCCTGCGGAATCAGCGATTCGAGATCGATGTAACGTTCAACTCGCTCATGCGGCGGTTGCCGCCCGAAGCGAGCCGGATCGAGATCGCGTCCCACGGCAACAACAGTGGGAGCGTTCAAACCCGCCAGCGCCCTGAGCACCCGATCGAAGAGATCGCCGGACTCGGTGTTGAACTCTGTTCCGAGCGTTGCTACGACCGAGCCGTTCGGAGCTGGATCCTTTCCTTCAGCAGGCCGCATCCAAGCTACGTCCGAGGGAGCTGGAAATTTCGGGTCGCGCATACGGGGCGCGAACGGCACAACAAATAGGTTTCCCCGATGCGGGAACTGTTGCGCCAGGCCCAGGGCGACCCCCAGCCTCTCGAGCGCGCCGCTGATCCGCTCGTCTCGCACGAGGGCTCCCGATGCAATCACAGAGACGACCACAACCGGCAATCCCGCGCGGGCGCCTGCCCCCATCGCGCCGAAGTCAAGCTCGTCACAAACGATCACGTCCGCCCAAGGCAGCTCCTTCTCGACAGCGTCCGCAGACTGACGCGCAGCATCGCCCGCGAAATACTCAGCAACTACGTCCACCTCCGCCTCTCGGTTCACCGGTAACAACGGAGCTATCTCGCTCGTGACACGGGTCCGGTCATCCTGGCGGGCTGAAATGCGCTGAAACAGCCCCGCAGGAGCGGACGTGACACCAGAGGCTCGTCCGACGAGGCTCAGATCGTGACCTGCTTCAGCGAGTCCTTGCAGGAGCGGCAATTGGGGAACGAGATGACCTGCACCACCAACGAAAGAGCAAAGAACGCGCATGCTCCAACGCTAGCGCGGCCTAAGAAGAGACGACGCTCAACGATCAGGGCTGCCCGTTAGGCGGTCGGGTGCTGGAGGTCTTTCTTGTTCAGTTCGGGAATGCGCCGCACGACGAGGCGCCCGGGGGTGTGGTCTTTCTTCGCCCGGGAGGTGAACGCCGTGAAGGCCTAAAGCATCGCGGACGATGGCGGATTCTCTCCCGTGCGACAGTCTTGAGCTTTTCCTCGTTGTCGGGCCGCAACCATTTGATGCGTGACGAGAGTCTGTGCCGAGACCGTCTGTCCTCGCAAATGACGACTTACAGGAGTGAAGGTGCCGTGGGAGCATCAGTCTGACGATTGGCCGGTTGGGCCGGGCGTCATCCCGGTCGGCATCGCTCGGCGAGATGACTTAGAAGCGGAAGTCAGAACAGGTGAGAACAGTGATCCCGAAATACAGGGCGAGCACGCCTGACCTCGTTGACGATCAAACGGAACAAGCTCGCACGCTTCGGGCATCCCTGTGGCTAGTAGCTCTCTTCGGAGCTGGCCTCATCCCGCCAATCCTGATCGCGGCGGGGTTTCTCAACTCATTCCTTTTCCTGAAGAACACCACACAGTCCGATCGGGCCGATAACGCGCAAATGACAGGAGGGCTCGTCTATGTCCTCATCGGTGCCGGGGTGCAACTGGCTTCGACAATCGCAGTCTGGGTAATCGCTGCACGTCTCGCTCGGATCCGAGGGCGAAGTTCGAGCACTTCCACCGTTCTGTCTGTCTTTGTTGCTGTCTGGCTGGCTGGGACGGTGTTGGGCCTCACCTTCTACGCTGCTATCTTCTTTCAGAACTACCACCAATGAGCGGCCCCAAAGCTCGGAGCACCGGACACCGATTGTCTGACAGTCCCGCAGGGCCGTCCGTTGAAGCATCCCGGTCAGGTGCGTCTGACGGAGCAATATCCGGCGAGCAAAAGTCCGGAACGGCGCCCGGTCTAATCGGGGATTGGTGGGTATCCACCGTTGGGGTGTAGGAGGGTATGCATCCGGAGGATAGCTGCGTCGGCGCGCTCGAGCGCTGCCGCCGCTATCTCGATCGCGACTCTGGAGTCGTGCCAGTCGGTGTTCCAGCTGTCCTCGGCCATCACTATTCGGCCCTCGTCGCCGAGCCGGCGAAGCCTGCGCAGCGAAGCGCGTATCTCTTCGCGGATGGGCTATCGAGACTGGGTCAAGGCCAGTTGGGGCTGCTGAACGGCGGGTGTTCATTGGAGGAGTGAGCCCGATCGCTGTGTGCTCTGGCAGGAAGTCATGAGGATGGATGGGGGTGACGAGTGGAGCGGAGCAGGAAGCTAGCGCTGGCGAGGTGGATCGCCGCCGCGATACTCGCTCCGACGACGCCGGGCGTTCCGAGGTGGACTGCGATTGCGGCATCACCCAGCTGCACGAGGCCGCCACCCCCAATGACGATGGCAGCGAAGGTCGGTGCGCGCCGGATAGTCAGACTGGCGGTCATGAGCCCGGCGGCGAGAACCAAGGACCGCACCCCGTACATGTCGACGTAGAACCTCGTACCGAGATCGGAGGTGGCGGGTGAGCCGAGAAGCGTTGATGGATTGGCCATCGCAACAATCCCAAAAGCGCCAGAAGCAAGGGCGGCTGCCATGTTCAACCCCGGTACCGCATAAGAAGCAAATCGTGCATACCGTGAATCATTCAGCAGCGGAATCATATTCACACTGTAGCATTTCTCCGTGGCGACTTTGAATTTTCTGACCAGCACTGTTTTCCGTCTCGGAGTGTTGGGCGCGCGGTGGGAGGAGGTGTTTGCCCGTTCCGTCGAGGCGGAGGGTGTTCGACCGAAACACGTGGCCGTGCTGGCGGTGCTTCGTGAGGGCGTACCGAGAACCCAGCAAGATCTTGCCGGGTTGATGGGCGTCGGCCCAAGTCTCGTCGTCGCGCTCGCTACCGATCTTGAGTCTCGTGGGGCGATCGTCCGGGAGCGGGACGTAAACGACCGTAGGCGGCAGCGACTGCGACTGACGCCGTCGGGGGAAGCGCTTCTTCACCGTTGCGAAGCAGTGATATTGAGCCTCGACGCGGTCATTGCAGACGCAATCGGCCCCTTGGCTCCTGCCCTTGATGATGCCCTCGCCGCGCTGGAAGCTATTCCTCGTCCGGAGGCGAGAGTCCGCGAATGAAACGCCGATAGGCCCTGCTTCTACAAGAGCCAGAGCGGACGGTTCCGAATTCGTCAGCTAGCACGAGGAGCCCGAGCATCGTCGGCGTACACAGCGATTCCGATGATGGCAATCACCATAACCGCTGCGATGGCAATGGAAATCGGAAAAAACCCCCACCCCCGATAGCGACGGCTTCGTTGTGGCTGTTGAGAGCAACCATGGCGAGAGACGGCAGCCTTGAAAGTACGAGGGCACCTCGTCTTTTTCTGCGCCCGACGACTACGAAGGCTGGAGGTTCTCCTCGTGCGACTGCCCGCACGCCCGCACGCCCGCACAGTATTCAGCTCCCATCCGGGTGAACGCGGAGGGTGATCCACCTTGTCGTGGATCTGGACATGCAGTTGCTTTCTAGCGCTGGGCTGCCGCTTTGGGGAAGTGGGGGCGGAGGTTGGCTGCGGTGATCCGGTCCAGGGTGCGGTCGGGCAGGATTCGAGCGAGGCGCGTGAGCAGGGCTGCGTCTCGGCCGATGGTGTACCGGGTTTTGGGCTTGCGGGCGGTGACGGCTTCGGCGATCACGAGAGCGGCCTTGTCCGCAGAAACACCCGACTTCGTGAAAGAGACGGCCTGGTTGATGACCGCCTGCATGAGGTCGCCGTAGACGTCGCGCTGCGAAGAAGTCATCTGCTGGACGAAATCCTGTGCACGTTCGATGCCGTGGCCGGTCATCTCTGTCTTCACACCGCCAGGCTCTACCAGCACGACCTGAACCCCCTGGGGGGCGAGTTCTCGGCGCAAGGAGTCGCTGACTGCTTCGAGGGCGAACTTCGCTCCGGAGTAGGCGCCATAGGTGCCCATGGCGATCTTGCCGCCGACAGAGCTGATGTTGACGACCCGACCACGGCTCTGGCGCAGGAACGGCAGCACCGCCTGCGTGACCGCAATGTGCCCGAAAAGGTTCACCTCGAACTGCCGGCGCCACTGCTCCAGCGGGAGCGTCTCGACCGGTGCGTTGATGGCGATGCCGGCATTGTTCACCACGGCTCGGAGCGGTCGGCTCTCGGGATCGCCCGCGACCCGAGCAGCAAGAGCCTCGATGTTGCCGGGATTTGTGATGTCGATGATCACCGGCTCGAGATCCGCCGCGCGAACTCTTTCGGCGTCGCTCTCGCGGCGGACCCCGGCAAGGACGTGAAAGCCACGAGAGCCGAGCTCGCGGGCCGTGGCTGCACCCATGCCGGTCGAGGCGCCGGTCACGATGATGAGCTCTTTTCGGTGTGACGTTGTCATATGAAGGATCATGGCGCATTCGGATGACAATGTCAACTAAGCTTGTCGGTGTGGTCACCCGTGCTGAGACTGCCGCCACCACCCGGAGGTCCCTCGTTCTCGCCGCGTCGGAACTCCTTGACTCCGGAGGTCCCGACGCTGTCACGCTTCGAGCCGTCGGCGCACTGGCCGGAGTCTCCCGCGGTGCCCCGTATGGCCATTTCAAGAACAAGGAGCACCTTCTCGCCCAGTTGGCCATCGACGCTTGGAACGGATTGGCCGACCGACTGCAGCGTCTCCACGCTGACAAAGACCTCTCTCCCACAACTCGACTCGAGCGAGCCCTTCTCGCCCTGGTCGACGTCGGCCGCGAACACCCACACCTCTACGCGCTGATGTTCAGCGCTCCATCCGGAAACACAGTCGGCGCGACTGAGGCGGCCAGCAGGTCTCAGGAAGAGTTCCTCAACATCGTCGCTGAAATCGTGGGAAGAGATCAATCACGCCGGTATGGAGCCCTTCTCATGTCCAGCGCCTACGGCATCTCCGGCATGGAACTCAGCGGCCACCTCTCCACCGAAAAGTGGAACGTCACCGGGAACCAACTCGTCGCCATGCTCGCAAGCTCGATCCACCACGACACGGGTGACTGATATTTACCACAGCCACAGTTCCACTCGGGAACTCTGGCCGCACAGGCATCGGACCAGTCCCTCAGCTCGAGTGCGTCGGCGCAAGACGCCTCGAAAACCTTTGGGTTTTCGAGGCGCGACTGCATCCCGACCGGTCGATGCGGGGTTCCGGGTCAGGTGGCGGCGAGCACGCCGGTGGCGAGCAGCACGGCGACGACGAGCCCGAGAGCGATGCGGTACCAGATGAAGACGGTGATCGGATGCCGCGCCACCAGTCGGAGGAGCCAGGCGATCGAGGCATAGCCGACGATGAAACTGACGACGGTGCCGATGGCGACGGCCCCCCAACCCACGGTGGCGTTTACCGCGGAGGCTTGGCTCGCGCTCTCGTAGGCGCCGGCGCCGATGAGGGCGGGGATGGCGAGGAAGAACGAGAGCCTGGTCGCGGCAACTCGGTCGAGGTTCCGGAGTAGGCCGGCGCTGATTGTCGCACCCGAACGGGACACCCCGGGGATCAGGGCGATGCACTGGAACAGACCGATGATGAGGGCGTCCTTCAGCGTGAGGCTCTCTTCGGGACGGGACCTCCGGCCGATCCGTTCGGCGATGAACATGACGGCGCTCCACAGGATGAGTCCGGCGACGACGACCCAGAGGTTGCGGAGGGCGCCGGAGACCAGGTCTTTGGCGGCGAACCCGACGATGCCGATGGGCAGTGACCCGGCGATGACGTACCAGGCGAACCGGTAGTCAGGGTTGTGGCGGGCGTCGGCACTGAACAAGCCTCGCCACCAGGCGGCGATGAGTCGGATGATGTCGGAGCGGAAGTAGAGGATGACCGCGACGATCGCACCGAACTGGATGATCGCGGTGAAAGCGGTCACTCCGGGATCGTCGATCGAGAGCCCGAGTAGTTTCTCGACGAGGGTGAGGTGGCCGGTGCTGGAGACGGGGAGAAATTCGGTGAGTCCCTCCACGATGCCGAGGATGATGGCGTACAACAGGTTCACAGGAGGCTCGATTCTGGGGTCGGGTCGGCAGGGCGTCTGAGTGCGCGGCGGCGCGCGCGCAGGATATGCATGAGGCGGTGAGCGGTGATGATGATCGCGAGCCACGCCAGCCCGAGGATGAATCCGGCGAGCACGTCGGTGAACCAGTGGTGCCCGAGGAAGACCCGGCTGAGCCCGATGGTGACGGCGAAGACCGTCGCAACACCGATCGTCAGCGTGCGGGCGAGCTTCGAGGTCTGGTGCAGCACGAGGAGGTAGGCGATGGTGCCCGCGACGACGACCGCGTTCAGGGTGTGGCCGCTGGGGAACGAGGGCGAGTATTCGTAGGGCGGAATGGCTTCGTTGAGTGGCGGGCGAACCCGGCCGATCAGGTCTTTGCCTGAGATGGTGAGAAGAAGTGATCCGCCTCCGGCCGCGATGATCAGGATGACCGGGGTCCAGGATCGCCACCGGATACCCATTGCAACAAGAGCTGCGACGGCGATGATCGGCATCCCGATCGGACCGGCCACGTTCGTATACGCCGTCACGGCGGCGTCGACGCCCGGGGAGCGGAGGGTGATGACCCAGTCGAGAATGGGCTGGTCAAGCCCCGAGACGCCATCGGTGTCGGTGATCGAGTCGTAGACCTGTGCCACGGCGGCGCTGAGGAGAATGGCGATGAGCAGGCCGACGGCGAGGATGATGACGAGGGTCGCGGTGGGACCGACGCGGGCGAGGAACGCCCTGAGGTATGTCATGTGGTGCGGACTTTCCGTGTGGTGAAGATCTCGGGGGCGGGCTTCTGGGAGACAGCGCCGATGAGGCGAAGGAGGAGTGTCGCGGTGATGGTGCCGGCCGCCAGGATGCTGGCGAGCACGACGATCTGGAACCGGCCCGCCTCCAGCGGGGATGCGCCGCCGAAGATGGCGCCGACGAATGCTCCGGGGAGGACGACGACGCCGGTTGTCTTGGTCTGGTCGATCGAGGGGACGAGGGCTGAGTGGATGGCGGTGCGGGCTAGCGAACGGGTCGACTCGAGCGGGCCGGCGCCAAGCGCGAGCCACCCTTCGACCTCGTCCCAGTGGTCACGCACCGAGGAGCGGAACGTGCGTCCTGTCAGGGTCGCGATGCTCATGGTGTTGCCGATGACGATTCCGCCGATCGCGAGGGCGTAGCGCGGAGAGAACTCGATCGCACCGGTGCTGAAAACGATGATCAGTACCGCAAGGTTGCCGGTGATCATTGCCGCGCCGATGGCCGCGGTCTGTCGCCGATCGGCATGGATGCGCCGGGAGACGGTGTAGACGGCCGCCGAGAACATGACCACCAGGCCTGCGGCCACGAGGAGCGGGTTGCCCAGGATTCCCGCCAGCACCAGGCTCAGGGCGGCGAGTTGCGCGGCGCCGCGGAGGATCGCCCAGAGCGGCGTGGAGGCCTGGGGCACACGCGCCGCAGTGAGACCGAGGCCGGCGATCGCGGCGAGGAGGAGCACCGCGACGAGGGTCGGTACCAACCCGGCCAGAACGTCCACGCGGCCGTCAGGCCTTTCGCCGGCGACGGAGGATGTCGATCGCGATCGGAAGCACGGAGACGATGACGATGAGCACGGCGATGACTTCGATGTTGTCTTTGACGAACGGGATGCCGCCGAGGAAGTAGCCGGCGAGGGTGAGAATGAGAGCCCAGGCGATGCCGCCGATGCCGTTCCAGAGCAGGAACGAGCGGAACGGCATCTTCGACATTCCCACGATCGGCGGCACGAATGTGCGCACCAGCGGCACGAAGCGCGCAAGAACGAGGGCGCGGCCGCCGTAACGGGTGAAGAACTCGTCGGCCTGGTCGCGGTATTTCGTTTTGAAGATGCGCGCGTCGGGCTTGAACAGTCTCGGCCCGAACCGTCGGCCGATGTGGTACCCGGTCTGGTCGCCGAGGATGGCGGCGGCCGCTGTACCGACCACCAGCAGCGGGAGCGGCAGGCCGAGTGGCCCGGCGAGCAGGGCGGCTGTGAAGACGAGGGTGTCGCCGGGCAGGAACGGGAACAGCAGGCCCGTCTCGATGAAGACGATGGCCATGACGACGATCAACGCCCAGGGCCCCACTCCTTCCAGGAGAGGCGTGGGGTCGAGAAGGCTGGCGGTGTGGATATGGATCACTCGATGGCCAATGCTCTGACGGGGGAGACTCGCACGGCGGATCGTGCCGGAACGGCCGACGCGACGATGGCGAGGATGACGGCGCCGGCGATGATGCTGATGATGATCCACGGCGGAATCGTGGGCAGGAAGATCCCGCCGATGTGGTGGTCGCTGGCGATCGCGGTGAGGACGCCGGCCCAGCCGTAGAACACGCCGAGTACGAGGCCGGTGGCGCCGCCGACGACGGTGAGCTGGATGCTCTCGGCCAGGATCATCGTGCGAACCTGTCCTTTTGTGAACCCGAGGGCGCGCAGTAGCCCGATCTCGCGACGTCGCTGGATCACGCTGAGTGTGAGCGAGTTGACGAGCCCGATGGCGGCGACCACGAGCGAGAACCCGATGAGCACCGCGAGAATGCCGGTGGTGAGCTGCAGGAAGGCCTGGTCGCCCGCCGCTTCGGCAGGATCTGCCGCGGCCGCGACGGGACCGCTCTCGGCGAGGAACGATTGCCCGGCGACGGTGAACATCGTCACGAGCGTCACCCCGATGATGAGCCCGATCGTCGATCGCGAAGACCTCGCGGGGTAGCGCAGAGCGTTGGCGCTGGCGAGCACACTGGGCGTCGACCGGCCGGTGAGATGGCCGGCGGCTTTCAACATCGCGGGAATGAAGAACGACGAGCCGAGAACGAAACCGACGAAGCTCAACGCCCCGCCGGGGGCCGCTATGAGCAGCCCGAGCGGACTCTTCAGCCCCACGGCGACCCCTGCGACGAGCAGCACGATACCGCCGACGAAGGCAACGATCACCAGGGTGCGGAGTCGGCGGGGCATCTCGCTGGCCGTCACGGCTTTCGGCTCCTGTGTGGCGCCGGTCGCTTCGATGGGCGAGACGTTCAGAATCTTACGCGAGCCGAACCAGGCCGCACCCGTGGTGCTGACCACGCCGACCAGAACCGGTGCGACGAGAAGCGGGGAGAGGGTGTCGATCGACACGTTCACGAAGGTGCCCGATGAGACAAGGGCACCGTACGCGATCTGCGTCACGAGCAGGCCGACGATGAGCCCGAGCACGCCTCCGACGAATCCGACGACAGCGCCTTCTATCGCAATGGCGCCGCGAAGGGTACTCGCTGACGCGCCGAGTAGGCGCATGAGGGCGATGTGCTTGGCTCGCCCGGCCATGATGATGCCGAACGTGTTCGCGGTGACGATACAGGCGACGAACACGGCGATGAAGAAGAACAGCAGGTCGAGCACGTCGAGGAGCGCGACGACGTAGCCGTGCTGAATGAACTGGCCGCCGATGGACTGCACCCGCAGCACGATGTCCATCTCGATCATCATGGTGGCGAACACCGAGGTGATGAACGCGACGAGCACGCTTGACGTGTGCTGGCGGCCGCCGTGCCAGAGCTCCCGGAGGGCAAGGGCGATCACGCCGCGACCTCGAGGCTGAGGATGATGTCGGAGAGGGTCTTCGCATCGCTCTTCGTGACATCCTGGACCACGCGGCCGTCGGCGATGAAGATCACCCTGTCGGCGTGCGAGGCGGCAACCGGATCGTGCGTCACGAGTACGACGGTCTGTTGGAACTCGCGGGTCAGGTCGCCCAGCAGCCCGAGCACCTCACGGCTCGAGCGGGAGTCGAGGTTGCCGGTCGGCTCGTCGGCGAAGATCAACTGCGGACGCATCGCCAGGGCACGGGCGATCGCGACACGCTGCTGCTGCCCACCGGAGAGCTCATGCGGGCGGCGCGTTTCGAGCGTTCCGATTCCGAGCCGGCCGAGCAGCAGTCGCACCCAGGCCAGCTCGTCGGTCGTGGGCTTTCGCCCGTCGAGCTCGAACGGCAGGGTGACGTTGCCGAGCACGCTGAGCGTGGGCACGAGGTTGAAAGCCTGGAAGACGAAACCGAGGCTGCGACGTCGAAGAAGCGTGAGGGCGTTGTCATCGAGGTGGGTGATGTCGGTGTCGCCTATGCTGACCTTCCCGCTGGTGGCCGTGTCGAGCCCGGCGAAGACATGCATCAGAGTCGACTTGCCCGAACCACTTGGGCCCATGATGGCCGTCAGGCTGCCGCTGGTGATCTCGAGATCGATCGCGTCGAGAGCGATGGTGGCGCTGGTGCCGCTGCCGTAGACCTTGCTGACGCCGACCGCTGCGGCGGCAACCCGGGTGGTGGATACGTCGCTCATCGAAAGACTCCTTCTCGTGGGATAGTTCCACGTTAAGGAGAAGTGCCGCCCCGGCGAATCAGTACAGCGGAGCATCTTCGGCATACATCTCTGTGATGACGTGCCTGTCGGTCGGTGCCGATGAGGCTGTTCTCGTAGGCGAAGATCACGAGCTGTACCCGGTCGCGCAGACCCAGCTTCGTCAGGATGCGGCTGACGTGGGTCTTCACCGTCGTCTCGCTGAGATGGAGGGATGCTGCGATCTCGGCGTTGCTCAGGCCTGACGCGACAAGATCGAAGATGTTGTGTTCGCGCGCGGGGTACGGATGGCCGCGAGCAGAAACTCCGGGTCGGTGGAGGTTGGGAGTTCACGACCATTGCGATTCCGGCGCGGAAGAGGGGCTGGTCATCTGCCAGTCCCACCCGGATAGACGTGCTCACCGCGGTGCCCCCAAAGATCTGTAGGGTAGGCGCGCATCGACCCGGAACCCGGGTGCACCGTCGGTTCGGCGGCCGGCCTCGACGGTTCCGTCGAGGAGTCGCATTCGTTCGCGCATGCCGATGAGTCCCTGGCCGGGAAGCGAGATCCGGCCGGTGGCCTGCGGGTTGGCGGCAGATGTCTCCACTGTCGTGACGCCGAAGCACACGTCATTCGGGCCCCAGTCGAGTCTCACGGTCGCTGCTGTTCCGCGGCCGCCGTGCTTGATGGCGTTGGTGAGCGATTCCTGCAGCACGCGAAATATCGTCAGGTCGTGGGCTGCGGTCAGTGGCATCCGGATGCCCGTCTCGTGCACTGTCACCTCGAGACCAGCTTGTCGGACACTGTTGACGAGCAGGTCGAGGTCACCTGTGCTGATTCCGGCTGTCGTGGCGTCTCCGGGTTCTCGCAGCACGCTGAGCAGCTCGTGCACGTCGTCGAGTGCAGAACGGGCCGTGCGGTTGATCGTCTCCAGGGCGGCCGTCTCAGCCTGCGGGTTGGTGGCTTTCGCATAGCGGGCGCCATCGGATTGCGCGATGACCACGGCAAGGGCGTGACCGATGATGTCATGCATCTCACGGCTGAGCAGGGCACGTTCGCGTTCCTGGGTGAGGCGCGCCTCGGCGAGGATGCGGTCGCGGTCTCGATCGGCTCTCGCGGCGGCCGATGACCGGCGGTTTCGCACGAGCACTCCGAGCGCCCAGAACAGGGCAAGGGCGGCCGCTAGCGCTATGCCCGCGTCGGTGACGCGCGGGCGTCTCTCGAACCAGACCAACACACGCGTAACTCTAACCGCGAGAAGTATTCCCACGGCAGGCTCCGGCGTACATCACTGATTGTGAGGACTGGCGGCGTACTTCTCTGTGATGATGCCGCACCGCGAGAATGAGGGTAGCCTTACCTTGCCCCGAAATTGTGTGTGAAAGCCCGAAGGATCCATGAAACGCCTCCCCGTCATCGTCGCCGTCTCCGCGGCCGTCGCTCTCGCCCTCTCCGCCTGCGCCGGTTCACCGGCTGCACCCGCCGCGTCGGGCGACTCCACGTCTCTGGCTGGTACGTCGATCACGGTCTACAACGCCCAGCACGAAGAACTCACCCAGGCTTGGGCAGATGCCTTCACGGCCCAGACCGGTGTCACCGTGACCTTGCGAAACGGCGATGACTCAGAATTGTCGAACCAGCTCGTCGCCGAAGGCGCGGCCTCCCCCGCCGATGTGTTCCTGACCGAGAACTCGCCGGCGATGTCACTGGTCGAGAACGCAGGCCTCTTCGCCGACGTCGACGCGTCGACACAGGCGCAGGTTCCGGATGCCTACCGGCCCTCGACCGCGAAGTGGACCGGCATCGCGGCCCGCTCCACGGTGCTGGTCTACAACCCGTCCTTGCTGCCGGAGGCAGACCTGCCCGCATCCCTCAGCGACCTCGCCGACCCGGCGTGGAAAGGTCGCTGGGCCGCATCGCCGGGCGGAGCCGACTTCCAGGCGATCATCTCGGCCTACCTCGACCTGAAGGGTTCCGACGCGACGCTCGCCTGGTTGAAAGCGATGAAGACGAACTACGTCGACTACAAGGGCAACAGCACGGTCATGAAGGCCGTCAATGCCGGCCAGGTTCCGGCCGGTGTGATCTACCACTACTACTGGGCAATCGACCAGGCCGGTACGAAGGAGAACAGCGGCAACACGAGGCTGTACTACTTCAAGAACCAGGACCCGGGCGCCTTCGTCAGCATCTCGGGTGGGGGAGTGCTTGCCTCGAGCAAGAAACAGGCCGCTGCGCAGGCGTTCCTCGCGTTCATCACCGGCACCGCCGGCCAGACGATCCTGCAGACCGGTACGAGCTTCGAATACCCCGTGGCCAGCGATGTCACCCCGAACACGGCGTTGCCCGCCCTCGACACCCTCGATGCCCCCGCCATCGACCCCTCGACGCTGAACAGCACCGAGGTCACCGACCTCATGACCCAGGCCGGCCTCATCTGATGGCCGCAGGGCGGCTGAGGCCGTCACTCCTGCTCGTCGCGGTGGCGGTACTGGCCGTCATCATGCTTCTGCCCGTCGGTTACGTGGTCGCCATCGGGTTCCAGGTCGGCTGGCCGACGCTTGCTCCTCTGGTGTTCCGGCCGAAGGTCGGCGAACTGCTGGTGAACACCGTTCTGCTCGTCGTTCTCGGCGTTCCCGTGACGATCCTGCTCGGGGTGGGCGGCGCGTGGCTCGTCGAACGCACGACCCTCCCCGGCCGTCGCGTCTGGGCCGTGCTTCTGGCTGCACCGCTGGCCGTTCCGGCGTTCGTGAGCAGCTACGGCTGGGTCAGCGCCATCCCCTCCATCGGCGGCATCGGCGGGGGCCTGCTCGTCGCGACTCTCGCCTACTACCCCCTGGTCTATCTGCCCGCGGTCGCCACGCTCCGCCGGCTTGACCCCGCGCTCGAGGAGTCCGCCCGGGCACTCGGGCTGGGGCCCTGGAGGGTCTTTGCGCGCGTCGTTCTGCCCCAGCTGAGACTTGCCGGCTGGGGCGGCGGCCTGGTCGTCGCCCTGCACCTGCTGTCGGAGTACGGAGCGTTTGCGCTGATCCGGTTCGACACGTTCACCACCGCGATCGTGGTGCAGTACCAGTCCACCTTCGCAGGCCCCGCCGCCAGCGCGCTCGGCATTGTGCTCGCCGGGCTCTGCCTCATTCTGCTCCTGGGCGAATCGGTGACGCGCGGCACGGCGCGGTATTCCCGGGTCGGATCGGGTGCGGCAAGAGCCGCGGTGCAGCAGAGGCTCGGCCGGGCGACGCCCCTCGCCCTCGCCGGGCTGGTGGTGCTGCTGGTCGCAGCGATCGGCGTTCCCGCCGCCAGCCTCCTGCGCTGGCTCAGCATCGGCGACCCCTGGTCGCAACGCGAACTGCCGGGGGCGATCATCCAGACGGCCGGTTTGGCCGCGACCGGCGCCGTCGTGACCGTGCTCGTGGCGCTCCCCATTGCGTGGCTGACCGTTCGCCACCCGGGTCGCCTTCCCCGCTTTCTGGAAGGTTCCTCCTACCTCGCCAGCAGCCTGCCGGCCATCATCATCGCGCTGGGGCTCGTCACGATCACCATCCGGGTCGTTCCGGCGCTGTACCAGTCCGTGTTCACCGTGGTGCTCGCCTACGTCATCATCTTCCTGCCGCGCGCGCTCGTGAGCCTCCGTGCCGGCATCGCCCAGGCGCCGGTCTCCCTCGAAGAGGCCGCCCGGTCGCTCGGCCGCTCACCCCTCGTGGCTCGCGCTCAGGTGACCCTGCCCCTCATCCTCCCCGCCCTCGGCGCAGGGGCTGCGCTGGTGGGGCTCGGGGCCGCCAACGAACTCACCGCGACACTTCTGCTCGCCCCCAGCGGTACGAGAACCCTCGCCACCCAGTTCTGGTCGGCCAGCTCGTCTGTCGCCTACTCCGACGCAGCCCCCTACGCGCTGCTGCTCATCGCGCTGTCGCTTCCCTCGGTGGCCATTCTCTTCCTGCAGACCCGAAAGCGTGTTCGCTGATGTCAACACTTGTTCTCACCGGCATCACGAAGCACCTGGGCGGGCAGCCGGTTCTGCAGAACGTGACCCTGACCGTGCCGAGCGGCTCACGAACATCCGTCGTCGGCGCGTCGGGCAGCGGCAAGAGCACCCTGCTCCGTCTCATCGCCGGGTTCGATGCTCCGGATGCCGGACAGATCAGCCTCGGCGGCGCCGTTCTGGCGGGCGGGGCCTCGTCTGTTCCCGCACACCGCAGGGGGGTCGGGTATGTCGCGCAGGATGGGGCCCTGTTCCCGCACCTCACGGTCGAGCAGAACATCCGCTTCGGACTGCCCCGAACGGCACAGCGCTCGGCACGGGTGGCCGAGGTCGCTGCCCTGGTGGCCATCGGCAGCACCCTGCTCGGCCGGTATCCGCACGAGCTCTCCGGAGGCCAGCAGCAGCGGGTCGCCCTGGCCCGCGCACTGGCGCCCGAACCCGAGGTCGTGTTGCTCGACGAACCGTTCAGCGCGCTCGACACGGGGCTGCGGGCATCCACCCGGAGAGCGGTCATCGAGGCCCTCGAACAGAGCGGCGTCACCACGATCCTCGTCACCCACGACCAGGATGAGGCCCTGTCGTTCGGTGACCAGGTCGCCATCATCGCCGGCGGCCGGATCTCGCAGGCCGGACCGCCCGCGGCGGTCTTCGACGACCCGCACACGGCCGGTATCGCCGAATTCCTCGGAGACGCGATCCTTCTGGCCTGCGAGGTGAGCGACGGAGCGGCGCACACTGCGCTCGGCTCGCATCCCATCAGGCACGACCATCGAGCGTCGAGCGGGCCGCACCAGGCCCTCATCAGGCCCGCCCAGCTCACCATCGACGTCGAAAGCACCTTTCCCAATGCCACGGTCACCGGCGTGCAGGCAGTGGGCTCGAAACTCGACGTGACCGTCTCGCTCGGTGCGGGAGGGGAGCCCGTCAGTATTCCGTACGTGACGTCCGCGCCCGAAAGATACGGGGCGGGGCAGAATGCCCGGGTGAGCGTCGCTGGCGGGGTGGTCGTCTACCCGGCCTGAGGGGCCGGGCAACCGATGGGCCGCCCAGCTCCTCGGCCTCCGCTACTTCCCAGGCGTTGCGGGGGTGGTGTCGTCGGCCGTCTCGCCGTCGCTCGTTCCGTCCTCGACTGCGGTGGCATCGTCGGCTGTCTCGCTGTCGGTCGAGGCACCGACAGTCGCGCCGTCATCCGCTGTCTCGGCGTCGCTCGCACTGCCGTTGTCAGTGCCTGAGCTTGAGGAAGGAGCGGGTGCGGGAGTTGAGGCCACTGCGGGGATAGCGAGGGCGAAGCCGCCGCCGATGAGCAGGGCCGCGGCACCAACTGACCCGAGAGTCCACGTGAGGGCTTTCTTCATGGGGAGTTCCTTTGTTCGATATCGGATGGGAGTACCCGATCATTCGACGCTACGAACAGGTCCGTGAGACCAGGATGAGAGGGTCAGCAATCCCCAACTTTGAGGCCGATGTGTGTACGCGGGATTCGCACGGACACCTTCAGCGAATCACGATGTCCCCAGCGTTGTTGAGAGCTGCTTGAGCGCTCTCGTCTCCGTCGCGGGGTCCGGTGTGCCAGCTCGAACTGACTTCAGAACGGGGTCGATCTGCTGGTCGAGGAACGTCCACGCTCGGCAGTCGGCAGCATTCAGGGTGGCCTGGTTGTCGTCCCAGGTTGTCTCAAGATCCGTCGCCCGAGATGCCGCTCCCGCTTGGTCGCCCTGCGTGACGAGCGAGAGCGTGTCCGTCACGATGCCTTGCAACTCGATGACGTTCGAGGCGGGGTAGTTGGCCGTCACGGCGGCTTGGGCCTCGGACGGGGTGAGCGGCGTCGACGAGGCCGAGCACGACGGTGCCGATCCTTCGGCAGCGAGCGAACTCTCGTGGGGCAGGCTTGCTGTCGTGACCAAGAGCGCGATCGTGGCAAGAGCGGCGGCGCCGAGGATGAGGTGTGCTCTGCGGCGGCGTTTCATCGAAACGCTGCGGGAGTCTGCCCGGGGGTCAGCGGCCGCTGCCCGGTCGACGTCGGCACGGCTGATGGAGAGGTAGACGACGGTGGCAAGGATCAGTGCAAGGAAGATGATCGAGGTCGTGAAAGTGCCCAGTCCCAGACCGCCTTCGGCAGGTGTGAGTCCGAGCCAGTCGCCGGTGTTCGCACCCAACGGGCGGGTGAGGATGTACGCCACCCAGAAGGTCAGAACGGGGTTGGCCCCGAATCGCCAGAGCGCGGCGGTGACTGCGATGAGCGCGAGCGGAAGCAGGATCGACACGCCCGGTCCCCAGCCGGTCAGCTCCAGTGTCCAGTCGCCTAGAGCTGTTCCGAGAGCAAAAGTCACCAGGACGGTGAGCCAATAGAAGGCCTCCCGCGGCACGCTCACAATGCTGTGAATGGACAGAGTTCGTTCCCGCGAGAACCAGATTGCGAACACGATGGCAAGCACGACGGCGAACAGTGCCGAGCTCACCCAGAGGGGTACGCCGGCTTGGTCTGTGAGGATGTCGGTGTAGAGGGTGCCGGTGATGCTCATCAGCACAACCGTCAGCCAGTAGAACCCGGGGTGGTACTGCCGCCTCGACATCTGCAGCGCCAGAACAGCCGCGGTGACAACGGTGAAGATACCCGCCGTGGCCAGTAGCCCGACGCCGAGCGCGAGGTTGATGTAGTCCGCGAAGCTCTCACCCACGGTTGTGCAAAGGATCTTGATGATCCAGAACCAGACGGTGATCGCCGGAACCTTGCTCAGCAGCTGACGGGCGGTCTGCGCTCCCGGCGCGGCGAAGGATGTCATAGGGGGGATCGTAGGGAACCGGGTGTGCCCGAGTCCGTTCGATGCGGCATACGGTTGATGAGACGAACGACAGAAAGCACGAGAAGGTACCTCGAGAGGAACCGCCTGCTCGATCTCGCTTTCTGGAGATCTCCCGGTCAGTCGGGCTTTGGCCACATCCATCGGCTGACGACTACCGAGTGTCTCTTCCCAGAATTGTTTCAGCAGCGCGTTTCCTGGCCAGCATGCCTCTCTCAGGCTGATCTCATTTTTCGCTCACCATCCCCGGTCGATGGTAGTTCGATCACCACTCGGGTACCGCGGCCAGGGCGGGACGTCAGCTCGACAGATCCACGGTGCGCCTGCATGATTTGTTTCACCAGGGCCAGCCCGAGTCCTCGCCCAGGGAGGGTGCGGGATGCCTCGCCCCGCCAGAAGCGTTCGAAGACGTGTGCCCGCTCCTCAGCCGTCAAGCCAGGCCCCTCGTCTGACACGATCACTGTGGTCCGGTCGGAGTGGGACTTCATGGTGACGAGGACCGCGCCGTGTTTTGGCGAGAACTTCAGGGCGTTGTCGATGACGTTGACGACTGCCCGCACCAGGAGGGTCTCCGACCCGACGGTAGCCGCACTCATTGTGGAGACCTGCACCCGAGGCGAGTCGACCCCGCGAGAGAAGGAGTCGACTGCCCGTTCCACGATCACCCGAAGGTCCACCGGGCGGAATGACGCGGAGAGTTCAAGGCTGCTGTTGCGGGTGAGAAGCAGCAGGTCTGCGGTCAGACTGTTCAGCTGCTCGACCTCGTCCAGGGCGGTGGTGATCGCGTCCACGTACTCATCCTCGGTGCGAGGTCGGCTGATTGCCAGCTCGAGCTCCCCCTGAACGATGCTCAGTGGGGTTCTGAACTCGTGGGAAGCATCATCGACGAACCGCTCCTGCGCTTCGAAGCCGCGCCGAACCGGCCTGAGCACCAGCCGCACCATCACCAGGCAGATGACAGGCAACACAAGGACAGCAGCAACATAGCCGAGAAGAAGCCCGTCGCGAAGATCGGCGAAACTCTGCTCGGCCGCGTCCACGGCATCACCTGCCGCGTTGTCATAGTCGAATGACGCGACGACGAACACGTAGACCCCGATCGCGAAAGCACCGAAGACCACGAGCAGAACCGCACTGAAGAGGAGCGTCAGGCGTATGGTGGCCTGCCGAAACATCATGTGAGCTGCCCCACCGAGTACCCCATGCCGCGGTGAGTCCTGATGAAGTCGGACTCGCCCGGCTCGTTGACTTTCTGACGGAGGTAGCGGATATAGGTCTGTACGACGTTGCTATAGCCGTCGTAGTTTCCATCCCAGGCATGATCGATCAGATCTGATGCGCTGACGATGGTGCCGGCGTTACGCATCAGGTACTCCAGCACGGCGAACTCCTTGCCTGTGAGCGGGATTGTCCGCTCTGCTCGGATGGCGACTCGGGTCGCCGGGTTCAGGGACACTCCGTCGACGGACACGATGGGATGGTCTGCGCGGGGTGCGCGCCTCAGAAGGGCCCGCACTCGAGCAAGCAGCTCCTGGAGGTGGAACGGTTTGGTGAGATAGTCATCCGCCCCCGCATCCAATCCGAGTACTCGGTTTCGGGGCGAGTCGACGGCCGTCAGCATCAGGATCGGGACATCACTGCTCTCTACCCGCATCAATCGGCACACCTCCATACCGCCACCGCGCAGGCCCGGCAGCAGCAGGTCGAGGATCACGAGATCATGGGTTTCGAGCGCGAAAGCCTCGAGGGCAGCAGTCGTAGAGTGCGTGACGTCGACCGCGTAACCGGCCTCGCCCAGCGCCCGCCGCAGAACATCGGCAATCCGCACATCATCTTCGACCACGAGGATTCTCATACCAGCACGCTAACCCGACGAGACCGTCACGGTGAACCTGACAATCCCTGACGGCTTCCGCGAACGAGATCCGCACGGGTGAGAAAGGCGATGGGCCCACGCGGAGTTTCACGTGGGCCCATCGCTGCTTCCGACTCAGCCGGTTGTGGTGTCGGCGGCCTTGGTCGTCGGTGTGATTCCGAGCTGTTTGAGCGCGGCCTGGGCGTATTGCTGGGTGAAGGTTGATGCGAATGGCACCTTGCTGACGTCGGTGCCGATGGCGTTCTCCATTGCGAAGATCGTCGTCGGGCCTCCGGTGGGCATCAGGCCGTCCGGGAGGAACTGCCCGTAATCGGCTTGAAGAGCTGCAATGTACTGATCCTTTGACACGGTGCTGTTCTGGACGAAGTCCTGGGGCAGCGCGTCCGCGACATCCTTCGCGGTGTGCGTGTGCATCCAATCCATCGTGGCCACCAGGGCGGTGACGACTTTCTGCACGGTGTCCTGGTTCTTGCTCCCCCAGTCGGCGTCGGCGAGCAGACCTGCGGCGGGCCACGCGCCGCCGAGGTTCTGCTGTGCTCCTTCGGTGGTTGCCAGGTCGAGTGCTGAGACGGCGATGCCCTGCGATTCGAGAGCAGCGACTGTCGGTTGCGTTGTCATGACGCAGTCCGCTTCGCCGCGTTGCAGGGCGGCGATCGCGGTCGCCCCGGCGTGCACTGCGACGGTTGTGTAGTCTGATTTCGATACGCCGCCCTTGGAGGCGACGAATTGGGTGAGTTGGTCCGTGCCAGACCCCAGGTCGGTCACGCCCATCTTCTTGCCTCGGATGTCGGCGGGTGTCTTGACGTTTGCGGCGGGTGTGCACATGATCCGTTCTCCGGGGGCACCCGCGAGCTGCACCAAGTTGATGATGTTCTTGCCCTTGGACTGGAAGTCGGGTGCGTGGATGTACCAGGCGCCGGAGAAATTGACCTGGCCGGAGACCATCGCCTCCTCTGCCCCGACGCCACCGTTCTGCTCGGTCGACAGTTGCATGTTGACGCCGTACTTCTTGTAGAAGCCGAGGCTTTCGGCAAGCTGGTAGGGCAGGTAGATCTGCTTGTCGATGCCGCCGACCATCATGGAGACGGTGGGTAAGGCGGCTCCATCGGAGCCTGTTGCGGTGGGGGTGCCGTTACCGCTGCAGCCTGCGAGTACCAGCGACAGTGCTGCTACTGCGGATGCGACAGCGACGATGCTGCGCTTTTTCATCTTGTGTGCGTTTCCTTTCGGTATCGCCGTGCATGGATGTACGCGGCGAGGTTCTGTGGGGCTGGGATAGATTGCTGGGTCAGATCGCCTGGATGTCGGACCGCACCGGCGGGCGCCACTTCAGCACCGAGCGCTCGAGAAGAGTGATGAGGTATTCCGCGCCGAGGGTGACGATGGCCATGATCACCATGCAGGCGAACACGGTGTTGGGGTCGAATCGGCCCTGGGACTGGCTGATGATCAGACCGATGCCCTTCTGCGCGCCGAGTACCTCGGCGACGAGTGCGCCGATGATGGCGAAGCCGAATGCGGTGTGCAGACTGGCAATGATCCAGGTCATGGCCGAGGGGATGGTGACATGGCGTGCCACCTGCAGGGGTGACGCTCCGAGCACCCGCACGTTTGCGACCAGGTTCTGGTCGACCTCCCGCACTCCCTGGTAGGCGTTGAAGAACACTGCGAAGAACACCAGTACGGCCGCGAGCAAGATCTTCGGGAAGATCCCCAACCCGAAGGCGACGATGAAGATCGAGCCGAGCACGATGCGGGGAATGGAATTCAACACCTTGATGTAGGGGTTGAACACGTTCGAGAGGTACCGGTTCGAGCCGAGCAGGATGCCGAAGATGACGCCTGCGACTGTACCGAGAAGAAACCCGAAAAGAGCCTCCTGCACGGTCACCCAGAGCTGGTCCCAAATCGAACCGAACGCGGTGCCCACGGTGAAGAGGGTGACGAGCGAATCCCAGATGAGGGTGGGTTCGCCATAGAAGAACGGGTCAAGGATCTTGTTCTGCGCGAGGAGTTGCCATCCGCCGACGAAGATGACGGCGACGGCTATACGACCGGTCCATACCCACGTTTGGTTTCGGCTCCGGGCGCGCCTGGCCGATGCCTGCAGCTCCGCTTCGGTTTGGGACGCAACCGTGGCGTTGGCGCTGTCCACTGATGCGGGGACGGTCTTGCGCTGGATTGTTGCGCTCATGCTGCCACTCCTGTTGTGCGCTCGTACGCTCGTTGTACTTCGTCCCGCAGGGACTCCCAGATCTGTGTCTGCAACTCGATGAACCGTTTCTCGTGCCGGAGCGTTTGAACATCTCCGCGCGGGCGAGGCAGATCAATATCGAACACGTCTTTCACTGTTCCGGGACTGGTCGTCATGATGACGACACGGTCAGACAACGCCACGGCCTCGTCGAGATCATGGGTGATGAAGAGGACCGACGGGCGAAGTTCCTCCCAGAGCCCGAGGAGCTCGGTCTGCATGATCGCTTTGGTCTGCACATCGAGCGCGCCGAACGGCTCGTCCATCAGCAGGATGCGCGGGTTGTTGATCAGCGCCGCCGCCAACGCGACGCGTTTGCGCATACCGCCTGAGAGCTGATGTGGGTAGCGATCCTCGAAGCCGCTCAGACCGACCCGCCGCAACCAGTCCAGCGCGAGGACCATCGCGTCCTTCTTCGACGTTCCCAGGAGGACGGGCCCGATCATCACGTTCTGCAGGACTGTCTTCCACGGGAAGAGCGAGTCTGCCTGGAACATGTAGCTGACGCCGTCGGTGATGCCATCGACGATGTGGCCGCCGACCTGCACCGAGCCGCCGCTTGGCCGTTCCAGCCCGGAGACCTGCGCGAGGGTTGTCGATTTACCGCATCCTGTCGGTCCGACGATTGCGCAGAACTGGCCCGGCTCCACGGAGAGGGACACGTCTCGGATCGCTGTGAAGGGTTCGCCCTTCGGTGTGAGAAACCTCTTTGTCAATCCGACGATATCGATTCGCGCTCCCTCGTCAGCTACGCCGGGGGCCACCGGCGTGCGCTTGGGGGTGTTGTCACCCATGTGCTTGACCTCTCTGTCAGTGCGACGCTTCAATGCCTCTGCGGCATGATGCTCGCAGCAGCATGCTGGCGCTGTCTCTCTTCTGCGCCATCCGCCCGTTGTGCGCATGAGGCGACGGTTCTGCGCATATTGCTCGTACCATCGAGTGCGACAATCAGAGAATGATGCGAAGGCGGATCAGAAAACTCTCAACCCAGATGTTTCTTGCACATCTGGCGATCCTCACCGCCTCCACGGCTATCGGCTTCCTTCTGTTCACGGCGACGGCGCGCGGTCATCTCGACGACGAGTATCAGGCCAGAGCGGCATCCATCGCGCAGACTTTCGCGCAAGACGACTCGGTTCAGTCCTGCCTCGACTCGCGCGATGAGGAGTGCGATGCGCACGTTCAGGAACTCGCCATGGTCACCGCCGCCGAAACTGGTTCTGCGTTCGTTGTCGTCATCGACGCGAATTCCGTTCGTGTCTCTCATCCCAACCCCGCACTCATTGGCAAGCCGGTGTCTGAACCTCTTGTCGCGACAGACGGACAGGTGCACCTCCGGGTCGACAATGGCGTAACGGGTACCACTGCCAACGCGATCGCACCGCTCTATTCCGCGGAGCACGTCTTCATCGGCGAAGTCTCGGTGGGTATCAGGGAAGATTCGGTCTCCAGCGCCTTGCTGGCACAGCTGCCTTCGTATGGCGTCTGGTTCATCGTGATGCTGCTCTTGGGTGGGATGGCTTCCTTCGGGCTGTCGGCGCTCTTGAAAAAGCGGACCTTCGGTCTGGAACTCGATGAGATCGCCCGGCTCTTGCAGGAGAGAGAGGCGACGCTGCACGGAATACGAGAGGGCGTTATTGCGATCGACCCAACCGGTCGGATCAGTGTCAACAACGACGAGGCCCAGCGGCTGCTGCATCTCGCCGACAACGTCGTCGGTCATCGGGTGGAAGACGTACTACCGCCCGGCCCGGTGCGCGACGCACTGACCGGAACAAGCGTCGTCACCGATCAGGTCGTGCTCACCGATGACTATTGGCTTGTCGTGAACAGGATGCCGGTGACTCTTTCGGGTCACCCACACGGTGTGGTCGTGACCCTTCAGGATCGGACGATCGTGGAGGCTCTGACGGTGGAACTCGACGGCGAACGCAGCCTGACTGAATCGATGCGTGCCCAGCAGCATGAGTTCAGCAACCGGATTCATGGTATCGCCGGCCTCCTGGAACTCGGGAGGCCCGAAGAAGCGCTCGAGTACGTCCATGAGATCCAGGGCACAGCGGCGGATCTCGACCAGACCCTCCGCACCCGCATCGCTGCGCCTCAACTGATCGGTCTGATGCTCGGGAAAGCCGCAGAGGCCAACGAGCGTGGAATCCAACTGACAATCGATCCGGCTACGTCAGTCGGGGCAGTACCAGACCGCGTGCAAGCTCTCACGACGATCCTCGGGAATCTGATCGACAACGCGTTCGATGCGGTATCCGCACATCCAGCACCACGCCGTGTGCTGATCAGTATCGTGGAAACCGCTGACGGACTACAGATCCTCGTCAATGACAACGGCCCAGGCATCGCAGAGACAGCTGTGCCTCAGCTGTTCCGAAACGGGTTCACCACCAAACGTGGCTCGCTCGTGCGTCACAGTGGACTCGGTCTCTCACTCGTCGAGCGAACCGTGCTCAATCTCGGCGGGACGATCTCCGTGAAAGAAGCGCCCGGCGCCACGTTCATGATCGTGCTTCCACGATCGGCGGCGCCCAGCCCGACACCTGGGGTGACATCGTGATCAACGAGGTGCTGACGGTCCTCATCGTCGATGACGACTTTCGAGTCGCTTCCGTTCACCAAGGCTTTGTCGAGAAAGTACCGGGGTTCCGCGTGGTCGGCCAAGCACACACGGCGACCGACGCTCTGGAGATGGCCCACCGGTTCCAGCCCGATCTGGTGCTCATGGACATCTATCTCCCCGACGGAGATGGACTCGAAGTGACACGCACCCTCCTCGGCGGAACACGCGTGCCCGTCGTGATTGTCATCTCTGCCGCTACAGACGTCGAGGCCGTGCGCACCGCAATCCAGCTCGGCGTGGTTCACTACCTCGTCAAACCCTTCGGCCTCACTGCACTGGCCGAGCGCCTTGGAGCGGTGCGTGCCGCGCGCGCCCAGATCGCCGAGTGGCCACCGGATGCCAGCCAGGAACACATCGATCACCTATTCGACTTGCTCCGACCGACACGGTCTGATGGTGATGCTCCGCAACTCGAGCACCTCTCGCCCACCCTGCAGCTTGTCTATAAGTCGATCGGTAACACCAGACCAGGCCTCTCGGCGTCCGAGGTCGCCGTGCAGGTCGGTATAAGTCGTACCACGGCGCAACGCTACCTCTCCCAGCTCGAGGACATCGGAGCTGTCTCACTCGAGCTCCGGTACGGACAGACCGGCCGACCGGAGCATCGGTACTCAGCCCGCCGACGCTGAACCCGGCACCCGCGAGCACCGCGCAGATCGGCCGGAAAGCCGCAAATTCCGGCTGTAGTCACCTGCGCAAGCCCTTTCACGATCGTTGATCCTGGTCGTAGAATTCCCAGTGCGGCGGTTGCCGTTCCTTCTCCCGGAGGGTGGTCCTAGCCACCCATACGGGTTCTCACGATCAGGATGATCTGATGGTCGTTTCGCAGAGAGCGTTTCCTCGTGAACGTTGGCAATGGCTCGCGGGCGGCGCACTGTACTGGCTCACAGAACTGCTGCTCCAGACCTCCTCCGTCCCCCAGACAACAGCAGCCCCCGCATCTGTACTGCTGCTAGCCATTCCCGCAGCCCTGGCAGTGTTTTTCATCATCTGGTCAAACCGTTCCTGGACCAAACAGCACCAACAGTTCCGGCACCGGACGACACTAACCCCGACCCCGACGCCGAAAGTCGACATGGAAAGAATTCGGGCAGACCTCGCGATCCTCGGCGACCGGCGCCTTCATGGAGATGTCAGCGAGGAAGCCTTCCGAATCGAACGCGACATGCTCCTCTTTCCCGTCACACACCCCCACAGACCCAACTGACCTCCCCCGGGGCGAAAACGGCGCGCTACCGCGACTACGGGGGGGACTCGTTCAGGGCCGATTCAGGTGATCCACCGCCGGCCGTGGCTGATCAGCTGGTGCCCGATCGGGCGAAGCGTCCTCTGGGACATCACCTCACCCCCAGGGGTGCGCAGAAGGCCCTTGCCGCTTGCCTCGAGCACGGTGGCGAATCGCTCGCGGTCGCCCGGAAGGCGGTCGTAGTAGTGCTCAGTGAGGGTGCGCATCCGGTCGTAGGTCGCCGCGTAGATGTCATCGACCGGGAACCCCACCGGCGGCAGCCCACCCGTGAAGTACACCTCGCGGAGGCTGTCGGGCGCAACTCGATCCCGGCCGCCGTGCTCCGGGACCACCCGGGCGAAGTTCTCGCCGGCGTGGCCGGGCGACGCATGCAGCGGGCACTGAGACTCAGGCCTCAGGCCCCCAGCAGCATCAACGCGACCGGAGGCGCACCGAACGCAATGGAGCGGGGTCAGCGGCGCGCCCGGGAGACCCGGGCGGCCGAGCCCCGCCTGGAGGCCAGGAACCGCATCAGGATCCCGAATCCGATCATGACCAGTTTTCTGCGCATGCGCGTGATCCTCTCTCTGTCTGTTGACGAAGGCGGTCAGCGACGGACGGCGCCGCGACCGGCGAGACGAGTCCAGATGAACAGCACGATGACCGCGCCGATGATGGAACCGATGATTCCCGCGGGCTGGAAGAAGCCATCCATCGGGTCGTGCTGGAAGATCAGGAAGCCGAGGAATCCGCCGACGAAGGAGCCGATGATGCCGAGCAGGATCGTGAGCGGGATGGAGAGGTTCTGCTTGCCCGGGATGATCAGGCGGGCGAGAGCGCCGGCGATCAGGCCGACGACGATGAGGCTGATGATGAGACCGAGCATGATGTGTCCTTTGGTTGGGTCCACCGTGACGGACAAGGGATCTTGTGCCGCTGGGTGGCTCTGTTGTTCCAGCGAACCAGCCTTGGGGGCGTATCGCGACACCCCTAGGGGTGGTTTCGGCCGAGGCATCCTGTTGTACTTTGGAATCATGGAACGCGTTCGGAAGCCTCTGCTCGTCGCGTTGGTCGACGACTACGACGTGGTGCTGACCGGGCTGGCGCACATGTTCGACGAGTACCGCGACCGGGTCCTGGTGGCCGAGATCGATGCGAACGCGAATCTCGACGACCATGTCGACATCGTGATGTACGACTCCTTCGCGCAGCCCGAGTCCGACCAGCAGGAGCTCGCCGCTCTGGTGAAGAACACGCGCGCAGACCGCGTCGTCGTCTACACCTGGAACTTCCAACCCGAGCTCATCCAGAACGCGCTGGAACTCGGCATCCACGGCTACCTCTCCAAGACGCTGCCCGCCAGGGACCTGGTTGCGGCCCTCGAGGCGGTGCATGCCGGCGAGATCGTGGTCAGCACACCGCCTCGGCGGGCGGGCAGCGCTCTCGGCCTGGACTGGCCGGGGCGCCGGGAAGGCTTCACCGATCGCGAATCCGAGATCCTGGCCCTTATCACGCAGGGCAAGAACAATGCGGATGTCGCGACGCTCACCTATCTCAGCCCGAACACGGTGAAGTCGTACATCCGCAGCATCTACCGCAAGATCGGCGTCGCCAGTCGAACCCAGGCCGTGCTGTGGGGTGTCGGGCACGGCTTCACCCCCGACCACCACCGCATCGACCACTGGTTGGGCGGCCCCTGACCGCATTCAGGTCAGAAGCGTCTCGTATTCAGGCAGGGAGCGTCACCGAGGCGTATCCAACCTTGCAGACGCGCTCCACCTGAATTGGGCGCATCCGCACGGGCCGTCACTCCTCGGAGGGGCGCCGCCGCTGCTGCTTCGTCTGGGCGCGCTGCCCCTTGGCGGTCAGCCGGCGGAGCTTCGACCCACGAGTCGCCCTGGTCGGGCGGCGGGGGGCGGCATCCGGAGCCAGCGCAGCAGCGATGATCTCCGCCAGCCTCGCCAACGCCGTCTCGCGATTGCGCAACTGGGACCGGCGCTCCGAAGCCATCACCGTCAGCGAGCCGGCGACAAGTCGCCGTTCGAGTCGCGACAGGATGATCGCCCGTTGACTCTCGGACAGGGCCGCCGAACCGGCGACGTCCCAGATCAGTTCGACCCTGCTGTCGGAGGTGTTCACGTGCTGGCCGCCCGGGCCTGACGAGCGCGAGAACCGCCAGCCGAGCTCCGACGACGGGATCGTCAGAGCGGGTGACACGACGAGATCCATGCACCGGCCTCAGAGCATCTCGAGCGGCACCGGCCCGGTGGGCGGCGGGAAGGCGCGATCCAGCCGCTCGACATCGGCTTCGGTGAGGTGGATGTCGCGGGCCGCGGCGTTCTCGCGAACATGCTCGGCCGTCGACGCCTTCGGGATCGCGAGCACGGAGCCGCTCCGCAGGGTCCACGCCAGCGCGACCTGCGCGGGCGTCGCACCGAGTTGCCGCGCGATGGCGGCGAGCGCAGGGTCACCGATCAGTCGCCCCTGCTCCACCGGCGAGTAGGCCATCACGGGCATCCCCGCCGACGCGGCCCACGGCAGCAGGTCGAACTCGGGTCCGCGGCGGGTCAGGTTGTAGAGCACCTGGTCGGTCTGGCATCCGGGCGGCAGCTCTGCGACTTCTGCGGTGTCGAGGTTGCTGACACCCCACGCCCCGATCGACCCGTCGGCGACAAGCGTCTCGAAGGCGGCCACGGTCTCGTCGAGCGGATACCGGCCGCGCCAGTGCAGCAGGTACAGGTCGAGACGGTCGGTGTCCAGGCGGCGGAGGCTCGCGTGGCACGCCTCGCCGGTTCCCTTTGCCGACGCGTTCGAGGGCAGCACCTTGCTGACGAGAAAGACCTCGTCGCGGTGACCCTCGATGGCCTCGCCGACGAGCTCCTCGCTACGACCGTTGCCGTACATCTCGGCGGTGTCGATCACGGTCAGGCCGAGGTCGATGCCGGTGCGGATCGCGTCGAGCTCCGCAGCTCGTCCGGCCGACGAGTCGCCCATGTTCCAGGTGCCCTGGCCGAGAGACGGAACGCGGATGCCGTTGGGGAAGGTGATCATGCCGTCAACGCTACGCGCGGTCAGCATCGTTCTGGATCAGATGCAGCTGCGTCCCGTCAGGGTCGACGAGGAATCCCGCGCGTTGCCCCCAGCGCTGCAAGCGCACCGGATGCAACCGCGGTCTCCCGGCGGACTTCTCAGCTGGAGCTCCCGCCGACGGAGAATCAACCAATCATCAGCCCGATACGCCAGGTCGAATCCGAATCCTCCATAGAAGGCGATCGTGTCATCGAATTTGCGAGACGGCAGGTTTGGCACCGCGTGGTCGGTCATGCCGAAAGCCTAATGACGCTGCGCGCGGTTCGGGTGTCACTCCAGACCCGAGAGCACCGCGCGGGCCACGCCGGTCACGAGCGCGTCGTCGTACGCAGCGTCAGGGTCGAGCGTGTTCGTGAAGATCGTGACGACGATCGGATGCCCGCCCGGAGGGGTGACGACGGCGATGTCGTTGCGGATGCTGCCGGCGCCGCCCGACTTGTCGGCCACGTTCCAGCCCGACGGAGCACCGGCGCGGATGAGGGTGTCGCCGGTGGTGTTGCCGGTCATCCACTCGAGGAGAATTGCGCGGTCATCCGTCGCCAGGTACGGCCCGTCGATGAGGCGGGACAGGTTCGCGGTGAACGCGGCCGGGGTGCTGGTGTCGTCGGTGCTGCTGGGTTCAATCACGTTGAGCGCCGGCTCGGAGTTGACGACCTCAGACACGTCGTCACCCTGCTCGCGAAGTGCCGCGTCGAGCGCTGCCGGGCCGCCGAGCCGGTTGAGGATGAGGTTCATGGCCGTGTTGTCGCTGCGGCGGACAGCCGCCTCGGCGAGCTGGGACAGGGTGAGGCCCGTGCCGATGCTCTCTGATGTCACGGGCGAATACCCCGCCGCTTCGACGTCGGCGGCGGTGTACGTGACGACAGTCTGCCGTTCCGAGGCGGGCACATCGTGCAGGAACGCGGCTGCTGCGAACACCTTCAGAGTGGAGGCGTAGCCGAACCGCTCGTCGGCACGGAACGAGAGCTGCTCCCCTGTGACCGTGTCGATGGCGCTCACGCCGACGCGGGCGCCGAACTGCTGCTCCAGGGCCGCGAGCGCCGCGGTCTGATCTGGCGCGGTCGGAGCGGGGTCGGGCGCGGCACTGCTCGCCGCAGCCGTGGGCGAGGCCGCGTCCACGTGCGCTGTACTGGGCGCAGTGCTGCACCCGGCGACGCCGAGCACGAGCATCCCGGCCACGGCGAGAGTCGCGACGGCTCTGGTGCGTCGAGAATGGATAGGCAGCTTGACAGGATCCATCTACCAAGGGTTGCATGCGCCGCCCGCGAGGAGACGCCGGCGGACGGCCGCGGGGGCGCTGGTGTCAGCGCCCGCCCGAGAGGTTGCGGTCGCGCTGCGCGACACCCGCAGCGCCGTAGGGATAGTCGTCGACGCGCGGCGCGCTGGCATCCGACAGCCGGGTGAGCTCTGCACCGCTCAGCTGCAACGCGGATGCCCCCAGGTTATCGACCAATTGCCCGACCGTACGGGCCCCGAGGATCACGCTGGTGACCGCCGGCTGGGCCAGCAGCCACGCGAGGGCGACCTGGGAGGCCGTGGCGTCGTAGGTTCCTGCGATGCTCTCGACGGCGCCGATGATGTTCCAGGTGCGCTCGTCGCCGTTCCGCGCATCCCACGCCTCCATGCCGCGCTGCGGGTTCTCCCCGAGACGAGATGCGCCGGTCGGCGGCACGTCGCGCATGTACTTGCCGGTCAGCCAGCCGCCGCCGAGGGGCGACCAGGGAAGCAGCCCGATGTGCGCGTCGAGAGCGGCCGGCACGACCTCGTGTTCGATGTCGCGCACCAGCAGGCTGTACTGCGGCTGCAGTGTGACCGGCGGCGCCAGATGGAGCGCTGCCGTACGATGCACGGCCTTGGTGAGCTGCCAGCCGAGGTAGTTCGAGAATCCGTAGTAGCCGATCTTGCCGGCCGTGACCGCGTCGTCGAGAAACATCAGCGTCTCGTCGATCGGGGTCAAGGCATCCCACGCATGCATCTGGTAGAGGTCAATGTGGTCGACACCGAGTCGCGCGAGAGAAGCGTCGAGCGCCCTGCGGAGATGCCGCCTGGACAGCCCGAGGTCGTTCGGCCCCTCCCCCATCGGGAACCGGCCCTTGGATGCCAGAACCACCTGCCCCGCCTTCCCGGGGTTCTGGGCGAGCCATCGCCCGATGATCGTCTCCGACACTCCGGCGCTGTAGACGTCGGCGGTGTCGACGAAGGTGCCGCCGTGCTCGACGTACGTGTCGAGGATGGCGTGCGACGTCGTTTCGTCGGCTTCGGCGCCGAAGGTCATCGTTCCGAGTGCCAGCTCCGACACGATCGCGCCTGAATTCCCGAGGGTTCTGTATTCCATAGCCCCGACGCTAGACCTCCTGGCGCTCCGCGCCGACCCCTTGCGCGCCCGCCTGAGCCTGGAGTGCGGCCACGATGACGATTGCGCGGCTCAGGCCGAAAGCAGCAGCAGCACCGTGCTGAAGGATCTGCTGGGGCTGCGGCTCGGCGCGACACAGGATCTGCGTATCGGGGTGACGGTCGAGGGCGTGGAGGATGACAGGGCCGGGCATCCCTCGGTGCTCGCTCTCGACGCCGACGGCTCACCGCTTCGGGGTGGCCGCTGCCCGTCGGCTGAGTACCGGCTGACCTGCGGTGGGTCACGGAGCGATCTCCGAGTTGTCCTCCTCGGAGAGGAGGGCCCGGGCGGCCATGCCGATCACGGCACTGTAGGTGGGATAGGCGAACCTCACGTTAGCGAGGGTTGAGACATCCACTCCCGCGGCCATGGCCGTGGTGACCGACTGGATGACCTCGATCGCGTTCTCACCCACCGCGTGGGCACCGAGGATGAGTTCGCGGCGGCGGTCCGCGATGAGCTTCAGGAATCCGGTCTCCCGGTCGTCGATCACCGCACGGTCGACCCGGGAGTAGGGCACCGTGGCCACGACGCAGCTGGGGTCGCGGTCCCGGGCCACGGCTTCGGTGAGTCCGACTCCGGCATAGTCGGGGTCGGTGAAACCACCGGCCGGGAGCAGGTGGTGGGGGGTGCGCCGGTTGGCGCCGAGCACCGCGTTCTCCGCCGCGGCCTCACCCTCGAACTGCGCAGCCTGGACGAGCATGTCGCGCCCGTTCGCGTCGCCCACAGCGAAGACGTGCGGAACGATGGTGCGGAAGTACTGGTCGGCGGGAATGGCGGACCGCACCACGTCGATCCCCGCGTTCTCGAGCCCCAGGTCTTCGACGTCGGCCGGCCAGCCCGTGGCCATGATCACCACGTCGACATCCCTCGTCGCTGTCTGGCCGGCTTCTCGCCAGGTGAGCGCGATCGCGCCAGCCGCCGTTCGGGCGAGACTGTCGACACCGTCGATCCCGGTTCGCACGTCGACGCCCTGCTCTGCGAAGGACGCCGCGACGACATCCGAGATCGACGCGTCCGACGCCATCAGCACCCGCGGCGCGACGTCGAGCAGGGTCACCTCCGACCCGAAGGAGTTGAAGACGGTGACGAGCTGCGCCCCCGTGTTGCCCGCACCGATGACGGCGACCCGCCTCGGCAGGTCGGGCATGGCCAGCACCTCCTCGGGCACCGTGGCGAGTTCGTTGCCCGCGATCGGGAGCCGGCGGGAGTGCCCACCGACGCAGATCAGGATCGACATCGCCGTGATGCGCCGCCCACTATCGAGAACGAGAGTCGAGTCGTCGACGAAGCGCGCGCGACCTTCGTGCACGAGGTCGATTCCGGCCGCCGCGAACCGCTCGGCCTCGCGCTTGATGGAGCGCACCCTGTCGACACGCTCGGTGACGCGTGCGACGGTCGACCGCCAGTCGATCTCGGGCTCCCGAACCTCGACGCCGTAGACGTCGGCGTGACGGGTCTCACGGATGAGGCGCGCCGTCTTCGCCAGCACACGGGTCGGAACACAGCCCGTGTTCACGCACGTTCCGCCGACGCGTGCGGCCTCCAGAACCACGACCCGGGCGCCGAGCTCTGCGGCCCGGAGCGCTGCCGCCGTTCCGGCCGGTCCGGCCCCGATGACAGCGACGTCGTAGTGCGCGGAGGTGTCTGGCATGAGGTCCTCGTTCGGTCGGCAGAAACTGGGTTCGAGCCGACCCTATCCGGGACCGGTCAGTGAATGCCGTGAACCGCGAAGAAGCCCCGGATCACAGTGATCTCGAGGCTTCTCGCGGTGTTTCTTTCGGTGGCAAGTGAGGGATTCGAACCCCCGAAGGCTCAGCCGTCTGATTTACAGTCAGATCCCTTTGGCCGCTAGGGTAACTTGCCGAGGCGCACCCGACCACGTCGTACAACACAACCGAAGGCGCTCGGACAAGAATACTCACTGAAGCGGCGTGGGCGAAATCGGCGGGCATCCGTGCCGTCGAAGATACCGAATCCGTATCGAATCCCCGCGGACGCCGTCTCTGCGCACCGGCCCGGTCAGCGGTCGCTAAACTCATCTCACATCCCTGCGCGCTCACGTGGAGCGCTCACGAGCGAGGACGCTATGCCAGGAATCGATGCTGTCGCCGCGCTTGCTGGCGTGTCCACAGCAACTGTTTCCCGCGCGTTGAGCGGCAACGGACACGTCTCACCGTCCACCCGGATGCGGGTGCACGAGGCGGCCAGCGAGCTCGGCTACGTCGTCTCCTCCCCCGCATCGAGCCTCGCGAGCGGGCGCACGAAGAACGTGGGAGTCGTGGTCCCGTTCATCAGTCGATGGTTCTACTCCTCGGTTCTGGAAGGCGCGGGCTCCGCGCTGCTGAAGAACGGCTACGACCTCACGCTCTACGGCCTGACGGGCGGCGACGACGAGCGGCGGAGCGTGTTCGAGCATTTCCTGCTGCGAAAGCGAGTGGATGCCGTTCTCGCCCTCACCATCGAACTCACCTCGGGCGAACTGCAGTCACTGCTCGACCTGAAGAAGCCGATCGTGGGTATCGGCGGCCCGCTGGCCGGCGTGCAGACGCTCAGCATCGACGACGTCGGCGTGGCCCTCCTCGCCACGGAGCACCTGCTCGGCCTCGGTCACCGGCGCATCGGGATGATCGGGGGCGAGTCGGGCTTCGAGCTCGACTTCCACCTTCCGACGAACCGCCGGGCGGGCTACGAGCGCGCGTTGCGCACGGCCGGTGTCGAGCCGTCGCCGCGCTACTTCCTGCCGGCGGACTTCACCATCCGGGGTGGATACCAGGCGGCGACCGCACTGCTCAGCGACCCGGTGGCGCGGCCCACCGCCCTCTTCGCGGCGTCGGACGAGATGGCGATGGGGTCGATCCTCGCCGCCCGCGACCTCGGGCTGAGCGTGCCCGGCGACGTGTCGATCATCGGCATCGACGGCCACGAGCACTCGGACTTCTTCGGCCTGACGACCTTCGCGCAGTTCCCCGAGCGCCAGGGCGCACACGCGGTCGAGATCCTCATGGACCAACTCCACCCGGGCCGACGCGACCCGACCCCCACGAACATCCCCCTCCCCGTGGAGCTCATCGTGCGCACCTCGACGGCTCCGCCGCCGCCTAGCTGATTCCGCCGCCACGCCCGGCACCTCATCGAATCCCCGAAAACTGTCGCTGAGCCAGGCGCAGAGCGACGATTTTCGGGATCTCGGTTCAGCCCGCGGCATCCGTGCGGGCCGCGGTGGCCGCGAAGGTGACGGCGGCCGACGAGACCTTCAGCGCGTAGGGGGTCGCGTCGTTGTAGGCCGCGATCGCGCGCTCCCAGCCGGCCAGCGTCGAGAGGTCGCCGCCCGCGTGGCAGAGGTAGTTCGCGGTCGCAAGCACCGAGTCGTCGAAGTTCTGCGGGTCGGCGACGCCGTCACCGCTGCCGTCGGTGCCCCAGTTGCGCCACGCCTCGGGGATGAGCTGCATCGGGCCGACCGCCCGGTCGATGCTCGGGTCGCCGTCGATGGCACCGCCGTCGCTGTCGGGGATGTTGGTCACGCCCACCCCGTCGAGCGCGATGCCGTAGATCGGCGGCGACACCTTCCCGTCGGCGGCAATGCTGCTGCCGCCGTGCGTGCCGTTTCCACTCTCGACCGAGCCGACCGCCGCCAGAGTGTTCCAGCCGAGGTGACAGCCCGGATTCTCGGCCTGCTTCGCCAGGGCGACACCCGCGTACGACTGGATGGCGCGCACGCTCACGTTCGTCGCGTCCGCCATGCGCGTTGCCCACGCGACATCCGTGTTGCCCGCGAGGCCTGGCAGCGAACCAGAAGCGCCCGCAGCATCCGGCAGGGCGGCGACCGCGGTCGACAGTGGCGGAAGCTCGACGGAGGCCTGGGCATCCGGAGCCGTACCACCCTCGGCCGAGACGACCACCTGCCGGAGAGCCTCGCCAAGCGGCCCGGCGGCGAACACCCCCGCGACGAGGAGCGCAAGCACGCCAGCGGATGCGCTCACCACGATGAGGGTCGTACGCAGTCGGCGGCGGCTTTGGATGCCCGCCCGAGCCGTTCGCGCCGTTCGCGCCCGGCGCCGCGCTGCCACCCTGCGCGCAGCGGCCCGGCGCTTCGCCTGGGTGCCCGTCGTTCGCCGTTCTGCCACCGTCCGACCCTAGCGACAGAGCCTTGGAGGATGCCCGACAGGGCCGTCGCCGGTAGAATCGCAGCATGGCAGATTCAAGTTTTGACATCGTGAGTAAGGTCGACAAGATGGAGGCCGACAACGCCCTGCACCAGGCGCAGAAGGAGGTCGAGTCGCGCTACGACTTCAAGAACATCGGCGCCTCGATCGACTACAGCGGTGAGAAGATCCTGATGAAGGCGAACTCCGAGGAGCGGGTCAAGGCCATCCTCGAGGTGTTCGAGGCGAAGCTCATCAAGCGCGGCATCAGCCTGCGGAGTCTGGATGCCGGCGAGCCGTACCCCAGCGGCAAGGAGTACCGGCTCGAAGCCGAGCTGAAGAACGGCATCGAGCAGGAGGCGGCGAAGAAGATCTCGAAGCTGATCCGCGATGAGTCTCCGAAGACGGTCAAGAGCCAGATCCAGGGTGACGAGCTGCGCGTCTCGTCGAAGAGCCGCGACGACCTGCAGGGCGTGATGGCGCTGTTGAAGAACGCCGACCTCGAGGTCGCGGTGCAGTTCGTCAACTTCCGCTGACGCCTCCCTTCGCGGCCCGCCCGCCTGCCGCCCGCACCGCGCCAGCGGACGCGCGCCGCACCAAGCGCGCGGACTTCGCGCCCAGCACCCGTAAGTGAGACGCGTGCGGGCAGCTGAGACCCGCACGCACGTCTCACAAGTCCGCAAGCGTCTCACTTACAGGCACCGATACCCGTCGGATCATGGGCGCGGTTGGCGGGCACAAGAGGGCGCGAAAGAGGGGCCCACCGACGTGGCGGGCCCCTCCGTGAAGTGGATGTCGCGGCGGCGCGCTAGCCGACGGGCTGCTGGTTCGAGACCGCGACCATCTCGTCGCGCTCGACGACCTTGATGCGGGTGCGGCCGGCGGCCTCGCCGAGGCCGAGCTCGTACTGGTCGAGGTGGTGCCACCCCTCAGTGCTCGTATAGTCCACACCGCGCGATTTCAGTAGCGCGACGACCGACTCCTCGGAGGGGTCGGCGGGCGTCCACCAGTTGGCCTGGTCGCGCACGACATGGCTGAGGGTCTCCATGGCGTCGCTCTTCGTGTGGCCGATCAGCCCGACGGGGCCTCGTTTGATCCACCCGGTGGCGTAGACCCCCGGAATGACCTGGTCGTGATCATCCAGAACCTGCCCTTCGCGGTTCGGGATGACGCCGTGCAGCGAATCGAACGGAACACCGTCGAGCGGCGAACCGAAGTACCCCACCGCGCGGTACAGCGCCTGGACCGGGAAGTCCCGGAACTCGCCCGTGCCCTCGACCCCGCCGGCGCCGTCGGGCCGGGTGCGCTCCATGCGGAGGCCCGCCACGCGGCCATCGGCGCCCAGAACCTCGACAGGCCGCGCGTAGAAGTGCAGGTGCAAGCGACGGGAGGCCGCACTGGAAGGGCGCGTGCGCCACTGGTTCATGACGCGATTGATCACCATGACCTGCTTGTTCGAGGCGATCGCGGCCTCCGAGGCGGGGTCGAGGTCGAAGTCCTCGTCGTACACGACGATGTCGACGTCGTTCACCTCGCCGAGCTCGCGGAGTTCGAGCGGCGTGAACTTCACCTGCGCGGGGCCGCGGCGACCGAACACGTGCACGTCGGTGACCGGCGACGCCTTCAGGCCCTCGTAGACGTTCGCGGGGATCTCGGTGACGAGCAGGTCGTCGGCGTGCTTTGAGAGGATGCGCGCCACGTCGAGCGCGACGTTGCCATTGCCGAGCACGGCGACTTCGCGCGCCTCGAGCGGCCAGGTGCGCGGCACGTCGGGGTGCCCGTCGAACCAGCTCACGAACTCGGCCGCGCCGTAGGAGCCGTCGAGATCGATGCCGGGAATGTCGAGTTCGGCATCCTTGATCGCACCGGTCGCGAAGATCACCGCGTTGTAGTGCTTCTTCAGGTCGTCGAGGGTGAGGTCGATCCCGTAGCGCACGTTGCCGAAGAACCGGATGTCGCCTCGGTCGAGCACCTCACGGAGCGCGCCGATGATGCCCTTGATACGCGGATGATCGGGGGCGACGCCGTAGCGCACCAGGCCGTAGGGCGCGGGCAGGTGGTCGAAGAGGTCGATCGACACATCGAACGAGCGTTCTGCCTTGATCAGCAGGTCGGCGGCGTAGATGCCGGCCGGTCCTGCGCCGACGATGGCCAGGCGGAGCTTGGTCATGAGGGTGTGGTTCCTTACGTTGTGTGGGGCTGCGGCTACGCGGTGGGCGTGGTTCCGACGGGTTGTTCGGAGCCGCGGCCCGGCCCGGCGGGCCAGTGGCTCCGGCCGGTCAGGCGATTCTGGAGGGTCAGGCGGATCGCTCCACCATCGTGGCTGCGAAACGGATCAGGGTCTTCTTCACCGTGCCGTCGGGCAGCGGGTCGAGTGCGGCAACCGCATCGGCCGCCCAGCGGCGCGACTCGACCTGGGTCTCGAGCGTCACGGGGTGGGCACGGAGTTCGGCGACCAACGCATCGACCTGCGTGGGAGGAGTGGACGCGATCGCCTCGGGGGCAAGCCGCGCGAGCAGATCGGCGGCGGCCGGGTCGGTCGCCGCATCCCGTCGCAGGTACAGCAGCGGCAGCGTCACCACGCCGGCCCGGATGTCGGTGCCCGCCGTCTTGCCTGTCTCGTCGCTCGGCGGGGCGAGGTCGATCACATCGTCGACAAGCTGGAACGCGATGCCGATCTTCTCGCCGAAGTCGAACACGGGCTGCTCGTACTCGCTCGGCGCGCGGGACACGAGGATGCCGAGCTGGGCGGATGCCGCGATCAGTGACCCCGTCTTGTCGGCGAGCACCTGCAGGTAGTGCGCGACCTCGTTCTCGCCCGCGCGGGGCCCGACCGTCTCGTGCAGCTGCCCGAGGCAGAGCCGCTCGAAGGTGTCGGCCTGCAGGCGGATGGCCCGTTCTCCGAGAATCGACAGGAGCTTCGAGGCGCGCGCGAACAGCAGGTCGCCGGTGAGGATCGCGATCGAGTTGCTCCACACGGTGTGGGCTGTCGGTACGCCGCGGCGCTGCTCCGCTTCATCCATCACGTCGTCGTGGTAGAGCGAGGCGAGGTGGATCAGCTCGATGGATGTCGCGGCCGTGACCACGTCGTCGGTCACTCCTTCGCCGAGCTGGGCGGTGAGGAACGCGAGCAGCGGGCGCACACGCTTGCCGCCCGCGTCGAGCAGGTAGCGCGCGGAGACCTCCGCCATGCCGTCGTGGAAGACGGTCTCGGCGAGCAGCTGGTCTTCGAGCCTCACGATGCCGTCTTCGACAGCCTTCGCAGCGCGGCGGTCGTCGCCCGTCGAGAACAGCCGTTCTGCAAGCGAGAACGGAGAAGAAGAGGACGGGCTGCGGCGGGTGCTCTTGCTCGCAGTGGAAGCCCCGGACGCGTTCCCGGGCCGGTTGGCCTTGTTCACGAGGTCAAGCCTACTGAGGGTGCGGCGTCGGTGGGAGCGGCGGCACCCGCGGGGGTGCGCGGCTTCGTGCCCCGGTGCAGCGCGACGATGCCGAACGTGAGGTTGCGGTAGCCCACCTCCGTGAACCCGGCGGCGCTCATCCAGCCTGCCAGCGTCTTCTGGTTCGGCCAGGCCTCGATGGAGTCGGCGAGGTAGGTGTAGGCATCGGGATTGGATGACGCGAGCTTGGCGATCGCGGGCATGAAACGCTGCAGGTAGGTGGAGTAGCCGAACTTCACGACACCCACCGGGGGTGTGCTGAACTCGCAGATGACGATGCGCCCGCCGGGCTTCGTCACCCGGTACAGCTCGGCGAGCGCCGTGCGCGGCTCGACGATGTTGCGGAGGCCGAACGAGATGGTCACGGCGTCGAACTCGTCGTCGGCGAACGGGAGGTCCATGCCGTCTGCCACCACGAACTCGACATTGCGGTTGCCGACCTGCTGCTTCTTGCCCACCTCGATCATGCCGGGCGAGAAGTCGGCGGCGACGACCTGCGCTCCGCCGGCGGCGAGACTCGCGCTCGACGTGCCTGTGCCGGCAGCGAGGTCGAGGATGCGCTCACCGCGCTTCGGGGCGACCGCCTTCGTCGTGGCGACCCGCCACAACAGGGCGTTGCCGACCGAGAGCACGTTGTTCGTGCGGTCGTAGTGGGTCGACACATCGTCGAACATCGCAGAAACCTGCGCGGGTTGCTTGCTGAGGTCGGCCTTGGACACTTCTCCAGTTTACGGTGCGTCTGAGTGGCATTCGGCAAAGGCTCAGGATGCGCACAGGGGTTGCGCGCCCGGGCATCCCGCGCAGACTGGGTTTCATGGAATACACCCACCTCGGCCGCTCCGGCCTGACCGTCTCCCGCCTGTGCCTCGGAACGATGAACTTCGGGCCGCAGACCTCCGAGCCCGACTCGTTCAGCATCATGGACTCCGCCCTCGAACACGGCATCAACTTCTTCGACACGGCGAACGGCTACGGCGGTTCGCTCGGGCGCGGGGCCACAGAGGAGATCCTCGGCCGCTGGTTCGCCCAGGGCGGCGGACGCCGCGAGAAGGTGGTGCTCGCCACGAAGCTGTACGCCAACATGACCGACTGGCCGAACGACACGAAACTGTCGGCCCGAAACATCAGGATGTCGCTGGATGCGAGCCTGAAGCGCCTGCAGACCGACTACATCGACCTGTACCAGTTCCACCACATCGACCGGGACACCCCGTGGGACGAGATCTGGCAGGCGATGGAGGTCGCGGTGACGGCGGGCAAGATCGTCTACAACGGATCGAGCAACTTCGCCGGCTGGCACATCGCCACAGCCCAGGAGGAGGCTCGCAGGCGCCACTTCACCGGTCTTGTCAGCGAGCAGTCGATCTACAATCTGCTGACGCGCGACATCGAGCTGGAGGTGATTCCGTCGGCCGTCGCGAACGGTCTGGGGATCATCCCGTGGTCCCCTCTGCAGGGCGGGCTGCTCGGTGGGGTGCTGCAGAAGGAGCGCGCCGGCGTGCGCCGGCTCGAGGGGCGTGCTGCGGATGCGCTGGAGGCCAACCACGGCGCGATCGAACAGTACGAGGCGTTCGCCGAGGAGCTCGGGCACGAACCCGGCGACGTGGGGCTGGCCTGGCTGCTGCACCAGCCGGCGGTCACGGCACCGATCATCGGGCCGCGCACGCAGGAGCAGTTGGATGCCGCACTCCGCGCCCTCGACGTGAAACTCGATGCGGAGGCGCTGGCGCGGCTCGACGAGATCTTCCCGGGCACGAAGACGGCGCCCGAGCAGTACGCCTGGTAGGGCCGCGCGCCCTCTTCGCTTCGGGAGGAGCTCAGGCGATGTGGCGCCGTATACGAGGTCACCTTGGCTGTACTCCTCCCGGGTGGGAGGCTGCGGTCGGCACGGCGAGCGTACGCTGAAGGTGTGACCGATTCTCTCGTCGCTTCCCCCGACGCCCCCGCCGTTCCCCGCCTGCACGTCGAGACGTTCCCGGTCGGCGACATCCGGATGCTCGTGCCGCTGCTCGACGCGCGGCATCCGCTGCTCTGGATCCGCAAGGGCCAGGGCATGGCCGGCCGAGGCGAAGCGCTGCGGCTGGAGTTCACGGGCGAATCCCGCTTCCGCGACGCCTGCGAGACATGGCGCCAGGTCACCGCTGCCGCGACCGTGGTCGACCCGCTCGGCACGCCGGGCACCGGCCTCATCGCCTTCGGGGCGTTCGCGTTCTCGGGGCAGTCCGCGCTCACCAGCGTGCTCATCGTTCCCGAGCTCGTGATCGGCAAGCGCGACGGGGTGTTCTGGCTCACCCGGGTGCGCGTGCTGGCGGAGGGCGAGACGGTGCCCCCCAGGCATCCGGAGCGCTCTGTCGCCCCCGCGCTGCCCCCCGCCACGGGCTTCGGGGCCGAGTACCGCATCTCGCTCCTGCCGGGTGCGGCGAACCCCGACACGTATCGCGCCGCCGTCGAGGAGGCTGTCGAGCGCATCACCCACGGCGACCTCGAGAAGGTCGTGCTCGCCCGCGACCTCGTGGGGCGCCTGCCGGCCGACTCCGACCTGCGCCGGGTGATCTTCGACCTCGCGCTCGGCTACCCCGACTGCTGGACGTTCGCGGTCGACGGCCTCATCGGCTCCAGCCCCGAGACGCTCGTGCGGGTCGACCACGGAACGGTCTCCGCCCGCGTGCTCGCGGGCACGATCTCGCGCGGACGCGACGCCGAGGCCGACCACGACCAGGCCGTCGCCCTCGCGACTAGCGCGAAAGATCTGGACGAGCATCGCTTCGCGGTCGCCAGTGTCATGACCGCGCTCGCACCCCATTCGACAACCCTGATCGCAAGCGAGATCCCGTTCACCCTGAAGCTGCCGAACCTCTGGCACCTCGCCAGCGACGTCGAAGGCGCCCTCAGCGACGGAAGCACCTCGCTCGACCTGATCGCGTCGCTGCACCCGACGGCGGCAGTGGCCGGCACTCCGACTCGGGATGCGCTGGCGCTCATCGAGCGCCTCGAACCCTTCGACCGGGGCCGCTACGCGGGGCCAGTGGGCTGGGTCGGCGCCGACGGTGACGGCGAGTGGGCGGTTGCGCTCCGCTGCGCCCAGGTCGACGATTCGGGGAGCATCACCGCCTACGCCGGGGCCGGGATCGTAGCTGGCTCCGACCCGCAGCACGAACTGCTCGAGACGAAAATGAAGTTCCGGCCGATGGTGGAGGCGTTTGGCTAGAGCCGACCGTTCGGGTGGCGCCGGCCGTTCGGCATGCGCCACCGCCGGCCCCGGGCATCCGCTAACTCGCAGCCAGGCGGGCCTTCTCGACCTCGATGTCGTAGTCCGCGGGCGGCCAGCTCTGGTGAAGGTGCTGCAGGGCATCCAGAACCAGGCGCTGCACCGCGAGCCGGGCATACCACTTGTGATCGGCCGGCACGACATGCCAGGGAGCTGCCTCGGTGGAGGTGCGGTCGAAGACGACCTGGTAGGCGTCTTGGTATTGGTTCCAGAGCAGGCGGGAGTCGATGTCGTTCGGGTTGTACTTCCACTGCTTGTCGGGGCGTTCGAGCCGCGCGCCGAGGCGGGCCTTCTGCTCGTCGGGGCTGATGTTCAGGAAGACCTTGACCACCGTGGTGCCCTGCTCGGTGAGTTCGCGCTCGAAATCGTTGATCACGCCGTAGCGGCCGTCGATTTCTTCAGGGCTCGCAAGGTTCAGCACGCGGCCGGCGAGAACATCCTCGTAGTGCGACCGGTCGAACACGCCGATCTGGCCGTCGGCCGGCAGGCGCTTGCGGATGCGCCACAGGAAGTCATGGCTGAGCTCCTCATCGGTGGGCTTCTTGAACGAGGCGTGCGTGACGCCGCCGGGATCGACGGATCCGACCACATGGCGCACGATGCCGCCCTTGCCCGAGGAGTCCATGCCCTGCAGCACGAGCAGAATCGAGCGGTGCTGGTCGGGGCCCTCGAAGAGGCTGTTGGCGAAGAGTTTCTCCTGCAGGCTGTCGACCTCCGCGGCCGCCGACGCGAGGTCGCGCTCCCCGTCGGACTTGCGACCCTCGTAGCCGGGGGTCGCCCGCGTGTCTGTGTCGCTGAGACGGAAGCCCGCGCCGACCCGCAGCCGCGGTGTCGGGTCGGCAACCCAGGCGGTGGCGGGGAGGGCCGGTGTGCCGGCGGTGGGATCGGCCGGGTTCTTCGCCCGCTGGGCTTCCGCCTCGGCGGCTTGCGCCTTCGCGTCCTTCACCTTCGCGGCCTGCTCCTCGGACGTGGGCTTCGACTTCGACTTCGACTTCGAGCCCTTCGACTTCGAGCCCTTCGACTTCTTCGTGGCCACGTTGCCCGCCTTCCGTTTCGCGTTCCCTCAGCCTATGCCGCGCATCCCCGATCGAGTGGGCAGTTCGGACCCCTCCGTCGACGGTTTCGGGACGGAACTGCCCCCTCGATCGCGGTGGCGGTGTCGGAGGCGGCGGGCGGGGCGGGGTCAGCGGGGGAGAGGGACCTCGAGGAGGGCGGGACCGTCGAGGGGGGCGGTGAGGGCGCGGTCCAGTTCGACGCGGGTGGTGGCGCGGGAGTAGGCCCAGCCGTAGGCCTTCGCGAGCGCCTCCAGGTCGACGGTCTGCGGGGTCAGCATGACCCGGTCGAAGGCGGCCCTGTCGGCGGTGGCCGCGACTTCGAGGGTGTCGAAGATGGTTCCGCCGCCGTCGTTCGCCACGATGAGCTGGATGCGCGGGCGGGCCTCCCCCGTTCCGAACAGCAGTGCCCCCGCATCGTGCAGCAGCGTCAGGTCACCGAGCAGCACGCGGGTGACCCCGTGCCGCGTCGCCGGATCGCGCTGGCTCGCCAGGGCGATGCCGATGGCGGTCGACACGGTTCCGTCGATGCCGGCGAGCCCGCGGTTGGCGTGCACGCGGATGTTCTTGCCCGGGACGGCCCGATCCAGGTCCCGGATCAGGCGCGATGCACCCAGAACCAGTCGATCGTGCGGCCAGGTCGCCTGCCACACGGCGAGCGCCAGGGTACGTCGGGTCACGGTCGCCTTGAGGGCTGCCGTCTCGGCGAGGCGGTAGGCGCGGCGCTCCGCGATGTCAGGGGAGTTCGCGAACTCGATGTTCGGAGCCGGGATCGGATCGTCGACGTTCTGTTCCTCGAGCACCGCCCTGCTCGCCAGAACCCAAGAGCGAAGCCAGTCGCGCTCGTCGCTGCCCGCGACGGGAGCTGTGCCGGCGGTTCCGGCGGCGCCAGCGGAGGCCACCTCGACGGCAGTCACGAACGCGCTCACCCGGTGGCCGGGGTTGTACGCATCGACGACCACCTCGCCGGGCAGAACGGATGCGGCGGCGGGCGTCACGACAATGGTCTCGACGTCGTCGCGGAGCGAGAGCGCAGGAACCTCGCGTGACAACGTCGGGTGACCGAACACGATCGCACGCTCGACGCGCCCGCCGAAGTCGGCATCGTTCAGCAGTTCGCAGTAGGCGACGATCAGGTTCCGCCCGAACCGGGATCCGCTCGACGGCTCAGCGATGAGCGGCCACCCGCCGCGATGCGCGAGCTCCTCAGCGCCCGGGCCGGCGTCGTGCCCGCCGATGACGACGGTGCGCGGCCCACGCCGGAGCGCGAGCGGCGTGTTAATGTTGCCGTCCGCGTCTGCCGCTGCCGCTTCCGCAAACACCGAACGGGCGGCCACAGCCGAATCCTCCGCGCTATTCGCCACGGATCGTCCGTGGGCCGCCGATTGCGTTGCGCCGACAACGACCGCGCGAGCCGTGGCGCCGGATGCAGGTGCGGCCACACCGGCAGACTCGCCCACGTCCGCAGACTCAGCCAGAACGCCAGCGCCACCCCCGGGCATCCACTCCCCCGACGCGAGCAGCGCCACCAGGTCGGGCACCGTTCCCGAGAGGGGCTCCCGCAGTTGCAGGTTCAGGTGCACCGGTCCCGGGTTGCCGGTGCGCGTGCCGAGGGCCGCCTCGACGGCCGACGCGGCGAGCCGGGCCGCGAGCGCGCCCTCGCCGGCCTCACCGGAGGGCGCCGGCACGTCGACCGCCAGCCGCACGAACCGGCCGAACATGCCGGGCTGCCACGTGGTCTGGTTGCCGGCGGTGCCGCGCATCGATTCCGGGCGATCGGAGGTCAGCAGCAGCATCGGAACCCGGCTGTGGTGCGCCTCGAGCACCGCCGGGAGGAGGTTCGCGACGGCTGTGCCCGACGTGGTGACGACGATGGCGGGCCGGCCCGTCTCCACGCCGAGACCGAGCGCGGTGAACCCCGCGACACGTTCGTCGATGCGAACCTGGAGGTCGAGCATCCGTGCCCGGTGCAGTTCGGCGAGAGTGAGGGCAAGAGCCTGCGAACGGGACCCGGGGGTGAGCACCGCGTCCGTCACCCCGAGGGCGACGAGTTCACCGAGAACGGCGAGGGAGAAATCCGCAGCGGGACTGGACGAGGGGCTGCCTGCGGGGCCGGCCGCCGCGTTCACCGTTCTGTTCTGCCGTTGTCGGTCTTCTTGCTGTCGGGGTCGTCATCGACCTCTGCCAGCTGCTGTTCGAGGTCGCGGAGCTGCGCGTCGGTCACCGGATCGGGCTTCAGCCCGCCGAGGAATTCGGGATCGTCATCAGGACCGATCGTTCGGTAGACAGGGTCGCGGGCCGACCGTTTGCGACCCCGGCCGACCAGGAACCACAGCACCCCGCCGATCACCGGAAACAGCACCACGATGAACACCCAGGCGATCTTCGGGAGCCCCCGAACCCGGAATCGCGGGAAGAGCAGGCAGTCGACGAGCGCATACACGTAGAAAGCTGCCGCGAGTGCGGCTACACCAACCAGGAGACGTGCCATAGGGAAACCATACGCCTTGAAATTGAGGGTTTGCTCCCGGTCTTCGAATGTGCCCGGACGGCTTGCAGCGGGCGGTCAGACCGGGTCGCCTAAGCTGCATACGTGAAAACAGGACGTACGTGGCTGGTGTACACGCTGATCCGCCTCGGCATCTTCGTGGTGGTGCTCGTTGTGCTGCTGCTGACGCAGATGACCCCGTGGATCGCGGCTGCTCTCGCAGCCGTCATCTCCCTCTGTGCGTCGTACATCTTCCTGCGTAAGCCGCGTGAAGAGCTCGCCGCCGGCCTCTACGAGGCACGGCACGGCGAGGGCAGAGCCGCGAAACGTGCGCCGGAGAAGGCGGGCTCCGACGAGGAGAACGAGGACGCGGTGGTGGATGCCGACACGGCCGCCGACGACCAGCCGGGCAGCTCACCCCGCTAGAACGCGATCGCGGCCCCCAGGCCGAGGCCGAACAGCAACCCCGCAAAGCTCGTGAGCTTCAGCGCCAGGATGAGTTCCTTCGATGTCGTGGCTGTCAGCGTGATGATGGCCGCCGGCAGGGTCAGCAGCAGCGTGAAGAACACCAGCGGCGCGAGCGGGAACAGCAGCGAGAAGTAGAACAGCACCGCGTAGGCAATCGCCAGGAACACGACGAACACGATCCTGGATGCTCGGTTGCCGATCAGCACCGCAAGGGTGCGCTTCTTCGCGACCTTGTCCTGTGCGATGTCCCGGATGTTGTTGACCATCAGCACGGCGCAGGCGATCGCTCCCGCGGCGACGCTCGCGTACACCGCGATCGTGTCGAAGGTTCCCGCCACGATGTAGGTCGTGCCGACCGTCGCCACCACGCCGAAGAACAGGAAGACGAACACCTCGCCGAACCCGTAGTAGCCGTAGGGCCGCTTGCCACCGGTGTAGAAGTAGGCGGCTGCAATGGCGAGGGCTCCCGGGATGAGCAGCCAGTAGTACCCGGTGAGGATCACGATCGCGATGCCGGCGAGAGCCCCCAGGCCGAAGAACACCAGCGCGACGGCGAGAACCCGCTTCGGGTTGGCGACGCCCGACCCGGTGAGGCGCGGCGGCCCCACCCGGAACTCGTCTGTGCCCCGAACTCCGTCCGAGTAGTCGTTGGAGTAGTTCACGCCGATCTGCAGGAACAGCGCCACCGCGAGGCAGAGCAGCACGAGGCCCCAGTCGAGCGACCCGACTCCGCCGACGAGCAGCGCCGCAGCCCCCGTGCCGAGGGCGACCGGAGCCACCGCCAGCGGGAGCGTGCGGATGCGGGCACCCGCGATCCACATCGCCGGGGTCGGCTTCACGAGTGCATTCGGGGCCGAGTGATACTTATTGCCGGCCGGGTGACCCGACGTCTTCTTCTTGGTTTGCGCCACCAGAAGATTCTAGTGACGCGGGCAGGGTCATCGGCTGGGTCGGTGACTGCGGCCACCTTCTTGGCGCGGTGGCCGTTCAGTCGAGTGGATGCGCGGCCAGCGACCTCGCAACCGAGAGCCGGTCGGGCTTGCCCGAGCTCAGGGTCGGGATGCTCGGCAGCAGCACGATCCGCGTGGGCGCAGCAGCCCGGCCGACGAGCTCGGTGACCCGGGTGCGGAGCTGGTCGAGGGCACCGGGCCCGTATGGCTCCGACGTGACGACCACCGGTGCCTGCCCCCACTCCGCGCTCGGCTGCGGAACGACGATCGCAGTGTGGAAACCCTCCTGGGCCTGGACGGCGCGCTCCACCCGGTCGAGGGCGACCTTGATGCCGCCGGAGATGATGACGTTGTCGATCCGGCCTGTGACCGTGACCGTCACTCCGGGGCTGCCCGATCCGGTGCCCGGCTCAGGGGTGCCCGCGACAGGGGTGCCTGCGACAGGGCTGCCCGTCACGTCGCCGCTGTCGGCCGTCCGGTACCAGCGCACGCCGGCGTCGGTGTAGAACTTTCGCGCCGTGAGCTCGTCGTCGCCGAGATAGCCCTCAGCGAGCATCGGGCCCGAGAGCTCGAGCTCCCCTGCTGTGATACGCGCCGCGGTACGGCCGATCGGATGCCCGTCGTAGACGCAGCCACCGGCGGTCTCGCTCGAGCCGTACGTGCGCATCACTCTCAGCCCGAGGTCGGTCGCCCGGGAGAACAGTGCCGCGGGCACAGCCTGTCCGCCGATCAGCAGGGCATCCAGCCTGCCGAGGGATTCGCGCACCCGGTCGTCGTTCTCTGCCGCATCGACGAGCCGGGCGAGCTGGGCCGGCACGATCGACGAGAACTTCAACGGCGAGGTGAGCGTGTCGACCAGACCGGCGAACGTGCGGGCGCTGAAGTGGCCGGGCGGCATGACCACCGGGTCGGTTCCGGCGACGATCGAGCGCACGAGCACCTGGACTCCGGCGATGTAGTGCGACGGCAGGGCGAGCAGCCACTGCCCGCCGCCCCCGAGGTGAGCCTCGGTCGCTGCGGCGCTCGACAGCAGGGCGTCAGCGCTCAGTGCGACCCGTTTCGGCACCCCCGAGCTCCCGGAGGTCTCGACGACGAGCGCGACGTTCTTCGCGACCTCTGCGGGCACCGGATGCTCGTCGCCGACGGCGACGAGGCTCGCGTGGCGGGCGGCCGGGGTCGTGTTCGCTGCACGCACCTCCCCCGCCGGACCGGTCGCCGCCGGCGCGGCGCTCACTTCCCGCGGCAGGATGGCCGGCCCACTGCCGCCCAGCGCCTTGCGGAGCGCCGCTCCGACCTCGACCGGGTCGGCCCCGCCCAACACCTCGAGTCGTCTCGTCATCCACCAACCCTAGGCGGCACCCCCGGCACGGCGCGAGCCCAGGCAGGGCGACACGCGTGAATGAGGCAGCCGAACGGCGTGGGCTCGCCCCGACGACTCCCGGGGCGCGACAATGGGGCATGACTGCAACGCTCCGCCCCCTGCCGACGCTGGCAGAACTGCTCGAACTCGCGAGCGTCGTCTCGCTGCCGCTCCACACGACATTTCGGGGCGTGGATGCCCGCGAGGCCCTGATCCTGCGGGGGCCGGAGGGCGCCTCCGAGTTCTCCCCCTTCGTCGAGTACGGCGACGAGGAGGCCGCCGCCTGGCTCGCAGCGGCGATCGACTTCGGGTGGGTGGCGCCGCCGCCGCTCATCCGCGACCGCATTCCGGTCAATGCGACTCTTCCCGCGATAGGGGTGCAGGACGTCAGCGGCGTCCTCGACCGTTACCCCGGCTGCCGAACGATCAAGATCAAGGTGGCGGAGCACGGGCAGACGCTCGACGATGACATCGCCCGGGTGCGCGAAGCCCGGAACCGCCTCGGAGCAGACGGCCGCATCCGCCTCGACGCCAACGGCGGCTGGAACGTCGACGAGGCCGAGCATGCCATCCACGCGCTGGCCGAGTTCGACCTCGAATACGTCGAGCAGCCGTGTGCGAGCGTGGACGATCTGTGGGAGATCCGCCAGCGGGTGAAGTACATGGGCATCCCCGTCGCCGCCGACGAGAGCGTCCGTCAGGCCGATGACCCTCTCGACGTCGCCCGCCGGGGTGCCGCCGATCTGCTGGTCATCAAGGCACAACCCCTGGGAGGCATCCGCTCGGCCCTCGACATCGTGCAGCGTGCAGGCCTGCCGGTGGTCGTTTCCTCGGCTCTCGACACCTCCATCGGAATCGCCATGGGAGCGCACCTCGCGGCTTGTATTCCCGAACTGGAATACGACTGCGGGCTGGCCACGGCGGCCCTGTTGGTCGCCGACGTCACGGCCGAGCCTCTCGTGCCCGTCGACGGCTCGATCCCCGTGGTGCGGCCAGAACTCGATGAGGCGCTGGTGCAGCAGAGCCTCGCTGCCGCCGACCGCGACCTGTGGTGGCGGGAGCGTCTGGAGCGCGTCTACGGGGTGCTGCAGGGGTGGTCGGAGTCGACGGGTCGGCACGCCGCTCCCACGGAGTAGCCGAGTCGACCGATCGCCGGGCTACCGGATCGCCGGGTTGCCGGACTACCGGGTTGCCGGTCGACCGCTCAGGCGGCGGCGGGGGGCGGGCAGGCCGCCACCAGTTCGACCTCGACGCGTGCCCCCATCGGCAGCGCCGCAACCTGGTAGGCCGCGCGAGCGGGCAGCACCGGGCCGGTGAACACGGCGGCGTAGGCCGCGTTCACTTCAGCGAAGTCGGCCAGGTCGGCGACGAGCACCGTCGTCTTCACGACGTTCGAGAGCGTCGTTCCGGCCTCGAGCAGGATCGCTTCGGCGTTTCGCAGTGACTGCGTGGTGAGGGCGCCGATGCCGCCCTCCACAAAGGTGCCGGTGGCAGGGTCGAGGGGCAGCTGCCCGGAGACGAACAGCAGATCGCCCACCCGCACAGCCTGCGAATAGGGACCGACCGCGGCAGGAGCACGGCTGGTGGTGATGGCGGTGAGCTGCGGGATGGGCAGCGCCGGCCTGGTCGTCGGGGTCATACGAACTCTCCCAGAGTCTTGGCGACCGTCGTGAAGACGGCCGGGTCGGTGGTGGCGTGCACAGCGATCCGGATCCGATCGGTACCGTGCAGCGTGGTGGTGACGCCGTGGGCGGCGAGGGCAGCGTGCGCGGCGGCGGCGGCACGCCCACCAGCACCGCCGAGTGGAACCGCGACGATGCCCGCGCGGAGTTCACGATCACGAGGCGACGCGGGAACGATACCCACCTCGGCCAGCGCCGCGATGAGCAGATCGACGGTATCGGCGATGCGCGCCTCGATCGACGTGACGGTGGCCGACTCGACCAGCTCGAGTGCTGTGGCGAACGAGCCGGTCGCGAACGGCGACAGATTGGAGATGCCGAAGGCGAGCGCGTCACCTCGCAGTGGATGCTCGGTGCCGTCGTAATGCGATGGATGCTCGACCCCGGTCCAGCCGCCGAGCACCGGGCGGATGCGGTCGAGCCCCGCGTCGGAGAACGCGAGCGCTCCGGCGCCCCAGCCGGCCCGCAACCACTTCTGGCCGCCGACCACGAGCGCGTCGGCGAGCGCCCACGGCTGCTCGATCACCCCGAAGCCCTGGATCCCATCCACGACCAGCAGCCGGTCCCGCCCGATCACGTCGCGGATGCCAGCGAGGTCGGCGCGGAATCCGGTGCGGAAGTCGACGGCGCTCACCGTGACCGCCGTCACCTCCGGGGTGAGGGCGCGGGCGACGACGTCGGGGGTGACAGGTTCTCCGACCGCGCCGATCAGCTGGGCATCCGAGAGCCCGACCTGGTTCGCGCGGAGCCACGGGTACAGGTTCGCCGGGAACTCCGAACGGCCGACCAGCACGGTGCCGCCGGTGATTCCGAAGGCGACCTGGAAGAGGCCCAGCGAGGTGTGCGGAACCAGCGAGACGGCATCGACACCGAACCCGCTGAGGCGCGCGAAGGCGCCGCGGGCGCGGAGGTCTTCACCGTGCATCCGCTCGCTCGCACCCGGAGCGCCGGTGATGGCCGTTGCGAGCAACCCGGCGGTCGTCTCGGCGACGGCGTGCGACGGCGGGCCGTAGCTCGCGAAGTTGAGGTAACCCGGCTCCTCGCCGAAGCTGCTGAGATAGGCGTCGAACGCGGAGGCGGCGGGGGCGCCAACGGCCCCAGCGTCCCCGGAGGCACCGGCGGCCGCGCCGCTCACGCCAGCACCCGCTCGAGGAACCGCTTCGTGCGCGCCTCCCGCGGGTTCACCAGAACCTCGTCGACCGTTCCCTGTTCGACGATCCCGCCGTCGGCCATGAAGACGACCCGGTCGGCGACCTCGCGGGCGAACCCCATCTCGTGGGTCACCACCAGCATCGTCATACCGTCGGCAGCGAGCCCCGCCATCACGGTGAGCACTTCGCCCACCAGTTCGGGGTCGAGCGCGCTCGTCGGCTCGTCGAACAGCAGGAACAGCGGCTTCATCGCCACCGCCCGCGCGATGGCGACGCGCTGGCGCTGGCCGCCGGAGAGCTGGCTCGGGTAGCTGTCGATCTTGTCGCCGAGCCCGACCCGCTCGAGCACCGCGCGCGCCTCGGTCTCCACGACCTTGGACGCACGTTTCTGCACGCGCACCGGCCCCTCCATGACGTTGCCGAGCACGGTGAGGTGCGGGAACAGGTTGAAGTGCTGGAAGACCATGCCGGTCGAGGCCCGCTGCTTCGAGAGCTTCCGCTCGGTCAGCTCGTGCAGCTTCCCGTCGCGCTCCTCGAAGCCCATCGCCTGCCCGTCGACCCAGACCTCGCCCGCGTCGGGCACTTCGAGGCGGTTGATGCACCGGAGGAAGGTCGACTTGCCGGCGCCCGAGGGACCGATGATGCAGACGACCTCCCCCGCGGCGACCTGCAGCGAGACCTCCTTCAGCACCTCGTTCGAGCCGTAGTGCTTGCTGACACGCACCGCGTCGAGCAGGGGACGCTGCGGCGCAGCCTGGATGTTCGTCATGGGTGGCTCCTCACGAGCGGTGGTGTCACGAGATCACGGGCGAGACGTCGCCTGGCGCGGCGCGTGGGCCCACCCCGGGCACGGTCGCTGCGGTCGAACGAGCGCTCGAGATAGGACTGCCCGACACTCGCCACACTGACGATCACCATGTACCAGAAAGCCGCCGCGATCAGCGTCTCCATGACCTGCAGGTTGAACGAGGCGATGTTGTTCGCCGCCCTGATCAGCTCGACGTAGCCGATGACCGAGGCCATCGCTGTGCCCTTCAGCATGTTGATGAAGTCGTTGCCGGTCGGCGGGATGATCACTCTCATCGCCTGCGGGAGAACGATCCGCCACATCCGCTGCAAGGGCGTCTCGCCGATCGACTGGGCGGCCTCGATCTGGCCGCGGTCGACGCTGTTCAGCCCGGCCCGCACGATCTCGGCCATGTAGGCGCTCTCGTTCAGCATGAGGCCGAGGAACGCAGCCACGAAGGTGGTCATGACCGCGTTCGTGGAGAGGTCGACGAACACCACGTCCGTGAACGGGATGCCCAGCTGCAGCCGGGGGAAGATGAGTGCGAGGTTGTACCAGAGCAGGATCTGCAACAGCACCGGCAGCCCGCGGAACAGCCACGTGTAGGCGGCCGCGAACCACTTCGCCACCGGGTTCTCGGAGATGCGCATCAGGGCGATGATCACTCCGAGGATCACAGCCGACACCTGGGCCGCGACGGCCAGGATGATCGTGTTGACCAGTCCCTGCAGGATGATCGGCGAGATGACGTAGTACGGGATGTCGCGCCAGGAGATGTCGCCCTGCGACGCCCCGTAGGCGAGTGCGCCGAGGATGACGAGGATGACCGCCGCGATCACCCACCTGCCCCAGTGGCGAAGGCGCACCTGGGGCAGGAGTTCCCGCACGGAATCCCGCACATACTCTCGCGCAGAGGGGGTCGACATCACTTGCCGCCGTTGACGACCGCGCTGGTCACCTTGCCGGAGGAGATGCCCCAGGCATCCAGGATCTTGCCGTAGGTGCCGTCTTCGATCAGCTGGTCGAGAGCCTTGGCGATCGCATCGCGGAGGCCGGGGTTGTCCTTGTTCACACCGATGCCGTACGGGGCGCCGTCGATGACGTCACCGGGCACGACCTCGAATGCGTTGCCGTCCTGGGTGGTCTTCGAGATGTACACGGCGCTCGGCAGGTCGTTCACGATGGCGTCGATGCGGCCGGTGCGCAGCTGCGTCTGGTTCTGGCTGTCGCTGTCGGTCACCGAGATGTTCAGGGCGGTCTTGCCGTCTGCGACGCACTTCGTGCTCGTGTCCTCGGCGAAGGTCTGCTGGCTGGTTCCGGTGACGACGGCGATGTTCTTGCCGCAGAGCGTGTCAGGCCCGGTGATGCCGGCCGGGTTGCCCTTCTGCACCATGAGCGTGATGCCGCTGGTGAGGTAGTCGACGAAGTCGATCGACTGCTGGCGCGTGGCGGTGTCGTTCATTGCTGCGATGGTCGTGTCGACCCGCCCGGACTGGAGACTCGTGATGAGGGCGCCGAAGTCGAGGTTCGAGTACGTTGCCGCGAGGCCGAGTTTGGTGCCGATCGCGGTGATGATGTCGTGGTCGGAGCCGATGACCGTGGATCCGTCCGCTGCGAAAAAGTTGTTCGGCGCCGACTGCACGTTCGAGCCCACCTTCAGCTCCTTCGTCGACGCGATCGCCTCGGGCACCATGGCGGCGAGTGTCGCGTCCTCGCTGACGGCCGAGAGCAGCGCGGAGGTGTCGGGAATGGTGCTCGAGCCACCACCGGCGGACGCATCCGAGGCGCCGGCGGCACCGGGCTGGGGTGCGGAGGGTCCGCCGCAGGCGGAGAGCAGGATGGCCAGGGAGGCTGCGGCGAGCGTGGTCGCCAGCGCTGTTCTGCGGGTGGTTCGCATGGAGGTTCGTCCTTTTGGTCGTCTTCGGCAAAGAGGCTGAGGAGCACGCTCTGGCGCTCCGGGCCTTACATTAGTCCACTTTTCGCACGATAATAGTTATTTATTATGCTGATGATGACTTTTTACCGGAACGAAACAATCCACCCTCGGACGTCGGGCAGGATGTGCCCATGACCGTTTCCGCACCCGCCGGACCAGAACGGCAAATCAGGGCCGAGTTCGAGCCGTACCTCGCCCTCCTCCCGTTCCTCGCCTCGCTGCTGGGCGCTCGAACAGAGATCGTGCTGCACGACATCAGCGACCTCTCGCGATCGATCATCGCCGTCGAGAACGGCGAGATGAGCGGCCGGAGCGTCGGCGGGCCGGCCACCGACCTCGTGCTGAAGATCCTGCAGAACCACGACTACCTCGAGCGCGACTACCTCACGAACTACCTGGCGCAATCGCAGACCGGAGGCTACTTCCGCTCCTCGACCTTCTTTGTCCGCGATGACGCGGGCCAGGTGATCGGGATGCTCTGCCTCAACGTCGACGACGGACCCCTCCACGAGGCGCGGCAGCTGCTCGAGTCGATCACCCGCACCACCGGCCTCCTGAAGTCGTCAGGCCAGGCTCCGGATGCGGCGCACGCCGCCTCATCGGCCGGCTCATCGGCCGGCACCGAGGTCGCCGAGCGCCTCAGCCTCAGCGTCGACGAGCTCACCCGCGACAATGTGGCCCGAACAGTCTCCCGGCTGGGCGTCGACGGATCACGGATGACACCCGACGAGAAGGTCCAGGCCGTTCGAGAGCTCGACTCCGTCGGCATCTTCCTCATGAAGGGTGCCGTCTCGCACGCCGCCGTCGAGCTGCACGTGTCGGAGCCCACCGTCTACCGTTACCTCAAACTGGCCCGCGGCCAGCGCTGAGCTACCCGCCGCGGCGTGCACGAGACGCGCAAACCCGAAGGCCCGTCACGGACTCTCGGGTACCCGGTCAAGCCTCCTGGCGGCCTGGAGATGCGCACCCAGGTTCCGTCGCTCTCCGACTGCGACTGCCTCGAGGGCGACAGCCTCGATTTCGTTCGGAGTGAACCGGTAGACAAGCCGGTAGCGAGGCTTCTGACTGCCGTCTGGATCGAAGTACAGCTTGTAGCAGTCGCTCAGGTCTCCGATCCGGGAGTGCTGCCCCAAAGGCACACCCTTCACTCTGCCGTCGCGAACGAAGACCAGCATGTCGAGAGCCATCTTGCGTGTTCGGAGATCCGGCAGGGCATGAACATCGTCGGCGAATCCCGGCAAGCTGGTGAGCGCAAGCCGTCGTTCAGCCACTACCGGTAGTCGGCAGCGTCGAGGCCGAGCTGATCGGCCAGATCACTCAGCGGGACAGACGAGCCGGCGGACGACCGCTCACGCACCAAGTCGGCGATCTCGAGCTCCTCGATCGCCGGCAGGAGGGCTGTGTACAACTCGAAGGGTATGACGACGGCCTCGGCCTTACGATGTGAGCCGAAGATCAGAGGCTCCGAGGCCGACCCCTCGGCGCGAAATCTCTTCAGCGCCTTGGGCAACTCCGTGCGCGCTTCACGACTCGGGAGGATGGGGGAAGAAGCCGCGAGAGACATGACAAGAGTATACCGAGAATCTCGAACGTGTACACATTTTGCGCCACAATTCGGGCCACATTCGCATCTGGAAGCCAGCCCTGCGTAGGCGGGCGGCCTACAGGCCCGAGTACGAGTGCAGGCCGTGGAAGAAGACGTTCACGATGCCGAAGTTGAACAGCACCGCGGCGAAGCCGATGATCGCCAGCACCGCGGAACGGGATCCACGCCAGCCGCGGGTCGCCCGCGCGTGGATGTAGCCGGCGTAGATCACCCAGATGATGAAGGTCCAGACCTCTTTGGTGTCCCAGCCCCAGTATCGGCCCCAGGCGCGTTCGGCCCAGACGGCGCCCGCGATCAGGGTGAAGGTCCAGAAGACGAATCCGACGATGTTCACCCGGTAGGCGAGGTTCTCGAGGCGGTTCGAGTCGGGCAGGGATGACATGAACTTCAGGCGCCAGAATGTGGCGCCCGCCACGATCGACTCGCGGCGGTACTGCACCAGCTGGATGGCCGACAGAGCGAACCCGAGCGCGAAGAACGCCGTGCCGAGGCTGGCCACGAAGACGTGGATGACGAGCCAGGCCGACTGGAGCGCCGGCGGCAGAGGGGAGACGCCGACGTAGTAGTTCACCGTCGAGATGCCCAGCAGGATGAGAACGAGACCCGTGATGAAGGTGCCGAGGAACCGGAGGTCGACTCGGGTGATGACCACCAGGAAGACGCCGACGATCAGCACGGTCCCGGTCATCGAGAACTCATACATGTTCGCCCACGGAACCCGGGCGGCCGCGATGCCGCGGAGCACGTCGGCGGTCGCTTCGAGCAGGAACCCGATCAGCGTGAACGCCACACCGAGCCGCAGGCTGAGGGAGCGCTTCGTCGTACCGACACCGGAACCACCGTCGATGGATGCCGAACCGCCGCCGCGCGAGAACAGGCCCCGGCGTGCGGGAGCCGCACCGACGACTGCGGACCCACCCCCGACCGCCGATCCGCTCACAGCAACAGGCGCGCCCGCACCGACCTTCTCGAGTACACGTTCGTCGGCGGTGGTCACCGAGCCGTCGACACCGACCCTGTTGCCGGCGCCCACTTGGGCGGAACGACGGGCCAGATCGAGCGCGAATGCGATGAAGGCCATCGCGTACACCGCCATGGCGGCATACAGGAAGAAGACCGAGTACTCATCGATGGTTTGGGTCACGTGGATAGCCTAAGCGTTAGATTCCGGCGGCGGTTGGCTGCCGATCAATTTGGTGTGGCGGTCTGCGATCTCGGCGACGGCTGGCACGAGCCGAGGGTCTTCACCCCGGGCCAGGCCGGCGTATTCGAGAGTGACGGTGCCGTCGTCCCGCTCCGTCGCCTTGACCCACACGCGCCGCCTCGGGATGAAGAGCGAGACGAGCAGACCGAGCAGGGCGAGCGTGGCGAACAGCAGCACGTACCCCTGGGTGGGGTCGTGGTGGATGTCGAGGGAGGCGAACCGGGAGACCGTGTCGAAGCTGACGGTTCCGAGGCCGTTCGGCAGGGCCTGGCTGTCGCCGGGCTTGAGCTCGATCGACTTCATGCCCGTCGACCCGCCGGTCAGCTGCGTGAGGGTGTCAGTGTCGAGGGAGTAGACCGACGTGGGCGTTCCTCCGTTCAGTCCGAGGTCGCCCTGATAGACGTTTAGCGTCAGCACGGGATAGTCGTCGTCGGGATACGTCGAGTAGAAGGCGCCGGTGGTCGAGACGGCCTGGGTCGGGTAGAAGAACCCGATCATGCCGAGCTGCTCGGTGAGGCCATCCGGAACCTTCACCACACCGACACTCGTGAGGCTCGCGTCCTGCGGCAGGAAGGGGATCGAATCGGTGAACACGACCTTCCCGGTCGGATCCTTCACCGTGATCGTCGGAGCGTACCCGTTGCCGAGGAGATAGACGTCTGTGCCCCCGATACGAAGCGGCGAGTTCACCTTGATGTCGGACTGCTGCTCGGCGCCGCCCTGCTCCTGGGTCGTGACCTGTGCGTTGTAGTCGAGCGGCTGGCCGAACGCGCCGTCGGCCTTGGTCTCGTAGGTGGCAGAGAACTGGTCGAGCTTCATCGTGTAGGGGGTGAGAGAACTCTCAGTGAAGAATCTACCGGGGTTGAAGGAGTCGAAGGCGCTGAGCGTGTTCACGAACGTCTGACCCTTCTCTACCAGCACCCGCTGGCCGCTGAATCCGAACCCGCCGCCGACACCGACGGTGATCAGGATGCCCACCAGCGCGGCATGGAAGACGAGGTTGCCCGTCTCCCGCGCGTAGCCGCGCTCGGCCGACACCGACGTGACCTCGCCGCCGTTCCGGCCCGGTGCGCTGAAGACCACGGTGCGGTACCCCGACCGGCGGAGCATCGCCCGCGCAGCCTCGATCGCCTCGGCACCGTTCGTGCCCGGCCCTGCCTCGCGCTGCTGGAACCCCGCCAGACGGGAGAGCCTCGCGGGCGTGCGCGGCGGCTTCGCCCGCAGGGCATCGAAGTGGTGTTTCGCCCGCGGGATGACACAGCCCACGAGCGAGATGAACAACAGAAGGTAGATGCTCGAGAACCACACTGACGTGTACACGTCGAAGGCCTGCACCTTGTCGAGCACGGGCGCAAGGTCGGGGTTGTCGACGAAGTACTGCGTGACGCCGTTCGGGTCGGCGGCCCGCTGCGGAACGAGCGAACCGGGCACCGCCGCGAGCGCGAGAAGGAGCAGGAGGAACAGCGCTGTGCGCATGCTCGTGAGCTGCCGCCAGAACCAGCGGAGCCAGCCCACGACACCGAGCTTCGGCTGCAGGATGTCGCCACCGGCGGTTCCGTCGGGCCCGCCGGAGCCGTCGGTGACGGGGCCGCCGGCGGAGCGCTCGGCGAAGGCCGGATCGGGTGAGTCGTAATGGTCAGATGGCCGGGACAAAACCGGTGATCACCGCCTGCAGTTGGTAGGTCCAGGCAGTCCAGAAACCGCTGACCATGAGGATTCCGATGACCACGAGGCCGACTCCCCCAAGGATGTTGATGACACGGATGTGCCGCTTGAGAAAGCTGATCGTCTGGGTGACCCAGTTGAGCCCGAGAGCCACGAGCAGGAAGGGCACGCCGAGGCCGAAGCAGTAGAAGAGACCGAGAATGGCACCGTTCCAGGCGGATCCGCCGGTGAGGCTCAGCGCCTGGATCGCGCCGAGGGTCGGGCCGATGCAGGGCGTCCAACCGAGGCCGAAGACGATACCGAGGATGGGAGCGCCGGCCAGGCCCGTCGCGGGGCGCCAGGTGGTCTTGAAGGTGCGCTGGAAGAAGCTGAACTGCCCGATGAAGACCAGCCCCAGCAGGATGACCACCACGCCGAGCACCCGGGTGATGACCTCGCCCCAGACCAGGAGCCAGACCCCGAGTGCACCGAAGAGGGTCGACGCCGCCACGAACACGAGCGAGAACCCGAGCACGAACAGGCTGATGCCGAGCAGCACCCGGCGGCGGTTGCTACGGGCACCCGGCTCGCTCAGCCCGCCCACATAGGCGAGGTAGCCCGGCACGAGCGGCAGTACGCACGGCGACGCGAACGAGACGAGACCGGCGAGCATCGCAATCGGTATGGCGACGATCAGCTGGCCGTTCAGCACGGCGTCGGCGAAGGGGTTGACCACGCCTCAGCTCGTTTCGGCGATGGCGCTTGAGATCAGCGTGTCGAGGATGCTCGGGGCCGTCGCCTGCCCCAGGATCCGTGCGGCCACCCGGCCCTGCTTGTCGATGACGAGGGTGGTGGGCACGGCGTTCGGTGCCACGACACCGCTCATCGCGAGCTGCACGGCACCGTCGGTGTCGATCACCGACGGGTAGGTCACGCCGAAGGAGGTGCCGAAGGCGACGGCGGTCGCGGCCTGGTCGCGCACGTTCACGCCGAGGAACGAAGCCCCGTTGTCAGTGTACTTCGTGTTGAGGGTCTCGAGTGCGGGCGCCTCGGCGCGGCACGGCGCGCAGCCGGCGTACCAGAAGTTCAACACCAGCACCTGCCCGAGGTACTGCGACGAATCGACCGACGCGCCGGTCTCCGTGGTGCCCGTGAACGAGACGGGGGCGGCGCGGTCGGCGAGGGGGATCTCGGTGACGGTGCCGTCTCCGGCGATGTACTGCTTGCTGTCACCGCTTCGGTACTGGGCCGCGAAAGGGTCGCTCGAGCATCCGGCGAGCACGCCGAGCGCGATCGCCGCAGCTGCCACCGCGAGGGCAGCGCGCTTCCTGGCGCGAATGTCGATGCCGAAGAGTGCCACAGCTCAGACCGCCCCGTCGTCGACAGCAGCGGCCAGAAGCGACCCGGCCGGGTCTTCGTAGCCGACCTCGACGAACCGGGCACCCCGACGTTCGAAGGAGGTGATGCTCGAGAGGTTGCACCGGCGTTTGCGGGGGTCGTGCCAGAGACGCTGCCCCGTGACCTGGAGATGCGTCGACCAGATCGGGAGCTGGTGGCTCACCATGATGACGTCGCCGCCCTCGACCGAGTCGTAGGCGTCGTTCATGGCAGCGATCATCCGCGTGGTGATGCTCACGTAGGGCTCCCCCCAGCTGGGCTGGAAGGGATTGCGCACCCAGTGCCAGTTCTTCGGATTGCGGAGGGCGCGGTTGCGCATCGCAGGGCTCATTCCCTCGAACCTGTTCGTCGGTTCGATGATGCGCTCCTCGGTCTGGATGGCGAGCCCGAAGGCGCGTTCGAGGGGAGCGGCCGACTCCTGGGCGCGCTGGAGCGGCGATGCGAAGAGCGCCGAGACGGGTCGACCCCGCTCGACGAGCTCGTCTGCGGCCGACTGGGCGATGCGTACTCCGAGCTCGGAGAGACCGAATCCGGGCAGGCGCCCATAGAGCACGTGCTCGGGGTTGAAGACCTCGCCGTGACGCACGAGATGAAGTTGGCTGGCTACCACAGCGACAAGTCTACGGAGCGTAGAACTTACCAAGCTGCCCGCCACCTGAATGCGTCTCCGACCATGTAGCCCTGCTTCATGAAAACTCAAGATGAATGAGATTGTGCTGAACAGTTGTCGAGGGAAGTATTGAGTCCAGAAAGGTTCACTCATGGCACTCATCATCGTTCTCTCCGTTTTCGCACTCCTCGCCCTCGTCGGCATCGTCGCGGCCATCATCCAGACCGCTACCGACGGCTACGGCCACGTCGCAACCCGCGCGTATTTCCGCCGTCTCCCCTGAGTCCGTCCGGGCGGACGGCATAGGATGAGTGCCCGTGACTGAACGCGTTCTCATCAAAGACCTGCCCGCCCTCGCCGACGGAACCGTCACGGTCTCCGGCTGGGTCGAGACCGTCCGCGACCAGAAGAAGGTGCAGTTCGTCGTTCTCCGTGACGAGTCCGGCGCCGTGCAACTGGTGAACCCCCGTACGTCGGATGCCGACGGCATCGTGATCGCCGACGAACCGGCCACGACGATCTCGGCTCTCACCCAGGGCTCGTTCGTCACGGCGACGGGTGAGCTGAAGCACGACGAGCGGGTCAAGCTCGGCGGCCTCGAGGTGAAGCTGGCTTCGCTCACGGTCTCCTCTCTGGCCGACCCCGCCACGCCCATCGCCGCCGACAGCGGGATCGACAAGCGGATGGACTGGCGCTTCCTCGACCTGCGCGTGCCTCGGAACGCTCTCATCTTCCGCATCCAGACGACGCTGGAACATGCGTTCCGCACCTACTGGATCGACCGCGACTACGTCGAGATCCACACCCCCAAGTTGATGGCGAGCCCCTCGGAGTCGAACGCCGAACTGTTCAAGCTCGACTACTTCGACACGACCGCCTACTTGGCCCAGAGCCCGCAGTTCTTCAAGCAGATGGCCCAGTCGGCCGGGTTCGGCAAGATCTTCGATATCGGCCCGGTCTTTCGCGCAGACCCGTCGTTCACCTCGCGGCACGCCACCGAGTACACCGGTGTCGACGCGGAGATCAGCTGGATAGACAGTCACGAAGACGTCATGGCGATGCAGGAAGAACTGCTCGTCGCTGGATTCAGCGCCGTCGCCGCGAAGCACGGGGCCGAGATCTCGGAGCTCTTCGGTATCGACATCGTCGTGCCGAGCATCCCGTTCCCGCGCATCCCGCTGCTCGAGGCGAAGCAGATCGTCGCCGAACGCGGTCACGTCATCGACCGTGCAGACGACGACCTCGACCCCGAGGGCGAGCGCCAGATCGCCGCCCACGTCGAGGAGACCTTCGGGCACCAGTTCGTCTTCCTCACCGAATACCCGACGAGTATCCGGCCGTTCTACCACATGCACAGCGAGGAGGACCCGGCCCTCACGAAGAGCTACGACCTCATCTTCCGCGGCACGGAGATCACCACCGGAGCGCAGCGCGAACACCGCGTCGAGATCCTCGAGGCACAGGCGACCCAGAAGGGGCTCGATCCGCGGGAACTCGACTACTACCTCGACTTCTTCCGCCACGGCGTTCCGCCGCACGGCGGTTTCGGCATGGGCCTCGCCCGCGTGCTGATGCTGATGCTCGACCAGGGCAACCTCCGCGAGGTCACCTACCTCTTCCGCGGCCCGACCCGCCTCACCCCCTAGCCGCCTCGCGCCCTCCACACCCGAGACTCCAGGCACCCTCAAGGGACGCAAAGCGCTCCAAGACCTGGCCCGAAGAGCGCTGTGCGTCCCTTCGGCCGGGGACGAAGTGGGGGCCGGGGCCGAGGCCGGGGTCATGCGAGGGGCGCCCAATCGTCTTCGGTGACGACGACCGTCGACAGATAACGCAGGCCCACGGTCGTCGACGCCAGCTTCAGCACGTCACGGATGGCGCGGAGCTCGTCGGTGCGCTCCGGATGATCGCCGGGAACAAAAGCCAACGCGAACGCCGAACCCCCGCGGTAGAGCACCTCATGGAGGGTCGCGGCGACGAGCGCGTGCATGGTCATGGGTGCAGATGCGGGAGCGGAGGCCGGCACACGTGGAGGTGGAGGCGCGGGCAAGGACGCCGACGCCCCCCGCCGCGGCTGGACCGCCAGCGCACCGACGAGCGGCACCACCCGTCGGAGCCGGAGTTCACTGTCAGCCACCACAACCAGGAGCGCAGGCGCGGTGTCGACGTGGACCGGCTCCGCGGGCTGCGCCGCGAGGAACACCCGCACCGCGCGCACCACATGCTGGGGCGTCTCGAGCACGTCACCCGGCGGCGGATCGTTCGCGCGGCGCCAGAGCTCGGCCACGGCGACGATCCGTCCCGCGGTGGCCACGCCGACGCCCATCAGCGACCGCAGTTCGCCGACGGTCATGCCCATCAGTTCCGTGACACCGCCGGTCTGTCGGAGGAGCGACCCGGCACTGTCGAGAACGTTCACCCCGGGCATCCCGGAACCCAGAACGAGCGCGACGAGCTCGGCATCGCTCAGACCACCCGGGCCCAGCCGGGCGAGTCTTTCGCGTGGCCGGTCTTCTGGAGCAACCGTCCAGAGCGATTCACGAGGCGTTGTCATGCCGCAACGGTAGAGCTGTGCCCGCTGGGATCGGGCGCGGCCCCGAACTGTGGAGAAACGCTCGTCCGAGGCGCCTGTGGACGAGAGGTCAGTCGCGGCGGGGAAGCGGGCTGCTCAGGCCACGGAGGGAGCTGCTGCTTTCAGACCTCGAAGTCGATGGCGGCCCGCGCCGCGAAGAACGGCTTGATCGACGACGACACCCGTACGTGGTCGGGGTGCACCTGGTACCGGTCGAGCGCCGCCTGGTCTTCGTAGTCCGAGATCAGGGCGACGTGGGCGTTGCCCGGCGTCGCGTTCACGTCGGTCACCACGTCGAGCGCGATGATCTCGTGAACGACCCCCACCAGCGAGCGCAGCTGGCTGGCGACGAACAACGCCTGTTCCGCACGCTTCTCGGGCGAGGGGTCGGCGAGGGTGAACGTGACGACGTGACGGATCATGAGGCTCCCAGGAGTGCTGCGGTGAGACGCGCCGGGTCGACGCGCCAGAAGGTGTGGACCCTGCCGTCGATCAGCACGACGGGAATGTCTTCGATGTGTTCGTCGTAGAGCGCCTGGTCATCGAAGATCGACACTTCACGGACATCGACGATAACCGAAGGTTCGCGCCCGGCGAGGTCGGCGACCACGGACTCGACGACGGTGCGCGCCTCGTCGCAGAGATGGCAACCCGGCTTCGAGACGAGGGTGAGTTCGGTTCGGGCCACGATTTCACTCTAGCGCGGCAGATCACGGCGCACCCCGGGCGACCGCCTGTAACCCGGACTCGCTACCATGGCGCCATGCCCACCGCCGACAGACGCCCCGCCATCGCGTTCTTCGACATCGACAACACCCTCGTGCGGGGTGCCACTGTGTACTTCGTCGGGTTCGGCGCCTGGCGCCTGCGCCTGCTCAACGTGCGGGATGTCGCGACCTTCGCCTGGCAACAGGCACGCTTCATCTCGGTCGGCGAGAACATGCGCCACACCGAGAGCATCAAGACCCGCACCCTGCAGATGCTGTCCGGGCACACCGAAGACGAGCTGCTGCGGCTCGGTCAAGACGTCTACGACCGCCAGATCTCCGCCCGGCTCTGGCCCGACGTCGTCGCGAAAGCGCACGCGCACCTCGAGCAGGGCGACCAGGTCTGGCTGGTCTCGGCCACCGGCGAGATCGTCGCGCAGGTCATCGCCCAGAGGCTCGGCCTCACCGGAGCTCTCGGCACGCGCTTCGAGTCGGTCGCCGGAATCTTCACGGGCCGGCTCGACGGGGAGATGCTGCACGGCGCCGCCAAGGCGCAGGCTGCGCGAGGCCTCGCTGCGCAGAATGGTGTCGATCTCAGAGACTGTTGGGCGTACTCCGACTCCGCGAACGACCTGCCGCTGCTCGGGATGGTCGGGCATCCGGTGGCCGTCAACCCCGACGACCGACTGCGGTCTGAGGCATCCACCCGGGGCTGGCCGGTGATAGCCCTGACGAGGCAGCGCCGGCAGCGCAGCAACCCCGCACCCGGCGCGCACCGACACAAAAAGCGCCAGACCGGATCATCCTGAGAGGAGACGGTTCTGACGCTGATTGGCTGAAGTAGGAGCTACTTCTTGTTGCGTCGCTGGTGGCGCGTCTTACGAAGCAGCTTGCGGTGCTTCTTCTTCGCCATGCGCTTACGACGCTTCTTAATTACGGAGCCCACATGTACCTCACAAGATTGGGGAGTGGCCACACCGGCGAGAACATGCTGCCGCGCGCAACCGAGAAGGAAAAATTGCCTCGCAGCAGTCTAGCGCACTACCGCGCCTGCTGGTTCTCCGCGGCCGGGGGCAGGGAGGAAGCGGGCCGCGCGAGCACCTCGGCAACCGCCGTCTCCGGCACCCGGAACGAGCGCCCGAACCGGATGGCCGGCAGCTCTCCCGAGTGCACCAGCCGGTAGACGGTCATCTTCGACACCCGCATCATGTCGGCCACTTCTGCGACGGTCAGGAAACGTACGTCAGCCAGATCGTTCGGCATGAGCACGCTTCTCTCTTGACAGGACACGGATGGATGTTGCCTGAGTGAACTCTAGGGGCTGGTGTGAACTACTGTCCACCGAACAAGGGCCGGGCCCCGCACCCTCCAATGCGAGACCCGACCCTCAGTACTCAGTGACGGTTACTCGTCGCTGCTTTTCGCCTGGCCGACGCGGCGCTGGCGGCGTACGACGAGGGCTGCGATACCGGCCAGCAGCAGGATGCCTGCCAGACCGATCGGCACGATGGTGCTGAGACCGGTGTTGGCCAGTCCCCCACTTCCGTTGCCCGACCCGGCACCCGACCCGTTGCCCGGAACCGGGGTCGCCGTGGGCGTTCCCGGGTCACCGGTCGGAACCGGTCCCGCCGTCGCGGTGGGGGTGGGCGTCGGAGTCGGCGCCGGCGCTGCCTCGGTGGTCACATCGACGAAAGTCGACACTCCTGTGTCGCCGTAGGAGACCAGCCCGAGGTACCTCGAGGAGTAGTCGAGGCCCGACCACGATGCGGTGTAGCTGACCGGCGTACCCTGGGCTCCCTCGACGGTGGCCGGCGCCGTGAAGGCTCCGTCCCCGCTGTCCGGCGTGACGTAGTACGCGTTGAGGTCCATCGCTGCATTCTGTCCGTCAGGGATGGCGTACACATTCGCCCGCACAAGATACTTGCCTGCTTCCGGCGCCGCGATGGTGACACGCTCATCGGCAGAACCCGTCGCCGACGAGTACTCGGCGATGACCTTTCCCTTGGCATCGAGATGGTCGACGAAGAGGTCGAGGTCACCACCATCCTGAGCTGTCGTGATCGACTTCAGGTCGAATCGGGCCGCACTGAGACCCTTCGGGATATCGACGGCGAATGTCGCGTCAGCGCCCAGCGGAGTGACGGCCGAGTGTCCATCGAGAGGGATCTTCGGGTCCTGGTTGCCAGCGACGAGGAAGTCCGCCTTGGCCAGGCCTTCGACCGCAAGCGGGATGGCGCCATCCGAGCCGGGCGTCACAGAGACGTCAACCGAACCCGTGGCGCCGGTTCCGGCCACCTCGAGCGGAGCAGCAATCGGAACGGGCTGCAGCGCGATGGGGCTGCGGACCGTCTGGTCGCCGTTCGCCCAGGTGAGGTACCCGGTCGTGTACTCGTTCAGCGGGGCATCCGTTCGTGTGAACGTCACCGTGTAGCTCTTCGACTCGCCCGCGGCAGAGAAGTCGAGCGTCGACGGGGTCACGACGGTGTCGATGCCGGGAACGTCGACCGCCTGGGCCGTGAAGGTCCCCGCCTCGGTCGACGTCACCGTGCGGGTGACCGTCTGCGTTCCGGTGAGGGAACCGATCGCGATCGAAGCCAGGTTCAGGTCGCTCGCATCGATCGGCTGCGGGGTGCGTCCGACGTCGTAGCTGATGCCCTCGAGGTACGAGTACCAGTCACTGACACCGTTGAGGTAGAGCAGACCCGGGTTGAAGTACTTCGTCGGGGTCACCTCACCGGCACCCTGGCCGAAGACGTCTTCGATGGGCTTTCCGTCAGACGACACAGTGTCGGTCGCGGTGGTCATCATCGCGGACTTGATCTCCGAGACGGAGGCCTTCGGATGCACACCCAGGTAGAGGGCCGCGAGACCGGCGATGTGCGGGGCCGCCATCGAGGTTCCGGAGAGGAACTCCCACGTCGGGTCCGCGCCTTCGGCGTTCGCTGCCGCGGCGAGGATCGCCACACCCGGGGCCGTGATGTCCGGCTTCAGGATGTCGCTGCCATCGGCGACCACGGGCCCGTGGCTGGAGAACCCGGCGAGCACGGGAACGGCGGGCGAGGCGCCTGCGGTGTTCCCCTTGGTGAACGTGACCGTTGCACCGGCCTTCGCCGCGTAGGCGTAGGTCGCATCCCACGACGGAGCGTCGAGGTGCACGGTGGGCACGGAGTGCTCGTCGAGGTCGATCGACGAGCCGGTCCTGTTCACCAGCAGCATGCCGATACCACCGGCGCGCTTCACCTCGGCCGACTTGGCCGTGCGGTCGTAGACACCGCGCTCACAGAACACGATCTTGCCCGTGACCTTGGCTGGGTCGAGCGACTTCGGTGCGCACAGCAGTGCGTCGTCGGCGCCAGCGGTATCGACCTTCACCAGGTCGGCGCGCACGAGGTCGCCCTCGACGGGCGCCTCGTCACCCGGCTGCACAGTGATCGATCCACCGGCGTACGTGCTGCCGTCACCGAGGGTGGCGGTTGCCTCGTAGCTGGGGATGGTGGATGCTGCGACTGTCGTATACCACGGCGAAGCGTTGTCGAGCGTCGAGGCGCCAGGGCCCGAGTTTCCAGCGGAGGCGGCCACGAAGATGCCGGCCGAGGCCGCTCCGAGGAACGCCTGGTCGGTGAGAGAGACTGTCGTCTGGGCGGAGCCACCGCCGATGGAGAAGTTCAGCACATCGACGCCGTCGAGCACGGCCTGGTCGATCGCCGCGAGCATGTCCGAAGTCTTGCAGCCATCGTCGTCCTGGCTGACCGGATCGGGACCCGACCAGCAGACCTTGTAGACCGCGATCTTCGCCGCCGGAGCGACACCGCTGATGTTGCCGAAGCTGTTGCCCGCGATCGTTGCGTCGACAGCGTTGTTGCCGCCGGCGGTGCTGGCGGTGTGCGAGCCATGGCCGTCGCCGTCCCGCGGCGAGGCGTACTCGCCGGTGGCTGTCGTACCAATGTTCTTCGCACCGAAACCGTCGAGGTAGTAGCGTGCGCCGACGATCTTGGTGGAGCAGTCGGCGGCGGTGAACTCCACACCACTGACGCAGGCGCCGTAGAACGGGTTCCCGTCCGCCTTGTCGAAACGGATGTCCGTGTCTTTGTGGAGTGGATCGACAACGTCGGTCAGGTAGGGCTCATCGCCCGGTGTGGTGCCGAGCGGGGCCCCAGCGAACGACGGGTTCTCGGGAGCGATGCCCGTGTCGAGGTCACCGATGACGATGCCCTTGCCCGCGTCGGCGACGCCGCCGTTCTGGGCCCACACACCGTTCGCACCGTCGAGACCGAGGTACGTGGTGGACGGTTCAGCCGCAGTGATGTGCTTGAGGTCATCCGGCGTGACCTGGGCGACGCCCTTGTCAGAGGTCAGGGCCGACGCCTGCTCCGGTGTCAGGTCCGCGGCGAACGCGTTGACAGCGAGCGTGTACGAGTAGTCGATGTCGACGCCCGCAGAGGCCGCGACATCCTTCTGGCGACCGGCGAGGAAGTCTGTGTAACTGGTGACGGGCGCCGAACGGGCGTTCATCTGGTCATCGGTCGAGGGCTTTGTGGCGGCGAACCCGTCGATGCCCCCTTCGTACGTCGAAGCCGCAGGGTTCGTCAGCGTGACGATGTAACGCCCCGCAGTGAAGTCGGTCGAGGGCTTGGTGATTCCACCCGGCAGCGGAACCAGTCCGACAGCCTTGTCGGTCTGGGCCGCGGCGGCCGACGGCGCCGGCGCCGCCGCAGGGCTGAACGCTGCAGCACTGCCGGCAGCACCGGCGACAGCGAGCGCGATGGCGGCCACCGCAGCGACCACACCGCCTCTTCGGGAGAATGGACGGATCTGGGGCGCTGAAGAACGTCGCCGGGAACTACTCACGTAGGAACCTCAATCTGTGAACGAACAGTGTCTGGGCACAGGCCAGGCCCGTACTCGTTCGACCACCCTAGGCAGTTTCTGGCCCCCTAGTGGGGGGAGCTATGTTTCAGTTGTGTTAACGATGTGAGCAGGCACAGAATCCTTGCGCTCACAGCACTTTCTCAGCGTGTATGTGGCGCGGATGAGAGATTCCCGCGACTAATCGCTACTTCTTGTAATGTTCGGAAATCTCCGAGTGACTTCTTCGAAGATCGAGCGGGCACGACCGGTCGCCGAGGCGACGGAGTGGCCGACCCGCTCCCCCACGATTGACGCCTGGGACTTGCCCTGCTCGACGAGATCGGCGAGGTCCCCCTCGATGCGGAAGCCGTCCTCCTGCTCGACCTCGTCGAAGTCGGCACTCAGAAACGGGATCAGCCAGTCCTCGACCTCTTCGAGTGGCGACGCCTCGAGCGCGTAGTAGCGATGCTGCCCGACCTCACGAACGCTCACGAGCCCGGCATCCCGCAGCACCTTCAGGTGCTTGGAGACCGTCGGCTGGCTCAGTTCCAACTGGGAGACCAGCTCGGAGACGCCGATCGCGCCGAACGGTTCGGCGCCCTCGTCGTCGCGGTCAGCAGCGACGTATCTCTGCAACAGCAGCGAGAGCACGTGGCGGCGCGTGGGGTCAGCTATCACAGAGAAGATGTCGGCCATGGCTACAGGGTAGTGCGCCGCGCCGCGTTGTGTCCGCCGTGCGCGGGTGCCAAGCTGGGGGGCATGGACCAGGGCGCACCCGTCAGAGCGCCCCGCTACGGTGTGCGGTCGGGTTCGAGGCAGTTCCGGGACGCCATCGAGGACTTCTCGGGCCGGTCACCCTCGCGCTTCGCGGTGCTCGTCTTCGTGCTCCTGATCGTGCTGTTCACGTTCCTCTTCTCGTTGCCGATCTCGAGCGCGACCGGCACGTCGACGAATCTGGCGGACTCGCTCTTCACCGCCGTCACCGTGATCTGCGTCACCGGTCTCTCCACCGTCGACATGGCCACCCACTGGTCGTTCTTCGGCGAGGTGGTCATCTACGTCGGCGTGCAGATCGGCGCCGTCGGGGTGTTGACGCTGGCGTCGATCCTCGGCCTCGTCGTCTCCCGGCGCCTCGGCCTCCGCTCGCGCATCCTCGCAGCCGGCGAGGCGGACCCGTCCCGCACCCACTCGGGCGTTGCGGGCGCGAGCCAGGCCGTACGGCTCGGCGAAGTGGGCGGGCTGCTCGCCACGGTCGCGGTCAGCGCGCTGGTCATCGAAGGCGGCCTCGCCCTGCTCCTCTTCCCGCGGATGCTCATCGACGGCATCCCCGTCGGAACGGCCGCGCTGCAGAGCCTCTATTACTCGGCGATGGCCTTCACGAACACGGGCTTCACCCCCAACGCCGACGGGCTCGCGCCGTACGCGACTGACTACTACTTCCTGACCGTGCTGATGATCGGTGTCTTTCTCGGCAGCATCGGCTTCCCGGTGATCTACGCCTTCTCGCGGGCCCTCCGCACACCCGGGCGCAACCAGTGGTCGCTACACGTCAAATTGACCCTCGTCACTTCGGTCATCCTGCTCGGGGCCGGCTGTCTGCTCTTCTTCGCCCTCGAGTTCTCGAACCCGGCCACGTTCGGCCCGCTGAACGGGTTCGACAAGGGCTTCCAGTCGCTGTTCCTGTCGACGATGACCCGGTCGGGTGGCTTCTCGACAATTCCCATCGACCAACTGAACGGCTCCAGCAAGCTCGTGGCCGACATGCTCATGTTCATCGGCGGCGGCTCAGCGTCGACGGCCGGCGGCATCAAGGTGACCACGCTCGCGATCCTCTTCCTCGCCGCCTTCGCCGAGGCACGCGGCAACGACCAGGTGCAGGCGTTCCGTCGCCGCATCCCCGTCGACATCCTCCGACTCGCGGTCAGCGTGGTGCTCTGGGGCGCGAGCACCATCGCGGTCTCGGCCATCGTCATCCTGCAGATCTCGAAAGCCTCCCTCGATGACGTGCTGTTCGACGTGATCTCCGCTTTCGGAACGTCGGGTCTCTCGACCGGGCTCACCGCGTCGCTGCCGGATGCCGGCGTCTACGTCATGGCGGCCACGATGTTCATGGGACGCATTGGTACAGTGACGTTCGCCGCCGCCCTGGCGCTCAGGCAGAGGCGCCAGTTGTTCCAGAACCCCGAGGAGAGGCCGATCGTTGGCTAGAGACAGGTCGAGCGGCGCTCCGGTGCTGGTCATCGGGCTCGGCAGGTTCGGCGCTGCCGCCGCCGACAAGCTCGAGCAGCTGGGGCGTGAGGTGCTCGTCATCGACACCGACGCTATGCTCGTGCAGAAGTGGGCGACGCGCGTCACGCATGTCGTGCAAGCCGATGCGACGGATCTGGATGCCCTGCGGCAGATCGGCGGGCAGGACTTCGACGTGGCGATCATGGCGGTCGGATCATCCGTCGAGGGCAGCGTGCTCATCACCGCGAACCTCGTCGATCTCGGCATCTCACAGATCTGGGCGAAGGCGATGTCGAAGTCGCACGGCACGATCCTGGAGCGCATCGGTGCGAATCACGTGATCTACCCCGAGGCGGAGTCAGGCGACCGGATCGCCCATCTCGTGTCGGGCCAGGTGCTCGACTTCATCGAGTTCGACGACGAACTCTCGCTCGCGAAGCTCCGCCCACCGGAGGTGGCTCGCGGCGGGCCGCTGCAGGGGCTCGGGCTCCGTCGTCTGTTCGGCATCACGGTGGTGGGCGTGAAGTCGCACGGCGCTCCGTTCGTCTACGCCGGCGCGAGCACGGAAGTGGGGGCCGAGGACTTCATCGTCGTCTCCGGCACCGCGTCCGACATCGACGCGTTCGCCCGGCTGCCGCGCTGACCGCTGCCGCGCCGACCGGCTTACCGGCTGCCCGCAGACCTGTGGAGCCTGTCGGATCTAAACTTGGCCCCCAGGGCTCGATCGAACGAGGGAACATCACGTGAGCACAGGCGGCGGCACCAGGGCGATCTTCGCAGCACTCGGGGCGAACATCGGCATCGCGGTCATCAAGTTCATCGCCTTCGTCTTCTCGGGGTCGTCGTCGATGCTCGCCGAGAGTGTGCACTCCCTCGCCGACTCCGGCAACCAGCTGCTGCTGCTGCTCGGCGGGCGGAAGGCCAAGAAGGCGGCTGACAGCGAGCACCCGTTCGGGTACGGCCGTGAGCGTTACGTCTACGCCTTCGTCGTGTCGATCATCCTGTTCTCCGTGGGCGGGGTCTTCTCGCTCTACGAGGGGATCGAGAAGATCGGGAGCCCGCACCCGATCGAGACACCGTGGCTGCCGATCGCGGTGCTGGTCGCCGCGATGGTTCTCGAAGGCTTCTCGCTCCGCACCGCGATGAAGGAGAGCAACCACACCCGCGGCACGCAGAGCTGGGTGCAGTTCGTGCGCCGCGCAAAGGCTCCCGAACTGCCGGTCGTGCTGCTCGAGGACTTCGCTGCGCTGGTGGGCCTCGCGCTCGCCTTCGTCGGTGTGCTGCTCGCCATCATCACCGGCAACGGGGTCTTCGACGGCATCGGCACGGTCGGGATCGGGGTGCTGCTGATCCTCGTCGCACTCGTACTCGGCATGGAGACCAAGAGCCTGCTGGTCGGCGAGGGCGCCGGCGAGGTCGACACCCGCGCCATCCTCGACGCCATCGAGGCGGGCGACGACGTGGAGCGCGTCATCCACATGAAGACCCTCTACCTCGGGCCGGAAGAACTCCTGGTGGCGGCCAAGGTCGCCATGCCGGCCAGCGCACGGCTCGAGGATGTCGCGAGCGCGATCAACTCGGTCGAAGCGCGCATCCGAACCGCCGTGCCGATCGCGCGGGTCATCTACATCGAACCCGACGTGTACATCGCACCCGTCGACCCGGCGACGCCCACAGAGGCGATCGTCATCCGGGCCTCGGACTGAGCGCCACGCGGCCGGATCGCGGGCCGATCAGTATTCCGGACCGATCAGGGCTGAGGGCTGATCGCCGTCTCCGAGGCGAACACCACGACATTGTCGAGGTAGTGCCCCCAGTCGTCGTCGAACACGCCGCCGCAGGTGATCAGTCGCAGCTGCGCGGTCGGTACTGCCCCGTAGACCTCTGCCGTCGGGAAGTCGGCCTTTGCGATCTGGATCACGCGGTCGACGGTGAAGGTCGCCACGCGACCGTCGGCGAGAGTGACTCCCACGGGATCCCCCGCAGCGAGGGACGACAACCGGTAGAACACGGCGGGGCCGACCGACGAATCGATGTGGCCCGCGATCACGGCAGGGCCGACAGCGCCGGGCGCCACTCCCCCGCTGTACCAGCCCGCTGAGGCGAAGTCCACCGGCGGTAGCAGGGAGCCGCTGCCATCCTTCTTCAGCGATTCCAGAGCCGAATCGACGCCTATCGAGGCGATCTGCACCCGGACGGGCTTCGCAGACCCGTCGACCACCGCTGACCCGGGTGCGGTGCCGAGGTCGGGATCCTGGAAGCTGCCGGTGCCGCCGCGGTCTGCCGTTCCGCCCGGCGACGTGGTTCCCGGTGCGGCGGTTCCCGGTGCGGCCCGACCAGGGTCGCCGGTTCCGGATTCCCCGCCCGGCAGCGCCCCGGGCGATACTGCGGTCGAGCATCCGGTGACGCCCCACAACACGCCGGCGAGCATCAGCGCCGCGACGCCGCGAACCACTGCCGAACCGATCGTGAAGCGCATTCCCGTCAGCGCCTCTCCGAGGGCCCGGCAGCTGCGTCCCCGCGAACCTCCCGCTCCCGCTCCTGCCGCTCATGGGCGAGGTTGTCGTACCACTGCCTGTCGTGCTTCTGGTAGCTCTCGGGCAGGCGGCGAAACTGCGGTTGGTGCGGAGAATCACTGCTGCTCTGCGCCAACCGAGTCCGCCGACGGTGTCCGAAGATCACGATCGCGGCAGCCAGCACGGAGACCGCCCCCGTTCCGATGTCGATGATGCGCCGGTTGCTGTCCTCGGCGGCACTCGCGTGCACCAGGGCAGTGCCGCCTGCACCCGTCTGCACGCCGCCCACGGGGAGGTCTCCGGCGCTCGAGGAGTCCAGCACCGGCTTGAGCGCCAGCCCCCCTGAGGCATTGTCGAGAACGAAGAGTGTGGAGATGGATCCCTGCGCCAGGTCGACATCGGCCGTCGACTGCACCGCACCGGCGGTGAGGTCGAGCTTCCAGGGCCCGCCCGGAACGCTCGCGTAGTCGGTGGCGACACCCTGGGCGACGTCGGTTGCGATCGAGCGTCCGGTCGATGTGGCGACGCTCACGGTCGGCACGATCGTCGAGGCCTGAACCACCCGGACCCGCGACTGCCCCGCCGGCGGGGTGGTCAGGTCGTCACGGTAGGCGGCAGCCCTGAGGTCTGCATTCTTTCCGAAGGCCGCGACGGTCAGCGGCTGACCGGCGACCACTGTCACGGAGGTCTGGATGATCGGCTGGGTGAAGTCGCCTCCGGTCGGAACCATCGCGACGACGTAGGTGCCGGGGGACAGTGCCATGTAGGCCGACACAGCTCCGTAGCCGATGTTGGAGAGCGACTGTGTGACCGTGCCACCGGCGAGAGCAGAGAGCCGGATGTCGACCGCCGACGTGTCGGGTGAGAGATGCGCAAGCCGCAACCAACCGGTCGTCACTGCGGCGGTGGGAGCCCCGGCGGCCGGAGCCAGAGCGATGGAGGTGGTCGTCGCGGCGGAAGCTGTGGCCCCGCCGAACCCGAGCAGGGAGACGGCCAGAGCGATGCTGGCCGCCGCCACAGCCGCAGGGAGCCTCCCTGTGAGCGACGAGCCTGTGCGGGAGTGCGATGCCATGGGATGGTCCTTTCGATGTGGAGTGCTGTGGGGGCCGCCGGGCGGTGGAGACAGGCGCAGGAAGAAGCGTGGAGCGTGGAGTGTGGGCTCCGGGAGCGGAGGTCTCCGATCAGGGTCCCTGGCCGGCGGGCAAAAGGTCGGCAGGTTCGCCGAACGGGAAGATCACGAGCACTCCGTCGTCCGTGCTCACCACATTCGCCCCCCCGAGAGGCGGCGCGAGGTTCTCGAAATATGCCGATACGTCGTTGAGTACTGCGCTGCTGCCCGTCGACGCTCGGCCGCCGAGCGAGGAGATGAGGATCTGCCGACGGGGGGCACCGACCTCGCCGGCGACCGCCGGAAAATCGGAGACCGCAACGGGCGTGGAGGCAAGCAGCTGCGCGAGCGTGAGCACGGAACGCACATCGACATCGCCTGCGACCAGTTCGGCAGTCGCCTCGGCGGAGAGCTGCAGCTGCGGGTTTGTGCTCAGTTGCAGGCCGATGGATGCCCGGGCCGCGGTCTGCGCCCCGGCGAGGGCCCGGCCGCTTTCTGCTTCTGCCGCGGGGCCCGTCGGATCGTCCGTCCCCGGAACCTCCGCACCGGCCGATGCAGGGGGCGTCGCACCGGCCGCGGCATCCCCAACTACACCGGATTGCGCGAACGTTGGGACTGCCCCGGGTTGCCCAGGCTGCCCACCCGGCGAACCCTCCAGCAGCGTGCGATACCCCGGCGCCAGGGCGGGAGCGGCGAAAATGAACACGCCCACCACGGCGACCAGGAAGATACCGGCCACGATCTCCAGCCAGACAGCCGTGAAACCGGCCTCCCAGGCGGCCTGGGCCGCTGCCTGCACGGTGCCGGCGACAAGGAGTGCCGCGAGCGGCAGCCACAGGGCAGCAGCCGGAACAAGCATGTCCGCTCCGGGACGGAGGGCAAGAAGGACCAGCCCGAGCGAGACCAGACCGAACGGTCTCAGGCGTGCCACCGCGAGAGCCGCGACCGAGCAGCCTGTTCCGAGAATCAGGATCGCAGGATCGAGGGCCCACCACCTCCCGATCACCGACGACGTTGCGGGCGCACCCGACGCGGCCAGCTCGAGGAGCAGCACGACAGCCAGGATCGCGGCGACGATGGCACCCACGATCATCCGGAGCCTCGTGGATCTCCGTGGATCGATGACGACGATGACCCCCGCCAGCAGCACTGGCGCAACAGCGTTCGGCAGGGACGCCGTTGTGTGCGCGGTGAGTGCCAGCGGTGACAGAAGGAAGACGAAGACCGCGAGGGCGGCAGCCGGCTGAGTGAGATGCAGGCGGCGCGCGAGCATCCAGAGAAGCAGGGCGGCCAGCGTTCCGAAGACGACCGCCGCGACCGCCCCGGGAAGCTCACCCGGGGCGGCGCGGGAGGTCAGCGCCGCAGCATGCACAGCGGTACCGAGGACGATCAGCGGAACGAACCAGCCGAGCGACACCGCATGCCGGCCGAACCAGAGCCGCGCACCGCGGGTACCGGATACTGCAGGCTCGACAGAGAGGGGGTCGCGCTCAGCTCCGCTGGCAGCCGACCCCCCGGTCACGCCTTGAACATCGAGGGACGAGTCCACGAAAAACTCACCGTCTGCGGCCGGTTTCGGATCGGCCACGAACTCGCGCAGGAAACGCGAGAAGAGTGCTAGGAAGTCCTATTGTGCGACCAAACGGGGGAAAAAGCTCGCAAACGCTGGAACCCCTTCGGGGGAGTTGTGCTGGGCAGTCCCTATCCCTGAGAATACCCGCGGAAAAAGCCGCTGAGCAGTTCGCTGCTCTCATCGGCGCGAACACCGGCGAGCACCTCGACCCGGTGATTCAGCCGACGATCGCGCAGCACGTCGTAGACGGACCCGGCAGCCCCCGCTTTGTCGTCCCACGCGCCGAAGACCACGCGCGCGACGCGGGCGGCCAGGATGGCTCCGGCGCACATCACGCAGGGCTCGAGCGTCACGACGAGTGTGCTGCCCGCAAGCTGCCAGTCTCCGAGAAGCGCGGCCGCCCGCCGCAGTGCGATGATCTCGGCGTGGGCTGTCGGGTCTCTCAGCAGCTCACGCTCGTTGTGCCCGCGGGCCAGAACCTCACCGTTCGCGCCGACGACGACTGCGCCGACCGGCACATCGGCCGTGAGCAACGCCTGCCGGGCCTCAGCGAGGGCTTCGATCATCCACCCGTCGTGTTCCGGCGACGCAGGCGGGAGCGACGTGGGCACTTGCGCTCCTCCAGCCGTTCCGGGAAGGTGCCGTGGCAGCAGCACCCCTGTGTAGATTGAGCCTATGCGAGTACACGTTGCCGACCACCCGCTCATCACGCACAAACTGACGGTGCTGCGCGACAAGACCACCCCGTCGGCGACGTTCCGGGCCCTCACCGAAGAGCTCGTCACGCTGCTGGCCTATGAGGCGACGCGGAACGTGCGCATCAACGAGGTCACCATCGAGACCCCCGTGACGACCACCACCGGCGTTGCCCTCAGCGAGCCGCGGCCCCTGGTCGTGCCGATCCTCCGCGCGGGGCTCGGGATGCTCGAAGGCATGGTGAAACTCGTGCCCACAGCCGAGGTCGGCTTTCTCGGCATGGTGCGGAACGAAGAGACCCTGCAGCCCACGACGTACGCCGAGCGGCTGCCCGACGACCTCAGCGATCGACAGTGCTTCGTGCTCGACCCGATGCTCGCCACGGGCGGGTCACTGAGCGCGGCCATCGACTTCCTCTTCGACCGGGGTGCCGTCGACGTCACGGCCATCTGCCTGCTCGCTGCTCCCGAGGGCGTGGAGATGCTCGAGAAGCGCACGGAGGGCCGCGACGTCACGCTGGTGCTCGGCGCACTGGATGAACGGCTGAACGAGAACGGCTACATCGTGCCCGGGCTGGGCGACGCGGGCGACCGGCTCTACGGCTTGGTGTAGCAACTCATCCTGCCGCTCCCGGCCGGATCCACGCAAAAGAATTGACACGGACGCCGATAATCGGCTTTACTCATTTCTATGTATGACAACGCGACCGCCCCAACCTCCTTCGAGGCTCTGAGGAACGCCGGCATGATGATGCCCGGCGGCGCGGTCATGCGTTGTCGAATGTGTCGCTGACGAGAACATCCCTCGCCGGGCCCTGACGCTTGCCACACCCGCACTCTGCAGGTCTGATTCGTCATACGGCTCCCGGATGCCCGCTCCCCCGCCATCCGTTCTCCGGCTCCCGCCGACTCGACTCACAGCACCGCTCTCCAGGCCCCTCGCGGCCGACGGTGCGCAGCATCATCATCCGAAGGAACACCCTCGTGTCCATTGCACACCTGACCAGCCCCCGCACCACCGCCTACGTCGCCCCTGCCGAGACCCCGGCCATCCACCCGGCGCCGCTGTCGGCCGCTCCCGCGGTCTCCCACATCCGTGCGGTACCTGTCGGCACCGAGGCCCGCGGCTTCGTCGTCTACGTGGGCATCGACGAGGAGAAGGCCGAAGCCGACGGCACCTCGCTCGGCTCGATCGTCTCGCAGATCAAGGCGCTCGTCGCCCAGCTCGCCCCGAGCTCCGAGACCTACGCCGCCGTTGCCCTGGCGCCGCGCGGATCCGGCGGTCGTGACGTCGAGGTCGTGCGCCTCGCCTTGCAGGATCCGGCCGCACTCGCCAAGCACCGACAGAGCACCGAGCCCGAAGCCGATCCGTCCGATCGCGCCCGTGACGGAGTGGTCGTGGACCTCTCCCGCAAGCGCGTGCTGCTCGACAACGAAGCCGCGAACCTGACCTACAAGGAGTTCGAGCTGCTGCAGTACCTGGTGCTCCGCGAGGGCCGCACCATCGAGCGGGCCGAACTCATCTCGTCTCTCTGGGGCGCTGGCCACGAAGACCTCGACGACATCCCCAACGAGCGCACCATCGACGTGCACGTGCGGCGCCTCCGCGCGAAGCTCGGCGACTACGAGGACATCGTGCGCACCGTGCGCGGCGTCGGCTACCGCTTCGACCGTCACGCCGACGTCTCGGTGCGCCAGACCAGCACCCCCTCCCCCGACCTGATCTAGCCTGTCGTCGCCGCCGCTACGGCGAACCTGTCAAGAGTCGGATGATCCTCTCCTCCTCGGGTCGTGCCCGCATAGGCTGGCCAGACCGGCCCCAACCGGACCGTGTGATCAAGGAGGATCATCGTGGCAGACAACAGAGCAGTCGCCTACAAGGCACCGGGAGTGGTCGAAGTCATCGACATCGACTACCCCACGTTCGAGCTGAAGGACGGTCCGGGCGTGAACCCAGCGAACATCGGCCGGAAGGTGTCCCACGGTGCGATCATCCGCACCGTCGCAACCAACATCTGTGGATCCGACCAGCACATGGTGCGGGGCAGAACGACCGCCCCCGTCAACCTCGTGCTCGGCCACGAGATCACGGGTGAAGTGGTGGAGGTCGGCCCCGGCGTCGAGTTCATCAAGGTCGGCGACCTCGTCTCTGTGCCGTTCAACATCGCCTGTGGGCGCTGCCGCAACTGCAAGGAGCGGAAGACCGGCATCTGCCTGAACGTCAACCCCGACCGCCCGGGCAGCGCCTACGGCTACGTCGACATGGGCGGCTGGGTCGGCGGACAGGCCGAATTCGTGCTGGTGCCCTACGCCGACTGGAACCTGCTGAAGTTCCCGGATCGCGACCAGGCACTCGAGAAGATCCTCGACCTGACGATGCTGTCCGACATCTTCCCGACGGGCTTCCACGGCGCGGTGACCGCGGGCGTGGGCGTCGGCTCGACCGTCTACGTCGCAGGCGCCGGGCCCGTCGGACTGGCGGCCGCGACATCCGCCCTGCTGCTCGGCGCCGCCGCCGTGATCGTGGGCGACATGAACGACGGGCGCCTGGAGCAGGCGAGGAGCTTCGGCTGCGAGACGATCGACCTCAGCCAGGGTGACATCGTCGACCAGATCGAGCAGATCCTCGGCATCCCGGAGGTCGACTGCGGCATCGACGCCGTCGGCTTCGAGGCCCGAGGCCAGGGACACGGTGCCGATGCGGCGGAGGCGCCCGCAACGGTGCTCAACTCGCTCATGGACATCACGGCGGCGGGTGGTGCCCTGGGCATCCCCGGGCTCTACGTGACCGGCGACCCGGGCGGAATCGACGAGGCCGCCAAGAAGGGCTCGCTCAGCCTGAGCCTCGGTACCGGCTGGGCGAAGTCGCTCTCGTTCACCACGGGCCAGTGCCCTGTGATGAAGTACAACCACGGCCTGATGCAGGCGATCCTGCACGACAGGGTGCACATCGCGAAGAACGTGAATGCGCAGGCGATCACCCTCGAGGATGCTCCCCGGGGCTACGCCGAATTCGACGCCGGTGCCGCCACGAAGTACGTGCTGAACCCGAACGGGTACCTCGACGCGGCGTGATCGCCGTTTCCGCCCGCCAGGGCGCTCACCGCACGATTTGCTGAGAATTCCTTCACAACCAGCTACTCGCTAGGGTCGAGCAATGCGTGTTCAAGTACAAGAGGATCCGATTCCGTTCTGGCTCGCTGTGGAAGCGTTCACCCCACAGCCGGTTCCGAAGCTTTCCAGATCCCGGGATGACGTACCGTTCGTCGGCGACTACCGTTCACGTGACGCAGTTCTCCCGTGGCTGCAGGAAGCAGGATGGCGAGACTGCCCTCCTCACAGGGTGTGGGAACATACGGTCTATATCGGGGTTTTCGACGTGGAGACAGCGTGGAGGGTTCTGCCGTCCGAAGTGGACGACAATCCGAATGCCCGGAGCGGACAGAGCGCTGTCATGTCGCTGACGGTCAGGCAGAACGGCTCGCTTGTGGAGAACAGCTTCGTCTGTTCGCAGTGCGTGTGGGCGACGGGACGCTATCTCAGGGCCGGTCAGCTGGGGGATGTGTTCTCGGACTTCACCGCCGACGAGGAACAGTGGAAGGAACGCTTTCGCGAGGTCGTCGTTCGCAATCGGATCCGGACGGGTGGCGACACCACCGTGAGCACGTCGACTCATCTCCTGGATAAGGAAGATCTGTGGGATCTCGTGACGGCCGCAGTCCATCTCGCGGGGGTCGAGGGCAAACTCACCCTGGGTGGCGAGGGGCTGGGGCTCTGGATCAGTAGCCGACAGATACCACTTCGGGACGAACAGCCGGATCCGGAGCAGTCGAGCGATTTCTTGAACAGTTTCTTCTCGCGCGATCTCCATGAACTCTCCAAGCGCGGGCTGGGTCCCGAGTCCGTTCGCCGATACCTCGGATCGGGACCAGCGCGAGAACGCATCGATGTCGGCGAGAATCCGGGAGTGGTCTACGACTCGGTCGCACCCGATCTGATTCCGGACGGGCGGTGGCCGGCCGATCCGACCCAGGCGTTGTCTGTGTCTCAACAGTTCGCCGTGAACCGCATCATCGCCGACGTGGCAGACTCCTCCGATGGCCTCTTCGCGGTGAACGGCCCGCCCGATACCGGCAAGACGACGATGCTCCGTGACATCGTGGCCGCCCTTGTCACTCGTCGCGCCCAGGCACTCGCCGAGTTCGCCCGGCCTTCGGATGCCTTCACGAAGACGGAGTACAGCTGGATCTCCAAGACCGACAAAAGGCGTTCGGTCCGCCAACTCAGGCATTCGGTTCGAGGTGCCGAGATCATCATCGCTTCGTCGAACAACGGTGCCGTTGACAACATCAGTCTCGAGATTCCTGGCGAGAAGGCTGTCTTTGAGGGCTACCGGGATGTCAGCGACTACTTCACTGACATTGCGACGGCGTTGTTACGGAGCGGACGCGAGCCCCACGGAGGCACAGAAACCGGAGGTTCCGGAGACGCCGAGAACACGGCGTGGGGATTGGTATCCGGCCGTCTCGGTAGCGCATCGAATCGTTCCGCTTTCGCCAACACACTGATGTTCGGTGCACGGCAAGCCGGGAAGGGCGCGGAGAAGACGATCGGTCTCAGTGACTATCTCGGAGCGTCACCTCGGCAGGACGTCATGCCGTGGGGTACGGCCCGGGTGGCATTCTTCGTGGCCAGAGACCGCGTGGATCGGCTGAGAGTCGAGCGGCAGGGGTTGCACCTGGCGCATCGGGAGCGCCCCGGTCTTGTCGCCTCAATCGCCGCTGACCGGTCACAGCTGGACAGGCTCGAACGCCAGCTGTCTGCTGCAGAGAACAGTGCTGCTCTCTGCAGGTTGACAGTCAGTGCGACAGCCGTCGACGAGCAGAAAGCCAGGACCGACGTCGCAGCACATTCCGCGGCGAAGCCGAACGCGCTGGAGGTAGTCTTCACCCTCGGCCGGTCGGTGAAGACATGGAGAGCCGCGCAGGAGGAGCTGACGGCGAAGCTCATGGCCATGAGCGGCGCTTGAGAGGCCGCCGCCGCCGAGAGCAGATCGTCGGACGGGGTGGTTCGCGAGATCCGTTCGGATCGGGACCGTCTGCAGAATCAGCTGGCCGCCTTCGAGCAACGACTGGCCGCCGCCGATTCAGCCATGCGTGACTACGGCCATCCCGACCGGGTCCCCACCGAGGAGTGGTTCTCCTCCGAGAACACGGACAAGGAGAAGACGTCGCCGTGGCTGGACGAAGACTTCAACGACGCCCGCTCGTTGCTGTTCCTGGCGGCGCTGGATCTTCACAGATCCTTCATCCATGACCAGCGCAGAATCCTCCGCAGCAACCTGTTCGCGGCCTATGACGTTCTGATGAACGCGGCCCCCCGGTCAACGGATGCCCGGGCCGTCCGCGCTGCGTGGGAGTCGCTCTTCCTGGTCGTGCCGACAGTCACAACGACCTTCGCCTCCCTGCCCAGGGTGTTCGGGTCGCTGCAATCAGAACGGCTCGGCTGGCTCCTCATCGATGAAGCCGGACAGGCGGCCCCGCAGCACGCACTGTGTGGGATCTGGAGAACCTCGAACAGTGTTCTCGTCGGTGACCCGCTTCAACTTCAGCCTGTCGTGAGCCTGCCGATCGTTCACCAGCGCACACTGCTGCGGATGACGGGTACATCTGATCGATGGTTGCCGGCGTCGAATCCCGCTCAGGTGCTTGCCGACCGCAACGCGCGCTACGTCGCCCGCATCCAGGTTCCCGGCATGGACGAGATAACCGTCGGTGCCCCGCTTCGCGTTCATCGCCGATGCGACAATCCGATGTTCGACGTCGTCAACGACTCCGTCTATGGCGGGATGATGGTTCACGGTGGGGAACGAACGGATGCGTTCATGGTCGGCGACTCTGAAGCGCCGCCTTCTGCCTGGTTCGATGTCGCAGGAATCAGCTGGAACGGTCACAACTCGCTTGAACAGATCGCACTTCTCGACGACGTGCTCGGGTTTCTCAGACGTGCCGGTCATCCGATGTCCGAAATTCTGGTCATATCTCCGTTCAGCGACGTCGCGCGTGCACTCCGAAGTAGCGCCATCCGTTTCGGAATGGACGCCTCCAAACAAGCCGGAACGATTCATACAGCGCAGGGAAAGGAAGCGGACATCGTGATCCTCGTGCTCGGTGGGCACACATCCGGTGCTCGCAATTGGGCGGCCGGAACTCCGAACCTGTTCAACGTCGCTGTCAGCCGCGCCCGTCGCCGGATCTTCGTCATCGGCAGTCACCGGGACTGGGCCACACTGCCCTACTTCCAGCATCTCGCGGTAGCACTGGAGCGCCATCCGGCCACCGTCGACGTGAATTCCCTCTTCGATCGCGCCGCTTTCCAGAATGGCGCCTCGGGCTCAGCCTCGCGGGCATGACCGAGCAGAAGAACGCCGGTTTGCAGGTCACCTTTTCGTTGACGTTCTGTTAGGCACCATACATACTTGTCTGGTGCCTAACAGAAAAAAGCAATTCGAACTGGAGATGCCCGGTGGTTGGGCGAAGAAGTACTTCTTCGCCAGCGGTGCGCTCATGGAAGCGGTGCTGCGCCCCTTCGATCTGGGCAACACCCAGTGGTACGTCCTCTACCGACTGAGTCTTGTCGAGCATCTAGGGCAGCGCGACCTGACGCTCGAGTTGGGAGTCGAGAGGGCGACGGTGAGCGGGGTCATCTCCGCCCTCGTGCGAAAGGGCCTCGTCCAGCAGTCGCCTGATCCTGAAGACCAGCGGCAGAAGTTGCTCTCGCTGACACCGTCTGGCCTCGACCTCTGGCTGACGCTGCCCGATCCGGCGGAACTGATCGGTGACATCGCCTTCGCCGGAGAGGACCCGGCGGACATCGCGACCATGAACCGGCTGCTCCAGAACGCCACCCAGCGACTCCTCGACTACAGGAAAGGCATCACGCAATCATGACAATCCTCCTCACCGGAGCAACCGGCCTCGTCGGCCCTCGCCTCCTCGCCCGTCTCACCGAAGCCGGCATTCCGTGCCGCGCCCTCGTCCGCCCCGGCAAAGACGTGCCGCAAGGCGTGGCACGCGTCGAGGGCGACATCCTCAGGTCTGAAACACTGCCTGCCACCGTTGCGGGTGTAACGGCAGTCATCCATCTGGCGGCCCTGTTCCGCACCCGTGAGGATGACCAGATCTGGAAGGTGAACCTGGAGGGCACCCGCAACCTCATCGCGGCCGTCCGCGAGACTGCTCCGGACGCCCGCTTCCTCCTGGCCAGCACCTCGAACGTCTATGACGCCGACAGCTCTCACCCTGGAGCGGAAGGTGACCCCGTCTCGCCAACCCTCGCCTACCCGGCGAGCAAGATCGCGGCCGAAGAACTCCTCCGCGAGAGCGGGTTGACCCACGCAATCCTCCGACTGCCCTTCATCTACGGCGACGGTGATGGCCACCTCGAGGCACTGCCCGAGCAGGCGGCGAACATGGGATGGCACCCCGCACAGAAACTCAGCGCTGTGCACCATGCCGACATCGCCACCGCATTCGCGCTCGCTCTCACCGGCGCTATGGACGGTCTCACCGTGAACATTGCCGACGAGTCGCCTCTCAGCGTCTACGAGATGGCCCAGATCGTCGGGCAGCCCTATGGAGGGTCTGCCGAGCCGCTGGCGCATCCGTGGAAGGGCCAGATGGACATCTCACTCGCGCGCAGCCTCGGATTCCAGCCCACCATCGCCACCATCTACCAGGCCGCACACCTTGGGCTCCTCTGATTCCGCGCACGCTGTCCGCCGCACTTCGATGAAGAAGCCCTCACCGACCCTCTCGGCAAACTCTGGGGAAAATAACGAATGGGTAACTAGCGCTCCGTTACGCAACCGTTATATAGTTCAGGAGCGTTAGTTGTTTGCTGTGGCAGCGAAGCGCGGAATGTGATTGCAGGACACTCTTGGTGCAAGGGAAAGAGCCGGTCGTTAGCCTCTACGACCGGCTCTTGTCCGTTTAACCGCCCTGGTGGCAACCCACCCGATCAGGTGCTTTCGACGAACTACCCTGTAGTCATGACTGACAGAACCCTTGTGACAAAGGTGTCGCCGATCGCCTCGTGGGAGTCCCTCTTCCGCGCCCAGGTGCAGGTAATGCGCACTCTCGCAGAAGATTTTCCCTTCAAAGGGGTCTCGCTCACCGAGTACGACGTGCTGTACACGCTGTCGTTCCAGCCGAACCGGCGGATGCGCATCCGCGACCTGAACTCCCGCACGCTCCTCACCCAGCCGAGCGTCTCGCGGCTGGTCGACCGGCTCGCCCTGCGGGGGCTGGTCGCCAAATCCGTCGACCCCACCGACGGGCGCGGCACGATCGTCGCGCTGACCGAGACGGGCTTCGACGTTTATCGGGATGCCGCGCGCACCCACGGCCGCTCCATCACCGGCCAGATGACCAAGGCGCTCACCGACGACGAACTCGCCCAGCTGGCGGCGCTCTGCGACAAGCTCCGCATCGGCGTGAGCGGCGTGGACGACGACTGCATCGTCGAGACCCCCGACGCCTGATGGCCTCCCCCAGCATCGTCTGGTTCCGCGACGACCTGCGGGTGGGCGATCATCCCGCCCTGCACGCCGCCGCCGAACGTGGTGAACCGATCGTCTGCGTCTACGTGTTCGACGAGGAGACCGACTATTCCGACGCGAGCGTCTTCAGCGACGACTCGCCCGGCATCAGGCCGAACGGCGGGGCCGCGAAGTGGTGGCTGCACCATTCGCTCACCGCTCTCGCCGAGGAACTGGATGCCCGGGGCCTCAGCCTCACCCTTCGCTCCGGCCCCGCTGCCGACGTCATCGCCGACCTGCAGCGCGAGACGAAGGCAGGCGCGGTGTACTGGAACCGCCGTTACGGCCTCGCCGAGCGGGAACTCGACGCGTCTATCAAGTCCAGTCTGAAGGAGGCGGGCGTCGAGGCGCGGAGCTTTCAGGCGAACCTGCTCTTCGAACCGTGGACGCTCCGCACGGGTCAGGGCCAGCCCTACAAGGTGTTCACCCCGTTCTGGCGGGCGTGCCTCGGCGCGCCCACCCCGCGGCATCCACTGCCCGCGCCGTCGGCCGGCCACGTCACCGGTGCGGCCGGAGCGAAGGCCGTGTCGAGCGAGAAACTCGGCGACTGGGGCTTCCTGCCGACGAAGCCCGACTGGGCGGCCGGGCTCCGCGACACCTGGACGCCGGGCGAGAAGGCCGCGCACGCCGAACTCCGCGCCTTCGAAAAGGAGGGGCTCGGCGACTACCAGCGCGAGCGCGACTTTCCCTCCCAGGACGCGACCTCGCGCATGTCACCGCGACTCCGGCATGGCGAGATGAGCCCGTTCCAGGTCTGGCACGGGGTGCGGGATGCGTCGTCTGCCGAAGGTGCGGCATCCTTTCTCCGCGAGGTCGGCTGGCGCGAATTCGGCTACCACCTGCTCTACCACTGGCCGAAGCTCGGCACCGAGAACATGCGCCCGGCCTTCAACGCGTTCCCGTGGAACGACCCCGACCCCGAGGTGCTCGGCCGCTGGCAGCAGGGGCAGACGGGCATCCCGATCGTCGACGCCGGCATGCGGGAGCTCTGGCAGACCGGCGTGATGCACAACCGCATCCGAATGGTCACCGCCTCGTTCCTCGTCAAGAACCTGCTGCTCGACTGGCGACTCGGCGAGGCCTGGTTCTGGGACACCTTGGTCGATGCCGACCCGGCCAGCAACACGATGAACTGGCAGTGGGTTGCAGGATCGGGAGTGGATGCCGCGCCCTACTTCCGCGTGTTCAACCCGGAGCTGCAGGCGAAGAAGTTCGATGCGAACGGGGAGTACATCAACCAGTATGTGCCCGAGGCGGGAACGCCCGGGTATCCGGAACCGATCGTCGACCTCGGCGACTCGCGGAAGCGCGCGCTTGCCGCGTACGAGACGATTCGGGGCAGCTGAGCCCGGCATCCGGTTGCGGCCCGGGATCAGCCGCAACCGCGCGCCTACCCACCCGCGGCTCGTCGCCTACCCGCCCGCGACTGGGGCCGGCGTCGGAGCCGGCGTCGGAGCCGGCGTCGGGGCCGGCGGAACCTGCAGGGTGCTGTCGAGGCTCCGCCCAAGCTCCTGGGCCTGAGAGTTGAGCGCCTCGAGCTGGTCGCGCAGAGCATTGTACGCGGTGATGTCGCTCTGGATCCCCGTGTAACGGGTCGCGAGGTCGGCCTGGCGCCCCTCGAGCGCCGTGCGCTGCCCGTCGAACTCGGCCCGGCTCACGATGTCGCCCGCCGAGGCCCGGCGGTTGAAGTCGGCCACATCGTTGCTGAGGGTGTCGCTGTCGGCGGAGTACTGGGCGCTCTCGCGGTCGATGGCGTCACCGGCAGCGCTGACCTGCGCGGCGAGTGCGCTCTCCTGGTCGTGAATCTGGTTGAACACCGCCTCGAACGAGGCGTTCAGCGCAACGACCTTGCTGCGATCGGTGAAGTACTTCGCATAGTGGGCCTCGAGGGCAGGGCTGAGACTGGCGACCTCCGTACCGAAGATGGAGTGCAGCTCGTTGTCGCGCTGCCCTGGCTCCGTTGTGGCATAGCTCAGCATGCGGGCGGCGAGGTCGGGGTCGTCTTTGTGCGCCTCGTACTGCTGTTCGAGCAGCACGTCGAGATCGTTGCGGTCGGAGTCGCTCAGCCGCGCATAGACCGCGTGCAGCATCTCGTGCGCGGCGGTCACGCCCCGGATGCCGCTCAGCCGGGCATCCGCCACATCGAAGACATGGATGTTCGAACCGGTGTAGCACCCGAGCAGCACGAAGTCGTCGCTCGACGAACCGCAGACGCTCTGGAAATCGGCAGCGTTCTCGACCGTCGGCGCGCTGGCGAAGAAGTAGAACCGGCCCTCGTCGCTCATTCCGGATTCGGCAGCCATCTCGCTGATCGCCGGGCTCGGGCGGTACTGCCAGACCTCGACCTGGTCTTCGATGCGCTGGTGCACGAAACTCCACGCCACGGCCCCGACCGGCACCCCGATGATCACCGCTATCACGACGATCAGGGCGATGCGGCGGATCAGCACGGAGGCCCGGCTGCGCGGCGCAGGCGGCTCGAATCCGTCGCCCGGCGTGTCGAAGTCGAAGAGCGTCATGCGAGCTTCCTCCCCCGGATCGAACAGCGCGGGCGTCCCGTTCGCTAGATTGAGTTTAAGATCATTGGGCGAAAGGAAGAGGTCATGGGCATTTTCTCTCCAGGCTTTGTCGGCAGGCGGCGTGATGCGAACCCGCTCCTGCCTCCGGGGCAGTACGAGGTCACGAACTTCCCGGTTCTCTCCGCGGGCCCCACGCCGACGATCGCGAAGGACGACTGGGCGTTCTCGGTGCGCGATGCGGGCGGAACGCTCAAGGCGTGGAACTGGGAGACGCTGATGGGCAACCCCGTCGACGACTTCACGGTCGATCTGCACTGCGTGACGCGCTGGTCGCAGTTCGGTATGGGCTGGCGGGGTGTCTCGCTCGATCACCTGCTGGAGGGCGTCGACACCGCGCCTGAGTTCGCGATGGCCTCCTGCTACGGCGGATACACGACGAACGTGCGCACGTCAGACCTGCTCGGCGGCAAGGCGTGGATCGCTTTCCAGTTCGACGGCTCCGATCTCGCAGCCGAGCACGGCGGGCCGGCGCGGCTGCTGATCCCGCACCTCTACCTCTGGAAGAGCGCGAAGTGGGTCAACAGCATCACCCTGATGAGCCACCACGAGCTGGGGTTCTGGGAGCAGTACGGATACCACGACATCGGTGACCCGTGGAAAGAGGAACGCTATTCCTGAGTGGCAGGCCGCCCGGCTGGTGGCGGCGCACGACGAGACCGCGACGGCGCGAACCCTGGTGTTCGACGTTCCCGGCTGGCCGGGGCACCTCGCCGGGCAGCACGTCGACATCCGGGTGACGGCGCCCGACGGGTACAGCGCGTCGCGGGAGTACTCGATCGCCTCGGGCGAGGTGGATGCCGCGCCCTCCGGTCTCGCTGAGTCGGGGGTGAACGTGGAGTTCTCGGTGGAGGAGCTCGACGACGGCGAGGTCTCGCCCTACCTCGTGCGCGGGCTCGAGATCGGAGACCACCTCGAGATCCGGGGGCCGGTCGGCGGATATTTCGTCTGGAAGGCCTCGCAGACGGAACCCGTACAACTGATCGCCGGCGGGTCGGGGATCGTGCCGCTGATGTCGATGCTGCGCACGCATGCCGCGGCCGGGCATCCCTCGCCCATGCGCCTTCTGTACTCGGTGCGCGGGCCGCAGTTCGCGTTCTACACCGAGGAGCTCCGACGGCTCGTCGACTCGTCGAACGGGTCACTCACGGTCGACTACGCGTTCACCCGGGAGGCACCTTCAGGTGCGGACCGTTCGATCGGGCGCCTGATGCGCGACGAACTTGCGATGCTCACCGTGCCCGTGGCGTCCGCGCCCACCACGTACCTCTGCGGGCCGAACAGCTTCGTCGAGGGTATCTCGGGGTGGCTGGTCGAGTTCGGGCATCCGGCGGCGCACATCCTGACCGAGCGGTTCGGCGGGGCGTAGCACCCGCCCGCCCCGCACGCGCCCCGCCCCCGCCCCGCCCCGCGTGCGCAATTCAGGCAGGGCGGCGGGTCGGCCCGTATCTCGATGTGTTGGACGGCTGTGCCTGATCCAGCGTCGCCAGCGGGCGCGCTCAGTCCGCGAGGTGCAGCCGGAAGAAGTCGTCGATGCGCGCCCAGGCGTCGGCCGCCGCCTCGGGTTCGGGGCCTGCGCCAAGGATCGCTTTCATCAGCGGGCGGAGCGCCGCAGGTCCGGTCGGGGCGTCGTTCAGGAACGAGTGGCCCGCTGATGGGTACTCCTTGACGTCATGCGGGATGCCGCGGGCCTCGAGAGCCGCGTCGAGCTTCGCCGCGGCACCCCGGAGGCTGTTGTCCCGTCCGCCGTAGCTGCCGACGATCGGGCAGGCTCCGGTGAGGGCATCGTCGAGATCGCGCGGGAGCCTGCCGTAGTTCACCGAGGCCACATCGAACCCGCGGTCAGCAGCGGCCACCAGCGCGAACCCTCCGCCCATGCAGAAGCCGAGCACGCCGACGCGCCCGGTGCAGTCCTCGCGCCCGACGAGGTACGAGCGGGCGGCCTCGACATCGATCCACACCCGGCCGCGCCCGCTCGTGATCGCTGCGAACGTCGCGCGGAGGCACTTGCGCGGGCCGCCGTCGACGAACAGGTCGGGCATCAGGACGAGGAAACCGGAGGCGGCCATCCGTTCGACCTGCCGCTTCATCACATCGGTGAGCCCAAAGGCCTCGTGCACCATGACGACGGCCGGCCAGGGGCCCTCGCCCGCCGGCACTGCGAGCACCCCGTGAAGGCCCGGGCTCATGCCGACCAGCGCCTGCCCCGTGAGGTCGACGTCGCTGACGGTGGGTGCGCCCAGTTCGCTCATGCGCTGAGCCTGGCGCCGGCCATCCGGAGTCCCGAGGAGTGCGACGTCACAGGGCACGCAGCTTCTCGAGCAGCGGCTCGGCGACGGTGTCGAGGAACTCCTGCTGCCGCTGGTCGCCCACCTGCACGAGCGCGATGTCGGTGTAGCCCGCCTCGAGGAACGGCTTGACGCTCTCGGCGAGCTCGTCGAGGTCGGGGCCGCAGGCGATGCTTTCGGCCACATCCTCCTCGCGCACGAACTGGCTCGCCCCCGCGAAGCCCGCGGTCGTCGGGAGGTCGGCGTTCACCGACCAGCCGCCAGCGAACCAGCGGAACTGGTCGTGCGCCAGCGTGATCGCCTCGGCCTTGTTCGGACCCCAGCAGATCGGAACCTGGCCGATCGAACGGGAGGCGGGCTGGTCGCTGCCGCGCGCCGCATTCCAACCCGAGATCAGATCAGCCTCGGGCTCCGTCGAGATCAAGTGGTCGCCGAGCGGAGCAAAGCGGGCGATCGACTTCTCTCCCGAGATCGCGAGGCCGATCGGCACCCCGCCGTCGGGCAGGTCCCAGATGCGTGCCGAGTCGACACGGAAATACTCCCCCTCCCAGGTCACGAGTTCACCCTTGTGGAGTTCCCGGATGATCTGCACGGCCTCTTCGAGCATGTCCTGCCGGGCATCCACCATCGGCCAACCCTCGCCGACGACATGCTCGTTGAGGTTCTCTCCAGCGCCCAACCCGAGGATGAAGCGGCCGTCGGCGAGCAACTGCAACGTCGCCGCCTTCTGCGCGACGATCGCGGGGTGGTATCGCACGGTCGGGCAGGTGACATAGGTGGCGAGTTCGACCCGGTTCGTGGCCTGGGCGACGGCGCCGAGCATGGTCCAGGCGTAGGTCGCGTGACCCTGCGATACGAGCCACGGCGAGTAGTGATCGCTCGAGACCTCGAAATCGAAGCCGGCGTTCTCGGCGTCGACGGCGTACTTCACCAGTTCCTTCGGGCCACTCTGCTCGGTCATCAGCGTGTATCCCCACCGGGTCATGGTTCCTCCTGTGTGCAGTGTCTTGGTGGTGCTCTTGCTTGCGCTCGCTTCCACGGTCCGCCACCCGTCTGAGCCTGTCAACCCGTTGCCAATGGCGTCAGAACAGCACACCCCCGTTGGTCTCGAGGGCGATGGATGATCGGAGCACCGCACGGCCCACCGCCAGGGTTCCGCTGCTGAGCGGCTCGCAGCGCACACCGCCCCGCCCTCGCAGGGCCTGGTGTGCTCCCGGGGCCAGCATCACGTCCATCCACGCGCACGGATTCGCCGGCCGATGCCCCTGGAACTCGACTGCACCCTGGCCGGAGTCCAGAAGGAACCGGGCCTTCTTGAGCAGATCGACGTCGACTCCGCGTAGGAGGATGTTGCGGCGGGTGGCATACGGATCGAGCGGTTCCGCAAGCCCGAGTATCCGTTCGACGTGTTCGACCGATTCGACCGCCATGACCGTCACAGAGGCGCTGCGGTGCGCCGCGTGCCCGAAGTGGCGGTCGCCGACAATGCCCAGGTGCGCCCGCAGCTGGATGCTCTGCCGCACCTCATCGGGCGCTCCCGTCGGTACGGGCCGCGGCCCGTCGCCCGGCCGCCCCTCATACCGGTGCAGCGGCGAGGCCAGCAGGTGCACGATCTCGACCTCGTAGCAGTAGGCCAGCTCCCCGTCGCCACCGTTCCCTGCCTGCTGCACCCTTCCAGCGTACGCCGGAGCCGGTGACTCCCGGCGGGGCTTGCCTACGGGCGGCGGGCGCCGGGCGGAGTTTGCCCGCGGGCGGCGGGCGCAGGGCGCCGTCGAGGGTGGAGCCGCGACCATCCTCTGAGGGGGGGTAGGGGTGGTGGCCGCGGCTCCGGTCATGACTCGCGGCCGACGCCCGGGGGGAGTGAGCGACGGCCGCGAGAGCCTTGGGCGAAAGGAGGGTGGTGGCAGTGGCCGAGCCGCTACCGCCACCCTCCTGCGGAACTACTCGGAGTCCGCCGGGTGCGCTGCCTGCTTCTTTCGGCGAGCCGCCCGTGATCCGAAGAGGATCGACCCGCCGACCAGTGCAAGCGCCGCAGCAGCCACGCCCGCCAGGATGATCGGCGCCTGGCTCATACCCGTCGACGCGAGCTGTGTTCCCCCAGAGCCCAAACCGCCCCGACTTCCGCCCGCGCCTCGCTCGCCGCCTCCCGCGCTGCCGCCGGTGGGGGGCACGCCCGTGGCGGAAGGCGACCCGGTCGGAGCCACTGTGGGAGTGGGCACCGGGGTCGCAGGCGTGGTGGTCGGTGGAGCGACGGCCCCCATCGCCCGGAGGTAGGTCTGCGTGTCGAGAGAAGCCGCGGTTTCAGCGAGACCGGGAGCGAGCGAGGTGAACCCGACGTAGTTGCCGTCACCCGATACGGCTGCCTGGTTGGAATCAGCCGTTCCACCGGCGGCGGGGTTCGCGCGCTGCACGCTCACCATCCGCGTCGTCGACGTGTCGACGCTTCGGATGTACGCCTGCGTCTTCGCAAAGGTCGGGACAGTTGTGAGGTCCTGTGACATCGAGGTGAAAGCGACGACATCGCCTTTGCCTGAGATCGAAGGCACGGATGAGTCACCCGCGGCACTGAGCGTGTTGGCTGAGTTGAACGTCACCAGGATGTTCTTCTCGGTAATGCGATCGTTCAGGTATACCTGCCGAGAGCGATTCACGCCTGCTGTCACAAGATCGAGGGCTTTGGAATCGTAGGCGACCCGGGACCCGTCGAACGACACCGACGGGTGGTCAGACGGCCCCAGGCCGAATTCATTTCTATCTCTGGCGGTGTAGCTCAACAGCGACGTGGTCGAAGCGGACAGACTGCGCAGGTAGATCTGCGTCTGACCATTGCCGGCTTTCGCAGTGATGTCACTCGCGGCACTGACAAAGGCCACCGACTGCCCGTCACCAGACAGCGACGGGTGCGTCGAATCGTCGTTGGGAAGCGTGATACCAACACCCTGTCGGGCACTCCCCAGCTGGATGGCCGGGTCGGTCGCGTTCTGGGCGATGTAGACCTGAGTGTCCGTCGTCGCCAGGCCCGGCAGAATGTTCGTCGCCGCCGACTGGAACGCCACTCTCGACCCATCTGCGGAGATCGACGACCACTCCGAGTCACCGTTGCCTCCGGAGAGCTGACGCGGCGTCAGGCTGATCTTCCGCGTCATGCCGGTGACCGTGTCGCGGATGAATACCTGCTTGTGGTCGTCGGCGAGGTCGAGCGGCAAGGCGAGGTTGTGGGCCGAGGACGTGAACGACACGAAGCGGCCGTCCGCGGAGATCGATGGGTCGGTCGCGTCAGCATTGGCAGAGTCGGTTCCGGCCATCGCCGCACTCACGAGCGTGGTGACGCCCGTCAGCTGGTCTCGCTTGTAGACCTGTGACTTCTCGTGGTTTCCGACGGAGACGAGGTCGTCGGAGAGCGACGAGAACGCGACGAACCTGCCATTGGACGACACGCTGCTCTCACCGGACGCGTGGTCGCCGGCCACGGGCGGCGACGCGGGGGTGACGCTGGTCATCACCGTCTGCTCGAGGGCGGGAAGCACCGCGAGGGCTGCCCCGGAGGCGCACAGGCTGACCGCGCCGACGGCGACCGCAGCGCCGCCGAGAGCGATCAGGCGACGAAGCCGCGAGGCGGAAAGGGTGGGCTGTGGCATGGCGTCCTCAGGTCGTGAATCAGATAGTGAGCATTGATCAGCTAAGTTACAGGACGTGTCTTCGAAGTCGCAACCCCACGACCAAACCGGGAGCGGAGCGCCTACGAATACCACGCTGTGTGCGAGCGAGAGTTCGCACGAGCCCCTCAGCGAAGCTGGTTAGACTACTGGTGACAGACAGGGGTGCAAGAGTTGGGTGGTTCGTCCTGAAGATCATGAGCTACAACCTGCGGCGGCATGCAGCCGTCGCCGAGTTGGAAGAGTTGGTCCTGCGCCACCCTGTTGATGCCCTGTGCCTTCAGGAGGGCGAGGGCACGCGCATGCCCGAGCAGATCGGTGAGCTGCAGTTGAGCGCTGCCACCTACAAGAGCGAACTCGGGCTCGCGATCTACTACCGCCCCGACCGGTTCACCGCGCTCGACTCGCATGCCTTCACGCTGCGGAAGGCGATGCACGACCGCGTGCTGCTGCCCGGCATCGAACGCCTGCTCACCACGCGGCTCGTCGACCTGCAGTCCGGACAGGATGTGCAGCTGGCCTCGTTCCATGCGTCACCGCTCTCGGCGACGAACCTCCTCCGCCGGCAGCAGATCGCCCAGGCGCACGTTCACCTGACCGAGCTGACCGGCGACGTGCCCACGGTCATGACCGGTGACTTCAACTATCCGCTGCTCCGCAGCCGGCTGATCAAGCAGGTCGAGAAGGCAGGGTTCTCGCTCTCCCTGAGCGACGGGCCGACCTACTACTACTCGAAGTCGATCGCCTACCACTTCGACTTCGCCACCTCCAAGGGCATGGACGTGCAGCTCGTCGAGACCCTGCCGAAGGGTCTCTCCGACCACCGCCCCATCCTTATCACGGCAGAGATCCTGAAGCGCCAGAACCTGCACGAACAGCAGGCTCCGACCAGATCCGATGCCGACAAGCAGGATGCCGGTCGCGACCCGCACAACCCCGTCCTCGACGGCGTCGAGTAGATCCCGCGTCCGTCGTAAACGCGAAGGGGCCCCTTCAGGCTTTGAATAGGCGGCGCCGATACGGGGCCCCGCCGGGCCTCTTAGCGGCGCAGGACCTTCCCCGGGTTCAGGTTCTTGCCCGGGTCGACGGCCGTGAACATGCCCTGGATGAGGTCGGCGCCGGCCACCGAGATGTCCTGCTCGGTCCACTGGGAGTGCTCCACACCGACGCTGTGGTGGTGCGAGAGCGTTCCGCCCGAATCGATGAAGGCCTGCTGGATGGCGGACTTCACGACGTCGTACTGCGCGAGCGGGTCGACGCCATCGTGGGTGAAGGCGAAGGTGAAGTAGAGGCAGGCACCGGAGTGCATCGAGTGCGAGAGGTGGCACATGATCCACCCGCTCTCACCGAGCGAATCATAGGCCTTGTTGGCCGCCGCGAAGACGTTGTCGTAGAGGGGCTTCAGGCGGGACCACGGGGCCGAGGTCTCCGAGACATCCGCCGCCGCGCCGCGGTCGAGAAGGAAGTCGCGGAGGTAGGGCGTGTCGAATTTCTTCTGGTCGTAGAGCGTGCCCGGGCCCTTGCCGAGGGTGATCGCCCCGTGCTTCTTCACGATGCTGCCGACCAGGCCCTTCTGGTGCGCGACGTTGGCGGCCGAGCCCTCGTAACCGATGAAGGAGAGGCAGATCTCGTCGAGGTTCCAGCCGCGCTTCTGCAGGAAGGCGAACAGCGCCTTCTGCACCTGCCCGCTGATGCCGTGGGATGCCTTCGACGTCGAGAACGAGAACGCGGTCTCACGGGCATCCGAGACCCGGGTGATGGAGGGTGCGGCGTCGCTGGTGTTGATGTCGTGCATGGCGGCGAGGCCGGAATCCCAGTCACGGAAGAGGTAGCCGATGACCTCGCGCCTCTCGGGCAGGCGGTGCACCTGCACGGTGGCCTCGGTGATGATGCCGAGACGACCCTCGCTGCCGAGGATGGCCTCCCGCACGCTCGGGCCGGTGGCCGACGAGGGGATGGGGCGCACGACCAGCAGCTTGCCCGGCTGCACGACCCGGAGGCCTTTGGTGATGTCGGCGATGTCGCCGTACTTGTCACTCTGCATGCCCGACGAGCGGGTCGCGATCCAGCCACCGAGGGTGGAGTAGGTGAAGCTGTCGGGCTGGTGACCCATGGTCCAGCCGCGGGCCTGCAGCTGCTCCTCCATGTCGGGACCGAGCACGCCGGCCTGGATGACCGCGAGCCCGGAGTACTCGTCGATGTCGAGCACGCGCGAGAGCCGGCCCATGTCGAGCGAGATGACGGTGCGCGTCTCGGTGGGCATCGGCTCGAGCGAACCGACGATGTTGCTGCCACCGCCGAACGGGATGACGACGGCGTCGAGCGACACAGCGAGGTCGACGATGCGCTGCACGGCGCTCTCGTCGGCCGGATAGACCACGACGTCGGGCACCCGGGCGAACGAGCTGGCACGCACGCGGATCAGATCCCGGATGCTCTTGCCGTACGTGTGCACGACGCGCTCTTCATCGTCGACGGTCGAGAACTCGGGCCCGACGATCGTCGTGAGGGCCTCGAGCAGCTCTGCGGGCGCCTGGGATGCGGGAACGTCGAGTTCGGAGAATGCGACCGGGGGAACCGGCTCCCGCCACACATCGATGCCGACGGCGTTGACGACGAACGGAGCGAATCCCGGCTTGTCCTCGTGGTGGAATCCCACCCCTTCGACGCCCCAGCCCCACCATTTCATGTGCTTGACGTCGGTCATGCGGCTCCTTCACGGGGGTGCTCGTCGGAGTCGCCGGTTGCATCGGCAGATTCGACAGTGGGGTGATTGTGGACGTTGGCGCCCGTCTCGGCGAGGAACAGCGCGAACTCGGCCGCGTGCATCTCGCGCACGACCTTCTCGATGCGGTCGTTGAAGTCTGTGACGTTCTCGCCTTCTGCGGCGATGAGCGGCTGGCCGAAGCGAACCCGAACGGGCGGTCGGCCGGGCACGGGCCAGTTTCGGCCGCGCGGCATGGCCTGCGTGGCGCCGACGAGGGCCATCGGGATGCACGGGATGCCCGCCTTGAGGCAGAGCGCAGCGGCGCCGCCCTTGAACGGGGCGATCGTGCCGTCTTTGGAACGGGTGCCCTCGGGGAAGACGAGCAGCGGCACGCCTGCCTTCAGGAGCTTGCCCGTGAAGCCTGTCGACCGGGCGTTCGCACTGCGGTCGACCGGGAAGGCGTTGAAGAACAGCGCGGTGAGGCCCTTCCGCCACCACACGTCGAAGAAGTAGTCAGCCGCAGCAGCAGCCGCGAGGTAGCGGGAGAGCCGCGAGGGCATCGATCCGAGGATGAGGGGCGCATCCAGGTGGCTGGAGTGGTTCGCCACCACGATGTACGGGCCCCTGACCTCTTTGAGGAGAGCACGATCGGTGATGGTCACATGCACCATCGACCAGATGACCGGCTTCAGCAGCAGGCGCTGGGCGACGAAGCGGGCGCCCGCTTGGGCCTTAGAGGTGTATCTGTTGCCGAACTGCACCAACCCAGAGTACCCACTCGGACTGTGGAACCGAAACGCGTGCGGCACCCAGTCAGTCGTTGCGGCTGGACGAGATCTTTCCCGACGCCCAGCGGATTCCGCTCCGCGGAGCGTGCTTGATCACGAACATCAGGAACTGGAACCGGCGGGAGGGCACGGAGATGACCTTGCCCTTCTCCACGTCCGCCAGGCACGCCGCCACCAGCTCGTCGACATCGACCCAGAGGAAGTTGGGGATCGACGACTCCCGGATGCCCGCCCGGGCGTGGAACTCGGTCTTCACCCACCCGGGGCAGAGCGTCGTGACCTGAACGCCTGAGCCCTTGAGCTCCACCGCGAGGCCCTGGCTGTAGGACGCCACCCAGGCCTTGACGGCCGAATAGCTCCCCATAGTGACGAATCCGGCCACGCTCGACACGTTCACGATCGTTCCCGATCCCCGCGTGCGCATGGTGCGACCTGCCGCGGCGCCCAGCATCAGCACCCCGCGGATCATCACGTCGATCGCCCGCTCGTGGGGAGTGGTGTCGACGGCCAGAAGAGAGGCGTGCACGCCGAAACCAGCGTTATTGACGAGCATGTCGATGGGCGAGGAGGTGTCTTCGAGGCGAGCGGCCACCCGCAGCACGTCTGTGCGCTCACCGAGGTCGGCCGAGATCGTCTCGACCTCGATGCCGTATTCTGTGCGCAGCGACTCGGCGGTCTCGGCGAGCCGTGTTTCGTCGCGTGCGACGATGACCAGGTTGTCACCCCGGTCTGCCAGTGCCCGCGCGAACGCCGCACCGATACCCGAGGTGCCACCCGTGACCATTGCCGTAACCATGGCAATCACGATACGTGATGGCGACGAACGACTGATGCACTGCTGTACGAAAACTCACATCCTCGCCCGACCGGAGACCACCATGACCTCTGACTTCGACATCCGCGAATACACCCGCACCGCGGCGGGCAGCCACGAGGCGACCCTGCCACTGGCGGCGTTCGCCGAGCATCCGCTCACCCACCAGACGCTCCAGACGCTGGCGTACCTTCGCGACCTCGAGGACTTCACGATGCACCACATGCGCGACGTGCTGGTGACTCCGAGCCACAAGGACGCCCGGCTCACGGCGTTCCTCGCGACCTGGGCGTTCGAGAAGTTCTGGATCGCGGATGCGTTCGACCGCATCATCGCGGTGCACCCCGACTTCATCCCCGTGAAGAGCCGCGCCCGCTCGGGTGTGGTGCGCTTCGCCCGCGAGGCCATCGACAGGGTTTCACCGATCGTCACGGCGATCCGCTCGAACCTGATCGGCGAGGACATCATCGCCGGCCACGTCACCCGCGGGTACATCGACGAGCTGGTGAGCAGAGTGGCCTACTCCCAGCTGTCGAAGAACGACCCGAACCCCGCCCTGGCCGAGGTGCTGGCCGCCTTCCAGAAGCTCCGCGACCGGCATCTGCAGTTCTTCGAAGGCGAAACCGTGCGAAGACTGGAAGAATCGGTATCGGCTCGGAAGCTCACCAGGTCGTCGCTTCGACGGTCGTGGGTGCCGACGGGCACGCATGAGCAACCGATCCAGGAGACCCGATTGATGATGAAGTACCTGTTCAGTGACGCCGAGGGGCGCGCTGGAGTCTTCGACGTCGACCAGGGCGTCGACGCACTTCCGGGCCTGGGCGGGCTGAAGGTCATGATGAGGGCGACCAGGCGCTACGGCGTGAAGGCAGCCGCGTGAGCGCCTTCTCCCCCCTCGAGGGCCAGCACATCATGCTCACCGGAGCCACCGGTTTCGTGGGCCAGGCGATTCTCGAGAAGCTGCTCGCCGACTATCCGACCACCCGGATGACCCTGCTGATCCGGCCGAAGGGGTCGCTCACCGGACAGGCCCGCCTGAAGAGCCTGCTGCGAAAGCCCGTCTTCTCGAAGTGGCGCGAGCGCGTCGGGGCGGATGAGGTCGAGCGGGCGATGACCGAGCGCATCTCGGTCATCGAATCGAGCATGGGATCGGTCGCGGGCCTGCCTGCCGACCTGGACGTGCTCATCCACAGCGCCTCGACCGTGTCGTTCGACCCGCCCATTGACGAGGCTTTCAAGACCAACGTCGGCGGCGCCGTCGGCCTCTACGAAGCACTGCTCGCGACGGGCAGCGACCCGCACGTCGTGCACGTGTCGACCGCGTACGTCGGCGGCATCACCAAGGGCACGGTGGTTGAGGCCAGCCTGAAGCACACCATCCAGTGGCGTGACGAGATGGCGGCCGCGCTGGCCGCACGCACCACGGTCGAGGCCTCATCCCGCCGGCCCGAAGTGCTTCGCAAGATGATCGCCGACGCGAAACTCGACAACGGCAAGGTCGGCCCGCACGCTGTCGCCATCGCGGCCGAGATCGGTCGCACCGAATGGGTCACGAAGCGCCTCGTCGACTACGGCCGCACCCGCGCGCAGAGCGTCGGCTGGGCGGATGTGTACGCCTTCACGAAGTCGATGAGCGAGCGGGTCGCCGAGGAGCTGTGGGCCGACAACGGTCACCGGCTCTCCGTCGTGCGCCCCGCGATCATCGAGAGCGCCCTGAAGCACCCGTTCCCAGGCTGGATCGACGGCTTCAAGGTGGCGGATCCGCTCATCATCGCCTACGGCCGCGGGCTCGTCCCCGAGTTCCCCGGCCTGCCCGACAGCATCCTCGACATCATCCCTGTCGACATCGTCGTGAATGCCACGCTCGCCGTCGCGGCGAACCCGCCTGCCCCCGCCGACCCGAAGTACTTCCACCTCTCCTCCGGCGGGCGGAACCCGCTGACCTTCCGCGAGATCTACGAGAACGTGCTGAAGTACTTCCGCGCGAACCCGATTCCCGACGAGCAGCGCGGGCACATCCGCACCCCCTACTGGGACTTTCCCGGCGCCCGGGCGATCGCCCGGAGCCTCCGCACCGGCGAACGCGCGAACAAGCTGCTCCAGCGCACGCTGCTCCGCCTGCCCTCCACCCAGACCACCCGCAGTTTCATGCGGCAGGCCTCCGCCCGGCAGACCGACCTCGAGCTGCTCCGCGCCTACAGCGACCTCTACCAGAACTACACGCAGGCCGAGATCATCTACGACGACTCCCGCACGGCGGCGCTGAACGACACGCTGCCGCCGGATGCCCGGCAGAAGTTCGGCTTCGACGCCACCGAGATCGACTGGGACAACTACCTGCAGGAGGTGCACTTCCCGGCCGTCACGACACTGATGCGCACCTTCAGCTCGCGGCCCCGCGCCAAGGCGCAGGTCGACAAGCCCCTGCCCCAGAACCCCGAGGCAGCCGCGTTCTTCGACCTCGAGGGCACCGTTCTCGCCTCGAACATCGTCGAGCAGTACCTCTGGGTGCGGCTCGCCAGCCTCGATCGCGCGAAGTGGCCGCAGGAGCTCGCGAACCTGTTCGGTTCGCTCCCGAAGTACCTTGCCGCCGACCGCCGCGACCGGGGCGAGTTCATCCGCACGTTCTACCGGCGATACGAGGGTGTCGACGAGCAGGCGCTCCGCCAGCTGATCCACGACACCGTCGGCGATGTGCTGCTGCAGCGGATCCGCCCGGAGGCCGTGCGCCAGATCCGCAAGCATCGCGAGGCCGGGCACCGCACGATCCTCGTCACCGGGGCCATCGATGTGCTCGTCGAGCCGTTCGTCACCCTGTTCGACGAGGTCGTGTCGAGCCACATGCACTCGAAGGACGGCATCTGGACGGGCCACCTCTCGAAGCCCCCGCTCGTCGACGAAGCCCGGGCCGCGTGGCTCCGCCTCTACGGGGAGCGTGAGGGGATCGACCTGAAGAAGTCGTACGCCTACGGCGACAGCATCGCCGACCGCGCCTGGCTCGAACTCGTCGGCAACCCGCAGGCTGTCAACCCCGACGCCGCACTGTTCCAGCACGCGACCCAGAAACACTGGCGCATCCACCAGTGGAGCGACCACAACCACAGCCGATTCGACACCGTCGGCGAGCTGCTGCGCGGCGACATCGTGCAGAGCGCATCCTCCACCCCGGCCCTCGGCCCGAGCCCGAAAGAAATCACCCATGAGTAGACCAGGCTTCGTACTGAGCGTCGATGCGCAGACTCCTCCGCTCGTCGTGTTCCAGGGCGAGAAGGTGCTGCTCGAGCGACTCCCGATCGACGCGAGCGTGCTGTACCCACCCGAGGCGCTGCAGGGCATCCGCTCGCTCGATGAGGCGATCGGCCGTGCACTCGACACCCCTGTCGACAGCGAACCGCTCAGCGCGCTTCTGAAGCGTGGTTCCCGCGTCACGATCGTGTTCGAAGACCTCTCGCAGCCGGTGACGAGCCGCACGGCTCCGGATGTGCGGCAGCGCGTCATCGAACTCGTTCTGGAACGGGCGGCGGCAGCCGGCGTCGACGACGTCGAGCTCATCGCGGCGACAGGGCTCAGGCGCCGCCTCACCGCGCACGACCTGCAGCGCGTGCTGGGCGAGCGCGTGTACGCCTCGTTCGCGCCCGACCACGTGCGGAGCCACGACGCCGAAGACGAGAACCTCGAGGTGGTCGGCGAACTGCCGGGCGGAACCCCGATCGAGGTCAACGCGCGGGTCGCGTCGAGCGACCTGGTCATCTCGGTGCGCCTCGCCACGGCGGTCGGCAACGAGGGCGCTGCGGCCGTCGCGACCAAGCTGATCGGTGCGAAGACGGCGCGGGCCCGGGGATCGTTCGCAGCGGGGACGGCGGCCAGCGCTGCCAGCTCTGATGCGACGAACACCGACGCGTTCGACGACCTCGTCGACACCATCGGCGACAAGGCGCGCGTCTTCACCGTCGACGTCACCCTCACCCCGGAGCCCACCGGCCCGGCCTCCGCCTTCCTCAGCAAGCGCGAGCGGGAGTGGAGCCTCACCGACCGCGCCCTCTCCGCCGGGCTCCAGGCCGCCACGCGCATCCTCCCCGCCCGCGCCCGGATCGGCCTCGCGCAGGTCTCGGGAGTCGGCTACGGGGTCACCTCGGTGGTCGCGGGAAAGCCCAGCTCCGTGCATCCGCTGACCGAGGCGTTCCTCGCCCAGCAGCAGGTCGCCCAGTTCGACCGCCCGGCGGATGTCGCGCTGTTCGGCATCCCGAACCCGGGCACCATCGGGTCGAGCCTGAACCCCGTCACGGCCGCAGCCCTCGGACTCGGCCAGATCTTCAGCGGGGCCACCGCGGAGCCCGTGGTGCGGGCCGGCGGAACGGCGATCTTCTACCACCCGCTGACCCCCTGGTTCCACCCGCTGCACGACCCCGCCTACATCGACTTCTTCGCCGAGGTGCTGACCCAGAGCACCGACCCGGCCGTCATCTCGGAGCAGTTCGAGGAGAAGTTCGCGGCCGACCCGTGGTACCGGCACGTCTACCAGACCAGCTCGTCGAACCATGCGCTGCACCCGTTCCACGCCTGGTACTCCGCGGCTCCGGCCATCGCGCACCTCGGCGACGTCATCTTTGTGGGCGGCGACCACGGCTCGACCAGGCGCCTCGGCTTCAAATCCGCCTCGACCCTCGCCGACGCCCTCGAGATGGCTTCGGACTCGGTCGGGCTCGCCCCCGCGATCACCTACGTGCACGGTGCACCGGTGAGCATCTCCGAGGTCAGCTGATGCCCGGGCTCGCGATCCGGCTCGCCGTCACGCCGTCCGTGTACGGTCTCGAACACGTGACGGAGCAGGGCGGTCCGTTCATCTTCGTGGCGAACCACCCGTCCCAGCTCGACGAGGCGCTGGTGCGGAATGCCCTGCGAAGCGTCGTGCCGCGACTGGTCTCGGTTGCCGTCGAACCGCGGAGCGGCATCCGGGGCCTCGTGGACCAGGCCCTCAGCCTCCGGTCGGCGAGCCGGCTCTCCGCCCTGCTGAAGAGCGGTACCAGTGTGCTGCTCTTCGCCGAGAAGACCCGCACCGACGATGGATCGCTCGCTCCGCTCGACCTCGGGGCGGCCGCTCTCGGCATCCGCACCGGCGTGCCGCTCGTGCCGGTGGCACTCCTCGGCACCTTCCGGGCCCTCCCGCCGTGGCGAATCACGGTCGAACCCGGGCGACCCCGCGTCTCCGTACTGTTCTCCCGACCAATCCGAGCGGGCTCCGGCGACGAATCATCCGCAGTGACCGAGAGCATCGCCCAGGCGATCGAGGTCGGGCTGGCCGAGGAGTCTCGAGGCTGGTACGGCGCTAGGAGATCACCGGCCGACGGAGCTGTGCCCCGGGAAACCGAGGGACGGCCAGAGGCCGGCTGGCGGCGGATGTGGAAGGCCACAGCGACACCGACCGGCGCGACCAGACGCCGAGTGTGGCAGTAGCAGCTTCAGAAATGACGCTGTTCAGCTGGCGTGGCTACAATTTTCAGATTCACCCCGCACAATAGGAAGAACCCGACTGCCAGAACTTGGCACTTTCAGAAACAGGAGGATGAGGCACCGCCCGGCAACGTGCACAGCCTCAAGCGCCCATGGCCTTCGACATCGACAATTACACGAAGACGTCGAAGAACGTCGCCTGGGAAGACCTTGACTTCGAGACGTTCCGCACGAATCCGCTGCCGGACGACACGCTCCGCGTCATCCGGTACATGGCCGATGTCGAGTACCACACGGTCTGCTACATGCGCGACATGCTCGTCACCCCCTCGCACCGCGACAAAGACGTGACCGGGTTCATGACGATGTGGAACCGCGAGGAGTTCTGGCACGGCGAGGCCCTCGCCGACGTGCTCCGCATGCACGACATCGAGCTCGAGTTCGACGAACTGAAGTCGAAGCGCCTAAAGCTCGGCTGGAAGGATCGCATCGATCCCGTGAAGCAGTCGGTGCTCTCGAACCTGGTGGGCAAGGACTTCATCGCAGTGCACATGATCTGGGGCGCCGCCAACGAGTGGTCGGCCGTTGCCGCCTACAAGCGACTGGCCGAGATCGAGGGCCACCCGGTTCTCGCCGAGCTGCTGAAGCGCATCGCGATGCAGGAGGCACGCCACGTGGCCTTCTATGCGACCCAGGCCCGCGAGCGCCTCGGCAAGAGCCTGCTCGCCCAGAAGTTCGCGCGGTTCGCCCTCGGCAAGTTCTGGGGCCCCGTCGGGTCGACGATCATGGACCAGACCGAGGTCAAGCACGTGATGGGCCACATCTTCGGTGGCATCGACGGTCGCAAGGCCATCAACGCGATCGACGCCCACATCGCCAAGATGCCCGGGCTCAAGGGGCTCACGATCGTGGCCGACTCGCTCGACGGCCACGGCATCGCCGCGGTCTGACCGGTGAGTTGAGCGCTGCTGTGTCCGCTCCGGGGGGAGTGCCTGCCGAAAGGCCTGGGCCGACGGCTGCGATCGTCTACAACCCGACGAAGGTCAACGAGAAGCGACTCCGCGCCATGGTCGCCGCCATGGAGGCCGAGAAGGGCTGGGCTCTGTCGCTCTGGGCCGCCACCACGGTGGAGGATCCGGGCCACGTCGCCGCACTCCGCCTGCTGGAGTCCTCCCCCGACGTGGTGATCGCCGCGGGCGGCGACGGCACGGTCAGCGCTGTCGCCCAGGCTCTGACCCACCAGCAGGTTCCGCTCGGGATCCTGCCGACCGGCACGACCAACCTCTTCGCCCGGGCCCTCGGCCTGCCGCTCGGCGTGATCGGCCTGCCGTTCGTGAACGCCCGGAAGGCGCTGCGGGCAGCGTTCAGCGAGACGGTCCGCACGGTGGACGTCGGCCGGGTGGACGCCGTGCTCGACTCAGGCGAGACGATCAGCCGCGCGTTCACCGTTATGGCGGGCATGGGCGTCGACGCCCAGATGGTGGTCAACACCTCACCGAAGGGCAAGGACACGCTAGGCTGGACCGGGTACGTCGGCGCCATCCTCGACTCCTTCGTGCGCAATCGCCGCTTCGACCTCAGCTACACGCTCGACGGCGCCCCGCTGCCCGAGACTCCGGCACACACGATCGTGCTCGGCAATGCGGGCGTGCTGCCGGCGGGCATCCGGATGATCCCCGGCGCCCTCATCGACGACGGCCAGCTCGACGTAGTGGTGCTGAGCCCCCTCGGGGCCGGCGAATGGGCCCGGGCGATCCACTGGTTCTGGCGCACCAACACCACGTATCTCCCCCGGAAGCCCGCTGCGCGAGCCGCAGCCGACGGATCGGCCCCGGTCACGACCTCGTCGGTGCGCCATGCGCGGGCGAGCGCGATCACGTTCGCCGTGACCGAGGCGCAGGACTTCGAGATCGACGGCGAGTACCTCGGCCGGGTGACGTCGGCCACGGCGTGGATCGAGGTGGGCGCGCTGCGCGTGCGCGGTTCGGTGGGCGGCGCGGCGCTGCCGGCCTCAAGCCTGCCCACTGCCGAGGCGGGGGCTGCATCTTCCCGTTCGGGAGGAACACAGCCCACGTCAGCCGAATAGGGCGGCACATCGGCTGAGCTCCTCCCGAACGGGAACGGGAGCGCGACGTCAGGCCAGGCGGGTTCCCTGGTGGAACACGCAGCGGAAGCTGCCGTCCGACTCCCGCCAGATCGACGAGCGGCGGGTGAGGCCGGATCCGCTCCGGAGCAGATAGGTGAGCAGGTACAGTTCAGGGGCAAGGGTCTCGACGCGCGGATCCGAGAACTCGTGAGCATCGAGCGTCGAGGACATGTCGAGGGTCGCGAGCGCCGCCACCATCTCCGGCCGCGACCAGAGCCGCCCCGACTGCCCGATCTCCCGGAACTCACGGTCGAGCAGCGCTTCGACCGCATCCGGGTCCAGCCGCACCGCAGGATCGAGCAGCCGTCGTTCGCACGCGATCACCGCCTGCTCGACATGCTCGGCGCGCGTCAGCTCCTCCACCTTGCCCGGGGCGGCACCGCCGCAGAACTCGTGCTCCGGGCGCTCGGCCGGAAGCTCCCCACGTTCATCCATCGATCAACCGTACGTCGCGCCCGTCGGGGCACGCCAGTCCCCCGGCAGAGGCACACCGCCGGCGGGCCAGAGCATCTTGTTGCGGCGGTATCAGAGTGATATCGTCTCACCATGGCGATGACACTGCGGCTCACGGATTCCGACGCGGCACGGCTCCGCGCTCGCGCCGAACACGACGGTCGGTCCATGCAGGAGACGGTGGTCGAGGCGATCCATTCCTACCTGGAGGGCCGGGATCGTGCCAGCCAACTGGACGCAGCCCTGACAGACACGCTCGCGCGCTACAAGACCACTCTGAAGCGACTGGGCGAGTAACCTTCACTTCTGTGACCGTGTACCTGACGCTGGGCGAAGCCGTGCTGATAGCCGGCGCCGCCATCGGCGCACCCCCGGCCGTACGGGACTTCGGTCTGCTCGAGGCGGCGCTCGCCAGGCCCCAGACGATGGTGCTCGGCGAGGACGCATATCCGAGTCTGTACGAAAAAGCCGCCGCCCTGCTCCAGTCCCTGGTGGGCAACCACGCGCTGGTGGACGGCAACAAACGACTCGGCTTCGCCTGCACCGCCGTCTTCCTGGCGGTGAACGGGGCGCCGCTGACGCTCACCGAGAACGACGCCTACGACCTCGTCATGGCGGTGGCGAGCGGCGAGCTGAGGGAGCTGTCGGCGATCGCCGGGCGCCTCGCCGGGTAAGAACATCCTCACGAGCCGAGTGCGGCGCCGCGGATTCGGGGCGTGAGAATCTTCTCATCCGGGCCACCCGAACCAGCCGACACTCGGCCTGCCCGTGCGCAAGGGGGGTTCCTCGGCGGGCGCGGCCGGGTAGCGTCGGAGACATGAACGCATCAGAGATCCGCTGGAACGACGAAGCCCGCGCCAAAGTCCTCACCGACTCCGACAACGTGCTCCGCGACGCCGTCGTCGAGTTGAACGGCAGCATGCAGGGAAAGCCGTCCGACGAGATCTACGCCGCCCTCAACGAGCGCCTCAAGGATCGGTTCATCGACTACGAGCCGGGCCCGGATGTGCGCAAGTACGCCGACGCGATCGCTGCGGGCGACATCGAGGCGTAGCCCGCTCGGGGGTCTGGTTTGTGACGCCGTGTAACGCGGGCGGATGCGCGACGGCGCGGCTTCACTCAGGATGTCTCTATGACCAAGCAGATCCGCTTCAATGCCTTCGACATGAACTGTGTCGCCCACCAGTCGTCGGGCATGTGGCGCCACCCCCAGGACCAGTCGTGGCGCTACAAGGAGCTCTCCTACTGGACTGAGCTCGCGAAGCTACTGGAGCGCGGCAGGTTCGACGGCATCTTCATCGCCGACGTACTCGGCACGTACGACGTGTACGGCGGCTCGAACGAAGCGGCGATCCGGCACGGGGCGCAGGTTCCGGTGAACGATCCGATCCTACTGGTCAGCGCGATGGCTGCAGTCACCGATCACCTCGGATTCGGCATCACCGCCGGCACGGCCTACGAGCATCCGTACCCGTTTGCGCGCCGTATGTCGACGCTCGACCACCTGACGAAGGGCCGGGTCGGCTGGAACGTCGTCACGGGCTACCTGCCGAGCGCCGCGCGCAACATGGGGCACGACGACCAGCTCGAACACGACGACCGCTACGACGTGGCCGATGAGTACCTCGAGGTGCTGTACAAGCTGTGGGAGGGGTCGTGGGAGGACGACGCCGTCATCCGCAACCGGGAGACGGGTGTGTTCACCGACCCGGCGAAGGTGCACGAGATCGGGCACTACGGCAAGAACTACACGGTTCCGGGTATCCACCTGTCGGAGCCGTCGACCCAGCGCACGCCCGTGATCTACCAGGCGGGAGCCTCGCCCCGCGGCATCCGGTTCGCCGCCGGCAACGCCGAAGCGATCTTCGTGGCCTCACCCACGAAGGAGCTGCTGCGTGAGACGGTGAAGAACATCCGCGACGCCCTCGAATCCGCCGGGCGCGACCGTCATTCGGCGAAGATCTATACGCTGCTGACGATCATCACCGACGAGACGAGCGAGAAGGCGCACGCGAAGCACCAGGACTACCTGCAGTACGCCAGCGAAGACGGCGCACTGGTCTTCATGTCGGGCTGGATGGGCATCGACCTCTCGCAGTACGACCTCGACGAGCCGATCGGCAATGTGAAGAGCAACGCGATCCAGTCAGCGGTGGCGAACTTCCAGGGACCCGGCAACGACGGAGCCGAGTGGAAGGTGCGCGACATCGCGAAGCTCGGGGCGATCGGTGGGCTCGGTCCGTTCATCGTGGGGTCGGCATCCGAAGTCGCAGACCACCTCGAGGAGTGGGTGCGCGACACCGACGTCGACGGCTTCAACCTGGCCTACGCGATCACTCCCGGTACGTTCGAAGACGTGGTCGAGTTCATCATCCCGGAGCTGCAGGCGCGGGGCGCGTACCCGACCGAATACGTCGAGGGAACGCTCCGCAACAAGCTGCACGGCCGGGGCGACCGGCTGCCTTCCGAGCACCTCGGTGCGCAGTACCGCGTGGGGCAACCCGCGGGCGCCCGGTCGTGACCTGATGATCGCGCTCGAGAAGCTCACGAAGGTCTACGGGCAGGGACCCTCGGCGGTCACCGTGCTCGACAACCTCGACTTCAGCGTGGCTGCGGGCGAGATCTTCGCGGTCGTCGGGCCGAGCGGGGCCGGCAAGTCGACCCTCGCGCAGTGCGTGAACCTGCTGGAGCGGCCCACCTCAGGGTCGGTCGTCGTGAACGGCGAGAACCTCTCCGCCCTCTCGGAGGAGAAGCTCCGGATCGCCCGCCGCCGGATCGGCACGATCTTCCAGTCCGACGGGCTGTTCAGCCGGCGCACCGCTGCCCAGAACGTCGCCCTGCCGCTCGGCTACCTCGGCGTGACCGCCAGGGAGTCGAAGAAGCGCGTCGCTGAGCTGCTCGACCGGGTCGGGCTGTCGTCGCGGGCGAACCACTACCCGCACGAACTCTCGGGCGGACAGCGTCAACGGGTCGGGATTGCGCGGGCCCTCGCGCTCCGGCCGTCGATCCTGCTCGCCGACGAGGCCACCTCAGGGCTCGACCCCGAATCGACGACCTCGATCACGACGCTGCTGAAAGAGCTGCGCGACGACCTCGGGCTCTCGATCCTGTTCATCACGCACGAGATGGAGACCGTGCTGAAGGTCGCCGACTCGGTCGCGCGGCTCGACCACGGGCACATCGTGGAGTCGGGGCGGGTCGTCGACCTGTTGCGCGACGCGTCGTCGCCGCTCGGGCTGGCGTTGAACCCGGTGCGGGTGCCGCTGGTCGGCGGCCGGGACGAGGCGGCCTGGGTGGTCAGCTACACGTCGTCGGCAGTGCCGACCGACTGGGTCACGCGGCTCTCCAGCGCCCTGTCGACTCCGGTCTCGCTGTTGGGGGCGTCGATCGAGACGATCAACGGTTCGGTCGTCGGCAACGCGACGATCGGGCTGCGGGCGTCGGACTCGGCGGCTGTCGTGGCTGCGGCTGCGGCGCTGGGTCTGGATGCCCGGCAGAGCGATCGCGCCGGCGACGTGTCGCACACAACTGCGGCCGCGGCCTCCCCCGCGGGAATCGGCGATGCTGCCACTGCTCCCGGCCCGGAGGCGTCCGCGACCGTTCGCGAGCCGGCGGAGGTCGCCGCATGAGTGTGCTCGCGAACAACCAGGTTCCGCTCGCGGACATCCCCGCGCTCGTCTTCCCTGCGCTCGGCGAGACCCTGATCATGGTCGGCATCGTCATGTCGATCGTGGTGGTGGTGGGCATCCCGCTCGGTTCGATCATCCACAACCTCGCGCCCGGCGGGCTGTTCGAGAACCCGGCGCTCCACCAGGTGCTGAGCTGGATCGTCAGCATCGGGCGATCGCTTCCATTCCTGATCCTGATGGCGTCGATCGTGCCATTCACGCGGTTCATCACCGGCACGAACATAGGGATCGCGGCCGCTGTCGTGCCGATGTCGATCGCCGGGATCGCGTTCTTCACGCGCATCGTCGAGAACTCGCTGCGGAGCGTTCCGCCGTCGCTGGTGCGCGTGGCAAAGGCCTCAGGCGGATCAAGATTGCAGATCATCCGCACCGCGCAGCTCGCCGAGGCGATCCCGTCGCTGATCGGCGGGCTCACGATCAACACCATCGCGATGATCGAGTACTCGGCCATCGCCGGCACGATCGGGGCCGGCGGCATCGGCTACGTGGCCGTGACGTACGGCTACCAGCGGTTCGACAACACGGTGATGGGGGCGACGATCATCATCCTCGTTGCGACCGTCGCGCTGGTGCAGGTCACCGGCGACCGGCTGGTGCGAATGACCACGCCGCACGCGGCCACGGCCAGCGGGCGGCGGTATGCACGGCGCATCGCGCGCACCGACATCGAAGCGGCGAACGCGGCGTCACCGGCGTAGGCCCGGTACGCGCTCCACCTTTTTTCTCCTTCTTTTCTCACAGCATCCACGAGAGGTACTACCCCCATGTCTGAAACACCCTCCACCAGCTCCGGCCCCGACTCCGATCTCGGTTTCGAGCTCAAGAAACGCCGCCGTTGGCCCATTGTCGCCGGTGCCGCAGTGGTCGTCGTCGGCGTCGCCGCCGCGATCACCATCCCCCTGCTCAGCCCCTCCGCCTCGGCCAACGACACTGCCGGCGCAACCCTCTATGTGGCCACCGCCGAAGGCAACGCCTCGGAGCAGGCGCTGGTGAACTTCGTCGCCACGAACGTCGCGCCGAAGTACGGCATCAACGTGCAGTTCAAAGGCCTGAGCGACAGCAACACGATCAACCGTGCGGTGAGTGACGGCGAAGTCGCTGCAACCGTGTACCAACACAAGCTCTGGCTCGGGCAGGTGCTCGAGTCGAACCCCGATTTCAAGGAGGAGGCGGCGACGCCGGTGTTCCGCTGGGGCTTCGGGCTCTGGAGCGACAAGTACACCGACGTCTCGCAGATTCCCGACGGCGGAACGATCTCGCTGTACTCCGACCCGGCCAACGAGGCGCAAGGGCTGTGGATCCTCGACAGCGCCGGCCTCATCACCCTGAAGCCGGGCACGAGCAAGGGCACGGCCACCCAGGACGACATCGCCTCCAACCCGAAGAACCTGAAGTTCACGCTGCTCGACTTCGCCGCCCAGTCCCGGTCGCTGCCCGACCTCGACGCGGCCGTCGGCTACACCGAGTACTACCTGGCGGCGAACATCCCGATCGCGAAGCAGATCTTCGCCCCGCAGGCACCCGACGAGTTCGCCGGGCAGCTCACGATCGGCTCGGACTTCACAAACACCGACAACATCAAGAAGCTCGTCGCCGCGTTCCAGGACCCGGCCGTGCAGGACTTCCTCGCCACGGACCCGTCGGTCGCGGGCATCCTCCTCCCCCTCACCGCCCCCTGACCCGCCTGCCCGCCCCGCCCCCTCCTCCCACCTCCCTCACCTTGATCGGGGAGTCGATTTCCGCCCGAAAACCGCTGGTTCAGGGCGGATTTCGACTCCCTGATTCGAGTTGGAGGCGGTGGGGGCGGGTCAGGCGGTGGGAGCGCCCTGGAGCTGGAGGGCTATCTGCTCGGCGTCGAGGGCGGAGAGGGCCGCGTCGAGGGTGTCGGCGTTGAAGGTGCCGTCGTCGCGGGCATCGAGCAGCACGGTGCGCTTCGCCGCGATGAGGGCCAGCGCCTGCTGCTTCGGGGTGCGGTGCGCGGGCGGCGGGGCCCCGCCTTTGGCACCCGCACCGTCGCCGCCTGCCGTCCCGTCGCCCGTGACGGGGGCACGGTCGGCGTTGGCATCGGCGTCTGCGTCCGGCACGTCATCCGAATCCCCCGAGGTCGTGGTCGTACTGTCCACGGCCTCCGGATGATCATCCAGCGTCGTCTCGCTGAGCAGCGTGAACAGGCGGGCCCGTTCGTCGGCGGCGAGCTCCGCGTCGACGGGTGCGAGCTTCAGCCACCGGATGACCAGCGGCAGTGTTCCGCCCTGGATCAGCAGAGACAGGGCAGCGACGACGAACGCGATGAGCACGAGGAGCGAGCGGTTCGGGGTGTCCTGCGGAAGGGTCTGTGCCGCCGCGACCGTCACCGCTCCGCGCATGCCGGCCCAGACGACGACCGCGCCTTCGCGCCAGCCGAGCGGCGCCTGCACGAGGTAGTCGATGTCGGCCAGGGTGCGGGTGATGCGTGTGGTGAACCGGGTCATGTCGGCGACGGTCGGTGGGCGGCGCCTCCGCAACCGCCGCTTGATGCGCCGTCGGGCGCGGTCGCCGAGGTCGGCGCGAAGAGCGAGGTCGGAGGTCGGTCCGCCGTTCCGTGCGGGCGCGCCCCGTCCGAAGCCGGGCCCACCCACGACCTCCCCCGGCGCCCATCCCGCGCCGGGGGCCTGCGAAGTGGCGGCGCCCGGCGGTGTGAACAGACCCTGCGATACGCCTTCCGCCGGCTGCACACCGCCATCGCCGGCATCGGCCGCACCCGCCCCGAGGGCGCGCAGCCGCTCCGCGCCCTGCCCCGCACGCGCTGCCTCGATCATCCCCGACGCGCGCTCCGCCGCGGCGGCCGGGTCGGCGAGCGCCGATGCCATCTGGGTCAGGCGCGGCTTCATGCTCGCCGTGCGCTCCGACCGCTTCTTCAGCCCGCGCAGCAGCGGTGCGACATACCCGGCCCGCACGAGGATGGTCAGCAACAGGGCGCCGAGCGCGATCAGCAGGGTCGGTCCGACGCCGAGCCGCTCCTGGCCAACATCGGCGAAGATCGACGAGAGTTCGAGCCCCATCAGGAGGAAGACGGCGCCCTCGAGCACCAGCTCGACGGTGTTCCAGTTCTGAGTGTCCGACTGGCGGCTCTGCGGCGACAGCACCCGCGGCCCGAGGCGGCCGGTCACGAGGCCGGCAACGACGGCGGCGACGAGACCGGATGCGCCCAGCAGCTCGGCCGGGATCGACGCCAGGAACGGCACCGTGAACGAGATCACCGTGCCGACGGTGGCGTTCTGGATGCGCGCGCGCACGAACAGGTTCAGGCGGCCCACCACGAACCCGAGCGCTGCGGCGACGGCGACCGCGAAGGCGAACTCTCCGATCGTGCCCCAGAGGGAGACGGAGGCGGCGGCTCCCGCGATGGCTGTGCGCAGCAGCACGAGGGCCGTCGCGTCGTTCAGCAGGCTCTCGCCCTCGAGGATCGCCACCGCACGGGAGGAGACAGGCGATCTCTTGACGATCGAGGTGGCCACCGCATCCGTGGGGCTCACGATCGCGCCGAGCGCGATTCCCCACCAGAGGTCGAGCCCCGGGATCACCCAGGCGAAGAAGAGCCCGAGCACCACCGACGAGGCGATCACCAGCACGATCGAGAGCCCGCTGATCGCGGCGAACTCCCGGCGGAAGTTCATGGCCGGCATCGAGACCGACGCGGAGTAGAGCAGCGGCGGCAGCACGCCCGCGAGAATCAGCTCCGGCTCCACCTGGAACGCCGGCACCACCGGCAGGAAGCTCACCGCGATTCCGAGCGCGACGAGCACGAGCGGCGAGGCGATCCGCACCTTGGGCCCGAGCAGGGCGGCGCCGGCAATGCCCAGGAGGGCGAACACCCCCGCGATCAACAGTTCCATCACGTCACCAGCCTGTCACGCCCGGACTCCGGATGCCCGGACTCCGCGCGGAGCCGGCGAGCAGAGGGCCTCCCGGGCGGGCGCGGCGGCCCGCCCGCACCCGCCGCGGCGCGCGGCACAGGCTCAGGCGCCCGTGCCCACGCCCTCCGCCCACGCCACGAGGTCCTGGGGCCGGTTGGTGATGATCCCGTCGACACCCGCTGACACGGCGAGCTCCCACTGTCGGGGCTCATCGAGCGTCCAGGGCGTCACCGAGAAGCCGGCCGCCCGGAGATCGGCGGCGAGCTTCGGATGCTCGACGAGCAGCAGCCCGTACGGGTTGCACCCGGCGGCACCCAGCTCGCCCAGCAGCCGAACGAGCTCCGCAGTCGCCGCAGCCGCAGCCACCGCTGCTGCCTCCGCATCGACCGCGCCGGGCCGGGCGACGGCGGCCGCAGCCGCAGCACCCATCCACTCGCGTCGGGCGGGCAACCCCGGCAGCTCGGACACGAGCACCTCCAGCCGCACATCCGGAGCCGTAGCCCCCAGCGCCCGCACCGTGTCGACGTCGAAACTCTGCACGACGGTGCGTGCCACCATCCCGGCCAGGCGCACCTTCTCGAGCTCCGGCGCGAGCGAACGTTCCTCCCAGCGGCCCTTGAACTCCAGCAGCCATCCGATACCCGGGTGCCGGGCGGCCCAGGCGATAAGGTCGTCGAAGGTGGGCACGCGGGCACCCGCGAACGCCGGGGCGAACCAGGTTCCGGCGTCGGCGGAGGCGAGGGAACGAGCATCCGTCCCCTCCACGTCACCGACGAGGTCGGTCGTGCGGTCGAGGCGGTCGTCGTGGATGACCACCGCGACCCCGTCGGCCGTGAGCTGCAGGTCGACCTCGATGGCGTCGGCACCCGCCGCGAGCGCGGCGTCGAAGGAGGCGATGGTGTTCTCCGGGGCGACCGACGAAGCGCCGCGGTGGGCGATGACCCGGGGAGCGACGACCAACGGGGTCACAGGTACGGCACCACGTTCTGCTCGTACGACGTGGTGATGTCGGCAGACGCCTTCGGGAAGACGTCGGATGCAGCCGAGTTCTGCAGCATGATCTGCTCGAGCGCGGTGGTGAGGTACTTGTCACCCGACGGCACGAACGAGCGCGCCCAGTCCTGCGAGCGCGCGTTCTTTAACTGATCGACCGCGGTGCGGAACTGCGGCTTCTGCGTGTAGATCGCACTCATCGTGGCGCCCTCCATCGCCGAGGTGCGCACCGGCATGTAGCCGGTCGCCGCCGAGAACGTCGCCGTCTGCTCGGCATCGGTGAGGTACTTCAGGAACATGCCGGCCGCGAGCTGCTGCTCGGGCGTCTTGCCCGCCGGGATCGCCATGCCCGTTCCGCCCGTCGGCGTGAACGCACCCTTCGGGCCGGCCGGCAGGAAACCGGTACCGACGTCGAAGGTCGACGACTTGAGGATGCCCGTGAGTGCACCCGTCGAGGCGACGGTGCAGGCGCTGAGGCCCGCTCCGAAGTCGGCCGCGGAATCGGTCGCCGACACCGTGGCGCTCTTCTTCTCGTTGATCATCGCTCGGAGGTACTCCCCCGCCTCGAGGGTCTCGGGCTGGTCGAGCTTCATGGTCCAGTCGCTGGAGTAGGCGCCACCCTTGCCCCACATGATGTTGCAGAACCACCACGCGGCCCAGGAGGTGCCCTTGCCGATGCCGAGCGGTGCCGCGCCGTTCATCACTGCGCTGAGCCTCGGAGCCCACTCGTCGAACTCGTCCCAGGTCGCGGGTGCGCGGTCGGGGAGGCCTGCTGCGCTCCAGAGCGACTTGTTGTAGTAGAACAGCGGGGTCGACCGCGCGTAGGGCATCGCCCAGTGGCTGCCGTTGTACTCGTAGTCGCCGTAGAGGGTGCTGTTGAAGTCGTCGGTGTTCGCGTTGAGGTGCGCCGCGAGGTCATCGAGCGGGATGATCTGCTCATTGATCATGTAGCGGAACCACCACACATCGCTCGCGCCCACCAGGTCGGGCACGCTGTCGGTTCCGGATGCCGCCTGGAACTTCTGCGCGATCTCGTCGTAGTTCGCACCGGCCGTGACCATGTTGACGACGATACCCGGGTTCGCAGCCTGGAAGCCGTCGATGATGGTCTGCTCCGTCGCCATCGAGTTGCCGGGGTGGTTGGTCCACCAGGTGATCGAGGAGGCCGGCTTGATGTTCGTCCAGTCCTGGGCCGGAGTGGCGGAGGCGGCAGAGCCGACATCACCGCCCACGGACGGCCCGGCGCAGGCGGCGAGGAGGGCCGTGCCCGAGAGCGCGGCCCCGAAGGCCAGCACGTTGCGGCGTGTCACGCCGTTGGGGAAGGCATTCGAGAGGTCGAAACGAGGCGTCATGGTTCTGTCTTTCTGTAAGAGGGCGGGGTGGGAAGAAGTTGGGGGGAGCTAACCGGTGACCGCGCCCGCCGTGAGGCCGGCGACGATCTTCCGCTGCATCACGAAGAAGACGATGAGGATCGGCAGGGTGACCAGCACCGTTCCGGCCATCAGCACGCCCCAGTTCGTGATGCCGTCGGTGTTCTGCAGCAGGGTGAGGCCGATCGGGAGGGTCATCATGTTCGGGCGGTCGACCACCAGCAACGGCCAGAGGTACTCGTTCCACTCGGTGACCACCGAGACGAGGGCGACCGCCGCGATGGTCGGGGTCGACATCGGCACGACGAAGGCCCAGAGCCGCCGGAGGTGGCCCGCGCCGTCGAGCGCGGCCGCTTCGAGCACCGAGGGCGGCAGCGAGAGGAAGTGCTGCCGGAACAGGAACGTGCCGAACGCACTCGCCAGGCCGGGCACGATGATGCCCTGGTAGGTGTTCAGCCAGCCGAGGCTCGCGACGAGCGTGTAGTTCGGAATGATCACGATCTGCTGCGGCACGAGCAGCGCGAAGATCACGATCGCGAAGAACACCTTCTTGAAGGGCACCTCGATGAACACCAGGGCGTAGGCCGTCATCAGCCCCAGGATGATCTTGATCCCGGCCCCGACGACCGTGGTGATGGCGCTGTTGACGAAGAACGCCCCGAACGGCACCACGCCGAGCGCGTCGCTGTAGTTCGTCGGTGCGAACGACGACGGCAGCCACTGGATCGGAAGGGAGTAGATCTCCGTCTGGCCCTTGAAGCTGGCCAGCAGCATCCAGACCAGAGGGAGAACCATCGCGGCGACGGCGACCAGCAGGGCGATGTAGCCGCCGATCGGGAATCTGCGCATCATGAGTAGTGCACCTTTCGTTCGACGAATCGCAGCTGCACCAGCGTCACGATGATCAGCACGACAAAGAGGATGGTGGCGACGGCCGACGAGTACCCGGCCCGGCCCGCGACGAAGCCCTCCCGGTAGATCTCGTACATCATCGTGGTGGTGCCCTCGAGCGGGCCGCCCTTCGTCATCGCCTGGATGATGTCGAAACTCTGCAGCGAGGAAAGCAGTGTGGTGACGCTGAGGAAGAACGAGGTCGGGCCGAGCAGGGGCAGGATGATGCGCCGGAAAGTCCGCACCGGTCCGGCGCCGTCGAGAGCCGCCGCTTCGAGCACGTCGGCCTGGATGGCCTGCAGCCCCGCCAGGTAGATCAGCGCGATGTAGCCCACGTTCTTCCAGAGCTGCACGATGATGACCATCACCAGCGCCCACTGCGGGTCGTTGTACCAGGCCGGGGACGGCAGGCCGATGGCCCCGAGCACGGCTGCGACGATGCCGAAGTTCGGGTCGAAGACGAACAGCCAGAGGAGGCCGACGGCTACGCCCGAGAGCACATAGGGGGCCACGATGATCGTCCGGGCGGGCCCCCGCAGCTTGAGTTTCTGGTTGAGCAGCAGAGCGAGCCCGAGACCGATCACCATGCCGCCACCGACCGTGGCGAGGGTGAAGACGACGGTCACCCCGATCACCTGCGGGGTCGTCGAATCGGTCAGCCAGTCGGTGTAGTTGCGGAACCCGACGTTGATGGCGCGTTGCGAGCCGATGTTCCACTGCAGCGTCGAGTAGTAGAACGACTGCAGCAGCGGTTTGTACGTGAAAGCGATGAGCAGGGCGATGTTCGGGCCGGCGAGCAGCACGAAGAGCAGCCAGTTGCGGGCCTGCGTGCGCCGCGACTGGAGCTTTCGTGCCCGGGCCCGTTCGGCCGGATCGGGTACGTTCCGCTTCGCGGGAGGCACGGTGCCGGGCCGCGCGCCGGGCCCCGTCTCCGCCTGCCCGGATGTCTCACCCGCCGCTGGGCGCGTCGCTGTCGACGTCATCTGCAACCACCTTCGCTGTTCAGTTCGTCAGCCACGCTAGACGGAGACTGTCCCCCGAATGGGTGAGGAAACGGCTTGAACGAACCTATTGCAGAGCGGTCACCCCCTGTTTAGATTCACCCGGGGAATTCATCGAGAGGTTGCCCTGCGGCAACCAGTTCTGGAGGATGCCGGATGCTGCGGGCGGTAGAACGGGCGGGCGCGACGGCAGGCGGGCACGACGACCGGCGCGACGGCAGTCGGGACAGCCGGCGCGCTCAGCTCCGCATGAGCCGGTACTCCACCTCGGGGCGCCCGGGGGTCCCGTAGCGGGAGGTCTTCTCCGCCGCCCCCGACGCGACCAGGTGTTCGAGGTAGCGCCGGGCGGTGACACGCGACACGGCCGCCGCTTCGCTCACTTCACTCGCCGACAGCGCCGCGGGAGCCGCGGCGAGCGCTGACACCACGACCTGAAGCGTTCCTTCGGAGAGGCCTTTGTCGTAAGAGACCGGCGCCGCCGAACGGAGGGCCCCGAACGTGCTGTCGACGTCACCCTGTGTCGCCACCGGGCGGTCACCGTCGAAGGTGTGCCGAAAGTCGAGGTAGCTGCGCATCCGCTCGGCGAATGTGGCGTAGGCGAACGGCTTGATCAGGTACTGCACGATGCCGAGCGACACGGATGCCCGCACCACCGCCATCTCACGCACCGCCGTGATGGCGATCACGTCGATCTCGAGCCCGGCGCTGCGGATCTGGCGACAGAGGTCGAGCCCGTACATGTCGGGGAGGTTCATGTCGAGCAGGATCAGGTCGATCGGCGTCGGCCGTGGTTCTGGATGCCGCGGGTCCGCGTCGGCCGGATGCTCCGTTCCGCGTGCTGCCGCGGTGCGGAGCTGCCGGATGGCCTCCTGACCGGTGTGCGCGATCCCCGCCACCTCGAACCCGCCGACGCGGCCGAGGTAGGCGGCATGGGCGCTGGCCGTGATCTCCTCGTCGTCGACCACGAGCACCCTGACGGGAGCGGCGGTCATCCGGGCGTCGTCTCGCGAACGGACTGCCGGGCAGCGCCGCGCGGCAGCGTGACCGTCACCACGGCGCCCCCGTCCGCCTCGACGCCGATGCTGCCGCCCAGGCGCCGAACGCTCTGGCCCACCAGCGCCAGGCCGAATCCACGCCCGTGCGGCCCGGCGGCCTTCGACGAGTAGCCCCGCTCGAAGGCGCGGCCGACGTCGTCGATGCCCGGTCCGTTGTCGGAGACGCGGATGACCACGGGCTCCCTCCCCGAGCGCTCACCCCGAGCGCCACCGCCCCCGCGCCCGCCAGCGCCCCCGCTGACAGCCACGACGACCCGCGGATGACCCGTGCCGCCGTCGATCGCCGCGTCGAGGGCGTTGTCGACGAGGTTGCCCACGATCGTGATGAGGTCGTCGGGGGGCACCCCCAGCTGTCCCAGCCCCGGTGTGATCACCAGCTCGAGCTCCGCCCCTCTCTCCCGGGCCTCAGCCGACTTGCCTACGAGGAGCGCGGCGAGCACCGGCTCCTCGACAGCCTCGATGAGTTGGTCGGCGAGGTTCTGACCGCGATCGAGCTCACCGGCCGCCAGCGCGATCGCCTCCTCGCCGCGACCCAGCTCGATCAGCGCGACGATGGTGTGCAACCGGTTCGCGTGCTCGTGCGTCTGCGAGCGGAGCGCGTCGGAGAGCGTCCGCATGTTCTGCAGCTCGCCCGAGATGCGCAGCAGGTCGGTGTGGTCGCGGAGGGTCGTCACCGTGCCCATCACGCGCCGGGAGGTCACGCGACGCCTGGTGCCACGCCCCGGCGCCACCGCGACCGCGGGCTCCTGGTTCACCACCAGCACCCGGTTCTCGGTGACGAAGATCTCGTCGACGGCACGGTCTCCGCCTGCGAGCAGGCTCTGCAGAGCATCCGGGATCTGCAGCTCGGAGACCGCCACCGGAACACTCCCCGACGGCGGAAGACCGAGCAACTCGGCCGCCTGGTCGTTGTGCAGCACCAGTCGTCCGCGTGAGTCGACGAGCACGAGACCCTCCCGAACGGAGTGCAGCACACCCTCGTAGTACGAGAACATGCGGCTCATCTCCTCGGGCCCCCGGCCCCAGGTCACCCGCTGCAGATACCGGCTCAGCAGCCACGACGCGAGGGCGCCGAAGAGCAGCGTGAGGCCGGCGAATCCGAACACGAGCGGCAGCCGTTCGGCCAGCGCACCCGACACCTTCGAGACCGTCACCCCGGCCGCCACCAGCGCGACGACGGTTCCCTGCGGGTTCAGGATGGGCACCACCGCGCGCACCGACGGCCCCAGAGTGCCGGTGTACGTCTCGGTGAAGGTGCGGCCCGTGAGCGCCGGCTCGATGGTGCCGACGAACGGCCGGCCGATCTGGTCCACGTTCGGGTGCGTGAAGCGCGTGCGGTCGGGCGCCATGATCGTGATGAAATCGGTCGCGGTGTCGGCCATCAGGTTCTCGGCGTACGGCTCGAGCAGAACGCTCGGATCGGCACCGGGGATTCCGCTGCCGGCCGACCCTGCGGCATCCGGACCCGCCGCCTGGATCGCCTCGAGCACGAACGGATTGTCGGCGATCGAGGTCGCCACCGACAGGCTGTGGTCGGTGGCGCTCGTCTCGACGATTCCGCGGGCGTCGTTCCAGAGCCAGACCAGCGCCGCGGCCGTGAGCAGCAGGATGAACACGAACTGCAGCGCGAAGAGTCGCCGGGAGATGCTCCAGCGACGGATCCAGGCGATCATGCGGCGTGCCCACCTGCCCTGTTCTGCTCTCGCAACGGTGCGAAACGTTCGGTCACCCTCAGGGTAGACGCCGCGGGCAGAGGATGCTCGCGAACACTATGAACAGAACCCGCCACCCTTCGCGGTTCTGGCGGATGCTTGCCCGACTGAACAGCGCCCACGGAGTCGTGCGGCGCCATCCGAAAGGGAACACTCATGGCAAAGACGCCTCACACGGCCGGCCCCGCCGGCACGGCCCGAACGCCCGGCTCCGGCTCCGGCTCCGGCTCCGGCTCCGGCCGCCCCAGGAAACGCCTCGACCGCGCGCACTACCTCTACCTGTTCGTCATCGTCGCCGTCGCGGCGGGCATCGCGGTCGGGCTCCTCGCCCCCGAGTTCGCCAAGGGACTGAAGCCGCTCGGCGACGGGTTCGTCGCGCTGATCAAGATGATGATCGCGCCCGTCATCTTCTGCACCATCGTGCTGGGTGTCGGATCCATCGCCAAGGCAGCCACCGTCGGCAAGATCGGCGGGCTGGCGCTCGGCTACTTCATCATCATGTCGACGTTCGCACTCGGCATCGGACTGGTCGTCGGCAACGTCATCCACCCCGGCGACGGGCTGAACATCGCCAACGCGACCTATGACACCTCGGCGCTGGCCCCGGCGGATTCGACGCAGTTCGTGCTGGGGATCATCCCGACCTCGCTCCTCTCCTCGCTCACCGCGGGCAACATCCTGCAGGTGCTGTTCGTGGCGCTGCTGGTCGGCTTCGCCCTGCAGCACCTCGGGGCGAAAGGCAAGCCGATCCTGAACGCGATCGGGCAGATCCAGGTGCTGGTGTTCCGCATCCTGTCGATGATCATGTGGGTCGCGCCGATCGGTGCGTTCGGTGCGATCGCGGCGGTCGTCGGCTCGAGCGGCGCGGCCGCACTGGTGAGCCTCGGCACGCTGATGATCGCCTTCTACATCACCTGCGCGCTCTTCATCGTGGTCATCCTGGGCGGTCTGCTCTGGATCGCGGCCCGCACCAACATCTTCCAGCTGATGCGCTACCTCGGCCGGGAGTACCTGCTGATCGTGTCGACGTCGTCGAGCGAGGTCGCGCTACCGCGCCTCATCGCGAAGATGGAGCACGTGGGCGTCACCAGGTCGGTCGTGGGCATCACGGTTCCCACCGGATACTCGTTCAACCTCGACGGCACGGCGATCTACCTCACGATGTCGTCGCTGTTCATCGCAAACGCCATGGGCACGCCGCTGAGCATCGGGGAGCAGATCTCGCTGCTGCTGTTCATGATGATCGCCTCGAAGGGTGCCGCCGGGGTGTCCGGTGCCGGAATCGCCACCCTCGCCGGCGGCCTCCAGGCGCACCGCCCCGACCTCGTGAACGGCGTCGGCGTGATCGTCGGCATCGACCGCTTCATGTCGGAGGCCCGCGCGCTGACGAACTTCACCGGGAACGCGGTGGCGACCATCCTGATCGGCACCTGGACGAAGCAGATCGACCACGAGCGCGTGCGCGCGGTGCTCTCCCGCCAGCTCCCCTTCGATGAGGCGACGATGAGCGCGGAGGACGCCGAGCCGGTGCTGGATGCCGCGGGCACGCCCGCGGACGCGGCCCACGATAAGGTCACCACCTCAGAGATCGCCGCCATCGTCGAGGGCCCCGTCGGCAGCCGCCGCTCCCGCTGAGCCCACGCACACGCTCGCGCACCCGCACGCGCACGCGCGAACGGTCGAATAGGGAATGCGCGGGGCCGAACCGCGGCCACAACGGCGCGGGTCTGGCCCAGCGCATTCCGGAGGGAGCCCAGACATCCGCGCGGGTAGCCGCCGGGCCGTGGCGAGCGCCTAGGCTCGGAGGGTGACTTTCCTCGCCGACGCCGCCGGTTCGCCGGGCCCCGGCAGTGCGGGCGGAGCGGAAGCGCTGCACTCGCGCCCGCACGAGCGCGGCGGCGGGGTCTGGCGCGCGGTGCGGTGGGCCGCGACACGCGTCGCGGGGGCCGTGTTCGTGCTGTGGGCCGTGGCCACGCTGATCTTCTTCGGCATCAGGCTGATCCCGGGGGACCCGGCGGAGGCGATCCTCGGCGGGCCAGGCTCCCGGGCCACACCCGAAGCGCTCGCGCAGGCGCGCGCCGAGTTCGGGCTCGACCAGCCCCTGTTCACCCAGTACTTGCACGAGCTGGGGCGGCTCGCGACCGGCGACTTCGGCACGTCGTACGCGCTGAAGGTGCCGGTGGGGCAGGTCATCCTCGACGGCCTCGGCAGCACACTGGTGCTCACCGTGATCTCGCTCGCGGTCGCCTGGCTGCTCGCCATCGCGCTCGCACTGTGGGCGACCCGGGGCGGGCGCGTCGCTGCCGCCGTCTCCACCGTGCTCGAGATCGTCGCCGCCGCTGTGCCGAACTTCTGGCTCGGCACGATCCTCATCCTGCCGTTCAGCGTGGGGCTGGGCTGGCTTCCGGCGATCAGCACGCCGGGCATCCCGGGCCTCGTGCTGCCCGTGCTCACGCTGGCGATCCCGCTGGCCGGGTTCCTGGGGCAGCTCATGCGCGAGTCGGTGCTGAACGCTCTGGATGCCCCGTTCACCGTCTCGGCGAGAGCCCGGGGTGAGAGCGAGACCGGGGTGCGGCTCATCCACGCGCTCCGGCATGCCGCCCTGCCCGCGATCAGCCTCTCGGGCTGGGCGTTCGGATCGCTCATCAGCGGTGCTGTCGTCGTGGAGACCGTCTTCGCCCGCCCCGGGCTCGGCCGCACGCTACTGAATGCCGTGCTGATCAGGGACATTCCTGTCGTCATCGGCGTGGTGATGGTGGTCGCGCTGGTGTACATCGTCGTGACGATCGCGACGGATCTGGCCGATCGGATCGCCGACCCACGGCTGCGCCAGCAGGGCGGCGACCGGTGAGCGGCTCAGCGGGCGCGCCGCTGCTGCCGTCAACGGCGGGGACCGGTGGGAAACCCGGCCCCGGCCGGCGCGAAACGGATGGTCGTGCATCCGGAACCCGCCACCTCCGCCTGATCCTCGGCCACCTGCACGGCGGGGAGATCGTCGCCGCTCTCGTACTGATCTTCCTGCTCGTCGCCGCTCTCGCCCCGAGCCTGCTCACCGCGACCGATCCGCTCGGAATCGCCCCGGCCGACGCCTTCACCCCGCCGTCGCCCCGGCACTGGTTCGGCACCGACGAGTCCGGGCGCGACATCTTCACCCGGGTGGTCTACGGAGCGCGGTCGTCGCTCCTCATCGGCGTGGCAGCGACCGGGATCGGGCTGGTGCTGGCGGTCATCCTCGGCTCCCTCGCCGGCCTCGGCCCACGCGCCGTCGACTTCGGCGTGAACCGGCTGCTCGAGGTGCTGTTCGCGTTCCCGGGGCTGCTGCTCGCGCTGCTGTTCATCACGATCTTCGGGCCGGGAGTGGCGACGTCGACGATCGCCGTGGGGCTCGCCACGGCGCCCGGCTACGCGCGGATCGTCCGGTCCGAGATCCGTTCGATCCGTGGATCGGGGTACATCGAGGCCGCGACGGTGCTCGGGCGGAGCCCGGCGCAGATCTTCCGCCGGCACATCCTGCCGAACGTGGCAGCCGGGCTGTTCGCGCTCGCGACGCTCGGGGTCGGGCAGGCGATCGTGTGGGCGGCGGCGCTCAGCTTCCTCGGGCTCGGGGCGGTGCCGCCCGCGGCGGAATGGGGCGCGATGCTGTCGGCGGGGCGAACGTACATCAGTGTTGCGTGGTGGCTGACGTTCTTCCCGGGGGCGTTCGTGGTGCTGGCAGCGGCGTCGGCGACGGTACTCGGGCGGGGCCTCCAGCGCCGGAACCGGGAGCGGTGATGAGCGAGCAGGATGCCGTGGCGATGAGCGAGCGTGCCGCCGTGCTCGACGTGCAGAACCTTCGCGTCGCGTTCCGCACCGGGCGCGCGAGCACCCAGGTCGTCGACGGGGTCGGCTTCCGCATCGAACCCGGGCAGTGCCTCGCGCTGGTGGGCGAATCGGGGTCGGGCAAGAGCGTGACGGCACGCAGCATCCTGGGCCTCGCAGGCGACAGCGCACACGTGTCCGCCGATCGCCTCAGGGTCGGCTCCCGTGACGTGCTCACCCTCGGGAACCGCCAGCTGCGGGCGATGCGGGGTGCCGACGTGGGGCTCGTGCTGCAGGATGCCCTCGTCTCCCTCGACCCGCTCCGCACGGTGGGGCGGGAGATCGCGGATGCCCTGCGCCTGCACACCCGCCTCACGCCGTCGGAGCGGAGCGCACGCGTGCTGCGGGTGCTCGCCGATGTGGGTGTTCCCGAACCGCACCTGCGCGCGCGGCAACGGTCCGGCGAACTCTCGGGCGGACTCCGGCAGCGGGCGCTCATCGCGTCGGCGATCGCCCTCGAACCGCCGCTCCTGATCGCGGACGAACCGACGACGGCCCTCGACACCACGGTGCAGGAGCAGATCCTGCGGCTGCTCGAGCGACTGAAGAGCGAGGGCACGGGCATCCTGCTGATCAGCCACGACCTGGCGGTGGTCGGTCGTATCGCCGACACGATCGCCGTGATGACAGACGGGCGCATCGTGGAGCAGGGGCCCGCTACGCAGGTTCTCGGCGACCCGCAGCACGAGTACACCCGGCTTCTCATCCGCGCCGTGCCGGCCGGGCGCCCACGCGGCACGCGTCTGGCCCCTACCCCCACCCCCGCGGCCACCGCGCCGACCGCCCAACACGATCGCAGCGTGGGCTCGTCACCGAAGGGACCCGAATCGTCGGATGACACCCGGGGTGGAACGATTTCGGCCCCTTCGCGCGGTCTGGGAGGTGCGGGAGACACGATGCCCGCAGGGAGTGCCGCGCTCGAGGCCCGGGGGCTGTCGAAGAGCTACCGAAGTCCTGACGGGTCGCGACGCGTCGTCGTCGACGACGTCTCGTTCGTGCTGGAGCGCGGGCGCACCCTCGGGCTCGTCGGTGAGTCCGGCTCGGGCAAGACGACGACCGCCCGCCTCGCGCTCGGGCTGACGGCTCCGGATGCCGGAACAGTCACCCTCGGAGGCGCTCCGTGGAGCATCCTGAACGAACGCCTGCGCCGCCCCGAGCGGAGGAGGATCGGGGCGATCTACCAGGATCCGCTGGGCTCGTTCGACCCTCGCAGGAACGTGCGGGAGATCCTCGCCGACGCGCTCACGTCAGGCCGGAGCGCCAGCGGAGCCGGGGGGCGGGCCGCTCTCGCCCGGTCGATCGCCGAGCTCCTCGACTCCGTCGGGCTGGCGACCGCCCTCGCCGACCGCAGGCCGCTGCACCTGTCGGGTGGGCAACGCCAGCGCGTGGCGATCGCGCGGGCGCTGGCGCCTGATCCGCAGATCCTGGTCTGCGACGAACCCGTCTCCGCCCTCGACGTGTCGGTGCAGGCACAGGTGCTCGACCTGCTCGACGAACTGCAACAAGAGCGCGGCCTGAGCTACCTCTTCATCTCGCACGACCTCGGCGTAGTGCAGCACATGAGCGATACGGTGGCGGTGATGTTCGACGGACGCATCGTCGAGACGGGCCCGAGCGCCGACGTGTTCGCCCGCCCGGCGCACGAGTACACCCGCCGCCTGCTCGAGGCGGCCCCGCGCATCGGCTGACGCGCCCGTGCCGAGTTGGAGCCGGCGCCGGTACCGTACCGGTACCTAGAGCGAGAACGACGTCTCGTAGATCGACAGCACGGGCGGCCCCGCCAGGATCGTGCCGAGCTCGCTCTTTCCCTCGTCGGTCTGGCGCCAGGCGCGGTACGCGGTGTCGGCCTCGATCGACTCCCAGCGCTCGACGACCGTCACATGCGTGGAGTCGTCGCGGTCGATGAGGACGTCGACGCCGAGGTTGCCCTCGCGAGCGCGAGTCTGGGTGAGCACCGTGCGGATGAGGCCCTCCGATCCGGAGACGGCTTCGGGCTTCAGTCGCAGTTCGAGCGTGGCGGTGATCATGGTTCTCCTTCGTCAGTGCATGGCGTGTCAGTGCGTGGCGCGGTCACCCGCGCACGCTTCCTCCAACCTCCCACAGCCGGGTGGGATTCCTCCATCGGAAGGACGATTTCGGCCCGCCCATAATGCGGAATCCCCCGCGTGGCCGCCCCGCGCCCCCGCGCGCCGCCTACGGTGTTCTTATGATCCGCGCCCTCACCTCCCGCCAGCTGGGAACAGACATCGGCGTGGCCGCACTTCTCGTCGTTGTGGCGCTCGCCTACACGGCCCAGTCCGGCTACGTGGGTTTCGCTGACGCCGGGGTGGCCCTCGGGATGGGCGTCGCTCTCGCGCTCCGCCGGTTCAGTCCGCCGCTCGCGCTCATCCTCGCGTGGCTGGTCGCCGTGCTCCAGATGCTGCTGCGGCAGGATCCGGGCCTCGCCGACCTCGCCATCCTCCCGGTGCTCTACTCGAGCGCCGCCTACGGTCCCAGCGTGCTGCGCTGGCTCGGCTTCGCGTCGACGTTCGTCGGGGCCGCACTCGCGACGCTCTACACAGTGACGATTCCCGCACTGCTCACCTATGCGACGCCCTCGGTCATCTACCAGGGCCTCCGTGCCGGTCTGAACGGCGAACTCGCGACGGTGGCGGAGAGCACTCTGATCGTCTTCACCGGTGCGGTGGCGGTGTTCATCCTGAGCTGGGTACTGGGGGTGCTGACGCGAGCGTTCTCCCGCTCGGAGGCGAGCCGCACGGCCCAGCAGGCGGCAGAGAACGACCGGCTCCTCGCCGAACAGGCGGTCATCGTCGAGCAGGAGCGCAACCGCATCGCCCGGGACATGCACGACATCGTCGCGCACTCGCTTGCCGTGGTGATCGCCCAGGCCGACGGCGCCCGCTACCTGCATGCCTCATCAGGCATACATCACGATCAGATCGCGAACCCGCGGGATGGGCACAACCTCGTCGACGAGTCACTGAGCACGATAGCGAGCACCGCACGCGGGGCGCTCGCCGACTTCCGGGTGCTGCTCGGCGAGCTCCGGCACAACGAGCCGAGCGGACCGCAACCGGGACTCGGCGAGCTGGATGACCTGGCCCGCCAGTTCGGGTCGACGGGGCTCACGGTCGAGCTCCGCACGAGCGGTGTCTCCGCGCCCCTCGGTTCCCCCCGCGAGCTCGCCGTCTACCGCATCGTGCAGGAGGCGCTGACGAACGCGCTCCGGCACGCCGACCGGGCGAAACCCGTGGTCGTCGCGCTCGACTGGGGCCGGGAGGAGCTGTGGGTGACCGTGACGAGCACGAACCCGCTCGCAGGCGTAGGCGTGGGCGCCGATTCGGCGTTGGCGACCCCCTCCACCGGCGCAGCGCCCGAACCGGCCGCCGGCCCAGGCCACGGCATCCCCGGCATGATCGAGCGCGCGACCCTCGCCGGCGGCGTGCTCGCCGCCGCACCACGGGGCACGCTCTTCGTGGTCTCAGCCCAGCTGCCGATTCCCGCAGCCACGACAGGACTCCAGCCGACACCGAGTCGGGCGGTCACCGCGTGAGCGACCCCGTGGTCATCCGCGTCGCGCTCGTCGACGACCAGGCGCTCTTCCGCTCCGGGCTCCGGATGCTCGTGGCCAGCCAGCCCGACCTGCTGCTTGTGGGTGAGGCCGCCGACGGAGCCTCGAGTGTCGAGCTTGCGGCCGTGGTTCACCCCAACGTGATCCTCATGGACGTGCGGATGCCCGGAATGAACGGCATCGAGGCGACCCAGCACATCCTGGCCGCAGCGGATGCCCGGGGTGCTGCACGGCCGCGCATCATCGTGCTGACCACTTTCGACCTCGACGAGGCCGCCGCGCGCGCCATCCGGAGTGGGGCGAGCGGCTTCGTGCTGAAGGACGCCGAGCCCGCCTTTCTGCTCTCGGCGATCCGGATGGTGCACAGCGGCAGCGCCGTGATCGCCCCCTCGGCGACGCGCGAACTCTTCGACCACTTCACGGCCGGCTCGGCGAAGACCCCACCGCCGTCGGCCTTCGATTCGCTGACCGTGCGGGAGCGCGCCATCTTCAGCCAGGTCGCGCGCGGACTCAGCAACGCCGAGATCGCGTCCGACGAGTTCGTGAGCGAGGCCACCGTGAAGACGCATCTCAGCCGCGTGCTCGGCAAGCTGGGGCTCCGCGACCGCGTGCAGCTCGTGGTCTTCGCCTACGAGCACGGCCTGGCCGGCTGAACCTCCGAATCATCCCTCTGGCTGACCCCGGTCATCCCTTCGAGCGATTCGGCGCATGAGTCCCTTTCCTATGGTCGGAGAATGACCCCAGAAACCCTCACCCCGCCCGTTCCGGCCCGCCAGCACCTGAACGCCGCGCTCCGGGCGCCGATCGCCGAGACTCTGAACCTGAGCAAGTCGTACGGAGCCGACTCCGCCGCGGTCAGCGCACTCCGCAACGTCACCCTCCGGCTCGAGTCCGGCAGCTTCACGGCGATCATGGGACCGAGCGGATCGGGCAAATCGACGCTGATGCACATCATGGCCGGGCTCGACGGCGCGACATCCGGAACCGTCTTCCTCGGCGGAACCGACATCACCCGGCTCGACGATCGTGCGCTCACCCTGCTGCGCCGACGCCGGATCGGGTTCGTCTTCCAGTCGTTCAACCTGGTACCGACGCTCGACGTGCAGCAGAACATCCTGTTGCCGTACGAGCTCGACGGTCACCGGCCCGACGCTGCCGAGACGGCGCGGATGCTCGCGCTGGTCGACTCCCTCGGGCTCACCGCGCGGCTCGGCCACCGCCCGCACGAGCTGTCGGGCGGGCAGCAGCAGCGGGTAGCGATCGCCCGCGCGCTGGTCACCCGACCGGAACTGATCTTCGCCGACGAGCCCACAGGCAACCTCGACTCGAAGACGAGCCGCGATGTGCTCGGGCTGCTCACGAGCGCGAGCCGGGAACACGGGCAGAGCATCGCGATGGTGACCCACGACCCGATCGCTGCGAGTTTTGCGGACCGCATCATCTTCCTCGCCGATGGGCGCGTGGTGGATGACCGGGGGCCGTCGTCGGCGCACGAGATCAGCCGCCTCATGCTCGACCTCGAGGTCGCCGCGTGAGCGCCGCCCGCCGCGGCGCCGCCCACCCCCGCGCCGCCTCCCCGCGACCGGGCGCTGTCCGCACCGGCACCGCCCGCACCACCGCCGCCCGCCCCACCGCCGCCCGCCCGCTCCGCGAGCACGCCCCGAGCATCCTCGTCGCCGCCCTCAGCGCGGCGTTCGGTGTCTCGCTCCTCGAGACCGTGTCGGTGCTGACCACCGCCATCGCCGCCGACGACGTCACCGGCGCCAGCGCGACGGTGGCCTCCATCCTGTCGATCGCGGCCGTCATCTTCCTCAGCATCGCGGTGTACGTGGGCGCCGTCGTCACGGCCAACAGCTTCCAGACGATCATCGCCGGTCGCACCCGGGCGATTGCGCTGCGCCGACTGCTCGGTTCCCACGCGCGCTCGGAACGGGCATCCATCACCCGCGAGGGGCTGCTCGTCGGCCTGGCCGGGTCGATACTCGGGGCCCTGGGAGGCACCGTCGTGACGGTCCTCCTGATCGGGACCTCTGTCGCTGCGGGGTTGCTCCCCGACCTGCCCTACGCTCCCCTCACCCCGGTGGCCGGCATTCCCGTGGTCGCCGTGGCGCTCACGACCTGGGCTGCATCGTGGGTGGGTTCCCGCGGGGTGTTGGCCGTGACGCCGATCCAGGCGATCGCCGCCGCCCTGCCCTCCGACCAGCGCGAAGCCGCGGGCGGGCCGGCCCGGGCCGCCGTTGCTCTCGCGCTCTTCCTCGGGGGCGACATCCTGCTCGCGGCAGGCGTCTTCGTCGGCCTCGGCGACCCGCGGGGAGTGCTCGTGGCGCTGGTCGGCGGCATCGTGTCGTTCCTGGGAGTGATCGTGGGCGCGAACCGGGTGCTGCCGGTCATCCTGAGCGCCGTCGGCCGGCTCTTCGGGCGCGGGCCGACAGCCCTGCTCGCCGCCCGGAACGCGGTTCGGAACCCCGAACGGAGCGCCCGCTCAACCGTCGGAGTGCTGATCGGTGTGACCCTGATCACCACGTTCGCGGTGGCGACGGCCGGCTTCCAGCAGATGATCCGCAGGGCCCAGGCCGCCCAGCCCGAGGTGTACGAGGGGGTCGACAGGATGCTCGTCAGCACGGTCGTCGTCTTCTCGGCCCTGATGGGTTTCAGCGCCCTCCTTGCGGCCGTCGGTCTCGTGAACACGCTGTCGCTGAGTGTGCTGCAGCGCACCCGCGAGCTCGGACTGCTCCGCGCCCTCGGATTCACCCGCGGCCAGCTGCGGCGGATGATCGTGGCCGAGAGCACGGCCCTCACCCTGTCGGCGGTCGTGCTCGGCGTGGCGCTCGGAACCTTCTACGGCTGGGCCGGCGCCCAGTCGCTCCTCGGCGGCATCGCCGGAAGTCCCGGTCTCGTGGCGCCGACCCTGCCCCTCGAGCTCGTGGCGACTGTCGCCGTCGCGGCGGCGCTCCTCACGCTGCTCGCGTCGCTCGCGCCCGCCCGCCGCGCGACCCGCGTCTCGCCGACCGTCGCGCTGGCCGCCGCCTGACGCGCTGCGCCCCGCCCCTCGCTCCAGTCCGCGCACCGCGCCCCACGCCCCCACATCACCGAAGGGACGCAAAGCGCTCCAAAGCCCGCGCTTTCCGACACTTTGCGTCCCTTCGTCGCGATGCGCACGCACGCCGCCCGCCCGGCGGGCGCCGCGCTAGATCGCGACGGGTTCGAGCTCCGCGGCCTCCGTCGCCTCGGCCTCCGTCACCTTCACCGACGGCGACAGCACCGCGATCACGATGTTCGCGGCAGCGAAGACCGCCGCCACCAGCAGCCCGAACTGGAACCCGCCCACCGCCGCAGCCACCGGCGCCGTGCCTCCGGCCAGCGCATCCGCGATGTGCGACGTCGCCAGCGTGGTGATCACGGCCAGCCCCAGCGCACCGCCGACCTGGTACCCCGCATTCAGCACTCCGGATGCCGCACCGGCGTCGTTCCGGTGCACCTTCGACTGCGCCGCCACCTGCGCCGGAACCCCCATCGCCGTGATGCCGAGCCCGAACAGCACCAGCCCGGGCAGCAGGTTCGTCGCATAGTCGTTCTGCGCATCCGCCCCCGACAGCAGCACCAGCCCCACCACGCTGATGAGCGCGGCGACGATCTGCACCGGCCGGGTGCCGAAGGTGGTCACGAATCGGGAGGCGACCACCGCGCCCACGATGGCCGCGACACCCATTGGCAGGAACGCGATCCCCGTGTCGAGCGCCGAGAGCCCCCGCACCTGCTGCAGGAAGATCGCCGTCAAAAAGAACATCGCGAGGAACCCTGCGCTGTTCAGGCCGAGCGCGACCACCGAGAACGACAGGCTCCGCGTGCGGAACAGCCGGAGCGGGATCAGCGGTGCCGCCGAACGCGATTCGACCAGCACGAACGCGCCGAGCAGCAGCACTCCCCCGGCGAGCAGCCCGATCACCTCGGGCGAGCCCCAGCCGAGCGGTTCTGCGCGGATCACGCCGAGCATGATCGCGAGCAGCCCGGTCGTGCTGAGCACCGCTCCCGCGATGTCGAAGGTGCGCCTGCCGGTGATCTCCGCGCGGCTCTCCCGCACGATGAGGAACGCCGCGACGATCACGATGACACCGATCGGCACGTTCACGAGGAACACCCAGCGCCAGCTGAGACTGTCGACGAGAACGCCGCCCACGATCGCGCCGAGAGTGCCACCGAGACCCGCGAGTCCACCCCAGATGCCGAGCGCAATGTTCCGCCGGCGGCCGTGCTCGAAGGTCACGGTGAGGAGGGTCAGAGCACTCGCAGAGAGCATCGCGCCGCCGAGCCCCTGCACCCCGCGGAAGAGGATCAGCTCGAACGGCGAGGTCGCGAGTCCGGCCGCGAGCGATGACAGCGCGAAGACGACGAGCCCGATCACGAAGACGCGCCGGCGCCCGATCAGGTCGGCAGACCTTCCGCCGAGCAGCAGGAAACCGCCGAAGATCAACGTGTACGCGCTGATCACCCACTGCAGGTCATCCGGAGCGAATCCGAGGTCGTTCTGCATGTTCGGCAGCGCCACGTTCACGATGGTCACGTCGAGCACCACCATGAACTGCGCTATCGCGAGCACGACGAGGGTGCTCCAGGGGCTCTGTCTCATTGTCTGTTCCTGCTTCCGCTCCCGTACGACGCGCATCTACGTCGTACATTTACAACGTACATCTACGACGTATAGGAGCGCAAGACGGGTCTGGATGCCGCGGGGCTGGCATCGCCGCCGCTCAGGCGGGTTGGATGCCGCGGGTGCCTGCCACGAGAAAGTCGACGCCCCGGCCGAAGTAGGCATCCTCGCTCGGGCAGACCAGGAAGAACTCCGCAGAATCGAGCAGGGCGGGAAACTTCTTCGGGTCCATCGACTCGAGTGCAGCGCGCTTGCTCCGCAGATGCGCGTCCCGCGCCTCCGGATCCCCCTGGGCATCCTGCCCGGGCTCCATCGCCACGAGCTCCACCAGCGAGCAGAGCAGGAACATCCCGGTCTGAGCGGCCTCCGCCGGCGAGAACCGAGCCGATCGCAGCAGTCCGATCACGCGCTCGGCGATCCCCAGGCCCGCCTCGGACTTCATGATGCGCGACGGCACCATCTCCGCGACCAGCGGATGCCCGCGCAGGGCCTCGAGCACCGCAACCAGCACCGCGTGCAGATCGACATCCCACGGGGCGACGCGATCCGGAAGCGCCACCTCCCCGTAGATGCGCTCGGCGATACCGTCGAAGAGCGCCTCCTTGTCGGCGAAGTGCCAGTAGAGCGCCATCGGCGTGACCGAATTGTCAGTCGCCACCCGCCGGATCGTGACCGCCTCGAGCCCCTCGCGATCGGCGATCTCGAGCGCGCTGGCCGTCAACACCCCGCGGCTCAGCCGCTCGCGGGACTTCCCTCGTGTCTTGGTTTCCGTGGACGCACTCATGCCTCCACTGTACTCCGTACAGGTGTGCGGCGGCCCTGTTGACGCCAGGCGGCGGGGCCAGGACGGCCCTGCCTACGGCGCCCTGCCTACGACGCCCTGCCTACAATGGAGGCGAACCTCGGGAGGGTCCCCTGTCACGTCTGCCCACGAGCGAATCGTCGCGCCGAGACATCCGCGCGCCGAGAACGCCGAACGGGCTGCGGTTCGACGGGGCGAACCCGTCGCTTCGTGATCTCACCCGTTCCGAGTTCAACCCCGCCCCGCTGATCGGCATCGCCGCGGTGCTGGTTCTGGTCGGCATCCGGTGGCTGGCACCGCCTGAGCTGACCGCATGGATGACCGACCCGGCCCGCGACTTCGTCACTCTCTCGATCAGCGTGATCATCGAGTCGCTGCCGTTCGTCTTTCTCGGAATCGTGCTCTCGAGCCTGGTGCAGGTGTGGCTCCCGGAGGGCTTCCTGCTCAGGCGGCTGCCCAAGAACCCCGCAGCGAGACGGCTCAGCATCTCGCTACTGGGGGTGCTGCTGCCGGTCTGCGAGTGCGGGAACGTGCCACTCTCCCGCGGCCTCATCATGAGCGGGCTCACCGTCGCGGATTCGATGACGTTCCTGTTCGCGGCCCCGATCATCAACCCGATCACCATCATCACGACCTACCAGGCATTCGGCTGGAACGACGGCATCCTCGTCTCCCGTATCGTCGGCGGCCTTCTCATCGCCAACCTGGTCGGCTGGATCTTCAGCCGCCACCCGCAGCCCGAGACCTTGCTGACGCCCGGGTTCCAGGAGGCGTGCGCTGTAGATGCCGCCGCACCCCGCACCGGCCGCGTGCGCCGCACGTTCCTGCAGTTCTCCACGGAGACCAGCGCGATGATGCCCGCCCTGTTCATCGGGGCCGGGATCGCCGGGCTCATCCAGGTCGCCGTCTCGCGCAACCTGCTGGTCGCGCTCGGCAGCAACCCGCTCTGGTCTGTGCTGGCACTCATGCTGCTCGCGTTCGTCGTGGCCATCTGTTCGAACGTGGACGCGTTCTTCATCCTGTCGTTCGGATCTACCTTCCTACCCGGCGGGATCGTCGCCTTTCTGGTCTTCGGCCCGATGATCGACGTGAAGATGCTCGCACTGCTCCGCACCACGTTCACAGCAAAGACCCTCGTGCAGGTGAGTATCCTGATCGCGATGTGTGCTGCGACTCTGGGATTGGCCGTGAACTTTGTCTTTTAGCCGCCTCGTCTCCCGCTGGCAGGGTCTCGCCCTGAGCCTCATCGGTGTCGTCGCCACGGTGCGGCTCGGTTTCGCCGGGCAGCTCGGGCTGTACATCCACCCGCGCTACTACGTGTTCACCCTGATCATGGCGGCCATCGCCGTGGTGCTGATCGTGGGTGCGTTCGCGGTTGTCCCGGCGTCCGATGACGACGGGCACGGGCACGACGGGCACGGGCACGACCGCGCGGATGCGCACGACCACGACGGCCACGCGTATGCGGTCACCCACGACGGCCTGCTGAACGGCAACGCACCGAGCGGCCGACCCCGCCGCCGCAGACGGTTCTGGATGCTCGCCGGCAGCGCGGCGAGCCTCGCCGTCGTGGCGGCCGCCGTGGCCACCCTGCTCGTGGTTCCGCCGTCGACGCTGACCTCCTCGACGGTCGAGCAGCGCAGCCTCAACAGCTCCTCCGCCACCCTCGGGAACACCAGCGCCCAGGCCGCCAGCACCACCGATGACACCTCCGCCTACACGGTCAAGAACTGGTCGCTGCTCATGCGGCAGGGCGTGGGGCTCGACTACTTCGGCGGTCGGGCCGCGAGTATCACCGGGTTCGTGACGCCCGACGCCGACGACCCCGACGCTGTCTTCTTCGTCGCCCGCTTCGTGGTGACCTGCTGCGCGGTAGACGCCCAGCCCGTCGGCGTGGCCGTCTACCAGCCGGGCTGGCAGAGTTCGTACCCTGTCGACAGCTGGGTGAGCGTCGACGGCACGTTCGGCGCCGACCCGAGCGTGCTCAGCGCGGCATCGATCGTGTTGCAGCCCGACCGGATCGCCGCCATCGCCCAGCCCTCAGACCCCTATGTCTACTGAGCCGTCCACTCAGCCGTCCACCCAGGCAGGGGCGGCCGGAACGGTACCCGTCGGCAGGCCGTCCGCACGCCGGTTCCGGATGCTCCTCTACGGCAGCATCGCCGTCTTCACCCTGCTCGCGGCCGGCCTCGCCCTGCTGAACCTCACGCAGGGCCCGCGGCTGACCACCGCGCAGATGAACGTGCAGACCAGCGTCGAGCGCGCAGGCCAGCGGCTGCTCCTGCAGGCGAACGAGGTCATCGCGCCGATCACCGACGCGCAGGTGAGCGTGAGCCCCGCGGCGATGGTGAAGACGACCACGAACCAGACGAGCATCCAGGTCGAGTTCGGCAGCGTGCTCGCCTACAACACCACCTACACCGTGACGGCGACCGGCGTGCGGAGCGCGTCCCAGGATGCAACCTCCACGTTCACCTACTCCTTCACCACTCCGGATGCCGTGGTGTCGTACCTCGTGCCGGGTACGAAGCCGGGCGCAGCGGCGACCGACGACCGCATCGTGCGCTCCTCCCTCACCGGCGATGCCAGCGAGACCGTCTTCAGCGCACCCGACATCCGCCTCTTCACCACGATCGGCTCGAAACTCGTCGTGGCGACGCCGGACACCGACGGCTACGACCTGCTCGACATCGTGTCGCCCGACGGATCAGCAGCCCCCATCCCCGTGCAGCTGGCGGGCCCCGGAACCGTGACCGGGCTCGCCTCCTCGGTGAAGAGCAACCTCTTCGGCTACACCTACCGCGCCGCGCCGTCGCCGTTCTACCCGACCTCCGCAGACCAGCTGTACATCTATGACACCACACTCGGCCAGGTCTATTCGATCCCCGTCACCGGACCGGATCACGAGCTGCTCGACGTGAAGTCGTGGGCCTTCCTGCCCGGAACCACGTCGCTCGTGGTGCAGCGCCCCGACGGAGCTCTGTTCCTCGTCGACGCCCTGGGCCTGCTCGACGGCTCGTCGGCCGCCGTCCAGGTCGGAACGGCGGATGCCCTGCTGGGCTTCCTCCCGCACACGAAGTCGCTCGTGACCGCGTCGGGCGGCTCGGCAGCCACGATCGACTTCGCCCAGCCGGGCACCCCCGTGACGGCGCCGTTCGCGCTCGCCGGAGCCGCCGACGGGGCCAGCGCCCTCCTGCCCGAGCCCCTCGACAGCACCGGCGCGGTGGTTGCACCCGGCCCCGGCGACACGAGCCTGCAGAAGGTCGACGGCACCGACTCCCAGACACTGTTCACAGCGCCCGCGGGCACCACGATCATCCGGTACTGCCTCTCGGCCAACGGCCGCTACGCCGTGGCGGAGACGGCAGCCACGACGGAAACGTCCCCGTCGACGGCAGCGGATGCCACGGCGGCAACGGCAGCGACCTCAGCCACCACAACCACAACCACAACCACAACCACAACCACAACCACAACCACAACCACAACCACAACCACAACCACAACCACAACCACAACCACAACCACAACCACAACCACAACCTACATCCCGCTCGACGACCCCGCGGCACCCCGAACCGTCACCGGCTCGCAACCCGACTGGTGCAGCGCAGGCTGAGTGCGCGCTGGGAGCCCCCGCAAGCGCGCCATCGGCCGGAACACCGGCGCCGAACCGACTGTTGTACCAAAGGTTGAACGCAAAGGAGACAACACCATGGCTACATTCGAAAAGGCGATCCTCGCGGGCGGCTGCTTCTGGGGCATGCAGGATCTGATCCGCAAGCGTCCGGGCGTCGTGACGACGCGCGTCGGGTACACCGGTGGCGACGTAAAGAACGCTACGTATCGGCACCACGGCCTGCACGCCGAGGCGATCGAGATCACCTTCGACCCGGCGAAGACGAGCTACCGCGACCTGCTGGAGTTCTTCTTCCAGATCCACGACCCGTCGACGAAGAACCGCCAGGGCGGCGACCGCGGTACGAGCTACCGTTCGGCGATCTACTACACCGACGACGCCCAGCTGAACACCGCGCTCGACACGATCGAGGACGTCGACGCATCTGGCCTCTGGCCCGGAAAGGTCGTCACCGAAGTCGACGCGGCAGGCGACTTCTGGGAGGCAGAACCCGAGCACCAGGACTACCTCGACGTCTACCCGAACGGCTACACCTGCCACTTCGTGCGCCCCGGCTGGAAGCTCCCCCGCCGCCAGTCCCAGCAGGCCTAGGGGAAGCGCTACCGTTTGTCGCATCCGCGGGTGCGCGCGCAGGCGCGGAAGCGACAAACCACCGCGGAACCGTTCAGGCGGGGTACGCGCGCGGCGCGCGCGGGTCAGTTGCCGCCGGTGAGAATGCCGAAGATGCCGGTGCCGAGGAAGTAGAGGCCCACCGCCGCGACGCCGATCCAGATCGCGATGCGCGTGTTCGTGGGCCGCTTCGGATTCTTCGGATCCGTCGGCTCTTCGGGTGCGGGGGTGTAGCTCACGGTGGGGGACCAGTCTCGTCGGCGAAAACAGCATCGTCTCACACATTCCGGCCCGGATGGTGAGTATGTGACTGTCACACGGGGCGCCGGGCTCCGAGCGGGCGGGGGCATAATGAACCCGTGCCATCCGACCCGACCCGCAACCGCGCCCCGAGCATCCGCGATGTCGCGCGGCTTGCCGGGGTGTCCTACCAGACGGTGTCCCGGGTGCTGAACGACTCCCCGAACCTCCGCGAGGAGACCAAACTCCGCGTCCAGCAGGTCATGGACGACCTGCAGTACCGCCCCAACCGGGCCGCACGGATGCTGGTCACCAGCCGCTCGCGCACCATCGGCATCATCTCGGCGTCGAGCTTCCAGTACGGCCCCGCCTCGAGCATCACCGCCATCGAGCAGGCGGCCCGGGCGGAGGGCTACTTCGTGAACACGGTCAACCTCGACGGCAGCGACCGCGAGTCGATCGAGCGCGCCCTGAACCACCTGCTCGACCAGGCCATCGAGGGGCTCGTCGTGATCGCACCCCAGGTGCGTGTCTTCGACACCTTCACCCAGATGAACCTCTCGGTGCCGTTCGTGACGCTGCAGTCGACGGGCACCTCCGATCACGCGCTCTCGGTCGACCAGATCGCGGGCGCGAGGCTGGCGACGAGGCACCTGATCGAACTCGGGCACCGCAACATCTACCACCTCGCCGGCCCCCAGGACTGGATCGAGGCCGAGGCCCGGATGCACGGCTTCCTCACGGAGATGAGCGAGCACGATGTGGCGGCTACCGCGCCGATCCTCGGCGACTGGACCGCCGAGTTCGGCTACTTCGCCGGCCGGGAGCTGCTGCGGGTGCGCGATTTCACGGCGATCTTCTCCTCGAACGACCAGATGGCCCTCGGCCTGATGCACGCGATCCGGGATGCTGGGCTCGACATCCCCGGCGACATCAGCATCGTCGGGTTCGACGACATCCCCGAGGCGCGGCACTTCTGGCCTCCGCTCACGACGGTGCGCCAGGACTTCGGCGAGCTCGGCCGCCGCGCCATCGAGCTGCTGCTGAACGGCGGCGGCCCGCTCGGCGGTGAGTCGCCGAGCGGGATCATCCCGGAGCTCATCGTGCGCGAGAGCACCGGGCCCAGCCGTTTCTGAACTGATTCACCCTGCCGGAGTGCATGCCACCGAGCTTGCACATCGGCAGTTACCGAACTGTGACAACTTGCGCTTGACAGGCGTTGTCTGCTTGTGGCTAACATGAGTCCAGCCCGATGTGACCGTTCACATACGGCGTCACATCAGATCACCAGCCTGACGAACACACCCCGTGTGAGCCACATCCGAGACGAAGGAGTCCGTGACATGAATTACGGCCCTGAGACCGAAGTGCTCATCGCAGGCCTCCGTGAAGACGTCGCCCGGCTGCACTCCGAGCTCACCCGCTACGGCCTCATCGCCTGGACGAGCGGCAACGTCTCCGCCCGCATCCCGGGCCGCGAACTGTTCGTCATCAAGCCGTCCGGCATGCGCTACGACGACCTCGCCCCCGAGAACATGATCCTGTGCGACTTCGACGGCGACGTGATCTCCGAGACGCCCGGCAGCCACCGGCAGCCCTCGAGCGACACCGCAGCGCACGCCTACATCTACCGCAACATGCCCCAAGTGGGCGGCGTCGTGCACACCCACTCGACCTACGCCACGGCCTGGGCCGCGCGGGGCGAGGAGATCCCCTGTGTCATCACCGCGATGGCCGACGAGTTCGGCGGCCCGATCCCGGTCGGTCCGTTCGCCGTCATCGGCAACGACTCGATCGGCGTGGGCGTCGTCGAGACGCTGACGGGCCACCGCTCCCGCGCCGTGCTGATGCAGAACCACGGTGTCTTCACGATCGGCCGTGACGCGAACGATGCGGTCAAGGCCGCCGTCATGGTCGAGGATGTCGCGCGTACCGTGCACGTCGCCCGCCAGCTCGGTGACCCCATCCCTCTGCCCCAGCAGAGCATCGACGCACTCTTCGCCCGCTACCAGAACGTCTACGGACAGGCACCGGAAGGTGCTCTCCAGTGACCACGACCGCGCGCAGCGCACCCCACGTGCCACGCGCACCCCACGATTTCTCGCCTCCGGCGAGACACCAGACCTGCGTGACTCCCCCACGGGAAACGCGCCGGAACAAGGCCCACCACAGCACCTCGCAGGGCCTCTGATCACCGCATCACCTTCACCCAGCACCTGCTGACAACGAAGTCCACATGCACAAATCGAAAGGAAACACAGTGAAGAAGAAAGTTGTACTTTCCCTCCTGGCCTCCGCGGCCATGGTGGTTTCACTCGCAGCCTGCTCCTCGGGCAGCTCATCAGGCTCCTCCACCGACGGCGCTGCCGCCGGTGCCAGTGGCCTCATCGGTGTCGCGATGCCGACGAAGTCGTCGGAGCGCTGGATCGCCGACGGCAACAGCATCAAGCAGCAGCTCGAATCGGCCGGCTACACCGTCGACCTCGAGTACGCCGAAGACGACATCCCCACCCAGGTCAGCCAGCTCGAGAACATGATCACCAAGGGCGCCAAGGCCCTGATCGTTGCCTCGATCGACGGCACCACGCTGACCAACACGCTCCAGAACGCCAAAGACAACAACATTCCTGTCATTGCCTACGACCGCCTGATCCGTGACTCGGAGAACGTCGACTACTACGCCACGTTCGACAACGAGAAGGTCGGCACCGAGCAGGGCACCTCGCTCCTCACCGGTCTCGGCATCCTCGACGCCAGTGGCAAGGACACCGGAGTCGCCGGTCCGTTCAACATCGAGCTGTTCGCCGGTAGCCCCGACGACAACAACGCCACGTTCTTCTTCAAGGGCGCGATGGCTGTCCTGCAGCCCTACATCGACAAGGGCACCCTTGTCGTGAAGAGCGGCCAGACCGACTTCAACACGGTCGCCACCCTCCGTTGGGACCCGGCAACCGCCCAGTCCCGCATGGAGAACATCCTCACGTCGACGTACTCCGACGGCACCACGAAGGTCAACGGCATCCTGTCGCCCTACGACGGAATCTCGCGCGGCCTGATCTCCGCCGTCACCTCGGCGGGCTACACCGTCGGCGCCTCGTTCCCGATCATCACCGGCCAGGACGCTGAGCTCGACTCGGTCAAGGCCATCAACGGCGGCGAGCAGTACTCGACCATCTACAAGGACACTCGCGAGCTCGCGAAGGTCGCTGTGGCCATGGCCAGCGCTGTGCTCGAGGGCAAGACGCCTGAGACGAACGACGACAAGACGTACGACAACGGCAAGAAGGTCGTTCCGGCCGAGCTGCTGCAGCCCGTCGTCGTCACCAAGGGTGACATCAAGAAGGTCCTGATCGACGGCGGTTACTACACCGACGCGCAGATCAACGGCTAGTTCCAATGAGGCAGTTCTGTCACGGCTCGATCCGCGAGCCGTGACAGAACGCCGGGCCGGTTTTGGCTCGGCAGTTTGAGCACGTACCCTGGCTCGGCCCTGCGCCGGGCCACACCCGCACCACCCCCACACTTTTAGAGGAAGAGATGTTGTGACCACCAATATCCTGGAAATGCGCAGCATCACGAAGACGTTCCCCGGCGTCAAGGCGCTGCAGAACGTCACGCTCGCCGTGGCTCGCGGCGAAGTGCACGCGATCTGCGGCGAGAACGGGGCCGGCAAGTCGACGCTGATGAAGGTGCTGAGCGGGGTCTACCCCTTCGGAACCTACGAGGGCGACATCGTGTTCGAGAACGAGACGATGGAGTTCCGCGACATCCGGGACAGCGAGGCCAAGGGCATCGTCATCATCCACCAGGAGCTGGCTCTCAGCCCGTTCCTCTCGATCGCCGAGAACATCTTCCTCAACAACGAGATCAAGGGCGCCTTCGGCCTGATCGACTGGAACAAGACCAACACCGAAGCATCCAAACTCCTCGCCCGGGTGGGCCTCCGCGAGAACCCCACCACGAAGGTGCGTGAGCTCGGCGTCGGCAAACAGCAGCTCGTCGAGATCGCGAAGGCGCTCTCCAAGCGGGTGAAGCTCTTGATCCTGGATGAGCCGACCGCAGCCCTCAACGACGAGGACAGCGACCACCTCCTCGACCTGATCCTCTCGCTCAAGGGCCAGAACATCACGTCGATCATCATCAGCCACAAGCTCAACGAGATCAAGAAGATCTCGGACACGGTCACAGTCATCCGCGACGGCAAGGCGATCGAGACGATCGCCAAGACCGACGTGACCGAGGAACGCATCATCAAGGACATGGTGGGCCGCGACCTCGAACACCGCTACCCCGACCACACCCCGCACATCGGCGAGGAGATCCTGCGCGTCGAGAACTGGACCGCGTACCACCCGCAAGACCCGAACCGCATCATGGTCGACAACGTGAACCTGAACGTGAAGCGCGGCGAGATCGTCGGTATCGCCGGCCTCATGGGCGCCGGGCGCACCGAGTTCGCGATGAGCCTGTTCGGCCGCTCGTACGGCACGAAGATCTCCGGCCAGGTCTACAAGCACGGCGTCGAGATCAAGACCCGCACCGTGTCGGAGGCCATCGACAACGGCCTCGCGTACGCCACAGAGGACCGCAAGTTCTACGGGCTCAACCTCATCGAGGACATCCAGCGCAACATCTCGATGGCCTCGCTTAAGAAGCTCGAACGCGCCGGGCTCGTCGACGACAACAAGGAGTACGAGGTCGCCGACGGCTACCGCAAGTCGATGAACATCAAGGCACCCTCGGTGCTCTCGAAGGTCGGCAAGCTGTCCGGTGGCAACCAGCAGAAGGTCGTGCTGAGCAAGTGGATCTACTCCGACCCTGACGTGCTCATCCTCGACGAGCCGACCCGCGGAATCGACGTGGGCGCGAAGTACGAGATCTACACGATCATCAACAAGCTCGCCGCCGAGGGCAAGGGCATCATCGTCATCTCGAGCGAGCTGCCAGAACTCCTCGGCATCTGCGACCGGATCTACGCCATCGCCGAAGGCCGCATCACCGGTGAACTGCCCATCGCAGAAGCCACCCCCGAAACACTGATCAAGTACATGACCATGGAAAAGGAACGCGCCTGATGTCCAACCTCGAAACGAAGCCGTCAGACGACACGGCCGCCGGTGGCCGGGTCAACCCGGTCGAGAACAAGTTCACCACCGCTCTCAGCCACGTTCTGAGCGACCTGGGCAAGAACGGCATCTTCATCGCCCTCGTGCTCGTGGTCGTGGTGTTCCAGATCCTGACCAACGGCGTGCTGCTCCGCCCGCAGAACGTCTCGAACCTGATCGTTCAGAACGGGTACATCCTGATTCTCGCGATCGGTATGGTGATGGTCATCGTCGCGGGCCACATCGACCTGTCGGTCGGATCCGTCGCCGCCTTCGTCGGCGCCGTCTCCGGTGTCTTCGCCGTGAACATGGGCCTGCCGTGGTGGCTCTCCATCATCCTGTCGCTGCTGATCGGTGCGGCCGTGGGAGCGTGGCAGGGCTTCTGGATCGCCTACGTGGGCATACCGGCGTTCATCGTGACGCTGGCCGGCATGCTCATCTTCCGTGGTCTCGCGCTCGTCGTGCTCGGCAACGCCAACATCGGCTCGTTCCCCGAGGAGTACCGCGCCATCGGCAACGGGTTCCTGACGAACGTCTTCGGCAACCTCGACGTCGACCCGCTGACCATGGGTGTCGCGGTGATCGCGATCATCGCCCTGATCGTCCAGTCGGTGCGCACCCGCCGCGGCCGCCAGAGCTACGGCCAGGCCGTGGAGCCCATCGGCTGGTACGTCGGCAAGCTCGTGCTGGTCTCGATCGTCATCCTGCTCTTCGCCTACGCGCTCGCCACCTTCAAGGGCATCCCGGTCACGCTGATCATCCTCGCGGTGCTCATCCTGATCTATGGCCTGGTCATGGGCCGCTCGGTCTTCGGCCGTCACATCTACGCGATTGGTGGCAATCTGCACGCCGCCGAGCTGTCGGGCATCAAGACCCGCAACGTGACGTTCTGGCTGTTCGTGAACATGGGCGTGCTCGCTGCCCTCGCCGGTCTCGTCTTCACCGCCCGCCTGAACCTCGCCGGCCCGAAAGCCGGTGACGGCTTCGAGCTCGAGGCCATCTCCGCCGCCTTCATCGGTGGCGCGGCAGTCACCGGCGGCGTCGGCACCATCGGCGGCGCCATCATCGGTGGTCTCATCATCGGTGTGCTGAACAACGGCATGTCGATCATGGGTATCGGCATCGAGTGGCAGCAGGCCGTCAAGGGCCTCGTGCTGCTGCTCGCCGTCGCCTTCGACGTCTACAACAAGCGTCGCTCGGGCGGTCGTTGATCCGCCGCGCCTGAGTCGGCCAACTCCTCAACACGTAGTCTGAAACGGATGCCCGTGCACGGCCCGTCCCTCCTCCTGAGTTCCGTCTCAGCGAGGTCGGCGGCCGGCACGGGCATCCGTTCTGTGTCGTTCGGGGTGTCGGGCGGCAGCGTGCACGGCATCCTCGGCGAGAACCTGTCGGGGGCATCCGAAGTGCTCGCCGTGATCAGCGGCTTTCTGCCGGTCGCCGACGGAACACTCACGATCGGCGGAATACCGCGCCGATTCGGGAGTTCTGCTGAGGCCGCGGCGGCTGGCGTGCGAGTGATCCGCGGCGAGCCCGCCGTCGTGCCGCACAGTTCGGTCGCCGAGAACATCTACCTCGGGCACGAGACATCGGCCGGCGGCTTCGTGCGGTTCGGCCGCATGAACGCCAACACCGCCGACCTGCTCACCCGATTCGGCCTGGGCGGAGCGGTCGACCCGGCCGGCCGCGCGGGCGACCTCGGCCGGGCCGAGCGCTGGATCGTCGAGTTCTGCCGCTGCCTGATCGCTGAACGCTCGGTCGTGCTGCTCGACGAGCCGTTCACCGGTCTGGATGCCCCAGGCCTCGCCCTCGTCGCGGGCGGCATCCGGCGGCTCTCCGCCGAGGGGGTCACCGTGGTCATCGCCTCCCACCGTCTCGATCTGCTGCGCCAGGTGGCGTCGGGCGTCACGGTGCTCTCGCGGGGTGCCGCCGTGGAGACGGTCGCACTCACAGCGAACACGCCCTCGACCGAACAGCTCGTGCGTCACATGACGGCGAACATCACGGTCACCCCGCGGCCCCAGCACGAGGAGCTGGAGTCCGGCCCGGTGGTGTTCGAACTCGCGTCGTGGACCGCCCAGCACCCTGTCGACACCGAGCGCAGCGTGGTGCAGGATGTCTCGCTCACAGCCCGGCGCGGGGAGATCGTCGGGCTGGCCGGGCTCGAGGGGTCGGGCATCAGCGAGCTGGCCCTGAGCCTCTTCGGGCGCACGTTCAGCTCCCGGGTGAGCGGAACGATGCTGGTCGACGGCCGGCCGCTCGATGCCGCGACGCCCCAGGAGTCGGTCGCGGGAGGCGTGGGGCTCTCGACGGCGGCGAACATCAAATACGACCTGAACCTCATCGGCGGCATCCCGTCGCGCATCTCCTCGGGGATGCTGGCCCGCCTGGCTCGCCTCGGTCTCGTCGACCGGGATCGCGACTACCGCACGACGGATGCGCCCGCGTTCGGGCTCGGCGGCATCTCGGCGCTCGTGGGCCGGCGGGGCGCGGCGGGTTTGGCAGCGGGATCGGCCGGGGCCGGGGCAGCACGAGGCGCCGGCGCCGCGCGATCCACCGGGGCCGGCGATCTGGCAGACGGTGCCGGATGGCCGGCAGGAGCCCGGCGCCACCTCGACGCACTGCGCACCTGGCTCGACCTGCCACTCGGCCAGCGACCCGTCGTGGTCGTGCTCGATCATCCGACCGCCGCGCTCGACGCCGCACGGGTGGCTGTGGTGCGTGACCTCATCGTCGAGCTGGCCGCCGGGGGGACGGCCGTGCTCCTCGCGTCTGACGACCTCGACGAACTGCTCATGCTGACCTCGCGCGTCTACACACTCGCCGGCGGACGCGCCACCGCCGAGCTCCTCACCCGCGACGCGACACCCGCCGGGCTGCTCGCGAAGATGATGGGCTGACGCACAGCCGCGTCAGGTACAGCCGCGTGAGGTACAGCCGCGTGAGGCGCAGCCCCGTCAGGCTCGGCCCTTGAGGATCAGGTTCCAGTACACCCAGGGCAGAACGTACCGGTCGGCGATGAAGGTGGCCCTCCGCTCCTTCGCCAGGCCCTTCCAGAACGGGATGGTCGGCTTCGGCCGGTAGCGGTCGTCGAACTCCGAGAACACCACTGTCGTCCGCGAAACCGTGAACGGGCACACCGAGTAGCCGTTGTAGACCTGGGGCAAGGGCTTGCCCTTCAGCGCGGCCGCGAGGTTCTTCGCCAGCACCAGGGTCTGCTGGCGAAGCGCCCCGCCCGACTTCGAGTTGATCGTGGCGGCTGCGTCGCCGAGCGCCCAGACGTCGGGATACCGCGCGTGCCGGAGCGTCAGTGCATCGACCTCGATGAATCCGCCGGGGCTGGCGGGGTCGGCCAGCCCCGTCTGGGCCAGCCAGTCGGGCGCCGACTGCGGCGGTACGGCATGGAGCACGTCGTAGGCGAGTCGCTCGGCACTGCCGCCGGGCCCGCTCACGACGACCGACTTCTGCGCGGCATCCACCGCCGCCAGCTCGCTGCTGTACCTGACGTCGATTCCGTACTCGGCGACCTTCCGTTCGAGCTCCCTGTCGATCATCGACATGCCGAAGAGGGTCGGCGTGGGCACGACGAGCACGACTCTGATGTCCTTCAGCACGCCGGTCTCCCGCCAGTGATCGCAGGCGAGGTACATCGGCTTCTGCGAGGCGCCGGCGCAGGTGGCGGGCCCGGCGGGCTGCGTGAAGACCACAGTGCCCGTGCGGGTGCTGCTCAGCACCTTCCAGGCCTTCTGGGCGTACCCGAACTCATAGTTGGAGATACCGGCGGGTGACTCCATGGCCTCCACGAGGCCGGGCACGGCATCCCAGTCCTTCTGGATGCCCGGGCACACCACGAGCTGCCCGTAGCTGATGCTCCGCCCGGATGCCAGGGTCACCGTCTTCGCCTCGGGGTCGATGCTGCCCACCCGGGCCCTGATCCAGCTGACGCCCCGAGGGATGACCGACTCCTGCGGGCGCGTGGCGAGGCCGGCCGGGGCGGTTCCTCCCGCGATGTGCGAGAACATCGGCTGGTAGAGGTGCGTCTCGCGGGGTTCGATGACCGCGACATCCTGCACCCCGTAGCGGCGCAGCCGCCCCGCGACCGACAGGCCCGCGTTGCCTCCGCCGATGATCACGACGGTGTGGTGCTGGATGCCCGTGCTGGTGTCGCTCATCCCCTCACCGTACGGAGTTCTGTGCCCTCGGGTGAGGCGTTGCGCATTCGGCGAATCCCTGCATTCGCAGCCAAAGAACCCTTTGCAACACTTTGCTTGCAAAGAAGTCTTTGCAAAGGTATCTTTGGATCATGGATGAACACCCGGTCGTCGCACCGAACCGCTCGATCGACATGACCAGCCTCAAAGGGCTGGCGCATCCGCTCCGCGTGCGCATTCTCGACGCACTCTCGACCTACGGGCCGAACACGTCGAGCGGACTCGCCGAGCGGTTCGGCGAGTCGAGCGGATCGATGAGCTACCACCTCCGCCAGCTCGAGAAGCATGGTTTCGTGCGTGAAGACGCCTCGCGCGGATCGTCGCGTGAACGGTGGTGGGAGCGCGTGCCCGGCGGTATCGAGGTCGACAGCGTCTACCCGCCGCGGAGTGCGGAGCGGGCGGCCAGCGACCTGGTGCAGCGCGAATGGCAGGTCACCCGTGACGCGCTGTTCAACGACTTCCTCATGCAGGGAGCCGACCAACTCGAACCGCGCTGGTACGAGGCATCCACCATCGACACCGTCAACCTGCGCCTCACCTCGTCACAGCTCGCCGCCTTCGTGGCCGAGCTACAGGCGGTCAGCGACCGTTTCATCCAGCGCTACCGCAACCAACCGGCACCCGGCACGCGCCCCGTGCAACTGCAACTGAACGCCTTCCCCGTCATGGACGCGGAAGAGATCCCCGGAGGGACAGACTCATGAACGCCACACCCACCCTGCCGCGCCGCCCGGCCGGCGCCCACGCCGCTGCGCCCGCAGCCGCTGCACCCGCCACTTCGCCGGCCGCCGCGCCGGCCGCCCTCGCGCCCATCGACCGCGCGGTACTCGCCCTCGGCACTGCGCTCGTTGCGTGGAGCCACCGCGCCGAACGCCGCGGTGCGGCGCATCCGGTCGCCCCCGTGTCCACCCCGGACCACCTCAGCGTGTCGTCAGCCCGCGCGGCCCCCCGATCTCACGCGGACTCCCTCCGCGAGACGCACCACCTCCGCCGCACTGCGATCGCGAACCGCTCGGTCATCCTCGCGCAACGTGACCTCGGCGCGAACCGACTCCTCCGCTGACCCTCCCCCTCCGCTGACCCCGCCTCCCCCACCCCCCCCCGGCAACAGAATCGACTGGGGAGTTCCGGTCGCTTCGGCGCCCCGATACCGACCGAAACTCCCGACCCGATCGCCACGAAATTCGAAACCCCGAAAACTGTCGCTCCGGATCACGGATACCGACAGTTTTCAGGGTTTCGATTGGCGCAGGGCGGGGTGCGCCGAGTGAGACGCTGCGGGCTACTCCTCGAGGGCAGCGTCGAGCGTGATCTCCACCCCGGTCAGCGCCTTCGACACGGGGCAGGTGTTCTTGGCGTCGGTCGCGGCCAGCAGGAAGGTCGCGGCGTCGATGCCGGTCACCTCGCCACGAACACGCAGCGCGATGCCGGTGAGGCGGAAGCCGCCCTCGGGGTCCGGCCCGAGCGAGACGTCGGCGCGCACGTCGAGCGCCTCGACGGTTCCGCCGGCGGCACCGAGCACCGCCGAGAACTGCATCGCGTAACAGGCCGAGTGCGCCGCGGCGAGCAGCTCTTCGGGGCTGGTGGCGCCGTTGGCGTCGTCGGCTGCGCGCTTCGGGAACGACACGTCGTAGGTGCCGAGCTTCGAGCTCGAGAGTTCGACTTGGCCTTGACCGGTCTCGAGGCTTCCGTTCCAGGCAGTGCGGGCGGTACGTGTGGGCATTGTGCTCTCTTTTCTCTGGTTTCCTGCGGTGGATGACCGGGGGGAGCCGGTCGGGTCGGTGAGGTGAAAGGGGTGCTAGGCGGACGCCCTGATGTGCTCGGCAACGTCGGCCACCCGGTCGCGGAGCGCGTGGATCTCGGGCAGGGCCAGGCCGGTCGCCCCGCAGATCTGCTCCTGGATGCCCACCGTGCTGGCCCGGAGCGCCTCGCCGTCTGCCGTGAGCGAGACGAGTACCGAGCGCTCGTCGCGGGGCAACCTGCCGCGTGCGACGAGCCCGGCCGAGTCGAGCCGTCGCAGCAGCGGCGACAGCGTGCCTGAGTCGAGCAGGAGGCGCTCACTGAGGTGAGCGACCGTCGACGGCCCCTGCTCCCACAGCACCAGCAGAACGAGGTACTGCGGGTAGGTGAGCCCGAGCGGCTCGAGCAGCACACGGTAGCGCGCGGTCAGCGCCCGCGACGCGTTGTAGAGCGCAAAGCAGATCTGGTCATCCAGCAGGGGTGCGGAGGCGGGGCTCGAAGGCATGACCCGACCCTAACACATTGTGCGCAACTGAATTGTGCGCAATGCAAATACTTCCGCGCACCGCGGCCTCGCCCGGGGCGACCCTCCTCAGAACCCCTTACCCGGGTTCAGCGTGCCGAGCGGATCGAGCCCGTGCTTGATCGCCTCGTGCATCCGGATGACCGGCTCCCCCAGCTCCAACCGGGCCCCCTCGAGCTTCAACAGCCCGACCCCGTGCTCGCCGGTGACGGTTCCGCCGAGGTCCAGGCAGTCGGCCACGATGCGGTCGAACGCTGTCTTGGCCCGATCCTTCGCCGCGTCGTCGCCCACGGGAGCGATGATCAGCGGGTGGAGGTTGCCGTCACCCGCATGCGCGATGTTCGCGATGACCACGTCGTTCTCGGCGGCCGCCTGCTGGATGCGCTGCAGCATCTCCGGCACGGCGGATCGCGGCACGCAGATGTCCTCCGTGAGCACCGGCCCGAGACGCTCGAGCGCGGGGTAGGCGAGTCGGCGGGCCAGGAAGAGGCGCGCGATCTCCGCCGCGTCCGTGGCCCGCTCGACGTTCGAGCCGCCTGCATCGACGAAGACGTCCGCGACCCGGTCGGTAAGCGCCTCCCCTGCCGGCCCGGCCTCGTCGACCTTCGCCAGCAGCAGCGCCTTCGCATTCGACGGCAGGGCGAGGTGCTGCCACTCGTCGACGGCAACCAGGCAGGTGTGGTCGATGAGTTCGAGCGCGGCCGGGATGATGCCGGCCCGCGAGATGGCGGCAACGGCGACGCCCGCCGCTTCGAGAGAGGGGAAGTACCCGATGACCGCACGCTCGTCGCGGCCCGCGAGCGGCAGCAGCCGCACGGTCAGTTCGGTGATGATGCCGAGCGTGCCCTCCGAGCCCACCATGAGCCCGGCGAGGTCGTAGCCCGTGACTCCTTTGGCAGTCGAGTGGCCGAGCGACACGATCTCGCCGCTCGCGAGCACCACGGTCATCCGCAGTACGTAGTCGCGGGTGACTCCGTACTTCACACAGCAGATGCCGCCCGCGTTCGTCGCTGCGTTGCCGCCGATCGTGGAGATCGCCGAACTGGCCGGGTCGGGCGGATACCAGAGCCCGAATGCGGCGACGTGCGCGCGGAGGGCATCGTTGATGACACCGGGCTGGGCGATGGCATAGCGCTCGTCGACGTTGACGCTCAGCACCTCGCTCATGAGTTCGAGCGAGACGACGATCGAATTCGCGATGCTGTTGGCGCCGCCCGAGAGGCCGGTTCCCGCGCCGCGCGGTACGACGCGCACGCCTCGTTCGGCCGCCCAGCGAACCACACTCGCGACCTCTTCGGTCGAGCGTGCGAGCACCACGGCGAGCGGCGGCACGAAGTCGGCCCACTCGGCGTCGTCGTGGCTGTAGCGGTCGAGAGATTCCGCGTCGGTCAGCGCCCGGCCGGGTGCGAGCTGTTCGAGCTGGCCGAGGTCTGCGAGCTGGTCTGTCGTCATGCCCCCAGCGTAGACACCCGCCCGGCCGGTCGCCGAGTCGCCCGACCCCCTCACCCGCTCCCCTCACCCGCCGAGGGCGCGGCGCTCGCTCAGCCAGCGGGCATACAGCGACAACGGGTCGTCAACGCCCCGCGCGAGCACCCCGATGTGCGCCTCGAGCTCCGGATGCACGGCGAACCACTCGCTCCGCGGAACCCGCTGCGCCGCGAACTGCGCGTGACGGCGCTGTTCGGTCATCCGACCGCCCGGCTCGAACGCCAGCAACTCCTCGTAGTGCAGGCTCCCGAGTCGCTGCCGCGGGTTGGCGGACGTACCGATCTTGATGCGCTGGCCCGAGCGGATGTAGTAGACCACCTCGACCCGCGAGACCCCGGAACCCGGGTCGGAGTCCGGCAACTCTCCCACTTTCCACTCGCACACCGCGCAGAGCCAGCCCGACGGGTACCGTACGCCGAGCCTCGACCCGCAGGCGCGGCACGGCGACGGAAGCACATCCGTCATGCCCACCTCCCGGGCGACAAAGTCGTGCGCGAGCAGCAGATGGTGCGCGCAGAGCGCCACCGGCGCATCCACCTCCACCGGCTCACCGCAGGCCCGCCCGCCCGCGTCGCCGCCGCCCCCGTCCCGGCCTCCGCCCCCCGCACTCTCGACGCTGCAACAGGATTCCCGGCTCATGCCTCGACGCTAAGCCACCCCGCCGACACTCAGGGGTCAGCGGGACTCGTTGTGGCGCCAGACCGCGTCGGTCACCCAGGAGAGTTCACGGCTGAAGCGCTGCAGCAGACGGGAGAAGTCGGCGCGGTCCTCCTCGTTCCACTTGCCGACGAGGGTGTTGTAGACGTCCTGCGCGATGCGTCGGTGCCGTTCGATCGCCACCACCCCGGCCTCCGTCGCGCTCACCAGCACGGCGCGACGGTCGGCGGGGTCGGGCTCGCGCCGGGCGAGACCGCCCAGCTCGAGCCGCCGCACCTCGGTTGTCATCGTCGACTTGTCGACCTCGAGCCACTCGGCGAGCCGCGACATCCGGATCGGCTTCGAGGCGACGAGGCGTTCAAGCAACCAGGAGTCCGTGCTGGAGAGTGCCGCACCCTCGGCGTCGTGGAGGTTCCGACGGTTCTCGGCGCGGGTCGACCAGCGCTGGATGAGAGCGAGGGTCGACTCGATCGACTCGCCGACGTTGACGGGTTCTGGAGTGTCTGGATCCATAGCTGAAGGTTTCCTGACTAATCGGGGATCGAATTTGGTTGGTGCGATCCAACCAAATATAGTGGGAGCACACCAACTAAATTACACCTCCAACCTCCACTCACTCTCTACGCACCCTCCAAGCACCCAGGAGCACTTCACCCATGGAAATCCCCGGCTACGTCTGGCTGCTGACAATCGTCGGCATCCTGGCCCTCCTCGCCTTCGACTTCTTCTTCCACGTGCGCAAAGCCCACGAGCCCACCCTGATGGAGGCCGCCAAGTGGTCGGCCATCTACGTGGGCATCGCTGTCGCGTTCGGCATCGGCGTTCTGGTCTTCGGCGGGCAGACGCTCGGCACCGAATACTTCGCCGGCTACATCACGGAGAAGGCGCTGAGCGTCGACAACCTCTTCGTGTTCCTGATCATCATCGCGAGCTTCCGGGTGCCGCGTGCCGACCAGCAGAAGGTGCTGCTCTTCGGCATCGTCTTCGCGCTGATCGCCCGCACCGGGTTCATCTTCATCGGTGCCGCCGCGATCAACTCCTTCGCGTGGCTGTTCTACCTTTTCGGCGGGTTCCTCATCTTCACCGCCATCAAGCTGCTGCGCCCCGAGTCAGAGGGCGACGACGCCGACAACGTGATCATCCGCCTGGCGAAGCGCATCTTCAACACCACCGAGCGCTACGACGGCGACAAGTTCTTCACGATCGAGAACGGCAAGAAGGTCCTCACGCCGATGCTGCTCGTGATGGTCGCCATCGGTGGAACCGACCTGCTCTTCGCGCTCGACTCCGTGCCCGCGATCTTCGGTCTCACGCAGAACACCTACATCGTGTTCACCGCCACCGCGTTCTCCCTGATGGGTCTCCGCCAGCTGTTCTTCCTGATCGACGGCCTGCTGGATCGCCTCATCTTCCTCAGCTATGGTCTCGCAGCGATCCTCGCCTTCATCGGCGTGAAGCTGGTGCTGCACGCCCTCCACGAGAACAACCTCCCGTTCCTGAACGGTGGGCAGCCGATCCCGGTGTTCGAGATCAGTACCGAGCTCTCGCTGATCGTCATCATCGGTGTTCTCACCATCACCGTTCTCGCCTCGCTGTTCAGCCCGGCGGGCAAGGCGAACACCGTCATCAGCGACTCCCGCATCCAGGCCAAGAAGTTCGTCGAACACGACTTGAAGGGCGACGAGGCCGAGCGCACCGCGACCTACGAGCGTATGGTGGCCCGCGAGAAGGCCATCCAGGCCCTCTCCGACAAGCAGCGTGCGAAGGCCGCAGACGACGAAGAACTCGTCGCCCTGCTGGCCCAGGCTCACGAACTTCACAGCCAGAGCGCAAAGTAACCCAGAGCGCGCAATATCTCAGAGCACGCAGTAACCCAGAGCGCAGGGTAACGCCGTATCCTCTAGCGTGGGGAGAGCATCCCCCCGCTCCGAATGCACTACACAAGGAGAAAACACCATGGGTCTCAGCTTGGAAAAGGGCCAGTCGCTCTCACTGACGAAGAAAAACGGCGGGGCTCTCACGAAGATCCGCCTGGGGCTCGGCTGGGACAGCGCCGCCCCCGTGAAGCGCGGCCTCTTCGGCCGGGCGAAACCTGCGGATGAGATCGACCTCGACGCGTCGGCGATCTTCTTCGACGCGTCGGGCAAGGTGCTCGACACCGTCTGGTTCCAGCAGTTGGCCAGCAAGGACGGGTCGGCCACCCACACCGGCGACAACCTCACCGGCGCCGGTGACGGTGACGACGAGACCATCCTGGTCGACCTCTCGAAGGTCTCCCCGGCGGTGTCGCAGATCGTCTTCGTGATCTCGAGCTACACGCAGCAGTCGTTCGACATGGTCGAGAACGCCTTCAGCCGCGTCGTCGACGACTCCGCCCCCGGAGCACCCGAGGTGGCCCGCTACCAGCTGACCGACTCCGGCACCCACACCGCGATGATCATGTCGAAGGTCTCCCGGGATGGCGCCGGGTGGAGCTTCAAGGCGATCGGCAACCGCGCGAACGGCCGCTCCGTGATGGATCTGTTGACCCCCGCCGCGCAGACACTCTAGACAAAGACGAACCCGCACAATCCAACAAGGAGCACTGATTCACATGGCAGGACTCACCCTCGCGAAGGGCAACAACCTCTCGCTCACCAAGACCAGCCCCGGGCTCACCGTGGCAACGGTCGGCCTCGGCTGGGATCCGCGTACCACCAGCGGCGAACAGTTCGACCTCGACGCGTCAGCGCTTCTTCTGGGCGCAGACGGCAAGGTGCGCTCGAGCGCGGACTTCATCTTCTACAACCAACCTGCGAGCCCCGACGAGTCGGTCAAGCACATGGGCGACAACCGCACGGGTGAAGGCGACGGTGACGACGAGCAGATCAACATCGACCTGCAGAAGGTCGGCTCCGACGTGCAGCGCATCGTCATCGCCGTGTCGATCGACAAGGCCGACGAGCGTCGCCAGAACTTCGGCCAGGTGCGCGCAGCGTACTGCCGCGTCGTCGACCAGGACGGCCAGGAGATCGTGCGCTTCGACCTCAGCGAAGACGCCGCCCCCGAGACCGCGATGGTCTTCGCCGAGGTGTACCGCAACGGCGCCGAATGGAAGTTCAAGGCCGTGGGCCAGGGCTATATCACCGGCCTCGCAGGAATCGCCGGCGACTTCGGCGTCCAACTGGGCTAGAAAGGCTCCCTCCATGAGTACACCGCTCACTCCCCCCGACAGCAGTGACGTCGCCCAGGCGTCATCGCTGGTGCTCCGCGCACCGGATGCCCCCGACATCGTCGTGGCCGACGCGGCGCCGGGCATGGTTCCGGTGCCGTCCGAGCGCCAGACCGAGATCTCTCGCCAGGCGCGGGAGTTCGTGGCGGAGGTCAGCTCGCTCGATCCGCGGAGCCCCGAGTTCCAGACCAAGGTCGAGGGCATCTCGCAGATCGGCGGGGCCGAAATGGTGCAGTCGGGCGGATACTCGACGCGGATGCTCGAACGCTCATCCACCTCTGTGGCGGGCGCGAAGAAGACCGGCAACAGTGCGCAGATCACCGTGGCCAACACCCTCGGCGACCTCCGCACGACGGTCGAAGACCTGACGCCGAACGCGGCAGACCTCGGGGTCGGCCGCAAGATCCTGGGATTCATCCCGGGCGGCAACAAGCTGGCGCGCTACTTCCAGAAGTACGAGAGCGCTCAGACGCAACTCGACAAGATCATCAAGTCGCTGATGGCCGGCCAGGACGAGCTGCTGAAGGACAACGCCGCGCTCGCCGGCGAGAAGGTGCAGCTCTGGGAGACGATGCAGGCGCTCAGCGAGTACGCGGTCTTCGCGAAGGCCCTGGATGCCGCGACCGTCGAGAAGATCGCTTCCAGCCGCGCCTCCGGCCAGATCGAGGAGGCGCAGAAGCTCGAGGCCGACGTGCTCTTCCCGATCCGCCAGCGCCACCAGGACATCCTGACCCAGCTCGCCGTCTCGGTTCAGGGCTATCTCGCGATGGACCTGATCCGCAAGAACAACCTCGAGCTGATCAAGGGTGTCGACCGGGCCCGCACCACCACGATCGCGGCGCTCCGCACGGCAGTCATCGTGGCGCAGGCGCTCGCGAACCAGAAGATGGTGCTCGACCAGATCGACGCCATCAACACCACCACGAACAACATGATCCTGAAGACCAGCGAGATGCTGAAGGATCAGACCGTGCGCATCCAGGAGCAGGCCGGCAGTTCGGGCGTGAGCGTCGAGACGCTGCAGAAGGCGTTCGACAACGTGTTCCAGACAATGGATGCGATCGACACCTTCCGCGCCTCGGCTGCCAAGAATATGGAGGGCACCGTCGCGGCACTCGAGACGGGCATCCAGAAGGCTAAGCCGTACCTCGAGCGCAGCCGCCAGGGCGACCAGGGCGAGGTCAGCCGGTGACACTGAGGTGACACGGTGACGTTCGGCCGTTTCGTGAACTCGCTGTTCGGCGGGCCCGCACCCGAGGCCACGCCGACAGTGGTCGACGACGTGCCCGCCGCGGCCACGCTGAGTGAGGACGAGCAGACCGCGCAGGCTCTGGATGACCTGCGGAGCACGGTGCGGCGCGCCGGCCGTGAGCTGCCGACCCTGCTCTCGTCGCGCCTCGGCCAGATCGACGATGTGCTGAGGGACGTGGTCGCCACGATTGCCGCGCAGGGCGCCTCGACCGAGCAGCGGGTGCTGTTGGAGGCGATGGTGCGCGACTACATCCCCACCCCGCTGCACGCGTTCCTGGCCCTGCCCGAACGGGACCGCACCGACGACTCGGCGGCGACCGCGCTGTTCGCCGACCAGCTGGAACTTCTCGAAGGGACCGTGCGCGACATGCTGAACCAGGTGCGGATCGGCGCCATCGAGGAGCTCTCGACGCACGGCCGTTTTCTGGCCGACAAGTTCCAGGCGCCGGATCCGGGCCTCACGCTGGGCGGTCGCTGATGGCCACGCTCATCCCGGGGGCCAACGCCGCCCTCACCGCAGAGAACCCCGGCCTCACGGAGGTTCTCGTCGGGTTCGGCTGGGAGGTCATCCCGAGCCGCGGGCCGCGCGCCGAACTGGTGCCGCTCGCGATCTTGTGCGACGCCGACGACAAGGCGATCTCGAACGACCACCTCGTCTTCTTCAACCAGCTCGAGAGCCAGGACGGATCGGTGCAGTTCGTCGACACGGCCGACGCCGAGGAGATCGACGTGGACCTCTCGGCGGTGCCCGCCGTCGTCGAGAAGATCGCGTTCCTCGTCTACGTCGACCCCGACGTGCGCGGAGCAGCCGACTTCTCGGCGGTGCGCTCAGCGTACGTGCGCGTCGCCACGAAAGACGGCCGGGAGCTCGTGCGATTCGACGTGCCCCTCGCCGACAACGACCGGAACGTTCACGCGATGCTCTTCGGCGAGCTGTACCGGCACCGCGCGGACTGGAAGTTCCGTGCCATCGGCCAGGGCTACGCGAACGGTCTCGCCGGGGTGGCGCGCGACTTCCGGATCGAGCTGTAACCCGTGGCGCTGAACCGGGCGGCGGTGCGCCGCGACCTGCCCTACCTGCGGCGGCGCGTCAAGCCGGTGTCGGTGGATGTCGCGGCTGCGGTCGTCGCGGCAGCACCGTCCGCACCCTCCACACCCTCCGCCTCTGGCGGGCTGAGCCTCCGGCCCGCAATCGCAGCTGCCCCGGCCACTGCCCCCGCAGCTGCTCCCGCCACGCCACCTGCCACCTCTGGCGGGCTCAGTCTCCGGCCCGCAGCCGCCTCCACACCGACCGCCAAGCCGGCTGCGGCGTCCGGCTCCCGCCCGACATCCGCGGCGGCCCCCAGCGGTGCCCGTCCAGCGGATCCAACCCGCCCCGCACGGCCCACCCTCCCGCAGCCGTTCCCCGCCCCCGCGATCGACGAGGTGCGGGAGCTCGGCCCCGAGCATCCGGTGCTGCGACTGGATGCCCGCCGCTCCGCCATCGGCAGCCTCATCGTCTCCGGGGTGCACGCCATCGCCTGGGAGAGCACCAACCTCGTGACCGGCGCCCTGACCCTCACGTCGGGCGGCGTCGACACCGCCGGCACACCCGTGATGACGCCCGGCAACAGGGCTCTCGTCGGCTTCGACGACGGCGACGCGATCGTGGCGCTCCGCCACCTGCGGACCCTCCGCCGCGCGCTGTTCATCGGCAACGGGCCGGAACCGATCGGCGTGCAGCTGTTCGACGGCTCGCACGTCACCGTCGCCGTCACCGTCGCCTCCGACCCCGGTGCTGGCGCGGCATCCGGCGACCGGATGTTCGTGCTCACCCTGCTGCGGATCGGCGCCCTCATCGAACTGCGCGCCGAGCCGGTCGCCCGTGCCCTCTCCCCCGCGGAACTCCACCGCGAGTTCGGTTTCCAGCTGACCGCCCGTTTCGACGCGCGCCAGCCCCGCACGAGGTAGCCGATGCGTCACTTCCGATCCGTCAGCGACGCCGAGGCGGGCACGCTGTTCCATCGGCTGCCCCGCGAACTCAACATCGATTCGCCGCCCGACCTGCTGGCGGCGGCGCTCGGCGCGACCCTCTACGTTCCGGGAGACCGGCCCGAGATCGCCCGGGATGTCACCAAGCAGGCGGCGCGGGGCTGCATCAGCATGGTGCTGTGCCTCGAAGACTCGATCGCGGACTCGTCGGTGGCGTTCGCCGAGGCGAATGTCGCCGGCGCGATCCAGAGCCTCTGGGAACGGCCACTCGGAGACAAAAGACCGGGCGACGGGGAGCCGGGCGAGCTGCCGCTGCTGTTCATCCGCGTGCGCACACCGGAACAGATGCTCCGGATGGCCGAGCTCTGCGGCTCGGGGCTCGCTCTGCTGAGCGGTTTCGTGATCCCGAAGTTCGAGAACGACACCGGCTATGCCGATCGGTTCTTCGAGGCGCTGGAGCAGATCCACGAGCGGTTCGGGCATGCTGGCAGTGCAGGCAACGCCAGCGGTCGGCACCTCCGCGTGATGCCGATCCTCGAATCGCCCTCGATGGTGCACACCGAGACGCGCACCGGAGCCCTCTCCGCGATCGTCGACGTGTTGCAGGCGCACCGTGACGACATCCTCGCCGTGCGGATCGGCGCCACCGACCTGTCGAGCGTGTTCGGGCTGCGGCGGTCGCGGGAACTCACGGTCTACGACGTGAAGGTCGTGGCCGCGGTGATCGCCGACATCGTGAACGTGCTCGGCCGCCCCTCCGACAACTTCGTCATCACCGGGCCAGTCTGGGAGCACTTCGACACGTCGGAGCGGATCCTCCGGCCACAGCTGCGCCTCACACCGTTCACCGACGCCAACGAGCCCGAGCTGAGGCAGCGCCTCATGCTCGGCGGACTCGACGGCCTGATCAAGGAGATCTCGCTCGACCAGGCGAACGGGCTGCTCGGAAAGACGGTCATCCACCCGACGCATGTTCCGGTTGTACACGCGCTTTCGGTGGTCAGCCACGAGGAGTACCTCGATGCCCTGGCGATCGTCGGCAACGTGGGTGGCGGCGCGAGTGCGTCGCCGTACCGCAACAAGATGAACGAGATGAAGCCGCACCAGTCCTGGGCCGAGAAGACACTGCTGCGCTCGGAGGCGTTCGGTGTGGCCGCCGAGGCCACGACGTTCGTCGACCTGCTCGAAGCGAGCATGCGGTGAGCGGTGCGGGCCCCGGGGTGGCTGTCGCCAGCTGGACCGGCGGTTTTGCGGAACGCGAGGTCGGCATCCGGGTACGGACGGATGACCGGCGGAGCCTCGTGCCCGTCGAACTCCTCGTCGGGGTCGCCCTCCGGCGAAACCCCCGCCGCGCGCAGCTGCTGGTCTCGACGGTGCTGGCCAAGCACGTGCCCACCGCGCCCGGGATCGTGATCGTGGCCGCCGAGCTGCTCGGTCTGCTCGTCGGGGGCGAACTCGACGGGAGGCACCCACCGGCCGGCCTGTTCGAGCGGCTCGCGCGCATCCTGCAGCAGACGGCGGCAGCAGCCGGGGCAGGCGGGGCGGCGGCCGGCGGGGCTCCGGATGCGTCCCTCGCCGAGGTGGCGGAGCTCAGGGCTGAGGTCGCCGGGCTTCGGTCGCGGCATCCGGAGGTCGTCACCGTCGGTTACGCCGAGACCGCCACCGGGCTCGGGCAGCTCGTCGCCTCGACGATCGGCTCGTACTACATCCACTCGACCAGGCACGCTCCGGTCGGCCGCGCACCCTTCGCGGGTTTCGAGGAGGAGCACTCCCACGCCACCAGCCACCAGCTCTACCCGGCCCGGTCCGACTGGCTGCGACCGGGCGGCACAGTCGTGCTTGTCGACGACGAACTGAGCACCGGAACCACGATCGTGAACACGATCCGCGCCCTGCACTCCGTGGTGCCGCAGTCGCGCTGGATCGTGGCCTCGCTCATCGACCTGCGCTCAGAAGCCGACCGCGCCCGCTTCGACATCCTCGCCCAGACGCTCGGCACCTCGATAGCAGTCGTCGCGCTGGGCTCCGGCTCGATCGACCTGCCCTCCGACGTGCTGGCCCGAGCCGCGCGCGCCCTCCCGCCCGGGCCCCTCGCCGCCCTCCCGCCCGCCCCCGCCCTCGCGCCGAAGGGACCCAAATCGCTCCAAACCGCTCCGCCAAGCGCACTTTGCGTCCCTTGGGCGCCGGAATCGCGGGTAGGAGGCGCGGGGACGCAGGAGACGGAGCGGGCAGCCGCGGCAGGCGCGCTCACACTCGTCGAGGTCGAGGGCGGTTGCGCGGCTAGCGCGCGGTTCGGCGTCGACGCTCGCCCGGGTGACGACGACCGCGCGGCCGCCCGCATCGTCGCAGCGCTCGACCCGAAGCTGCCGGATGGCTCGATCCTCGTGCTCGGCTCCGAGGAGCACATCGCGCTGCCGCTCTCGGTCGCGGACCAGCTCAGCCACTCCGACCCGCTCCGCGAGCGCTCCGTGCGCTTCTCCACCACCACACGTTCCCCCATCACGCCGATCGACCGCCCCGACTACGCCATCGCGAGCGCCATCACGTTCCCGAGCCACGACCTCACAAGTGACGGGTTCGGACCCCGGTTCGCCTACAACCTCACGCGCGGCGGCCGACGTTTCGACGCGATCGTCTTCCTTCCCGAACCCGATGCGGATCGCGACCGGATTCTCGCCGCCGACGGTGTGGCCGAGGCCCTCCGCCGCGTGACCGACCACGTGTTCGTCGTACTCACCGCACCCACCGCACCCGCCGCACGCACCCACCCCGAGGAGCCGGCCACCCCGTGACCCCCAGCCCCAGCAACCTCCGCCCCAGCAACCCCACCCCCGGCGCAACCGGAACCCCCGCCCCACCGCTCATCAACCCCGGCACCAACCGGTTCCCCGCGCCGCTCACCGGCCCCGCCTTCGGCTCGTACTCGGCCGCCGACGTCCTGTGGCTGCTGAAGGACCTCGGCGACGCCGAACTCGAGGCTCCCGCCGCCCAGCGTGAGCGCGACATCCAGAGCGGGCGAGCGAACTACGCCGAGACACTGCCCGTCGAGTACGTGCCGAGCCCGGAGTACCAGCAGCTGTTCGCCGAGGCTCTCGAACGCTCGAGCCGTCGCGTCGCTGTCGCCGTGGGCATCGTCTCCGAACTGGTGCACGCCGCGCGCGCGGGCCAGCCCGTGCTGGTGTCTCTCGCCCGGGCGGGCACGCCTATCGGCATCCTCATGAAGCGGTGGACCGAACGGATGCACGGCACCGACGTTCCGCACCTCACGATGAGCATCGTGCGGGGGGTCGGGCTCGACCAGACCGCCCTGCGCTACGTGGCCGCGACCTACGACCCCGATCGCATCGTCTTCGTCGACGGCTGGACCGGCAAGGGCGCCATCGCCCGCGAACTCACCGCCGCACTCGCGCTGTTCGCCGACACCGACGGGACCGTCTTCGGCGACGACCTCGCGGTGCTCGCCGACCCGGGGCACTGCGTGAGCATCTTCGGCACGCGCGACGACTACCTCATCCCGTCGGCGTGCCTGAACTCGACCGTCTCGGGGCTCGTCTCCCGCACCGTCTTCAACCGGGAACTGATCGGCGCAGGCGACTTCCACGGGGCCAAGTTCTACGCCGGCCTTCGGGATGACGACGTCTCAGCGGTCTTCCTCGACGCCGTCTGCGCGCATTTCGACGACGAGACGGTGAGAGCCGAGGTCGCGGAAGGCGTCAGAGAGGCGGCCGCTGAGACCCGCGCCGGTGAGCGCGCGCCCACCTGGTCGGGCTGGCATGCTGTCGAACGCATCAGCGCCGACTACGGCATCGACAACGTGAACCTCGTCAAACCCGGCGTCGGCGAGACCACCCGGGTGCTGCTGCGGCGGGTGCCGTGGAAGATCCTGGTGCGCCCCGGTGCCCGCGAAGACATCGCCCATGTGCTGCTGCTCGCCGAGCAGCGCGGAGTGCCGATCGAGGAGGTGGATGACCTGGCGTACAGCTGCGTCGGCCTGATCAATCCGCTCGTGACGAGCGCGGCAGCCGACCGGTGAGTACCCCCACCCCGGCCTCCGCCACCCCCGCCACGACCCCCGCCCCCAAAGCCACCCCCGCCACCACCCTCGCCGCCTGCGACCTCGACCGCACGCTCATATACTCCCCGCGCGCCTTCTGGCTCGAATCCGCCGACGCCGACGCCCCCGGAATGGTCGTCTCCGAGCTCTACGGAGGCACGCCGATCTCGTTCATGACGCGCCGGGCCGAGGCGCTGCTCGCAGAACTGCGCGCCGCAAGCGTGTTCGTGCCGGTGACGACCCGCACGGTCATCCAGTACCGGCGGGTGCAACTGCCCGGGCCGACACCTGCCTACGCCATCACCAGCAACGGCGGGGTTCTGCTTGTCGACGGGGTTCCGGATGCCGCGTGGGCGGCCTCGGTGCGTCGCCGCCTGGCCGAGGAGGCGGCCCCCCTCGCAGAGGTGACCGCCCTGCTCACAGACCCTGCGGCCGCGGCGTGGATCGAGAAGGTCAACAACGCCGAAGACCTTTTCGTTTACGCCATCGTCGACCGTGCTGCGATGCCGTTGCCCTGGGCCGAGCAGCTCGAGGCGACCTGCCGCGCGCTCGGCTGGTCGGTCTCGGTGCAGGGACGGAAGCTTTACTGTGTGCCGCACGCGGTGACGAAGAGCGACGCGGTCGCCGAGGTGCGGCAACGGGCCGGGGCATCGCTGGTGCTCGCCGCGGGCGACTCCCTGCTCGATCAGCGGATGCTCGAGGAGGCCGACCTCGCCTTCCGGCCGGCCCACGGGGAACTCGACGAGGCCGGCTTCGTGCACGGCAACCTGACGATCACGGGCAGCCGCGGCATCCTGGCCGGCGAGGAGCTGCTGCGGTTGATGATCGCAGCGGTGGTGGGCGCGTAGCCGCCGGGTTGTTAACGCGAATCGCCCCCCCGTTCCACACACACCGGCCCGATCGCGTACGGTGGGGGCTGTGTGGCATCCGAGCACGCGTGGCCCAGGCGGGCCGCGCGACGCCGCCGCTACTCCCGCCCCGCCCCCCGACTGGCAGCACCAGCTCCTCAGCCCCTTCCTCAAGGCACTGCCGATCACCGGCCTCGCTCTCGGTCACCGGCTATTCGGGGCAGGAGTCGACGCTCTTCGAGTCCGACGCCACCGCGACGACGCTCAGCGAACTGCAGTTCGCGAGGGGCCAGGGCCCGCACTGGGAGGCACTCAAGACGGGTCGCCCCGTGCTGGTTCCGGATGTCTCGACCTCCGCCAGCGAGTGGCCCCTGTTCAGCGAAGCCCTTGCAGGCCTCCCCGTGGGAGCGATCTTCGCCTGCGAACGACGACGAAACGCTCTCGTCGAGCCCGGTGCCCGAGACCCGGCGCGAGGTGCAGCAGGCGACGGGGATGATCTTCGCGCAACTGGATGTGTCGGCCACCGATGCGTTCTACCGACTGAGGATGCACGCCTTCTCGACCGGCCGTTCCATCCAGTCGGTCGCGGCCGGCGTGATCGCCCGCACGTTGGATTTCCGGGAGCTGGAGTAATGACAGACAATGAGACCACAACCGTCGAACAGCACGATGAGAGCAGCCCTGTGAGTGATACGTCACGCGAAATGCTCCTCAGCGCAGCCTTTGTGAAACTCGCCGACACCCTCGTCGACGATTTCGACATCGTCGACCTGCTGCAGACCCTCGTCGAGGAGTGCAAGCGCATCCTGAACATCGAGGCCGCCGGTCTCATGCTGACGAACCAGAACGAACAGCTCGAGCTCGTCGCGTCGACCAGCGAGCAGGCCGATCTGGTCGAGATCATGCAGATCAACGCGGGCGCCGGGCCCTGCGTCGACGCCTACACGAGCGGAGATCCGATCGCCGTCCCCGACATCGCCGCCGAGAGCACCCGGTGGCCGGCCTTCAGCACCGCCGCCCTCAACCAGGGATTCCAGTCGGTCTACGCCACGCCGATGAAGCTCCGGGGGCGCGTGATCGGCACCCTGAACCTCCTCGGCACCACCATCGGCGCGGTGGCCGAACGCGACGCGAGCGCCGCGCGGGCGCTCGCCGACGCCGCGACCATCGCCATCCTGCAGGAACGTCTGCTGCGGGAGACGACGATCGTGACCGAGCAGCTGAACCATGCTCTGGAGAGCCGGATCTTCATCGAACAGGCCAAGGGCGCGCTCGCCCAGACCTACTCGGTCTCGATGAACGAAGCCTTCCAGCTGCTCCGCGACTACGCACGCCGCAACAACCTCCGACTCCAGGTCGTCGCAGCGGGAATCGCCGACCGCAGCATCGCCGCTTCGGAGCTGACCACGCTGGCATGAGCGTGTACGAGACGGACATCGTCATCGTCGGCGGTGGCATCGCCGGCCAGTCCCTCGCCGCGGCGCTGGTCGACGCGGCGCTGGTCGACGCGGCCGCGGGCGCCGGCGTGGACGCGGCCGGTGGTGCCGGCAGCGATGCTCCGCGCATCGTCGTCGTGGAGAGCGAGAACACGCTCGGCCACCACACCAGCAGTCGTTCCGCATCGCAGATGCAGCCGTCGTACGGCCCGCCCGAGATCCGGGCGCTCACCGCTGCCACGCTCGGCCTCATGCCCGGTATCGAGCGAGCGCTCGAAACGAGCATCCTGAGCCCCCGCCCCCTCATCTGGTGCGGCCTCCGCGGCTCCGAGGCGCAGGCCGATTCGGTGCTCGCCTCGGTTCCGGATGCCCGGGAGGGCTCGATCGCCGAGGCCGTCTCCCGGCTGCCCGCGCTCCGCGCCAGCGCCCTCGAATCGATCGCCTTCGACGAGAACGCCCAGGAGGTCGACGTCACCGCCCTGCTCGGCTACTACCGCGAGCGCATGCACGCCGGCGGGGTGACTGTGCTGCAGGGGTCGGCGGTGTCGGATGCCCAGCCCCTCGCCGACGGCTGGAGGGTGACGGCGGGTTCGAACGAGATCCGCTCCCGGATCGTGGTGAACGCGGCCGGGGCCTGGGCGGATCCGCTCGCCGGACTCTTCGGCAAGGCGCCCCGCGGGTTGCAGCCCTACCGGCGCACCATCACCGTCGCGGCAGCCACCGGCCGGGCCGTCGACCCGTCGTGGCCGATGGCCTGCGACATGGGGAACACGTTCTACTTCCGGCCGCGGGGAACCGAGATCCTCGCCTCCCCGCTCGAAGACTCACCGAGCGTCGCCGAAGACGCCCGGCCGCGCACGTCGGACGTGGCTGACGTCACACAGCGCATCAACGCCGTGACCGACCTCGCGCTCGGCGGATCGTCCCGCTCGTGGACAGGGCTCCGCACGCTCAGCCCCTCCGGCCTGCCGATCGTGGGCCGCGAACCCGGCGACCCGACGTTCTACTGGCTGGCCGGGCAGGGTGGGTACGGCATCCAGACTTCGGCGGCACTCGGCAGGATGGTCGCCGCCGACCTGCTGGGGCGCGATGCCGGCCTCGGGGACGACGTCGCGGCTGCCTTCGCGCGCCTGGCGCCCGTGCCGAGGCCTTCGCTGGCCTGAACGTCAGGCGAGGCGGCGGGCGCGCAGAACGACGTCGTGCGTGTGGTGCGATCCCGCGCCGGTGGCGACGTGCCGCGGGCGCACCTCGTCGACCTCGATCGCCCAGGAATCGTCGAGCAGGGCGGCCACGTTGGCCGGCCCCACGTAGTCGTCGGGATGGAAACCGTGTGCCTCCGCCTCCTCGAGCGTCGGGGCCGGGTGATGCACCACCAGCAGTGTTCCGCCGGGCGCGACCGCCTCGAGGAGCGCGTGCTCGGCGACGTTGCCGGGAGTGCGGAACAGGGCGGGGTACTGAGCCGAGACCAGGTCGAAGCTCCGCGCCGGGAGATCAGCCTCGACGAGCCCGGAGTGCAGCCAGTGCACGTCGACTCCCCGTCGATGCCCCTCGGCCTCGGCGCGCTCGAGCGCGACCCGCGACACATCGAGCGCGGTCACTCGCCAACCCTGTTCGGCGAGCCAGAGCGCGTCGGCACCTTCCCCGCAGCCGACGTCGAGCACGGTGCCGACCGCCAGCCCCTCCGTCTCGGCGAGAAGCGTGCCGTTCGGCGCACCGCTCCAGAGCTGGTCCGGGCCCGAATACCGTTCGTCCCACACCGCTTCGACGGCTGCTCTCACGGTTTCGTCGGGGGCGATCATCGCGGGATCGGTTTCAGGCATGACCTCAGCATGCCGCCTCTGCTGGATTTCTGCCGAATCCGTCTGCCAGAATGGCAAAAATGTCTGGAGACACCTGATGCGTTCACTCACCGCCGGCCTCTTCATGTCGATCGACGGCGTCGTCGAATCTCCGAACCTCTGGCAGTTCGACAGTTTCGACGACGAACTCGGCGCCCAGATGAGCGCGATGATGGGCGCGGTGCAGACCGCCGTGCTCGGTCGCTCCGGCTACCAGGACTGGTCGGCCTACTGGCCAGGCGCCGGCGACGGCGATCCCTTCGGCGCCTTCATCAACCCGATCGAGAAGCTGGTCGCCTCCCGCACGCTGACGGGTCCGCTCGACTGGCAGAACTCCACCCTGATCGAGGGGGATGCGCTGGAGTTCCTCGCGGCCCTCAAGCAGACCGACGGCGGCGACATCTCGCTCTTCTCCAGCATCTCTCTCACCCGCCAGCTGCTCTTCGCCGGCCTCCTCGACGAGCTCACCCTGATGATCCACCCCGTGGTCGCCGGCGCGGGCAGGCACCTCTTCGAACCCGACGACCCCATCACCCGCCTCGAACTCGTGCGCTCCGTGGTCACGAGCAAAGGCAACGCCGTGCTCACCTACCGCACCCGCGCCGCCTGACCCTGCCCCCTCCCCGCCGGGTCGCGGGTCTCCGCCGCGAAGAGGTGGCGATGCTCACCGCCTCGAGGCCGGCCGGAACCCGCACGACCCCGACCTCATCCAGATCGTCAGCGAGCTGTCGACCCAGAGCGAACTCTTCCGTGAGCGATGGGCATCCCGGGATGTGGTGTTCCCGAGCGAGCCCGACCTCGTGATGAACGTCACAGCCCCGGCCGACTCGCCGACCGCCGACGCCTGGTCCTGAGCACTCTCGCCCGTCTTTCAGCACTCCCCGTAAACCAGGAAAACCCCCGCCGAGGCGAGGGTTTTCGGATGGTGCGCCCGGAGGGATTCGAACCCCCGGCCTTCTGATCCGTAGTCAGACGCTCTATCCAGCTGAGCTACGGGCGCAAATCACACAAGAGATGACTCTACCATAGGCCGGGCGCCCCGATGTGCAGCAGCCCGGCCCGCGGCCCGGCTGCTACTGGGCCGCGTAGCCGCCGACGACGAGGTAGTAGCTGCCGGAGATGAAGGAGGCGGCGGCGCTGGCGAGGAATGCCACGAGCGAAGCGACTTCCTCCGGCTGGCCGAGGCGGCCGAGAGCGTGCTTCGCGGCGAGAGCGGCCTGCATCTCATCACCCAGGTTCGCATCCACCAGCGGGGTGTAAATGAAGCCGGGGCCGACCGCGTTGATGCGCACGCCGGCGGCCCCTCGGCCGCGCTCGGCATGGAGATGCTCGGCATGGAGATGGCCGTGCGGATGATCGCCGACGGGTCGGCCGGAGCGATCCTGGCCTGGCTGCGGACGCCCGCACCGCGGATCATCGACGCGTTCCTGGCGCTCTATGGCCAGCTGCTGCCCGCGTGGTTTCCGTTCGCCGACCGCCCCTCCACGTGAGACACCTGCGGACACGTGAGACCGGCGTGCACGTCTCACCTGCCCGCCGGCGTCTCACCAAGCGCCCGCGCGTCAGGCCGCGAACGTCTCGGGCGCCGTGAACGGCAGACCGAGAGCCGAGGCGACCAGCGCGTTCGTCACCTGGCCGTCGTGCACGTTGAGACCGCGCGCGAGGGCAGCATCGTCGGCGATCGCGCGCTGCCAACCCTTGTCGGCGAGGGTCAGCACGTAGGGCAGGGTCGCGTTGGTGAGCGCCGTGGTCGACGTCTCCGGAACCGCGCCCGGCATGTTCGCCACGCAGTAGAACACGCTGTTGTGCACCGGGAAGATGGGGTCGTCGTGGGTCGTCGGGTGCGACCCCTCGAAGCAGCCGCCCTGGTCGATTGCGATGTCGACGAGCACCGAACCGGGCTTCATCGCGGCGACCATCTCGTCGGTGACGAGCTTCGGCGCGGCGGCGCCCGGGATCAGCACCGAACCCACCACGAGGTCGGCGTCACGCACCTGGGCCGCAATCTCGTACGCGCTCGACGCACGGGTCTGGATGCGCCCGCCGAACTGCACCTCGAGCTGGCGGAGTCGGGGCAGGGAGAGGTCGATGACCGTGACATCCGCGCCCATGCCGAGCGCGTTCGCCGCGGCGTGCTCGCCCGCGACGCCGCCGCCGATCACGACGACCTTGGCCTTGCGCGTGCCGGGCACGCCGCCGAGCAGCACACCGCGACCGCCGGCCGCACTCATCAGGTGGTACCCGCCCACCTGAACAGACAGGCGGCCGGCCACCTCGCTCATCGGCGAGAGCAACGGGAGACTGCGGTTCTCCAACTGCACGGTCTCGTAGGCGATCGCCGTGGTGCCCGAGCGCACCAGTGCGTCGGTGCACTCGCGACTGGCAGCGAGGTGGAGGTAGGTGAAGAGAACCTGACCGCTCCGCAGCCGGCCGTACTCGCTCGCGATCGGCTCCTTGACCTTCAACAACAGGTCGGCCTGTTCCCAGACCTCGTCGGCGGTGGCGAGGATGCTCGCGCCTGCGGCGATATAGTCGTCGTCGGTGATGCGCGATCCGAGGCCTGCGCCGCTCTGCACGACGACGTCGTGTCCGCGCCGGGAGAGTTCGTGCACGCCGGCGGGAGTGATCGCCACGCGTTCCTCATTGTTCTTGACCTCGCTCGGGATGCCTACGCGCATGTTCGTCTTCTCTCGCAGAGTCGTAAATGGTGCACCCGTCGTGCACGGGTGCCTCTATTCTGCGAATCCCGCGTTTCGAGCACATTACTTCCGCAGATACTGCTGCGGCCATCCCCTCCCGTTCGGTATTCTTCGGTTGAGGAGGTTGAATCCGATGGTGACGATGAACAATCCACGGGCACCGGGACCGCTCGACGAGGTCGACAGCACCCTCGTCGACCTCCTGAAGGGGAACGCACGGATGCCCAACAGCCGCCTCGCGGAGCTGGCCGGCATTGCGCAGTCGACCTGCATCGCGCGCGTGAGGTCGCTCGAAGAACGCGGTGTGATCACGGGTTACACCGCGCGCCTCTCGCCCACAGCCCTCGGTTTCACGCTGCAGGCACTGATCAGCGTGAGCATCAAGTCGGGTGCCCGGCACAACCTCTCGTCGTTCAGCGACGAGATCCGTACCCGCACCGAGGTGGTCGAGCTGTTCTTCCTCGGCGGCGCGGAGGACTTCGTGATCCACGTCGCCACCCGGGACAGCGACCACCTCCGGGAATTCGTGGTGTCGAACCTCTCGGCCCACCCGGCCGTCGCCGCCACGCGCACGAGCATTGTCTTCGATCACATTGTGAACTGAGGTTGATTCAGCGTAGCTTCTACGCAACGGCACTCACCGCAGAGCGTCGTCGAAGAAGTGGAGCAGCCACCATGTCATTTGTCGAAAGCTACGTTCAGGGCGCGCCCTGCTGGATCGACCTCGTCACGACCGACGTCGACTCGGCACGAACCTTCTACAGCGGGTTGTTCGGCTGGTCGTATGACGACTACCCGATGCCGAGCAGTGCGGGCGAGATGACCTACTCCATGGGCACGATCGACGGGCGGAATGTCGCCGGTCTGATGCAGCAGGCTCCCGAGATGGTCGGCGATGCACCGAGCTGGCAGACCTACATCGCCGTCGACGACGCGGAGGCCGCAGCTGAGCGTGTCACCGAGGAGGGCGGCACCGTACTGTTCCCGGTCGACGAGATCCCGGGTTCGGGGCGGATGACGATCGCGTTCGACACGGTGGGCGCCAAATTCGGACTGTGGCAGACGACCGGTCACATCGGGTCCGCCGTCGTCAACCAGCACGGTGCTCCGATCTGGCACGAGCTGCAGGCTCCGGATCCGGCCGCAGCCGCGGCCTTCTACAGCGCGGTGCTGGGAGTCGAACCGAAGACCGCCGACGTCGGCGGCATCCCTTACACCGAGCTCTTCGCCTCCGGGAAGTCCTCGGCCGGCATCATGCCGAAACAGGACGCTGACCAGCCCAGCACCTGGCTGGTCTACTTCGGAGCAGACAACCCCGATGAGACGGCGACGAAGGCTGCCGAGCTCGGCGGAACCGTGCTCGAACCGGCGTTCGACATCCCCGGAATCGGGCGGATGGCCGTGCTCGCCGATCCGCAGGGCGTCGTGTTCGCCGTGATGCGGGGCGAGAGCTAACGTGAGAGCGTGGCCCATCTTCTGCACCTCGACTCCTCCGCCGATCCCGAGCGCTCCCGGTCGCGGGCGCTCGGCCGCACCTTCGCCGACGCCTGGCTGAAGGCAAACCCGTCGAACACCATCACCTACCGGGACCTCCACGCCCGGCCCGTGCCGCACCTCGCCGACGCTTCACTGCACTGGCCGGCGCGACTCCGCCCGGCAGGATCCCACCCGCCCGCAGAGGCCGAGGCACTGCAGACGGAGCTCATCGACGAGCTGGTCGCCGCAGACGTTCTCGTGGTGGGCGCACCGCTCTACAACTACTCCCTGCCGTCGACACTGAAGGCCTGGATCGACCACATCCACGTGCCGGCCGTGACCGCGCCGTTCGATGTCGAAACCCAGCCGATGAAGGGGAAGGCCGCGGTCATCCTGTCGAGCCGCGGTGCCTCCTATGACGCCGGCACGCCCACCGCCGACTGGGACCACGAGGTGCCCGCGCTCAGCCTGATCCTCGGCTCAGCCCTCGGAATGCGGATCACCGTCATCCAGACCAGCCTGACCCTCGCCGACACTGTTGCTGCTCTCGCTCCGCAGCTCGACCGCAGCAACGCAGAGTTGGCCGCGGCCCACCGGGCAGCTGCCGAGGCTGCGACACTGTTCGGAACCTCTGCCGCTGCGGCCAGCGCCTGACCCACACGGCCCCGCCTGACCCACGCGGCCCCGCGCCGCAAGCCCCACGGTCGGATTGGCCGCTCGCGTCGGCGGCTGCGAACATCGACTGAGCGGCCACACGTGCTGCGCAGGTGAGGTGCAGCATGAGGGTCGTCGTCGTCGGAGCCACAGGAAACCTCGGTACGGCGACGTTCCGTCGGTTGCAGCGCGCGCCGGGCGTCACGGCGTTGGTCGGGGTGGCACGCCGCCTGCCCGACGACCATGCCGAACCTTACGAGGGTGCCGAACCTTACGAGGGTGCCGAGTGGCACAGCGTGGATGTCGGGGCGCCCGATGCGAAGGCTGCCCTGACAGCGGCCTTCGCCGGAGCCGACGCGGTCATCCACCTCGCCTGGGCACTGCAGCCCAGTCACGACGAGAAGAGCCAGTGGCGCACCAACGTCACCGGCACGGCGAACGTGCTGGGCGCGGCATCCGCAGCCGGTGTGGGGCACGTGCTCGTCGGGTCATCGGTGGGTGCCTACAGCCCGGGCCCGAAACACCGGCGCGTCGACGAGAGCTGGCCGACCGGCGGCATCCACACCTCGCACTACGCGCGCCACAAGGCAGTGAACGAGAGGGCCTTCGACCGGTTCGAGCTCGAGCACCCGGAGGTGGTTCTCACCCGGTTCCGGCCCGGGCTGGTGTTCCAGGAGGGGGCCGGGCACGAGATCCGGGGGCTCTTCCTCGGCGGCCTGCCGATGGGCTGGCTGAAGTACGTGCGGCCTCCGGTCGTTCCGCTGCCGGTGCAGATGGTCTTCCAGGCCGTCCACGCCAGCGACGTCGGCGAGGCCTTCTGGCGCGCGGTCGAACGCCGGGCCGGCGGGGCGTTCAACATCGCGGCCGAGCCGGTGCTCGACCCCGAGACCATCGCCTCGGTGATCGGCGCACGTCGCGCCGTGCCGGTGCGGCTCGTCGCGGCCAAGTTCCTGGTCTGGCTCACCTGGCGGTTGCGCATCCAGCCAACCCCGCCGGGCTGGGTGGACATCGCAGCCACCGTTCCGATCATGTCGACAGAGAAGGCACGGGAGGTGCTCGGCTGGGAGCCTCAGGTGTCGTCGACCGACGCCCTCGCCTCGATCGTGGCCGGGCTGGCGCACGATACGCGAACCGGCGGATCAGGCCCGCTCGGGGGTTGAACGATGACGATCTGCGATCGGCCGGCCGGGCATCCGACCAGCCCGACATCCGGCCCTCGTGCCGACCACCGGCTCAGAGGCCGCGGCGCTCCAGCCGGGCGGCCCTCTTCTGGGCTGCAGCGGCCTGGAGGTTCGAGACCATCACGAGCACGTCAGGCAGTGTGCCGAGTAGAAACGCGGCATAGAGCGGAACGGAAACGATCAGCAGGCCCCACGCCGCCACGAAGACCGCCAGTGAGGTGCGACCGCCGGCATGCACGACGATCGGTGGATCGGGGAACTCGCGGCGGGCTGCCTCGCCGGGATCCGTCTCATCTTTCATGCGTTGAAGTATCGCACCCGAACCCGACCGTGTTCCCGGGAGCCCGGCCGGGCGCTCGGAAGGATGCTCGAAGGGGTGCACTGCCTCTAATGTCGAGGACTATGGCCCACCGGATGACAGGCCTCACCGGCCTCGTGCCGACTCCCGTCGCCGTGGTGCAGCGCCTCATCGGAGCGGTCACTCTCAAACCTGACGTAGAAGACTCCGGTAGAAGAAAGGTTTCCCAGCGATGACCCGAAACGAAAGGGGCGCCGGCCACGGCCACAGGCACGGCTCCAGCAATGCCCACGGCGACCAGCCCCGGGCGACGCCCCTAGAGTCGCGCGGAGGGCAGCCGAGCGAGCAGGGGCCCCGGGGCGAACTGCGCGAAGACCGCCACATCGGCAGCACTGACCTGACGCACTGGTACACCCCTCTCGGTCGACAGACGGTGAGACTGGCCGAGAGGGCGAACGACCGCCTCGGCCCTAACGCGACCCTCATCGTGACGCTGGTGATCGGCCTCATCATCGCAATCGCTCTCAGCGCCGCAGCGGTGCAGGTGTACGACGCCGTCACCGACGCTGACGGGGTCGCCGGGTTCGACCAGCCCCTCCTGAACTTCGCGATCACCCTGCGCTCGCCCTGGTTCGACGCGATCGCCACGGGGTACACCGACATAGCCGGGCCGATCGGGATGCCCATCGTGGCCGTCGGCACCCTGCTGGTGCTCGGCATCCACCGCCGGTCATGGACCCCGGTGATCCTGATCGTCGCAGCCGGCGGCGGATCACTGCTGATGACGATCGCCGGCAAGGACTTCATCGGGCGGGTGCGGCCCCCGCTCGCCGACGCGGTGCCGCCGTACGAGTACTCCCCCTCGTTCCCGAGCGGACACACCCTGAACGCTGTTGTCGTGGCCGGCATCATCGCGTACCTCCTGATCCTCCGCCAGGAACGTCTGAGGAGCCGTGTGCTTCTCATTTCCGCCGCCGTGCTCTTCTCGCTGACCATCGGTCTCAGCCGCGTCTTCCTCGGCCACCACTGGTTCACCGATGTGCTCGCCGGCTGGATCCTCGGCGCAGCCTGGCTCGCGCTCGTGATCACCGCGCACCGGCTGTATCTGACGGTGCGCGCCGACCACGAACGCGCGAAGGCTGTGGCCGGGTCGGCGCCCTGACTCCGGTCGACGAACGCGGCTGGCGCTGCTGATGCTGACGCCCGCGTGCACCCTGCCGCTGCCGCGCCCTGCGGGCTTGCCTTCGGATGGATGGGTTCTGGATGCGCGTGGCTGGATCGGTGATGCGGACGGCAGGCGGCGCTACGAAACATAGATGGCCGGTTATGCTGGCCGGGTTCAGGGCGCCTGCGAGGACGCTGGTGAGGCTGCCGGGTGAGGGCGTCGTTCTACCCGGTGTCGCTGTGATGATCATTTTGCAGACCCTCGGCCGATGAAGGGTCTGGTGGGTGGTGGCCGGGTTTGATCTGTCTGGCCCGGTTTTGTTGGCAGGGTCGGGGTGTTTGGTTCCAGTCGAGGGAGTGGGGTGGGATGACGTGGGGGGTGCCGTTTCGGATGGTCAGTTTCCAGCGGGCTTTGTGCACGTTTGAGTGATGGAAGTGGCAGAGCAGGGCCCCGTTGTCCAGATCCGTCAGGCCGCCCGGGTGTGTTGGGGAAAGCCACCCGTCGACGTGGTGACTCTCACACCAGGACGGTGGTGCGTTGCAGCCTGGCCAGACACACCCGCCGTCCCGGGCGG
>NZ_NBXB01000005.1 GCF_003399635.1 Subtercola boreus | reverse complement strand
CGTCGGTGAGGCGGCGGGTGATCATCTCCGCAACATCCACCCCAATATCGCCCCGCGCCAACGCCTCGGCGACGCGGGGGAACTGCGGCGGATTCGGCAGACCGACCACAGACATCGTCATGTGGGTTCGAGTAGCGAGCCGAAGGCGATCCTGAACCGTCCGCTTCGACGCCTGCGTCACCGTCTCCAAAAACAACTGCACAGACCGGAACCCCTGAGCCTTCGCCAACGCATCGTCGCCGTGCTCGACAGCAGACAAAGCCGCCACCTCCCCAGCCATCCGCACACGCAACCCATCCACAATCCGGCCCAACGACTCGACCTCCGCCGTCGCGACCATCACATCCCCATCGGCAAGCCCGCAGGGCGCGACAGCCCCACCGCCGCCCGCCAACAAGGCGTCGAACCGCTGCCGGGCATCCAAAACCCACTCCATCACCGAAGCGATGTCAAAGGTCGAGGCTGGCTGGTTCATGCTCCAAGTCAAACACCAACCACTGACATTCCCTCA
>NZ_NBXB01000004.1 GCF_003399635.1 Subtercola boreus | reverse complement strand
CGCCCGCCAACAAGGCGTCGAACCGCTGCCGGGCATCCAAAACCCACTCCATCACCGAAGCGATGTCAAAGGTCGAGGCTGGCTGGTTCATGCTCCAAGTCAAACACCAACCACTGACATTCCCTCAACAAATCAGCGACCCTGCAGGCCCGAATCCAAAACTCTCAGAAACAAATTGTGAGCCGCAATCCCGGCAGACTGTTCCACACCCCCGACCTCACGTTTCGGCGACCCCGAGCGTCTACAGAGTGTGAACATGAAACCGCCCTTCGAGAAAATGGTCGCCGAGCATGGCGCCGCCGTACTGCGCGTCTGCCGTGCCGTGCTCGGGATACCCGACGCCGACGATGCCTGGTCGGAGACCTTCCTCTCCGCTCTCGGCGCGTATCCAGAGCTCCCGCAGGATGCGAACGTCGAAGCGTGGCTCGTCACGATCGCCCACCGGAAGGCGATCGACCAGACGCGGATGCGAAGCCGTCAGCCGATCCCGGTCGAGGAACTGCCGGAACGGGCATCCAGAACCGGAAGCGCCAAAGAAGGTGCCGCGGGCGGCGAGGCGCACGACGACAGCAGCGACTCCCTGGCTCTCTGGCACTCTGTCGGCTTGCTCCCCGAGAAGCAACGCCTCGCCGTGGCCTACCACTACCTCGGCGGGCTGCCGTTCGCTGAGGTAGCCGAACTGCTCGGCGGGAGCGTCGAAGCGGCGAGGCGTGCGTCGTCCGATGGGGTGCGGGCGCTCCGCCTCGTCTACCTGCCAGAGAGCGTCTCCGGCACGGCAACCCACGAACCGAAGGGAATTCTGCGATGAACACTACAGACAGCACAAACGCTGCCGAGCGGTTCGACTTCACTCCGCTCGCGGAGGAGTCCATCGAACTCGACTCGGCCGTCACTCGGCTGCACGCCCAGCTCGAACAGCAGGCTCTGGATGCCCACCTGCTCGACCTCGCATACACGACTGTCGACACCCCGGTCGGATCCCTGCTGCTCGCTGCCACCGAGGCCGGACTGGTTCGTGTCGCCTATGACATCGAGGATCACGACGCCGTATTGGAGACGCTCGCGGCGCGGGTGAGCGCGCGGATCCTGCGTGCACCGAAACGGCTCGACGCCCTGGCCTTCGAGCTGGACGAGTACTTCGCCGGCACCCGTCGCGCATTCGACGTTCCGCTCGACCTGTCGCTGTCGAGCGGCTTCCGCCAGCTCGTGCAGAGGCACCTGCCGGCGATCGCCTACGGCCGCACCGAGACGTACAAACAGGTCGCGGAATCCGTGGGCAGCCCGCGGGCGGTGCGGGCGGTCGGATCGGCGTGCGCGACGAATCCGCTGCCGGTCGTGGTGCCGTGCCATCGTGTGCTGCGGAGCGATGGCGGGTTGGGCGGCTACATCGGCGGGCTCGCGGCGAAGACGGCTCTGCTCGCCCTGGAGGCGCGGGCGCACTAGGTGGGCGCGGGCGCGCGGCCGGGGAGAAGATGCGCGGCCCTTTGTCGCTTCCGCGCGTGCGCGCCGGGGGGCGTAAGCGACAAAACGCAGCGGGCGGCGAGGCGCCGGCGCGCTACCCGAGCAGCTCGCCCGGGTGCATCAGGCGCCAGAACGGATCCGGGCCCTCGAGATCCGTTTCGAGCCGCAGCGGCACAGTGATGGTCTCTCCGCCGACGCCGTAGCGCAGGTCGCCGGCGGCGGAACCCGCGGAACCTTCGCTGAGCGATACCGTGTCTGCCGCCACGCTCACCGGCGTGCTCGACCAGACGACAGTGGAGGCATCCTGAGCCGCCACGATCGGCACGGTCGCGCCCCAGGCTGAGGTGTAGCTGCCGACGATCTGGCCCGTGGTCGCCAGGGGCACACTCGTGAATCCGAGTTTCGCGCTGTCGAGCAGCGCGGTCACCGCCTGGCGTGCCGACTCCGAGCTGGCGGCGCCCAGCACCACACCGACGACGCTGAACGGTTCGCCGGCGACGGTGAAGTCCGCCGAGAAGAGCAGGCACGAACCCGCCTGATCGGTGGTACCCGTCTTCAGCCCGTCGACGCCGTCGGAGCCGAGCAGGGTGTTCGTGTTGGTGAGCTCGGAGAGGCCGGGGATGCTCTCCTTCTGTGTCGACACGACGGCGGCCAGGACCGGGTTGTCGAGCGCGAGCGACGCGAGCTTCAGCAGGTCTGTGGTGGTGCTGACGCTGGCGGGGTTGAGCCCGCTCGAGTCCACGACGGAGGTGCCGGTCAGGCCCTGCGCCTTGATGAAGGCCTGCGCGGCGGTGAGGTAGCCATCCATCGATCCGAACGCCCACGTGACAAGCGTCTCGCTGTAGTTGTTGGCGGACTCCATCAGCATGATCTCGATCACCTGCCGTTCGGTAAGCACCTGGCCCTCGTTGACGAGCACGTAGGATCCGCCCTCCGCCCTTGTCGAGTCCAGGAACGCCACATCGGCTGCCGTCATCGTGATACTCGGGCCGTCGTCGGTGAGAGTCAACGGTTTCGCCTGCAGAGCCACCAGCGCGGTGAGAATCTTGGTGACGCTGGCGATCGGCACCGGCCCGGACTGCCCGCTCGAAGCCAGCACCTCGCTCGAATCCTGGAGGGAGATCGCGCTCGACCCCTGCGCGGGCGCGGAGACCGCGGCTGCTGGGGCAGTCTGCACCGCCGGCGGTTCGAGGGTGACCGCAGCGGCGGGAAGGGGCGCCGTGAGCACCACAGGCACGTAGATGCCGGCCGCGACGACCAGGAGCAGGATGCCGAGAACCACCACCTTCCGAACGAAGAACTGGCGGCGGGTCGGGGTCACCCGGCCATCGTAGCCGTGGCCGCCTGACAGTGAGGTGGAGGCGGCTGGCCTGTCTGCGGGCGGCCCATCTGCAGGCGGCGCTGTCAGCGGGCAGCACTGTCAGCACGCTCTGCGTCAGCGAGCAGCCCGTCGAAGTTCGCCTCGGGATCCCGCACCAGTGCAGCGCTGGCGGCGGCTTGGATGCGCACCCCGCTTCGGGCATCGGCGCTGCGCGCTTCGAGCGGCGGGAGCGCGACCTCCCCGAGCGTGGCGAAGGCCCTGCCGAGGCTCCGCTGGGTCTCGGGTGAGCCGCGCCCGAGCTGGGCGCACAACTCCTCGGCGAGACCTGCCTCTTCTCCGGCCGGGACAAGGCCGGCAGCCGTGCGCCACGCGCTCCGGGCCACGTCGTCATCGGGATCCCGCAGGAGTTCGGCGCTGATCGCCGCCCACCCCCTCGGGTCGCCGATCTTCGACAGCGTGTGGAGTGCCTGGCTGCGTGCCTGCGACCCGTCGTCGCCGACTTCGTAGACCAGCCGGGGAACCGTCTTCGACGTCGGATGCCGCAGAAGCGCCCAGGTGAGCATGTCCCGCACGAAGAAGTCCGGCTCCACCGCGCACCGCCGCACCAGCACCTCGACGTACGACGGATCCGGCCGGGTACCCGCGGCGAGCGCGCTCGCGAGCCGGTTCGACGACGACTCGTCCTGGAGCGCGATGCTCAGGCGATCGGCGGCTCTCCCACTGTCTTCGACATTCATGTTCGCCGCCAGTTTAGGCGCGCCCCCTGACGGAGAATTAGCCGACAGAGAAGTAGCCGACAGAGAAGTAGCTGACAGAGAAGTAGCTGACAGAGAAGTAGCTGACAGAGAAGTAGCTGACAGACGAATAGCCCGAACCCACGACGACGCAGGTTCGAGCTATTTCATGCCTGTACAAACAAGTGCGGAGCCGGTGGGATTTGAACCCACGGTGGGCTTGACGCCCACTCCACCTTAGCAGGGTGGTGCACTAGGCCGAACTATGCGACAGCTCCAAGGGTGATGCCTGAGCAATCATAGCCGACGACGCAACCGACCGTCGACACGGGCCGATCAGAGGGCTACTGTGGGTGGCGTGTCCACTGATGGAGGCGATTTCAACGAAGCACTGAGCCGTGCGAAGGAGCATGCGCTCAGCTGGCTGGCGTCTGTCGAGACCCGCCCCGTCGGACCCCAGAAGTCGGTCGACCAGCTGGCCGCAGATTTTGGCGGGCCTCTGCAGGAGGCCCCGATCCCTCCCGCCGAGGTGGTCGACGAGCTTGCCCGCCTCGCCGATCCAGGGCTCATGGCGATGCCCTCCGGCCGATTCTTCGGCTGGGTGATCGGGGGCACCCTGCCGGCCGCCCTCGGTGCCGACTGGCTGGTCAGCGCCTGGGATCAGAACTCGGCCATGCGCTACGCCACCCCCGCCACAGCCGCGATCGAGGAGACGGCCGCCCGCTGGATCGTCGACCTCTTCGGATTCCCCGCCCGCTCCGGCGTCGGCTTCACCACCGGCGCGACCATGGCGAACTTCGTCGGTCTCGCCTCTGCGCGCGAGAAGGTGCTGGCCGATGTCGGTCACGATCTGAACGCCGACGGCCTCGCAGGGGCCCCGCGCATCACCGTGATCGTCGGCGAGGAACGCCATGCCTCTGTCGACCTCGCGCTCCGTTACCTGGGCCTCGGGAAACCCGTCGTCGTTCCCGCCGACGACGAGGGGCGGACGCACGTCGGTGCTTTCGCAGAGGTGCTGTCGGGCATCCGCGGCCCGGTGATCGTGTGCCTGCAGGCGGGCAACCTGCACTCGGGTGCCTTCGACCCGTTCGACGAGATCGTCACGCTCGCGCACGAACGCGGCGCCTGGGTGCACGTCGACGGTGCGTTCGGGCTGTGGGCCGGCATCAGCCCCCGCTTCGACGCCCTCACCCGCGGCATGGTGCGCGCCGATTCCTGGGCGACGGATGCCCACAAGACGCTCAACGTTCCGTATGACTGCGGCGTGGTGATCGTGGCGCACCCCGACGTGCTGCACTCGGCGTTCGGAACCAGCACGAGCTACCTCATCAGGGACGATGCCGGATCGAGCGACCCGTTCGAGCGCGTGCCCGAGATGTCGAGGCGGGCCCGGGCCGTTCCGGTGTGGGCCGCGCTCCGCTCCCTCGGTCGCGTCGGCACGGTTGAGTTGGTCGATCGCCTGGTCGACACGGCGCAGGCATTGGCCCGCGGGCTGGCAGCGCTCCCCGGGGTGGAGGTGTTGAACGAGGTGGTCTTCACCCAGGTCTGCCTGTCATTCGGCAGCGACGAACGCACCCGGCTCGTCACCCAACGCCTCATCGACGACGGCGACGTGTGGATGTCAGGATCGCGCTGGCACGGCCGCGACATCCTCCGCATCTCGGTGAGCAACTGGTCGACGGATGCCGACGACATCGCGCGCTCGATCGAAGCCGTTGAGCGGGCGTCTGGCGAGGCGGCTGGCGGGGCGGCAGCAGCAGTGCCCGGCGCGTAAGCTCGCCGGATGCAGATCTTCCACATCGCCCGGGCCGCCGACTGGCAGGCCGCGACCATCGCCGGCGCGTACACGGTCTCGTCGAGCACGGCCACGCTCGCCGAGGAGGGCTTCATCCACGCCTCCACCGCCGCCCAGCTCGACGCGACCGCGGGGCGGTTCTACCGCGACATCCACGAGCCGCTCGTCGTGCTGGTCATGGACGACCAGCAGATCACGGCCGCCGGAACAGCCGTCGTGCATGAGGAGGCCGGTAACGGCGAGCGCTACCCGCACCTCTTCGGTCCCATCGACCCTGCCTGGGTTCAGGATGCCCGCCCCGCCCACTTCGACGAGACCGGCCACTTCGTGTTCTGATCCGCCCCGCCGCCCGCGCCACCCGCCCGCGGCCCGCGCCCCGCCGCCCAAGGGACCCATATCGCGGGTTTGGGCGCCGGTTGGAACGTTATGCGTCCCTTGGCGGCCGCGAGCGGCGCTTGCGGGGAGGGAAAGGGCTGGACTACTGCATGCCACCGAGCGCAGGCGGCGCGAAGATCGCCCAGAGCAGCGCCAGGAATGTCGCCACGAAGATCGTCGGCGTCACGAACTTCACCACATTCGCAAAACGCGCCTGCGCGACGATCCGCCGGCTCACCGCACTGGGCGCACCGATCGATTCGAGGTCGTCTGCCACCGCCTGGGCTTCGGATGCCGCCGAGAACTGCACGAGCGCACCCAGGATGCCGGTCGACAGCAGGATGAGCGCCGCAGCCAGGCGGATCGGCGTCGGCTGGTGCCCGAGCCCGGCCATGACGAGGGCGACGCTCGAGGTCAGCAGCACGATGGGGCCCAATTGCGACAGGATGATCTGCAGCCGTGCTGACGCCCACATCGTGTGGAGCTCGTGTTCGGTCATCCGTTCGCCGCCTCTCAGATCGCACCGGATGCTGGTGCCTCACGACTGACCCTACGTCACGCCACGGGCCCCGGCCCTCTGTCGCCCGGGGGCTTGCCTCCCGCGATTCGACCTCGGCAGGCTGGCGTAGTCTGGGGCGGGTGAACAGCGAACTGATGCGCCACTTCGTCGAAGCTGCTGAGCAGCTGAACTTCGCGCACGCCGCCCGTTCGCAGGGCGTCTCGCGGGCGACGCTCGTGGCGTCGATCAAAGAGCTCGAGGCCGAGCTCGGGTACCCGCTGTTCGACTACTCCGCACCGACGACGACGCTCACGCCCGCGGGCGAGGCCCTCCTGGCGACCACGCTCGTTCAGTGGGCGAAGTCGGCCGCCGCGGCCGCAGCAGATGTGCCCCCGCCGGGTGGCAAAGCGAAGGCGTCAAAGGGCAAGGGCCGCGCGCCCGCCGTCAAGGGCGCATCGCGCTCGGGCAAGCGCCGCCAGTCGCGCTGACGCCGCGGTTCGCGGCTCAGGCCGAGGTGCGCGGCCCGCCCGTCGGCATCGCCGTCGCGATCTCGGTCGTGGTGCGGAGCCCCACCTGGCGGAGCTCCAGCTGACTGACCACGAGGGCGGCGAGATCCTGGAGGTTCGCGATCTCCGCAGCTGTCGCCGTGCCGGGCAGGAAGTGCACCACGCAGAGGGTGCCGATAACGGTTCCGTCGCCGCGTTTCAGGGGCACTCCCACGTAGAACCGCATCCCGAGCGGGCCGGTCACGAGAACGTGCTCGCGCGTACGGGGGTCTGATCGGGCATCCTCGACCACCACCGGCTCGGCCGACGGCACCGAACTCATCGTCAGGTCGAGCTCGCGGGCGACACGTTCCACGTCGGGTTCGTAGTGCGCCTTGAACCACACCCGGTCGTGGTCGGAGATGCTGACCAGCGAGATGGGCGCCGAGAAAAGCCGTGCCGCCATCGCGGTCACCCGGTCGAGCGCCTCATCGGGCAGGGTGTCGAGCACGTCGGGCTGGTCCACCGGGCCGGGCGTCGCCGTCGAACCGGCCGCGGGGAACAGCGGCTCGAGCTCCTCGTCGCGGTGCCGGCCGCTCTCCGCGATCACCAGCATCTTGAGCAGGGCCACGAGTTCGTGGCGGCTGGGCCGGGCATCCGGATCCCGGGCCGTCATCGCAGCCAGGAGCTGCTGCCAGTGCTCGGGCAGGCCCTCGGGGATGCGGGGGTTGCGCGAGAGCCGGGCCATCGCCGACTCGACGACGCTCCCTGCGAACTCGAGGTGCTGGGTGAAGCACTCCAGCAGCACGAGACCGAGCGAGTAGACATCGGTCGCGGGGCCCACGGGTCGCCCCGACGCCTGCTCAGGGCTGAGGTAGCCGGCCGTTCCGGTCGTTGCCCCTTCCTTGGTCATCCGTTCGACGTCGTCGGCGAGGGCGACCCCGAAGTCGGTGAGTTTTGCGCGGGCACGAGTGGACCCGTCGCCGTAGTCGACGAGCAGGATGTTCGACGGCTTGATGTCGCGGTGCACCACATTGTGCGCGTGGATGTAGTCGAGCGCCTCGGCCATGTCGTACCCGAGCTCGGCGATGTGCCGCGCCGACAGCGGGGCCGAGCGGATGCGCTGGTGCAGGTCGCTGCCGTTCACCAGGGCCATCACGATGTAGCGGTGCGAGCGGCCGTAGTCGTCGGTGTCGAGCCCCGCGTCGTGCAGTTGCACAAGCGCGTGATGGTCGAGCCCCGCCAGAACGGCGAGTTCGCCCTCCTGCCGCCCCGCCTCGACCTCGCTGTTGTGGAACAGCTTGACCGCGACATCACGCCCGAGAACCTCGTCGCGCGCCCGGAAGACCGTCGCCATACCGCCCTGGCCGATCGCCTGCTCGAGCCGGTAGCGGCCGCCGAGAGTCTTGTCGACGGGGAGTTCGCGTGCGCCAGTCACTGAGGATCCACTTTCCGGGAGGCAGGACACGGATGACCGGCGGACGACAGGCGACACAGAACGCCTACCCGCACATCGTAACCCAGGCCAGCATGGCCCTGACGGCTCTTGCCACCTCAGGGAAGCTCGTGTACCCGTCGGCGGTGCGGAAGTGCCCGCCGCCCGGAACCACCGTCACGTCGGCCTCGAGCGCTTCCGCCAGGTCGCGGCTGAACGCGGGAGCGACGATCTCGTCGTCGTCTGACAGGATCATCCGTCTGCTGCGGGTGCTCTGGATGATCGGGGCGTAGTCGACCGTCCGAGCGGTGAATCCGTCGAGGTCCGGCAGGTTGGCGAGGGGAGCATCGAAGCCGGAGACGAGCACGAGGCCGGCCAGCTGCCACCCACCGGCGCCGCCGCGCGACAGCCCGGCGAGCGCCTTCACCGCGGTGATGCTGCCGAGGCTGTGGCCGATGACCACGAGTCCGGCATCCGGCGGGTCAGCTGGCGCGGAACGGGCGGAAGAACTCCCGGAGCTCTGCGGCGTACAGTTCCGGCTGCTCGAAGGGCGCGAAGTGGCCGCCGCGCGCGGGCTCGGTGATGCGCACCGCGTTGGCCGACCTCTCGATCCACTCCCGCGGCGGGCGCACGATGTCGCCCGGAAAAAGCGAGAATCCCGACGGAACCCCCACCCGGCGGGCCAGCTGCTCGCCCGGGATGGCGGCGTTGGCGTTGTACATGCGCATCGACGACCCGATGGTGCCGGTGAGCCAGAAGATCGTGACGTTCGTGAGGATCTCGTCCATCGTGTACGCCTCGACCCCGCCGTCGCTCCACGCGTGGAGCTTCTCGACGATCCAGGCTGCGAGGCCGACCGGCGAGTCGGTGAGGGCGGCCGCTGCGGTCTGGGGTTTCGTGCGATGCATGGCACCGTATGCTCCCTCGGCCTGGTTCCAGGCGGCGGATGCCTCGAACCACTGCCGCTCGGCCGGGGAGAGCTCCGACGGGTCACCGGCCCAGAACGGGAGTCCGGCATCCATCCGGTGCACTGCAGACACCCTCTCCGGAAAGTCGAGGGCGAGGTACCGCGAGACGTGACTGCCGATGTCGCCGCCGGCTGTGACGAAACGGTCGTGACCGAGCGCCTGCATCAACTGGGCCCAGAGGGCGGCGACCTCGGGCGAAGAGAGGGCCGCGCCGGTGGGCGCATCCGAGTATCCGAAGCCCGGCATGTCGGGAACGATCACGTCGAACGCGTCGTCGGGGTCGGCGCTGTGCGCGCCCGGGTCGGCCAGCAGCTCGATCACCTTCGAGTAACGCCAGAAGGAGTCCGGCCAGCCGTGGTTCAGCAGAAGGGGGAGGGGCGGCCTGCCCGATGGCGTCGGAGCGGCGCGCCTGTGCACGAAGTGGATGCCCAGCCCTCCCGCCTGCGCACGGAACCGCGGAAGGCGGGCGAGCTTCGCCTCCTCCTCAGGCCAGTCGAACCCGTCGATCCAGTACGCGACCAGCGCGCGGAGGTAGCGCTGGTCTGTGCCGAGCGACCAGCCTGCGTCCGCGGCACCCGCGGCACCCGCGGCATCCGCGGCATCCGGCCACCGTGTCGCCACGAGCCGGGCCCGCAGGTCGGCGAGCGCCTCGGCCGAAGCGCGCTCGTCGAAACGGTGGATGACCGGAGACCCGTCTGGCATGCGAACCACGCTACCCCTGCGGCGCTGCGGGCCGGGAGAAGAGGTTCACGATGTTGCCGTCCGGATCCCGGAACAGCGTCGACCGGTTGCCCCACGGCATCGTCGTCGGTTCGAGCAGCACCTCGGCCAGAGACTCGCGCAGCCGGGCGAACTCGGCGTCGACGTCGTCGACCATGAATTCGATGATCACCGAATCGTTGCTGCCCGGCTTCGGCGCCTTCTCGCCGAGCATCGCGACGGTCGCCGTGCTGCCGATCGCGAGCACCCCCGTTGCGGTGCGGAATTCTGCGAACACCGGGGCGGGCCGGGCAGCAGTGGTTCCGGTGACGGTCTCGTAGAAACCGCTGAGCCTGTCGACGTCGTCGGTGATGATGCGGATGGATGCGAACTCCACGGTGTTCCTCTCTGTCGGCCCCGATCCCGGGGTCTGTCGTGCGCGCTCAGTCTCGCGCGCACCCCCGACATCCGCCCGGAACGCTCAGGAACAGGGACAGGGACGGAGACGGGGACGGAGACGCGATGTCAGACGCGAAGAGGTCAGGCGAGGCGGTCGAGCCAGTCGCCGAGGAGGGCCCGCTCTGCGGAGGTGAACGCGTCGAACCCGGGCAGCGACGCGCGCAGCGTGACGGCAGCGATGCGGGCGGCGGCGTCATCCGAAGCAGCAGTCGGCTCTGCGGTCAGGATGCTCGCACACACCGCCTCCCACGCCAAGCCGGCCAGGGTTCCGTCGCGCTCCGCCTCGGGCTGGTCGATCAGCGTGAACACGACACCCGTTCCCGCGGCGCGGATGAGTTCGACCGCACGCCGCTCGCCCACGCGGAGCCGCCCCGCCCGCGCGACGCGGCGCACACGCTCCCGCAGAACCTCGCCGCCCGCGTCTGCGACCCGCTGGCCATTCGCCGTCAGCAGTGTCGTGTGCATGAGCCGGAAGAGAGCGGGATTGGCCAGCCCGAACCCGATGTGCAGGCACCAGCCGGAGCGGAGGTTCTCGACCGGGTCGTCATCGGCGTCGAGCGGACGCTTCTTCGCCATGTAGGTCGCGAAGCCGTGCTCGGCGACAGCGGCGAGCAGACCCTCCTTGTCGCCGAAGAGCCGGTAGATCATGGGCGCCTGCACACCCGCCGCCTGCGAGACGGAGCGGGTGGTGACGCTGTCGGATCCTGTCGCCTCGAGCAGTCCCGCCGCGACCTCGACGAGACGGGCGCGTTGCAGATCGCGTGGGGCGAGGTCGGGCGCAGTCATGTTCCAACGATAGCGCACTCTTGCTAACGGTGGAATTCCAGTGGTAGCCTGCACGTCGAATCATCGATAACACCTGGAGCAGACCAATGATCGTCATCACCGGAGCCACGGGCGCGCTGAACGGCGCAACCGTCGACCACCTCCTCACCCTCGTGCCGGCAGCCGAGATCACGGTCGCCGTGCGCGACGAATCGAAAGCGCAGCGTTTCACCGACCTCGGCATCACCGTGCGGCACGGCGACTACGCGGATGCCGCGACCCTGCCCGCTGCGTTCGCAGATGCAGACCAGCTGCTGCTCGTCTCGTCGAACGACCCGACGGCAGACGCCGTCACCCTGCACCGCACCGCGATCGACGCCGCGAAGTCCGCCGGAGTCGGACGCATCCTCTACACGAGCCACCAGGGCGCCAGCCTCGACAGCCCCTTCAACCCTGCGCGTGACCACGCCGCCACCGAGCAGTTGCTGGCCGAGTCCGGCATCGCGTGGACATCGCTCCGTAACGGCTTCTATGCCCACTCCCTCGCCTGGATGCTCGGTGATTGGCGGCAGACCGGGGTCATCACCATCCCCGTCGACGGAGCGATGTCCTGGACAGCGCGTGGCGACGCGGCCGAAGCCGCGGCGATCATCCTCGCCTCGGACGGCGGCTACGACGGCGAGACCACCCTCACCGCGACCGCGGCCCCGACCTTCGCTGACGTCGCCGCCATCGCCAGCAGGCTCGCCGAGCGCGAGGTCGAGTTGAAGGTGGTCGGCGACGACGAATGGGTGGCCCTCCAGCTTGCCCAGGGAACGCCGGAATTCGTGGCGCGTTTCACTCTCGGTACCTTTCAGGCCGCAGCCCAGGGCCGCTTCGCCGGAGTCGATCCCCTGCTGGCCGGACTGCTCGGCCGCGAGCCGCAGACGGTTCGCGAGGCACTGGAAGCACCGGCCGCGCACTGACCGCGCAATGACCGTGGCAGAAGCCGCGGTCGGGGTCGCCGCGGTCGGGGTCGGAACTATGCGCGGTCGTGCAGCGTGATCTGGTACCCGTCGGGGTCGGCGAATGTGAACGTGCGGCCGAACGGCCCGTCGACCGGGGCCGAGGTGATGGTCACGCCGGCCGCCACAAGGGCGTCGTGGATGCCCTGGGAGTCCTCGGCGTGCATCCAGATTCCGACACCGAGTCCCAGCTGCGCCACGGAATCAAGATCGACGCCGGGGGCTGCGTCCCGCACGGCGAACGCGGCGGGCTTCGTGTCGAAGACGACGGCGTGCGGGGGGCCGGCCTGGCGACTGAGCCCCAGGTGGGTCTCGTAGAACAGGGCGGAGGCTTCGATATCCCGAACCTGGAGGGAGATGAACCCGGGTCCTGACGTGGTGTGCATGATGTGTCCGATCTTCAGTGTCAGTTAGCTGACACTGCTCGATTCTATGTCAGAATATTGACATGAGTCAAGAGCGAGCGACTGTGCACCTGCCCACCTCCGTCGGCTACTTGCTGAAGGAGGCGTCGAGCGCTCTGCGTTCGGCCATGGAGGCCGTGCTCCGCCCCCTCGGCATGAACGTCACGCACTACTCCTGCCTGGAGCTCCTCGCGCAACGCCCCGGTCTCTCGAACTCGGAGCTGGCCCGTGGGGCCTTCGTCACGAGGCAGTCGATGAACGTGCTCCTCGTGGCCCTCGAACGCGACGGTCTGGTCAGCCGGGCCGAGCACGCCAGCTCCGGCCGCGCGCTCCCGACCGAACTCACTCCGAAGGGCCGCCGCCAGCTCGCCACGGCGAGCGCCGCCGTGCGTGCCGTCGAAGTCCGGATGACCGCATCGTTCAGCGACGTCGAACGCGCTGGCCTCGGCGACCTGCTGTCGCGCGCTGTGTCGTCGCTCCGTGCGGATCACCCCACAGCCTGACACCCGCACCGCCCGCCGACACCTGCGACACCCGCCGTCTGCTGACGCCCGGCAGCTCCGCCCGCTCAGCCGGGCAGCTCCCACAGCTCGATCGGCAGCCCCTCGGGATCGTGGATCCGCACGAACCGTCCGTACTCGCTCTCCCACTCGGCCCGCCGCTAGACGGGGATGCCGGCCGCCGCCAGCCGCCCGGCGAGCTCGTCGAGCCCCGTCACTCTGAGGTTCAGCATGAAGGGCTGGACCGCGTCGAAGTACGCGGAGTCAGCAGGGAAGGGCGCGAAGACGGTCATCCCCGCCTCCTGCTCCCACACGCTCTCGGCGCCGGCCGGAATACCCAGGTGTTCCCGGTACCAGGCGGCCCGGGCATCCGGATCGCTGCTCCGAAAGAAAATGCCGCCGATTCCCGTCACGCCCATGATCTGCCTCCTTGCGCCCCCGCACCTGCCTGAGGATCATTGTGTCCCAACAGGAGGAGCAGCGCATGACCGGCAGCATCCACATCGACCACTTCACCACCCTCGACGGCGTCGCCCAGGCCCCCGGCGGCCCTGATGAAGACCGCTCGGGCGGGTTCGCCTTCGGCGGCTGGCAGGCGCCGCTCGGTGACGAGGCGAGCGGCACGCAGATCTTCGCCGGAATCGAGGCGACGGATGCCCTGCTGCTCGGTCGGCGCACCTATGACATCTTCGCCGCCTACTGGCCGCACCAGACGGAAGGTCCCGGCCCCGACTTCGTTGTCGCACGGACGTTCAACGCCATCCCGAAGTTCGTGGCTTCCCGCGGCGCGCCCGACCTCAGCTGGAGCGACTCCCACCTGCTCGGCCCCGACCTCGCGGCGGAGATCGCAACGCTCCGCAGCCGGTACGAGCAGATCCACGTGGTCGGCAGCATCGACTTCGCGCGCACGCTCGTGGCCGAGGGTCTGTTCGACCAGCTGAACATCTGGGTCTACCCGATCGTCGTCGGCCACGGAAAACGGCTGTTCCCCGACGACGGGACACCCACCGCGCTCCAGCTCCTCTCCGCGGAGCCCGCTTCGGAGAACGGCGTAGTGCTGCTGCGGTACGGCCCGACGGGCCGGGTGCCCGAGACCGGCGACATGACAGAGGCCTGATCTACGCTGGGGAGGGGTAGGCATCAACCTCCGGATGGCAGCTCTGCAGGCCCGCCGACCGACTTTACGAGAAGAGCAACTGTGGAACACGTGCAGCGAGATGTCGCCATCATCGGCGCCGGCGTCACCGGCCTCATCGCGGCCAACACCCTCCGCGCGGCCGGCCTCACTGTCGTCGTGCTGGAGGCCCGTGAGCGGGTCGGCGGACGCCTCTGGACCGACCACATCGACGGCCAGCTGTTCGAACTCGGCGGGCAATGGGTCTCCCCCGACCAGACCGCGCTGATCGAGACCCTCGACGAGCTCGGTCTCGACACCTACTCCCGGTACCGCGAGGGCCAGAGCGTCTACATCGGGCCTGGCGGCGCACCCGTGCGGTTCACGGGCGACATCTTCCCGGCCGGCGAGCACACGCAGGCCGAACTCGAGCGGCTGATCGCCCTGCTCGACGAGCTGGTGGCGGCGACGGACGCGGCAGCCCCCTGGGCCCAGGAACGGGCCGCCGAGTTCGACCGCGTCTCCTTCCGCAGCTGGCTCGAACAGCAGTCCGACGACGCGGAAGCACGGGAGAACATCTCCCTCTTCATCGCCGACGCGATGCTCACCAAGCCGTCGCACACGTTCTCCCTGCTGCAGGCGCTGCTGATGGCTGCGAGTGCCGGCAGCTTCAGCAACCTCGTCGACGCCGACTTCATCCTCGACAAGCGGGTCGCGGGCGGCCTCCAGCAGGTGCCGCTACGGCTCGCCGCACGCCTCGATGACGCCGATCTCCGGCTCGGGCATCCGGTGCGCACGATCGCATGGAGCGACACCGGCGCGACGGTGTCCACCGCCGAGCTGGAGGTCGAAGCCCGCCACGTGATCGTCGCGGTGCCGCCGAACCTGCAGTCGCGCATCGACTTCGCTCCCCCCCTGCCGCGCCTTCGCCAGCAGCTCTGGCAGCACCAGTCGCTGGGGCTCGTCATCAAGGTGCACGCCACCTACGAGACCCCGTTCTGGCGCGCCGACGGCCTCTCGGGCACCGCCTTCAGCCCCTACCAGCTGGTGCACGAGGCCTACGACAACACCAACTTCGGCGAGACGCGCGGAACCCTGGTCGGGTTCGTCTCCGACGAGAAGGCCGACCGGATGCTCGCCCTGGCGCCCGCGGAACGCCAACGCGCGATCCTCGAATCACTCGCGGCGTACTACGGCCCCGCCGCTCTCGAACCGGTCGTGTACTACGAGAGCGACTGGGCCGCTGAGGAGTGGACGCAGGGCGCCTACGCCGCCAGCTTCGACCTCGGCGGCCTCACCCGCTACGGCGCCCTGCAGCTCGAGCCGGTCGGCCCGATCCGTTTCGGCTCCAGCGACGTCGCCGCGCTCGGTTACCAGCACGTCGACGGCGCGATCCGGGTCGGCCGGCGCCTGGCGGCGGAGATCATCGCCGAGCGCGAATGACCGCCTGGCCGGCCAGAGAACCAGCAGGCCCGTCGCGTTCAGCGCGCGCCGTCTGCAGCCGGAAGGAATAGTGTTGGAGAGGCCCGTTCTGCGGCGACGCAGGAGACCCCGGCCATCCACCGTTCCGGCGTTCAGGAGTGCACAGTGACCGAATCCGTTCCCGTCGATTCCACCCAGTCAGCCGCATGGCAGACGCTCGCGAGCATCGCCGAGGGCTTCACGCCCGACCTCCACGCCTGGTTCGCGGCCGACCCGTCGCGCGCCTCGCGCCTCACCTTCCAGGCCGCAGACCTCACCGTCGACCTGTCGAAGTCGTTCCTCACCGACGAGATCCTCGCCGCACTGCTCCAGCTGGCTGAGGACGCCGGTGTCGCCGGTCGTTACCGAGCCATGATCGAGGGCGAGCACATCAACGTCACCGAGAACCGCGCTGTGCTGCACACTGCCCTCCGTCGCCCGAAGAGCGGTGCCGACCTGGTGCCGCCCGCCGGCTTCGTGGTCGACGGGCAGGACGTCGACGCCGACGTGCACGCAACGCTCGACAAGGTCTACGCCTTTGCAGAGAAGGTGCGCTCGGGCGAGTGGACGGGTGTCACCGGAAAGCGCATCCAGACCGTGGTGAACATCGGGATCGGTGGGTCGGATCTCGGCCCGGTGATGGTCTACGAGGCCCTGAAGCCGTATGCCCAGGCCGGCCTCGAAGCGCGTTTCGTGTCGAACATCGACCCGAGCGACGTGTACGAGAAGACGAAGGATCTCGACCCGGAGACCACGCTGTTCATCGTGGCGTCGAAGACCTTCGGCACCCTCGAGACCCTGACGAACGCCCGTCTGGCCCGGCAGTGGCTCTGGGAGCGGCTCTCGACATCCGGGGCCATCGGCGACAGCGACGACGACCGCACCGGCGCCGTCGCCAAGCACTTCGTCGCCGTCTCGACCGCGCTCGACAAAGTCGAGGCGTTCGGTATCGACCCCGAGAACGCGTTCGGGTTCTGGGACTGGGTCGGCGGGCGCTACTCGGTCGACTCGGCCATCGGCACCTCCGTCGTGATCGCGATCGGTCCGGAGAATTGGAAGGGCTTCCTCGCCGGCTTCCACGCCATCGACGAGCACATGCGCACGACGCCGCTCGAACGGAACGTTCCCGCGCTGATGGGGCTGCTGAACGTCTGGTACACGAACTTCCTTGGGGCGCAGAGCCATGCGGTGCTGCCGTATGCGCAGTACCTGCACCGCTTCCCCGCCTACCTGCAGCAGCTCACGATGGAGTCGAACGGCAAAAGTGTGCGCTGGGACGGCTCACCCGTCACCACCGACACCGGCGAGATCTTCTGGGGCGAGCCCGGCACGAACGGCCAGCACGCGTTCTACCAGCTGATCCACCAGGGCACCCGGCTGATCCCGGCGGACTTCATCGCGGTCGCGAACCCGGCCCACCCGCTGAAGGACCAGACCGGAGACGGTGGTGGCGTTGCACCCGGGCAGGACGTGCACGACCTGTTCATGGCCAACTTCTTCGCCCAGACCAAGGCGCTCGCCTTCGGCAAGACGGCCGACGAGGTGCGAGCGGAAGGCACGGCAGAGTCGGTTGTGCCCGCGCGCGTCTTCGCCGGAAACAAGCCCACCACGTCGATCCTCGCCCCCGCTCTCACGCCGGGCGTGCTGGGTCAGCTCATCGCCCTCTACGAGCACATCGTGTTCACGGAAGGCACGATCTGGGGCATCGACTCGTTCGACCAGTGGGGCGTGGAGCTCGGCAAGCAGCTCGCGCTGCAGGTCACGCCGGCCGTCGGCGGTGATGCGGCCGCGCTCGAGGCGCAGGACTCGTCGACCAAGTCGCTCATCGAGAAGTACCTGGCGCTCCGCGGCGTCTGACCCGCGCTGCGCCCGCACCCGAACTCAATTCAGGACGTGTGAGCCGCCAGGCCCGACTGGTCCACGGCGGCTCACATGTCCTGAATTGTGCGGGTCTGACTACTTCGCGGGGACCTCAAAACGCGGGGATTATTCTCTTCTGCGAGAGGCAGCGCCCCCAGCAGTTCCCAATGTTTACCTGCGGAGGGCGCGAGATTCGAACTCGCGAGACATTTCTGCCCACCAGTTTTCAAGACTGGCTCCATCGGCCGCTCGGACAGCCCTCCTTGCCGATCAGCGCGAACGCCAGCCGACAAATTCCAGTGTAACCGAGCCCGGCGAAGAGCGATGAAGCTACACCGGGCTCCGTCCGTTCCCTTCTGCGGTCGGCGCCGAAGCCCGACCGCAGAGGGGGTTCAGGCGTCGCTTCGCGCCCGACGCCGATACAGCAGCACCAGCGCGCCAAGACCGAGGAAGCTCAGTATCGACCCCGTGACAGCCCACGGTGTCACGTCGGAGGCACCCGTACTGGCAAGGTAGCCGGTGTTGTGACCGCCCGATCCAGAGGAGCCCGAGCCACCCGATCCAGGACCCGTGCCCTGGCCAACCGTGCCGCCACCCGTGGTGGGTGTGGGCGTCGGGGTTGGGGTGACGACCGCGGCGGCCACATCAAACGTCACCGTGCGAGCATCGCTCCTGCCGACGCTCGAGAGGGCGCGGAGCGTGAACGACGAGGTGCCCGCTGTCGTGGGCGTGCCGGTGAGGGCACCCGTCGAGGGGTCGAGCTTCAGCCAGGCCGGAAGGTCAGGGGATGAGAACGTAATGTCGCCGGCACCGGTCGCCGTGGCCGTGCCCGCGAACGCTGTCCCGACCGTCAGCGGACCGATGGTCGAGGTGCCGATCTTCGTCTCCAGGCTGACCGACGAGATCGTGTTGCCATCCTTGCTGGCGATGAGGAGCTTGTTGTCGGTCGAGAGGGCCAGTGCTACTGGAGAAGAGCTCACTCCCGTGACGGCCTGCGGCGCCTTGTTGCCGGGGACGATCACGCTGATGGCGTTGGTTCCCGAGTCTGCAACGAAGACGTTCTCGAACTCGTCGACCCGAAGCGCCACGGGGTGCGCTGCAGGCGGAAGTTTGAAGGTGGCGACGGGCGGTGTATTCGACGGCTTCGACGTGTCGAACGACATGACGGTATCGCTGACCTCGTTCGACACCCAGAGGATTCCCTTCGGCGTGATCGTGAGCCCGGTCGGCCCAGCGCCCGCCCCCAGTGTCGCGTACACCGAGACATCGCCCATCGGAGTGATCTTCGAAATCGTATTGCTGCCGTGGTTCGCGGTGTAGACATTGCCCGCGGCGTCCGTCACGATGCCACGCGGGTCGGAACCGGCCGGGAGCTTCCCGAACTCGAGAGTCACGACGTTCGTCGGGCTGATTCGAGTCACCTGGTCGTTCTTCTTCGTCACGAAGACATCGCGCGTCGAGCTGATCGCCAGGGAGACAGGAACATCTGCGGCAGGCAACGAGATCGGGGTGATGACGCCCGTCTTGATGTCGACTCGCGACACCGAAGGCTTGGCCCCGCCGGGATTCGCAACGTACAGCGAGCCGAACAGGTCGCTCACCATTGCGCTCGATTTCGCACCCACGGGCAGCAGCGCCGTGGCCTTCGCCCCGATCTGCTGGCCGGCTGCGTTGTACTCGATGACACTGTCGAGTCCGCTGTTGAGCGCAAAGAATCCGCCGTTCGCTGTCGGGACCACGGCGGTGGGCGCTGAACCCGACAGCGTCACCAAGGGATCCGTCACGACCGGCGTACCGGTGATGGCGGAAGCGGAAGCTCCGCCGACGAGGACGAGTGCGCAGAGAGCGGGGACTGCAAGGAGGAGAATCCGGTTCATGCAGGTGAGGTTAGCTCATTAAGTGAGCAATCCGCAATTCTCGAGGCAACAGCCATCAGACGAGCGTCGCGAGCGCCTCCGCGAGCCCGTCGTCATCCAGCGAAGACGTCACCTCCGAGGCCACGGCCTTCACGTCGTCGGGCGCCTGGCCCATGGCGACAGCACGACCATCCACCGCAGCCCAGGTCAGCATCTCGATGTCGTTCCGACCGTCGCCAGCGACGAGCACCTGAGACGACCGGATGCCCAGAAGCTGTCGGACGCGCTCGAGCGCGGTGGATTTGTTGACGCCGTCGGGCGCGATGTCGAGCCACGCCGTCCAGCCGACCGAGTACGAGACCCGGTGAAGGCCCATCGTCTCGACGATGGTGAGGAAGTCATCCATATCGTGTCCGGGCGAGATCACGACCACACGGGTCGCTTCCACGTCGAGAAGCTCGTCGAACGTCACGGCCTCGCCCCCGATGTTCGCAGGAGCGTTCGGGAATTCCCCCGTGTACCGGAAGTACCCGTCCGCATCCTCGACCGCGTAGTGCCCGTTCTCGAGGTGCGAGCGGATCTGCGTCAGCACCGCCCCCGGATTGAACGTCTCGACGATCTCCCGCCGATAGCCGAGGGGAGCATCCGGGTCGCGCTGCAGCGTGATGGCACCGTTGGAGCAGACGACATAGGTGGGGGTGATGCCCAGCAGGTCGAGCACGGGGAGCGTCGCGGCGACCGACCGGCCGGTCGCGAGCATCACCTCGTGGCCGAGGCCGGTGAGGCGCGCGATCTGGCCGATCACACCGTCGGAGATGGACCCGTCTTCGTGGAGCACCGTGCCGTCGATGTCGAGCGCGACGAGCCAGCGGTCGGTGCGGAGGGGATTGGTCTCCGGATGCCCGGCAGACCCCGGCGCGTCTTCGACGGCCTCACGCGGCAGGTCGAGCTGCCCCGGTCGCGCGGCGAAGTCGGGCCGCTCGGCGCTGGCATCCGCCGAAACGGTCTCGTCGACCATCGGCACGTCACCGGCACCGCCGCGCGCGGCCTCCGCCGCCGCTTCCTCAGCATCCCCGTACGGCAGGTCCGCCGGGCGCTCGGCGCTCACGGGCGCCGCCCATTCAGCGGTTCGATGAGCTCGAGGCCGCCGAGGTAAGGGCGCAGCACCTCGGGAACGCGAACCGATCCGTCGGCCTGCTGGTGCGTCTCGAGCAGAGCCACGATCCAGCGGGTCGTCGCGAGGGTGCCGTTCAGGGTCGCCACGGGTGCGGTCTTGCCCGATTCGGTACGGTACCGGGCATCCAGTCGCCGCGCCTGGTACGTGGTGCAGTTGGAGGTCGAGGTCAGCTCACGGAATGTTCCCTGCGTCGGCACCCACGCCTCGATGTCGTACTTGCGCGCGGCAGACGAGCCGAGGTCGCCGGCCGCGACGTCGATCACGCGGTAGTTGAGGCCGAGCGAGGTGAGCAGCTCCTCCTGGTAGCCGAGCAGGCGCAGGTGTTCGGCCTCTGCCTCCTCGGGCAGTACGTATGAGAACATCTCGAGCTTGTTGAACTGGTGCACGCGCAGGATGCCGCGGGTGTCCTTTCCGCCCGAGCCGGCCTCACGGCGGTAACAGGTGGACCAGCCGGCGTAGCGGTACGGCCCGTCGGCCAGGTCGAGGATCTCGTCGGAGTGGAACCCGGCGAGCGCCACCTCGCTCGTGCCCGTGAGGTAGAGGTCGTCGGCGGGGAGGTAGTAGATCTCATCGGCGTGCTCGCCGAGAAAACCGGTTCCGCGCATGATCTCGGGGCGCACCAGCGTCGGCGTGATCATCGGCGTGAAGCCTGCATCCAGGGCCTTCTGCAGGGCGTAGTTCATCAGCGCCAGCTCGAGGCGCGCGCCAATCCCGGTGAGGAAGTAGAAGCGCGCACCGCTGACCTTCGCACCGCGGGCGAGGTCGAAGGCCCCCACCAGCTCACCGATCTCGACATGGTCGCGGGGCTCGAAGTCGAACGTGGGGCGTTCGCCGACCTCGCGCAGCGTGATGAAGTTCTCCTCGCCGCCGGAGGGAACGCCTGCGAGCACAGGGTTGGCGATGGCGCCGGCGAGCTCGGTGAAGCTCAGTTCGGCATCCTGCACCCGCTGGTTCGCCTCTTTGACGCTCGCAGCGAGCGACTGCGCCTCAGCGACGAGGGCCTTCTTCTCGTCTTTCGGAGCCGCGGCCACCCGCTTGCCGAAGACGTTCTGCGAGGCGCGCAGGTTGTCGTACTCGCCGATGGCAGCGCGGCGCTCGGAATCCGCCGCCAGAGCGCGGTCGACCAACTCGACCGAGTCGCCGCGGGCCGCCTGGGACTGCCGGATGAGGTCGGGGTTCTCGCGCAGGAGTACAGGATCGATCACCTGCACAATCTTAGCGATGCCCTACCCTATGACTTGTGGCCGTCGCAGAGCATCCCGCAGAAGAGCGCGGTCCCAAACGCGCCGCCGTCGTGCTGAATCCGATCAAGGTGGACGCTTCGAAGCTCCGTGAAGCTGTCGAACGCCACGCTTCTGCGGCCGGTTGGGGCGAAACACTCTGGTACGAGACTACGGTCGAGGATGCCGGACAGCTCGTCACCGCCAGGGCGATCTCCGACGGGGCCGACGTCGTCATGGCCGCGGGCGGTGACGGCACGGTGCGCGCCGTGGCCGAAGCCCTGCGCGGAAGCGGCGTGCCCCTCGCCCTGCTGCCCTCAGGCACAGGCAACCTGCTTGCCCGCAACCTCGACCTGACGATGGACTTCGACGAGGGCATCGGCCTGATGTTCACCGGCTACGACCGCGACATCGACCTGGGGCTCATCGAGTTCGGGCCAGCCGGTGCCGCCGCGACATCCACTCACGTGTTCCTGGTGATCGCGGGGCTCGGTATCGACGCAAAGATGATTGCGAACACCAACACGAAGCTCAAGAAAGCTGTCGGATGGCTCGCCTACGTGGACGGCGGCATCCGGGCGCTCCCCGAACTGCACTCCATCAAGATGGCGGTGTCGATCGACGGCGAGGAACCGTGGCGCGACGTGTCGTCGCACTCGGTAATGGCGGGCAACTGCGGGCTCCTGCCGGGGGGCATCCTGCTGATGCCCGATGCGAAACCCGACGACGGTGTGCTCGACTTCATGGCGCTGCGCCCGCAGGGGCCGTTCGGCTGGATCCGCGCGTGGAACAAGGTGACGATCGAGAACGGTGTGCTGGCGAAGTCCGCAGCCGGCCGGCGGCTCATCGAGATCTCCCCCGACGTGAAGGACGTGGTCTACGCGCAGGGCACCGACCTGCGGCTGAAGCTCGAGTCGCCGCAGGAGATCCAGCTCGACGGGGACGAGTTCGGCGAGGCATCCGAACTCCACATCTGGGTGGACCCGGGCGCGTTGCGGGTGCGGGTCTGACCGCCCCGCCAGCGGCACCCGCGGCACCCGCCCGGCTCAGGCGCCGGGCTCGCCGCTCACCAGCGAGCGCAGCCAGTCGCGCGCCTCGATGAAGACCCCGTCGTCGTAACGGTCGACGTATTCGACCTGCGCCAGGTCGGCCCGCGGATACGACCCGAGGAAGATCACGCGCGGGCTGAACCGGCGAACGCCCAGTAGGGCATCCGCGACCCGCTCGTCGAGGATGTGCCCATCGGCGTCAATGATGAACCGGTACCGCCCGAGGGCGTCGCCGATGGGCCGCGACTGCAGCAGGCTCAGGTTCACCCCACGCGTCGAGAACTGTTCGAGCAGCTCGAGCAGCGCGCCCGAACGATCGGTCGGCAGCTCGGCGATGATGCTCGTCTTGTCAGCACCCGTCGGCTCGGGCAGATGCGTGGTGCGGCTGACGAGCACAAACCTCGTCACCGCGTTCTGGTTGTCGCCGATGTTCTCGGCCAGCACGTTCAGCTCGTGGTGGTCGACGATGCGGGGCGGAGCGATCGCGGCATCCGCGAGGTCGTTCTCGAACAGGGCGAGCGCGCTGGCGACGTTCGACGTCGACGGGATGTGCCCGTGGGTCGGCAGGTTCGCCTCCAGCCAGCCGCGGCACTGCGCGTAGGCGACAGGATGCGCGTTGACGACGTTCACGTCCTTCAGCTCGATGCCGGGGCGGGCGACCAGCGCAAACTGCACCCTGACCAGGTATTCGCCCACGATGCGGAGATTCGGGATGCTCGCCAGCGCATCCTGCGTGGCGCTCACGCCACCCTCGACGGAGTTCTCGATCGCGATCATCGCGGCGACGCTGCGTCCGCTGGTGACGTCGTCGAATGCCTCGCCCACGTTGTTGACGCTCTTCCAGGTCTGGCCCGCGGCCTCGGGAACCTGGGCGAGTGCCGCCTCGGTGAAGGTGCCGGTGGGGCCGAGGTAGCTGTAGGTGCGCGTCGGCGGGCTGGGTGGGCTGTCTGGCATGTTCCGAGCCTACTGGGCGCGCCAATTGGCCCCCGTTCGGGTGGCACGCGCACGGCTTACATCGTCGCAATCCTTACGTTTCGCTGAAATTCACCGAACTGACGTAATGAATCTGTTCCTGCCCACTCTCCCTTCATAGGAACACTGCCTACATCCGGCAGATCAAAGCTCAAGTTGAGCGCCGAACGATAAGGAAAGCACTGATGAAGTTGTCGAAAATGGTGGCAGGGCCGGCGGTCGCGCTGCTTCTGGCGGTAGGCCTTATTGCGTCCGGGGGTGGGATGTCCGCCGCGGCCGGTGGCCATTCAGACAACTGGGTGCCCAAGCATCGCCCCATCGCCTGCAAGATGGGCGGCGGATCCGGGCTGGAACTCGAGATCGGTTGCGGATTCAAGGGCATCGCGGGAACCGCTTCGGGCGATCCGACCGGGTGGGTCTGGGGCTATGACCGCTCGATGTACACCGACACGAAGGACTTCAGCCCGTGGGAGGTCCTGAACAACACAAAACTCTTCCCTTCATCCGATTCGGGATACAACTGCACTCCCACTTCAACGGGATCAAATCTCTGCGCCCGTTCGACGGCGGAAGCCCCCCACGCGGGGATCGACAACGCCTCGCTCTCTCAACTGAAGATTCAGGCAAACCGTGGAAGCGTTCTGAGCTGGGTCGAGGACGACACTCTGAGCTGCACAACTACCTCCGGTTGCTTCAAGACGACCGTCGTGTTTCCGAAATACACGGCCGAGGCGCTCTATACGTATACGTCAGCTGGGGAAGTCAATGTACCCCAGGTCTCTTGGTACAAGAACGACGGAAAGGGCATCGGCGGACTCGGCACCTACATCGGTACGTCCCGTGGCTTTTTGACCTCGGCTGATCCAGACACCGCCATCGAGCCGGCGAACTCCGTGACCGCATCGTCAACGGTCAGCCCTGACGCGGTCGTCACGAAGGGCGGACGCCTGAACTACTCCGCCACTGCCTGGGCGAACACCTCCGGTTCAACCCTGGTGAGGCTGCAGCTGGGTGGCGTGGGGCAGCCCGACGAGAGTTCCATTCCGAGAAATTGGGTCAAGCTACCCAACTCCGACAAGCACGCGCTCTCGTATCTCATTCCGCACATGAACGCGGGAGATGTCGTAACCGTCCCGATGCACTTCACCGTCGAGGGATATACAGGGGTGGGCATCACGGCGTTCATCAACGACGCTTCGACCAGGGCCGAGGTCGCGGTCACTCCCGAGGCGCCGGTGTGCACGACGCCGGACAGCGCCGACGGGCATCCGGTCGCCATTGCCGGGTCGAAGCCGACGGTCCTCGCGGGACTGCACTGCGCTGTTGCGTCGGACTCTTCTCTCGAAGTGTTTGTGCCCGTCGGTCGAGACATCAAGAAGCTCAGCATCTCGGATGACACGGTGCGCTATGTGCCGCCGACCACAGACTTTCACGGCGAGGAGACCGTCTACGTGCTCGCACGGAACGAAGGTGGAATTGCCAGCGCTCCGACGGCGATCACTGTGAACGTCGTCGACAAGGCTGCACCAGTCGACGACGAATTCACGGTACAGGTGGAGACGCGCACGACTCTGGATGCCGAGCACGGCCTCATGGCCAACGACACGTTCCCCGGTGGAACGGCGGGCTGGTTCGTGCTGAGTGAGGGCGTGGAAGCCGACGGCGCAATCCGGATCGGGGAGCACGGCGAACTCACGATCGAGCCGGGGCGTCATTTCACCGGCGACCTCACGTTCCAGTACAAGCTGGCCGAGCAGCGCGGCGACGGAACGGATGCGGCGACCGTCACGATCCACGTGGTCGAGTAGCCGCGAGGCCCTGCCCGGCTTCATTTGCGGGTGGTCTTCTCCTCCACAGGCGGAGGGGGAGACCACTTTTGCACAGATGCCGCAAGAGCTCCCCGGGTGGAGCCGCCGAATGCCAAGATGAAGGCATGAACGAGCGCGCCGGGCTGCAGGCCCTCCCCAAAGACCTTGTCGATGTCGATGCCCTGGTGGCGGCGTACTACGAGCTGAAGCCCGATGTGACGAACCCGGAGCAGAAGGTGATCTTCGGCACCAGCGGACACCGCGGTTCGTCGCTCGACACGGCGTTCAACGAGAACCACATCCTGGCGATCACGCAGGCGATCGTCGAGTACCGCGCGCTGCAGGGCATCACGGGTCCCCTCTTCATCGGGCGCGACACCCACGGGCTCTCGAAGCCGGCTGAAGACACCGCCCTCGAGGTGCTGAACGCCAACCACGTGACGGTGTGGACGGATTCGCGCGACAGCTATACACCGACGCCCGCGGTGTCGCATGCGATCCTGCGCTACAACAATGCCGCCTCAGGGCACTCAGACCGGGCCGATGGCATCGTCATCACGCCGAGCCACAACCCGCCCCGCGACGGTGGCTTTAAGTACAACCCCCCGCACGGTGGGCCGGCCGACTCCGACGCGACGGGATGGATCGCGGCCCGCGCCAACGAGTTGATCGAGGCAGGCCTCGTCGAGGTGCTCCGGGGGGAGGCGACCCCGAGCGACACCTACGACTTCCGCGAGCACTACGTGGCCGACCTGCCGAGCGTCATCGACATGACGCGCATTGCGAAGTCGGGCATCCACATCGGCGCGGATCCACTAGGCGGGGCCAGCGTCGAGTACTGGGAGCTCATCGGGGAACGCTTCGGTCTGAACCTCGAGGTCGTGAACACCACGGTCGACCCGCAGTGGGCGTTCATGACGCTCGACTGGGACGGCAAGATCCGCATGGACTGCTCCTCCCCCTACGCGATGGCATCGCTCGTCGAGCGTCGGCACGACTACGACATCTCGACGGGCAACGACGCGGATGCCGACCGGCACGGTGTCGTCACGCCCGACGCGGGCATCATGAACCCGAACCACTACCTCGCCGTGGCGATCCAGTACCTCTACAGCAACCGCACGTCGTGGCGGCCGGAGGCCGCGATCGGCAAGACCCTCGTGTCGTCGACAATGATCGACCGGGTGGCGACCTCGCTCGGTCGGCAGCTTCTGGAGGTTCCGGTGGGCTTCAAGTGGTTCGTGCCCGGCCTCATCGACGGAAGTGTGGCGTTCGGCGGTGAGGAGTCGGCGGGAGCCTCGTTCCTGCGCTTCGACGGAACCGTCTGGACCACCGACAAAGACGGCATCATCCTCGCACTGCTCGCCTCGGAGATCCTGGCGGTCACGGGCAAGACGCCGTCGCAGCACTACGCCGACCTCGTCGAGAAGTTCGGCGATCCGGTGTACGAGCGGATCGACGCCGCGGCATCCAAGGCGCAGAAGGCGCAGCTGGCGAAGCTCGACGGCGACGACATCCCCGCCTCGACCCTCGCCGGCGAACCGATCATCGCGAAGCTGAGCAGGGCGCCGGGAAACGATGCCCCCGTCGGCGGCGTGAAGGTCGTCACCGAGAACGCCTGGTTCGCCGCGCGCCCGTCGGGCACCGAAGACGTGTACAAGATCTATGCCGAGTCGTTCCTCGGTGCGGAGCACCTCAAGGAGGTGCAGGCCGAAGCGAAAGTCATCGTCGACGCCGCCCTCGGCGCCCAGCACTAAACTGCAGTTTCCTCACTTATAATGGGGGATGGAGTTTTTCATCTGGGTCGATGGGTGGCAGCACGAGTGCTGTGGAGATCCGTTCTCGGTCGGAGACGACGTCACTTGGGCCGTCAACGGTGCCGATAAGAAGTGGCTCAGCGCGACGCTAGGTACGGGGTTGGCCGAGTCGATACGGTACTCGGAAGAGCATCACGACGGCCCCACCAGCCGAACGGTCAACGCGACAGTTCTCGGCATCAAGGCAGCACACTGCTCCTACGGCACGCCGGATCCCCAGATGAAGATCTCAAGGCCCGTTGTGGGGTCAACAGTTCTGCAGGCTATGACCAGCACCCCCAGCGAAACACCTCGCCTCGCGAAGAAGGACTTTGCAGGTTACATCGTCTCCGTCCGAGAGCGCTGACCCTTCCGGCAGGTCAGCCCGCGTAGTCGGGGGCTGCAGGCAGGCCGAAGAACTCCTCGAGGGTCTCGACGCCGGTATTGTGCATCTCGGTGGCCAGGGCGACTCCGACGAAGCGGAAATGCCAGGGCTCGTACTCGTAGCCCGTCACGGCGGTCTTGTCGGCGGGGTAACGCAGGATGAAGCCGAACCGGTAGGCGTTGGCGGCGAGCCACACGCCTGACGGCGCGCTGCCGAAGCAGGGGGTCTCGAGGTCGCAGCCACTCGAGGTGTCCATGATGTCCATGGCGAGTCCGGTCTGGTGCTCGCTGAAACCGGGACGCGCACTGGTCTTGTCAGCGCCAGCGACGCCGAGGGCGTCCTTGTAGTGCTGATACGCCCGCACCTGTACGCCGTAGTCGCGGTAACCGCTCTGGGCGATCAACTGCGTTCCCACCTCGGCTTTGTCCGCGGCGAACATCGAATGCAGGGCGTCAGCGGCGTCGGAGCGCAGCATGTACCCGAGCGGATCGGGCATGTCGCTCGGCAGATCGACGAGGTTCGGGGGAACGAAGTTCGCGCCGTCGGCGACAGGGCGCTGCTTGTTCACGACGACCCAAATGCTGTTCGGGTCGTCGATCGAATGGGCCGTCTTGTCGAACGCTGGCGGTACGGGTGGCGCCGGCGGCGCTGCCGGAACCGCCGAGGCGCTCGGCGAGGGCGGGACGGATGGCGTCGAGGAGGCGGGCACGGATGCGGAGGGCGAAGCCGTGCTGCCGGGCAGGGCAGCCGCTGCCGCACCCGCCTGGAACTGGTGCGCGACAGCGTTCAGCGCAACCACGGTTCCCGCCACGAAGGCCGCGATCACGACGAGGATCAGCGCTGCTGCGATGATGCGTCGCCTCCGCAGTTGCCGCCGCCGGTCATCCGGAGCCTGCGGCGTCTCGCGGGAGAGCGTGGACCTCGCACGACCTTCGGCCCCGCGAGGTCGGCGATCGGGTGGAACGGCATCGGACACCCGCCCAGTGTAGGGGTGGAGACCTGCGAAACGCCTCAGGCGATGCTGTAGAAGTGGGCGGTCCCGCCCGGGTTCTCGACCGTGATCGCCCCGTCGAAGTCGCGGTACTGCGCATCGAGGGTGTGCCCGACGAGCTTGATGGCGTTGGTGCCGTCGGGGTTCACATCCACCCGGGAGACGAGCATGGTGTGGTCCACGCCGTTGTCGTTCTCGGGATCCCAGTCGAACATCACGACGTCACCCACCTTCACCGAGGCCCGCTGCGACAGGTCGAGCCGCGTGGTGTCGTCACGGGAATTGAGGTAGTCGTCCATCTCGTTGCCACGGATCCAGCTCAGGCTGTAGTCGCCGGTGGTGGCGTAGTCGCTGTACCAGTCGCTGTTCTGCTGCCAGCCGCGCGCGAGCAGGGTCTGGTTGACGAAGTTGCCGCAGTCGTTGTCGCTGAACCGGCTCCACTCCGCCAGGTTGTAGTCCTGCCAGTAGGTGAAGGCGTACTGGAGTTGCCGATCGACAGCCGTGACGGCCTGGTAGGAGAAGGGCGTGCCGGCGTCGAGGCTGGTTCCGTCTGCGAAGGCCAGGGCGATCGCGGCGGTCGCCGGCTGGTGGTCCACCGCGGCAGGCGTCAGGAACGAGACCGCACCGGCCTCGTCGACGGTGAGGGATGTCGCGGCAGCGCCGCCCACGGTGACAACGACGACGTCAGCGAGTCCCGACCCGGTGAGGCTCACAGCCGTTCCACCCGTCAGGGACCCGATCGCGACGCTCACCCCGGTGACAGTGGGCGCGGCGGCTGCGGAGGCGGTGGGGGCCGATTCACCGAACGCGTTGCTGTCGGTGCAGCCGGCGATGGCAAGGAGTCCGGATCCGGCCACCAGAGCAATAAACGAGCGTCGCGTAGTAATCGTCACTCTCTAACCACAACATACAGATCTATGAATAACCTCCGGGTTGCAATTGCAAGCCCTACTGGGGTCAAAGCTTGCCATCTTGCAAGGAAGTTACGTCGGGTGTAACTTTGCAGTCTCCGCAAACTTTTTCAGATCAGGACATCCATGTCACGCACAACCACTTCAGGCCAGGCCCGGGCCCAGTCGATCAAGGACGCCGGCGGCGTGATGACCCACCGCCAGATCCTGGTCATCATTTTCGCCCTGATGGCAGGGATGTTCCTGTCGGCCCTCGACCAGACGATCGTCGGCACCTCGATGCGCACGATCGCCGACGACCTCGACGGGCTCGCCCTGCAGGCGTGGGTGACGACCGCCTACCTGATCCTGTCGACGATCAGCACGCCGATCTACGGAAAGCTCTCCGATATCTTCGGCCGCCGTCCGCTGTTCATCATCGCGATCAGCATCTTCCTGGTCGGATCGTTGCTCTCGGGCCTGTCGACCTCGATGTACGAGCTCGCCATCTTCCGCGGCATCCAGGGCCTCGGCGCCGGTGGTCTGATGGCCCTCCCGCTCGCAATCATGGGCGACATGCTCGCTCCCCGCGAGCGCGCCAAGTACCAGGGCTACTTCCTGGCCACCTTCGGTATCGCCAGCGTGATCGGGCCGCTCCTCGGCGGCCTGCTCTCCGGCGCCCCCGAGATCGTCTTCATCACCGGCTGGCGCTGGGTGTTCCTGATCAACATCCCGATCGGCATCGTCGCTCTCGGCGTCGTGCTGCGATTCCTGCACCTGCCGTTCACCAAGCGCCCGGGCGTGCGCATCGACTGGTGGGGCGCTGCCACGGTCATCCTCGCGCTCGTTCCGTTGCTGCTGATCGCCGAACAGGGTCGCGAATGGGGCTGGGGATCGGGTGGAGCGTGGCTCTGCTACATCCTGTCGGCCGTCGGCATCGCCGCGTTCCTGTTCGTCGAGCGCAGGATGGGCGATGACGCCCTGATCCCGCTGAAGCTGTTCCGCTCCTCCACCTTCTCGGTGGCGACCGTTCTGGGTGTGCTCGTCGGGTTCGGGATGTTCGGCGCTCTGCTCACGCTGCCGCTCTACCTGCAACTGGTGAAGGGCGCGACGCCCACGGAGTCGGGCTTTTTGATGCTGCCGATGATCCTCGGCCTGATGACGGCATCCATCGTCAGCGGCCAACTCATCGCCCGCACCGGACGGTACAAGAAGTTCCCCGTGATCGGCACCGCGCTGATGGCCATCGGATTCTTCCTCCTGACGTTCCTCCGGGTCGACACCCAGCTCTGGTACGTGATGATCAGCATGTTCATCGTCGGCCTCGGGCTCGGCCAGATGATGCAGACGCTCACCATCGCCTCGCAGAACTCGGTCGGTCCGCGCGACATCGGCGTGGCGACGAGTGCGTCGACGTTCTTCCGCCAGATCGGTGGAACGCTGGGCACCGCCGTCGTCTTCTCGTTCATCTTCACGCGCCTGCCGCAGACCGTCACGGATGCATTCGCCCTGCCCTCGACGCAGGCCGGGATCGCTGCGGCGGCGCAGGACCCATCCGTCGTCGGCAACTCGGCGAACACGCAGATCCTCGGCTGGATCCAGACGCAGGACTTCACGGCGATCAGCAACGCCCTGAACGGCGACACCTCGTTTCTCAACGTGATCGACCCGCGCCTGGCCTTCCCATTCCTCAGTGGGTTCTCCTACGCGATCGCCTCCGTGTTCTGGATCACCATGGCCGTCGTCACCGTGGCGTTCGTGCTGGCCCTGTTCCTGAAGGCACCTCCGCTCCGGCAGAAGTCGGCCATGCAGGAGGCGAGCGATCTGGATGCCGCGGAAGGCGCTTTGGCCGCCGAAGCGCTCTCTGCCGCGAACGCGACGGGCGCGATGGTCGAGCCCGGCACGAGCGACGAAAGCGACCGGGGACCGGTGGAACCGGCATCCGGAGCCGCCCACCAGCCCAGGCACGGGGCCTGACGCGCCCGCGTCTCTCTGCCCGCACCCCCAGGCGCCTGCCTGCAGCGATCTACTCGAAGGTCGCAGCAGGCAGGCGTTTCTGCATGACGGCGATCGCCTCGGGGTTCTGGTCGATCAGAAGGAACCGGCGCCCGAGCGCCGACGCCACCGCGCCCGTCGTTCCGCTGCCCGCAAAGAAATCGAGCACGAGGTCGCCTTCCCGCGATGACGCCTGCACGATGCGCCGCAGCACCCCTTCCGGTTTTTGCGTCGGGTAGCCGGTCTTCTCGCGGCCGGTCGGCGACACGATCGTGTGCCACCAGACGTCGGTCGGGAGCTTGCCGCGAGCCGCCCGCTCCGGCGTCACGAGACCGGGCGCCATGTAGGGCTCCCGATCGACCGTCTCGGAGTCGAAGTAGTAGCCCTGCGGGTTCTTCACGTAGACGAGAATCGTGTCGTGCTTCGTCGGCCAGCGTGTCTTCGCCTTGGCGCCGTAGTCGTACGCCCAGATGATCTCGTTCAGAAAACTCTCCCGCCCGAAGAGCGCATCCAGCAGCACTTTGGCGTAGTGCGCCTCCCGGTAGTCGAGGTGCAGGTAGAGCGTTCCGTCGTCGGCGAGCAGGCGCCAGGCTTCCAGAAGGCGGGGTTCGAGGAACTCCCAGTAGTTCTCGAAGGCGTCGTCGTAGCGCAGCAGGTCGCCCTTGATGCGGTCGTAACTGTTGCCCTTGAAGCCGGTGATGGATCCGGTTCCGGCCTCCGCACGCACGGCGGTCGTGCCCTGGCGGCGCTGCACGCGACCGGTGTTGAACGGCGGATCGAGGTAGATCAGAGTGACGGATCCGCTCTCGAGAGTGGGGAGCACGTCGAGGTTGTCGGCCTGGATGACACGGCCGTCCGCCCCCGCCGGCATCGGATTCTCGCGGGGCGGGGTGGGCATGTTCTCATTGTGGCAGTCCTCGCGCCACCCCCGGAGCGGCAACTCGCAGTCGCCGGATGCCCGGCGTACTGTCGAGGTCAATGAGCACTCTGATCCGTCACGAAGCTGACCACCATCGCTACGTTCTCGTTGTCGACGACCGGGAGGCCGGGCTCGCCGACTACCGCACGGTGGGTGACGCCATCGTGTTCACCCACACAGAGGTGGATCCGTCCCGCCGGAAGAGCGGGCTCGGTGGCAACCTCGTGAAGGGCGCCCTGGATGACGTGCGCATCAACACCGGGCTGAAAGTCGTTCCCGAATGCCCGTTCGTCGCGGGCTGGATCGACGGGCATCCGGAGTACTACGAGCTGGTCGAGCGCGGCTGAGCTTCGGCCCGACTCTTTCACCGGTCGATCAGGGAACGCGCTCGATCCACTCGCGGGTGCCGAACTTCGTCTCGACCAGTGCGGCTGCCTGGGCGTATTCGTCGTCGGTGACATCACCGGTGGTGGCGCCGTAGAGCGAGGTGAAGGTGTCGATCATCCGATCGATGATCTCCTCGCGGGAGAGACCCGTCTGGCTGCGCAACGGATCGACGCGCTTCGCAGCGGACTTCGTGCCCTTGTCGCTCATCTTCTCGCGACCGATGCGCAGAACCTGCACCATCTTCTCGCCGTCGATGTCGTAGCTCATGGTCACGTGATGCAACACCGCGCCGTTGCCGAGGCGCTTCTGGGCGGCCCCGCCGATCTTGCCGCTGGGGCTCGAGATGTCGTTGAGGGGAACGTAACTGGCGTCGATTCCGAGCGATTTGAGGGCAATCAGCACCCATTCGTCGAGGAACGCGTAGGAATCCGCGAAGCTGAGGCCCTGCACGAGATCGGCCGGGGCATAGATCGAATAGGTGACGACCGATCCGGCCTCCATGAACATGGCCCCGCCGCCGCTGACCCGGCGCACCACGTCGAAGCCGAACTTCGCCGCATTCTCGGGGTCGACCTCGTTCTTCAGCGATTGGAAGCTGCCGATGACGACGGCAGGCGAATCCCACTCCCAGATGCGCAGCGTCGGCGCCCGACGCCCCTCGCCCACTTCGACGGCCAACACCTCGTCGAGTGCCATCTGCATCACGGGCGGTACGGCCTTCGAGTGGATCACCTGCCAGTCGTAATCGCGCCAGCTCGTCGCCTTGGCAAGTGAGCGGCGGATCGCCACGGCAACGCCCTCGGCGCTGAAGCCGAGCATCGTCACGTCCTTGGAGAGGGCCGCCTTGATCGCGGCGGCGATCGCAGAGGCCTCGCTGTCGGCGGAGAGCCCGTTCACGGCGCGGTTGATGTCATCCAGCGCGCTGTCGGGCTCGAGGAAGAAGTCGCCCGCCAGCCGGAAATCGGCGAACACCCCGTCCCGCACCTCGAGGTCGACCACGACCAGCTTGCCGCCCGGAACCTTGTATTCACCATGCATAGCTTCATCGTAAACCTCGTGCCTCCGCCCGCCAGCCCTTGCCGAGACACCGAAAACTGTCGGTATGCGCGCGTCTGAGCGACAGTTTTCGGTGATTCGATTGCGTGGTGGGGAGGGTGGGGGACGTGGAGAGGGTGGGGACGTGTGCGGTGAGGTGGGGTGGGGGTGGCGGGCGGGGGTGGCGGGCGGGGCGGGGGTCAGGCCGGGAGTGGGGCGTGGGAGGCGAGCCAGGCGGAGAGGTCGGCGACGACCTCGGCGCGGTTGGTCTCCCGCAGCACCTCGTGGCGGGCATCCGGGTACAGGTGCACCGTCACGTCGGTGAGACCGCCGCGCCGGTAGGCCGAGGCGAGCTTCTGGGCGCTCTTCTCCCCGCCGAGGATGTCGTCGGTTCCCGACAGGATGAGCACCGGGAGGTCGCTGTCGAAGTGCCGCGCCGGGCGGCCGAAGAGGCGGAGCCCGTCTGCCAACCCGAACAGCTTCAGAACCTTCGCTTCGAACATGAACTCGTCGGCCGCGGCTGCCGTCTGCACGGCCACGTCGCGGCTCAGCCATTCGTACCCGTGGCCGCCGCCGGGTGGGCGGTGGCGGCGGCTGAGGTCTCCGCCATCCATGGATCCGGGCATCCGGTACGCCGAGCCGACCAACACGAGACCGGCGTAGGGGCGCGACGAACCGTTGACGATGATCTGTGCCATCAGCGAGCCCCAGCTCTGGGCGAGCAGGAACAGCGGCAGTCCGGGGTTCTTGCCCGCGATGAGGGCGGTGAACTGGCGGATGCCCGCAAATGTCGCCCGCAGCCCGCCGGGGCCGAGACGCCCGAACTGGGTGCGGTCGCCGTGGTGCTGGTCGAGGCCGGTCTGGCCGTGACCGCGATGGTCGTTCGCGTAGACGGAGTAGCCCGCCGCGTTCAGCTCGCCCGCGAGCTCGACGTACCGGCCGGCGTACTCCCCGAGCCCGTGAGAGATCTGCACAACACCCCGCGGGTTCTCGACCAGCCAGCGGTAGTAGGTGATGCGAACGCCGTGTTCGTCGGTGAAGTGGGGCACGTTCCCACCCTAACCGCGTGCGCCAATTCAGGAGGTGCGGCCCGCCATGCACGAGGGCTACTCGGCGACGCCATATGCCTGAATTGCGCACCCGGCGCGGGGCGGCGGCAGGTGGCCGCGGGCGGCGCGGGACGCGCGGGCGGGGCGGGGCGGGGTGCGCGGGGCGGGGTGCGCGGGGCGGGGTGCGCGGGGCGGGGTGCGCGGGGCGGGGTGCGCGGGGCACGCCGCCCAGGGTCAGGCCTCGCGCGTGATCTCCACCTTCACGAAGAGGCGCGAGCCGAACGGGCCGGCGTACACCCCGCGGAGCGGCGCCACGTCGTTGTAGTCGCGCCCGCGCCCGACGGTCACGTGCCGGTCGCCGATGTCGATCGAGTTCGTCGGGTCGAAGCCCCGCCAGTCGCCGCAGAACCATTCGACCCAGGCGTGCGACTCCCCCGTCACCGTCTCGCCGACCCCGGCCGACGGCTTCGGGTGCAGGTACCCCGAGACGTACCGCGCCGGGATCCCCACCGATCGCAACGCCCCGAGGGCGATGTGCGTAATGTCCTGGCAGACGCCCTTCTTCTCGACCCAGGCTTCCCGCGCGTTCGTGTGCACGCCCGTCACCCCGGTCATGTACTCGACCTGATTGCCGATCTCGGCACAGATGGCAAGAGCTGCGTCACAGACGTTGTCATGCGACGCGGCGATGGTGCGGGCCAGCGCGGCGACCTCCGCCGGCGGGTCGGTGAGCTTGGTCTGCTTCACCTGTTCGATGGTCGACGTCACCCGCGCGGCGGCCTCGTGCAACGCCTCCCAGCCGAGCTGGTGCGGTGGATGCACGCGGGGGCGCACCTCGATCAACGAGTTCGCCGTGAGGGAGAGCTCCTTGTGCGGCGTCAGCACCTCGAACGACGACACCCGGGTACCCCAGTAGTCGAGATAGGTGTGGTTCGACGACAGCGGCGAGATGTCGAGCTGGGAGAACAAGACGAACTGTCCGTCGGACGACACGGGGAGCATCCTCGCCTCGTTGTACGACGCCCCCACCTCGCCTTCGTAGCGGTAACCGGTGACGTGCCTGATCCGGAGGCGGTTCATACGTGTTCTCCCACCCAGCTCGGTGCGGGGTTCGTTGGGAAGTACCGCTGGCGGATGGCCTCGGATGCCTCGCTCGTCGCCTCCTGCACGAGATCCATCTGGTGCGGGAGGTCGTGCAGGATGTCCATGATCGGTCGGTACTCCAGTTGGCTGCGGATCTGGCCGAGCAGGCGCTGGGCCTGGTCGGTGACCGCGAGGCGGGTGTTCCGCGGTTCGATGTCGCGGAGGCTCTGCTCGGCGCGCGACACCGAGTAGAGGATCGAGCGCGGGAAGAGCCTGTCGAGCAGCAGGAATTCGGCGGCGTTCCGCGCAGACGGCACCCCGCGGTACGTGCGGAGGTAGGACTCGTACGCCCCGCACGAGCGGAGGATCGTGGTCCATGACGGCCCCGACGCCTCGGTCAGGGAGCGGGTCGCGAGCAGCCTGGCCGTCATGTCGGCCCGTTCGAGCGAGCGGCCGAGCGTGAAGAAGTGCCACGCCTCGTCTCTGGATGCCGCGGACTCCTGGATGCCGACGGCCAGCGCCGAGCGCTCCCTGACCCAGGCGAAGAACTCGTGCGTCTTCTCAACGGCGATGCGGCGCGGCATGCGCGCGCGGGTCGTGTTCAGGCACTCCCAGAGTTCGGTCGAGACGATCTCGCGGGCGCGACGGGCGTTCTCGCGGGCGGCGCCGAGCGAGTAGGCGATCGATGCGGGCTGGGTGCGGTCGACGGCGAGGATGTCCAGCACGTCGGCGCGGGTCAGCTCGTGGTCGTCCGGCGGGATGTCGGCACCCATCACGGCGAGCAGCGACCGGCAGGCGAGGTTCTCCTCGATCCACGGGTCTTCGAGCAGCAGCTGCAGGTGCACGTCCAGGATGCGCGCGGTGCCGTCGCTTCGTTCGATGTAGCGCCCGATCCAGAACAGGCTCTCGGCAATGCGGCTCAACATCAGCGGTCACCCTCACGCTCGGTAGGGGCAATCAGAGGCCGCGTACGTGAGACACCTGTGGACAAATGAGGCGCGCGCGCCGGTCTCACGTATCCGGGAGAGTCGCAATTGGCGGGGTGGGGGGAGGGGTGGAGGGAGGGGTGGAGGGAGGGGTGGAGGGAGGGGTGGAGGGCAGCGAGGGGGGAGGAGTGGGGCAGCGTGAGCGGCGCGCCGAGGCGCACCTGCTGCTGCTGTTCCTGCTGGTCGTGGTGCGAGCGCGGCTTGTCGTAGGGCGAATGGTCGGGGGTGTGTTTCACGATCGGGATGGCCTGGGTGTTGGCGGCCTGGTCGGCCACCAGCCCCTGGATGTTCTGCGCGACCGGCGCCGTGCCGTCGATCGGCGAGAATCCGCCGGCGAAGCCGACCACCCAGGTGTCCTTCGATCCGCCGCCCTGCGACGAGTTCACCACGAGCTCACCCTCGGGCAGCGCCACGCGGGTGAGGCCGCCGGGCAGCACCCAGATGTCCTTCCCGTCGTTCACAGCGAACGGCCGGAGGTCGGCGTGGCGCGGCCGCATGCCGTCTTCGACCAGCGTCGGGATCGTCGAGAGCTGGATGACCGGCTGCGCGATCCAGCCGCGGGGATCCTTGATCAGGCGTCTGCGAAGAGCGTCGAGCTCCTTCTTCGAGGCGGCGGGCCCGACGACCAGCCCCTTGCCACCCGAACCGTCGACGGGCTTCACGACGAGCTCGTCGAGCCGGTCGAGCACCTCTTCGAGCGCTCCCGGGTCTTCGAGCCGCCAGGTGTCGACGTTCGGCAGCAGGGGCTCCTCCGAGAGGTAGTACCTGATCAGGTCGGGCAGGTAGGTGTAGACGAGCTTGTCGTCGGCTACGCCGTTTCCGACCGCGTTCGCAATGGTGACGTTTCCGAGCCGGGCTGCGAGCAGGATGCCCGGGGAGCCCAGCATCGAGTCCGCGCGGAACTGCAATGGGTCGAGGAACTCGTCGTCGACGCGCCGGTAGATCACGTCGACGCGCGTCGGCCCCGCCGTCGTGCGCATCCAGACCCGTCCGCCGGAGCAGAACAGGTCACGGCCCTCCACGAGCTCGATGCCCATCAGCCGGGCGAGCAGGGTGTGCTCGAAGTACGCCGAGTTGTAGACACCGGGTGTGAGAACGACCACGTTCGGGTCTTCGACGCCTTCGGGAGCGGATGCCCGGAGGGCCTGCAGCAGCTTGTTGGGGTAGTCGCCGACGGGCCGCACCCGCATCGAGACGAACAGTTCGGGCAGGGTCTGGGCCATCACGCGGCGGTTGGAGATGACGTAACTCACACCGGACGGCACGCGCACGTTGTCTTCGAGAACGCGCCAGGCACCCTTCTCATCGCGGATCAGGTCGATGCCCGAGACCTGGATGCGCACGCCGTTCGCGCTCACGATGCCGGCGGCCTCGCGGTGGAAGTGGCTCGACGAGCTGACCAGACCGGCCGGGATGACGCCGTCGCGGATAGCGTTCTGGGCGCCGTAGATGTCGGCGAGGAACGCCTCGAGCGCCCGCACGCGCTGCTTGATGCCGGCTTCGACGCCGACCCATTCCTTTTGTTCTATGACGCGCGGAACCGCGTCGAGCGGGAACGGGCGCTCCTCGCCAGCGAAGTCGAACGTCACACCCTGGGCGAGGTACGAACTCGCGAGCGCATCGGTGCGGCCCCGCAGCTCCTCCTGGGTCATCCGGGCGAGCGCCGTGTAGATGTCCTTGTAGGCTGCGCGGGCCTCCACCGGCGACGACGAGTCGGGCTCCGGGAACATCTCGTCGTAGGCGTGCGCACCTTTGATCGGCTTGCGGGGCAGGAGTGTGGCGCCATAGCCGGCGAACAGGTCAACCATGCTGAGAGCCTAGGCCCACCGTGTTGCCGGTGTGTTTCCGGGCCACTGGCGCAACGGATGCACCATTGGGGTGAGATCTGTAAAACCCGAACCGCGAAATGGTTCGATACGTCGGAACATCGGGTGTCGATGTTTATCGACACCCGATGTTGGCGAACTCATGTCCGAGCACGTCAACAAGAAGAAGGGCGTCTTCGCGATCGTCACTGCCGCCGTCCTGGTACTCGGAGGAGGCAGTACGGCCTTCGTAACCAAACGCAGCAGGCCAGTCGACGGTCACCCCACGCGGTGATGCCGTGCCCACCGAGGATCGCGCCGATCGTGCCGGGGTTCTTTGTTTTGATGCGGGGCATGTCGAGGCCGAGCTGGAAGCCGGGGCGGCGCCAGTCGACCCACGCCACCCGGTCTCCGAAGATCGCCTTCGTCAGCGCCTCTCCATCGGCCGAGGTCGCGACAGCGATACCGGAGTCAGGGTGCAGGTAGTCGACGTGCGCGGCGTCGACGAGGGCGTGCATGCTCGTGTCGATCGATTCGACCTGGCGATGAGGTCGGATTTCGGAATGGGTGTCACGACAGGAGTCCTTCGACCGTGGAGGGTGTGGGGGGCGGGGCCAATCTATGAACAGCAGCGCATACTGTCAAGCACAATACTTCGTTTCGAAAGTTATTTGGCTTTCGTAACTTTTCAAATCTTGACGCAATGTTTACTTTCGAATAGGTTGGCCACAACGACGAAAAGCCAACCGCTTTTGACCCGTCGCCACTCTTCGCCACTGCAGCCAAACGGAGCACCAATGTCTGAAAGTTACGACTTCGTGCGTGAAGAGGTCATCCTCCACGAGCTCACTCTGACGGGCCGCGTCATGGTCAATGACCTCGCCCGCACGCTGGGCGTCTCGACGGTCACTGTGCGAAAAGACCTCGACTCCCTCGAGAAGCGCTCCCTGCTTCGACGCGTGCGCGGCGGCGCCGTCGCTCCCTCGACCGGCGAAGAGGGCGCGTTCAGCGAGCGGATGCGCCGCGACTCGACGGTGAAGAGCCTCCTGGCGAAGGAGGTCGCGAAACTCGTCGACGACGGAGACGTCATCGCCATCGACTCCTCGACCACCTCCTATTACCTCGCTCAGGAGCTTCTCGAACACCGAGACCTGATCGTCATCACCTACGGCCTCCGCGTGACGATGCTGCTGATGGACCACTCGAACGCGACCGTGGTGGTTCCGGGCGGCGTGCTGCGGCGGGCATCCGGATCCCTCGTCGGGGCATTCTCCGACGTGCTGAAGGGCCGCGGCCGCATCAACAAGGGCTTCTTCGGCCTCGCCGCCGCATCGAAGGAACTCGGCATGCTCGAGCTGGTGGCCGAGGAAGCCACCTCCAAGCGAACCCTGATGGCCTCGTGCGACGAGATCTTCGTCACCATGCCCTCGTCGAAGATCAACGGTTTCGGGCTGCACTCCTGGGGCACACCGGGCGAGATCACGCGCCTCTACACCGACGAGCGCGCCGACGACAGCTTCGTCGACGCGTGGACCGCGGCCGGCTCGCCGGTCACCCGCGTGGCAGGCACGGGCGCCTCGCTCGACAACGGCGAGCGCTCCATCGACGCCGTCACCTCCCGCACCCTCCGGGCGGTCGACGAATGAGCGGCCTCACCGTGGCCGCCGTCGACCTCGGTGCCGAGAGCGGGCGGGTCGCCGACCCCGTCACCTACCGCGACGCGCACCGCGTCGAGGCTTTCGAACGCGCGCTCGCCGAGTTCGTCAGCGACCGGCGGTACAGCGCCACGGGCATCGAGCTCATCGAGATCACGGCCCTGTTCGGGATGCTCGCCGACGCACATGAGCGGCCCGAGATGCTCGAGGCTGCCGACCTGATGCTGATGATGCCCGAGATCTTCCACAACGGGTTGGGCGGCAGCCGCGTCACCGAGTTCTCGGTCGCCTCGACGACCGGCCTCTACGACATCGCGTCGGGCGGCTGGGCACTCGGGCTCTTCGACGACCTCGGGCTGCCCTCGCACGTGCTCCCCACCGTCGTTCCGGCCGGAACCGATGTCGGCGGCATCGTCGGCGACCTGGCCCAGGGCGGGCTCTCGAAGACCCATGCGGCAACCGGCTCGACACCGACGTGCGGCCGGCGGCGGCGCTCGGGCTGTCGACGGTGTGGGTGCTGCGCGGTGAGGCGCCCTCCGCGCCCACGGCGGCCCAGCTCGCGGAGCCGGACATCGCGGTGTGGACGCTCGACTGGCTCCGCCCACGCGCCGCGCCGCGCGCACTCCGCCGAAAGGACGCAAACTGCTCCAAAGCTCGCATCCACGAGCAATTTGGGGCCCTTCGGGTTCGCACAGCGCCCGTCGCGAGGGGCGGTGGCGTCGTGAGTGTCGTGCTCCGCATCGACCTCGCCACCGTCGACGCCCGTGCGCAAGCAGCCGTCACCGCCGCACTCGCACCACGGGCATCCGACATCGCTGATCTCTCGACCGCCGGCACCTCGGGAACCGTCGTACCGACCGATCTGCGGGGCCGCCCGGTCGGCAACGCGCTGCCCTACAACGACCCGCGCGGCTCCGACGAGCTCACTGCTCTGACCGCGGCTGGCCTCGGCGTGCGGCCGTCGGGTGCGCTGGTACGCGCGGCGTGGATGCACGCTCACGCCCCTGCGCCCTGCTACCTCTTCACGCCCGGCGTGGTCGCGGCGGCCCTCGCCGGCACGGTGCTGGGGGTGTCGCCGGTGGTCGCGTATCCGCTGGTGGGGCTCGGTGAGCGGTTTCCGATGGTGGATGCTGCGTTCGGTGGTTTCTCGGTCGACCTGTCGGGCGTACCCGACACCGGCGCAGACCCTGTCGTGAGGTTCCGTTCCGTGTTGGAGGGCGTGGCGTTCGTGGTGGGGTTCGGGATCGAGCGGCTGCGGGCGCTGGCGGGACCGGACGGTTTCGGGGCGGGCGACAGCGGCCACCTCGGCGCAGACTCGGGCAGAGCCGGTTCGGCAAGCGGCATTTCGGGCGGCGGCAGCGGCCACCAGCACCTCGGCGGCGGCACCTCGGGCAGCGCAGTGTGGAACAGAATCCGCGCATCGGCCCTTGGGCAGCCCGTCGTCGTGCCGACGAACCGGTCGAGCGCGATCGGCGCGGCAATGCTGGCCGCCGCCGGGCTTCCGGGAGAGACGTTCCAGGGCGTGATCGACCGGCTCGCCTCCCCGGGCCGCTACGTCGACCCCGACCCTACACTCGTCGCTGCACTCGAAGACCGGTACGCGGTCTTCACCGAAACTCCTGGCCAGCTACTCGGCGCGCGGGCGGTGGCCTGATGGCCGGTCTGCAGCGGGTCTGCTTCCAGTTGCAGGTGAACCCCGGGAAGATCGCCGAGTACCGGCGGCGGCACGCGGCCGTCTGGCCGGAGTTCCTGATCGAGTTGCGGCGTACAGGGTGGCAGAACTATTCGCTGTTCCTCCGTGACGATGGGCTGCTGATCGGGTACTTCGAGACTCCCGACCTCACTGCGGCCCAGGCAGGCATGGCGGCGACCGCCGTGAACGAGCGCTGGCAGGCAGAGATGGCCGAGTTTTTCGAGGGGCCTCGAGGGCACCCCCGACCAGGGCTTCCTGCAGCTCACCGAGATCTTCAACCTCGACGACCAACTCGGGTCCGTTGTGAGCTAGTATCCTGATTGAATCGTTTCAACACACGTCCCGCTCGCAAGATTACGGAGAATTCCAATGGTGCAGTTCAGCGACATCGCCGCAGACCTCGAGGCCCAGGCCATCGAGCTCCCCTCCTGGGCGTTCGGCAACTCAGGAACCCGCTTCAAGGTGTTCGGCACACCCGGCACGCCTCGGACGCCTGAGGAGAAGATCGCCGACGCCGCCCAGGTCAACAAGCACACCGGGCTGTCGCCGAAGGTCGCGATCCACATTCCGTGGGACAAGGTCGACGACTTCGGCGCCCTCGGCCGCTATGCGAACGACCTCGGGGTGTCGCTCGGTACCGTCAACTCGAACACCTTCCAGGACGACGACTACAAGTTCGGCAGCCTGACGCACATCGACCCGGTCATCCGCCAGAAAGCGATCGACCACCACTTCGAGTGCATCGACATCATGGGTCAGATCGGGTCGCAGGACCTGAAGGTCTGGCTCGCCGACGGCACCAACTACCCCGGCCAGGGCGACATGCGCGGCAGACAGGATCGGCTCGCGACATCCCTCGCCGCCATCTACGACCGCATCGGCGAGAACCAGCGTCTCGTGCTCGAATACAAGTTCTTCGAGCCGGCTTTCTACCACACGGATGTTCCCGACTGGGGAACCTCGTACACGCAGGTTGCAGCGCTCGGCGATCGTGCGATGGTCTGCCTCGACACCGGGCACCACGCCCCGGGCACGAACATCGAGTTCATCGTGATGCAGCTCCTCCGCCTCGGAAAGCTCGGCTCGTTCGACTTCAACTCGCGCTTCTACGCCGACGACGACCTGATCGTGGGGGCGGCCGACCCGTTCCAGCTGTTCAGGATCCTCGTGGAGGTCGTGCGCGGAGGCGGTTACGGCCCCTCCTCGCCGGTCGCGTTCATGCTCGACCAGTGCCACAACGTCGAAGACAAGATCCCCGGGCAGATCCGTTCGGTGCTGAACGTGCAGGAGATGACGGCCCGCGCGCTGCTCGTCGATCGCGCCGCCCTCGATGCGGCCCAGTCCGCCGGCGACGTGCTCGGGGCGAACGGCATCCTGATGGACGCCTTCTACACCGACGTGCGTCCCTTCCTCGCGGCGTGGCGCGAGTCGCGCGGCCTCCCCGCGGACCCCATGGCCGCCTACGCCGCCTCCGGCTACCAGGCCGGCATCGCGGCGGCCCGCGCCGGCGGCACCCAGGCCGGCTGGGGCGCCTGACCCGCCTGTCACACCCCTCCTCCACCCCCACCCCCGATCTGCGGGCAGAAAAACACCTGAAACCAGAGTTTTGGGGTCATTTCTGCCCGCACATCACGCGTCAGATCATTCAGTGCCGAAACAGAAAGCAACCCATGACGAATCCCGCAGCCCGCGAGCTGATCGAGCGGTCGAACCGGCTCGGCTCAGACCCGAAGAACACGAACTACGCGGGCGGCAACACGTCGGCGAAGGGACTCGAACGCGACCCCGTGACCGGTGAGGATGTCGAACTGCTCTGGGTCAAGGGCTCGGGCGGCGACCTCGGCACGCTGAAGGAGCAGGGACTCGCCGTGCTGCGGCTCGACCGCCTCCGCGCGCTGAAAGGCGTCTACCGCGGAATCGAACACGAAGACGAGATGGTCGCCGCTTTCGACCACACCTTGTTCGGCAAGGGCGGGGCGACACCGTCCATCGACACCGCGATGCACGGGCTGGTGGATGCGGCCCACGTCGACCACCTGCACCCCGATTCCGGCATTTCCATCGCGACGGCAGCCGACGGCGAAGCCCTCACCGCGACGATCTTCGGTGGTCGCGTGGCGTGGGTCGACTGGCGCCGCCCCGGCTTCCAGCTCGGCCTCGACATTGCCGCGATCAAGGAGGCGAACCCGCACACGATCGGCGTGATCCTCGGCGGCCACGGCATCACCGCCTGGGGCGACTCCAGCGGCGAAGCGGAGGCGAACTCGCTCTGGATCATCGAGACCGCCGCCGCGTACATCGCCGAGCACGGCCGCTCCGAACCGTTCGGGCCCGCCCTCGACGGCCACGCCGCACTCCCGCCCGCCGAACGTCGCGCGAGAGCCGCTGCGCTCGCCCCGAGCATCCGGGGCCTCGCCTCCACCGACCGTGAGCAGGTCGGGTCGTTCACCGATGCCGACGTGGTGCTCGACTTCCTGGCTTCCGCCGAACATCCGCGACTCGGTGCGCTCGGCACCAGCTGCCCCGACCACTTCCTCCGCACGAAGGTGAAGCCGCTCATCCTGGACCTGCCGGCGACGGCCTCCATCGAGGAGCAGATCGCGCGCCTGAAGAAACTGCACGAGCAGTACCGCAGCGATTATGCGGCCTACTACGACCGCCACGCGACGCCCGACAGCCCCGCCATGCGCGGCGCCGACCCGGCGATCGTGCTGATCCCGGGCGTCGGCATGTTCTCGTACGGCGCCACCGCGCAGACCGCGCGCGTCGCTGGCGAGTTCTACATCAACGCGATCAACGTCATGCGGGGGGCCGAGGCACTCTCGACGTATGCTCCGATCGACGAGTCCGAGAAGTTCCGCATCGAGTACTGGGCCCTCGAGGAGGCGAAACTGCAGCGCCTGCCGAAGCCCGCCTCGCATGCCACCCGCATCGCGCTGGTGACCGGCGCGGCATCCGGGATCGGCAAAGCCATCGCGACCCGCCTCGCCGCCGAGGGTGCGTGTGTGGTCATTGCCGACCTCGACCTCGAGAAGGCCGTTGCCGCTGCGGCCGAGCTGGGGTCGACGGATGTCGCCATCGGCGTGCAGGCGAACGTGACGTCTGCCGTCGAGATCCAGGCGGCGGTGGATGCCGCACTGCTCGCTTTCGGAGGCCTCGACCTCATCGTGAACAACGCGGGCCTGTCGCTGTCGAAGTCGCTGCTCGACACGACCGACGCAGACTGGGACCTGCAGCACAACGTCATGGCGAAGGGCTCGTTCATGGTCTCGCGCGCCGCGGCCCGCGTACTCATCGACCAGGGACTCGGCGGGGACATCGTCTACATCTCGTCGAAGAACTCGGTCTTCGCCGGCCCCAACAACATCGCCTACTCGGCGACCAAGGCCGACCAGGCCCACCAGGTGCGGCTGTTGGCCGCCGAACTCGGCGAATACGGTGTGCGGGTGAACGGCATCAACCCCGACGGAGTGGTGCGCGGGTCGGGCATCTTCGCGGGGGGCTGGGGCGCCAAGCGCGCGGCTGTGTACGGGGTTCCGGAAGAGGACCTCGGCGCGTACTACGCCCAGCGCACGCTGCTGAAGCGCGAGGTGCTACCGGAGAACGTGGCCAACGCGGTCGCGGTACTGACCGGCGACGATCTGTCGCACACGACGGGGCTGCACATCCCGGTGGACGCCGGCGTGGCCGCGGCATTCCTGCGATGAGTGCGGAGGTGGGCACACCCGCACGCGGCGCGGCACCCGCAGGCGGTGCGGCACCCGCAGGCGGCGTCGTGGCCGCCATCGACCTCGGCGCGACGAGCGGGCGCGTCATGCTCGGCTACGTCGGCCCCGACGGGATCCGCCTCGAATCGGTCGCCCGCTTCCCGAACACCCCCGTGCGCACGATCGACGGCCTGCACTGGAACATCCTCGAGCTCTACCGGAACGTCATCGCCGGCCTCGCCGAAGCGGTGCGCCGCGAACCGGGCCTCGCCAGTATCGCCGTCGACTCCTGGGCCGTCGACTACGCACTTCTTCGAGGCGACCGGATGCTCGGCAACCCGTTCCACTACCGCGACGACCGCACCGCGCGAGGCGTCGACGCCATCCACGGCGCCGTGCCGTTCGCCGAGCTGTACCGTGCGAGCGGGCTGCAGTTCCTCACGATCAACACGGTCTACCAGCTCGGGGCCGAGCCCCGCGACATCCTGGACCAGGCGGATGCGCTGCTGCTCATCCCCGACCTGATCGGCTACTGGCTGACAGGTGAACGCCGCGCCGAGCGCACGAATGCATCGACGACGGGCCTGCTCAACGTACAGACGCGCGAATGGGATGACGCCCTGATCGGCCGGCTCGGCCTGTCTCGTGAACTCTTCCCCGCACTGATCGAACCCGGCGAGACGGTCGGGCGGTTGCTTCCGGCGGTCACCGAGGAGATCGGCGCCGCCCACCTCGCGTCGCGCCTACCCGTGAGCGCCATCGGATCGCACGACACCGCCTCCGCCGTGATGGCAGTGCCCGCCGTGGATGACGACTTCGCCTACATCTCCAGCGGAACCTGGTCACTTGTGGGTGTCGAGCTCGAGCATCCGGTAGTCAGTGACGAGAGCCGCGCGGCGAACTTCACCAACGAGGGCGGGGTGGATGGCCGGGTCAGGTTTCTGCAGAACGTCTCCGGGCTCTGGCTGCTGTCCGAGTCCGTTCGCACCTGGGAGCGGTCCGGTGAGGTCATCGACCTGCCGTCCCTGCTGGCGGATGCCGCCGCAGTCGTCGGTCCAGTTGCCGTCTTCGAGGTCGGGGATGCCCGTTTCGTCTCGCCCGGCGACATGCCCGCACGCATCGCTGCGTGGTGCTCAGACCACGATCAGCCCACGCCCACGTCGCGTGCGGAATTCGTGCGGAGCATTCTCGAGAGTCTCGCCGAGGCGTACTCCGCCTCACTCGCCACGGCGGCGGAACTGTCGGGAAAGGTCATCCGCACCATCCACATCGTCGGTGGCGGATCGCAGAACGCGCTGCTCTGCCAGCTGACGGCGGATCGAACCGGTCTTCCCGTGCTCGCGGGGCCGGTCGAGGCGACAGCGCTCGGCAACGTGCTGATGCAGGCGCGGGCCGTCGGCCTCGTGTCGGGCGACCTCGCGGCGATGCGGATGCTCGTGGCGACGTCGTTCCCGCCTATGCGGTACGAGCCCGCGGCCTGACCCGCGCCGCCATCGGCACACGCCCCTCCCGCCATCGCCGCACCGAAGGGACGCGAATTGCTCCCATGAGTCTGGGTTGGAGCAGTTTGCGTCCCCTGGAGTTGACTTCGGCGGGAAACCGACGGACGGCTCAGGCGGGCTGCGCGCCCAGCCAGGCGACGGAGCGGGCCGCGGCGGTGCTGGCCGCCGCCATGGCCGCCGCGCGGTCGTCGCCGGCGGCGAGCCTCGCCGCGAGCGTGCCGCAGTAGGTGTCCCCCGCTCCCGTCGTGTCGACGACGTCGGCGACGCGGGTCGATGCGACCTCGACGTCGCCCCAGCGGGAGCCCGCAGAACCGAGCGTGACGAGCAGGGAGCCGGGTTCGGCACCGGATGCCCGGAGCTGCTCCGCCTCGTGCTCGTTGACGATCACGGGGTCGGCGAGCGCCAGCACCTCGGGCGACAGCGCGGCGAACGGGGCGAGGTTCAGCACGACGCGCGCGCCGGCCGCGGAGGCGATCCGCACCGCCTCGGACACAACCTCGACGTCGAGCTCGAGCGAGACCAGCAGAACGTCGCCCGCGGTGATCCCCGACGGTTCGGAGTCGTACACCGTGTCGGTGGTCTCGAACCCGCCCGTGCCGCGGAGAACGTCGAGGTCGGCGACCGTGACTCGCGCGTTCGCGCCGGGCGAGACGATGATCGTGTTCTCCCCGCTCGCTGCGACGGCGATCATCGCGTGGCCGGTGCTGACACCGCGCGTGACCCGGAGCGGTCGCACGTCGATGGATCGGGACGCGAGCCGCGTGCGGTACTCGGCACCCTTCGGGTCATCTCCGACCCGCCCGACGAAGACCACATCGGCGCCGGCCTCCGCTGCCGCGACGGCCTGATTCGCTCCTTTGCCTCCCCAGAAGGTGGCGAGGTCGCCACCCATCAGCGTCTCTCCCGGCGAGGGGTGACGTTCGACGCGCACCACAGAATCGACATTCAACGAACCGACAACGAACACGCGACCCACGGGCGACACCCTTCACTTCGAAGCCGCCAGCCTACCCGCCGCCCCTGCTCCGCCGGGCGGACGCCCGGTGCGGGGCGACGGGCCACCCGACGCACAGGGGTTCATGCCGTGGGTTCGCAGAACGGGCGGCCCTTGCCCTGTCCGCCGCACAGGAGAGCGAGGAGTGGGATGGGGCCGCCGATTCAATGATTCGTGGGGGCTGGCCGCTGAACACCGGCGGGCCTCCCTCCGTCGAGCCCTGCACCGCAACCGCGCCGATTTCACGGCCGGGTACAGCCAACGCCTTTTCCCGAGTTCGAGGGTGACCTTGCCGTCGGGGAAGGGATCCCCGGCGAGAGGGGCCGGCGCAGGCATCTCCGTCTGGGCGACCCAGATGAGGTCGGCGTGGTGCGCCCCCGGGTGGAAGATCTCGTCGGCGATGCCGATCATGCCCGCGGTCGGAGTTCGCTTGCGCTGCTCCCGCTCCGAGCGCACCATCCACGGGATACCCACCAGGGCGACCGCGATCGCGCCGACCATGGCAGCGCACACGAGGGCAATGGACACTGTTTCCGACACCCTTCATTGTGGCTACGGTCTCATGGAATCGCCTCTGGTTCACAGTGGATTCGAGGATTGATCGACATCACATCGACTCCCTGGAACAGCAGCTGATGTTCAGGACTGGCTGGCGGCGGCTGCCGTCGTCAGGTCGTAGAGCGTGGTGCCGTCGACCGTCGTGGCGGTGAAGGTCGACGCGACCCAGCTCGCGATCTCGGAGGAGACCGAACTGCCACCGTTGGAGGCACCGATCGATCCGGCCGAGATGAAGTAGTGGATCTTGCCCGCGGCCACGAGGGCCTTGAACTCGCCGAGCGTCGGCGAGGGGTCGCTGCCGTTGAACCCGCCGAGGGGCATGACGGCCGCCTGGCTGGCGAGCTGGTAGCTGGCCGCGTTCTGCGAGCCGACCGTTGCCGCGGCCCAGATGTAGCTCGAGGCGTTCGCTGTGAGGAGCGCGCTGACCCGGCTGCTCACGGTGGCCCCTCCGAGGAGTCCGCCGCCGCCCGCACCGCGGGTGCCCGTGCCTCCCCGAGTCGTGCCGGTACCCGTTGCGCCGGTGGTGCCGCCGGTCGTACCGGTCGCACCCGGGGCGGTTCCGCCGGGCAGACTCCCGCCGGGCGGAGTGCCACCTGCGCCGCCGGTCGTCGTTCCACCGGTCGTGGCTCCGCCCGGCCGCGTGCCGCCGGCAAAACCACCCGCACCACCCGCACCACCCGCACCGCCGAAACCGCCTCCGCGGCCGAAGCCGGTCGACGACGCCACCGTCGGGCCAGCAGTCACCAGGGAGCCGGTGTGCGCCGTCGAGAGCGTCTGGAGCGTGTACGCGACCGGGGCGAGGAGCGACGCCGTGAGAGCCACTGCGAGCGCGGCCACCCGGAAGGCACGTCGCTTCCAGCGGACCACGAGCATCCCGGCCCCGATGATGGCGAGCGAGAGCACGAGGAATTTGAGCCATGGGAGCCATTCGGCGGCCCGAGTCAGGAGCGAGTAGGCCCAGACTCCCGTGCCGAGGACGACGACCGCGGCGACGATGCGCGCCCAGAGATGCCGACGGGTGTTCCAGAGGAGGATCGCCCCGGCTCCGACCGTTCCCGCGATGGCCGGGGCGAGGGCGACCGTGTAGTAGGCGTGGAAGATGCCGGCCATGAAGCTGAAGACGAGACCGGTGATGACGAGCCAACCGCCGAACATGATGAGGATGGCGCGGCGGGCATCCACTCGCTTCTGACGGCGCAGCAGCACGAAGCCGACGACGAGCAGAACGAGGGCGGCCGGAATCAGCCAGGCGATCTGGCCGCCGAACTCACCGTCGAGGAGGCGGGTGATGCCCGTGGCACCCCATTGACCCCCGGTGGTGGCCGCGCCGCCACCGCCGGTGACGCTACCGGTCTCGGCGCCGGTGAGGCGGCCGAACCCGTTGTAGCCGAAGGTCAGTTCGAGGAAGTCGTTGTTCTGCGACCCTCCGACATAGGGCCGCATGGAGGCTGGCACGAGTTCGACGAGAGCAACCCACCACCCGGCGGAGACGATGACGGCAGCCAGCGCGGCCAGAAGGTGAAGCAGCCGCCTGCCGAACTTCACCGGGCCGGCCCAACCGTAGGCGAGAGCGAGTGGGGGAAGGATGACGAATGCCTGCAGCTGTTTCGTGAGGAACCCGAATCCGATCATCGCCCCGGCGAGCAGCAGCCAGCGCTCACGCCCGCTCTCGATGGCGCGCAGGGTGAAGTAGACCGACGCGGTCATCAGCAGAACGAGCAGGGCGTCCGGGTTGTTGAAGCGGAACATCAGGGCAGCGACGGGCGTCGAGGCGAGCACGCCGCCGGCCAGCAGCGCTGCACCGGGAGAGAAGTGGCGACGCACGATCACTTAGACGAGGGCGACGGTCACGAGGCCCATGAGCACCTCGGGCATCAGGATGCTGAAGGAACTCAGGCCGAAGACGCGAACAGACAGCGCCATGACCCAGAGCGACGCCGGGGGCTTGTCGACGGTGATCGAGTTGCCGGCGTCGGAAGAACCGAAGAGGAACGCCTCCCAGTTCGTCGATCCGGCTTGGACGGCCGCCGAGTAGAACTCGTTGGCGTAGCCGCTGGCGGTGAGGTTGTAGAAGTACGCGATCGCTGTGACGAGGAGGAGCCCGAGGAACGCGGGACGCTCCCAGGCGGCGTGGGTGGCCCGGCCGCGGATGACGGAGCGGCGGAGCATCCGGATTCGGCCGCCGAGAGCGGACGCCCCCGGCGCGGTGGGCGCAGAGGGCCTGGGAAGAGTGCTGCTGGTCATCAGGCGGCGCTCGCTTTCTGTGAAGACGAAGAAGAGGTGGAAGTGGGAGAGACGGGAGAAGAAGAAGATGACGACGGGGAAGCAGACGAACCGAGTGACGAGGAGGCGGATTGGGACGTGGCCCCATCCTGAGCGAAGGCCAACGCGGGGCGGCCGCCCGCAGCAGGATCTGTGGACAACCCGCCCGAATCCCCGGCTGGGGAGGAGGAGACCTTGGGCGCCCGGAACACCCAGCGACGCAGGAGCACGAACCGCACGGCGGTGGCCACCAGGTTCGCCGCCGTCAGTGTGACGAGCTCCACGAAAGTGGGAGCATCCGGAGCCAGCACGTTCAGCGCCACCAGCGAACCCGCCGTGATGACCCAGGCGATTCCGAAGACGATCAGTCCCTGAAACTGGTGAGTGGCAGCTTTTTCGGGTCCGCGGATCCTGAATGTGAAGCGCCGGTTCGCCCAGGTGTTCGCGACCGCCGTGAGCAGCAGCGCCGTGAAGTTCGCCCCCTGCGCTCCGAGAACGCCCTGGAACAGCAGGTAGAGGAGGGCATAGGCGAGCGTCGACGCCACCCCGACGACACCGAAACGCACCACCTGACCGAGGAACGACGGCCTCGCAACCGGGCCGATCGGCGATCGACCGAGCTCGGCGTAGACCGCCTGCACCGGGATCACCCCGCGCATCAGGTCCCGCCCCACCCGCACGACTCCGCGGAGATCCTCCATTGCCGTCGGCACGATGTCGACGCGCGAATCGAGGTCGTCGATCCAGTCGACCGGCACCTCGTGGATGCGCAGGCCGCTCCGTTGCGCGATCACCAGCAGCTCGGTGTCGAAGAACCACGCGTCATCCTGCACAAGGGGAAGGAGTTTGGCTGCGACATCCGATCGAATGGCCTTGAAACCACACTGGGCATCGGAGAAGCTCACCCCGAGCATCCCGTGCAGCAGCACGTTGTAACTGCGGGAGATGAACTCGCGTTTGCCACCGCGCACCACGCGGGACGAGCGTGAGAGCCTCGTGCCGATTGCGAGGTCTGAGTGCCCCGACAGCAGCGGTGCGATCAGTGGCGGCAAGGCAGACAGGTCGGTCGAGAGATCCACGTCGACATAGGCGAGCACCTGGGCGGTCGAGGTACCCCAGGCGAGCTTGAGCGCGTGCCCGCGGCCCTTCCGCGCCGTGTGGATGACGCGCACATTCGGATACCGCTCGGCGATCGAATCGGCGATGGCCGGCGTCTCGTCGATGCTCGCGTTGTCGGCGACCGTGATCTGCCACGGCACGCGCACTGCGTCGGTGAGGTAGTCGGCGAGGCGACGGATGCTGGGCTCGATCGCCACCTGCTCGTTGTACACGGGCACCACGACATCAAGAGCGAGGGAGGAGTCTGGCGAGGTCATGCAGATACTCTGCGCCGGCAGTCTTCTGACGCACCCTGCTGCAGCTATGAGCCGGCTATGACAATCCGGGCCGACCAGAAGAAGGATTGTTGCTGGTCTTCCGGGAAAAAGGGGCGTAAAGTGTGGTCTGACCACATGGTCTGACCACATTTCCCTGTGGCAGTCCTGTACACCCTCACAGTCGAAGGCTCCGGATGATCGGCGAAACCACCTCCCCCGAGTCCACTCGCGCGTGGCAGGAGGTGCTCACCCACATCGAGAACGACCTCCTCTCGGGTGCACTCGGGCCGGGAGACCACCTCCCCTCGGAGCGAACGCTGGCCGCTGAGCTCGGGGTGGGGCGATCATCCGTCCGCGAGGCTCTGCGAGTGCTCGAAGTGCTCGGCCTGCTCCGCACCCAGACCGGATCGGGCCCGGGGTCTGGAGCGATCATCATCGCGAGGCCCTCGGGCGGGATGTCGTCGCTGATCCGGCTGCAGGTCGCAGCGCAGGGCTTCCGGGTCGATGACGTGGTCGCGACCCGACTGATCCTCGAGACCGCGGTGGCGGCGCAGCTCGCGGCGAGTGCGAGTGCCAACGCCGCCTCCAGCACCACCGCAAGCGCGGAGACGACCGCGACCCCCTGCCCCGACCTCTCCCCCGCGACCGAGATCCTCGACGCCATGGAGGCGACGGGTGCCGCAGAGCCGACACCCGGGGAGTTTCTCGCCCTCGACGCCCAGTTCCATTATTCGCTCGCCGAGATCGCCGGCAATGAGGTGATCGCCGCCATGATGACCGGCCTCCGCAACTCGATCGAAAGCTACGCCCTTGGCGGGGTTCCGAACCTGACGTCGTGGCGCACCACCTCCGATCGGCTCCGACGGGAGCACCGCGCGATTGTCGCGGCGATCGAATGCGGAGACCCCGTCGCGGCGAGCCAGACCGTCAACGATCACATCACCCAGTACTACGCGGAGGCCGGTTTCGGCACCCCCGCGACATCCACCCTCCCGAAAGGACCACACCATGGTTGAACGACGCCTTCCCAAGGTTCGCGACCTCGCGCCCCTGATGCACTTCAAGGCACCCGATCTGAATGCGAAGAGGCGTCGGCTCGAATCAGCGCTCACCATTGCCGACCTGCAGAAGATCGCCCGCCGGCGCACCCCGAAGGCCGCCTTCGACTACACCGAAGGCGCGGCCGAGGGCGAGATCAGCCTGGCCCGGGCCCGGCAGGCGTTCGAGGACATCCAGTTCAACCCGGCGATCCTCCGTGACGTGTCGACCGTGAAGACGGGCTGGGACGTTCTCGGTGCCCCCGTCTCGCTTCCGTTCGGCATCGCGCCCACCGGTTTCACGCGCATGATGCAGACCGAAGGCGAGATCGCGGGGGCAGGCGCGGCTGCGGCGGCGGGTATTCCGTTCTCGCTGTCGACCATGGGCACGACGGCCATCGAAGACGTGAAGGCGACCAACCCGAACGGCCGCAACTGGTTCCAGCTGTACATGTGGAAGGATCGGGACCGCTCGATGGCCCTCGTCGACCGGGCAGCAGCCGCTGGCTTCGACACCCTGCTCGTAACGGTCGACGTGCCTGTGGCGGGTGCGCGCCTCCGCGACAAGCGCAACGGCTTCTCGATCCCGCCGCAGCTCACGCTCGGCACGGTCGTCAATGCGCTGCCGAGGCCCGAATGGTGGATCAACTTCCTCACCACGGAGCCGCTCGCCTTCGCCTCGCTCGATCGTTGGTCGGGCACCGTCGGTGAACTGCTCGACTCGATGTTCGACCCGACCGTGACGTTCGACGACCTGGCCTGGATCAAGGCGCAGTGGCCCGGCAAGATCGTGGTCAAGGGCGTGCAGAACCTCTCGGATGCCCGCCGGCTCGCCGATCTCGGCGTCGACGGGATCGTGCTCTCCAACCACGGTGGGCGCCAGCTCGACCGCGCCCCGATCCCGTTCCACCTGCTGCCGGAGGTCGTGCGCGAGGTGGGATCCGAATACGAGGTGCACCTCGACACGGGCATCATGTCCGGGGCGGACATCGTGGCCGCCGTGGCGCTCGGCGCCCGCTTCACACTGGTCGGCCGGGCCTACCTCTATGGCCTGATGGCCGGCGGGCGGGAAGGTGTGGACCGCATGATCCAGATCCTGAGCGGCGAGATCACGCGCACGATGCGCCTGCTCGGGGTGAACTCGCTCGAAGAACTCGAGCCCGGTCACGTGACGCAGCTCGAGCGCCTCATCCCACGCGCCCGCGCCGAGGCCGCGGAGCGCGAGCCCAGGGCGCTCTGAGTACGCAGCTCCGGTGGCGGACGGGGCGCGTCAGCGCACGCCCGCCATCAGACGCCGCACGAGCGGGGTCGAGAATGCCAGCAGCAGGCCGATCACGATGGCGATGCCCCCCAGCACGCCGAAGTACGGGGCCTGGTTCGCGGGGTCGTAGAGCGCAGCCAGCTGGCCCGAGATGGCCGTGCCCAGTGCGATCGACAGGAAGAACAGGGCCACCATCTGCGTGCGATAGATCTCCGGAGCGAGTTTCGTGGAGATCGACAGGCCGACCGGGGAGATCAGCAGCTCGGCGATCGTGAAGACGAACAGGATGCCCACGAGTGCCAGCAGCGGGGTGGAGTTCGCGCCGCCGCCCGCGAACGGCAGGAAGAGCAGGAACGCGAGCCCCATCACGATCGTTCCGCCCGCGAACTTCAGCGGCGTGGCCGGTTGTCGCGATCCGAGTTTCGTCCAGATCGCGGCGAAGACGCCCGACAGGATGATGATGAAGATCGGGTTGATCGACTGCACCCACGACACCGGCATCTGCCAGCCGAAGAGGTCACGGTTCAGCTGGCTGTCCGCATAGAGCGTCACCACGGTGAACTGCTGCTGGTAGAGCGACCAGAACGCGACGCTGGCGATGAACAGCGGAATGAAGGCGAACACCCGGCTGCGCTCTGTCTTTGTGATGCGCGAGCTGCGGAGGATGATCGCGAAGTACGCGATCGCGGCGATGAGCGTGAGCCCGATCACCACCGTGACGAGGTTCGCGACGTTCAGGATACCCGTGGCGACGGCGACCGTAACGATGACCACGGCGACCACTGCGACCACGACCGCGCGGCTGCGGTGACGGGCCGGCAGCGGGTTCGGCACGATGCTCGCGGCCTTCGGCAGGTGCCGGCGGCCGACGCTGTACTGGATGAGCCCGGCCGCCATTCCGATCGCGGCGAGCCCGAAGCCGTAGTGGAACCCGAGGGTGGTCTGCGCCAGTCCCGTGAGGAGTGGGCCCACGAAGGCACCGAGATTGATACCGAGGTAGAACAGCGAGAATCCGGCGTCGCGCCGCGGATCATCCGCCGAGTAGAGAGTGCCGACGATCGAAGTGGCGTTCGCTTTGAGCCCGCCGCTGCCGATGGCGATCGTGACCAGGCCGATGGCCACACCCAGGCCACCCGGGAGGAGCGCCAGCGCGATGTGCCCGAACATGATGAGGATGGCGCTGAAGAACAGCACCCGCTCGGAGCCCAGGATGCGGTCGGCGAGCCAGGCGCCGAGGATCGTCGAGAGGTAGACCGCGCCGCCGTAGGCGCCGACGATGCCCGCGGCGGTGTCCTTCGGGATGCCGAGCCCGCCCTGGTCGGCCGGGTAGAACAGGTAGAGCAGCAGGATGCCCTGCATGCCGTAGAACGAGAAGCGCTCCCACATCTCCACGCCGAAGATGTGCGCGAGCTGCCTCGGCTGGCCGAAGAACGTCTTCGTCTCGCGGCTGGTGTCGTCGAGGTCGGTAGTGGTTCCTGCGCTGGTCACAGTCGTATCTTGGCACGCAGATGCACGTCGCACCATGGATCTGGATGGACGTTCGCCCGGACGGGGGGTGATGACGGGCCCCCCGGACCTTCGCCATGGAACTCAGGCGGCGCCGAGTTCCGCCAGCACGGCGGCGAGCTGGTCGACCGCCCAGTCGAGGTCGGCCTCCGAGACGACCAGCGGAGGGGCGAGGCGGATGGTCGACCCGTGCGTGTCCTTCGCGAGCACGCCGCGTTCCATCAACCGCTCACAGACCTCGCGGCCAGTGGCGAGCGCCGGGTCGATGTCGATCCCGGCCCAGAGCCCGGCGGTGCGCACGGCGAGAACCCCGTGGCCGAGGAGCGCCTCGAGGCGCGCCGCCAGGAGGGAGCCCCGGGCATCCGCGAGCCGCTGGTATTCACCGGTGGCGAGCATCGCGACAACAGCACTGCCGACCGCGGCGGCGAGCGGATTGCCGCCGAACGTCGAGCCGTGTTCGCCCGGGCGGAGCACGCCGAGGATGTCGGCGTTGCCGACCACCGCCGAGACGGGAACGATCCCGCCGCCGAGTGCCTTGCCGAGCAGGTAGAGGTCCGGCACGACGCCGACGCTCTCGCAGGCGAACGTCGTGCCGGTGCGGCCGAGGCCGGACTGGATCTCATCCGCGATCATCAACACGTTGTGGGAAGTACAGATGGCCCGGACAGCTGGCAGATAGCTGGCAGGCGGCACGATGATGCCGGCCTCGCCCTGGATCGGCTCGAGCAGCACGGCGACGGTGTTCTCGTCGATGGCAGCCTCGATCGCCGCGGCATCGCCGTAGGGCACCGAGCGGAACCCGGGCGTGAACGGACCGAAGCCATCACGCGCGGTGGCGTCATCGGAGAAGCTCACGATCGAGATCGTGCGGCCGTGGAAGTTTCCGTCTGCGACCACGATGTTCGCCATTCCGTCGGCAACACCTTTCACCCGGTAGCCCCAGGCTCGCGCGACCTTGATTCCCGACTCCACGGCTTCGGCGCCGGTGTTCATCGGCAGCACCATCTCCTTGCCCGCAAGTGCGGCGAGCGCCTCGACGAACGGGCCGAGCTGGTCGTTGTGGAAGGCGCGCGAGGTGAGCGTGATGCGGCCGAGCTGGGCGCGGGCAGCATCCAGCAGAACCGGGTTCGAATGCCCGAAGTTCACCGCGGAGTAGGCGGCGAGGCAGTCGAGGTAGCGCCGGCCGTCGACGGCGGTCACCCACGCTCCGTCACCGGATTCTACGACGATCGGCAGCGGGTGGTAGTTGTGCGCCGCGTGCTCCTCCTCGCGGGCGATCGCCCGGTCGGTGAGGGTGGAGGAGTCGACGGAGATCATCGGCGGAGCTCCAGCGTGCAGCACTTGACCCCGCCGCCGCCGAGCAGCAGCTCGCTGAGGTCGACGCCGATCGGGTTGTAGCCGCGCTCCCGCAGCTGCGCCTCGAAGCCGGTGGCGCGCGAGGCTATCACCACGTTGTAGCCGTCGGAGATCGAGTTCAGGCCGAGCACGGCGGCGTCGGTCTCGCTGACGAGGATCGCGTCGGGGTACCGGCGCTCCAGCTCGGCACGGCTCGGGGCGTCGAAGGCGCTCGGCAGGTAGGCGATGGTGGCGGCATCCGGAGCCTCGTCTGCCGACTCGTTCAGAACGGCGATGGCGGTGTCGAGGTGGTAGAAGTTCGGGTTCACGAGGTTCAGCGTGACGACCTCACGGCCGTAGAGCTTCGCGACCTCATTGTGCGAGTCGGATGCACTGCGGAACCCGGTTCCGGCGAGGATCGTGTCGCCGACGAGCATGAAGTCGCCCTCGCCCTCGTTGATGTTCTGCGGCTCGTGCACGGCGTAACCGGCATCCGCGAACCAGCGCATGTACGCGGGGCCCTCGGCCTGGCGTTCGACGTGTGCGAAGCTCGCGCCGTAGGCCACATTGTCGATGACGAAGCCACCGTTGGCTGAGTAGACCATGTCGGGCAGGCCGTCGACCTGGCCGATGAGTTCGACGGTGTGGCCGAGAGCGATGAAGGTGTCGTAGAGGGTCTGCCACTGGGCCAGCGCGAGGGCGGTGTCGGTGGGGAGGGCCGGATCCATCCACGGGTTGATCTTGTAGGTGACGGTGAAGAATTCAGGGCGGCACATTAGGTAGGTGTGCGGTTTCGCCTTTCGAACGCGAGGTTCTGAGGGGAAGATCTCTTCAAGAGTGGTGGAAATGGGCAACGAGGTAGACACGGGCATCCTTCCTTCGACGGATGGCGGACGTCGTCCTGAGGCTCCGAAGAGCACGCCAGGCGTCCAGTCTGGCACGCTCGTAATGTGGTTGGTCGATCATCCAGCGCCGGATAACTGCGTAGAGCAAGGCGGAATGCAAGAAAACGTCGTAGGCTGCTTCGAATGGACAACCTCGACTTTCGCATCATCGACCTCCTGAAGCTCAACGCCCGCACGGGATACGGGGACATCGGCCAGGTCATCGGGCTGTCGGCGTCGGCCGTGAAACGGCGGATCGACCGACTCATCGCCGACGGGATCATCCGGGGTTTCACCGTGCTGCTCGACACGTCGCTCGACGGCAAAGTGACGGAGGCCTACGTCGAACTGTTCTGCCGGGGCACGGTCGCGCCGGCGGAGCTGAAACGCATCCTGTCGGGCGTGCCCGAGGTGGTCGATGCAGGCACCGTGACCGGCAGCGCCGACGCGATCGTGCACATGCGTTCGCGCGACATCCCGAGCCTGGAGCTGGCGCTTGAACGGGTTCGGATCGCGCCGAACGTCGATCACACACGGAGCGCGATCGTGCTGTCGAACCTCATCAAGCGCTAGACGACCGACCGACGCAGCGACGCAAAAGCTTTCGATATAACCGAGTCATGTTTGTTTGACAACAAGTCAAAGTTTCTTTACTCTGAATTATTGGTTTGAGGCAGAGGAACGCACATGTCATTCGAAGAAAAAAGGGCGTCAGCTTTCTTGCTTGTCGCGGTAGCCGGCTATACCGCCTACGTGATACTGGTTTTGCCCGCATTCGCCTCCACCCCGCTGTCACAGGTGGAATATGTATCCGCCATGTTGGCAACAATCGGCGGAGCGGTAGTTGTCGGCATCCTGGCCAATGTGACCATTGCCGTGGCAACACCAAGAGAAGCGCGGCGGATTGATCAGCGCGACAGAGACATAGATCGACTCGGCCGACGGGCAGGCGAGGGGTTCGTCATTGCTGGCAGTGTTGGGGCGCTATCGCTCGCATTGCTTCAGGTCGACTATTTCTGGATCGCCAATATCCTCTACCTCGGCTTCGTGCTTTCGGCCGTGTTCGGCTCCGCCGCCCGGCTCATCGCTTACCGATGGGGAACGCCGGCGTGGTGAAGGCCACCCGTGTCACGAACAGTATCCGCGCGCTCCGATTCGCCAGTGGGGAGATGACCCAAGCCGCCCTGGGTGGGAGCATCGGCGTTACGCGGCAAACCATCATTGCCATCGAGCAGGGCCGATACTCACCCTCGCTCGAGGTGGCCTTTCAGATTGCTCACGTCTTCGGGCTGCCGCTCGACGCTGTCTTCCACTACCCGGATCCGCACATTCGTCCAACATCACCAGCTGGGAGTCACCATGAAACCGAAAGAAACCGCTAAGTCCATCGAAGGCATGTCTGCGGCTGGCTCAGCGCCGACTCTCCCGACAACCATGTCGGCCATCACCCGCACGGCCTACGGTGATCCGGACACCCTTCATCTCACCATCTGTGCCGTACCGATTCCTTCTGCGAACGAAGTACTCGTTCGAGTGAGCGGGGCCGGGGTCGATGCCGGCACCTGGCACCTCGTCACCGGCAAGCCGTATGTGATGCGACTTTTCGGATTCGGCCTGAGGACACCTCGCGACCCGATACCGGGTTTGGCCTTCTCAGGGCGGGTGGTCGCCATCGGCCCCGACGTCACGCATATCCACATCGGTGATGAGGTCATGGGTTCAGCGCAAGGCGCCTTCGCCGAATACGTCACGGCTAAGGAAGGCAAGGTTCGTCCAAAGCCCCGAAACCTCAGCCATGTACACGCAGCCGCCCTTCCAATATCCGGAGTAACTGCTTATGAAGCCGTTCGCGACGCGAAGATCAACGCCGGAGATCGCGTGCTCGTGCTTGGCGCAAGCGGCGGGGTGGGTCACTTCGCCGTGCAGCTCGCGGTGGCCGCCGGCGCCACTGTCACTGGAGTGTGCAGCTCATCCAAGGCCGAATTCGTACGCTCGCTTGGAGCGTCCGACGTCATCGACTACCGCGAGACCGATCCGACAGATCTCGAACGTGAATGGGACATCATCATCGATACCGCTGGCAACCGTTCGCTCCGACGTCTGCGAAGTGTCCTTTCGCCCGACGGAACCCTTGTGATCGTGGGCGGAGAGAACGGAGGAGCTTTCCTCGGCGGGATCGAAAGAACCCTGGCGGCCACCGTCGTCAACGTGTTCTCACGACATCGCTTGCGCGGACTCGTCTCCCGCGGAAACCCTGCCGACTATAAAACTCTCACGGCTCTGGCCGAGAAGAATGTGATCGCACCCCGAGTCGATTCCAGTTTTCCCCTGGCAGAGGCGGCGGCCGCAATCGACTACGTACGCAGCGGAAAAGCACACGGCAAAGTGGTGCTCAGCTTGTGAATTTCTCGGTGTGCCAAAACCGCGTGATCGCCTCGTCGGTCTGCGGAACGTGCGAACGCGATGTTCACAAGCAGCGCGCAATTCATCTCACAGAGGCAGCTCAGACACGTTGCCGGTCACGCGTGCGCGGAAGGCGGGGCGAGACCGGGCAGGCGAGGCAAGACGGGAAGGCAGCGAAGGTCAGGTCCGCACGTCTGCGACCGGGCTCGGCCTGCCGTGTCGAAGAGTCGGCACGCTCACCGTCTGCTCCGCGAGGAAGGGCAGCAGCTCGATCCGGCCCGCCCGCGTGGCCTCGCCCGCGTGGATCGTCACGTCGGGCGAACCGCCGACCGCCTCGGCGAGCGCGCGAGGGTCTCCCCCGATCATCCTGATCCGCGACGAACCGCTGCCCACCTCCGCCGCCCGCGCCAGCCAGGTCTCATCGCTCTCGACGAACACGCGCACGCGCCGCTCCTTCAGCAGCGCCCGAAGCGGACGCGGCAGTTTCAGCGCCGTGCTGAGCCCGAGGGATGCCCGCGCCCGGGTTCCCGCGGCGAGTACCCGCACGAGCGCATCGAGCGACTCGCCATCGGAGAGCCTGATCACGACGGGAACCGGCCGGTAGCGCAGCACCCGCCGCCCGGCGGCAGGAACGTCGACCGCCGCGAACGCGCCTTGCCACGCCGCCTCGTCGCTCAGTGCCGCGCGTCTCACGAAGTCGAACTGCCGCCAGTCGAGTCCCGGCGTCGCCGCTTCGATGAGCGCGCGCACCTTCGGGTCGAGGGCGCCGAGCGCCAGGTCGGTGCTCTCCTCGCCGGCCTCGGTCAGCCACCTGCCGAGGCTCAGCAGCGCGTTCGGCCCGCCGATCGCTCCACCAGGCCCGACGGATGACCGTTTCCAGGGGTCTGCCCAGGGTTTGGTTGTCATCTGATCTGTGAGATTTCATTCTCGCTGGAAGGATGTCAGTTATGGCAAAGGCATATCCGAAAGAGTTCCGTGATGACGTCGTGGCGGTGGCCCGGAA
>NZ_NBXB01000003.1 GCF_003399635.1 Subtercola boreus | reverse complement strand
TTCAAAAGAACGTTCTGAACACCCGGCGCTGGAACACTCGCGAGGAACTCCGCCTCGCGATCGTGGTGTGGATCGAAACGAAATACAACCGCCGACGCCGCCAACGGGGCCTCGGCAAACTCACCCCCGTCGAGTTTGAGACAATTTACACAACCGCAAACGCGGCCTGAAAACCATCAACCCCCAGTGACAACCAAACTCTGGGCAGACCCCAGCCCTGTGCGGGCCACCGGTCCTCGACGCTCTCGGTGAGCGGACGGTTGACCGAGAGACTCCCGGCGTCGACGGTGTCGAGCCAGCGCTCGACTTCGGCAGAATCCAGGGAGTGGATGCCCGCAGCCAACCCGTAGCCTGTGCTGTTCTGCAGCGCGATGGCCTCCTCGAGGGTCGCTACGTGCGTCACGCCGAGCACGGGCCCTGCCCGTTCGGCATGAGGAAATGCGGAGGCGGCCGTCACGCCCGCCCGCAGTCCGGGCGACCACAGCAGGCCCGCCTCGTCGAGTCTCTGAGGTTCGACGAGCCAGCGCTCGTCGTCGCCCAGCGTCGTCAGTGCATCCAACAGGGCACCGTCGGCGGAGCGGATGATCGGACCCATCCCGCTCGCAAGAGCCGTCGCCTCCCCCACCCTCAGCGACGCCACGGCATCGACAAGCTGGCGGGTGAACCGTGCCGACTTCGCGACCGACCCGACGAGAATGACGAGGTGCGCCGCCCGGGGGTGCTGGCCGGAATGCGCGAACGCGCTGGCCACGACGTCGGACACGGCCAGATCGACGTCGGCGCTCGGGGTGACGATGAGGGAATTGCGACCGCCCGTCGAGGCGATCAGTGGCAGGTCGGGGCGCCACGACCGGAGCTGTTCCGCGGCCTCGAACGAACCGGTGAGGAGCACGCGGTCGACGCGCGGGTCGGTGAAGAGCTGGCGGTGGAGGGCGGTGGTGTCTGGATGCCCGGGGCCGGCCGGCTGGGCGGGGTCGGCCGGCTGGGCGGGGCGCTCCGGCTGGGCGGGGCCGGCCGGCCGGGCGGGGTCGGCCGTCTGGGCGGGGTCGGCCGTCTGGGCGGGGTCGGCCGGCGGCCCGGCGACGGGATACTCCGGCACGCCGAGCTCCACCAGGAGCAGCACCTCGCGCGGAACTCCCGCCTCCCACAGCACCTCGCAGAGGAGCGCGGATGACCGGCCCGCCTCCGCCGCCGGCTTCAGCACCACGGCCGCACCTGCCCCCAGCGCCGCGAACACACCGCCGGCCGGATCGGAGACGGGGTGGCTCCACGAGGGCGCGACCACGATGAGTGCAGGCGGAACGAATCGGGCACCGTCCACTTCGCCGAGCTCCTCGGCCAGAACGGCGCTGTGGGCGGCGAGTTCCACGGCTGCGCGCACGTCGGAGTCGGCATCCCGGAAAATCGTGCCGGTCTCGCTCACCATCACTTCGATGAGCAGGTCGCGGTTGGCGTCGAGCGCCTCCGCCGCACGTCGGAGCGTGACTGCCCGCTCGTGGGCGGGCCGCGATCCCCAGAGCGCACCTGCCGCCGCAGCTCGTTCGAGCAGTGCGTCGAGCGTGGAGGGGGCGACGATCCGGGCCGCTGCGTCGGTCGCGCTGCCGAGTCGGGAGCGCGCTGCCCGATCCAGGATGCGGCGGGCCCGCTCACGATCGGCCGGGAGAGAGCCATCGGGGTGGGCGGGGTGGGCGGGGTCGGCGACACCCTCAGAATCCTCCCGAGAACCCGCCTGCCCCACGCCGTTCAGCGCGGCGAGGAACCTGTCGCGCTCCCTGACGAACACCTGCTGGTCGACAGCGGGATCGAATGCCGACGCCAGCAGATTCCCGTCGCGGGCGGCCTCGCCGAGTCGGCCGATGAGGTAGTCGGTCGCAGCCGCGAACTCGCGTGGGTGCACGACCGGAGTGTGCAGCAGCACGCCACCGACGCTCTCGCGAACCGCCGCGACAAGCCTCGAGGATGTGCCGGACTCCAGCTCGACAGCGAGCCGGTCGGCCACCCCCTGTCGTTCGGCGAGCAGCCACGCGAAGGCGGTCTCGAACAGGCCGCAGCGCGCGATGACGATCCGCACCGCATCCGAACCCTGTGCGGTCAGCGCCCGGTCGAGCAGACGCTCGAGGTCAGCAGCGGCGGCGCTCCGGGAGCTCGGATGCGTCTGCACCACCCGAACCGTGATGCGCGCTCCGCCCGCCTCGACTCGCGCGCTCGCCCACTGCTGCAGTCGATCCAGTGCCGGGAGCGCGCCGGGCAGGCCGGCCGGGAGCGTGATCCCAGCCTCGAGCCCGTGGAACTGCGGACGGGAGAGGATGCTCTGCAACGCCGCGACCGCCAACTCGAGGTGGTGGGACTCCTCGAAGTCGAGGGTGAGGAACGCCGCCTCCGTGCGGGAGTCTTCCTTCGGCAGGGCCTGTTCGTACAGCGGTACGAGAACCTCAGCCACCCGCTCGACCGTCTCGTCGAAATCCCAGAGCGTGAGACCGTCGGCGATCGAGGGCAGGGCCAGCAGCACGTGGTCGATGTCATCGCGCGCGAGAAAGTCCCGCACCGCGGCCCGGCGCCGGGCGGCACCCGCCTCGCCGAGCACCGGCTCACCCACCGGGGCGAGGTTCACGTGTGAACCGTCGGCGGTGAGACGCGCGATCGTCTCGCCCAGCTTCGACGGGGTCGCGTCGGCGATGACGGGCGCGACCATCCGGCGCAGCACGCGCGTCGACGCGGGAACGACAGCCCACGGCAGCGCCTCGCCGACCGTGCTTCCCACGCGGATGGCTGACCGCAGGCGCGCCGGAAGCGACTCGGGAACCCGAGAGCTGAGGCGTTCGAGGTTCCCTGCGGCGACAGTATTGTCCTCGGGGCGGACGACACCGTCGACGAACTCGATGGCGAAGGCGAGACCGTCGGGTTCGCGGAGCAGACCGGCGAGCCGGGCGGCCGCGGAGTCTGGGCGTCTGCCAGCCGAGTCGGCGCCCCTGCCGGCCGAGTCGGGCGCCCCGCCGGTCGCCTCATTCGCAGCCGCGCCAGCGCTCGGCGCGTCCTCGTGCAGCCAGGTGCGCACCAGCACCACGGCCGCCGCACCGAGGCCCGCAAGGACGCCCCGGTCGCCCGGGTCGCCAAGATCGCCCGGTTCGCCGACGGCTGTCGGCCCGGCGTGCTCCGCGCGCGCTACGTCGTCGTCCGCGGCATCCGGAGCCGCATCGGCCACACGATCATCGGACTTCTGGTCGACCATGCTCCGACAATAACGCCGTGCGGCCGACGACGATCGGGGGACACACCTCAGTGCCAGCGGTGATCCTGGATCGTGGCACGCGGCCCGAACTTCGGCTTCGGCACACCGCTCGCGAGGATCAGGCGAACCAGGCGCTGGCGGTGTCCGCGCCACGGCTCCAGCAGCTCGAGCATCCCCTCGTCGTCGACGGGTTTGCCGATGAGCACCCAGCCCACATGTGCAGCCAGGTGGAAGTCGCCGACGCTCACGGCATCAGGATGCCCGTGGGAGCGTTGGCTCGTCTCGGCGGCCGTCCACGGGCCGATGCCGTGCACGGTCTGGAGTTTCTCGAGCACGCCGTCGTACCCCGGCGCTCGGGCATCACCCGGGCCGGCGGGCGCCCCGGGGTGCGCGAGCCGGTCGAGCCCCGCCGCGCCCGCGGCCGCCGCCAGCACGGCCCGGGACCGGTTCGGTCCCACCCCCGCCCGGTGCCACTCCCACGACGGCACGAGCCGCCACTGCCGCGGGCTCGGCTGCACCCGCATTCCCTCGGGTGCGGGCCCGGGCGGGATCTCGCCGTACTTCGCGACGAGGTACCGCCACGCCCGACGGGCCTCGATCGTCGTGACCTTCTGCTCCAGGATAGTCGGCACCAGCGACTCGAACACGAGAGCCGTCGAGGTGAGCCAGAGGCCCGGATGCTGCCTCCGCACCTCGGCCAGCGGCGGGATGCGTGCCAGGTCGAACCCGCTCCAGTCGTCGCCGTCGCCCAGGAGGCCGGGAAGAGCATCCAGAGCCCACCCGGCACCCGCGCCCCAGGCGGTCGCCTCCACCCGGCCACCCGCGCGGGCTTCTGCGTGCAGTGTCGCGGTTCCCTCAGGCGTGCGGATGGCGCGCCAGAACCCGTTCGGAGTGAGGCGCATCGTCGGCTCGTGCACACCCCGCAGCAACGGACCGACCGTCTGGCGGAGGTTCACCGGGCGCGCGGGCGAGTACGTCGTCGTGAGGGGCCGCGGATCGGCGAGCAGGGCATCCATCCTGCCGCCACCCTAGTTCGCCCCGCCGACACTCGCGACCCCGCTGCCCCCGCCTCGCGCCGCCGTCCCTCGATCGAAAGGGCAGTTCGGGCCCTGCAACCGCAACCTCAGGGCCCGAACTGCCCCCTCGATCAGACGGCGACGGCCGAAGCGGAGGCGCGGGCGGAGGACCGAGCGGCGGCGCGGGCGGATGCCGCGGCGGCGAGCTCCCGCAGCAGCACGGCCGTCGTGTCCCAGTCGATGCACGCGTCGGTGACGCTCTGGCCGAAGACGAGCGTGCCCGCACCGGCACCCGCGGCACCCGCTGCCGCATCGAGCTTCTGCGCGCCGCCGACCAGGAAGCTCTCCATCATGATCCCCGAGATCGCATCACCCGCCACCACCTGGGCGGCGAGCTCCCGCACGACCGAGACCTGGCGCACGTGGTCCTTGCCGCTGTTGGCATGGCTGGCGTCCACGATCACGCGGGGAGGCAGACCGGCCCGTCTGAGCAGCGAGGTCGCCGCTGCAACAGACGCCGACGACGAGTTGGGCCCGCCGCGTCCGCCGCGGAGGATCACGTGACCCGCCGTGTTGCCGGTCGTCTCGACGGCCGCAGCCATCCCGAGCTCGTCGATCCCGAAGAAGACGTGCGGCTGCGCCGACGAAACGCACCCATCGACCGCCACCTGCACATCCCCGTCGGTCGCGTTCTTGAACCCGACCGGCATCGAGAGCCCCGAAGCGAGCTGGCGGTGGATCTGGCTCTCCGTCGTGCGCGCCCCGATCGCACCCCAGCTGACCGCATCGGCGATGTACTGCGGGCTCGTCGGCTCGAGGAACTCGCATCCCACGGGCAGCCCGAGGTCGAGGATGTCGCGCAGCAGCAACCGCGCTATGCGGAGTCCATCGGCCACCCGGTGCGTTCCATCCAGGTACGGATCGTTGATGAGCCCCTTCCATCCGCCCGTCGACCGGGGCTTCTCGAAGTACACCCGCATGACGATGAGCACGGAGTCCGCGAGTGAGGCGGCGAGCGGGGCGAGCCGGCGCGCGTATTCGAGTGCGGCATCCGGATCGTGCACCGAACAGGGCCCGACGACAAGCAGCAGGCGCGGATCGTCGCCGCGGAGGATCGCCTCGATCTCCGCCCGGGAGCTCGACACGAGGTCGGACTGCGCGGGCGAGAGCGGCAGCTCGCTCCGGAGCTCCTGGGGTGTCGGCAGCGGTGCGAAGCGGGTGACGCGCAGGTCTTCGGTGGTGCTCATGAAACGGTTCCGTTCCGGCGAGCAGCTTCCTGAGCCAACCCGCCATTAATGGCGAAAGGCAGAGACCGTTGTCTCTGCCCGTTGGCTCTGGAAGGTGGTGTGCGCGATTACAGCGTCGGCCCTCCCAGAGCCAACTCGAAATACGCATACCAACGACTGTGCATGGCAACACCCTAGCGCGTGATGGGCGGATCCGTATGCTTCAGGGATGACCGATCATCCACTCGCCGACGACGCCGTCGGCACTGACAGCGACGATGCCGCCGATGCCCTCGGTGAGTCCGTCGACATCGCCATCGTCGGCGGCGGGCACAACGGGCTCGTCGCGGCGGCCTACCTCGCCCGCGCGGGCCTCTCCGTCACCGTGCTCGAACGCCTGCCCGACGTCGGTGGCGCGGCGGTCTCGGCGTCGCCGTTCGAGGGAATGGATGCCCGCCTCTCCCGGTACTCGTACCTCGTGAGCCTGCTCCCCCCGCAGATCATCGACGAGCTCGGGCTCGACATCACGCTGGTCAGGCGCCGATTCTCGTCGTACACCCCCGTGCCCGGCTCCGATCGTGGCCTGCTCGTCGACACCGGGGATGCCGCGGCCACGGCCGCCTCGTTCGCCTCCATCGGGGCAGGCGCCGATGCCGCCCTCTTCGCCGAATTCTATGAACACTGCGCCTCGCTCGCGCGTCAGCTCTGGCCCACCCTGACCCAGCCGCTCCGGCGCCGTTCGGAGCTCCGCACCGCGGCCGTGGCTGCCGGCCTGCCGCACGTCTGGAACGCCATGGTCGAACGCCCGATCGGCGAGATCATCGAAGCGCACGTCCAGAACGACACCGTGCGCGGGGTGATGCTGACCGACGCGCTGATCGGCACCTTCGCCCGGGCCCACGACGCGGATCTCGCCCAGAACATCTGCTTCCTCTACCACCTCATCGGCGGCGGAACCGGTGACTGGGATGTTCCGGTCGGCGGGATGGGCGCGGTCTCGGCGGCGCTGCTGAAGGCGGCTCTGGATGCCGGAGCCACCGTCGTGACGAACGCCGAGGTCACCGCGCTCACGCCCGGCGGCGTGGTGACGTACCGCGCTGCGGCCTCCACCACCACCCTCGCCCCCTCCTCCACCCCCGCCGCCACCACGCTGCGCGCGGGGACCGTGCTCGCGAACGTCGCGCCCGCCGTGCTCGCTGCTCTGCTCGCCGCGGGCGCCGAGCCATCGAAGGGACCCGAACTGCTCGAATCCCCGTCCGTTGGAACCTTTTGCGGCCCTTCGACCGGGGCCGAGACCGTGCGCGAGGCGCCGGAGGGCGCCCAGGCCAAGGTGAACCTGCTGCTGACGCGGCTGCCGCGGCCCCGCGACGAGACCGTCACCCCCGAGGCGGCATTCGGCGGAACCTTCCACATCAACGAGGGGTACCGACAGCTCGACGACGCCCATCGCGCGGCGGCCGGCGGCGCTCTACCCGATCCGCTCCCCGCCGAGATCTACTGCCATTCGCTCACCGATCCGAGCATCCTGTCTGCCGAATTGCAGGCATCAGGGGCCCAGACCCTCACGGTGTTCGCGCTGCATGTTCCGCACCGGCTGGTCACCGAGGCCACGAACGATGCCTTCCGCGCCGACGTCCAGGCGGCCGTGCTCGCCTCGCTGAACAGCGTGCTCGCCGAACCGATCGAGAGCTGCCTGGCGCTGGATGCCGCGGGCGAACCGTGTATCGAGACGAGGACCACGCTCGATCTGGAGCACGCCCTCAGGATGCCCGGGGGCAACATCTTCCACGGCCCGCTCTCCTGGCCCTGGGCCGACGACGACGAACCACTCGACACGCCCGCCGAGCGGTGGGGTGTTGCGACGGCGCTTGAGAACATCCTGCTCTGCGGTTCGGGTTCCCGGCGGGGAGGCGCGGTGAGCGGGCTCGGCGGGCACAGCGCCGCCATGGCTGTGCTCGAAGCGCGCGGCATGCAGCTTCCCGGCGCAGAATGAGAGACGGGCGTGCCACCGCACACCTCAGCCACACGAACGACCAGGAGACGGGCATCCAGTGACCATCACAGACAACGCGGTCTACGTCGACGGCCGCCGGGTCATCGAACCGAAGACCCTCGACGAGACCTTCGAGGTGATGCGGGACCACCACGGGGTCGCCTGGATCGACCTGAGCCACCCCGACAAGACGGAACTGCAGGCCGTCGCCGACGAGCTGGGCCTCCACCACCTCGCCGTGGAGGATGCCCTCACCGGGCACCAACGCGCGAAACTCGAGCGCTACGGGGAGACGCTCTTCCTCGTGCTGCGGCCCGCCCACTACCTCGACGACGTCGAGAAAGTGAAGTTCGGCGAAGTGCACATCTTCATGGGGCAGGACTTCGTCGTGTCGGTGAACCACTCCGACTTTCCCGAGATCGCCGCAGTGCGGAAGCGGCTCGAGGAGCGCCCGCAGCTGCTCGCTGAGGGTCCTCACACCATTGTCTACGGCATCCTCGACCTGGTCGTCGACGAATACGCGCCCGTTCTGGCGGGTCTCGAGAACGACATCGACGAGATCGAGGACCAACTCTTCAACGGCGACCGCGCCGTGTCGAAACGCATCTACGACCTGCTGCGCGAGGTGATCTCTTTCCAGCGGGCGACCCGGCCACTCGTCGACATGCTCGCCCGGATCGTCGACGGGCTCGAGGGCGAGTCCGAACTCGAGATCAAACGGCACTATCGCGACGTGGCCGACCATGCGACGCGCATCACCGATCGCACGGATTCCTTCCGATCGCTCCTCGAGAACGCACTGACCGTGCATTCCACACTGATTGCGGAACGCCAGAACGACGAGATGACGCGCATGACGGAGACGAGCCTCGCGCAGGGCGAGCAGGTGAAGAAGATCTCGTCCTGGGCCGCGGTTCTGTTCGCACCCACCCTGGTGGCGGCGATCTACGGGATGAACTTCGCGAACATGCCCGAGCTGCAATGGCCCCTCGGCTACCCGTTCGCGCTCGCGCTCATGCTCGGGTCGGGCGTGGCGCTGTACTTCGCGTTCAAGAAGCGCGGCTGGCTCTGATTCCGGATGCCCGGCCACGCCCCGGGCATCCGAAGACCGTAAAATCGGGGCGTGGCCGTTTCGAAGATCATCCTGTTCTACGTGTTCGCGCCGCTGGCCGATCCTGATGCGCTGCGGCTCTGGCAGCGTGACCTCTGCGAGAGTCTGGGGCTCCGGGGCCGCATCCTGCTGTCGGCGCAGGGCATCAACGCGACGCTCGGGGGCGAGCTCGATGCGGTGAAGAAGTACCTGCGGAAGACCCGCGAGTACCCCGCGTTCAAGGGCGTCGACGTGAAGTGGAGTGAGGGGACAGGGCTAGATTCAGCATCCGCGACGTCTTCCGCGCCGCACGGTTTCTCCCGCGACTTCCCCCGGCTGAGCGTGAAGGTGCGTGACGAGATCGTCAGCTTCGGCGCCCCCGGCGAGCTGCGGGTGGACGATCGGGGTGTCGTCGGCGGGGGAACCCGGCTGTCGCCGCCCGAGCTGCACACCCTCGTCGACCAGCAGCGCGAGGCCGGCGACGACGTGGTGTTCTTCGACGGGCGCAACTCGTTCGAGGCAGAGATCGGCCGGTTCGAGGGCGCGGTCGTACCCGCTGTGGCCAACACCCGTGACTTCGTCGCGGAACTCGACAGCGGCGTCTACGACCACCTCAAAGACAAGCCCGTGGTGACGTACTGCACGGGCGGGATCCGCTGCGAAGTGCTCTCGTCGTTGATGGTGTCGCGCGGATTCTCGAACGTGTACCAACTCGACGGCGGCATCGTGCGCTACGGCGAGACATACGGCGACTCTGGGCTCTGGAAGGGCTCGCTGTATGTGTTCGACGACCGAATGTCGGTCGATTTCACACCGGATGCCCGGCCGATCGGCTCGTGTCCCCGCTGTGGAGCATCCACCAGCCGGATGCAGAACTGTCTCGACCCGGCGTGCCGCACGCAGCTCGTGGTGTGCGCCGACTGCTCGTCCACAGCTTCCGTTTTCTGCGAGTTCCACACAGGTGCCGCAACCCCCTGAGCCTGTTGTGCCCGGCCGATCTAGGCTGAAGTCATGACCATCTCCCTTCAGTCCAAAGCCGACGAACTGCTCCATCTGCACACCTCCCCCGAGATCCTGACGGTGGTGAACGTGTGGGATGTGATCAGTGCCCGCGCCATCGCCGACATCCCCGAGACCACGGCGCTGGCTACCGCCAGCCACAGCATCGCCGCGCTCTACGGCTACGACGACGGCGAGAACATCCCCGTCGAGCTGATGATCGACATGGTCGGCCGCATCGCCGCCTCGACCTCGCTGCCCGTCAGCGCAGACCTCGAGGCCGGCTACGGCGACCCCGGCGAGACCGTCCGCAAGGCGATCGGGGTCGGCATCGTCGGCGCCAACCTCGAAGACCAGATGAAGCCGTTCGACAAAGCCGTCGCCGCAGTGTCGGCCGCCGTTGCTGCCGCTGCCTCTGAGAACGTGAACTTCGTGCTGAACGCCCGCACCGACGCCTTCGTCAAAGCCGGCGACCGCCCCCACGACGAGGTCGTCGCCGACGCCATCGCGCGTGGCCGCGCCTTCCTCGATGCCGGCGCCGCCTGCGTCTTCGTGCCCGGCAGACTCGACCTCACCACCGTCGAGCGCCTCGTCGAGGGCCTCGGCCAGCAGCGCGTCAGCGTCATCAACGTGCCCGGCTCCCTCGCCCCCGCCACCCTCGAGAAGCTCGGTGTCGCGCGCATCTCCTACGGCCCCTGGACCCAGCGCGTCGCCCTCACGGCTCTGGCCGACCTCGCCATCAGCCTCTATGCGAACGGCGAGCTGCCGGGCGGAACCCGCCCCCTGAACTGAGGCGAGCCGAGCCGAGCCGCGGCGCGGCTGCTCGGCGCCTCCCCTCGTCAGTAGGCGTCGAGTAGCCCGATGCGGTGCTCTACCTCGGGGATCATCCTCACGGACAGCAACTTCGGCACGGCGCCCTCGACGAATGGTCTCAGAACTGTCTTCAGGAGCAAGGTGCAGAAGTTGATGTCGAGCCACCCAAAATACTCCCCAATCGTCGCGTCGATCCTCACCAGCCACGGGAACGTCACAAGCCACCCCACGAACCCGAGCGGAACGTAGACCCACAGCCCGAAGGTGCGGATGAGCACGAGGACCAGCGCGCCCGGAAACTTCACTTTGGCGTCAATCACGAAAGCCTCCTCCGTTGTCCACATCTGCCGGCCTGGGCGGCGGGAGTCTGCAGTGCCCTGACGGCCTCACCGCTTTCATCGATCGCGCCAGACGCTGGCAAGCCCGCCCCCGAGCCGAGCGCCTCGAGCGGCACAAGTATCCAGAGGATCAGCCTGCGGAGCACCATCGCGAGAATCAATTCGCCCATGCGCAGGCCGTGATCGATCAACGTCTCCTCCGAACATTCCCCTTATCGGGTGAGGGGGGCCGCCAAACCACGTCACGTCGCGCATTCAAGTGTCGAACCAGCTCTTCTGTCTTCTTTGCGCTTGGGGGAACGATCCCGGGAAAACCGGAACTAAGGAGGACGATCCGGAGCACCTCCGTATGAGTCGGCAGCCTGATGGGCAGCAATACTCCGTTCGAAGTCGTGGTCTGCTCGCTGATCCATGAGGGCTGGAGGGAGCCCACCACCTGCGACCAGCAAATATGGAGAATTTCTTGCGTCGGAGCGTGCCCATCAACAATTCGGAGACCGTCATCGTTGGCAACAAGCGTCAGGAAGTGACTCTCGTACCGCACAAGCTGCGACTCCGAGATGAGGGCGAGTGAGCGTTTGGTCTCGTCCGCCAGACGGCATCCCATGACCACCGCCTCCGGATGTGAGCGCTGATAGCGGCAGCCACGGATCTGCGAAACTGCCCGCATGGCCGTCAAGACTCCGAAGGAAATTGCCAGCCCAACAACCACCAGAACAGCGATGATGACGACGCCATGCGACCCGTCGTCCCCTCCGTCTCGGAAGACAATGACCAACGAGCTTGCAATAAGCATTAACGCGCTGGCCGGCTTTGCCGGTCCAGCCTTTCCGAACCGAGATCCGGTCTGCCATTCCGCTCTCATCACGCGCCACAGCCCAAATGGACATTGCTGCAAGTGCCGACAGCAGGCTGGGTGACGTCCCTGTGAGTGGTGGGGTTTCGGGTTCTTGAGCGTTGCATCGTCGACGTGAGAAGCCACCGTGTGATGGTCAGTGAGAACCGACTAAAACTCTCACGCAAAGGACACCACACGATGGCT
>NZ_NBXB01000002.1 GCF_003399635.1 Subtercola boreus | reverse complement strand
AGACCATGAACGACCCAACCACCGCGATCGAGGAGGTGACAACACTGCCCGAACTCATCGCCGCCTAAGCTTCAACCACTGACCTCAACCGGCAAAGCGAAAGCACACCACTCGAGGGGACGTCACCGCAGGCTGCCGCGAAGTCGCACTGGAAACACTATGTAGATGCATCACGGGCATCCACCTTTGCCTTGGACCGCTTTCATCTTGGCGAGGAGAGGTGCAGCCAGAGGTGCAGCCGACCGGCGTGAACAACCGGATTGGGAGCACCCGAGTCGAGATCCGGGTCTCAGAACCAGATCCCTCCTGCCACCCAGTGAATTGAGAAGAGACACAGAGAATCCGGTTTCCGGCAGCCCGATGATTCGGAAGCCAATCAGTTCGATTGACCGAATCTGGCTCGCGCCCACGCTGAGAAACGGCGGCGCGCCCCACTTTGACGTCCCCCAGAGCTGAATGCCGTCCGCGTCGATCACGACAGACAACCAGGAGAAGGCGCTCGGCTTGAAGCGATCCGGCATCTTGGCCGGATCAGGGATTCCGCGCAGTCCGGCTCGGGTGGGCCCGTCGAGAAGTGCCGTGAAGAGAACTGCTTCGGCGTGCTCTTTTCGCAGACGCCTGTTTCGTAGCGCGAGCGGGCAGAGTGCAACCGTCATAACCAGCACATAGACAATGAAGAAAACAACCAATGTCGCGGAGACGATGTCTTGCTGACCGCCGATTCCCGCTGCAATAAGCCGCAGCACTGTGCTCCCTGCAACCAGCAGGTAGCAGAACCGCACGGCCATCGTGATGACCCAGGATGGAATCTCACGCGACTTTGATACGTCGGTGGAATAAATACAGGACTCCTCTCAGCTCGCGCGGTTCGCTCTAATCGGTGTCCGCCGCCCTGAAGGGCGGGAGTTTGTTGGGTAGGCCAGGCATGAACGTTTTTCCGTCGGCGCTCAGGAAAAGTTCATGCGTCCCCAAGTTGATGGATTGGAGCGCTTCTCTTAGCTCGCGTACAAGCTCTGAATCTTCTTCACTTGCGGATCCGCCCTTAGCCATGTCCGCCAAGGCTCGATTTTCAGGCAACCTGAGTGCAGCTCCCAGTGAATCTGTACTCAAGTGAACGACTATCGCCCAACCCTGACTCACTGGGGAAAGCGCGCGAAGTTGAAGTGCGACGTCGTCCGAACTCATCACCTCCGGCAGCTGAGCAAGGTAGGCGAAGATCGGACAGGCTTCGTTGATTGGCGGCGTATTCATTGTTCATTGTTCATTGTTCATTGTTCATTGTTCTCGAGCATCTGGGCATGTCGTCCTGAAACGCACTCCGTCCCGAGCTCTCGCTGCGATTCACTGCTGCCATGTCGGCGAGGTTGGCCCTCGGTCAGCAGGTTCACGTGACGGTCGCCGCAGACCAATGACCGCCCCAAACGGTTGTGAACGACGCGGCAAACCGAATTATTGTTCATGCGGTCAGATCGCCCCGATTCGAAGAAAAAAGGCCAATGCGCCTGCAACCAACCCGACTCCCAACAACACCCACTGCCACCGGCTACGGTGTTGCCGATATGGATCACTAGGCACCGCTGGTCCGTTGCACTCGGCAGAAAGGTCGAACGCCGAGTCAAGCCGGTCAGCCCTTGTCTTTTGATCGAGGTACGGTTCCCCCGCAGCTCTTATCGTGCGGCCCGATGCCGGGTCCAACTCCTCAACTTCCTGATAACTGCGCTCGAGGGTTGTGTATCCGTAACGCACTTCGTTAGCGGCCCGGTAGAACGCGACATAGTGCAGGGTGCCCGCGCCAAGAACGCTTGTGCCGACTAAACCCAAGACCACAAAAAAGACAAACTCGCTTCCCGGGTACCGGTGAATACCCACGAACGTGAGGATCAAAAGGGAGACTATGGATGCGATCGCGAATCGTGCCATCTGCGCAGCCGGCCGAGCCAGAACACCGGCCGATCTACCGGGAATCATAAAGCGTGCCACCGTCACTCACCCTTCCTAGGGCTGCCAAGTCGCGATGAGGGAACACCTAGCCCGAAGATAGCCGTTGCGACTGCCCATTGTCCGCTCCATACTCCCGCGAACGCATTGCCTGCCTGCCTGCCTGCGCCATCCTGCCAACCTTAGAAATCTGAGAGATAGCACCCACTCCGGGCTTGAGGAACCAGTATTAGCCGAAGACCCAGACAAGCACTTCGAGCGGAACAAGAATCCAGACGACCAACCCATGGGCCAACGTCGCGAGAATCAGGCCCCCGGAGCCGTAGGCCGTAGTTGATCAATTCTTCCCCGAGGTGGTTCCATATTTGGAAGGGACCGCAAGAGCACTCGCGCGTGCCCGCAGACGAGTTGAACGGGTCAAGGGCGCCCACCGATGCCTTGGATTTCTTTCACTTTGGCGAGCAGGCGTGCAGCCGACCGTCGAGAGCAACCGGACTGATAGCACCAGAGTCGGGATCCCGGTCTCAGAATCAGATCCCTCCTGCCACCAAATGAATCGAGGAAGGACATATTGAATCCGGTTTCCGGCAGCCCAATGATTCGGAAGCCAGTCAGTTCAATTGACCGGATTTGGCTTTCGCCTATGCTGAGGAATGGCGGCGCGCCCCACTTTGATGTACCCCAGAGCTGAATACCGTCAGCGTCGATCACGACAGAGAACCAGGGATAGGCGCTTGGTTTGAAGAGATCCTGCATCTTGGCCAGATCAGGGATCCCGGGCAGTCCAGCTCGAGTGGGCCCCTCGAAAAGTGCCGTGAAGCGAACTGCATTGGGGTGCTCCTTTCGCAGACGTCTGTTTCGCAATGCGAGCGGGCAGAGCGCAACCGTCATAGCCAACACGTAGACGATGAAGAACACAACAAGTGTCGCGGACACGATGTCCTGCTGACCGCCTGACGCGGCTGCGATAACCCGTAGAAGCGTCACACCCAGAACCAGCGCGTAGCCGAACAGAACGGCCATCGTTGTGATGACGGATCCAATTGCGCCAGATTTTGCCGCATTCACTGCAGGCCTCCTTGCTCTGCAGCAATGAAAATGATTTCCACTACCACAGCGGTGCACTCATCCAATCGACGATGCCTCGTGTTGCGGTCGTCGTGTCTAAGATGCATCCGGTTCCTCGCAGAGCCCAGTTCGTCATCGTTGTCATCGAATCAAGGTGTTTTGCACCGCCGACCACACTGCCGCCCAAGGGCCCGAGGGCGAGGCTCGCTAATCCGATTCCGCAACTCCTGGTGTTGGCGTCCAGGAGACAGTCCATTCCGGTCGATCCCGCTCCAGCCGCCTCACCGATCATCAGAACTGCCACGCCCGCCGCAGGGTTCCATCTCCCGACCCCGATTGCCACCGGCAGCGACAAGGCACTGACCACACTCATCACCGTCGATACATTCCGATATCCCTGCGTATCCGCCGCCGTCGCGGGAGAAAAATACATCTGATAGGGAAGACCAGCCATACTCCGAGAATTGTTTGTAGCTCTCGCAACCCCGCTTGTTCCCGCCCTCAGCCCGCTCATCAGAGCACCATAGGAGCAGTTCCCGCAGTCCTGGCGGTTGCCCGACAGGTCGAAGCCGTTGACGGGGTCGTTGGGGTAGTTGTAGGCGTTCGAGTTGCCGCCCTCGACGGAGTCGACGCCGAGGAAGCGGCCGAGGGCCGGCACGTACTGGCGGGAGCCCATCTCGATGGTCGCGACGGAACCTTCGTGCTCGTAGAGCTTGCTGTTGGCGCCGACCCAGGCGTGGTCCGCTGAGCCGGGAAGGTTGTCGGGTACCGCATCGTCGCCGGCCGAGGTACCGATCGCGCCGGTGTCGGAGAAGGGCTGGCCGAAGGGGTCGTAACGGAACTGCGGCGAGCGCGTACCCGATTGGTTCGCGGTGACGATCACGTCGCCGTGGATGTTCGGGTACGACCACGCCTGGTCGCCGGTCGAGGGAATGACCACACTGACGCCGCCGGGAAGTGAAAGCATCCGCGAGGGAGCACTCACCCCATCGATGACCATGACAGGCGCGCCGCCGCCGGCGTACAGGTAGTGCACGGTCGAGGTTCCCGTTCCGGGCCCCGTGCCGGGAACAACGGTGGTTCGCGAGATGACCCGGCCCGACGCGTCGCGGGCGTAGGTGATGGTGGTACCGCTCGCGAGGATGGTCACCATGTGGCGGTTGGCCGAGTCGTAGGCGAGGGTCTGGTCGGCCAGTTTCGTGATGTTGCCGTGCACGTCGTACGCCAGTTCGGTGGCCGCAAGGCCGTCGGCGACGGGGCCGGCATCCGGGACCGGGTTGGTGATCGACGATGACGTGAGCCGGTCGGTGTTGTCGTAGCAGTAGTCGGTGGTGGTCGTGACACCGCCGGCGGTGTCTGTCGAGCTGGTGCGGTTGCCGTTCAGGCCGGCCGCTTTGGCCACGCCGCAGCCACCCGCCCTGGCATACCCGAATGACTGGTCATGACCGGGGAGTGTCGCGGCGGCAAGGCGGCCCGCTGTGTCGTACGTGTACGTCGAGTCCTGCGGGGCGGCCGTGCCGTCGGTGGTGCTGTCCCGCAGCACCCGGCCGGACTGCGAACGGAGAACAGTGTCGGTCAGCGGGGATCCTGCGGGGAACGTCCACCCGAGGGAGGTCGTCGCACCGACGGTGTTGCGGCCGATGACCGACAGGGCTGATCCGTTGCCCCCAGCGCCAGCGCCCGAGGGGTAGGCGACCGAAACCAGCCGGCCGAGTGAGACTCCCGCCGTGCCGTAGGCGGGCACCGCGACGATGCTGCCGTTGTCGGTGACGCGGATGACCCGACCCTCGGCGTCATAGACGTACTCCTCCGTGGATGTCGCGGCGGCACCGGCCGCAACCGTCACCGTTCGCGTGACCTGCCCGAGCGCGTTGTAGGTGGGCGTCGTGACCGTTTTCCAAACGTCGGTGTACGAGGTCGTTCGTCCGAGGAAGTCGACGGTCGTCGTGACCGTTCCTGCCGTGGTCGTCGAGGCGATGCTCGAGTCGGTCACGCTGCTCGAGAAGGGGTCTCCGCCGACGGCAAAGTCCGCCACGACGGTCCGGGCCGGCTGGAGGGTCGCACCCGAGCCGAAGGCCGGGAGTGTGGTCTTCACGACCCTGCCCCGGGCGTCGTAGGTGACGCACGACCACGTTCCGGAGTCATCGTCGGTGGTCCCGACGACCCTGCCCATCCTGTCGTAGAGGTACCACGTCGACATCGGGACGGAACTGCCAGCCGACAGTGGGCTGGCCGATTTTCGCAGCATGCCGTACTGCGGGGTGCCAAGCGCTACGCCGCAGACCGGTGCCGTGTAGTGGACGGATGGGTACAGCTCCTCGAAGGCGCCCCTCGCGCTGTAGTAGCTGTAGGTCGTGGAGCCACCGGCCGCCGGGAGCGTACGGGAGGTGCGCCGGAGGTAGCCGTCGGCCGAGTTCTCGTAGCCTGTCGTGGTAGTGAGCTTGAGGCCCTCGGGGTTGACGATGGTGGCGGCGACCAGGCCGAGCCAGGGCGAGGCCCCGTAGTCGGTACTGGTCTGAATGCCCGGGACGCGGCTGTCGCTGATGCCGGGGATCCCAGGCGGCGCGGCATCGAAGGCGCTGGTCGTGGTGACGAGCCCGTAGTCCGGCGTCAACTGCGCCGCCGGGATGACAACAGGACTGGATGCCCCGGGTGGCGTCCATTCGAGAACCAGGCTCGCACCGGGGCCGGCCTGGTTGGCATAGTCCAGCCTGATCGGAAGGCTCTGGCCCGCGGCGACAGTCACCCGATCACTGATGGGGGAGCGATGCGACGCGGATGAGATGTTGTCGTCGATTCTGACCACGTTGTCGATCCAGAGCCGTGTGCCATCGTCGGCGACGGTACTGAAGGTGTAGTCCCCCGCGACCGGGAACGTGACCCGACCTGTGAGACGGGCCGCCCACGCCGTAGCGGGGATGCCCGAAGCCGGCGCGGACGTTCCCCACGATCTACTGATCACACCGGCGGTTGAGCTGCCGGGAAGGCCGAGGCTGTAGGCCTTGGGCACTCCCGAGAAGGACGCGTTGTCGTAGTAGGCGACGTTCAGGCTGTTCAGCGCGCCGTCGTATCCGGTCGAGGTGTGAGCCGTGGTGATCTGGCAGGCCGCGCTCGGCGTGTAGCTGCCGGCCGCGAAACAGCTGGCTGCAGCCGGCCCGAAACTGTCAGTGGCTCGGTGACTGGCGTCATAGAGGGTCGTGCTTGTCAGGCCCTGCGCGTTGGTGACGGAGAGTGTCTGATCCCTGTCGTTCCAGACGGTGGAGGCCGTGAGCCCCGCTGCCGACGTGGCGGAGGTCGCGCGGCCGTTGGCATCGAACGTCACGGTCTGGGCATGCCCGGATGTTCCGGTGGTGTTGGGAAGCACCGCACCCGTGACGATGTCGAAGAGGTCGACGAAGGTCCTGCCGTCCGCCGCGGTGACGCCGGGGGAGGCGGCGACCGGCGCAGTGTCGTAGGTGTACTTCTTCGTCGGGCGCTCGGTTGTGCTGATGCCGTTCGCAGAGGAGAGCGAGACGCTGGCCACTCTGTTGCGGTTCACGGCGGGGTCGTAGGCGATCTCCGTGCGGTTCTGCCGCTCGGCGACACGAGTGGTGTCAGCGAGAAGCCAGTCATTCTGGAGAACGTCCCTGGTGGCGAGGAGTCGGCCCGCACTGTCATAGGCGAACGACGTGCGTGCGCTGCCCGGGTTCGTGATCCGGGAGAGATAGCCGTTCGCGTCGTATTCGAGCTCGGTGAAGTCCTGCGCCCCGACCTGGTGGTTCGGGTAGACGATCCGGCAGAGCAGCGGTCCGGCGCTCTGTCGCGCCGCTGCTGTGAGGGTCGCCGGATTGGTCTTGCAGACCCGCGAACTCCAGAGGTCTGCGGAATCCAGACCGGCGGTTGCCTGGGTGTCCGTCGTGTAGATGAACTTCAGCTGCCGGTCGAAGCCGCCCGACGGACTCAGGGAGAGCCTGTCACTGATGGTGTCGACGGCGCCCGTGTCGCTCCTGAACTTCACGACAGGTGCGGCCGGTTTCTTCGCCTCCGCCGGGTTCGTGACCTCCGTGACCTTTCCGTCACTTCCGAAGACGTAGGTCGTGCCGGCTTCGTCGGTCAGGCTGATCTGGCCGGATGCGGCGACCGCCAGGATCCCGTCTTCGCCGACCGGCGGCGCGTACGTGTTCGCACTGGTGGCGGACTTCTTGTAGGTGTGGGTTGCGCCCGCCGCATCGGTGAGGATGACGGACCCTTCCGCCACGCGAGCACTCGAGTAGTAGCCACTCGGCCCGGCGATCGGTGTGGAGCTCGACCATCCTGCAGGCAACGTCGAGACGGTGCGGGTAAACCAGCTCGACGGAACGATGAAGCCCGGGCCGGTGTCGCCCGTCTTCCGGGCCAGTAGCTGAACCGCCGCACCGCCACCGTTCTCGTAGTACTGCACGTTCAGCGCGACCGGGATGCGAGACAGGGAAGTGGACGATCCCCATCCGCTGCCGGCGCTCGTCGTCCACTGGTCTATCACGGCCGTGCCACCGATCCTGGCCCTGATTCCATCGTCCCTGGTCCAGCCGAACTGGTACGAAGTGGCTGCGTCGTCGGGCGAGCGCACGAAACCCTGCCACTCGGCCATGAAGTAGTCCGGGTCGACGCCCGCCGCCGGGGAGCCCACGCCCCAGTTGAAACTGATCTGCGGGTCGACACGGGACATCACTGACGTCGCGGCGTCGATGTCGAAGTTCGGCGAGGCCGCCCCCGGAGCGAGCGCGTTGAAGTACCGGGCGTTCAGGCCTGCGTTCGAGGGTGCCTGGGAGTTGTAGGTGAACGACATTCCCATCGGGCCGCCCACCGTCGAAACCGTCGGCGAGGCGACCTGCATCGTCAGGTTGCCAGTGGCCAAGTTCACCGAGACCGGACCTGCAGTGTCAGACGGCGACGGACCGCCCACGCCCAGCCGTTTGTTCACCGTGAACGTGCTGACCCAGCCCGGACCGTACACACCGCTGGAGTCCTTGGTGAGAACCGACCAACTGTAGGTGCCACCATCCTGGAGAGAAGTAGGATCCGCGGGGGTGAACGTCGTACCGGACTGCCAGCCCGAGTCGAGAACCGCGCCCGTGACAGCATCCGTGCCCGTCGCGATCCGAAAATCATAGGTGAACCCGAGCCCGTTGGGATGCGTCGTCGGCGAGACACGGAAATCCGGCGTCGTCGTAGCGACAACGGCCTTGTCGACAGGAGAGGCACTCGCTTGCGACGTGACCGCAGGATTGTTCGTTGTGAACGAGTAGACGTTGCTACCCGGCCACACCGGGTAGGCCGGGTAGACGTTGAAGTATCCGTTGTAGACGTGCTCCTGCCAGTAGTACGTCGTGTTCGGCCTCAGCCGACCCGCGGGTACTGTCACTGAATCTGCGGTGCCCTGCCAGAGGGAGTCGAACACCGTGTCGACATCGGGATTCGGATTGGTGCTGAGTCGGAACAGGTGGTTCAGCGGCAGACCATCGGGCGATGATCCACCGCCGACACTCAACCTGGGTGTGTAGCCCTCGTTCTTCGAGCCGGTGGCGATGGACGGGCTGTTCCCGGTGGACGGATAGTCGATGTACTGCACGTAGAGGCGGGTCTCGACGTTCTTCAGCGTGAACTGGCCAGGGGTCTCGTCACCGCCGAGCATGAACCGCCAACCCGAGTTGTTGCCCCGGATCCAGTCGGCGAGCTTGAACTGCAGCCGGGTGTCGTCGGGGTTTGTCTGCCCGCCGGTGACGTTGTCAGCCGGAATCGTTCCGAGACCGGCGCCCGGGCACGCGAATCCTGTGCAAGTGATGTCGTTGACGTTGATGGGGTGCGGGTCCGCGCTGTAGCCCGGATAGACGCCCGTGATGCCGATGGCGGCACGAAGTACCTGCTTGCCGAAGAACTGCTCGTAGTTGTAGTGGACGATGGTGCGCCACATGCCGTGGCCGTTCGAGTTGCCAGCCCAGACGCCTGCGTTGGTGTTCGTCAGGTTGGCAGTTCGTCCGTCACTGCTCCGGTAGGCGATCTCCTCGTCGTTGTCACTCGATCCCACCGCCGGGTCCACAGAGACGGGGAACACTCGGGCGGGATCCGACAGCCATGCGGCATCGGGCTGCACGGTGACGACAAGGCGCCCGTTCTGGTGCAGGAGGCCGAGACGCACGGGGCCGGAGGCAGAGTCGCCGATGCCCGAGCCGGAGGAGTCCCACATGGCAGGCGGGGGTATCGAGAACGTCGACTCCCCTGAGAGTGTCGAGAAGGTGATCCCGCCGTCGGGATCCACTGCTCCAGTGAGGCTGCCGGCATCCACCTCCCAACTCCAGGTCGGTGAGCTCTCCGGCCTCCGGTTGACGCGGAAGACCTCGTTCAGGCCCGCCTTCTGCACGTCGTAGACGAGGTCGACAGCGGGGAACACCTCCCGGTACTCCAGGTGGTTCTTGCTCTGGGACCACGGCGCAAGGTCTCGCTCCAACACGGAGGGTGCCGCTCCCCGAAGGGTGAATCCGATGGTGCTGCCGTCTCTCGTCAGCCTCAGCACGTTCTGGTCGTCAGCATGCTCGGCGAATTCCGGATGCAGTGGATGATCGTCGACCTTCGCACCGCCCTGCCCGAACATCGACATCGGGCCGACGGTCTGGAGCTCGGTGCGGATCGGCACCCACGCTCCACCGGAGTTCTGCACGTTGATCGGGGTCGATGACACTGCGGAGATCCGCGATCCGTCGGGGCCCGCGTAGGTGTCGGAGTATTCGTCCTTGGCCACGACCGGCCTACCCTGAGGATCGAAACCCTCGAGCGAGTCGTCGCTCGAGTCCGGTCGCTCGTGGGCGGGCAGAGGCAGAGCGACGGGAGCAGACTCAGCATCGACGGCTGGGGTGAGATCGAGAGGAGGAGCTTCCTCGGCAGACAGCGTCAGTGTCTGTGCGACAGGAAGCACAGGCGTCTCAGACGGTTCCAGGGGCAGATCTGTTTCCGACTCCGTGGAAGTCATGGCCGGCGCACCCGCACCGGCCGCTGTGGCTCGAACTGGCGACCCGACCAGCAAGATGGCCGCCAGCGCGACCGCGAACGAAACCGAGACAACCGACCGCGTCGACAGCACCGCACACCCCAACTGGCCGAAGCCCTCAGATCCTTTCCCCTAGGGGAAGACTACTGAGGTATCGTCAGTTTAAGAAATCGGTGCGGTCAGGCGGCGAGTTCCTCGCGACCGACGACCACGGCCGCACCGAGGCGCGCCTCACGCGCGGCCCTCCGCCGGATGCGACGCTGGCGCGCGAAGACCCGGGCGTCAGCGGAAGACAGCGAGAACAGCACGAGGATGTCGAACGAGAGGTTGACGAGCCCGGTCGTGAGCGTGATCGCCGTACCGTTCGTGAAGTAGTCGATCGCCACAGTTCCGGCGCCCAGCAGGCTCACTCCGAGCACCAGGAATCGCGCCCAGTTGAACCCCGCGAAGACCAGCTGGGCGAGCAACAGGTAGACCACGTAGGCGACGATCGCGCTGCCGATCACGATCCAGAGCACGATGTTCGCGAGGTCGCGCGAGTCGATGTCCGGACCCACGGGCAGGTCGATCGTCACCGTCTTGATGGAGTCGGCCCACGTCGTGAGCACCGCCACCACCGAACCCACGCCGATCGCACCGCGAACCACCATCAGCAGGTAGCTCACGTAGATCGAGATCGGCCGCTTCACGCGGTTCGACGATCCGGAGTCGCGCGCCGTCTGGATGACGTTCTGGCCGAGCAGCAGGGCATCTGCCGGCATGCCCGTCGAATCGACCTCGGCCGCACTCTGGGCACCCTCGGCCGAAGGCTCCACCGCGCGCAGGTCGATGATCGGCAGGTCGCCGTCTGTCGTGATCGCATCACCACCGCCGTTCACCGCGTGGTACCCCGTGGAGAAATTGCGGATGACCGTGAAGACGCCCCGCGGGTTCGCCTGTTCGAGCGTGGTCACGATGTGGTCGCGCTCGATGTCAGTCTCGCGCTCGATCCGGTGGGTCACCTGCAGGGTGAAGAGGGAGAGCCCGACGTTGCGGTCATACGTTCCCGCCGCCATCCACTCCGCCGAGTACCCGCCGGGCAGCAACCAGCCGGGAGGGGTCTTCCAGAACCGCACGTGGTGACGCTTGGCGGGGTTGCCCGCCACCTCCTGCTGGTAGGTGAAATCCTGGATGTTTCCGAACAGGTAGAGCGGGCTCACGGGCGCATCGGAGTAGCTGCGGCGGAAGATCGTCGACGACACGATGCGGAGCGCGCTGCGGAATCCCACTTCGTCGGCTTTGTGCCATCCGGCGGCGAGCATCGCGGTGTGCAGCTGCGCCTCTGCGCCGAAGAGAGCGAGGTTGACCGGATCGCCGAGCAGTCCCTCGTGCGTACGGGCCCGCCCGATGAAGTAGTCGGGCACATAGATGAGAGTCAGCATGCTGTGGATGCGCGGCAGCAGCAGATACGCGAGCAACAACCAGAAGACGAGCAGGAACCAGACGTACTGGAACCCCCGGCTGAAGGTCTCCGAGAGCACCAGGTAGGCGAGCCAGCCCGCGGCGACCGCGCCGAGGAAGAAGAAGACGTTGTCGAGCACCACTTCGAACGACGCCCGGCGACGCTCGGGAAGGGGGAGCGCTCTGGCGGAGCGCGGCACGAACGGCGCGGGAGAGTTCTCCGTCTGCGGCGTCTCGATCTGCGTCATGCCTCAACCGTAAAGCACCGCTGCTTCCGCGACCACGACTGAGAGACAACTGAGTAAACGTCAGATTAGACTCGTGTTTCCCCTAGCCTCAGCAGTGGGACAGATCACGAGAAGAAGGACACCCGCATGTCGAGCACCGCAACGCGCCCGGGGGGTCGCGAGCACCGCAACCCGGAGACCGGCGCCTACTCCGTCGGAGTGGCCGTTGTGCGCCCGCGGGCGGAACGTTCTGAACGCGCGGAGCGCCCGGAACGCGCGGAGCGCCCTGAACGCCCTGAACGTTCCGAGGGCGACGGCTGGTTGCGGCGCACTCCGGTGCGCCTGTTCGGCGGCGAGGGGCGGATGATCGGTGTCGACGCGGCTCGTGGCCTGGCCGTTGCCGGGCTCGTGATCGGCGTGCTCGTGCCGGCCCTCGGCGCAGGTCTCGGCGCAGGTCTCGGTAACGGCGGCGACGCGGCAGCCGGTGCTGTGGATGCCGGGGCCGTGAATGCCCGTGCTCTGGATGCCGGGGCTGTCCACATCGGTGAGCTGCTCGCGCTCGTCACGACTGCGCTGTTCGTGCTGGTTGCCGGCGTCTCTGCCTCCCGGCTGATGGCAGGGAGTCCGGGAGGGTCGCTGCGTGTCGCCGTTCGGGCTGGTGTGCTCTTCGCGCTCGGCGCGATCGTGGGCGGTGCTGCAGGCGTCGACGGCGCGCCTGCCGAGCGCATCGTCACCCAGCCGGCGGTGATGCTGCAGATGCTCGGAGCGCTCACCTTTCTCTCCCTCTTCCTCCGGACACCACGCGCACGGAGCCTGTTCGTGATCGCTGGTGCAGGCATCCTCGTTCTCCCTGCCTGCAACTCCGCACTGATGCTCTGGGCCACCAGTCCGACGCGTGCCGCCAGCCAGGCGTGGGCCGCCAGCCAGGACGGAATCGGCGGCCAGAACCTGTCCGGCCTCCTCCGGGAGTCCGTTCTGCTGATCGCGTCAGGCGCCTTCCCTGTGCTCACCTGGTGCGCTCCGTTCCTCGCGGGGCTGGCGATCGGCCGGATGATTAAGGGTCGCCTGTGGCGGCCCTTCGCGCTGCTCGCTGCCGGAGGGGTCTGCTTCGCACTCGCTGTGGGAGGCTCCTTTCTCGTCGACCGCGGCTTCGACCCGGGGAGCCGCGGATACCAGATCCTCGGTTCGCTCTTCCCTTCCGCGCCGACGACGGCGGTCTCTCCTGTGCGCGTCGACATTCCGGGGGCCGTCGACATTCTCGGGGCCGCAGCAGTCGCGCTCACCCTGGTGGCCCTCTGCGTGCTTCTCGTGCGGCCGCTCCGCTGGATCACGCTCCCCCTCAGTGCGCTCGGCTCGCTCGCCCTGACGACATCGACAGCGCTCTTCGCCGCACTCCTGCTCGCACCGAGGGCGGTCGACGACGGTTGGTCTCTTCTCACCTCCCGCGCTTCCGGGGTGTCGGCCGAGTTCGGAACGGTACTGGCGCTTGCCGCCGTGCTGGCCTCTGCCGCCCTGCTCGCCACGCTCTGGAGAGCCCTGCTCGGAAACGGACCGGTGGAACGGGTCGTCGCTCTGGCCGGAACCCTCTCGGAGCGAGCGCCGTTCGACGCTGGTGTCGCGGAGTCGGAATCGGACGCGAAGTCGAAGTCGACCCAGCCTCTCCGGCGGTCATCTTTCGCGCCGGAGACCACGGAGCCGGACACCCCGGCCCGGGCGGTTTCCCCCGCGCCTGTCCCGGCTCCCGCTCCTGCCCCGTCGCCGTCTCCCGCTCTGGCGTTCGGCGACCGAGACGCACCGCGACGCGAGCCGGACCGGCTGCCCGAGGTGGTTCCTGAGCCGCGGGTTCGCTTCTCACTCAAACAGCCCCCGCCTGTGGCCGTGGCGGCCGCACGCAGCGATGGCACCGTCAGCGACAACAGCCGAGAGCCGGCCGAGCCGGCAGACCGCGCAGCCCGGGGTGGAGCATCCACACCACGCCGGCCCGCGCGCCAGAGGCAGGGCATGCCGGGCCGCACCAGCGCGCCGCCGAAGCCGCAACGGAGCCGGCGTCGAGACGCCGTGCCCGCACCCGAACCTCGCGACGAACGGGAGACGGTGCCTGCCGTCTCTTCACCGAGCCCTGTCCCATCCGTGGGCTCCCGACCCGGCGATTTCGGCGCCCGACCCGGCGGTGCCGAACCGACCGTGCCTCCCAGCACCCGCTGGAACTCGGGCCAGTCCCTCGGCCGACTCCCCTACTGAGATCCACGCCACGGCATTGGCTACACTCATCTGCCCGACCATCCTGAGTACGAAAGCCGGGTGAGACACCCCCTTCCATGCAGTACGAAAAGCACGCGGAGCGACTCCTCCGCGAAGGTGATCGCCTTCCCGGAGGCGCCCTTCAGCGCGCGCTGTTCGACGAGGCGACGCGCGTCGCGGGACTGTCCGACGACGAGTCCCTGCTCTACAGCGCTCGACTCCGGATCGTCGCGTCATCCGCCCGGACAGGCAACACCCGAGACCTCCTCGCGCACATGGAGTGGTGTCTCGACAGGCATCTCGAAGACTCGGACCGGTTCCCGGCCGCGCCCGGAAGTGCTGGGGCATCCACGATCGAAACCGGGATGACCGTCGACCTGGGCGTCGAGTTTGCGGCTGTGCCGCCGGCGCTCGCTTCCAGCACTGTTCACTCCCTCGAGACCATCGACGAGTCACTCGATGAGCTCCGGGAGCTCCTCATCGAACGCGTCGAGCGGATGCCGCACACCGAGCAGTCACAGAGGGAGGGAGACATCCTGCTCACCGCGGCGAGGGCGGAGGCGTTCGACAGCTGCGGCCGGGAGCGGCAGGCGAGCGAGCAGCGGGCACGATTGATGCGGCTCCTTCGGGGTCACAACACGACAGCGACCTCCCGCGGTGCAGACCACCCGGGAGCCACCTCGGCGACTGCCGGCGGGACGGCCGGCGGCGGAAGCGGCGCCGACGGCGGAGTCGACGCGGGTCACCCTGCCGAGCACCCCCTCCTCCGGGTGCGTGGAGCGTTCTCCCCTGCGCGGCGGATCGGCGAGTCACTGTTGCCCCTGCTCGCGCGCGGCCAGCTCTCCGACGCGTACCTCGAGCATCTGCGCGGCTACGAAATGCTGCGGGACGAACCTGGTCAGCTGAGTACCCTCGTGTTCCACCTCCGGTTCCTGCTCGAGAGCGGCAGTCTCGAGCGAGGGCTCCTCCTCGCGGAACGGCACCTGCACTGGCTCGCCGCAGATCCGCTCGACGAGCGCTCCTCCTTTGATGCGCTGCTGGTGATCGGTGAACTCCTCGACGCCATCTGCGAGGCGGCGACCGGCACCGTCGCACCAGGTTCCGCCGCATCAGGCCCCGGCACGACGGGCGCCGACCGACGGATCGCTGCGGCGGAGCATCCGGCGCTCGTCGACGTGCTGGGGCAGCTCGTCACCCCGGTCACGGCAGAGGCGCTGGGGGATGCCTGCTGGAGAGCTGCCGGGCAGCGAGCCGCCGCCTTCGACACGAGGAACGGCAACCGCTCCTTCGATGATCTGTTGGCGCGCGCCGAGGCACGGAGCGACATCCGCTGCGAAACTCTGGCGCGACAGGATGGGGGCGGCGAGACTGCACCGTTGCCATCGCCGTCACAGCCGACGGGGAGCACCGCGGGCCTCGACCTCGCGACGACACCCTGGTGGGGTGAGGATCGCAGCACCCTGACGGGGGCGGACTGGCTGCAGGTCGCGAAGGAACGGGCGAGCGTCGAGGATCCGGTCGGGGCCCAGATCGCACTCCGACAGGCCCATGACCTGCTCGACCGCGAAGAGGCGGAGCGCAGTCTCCCGGCCGTGACTGATCTTCGAGGCCCTGCGCGTGCGCGGCGGAGATCGCAGCGTGGCAGCCCTCGAACCCTCGATCGGGGGCACCCAGCGGTGGATGGCTCGCAGCACCCGGCCTTCGACGACCTCGTCACGGGCGCCGCCCGGCCCGGCGCGATGATCGGCCGGGGCTCTGCGGGCGGTGCTTCCGACCCCGGCACGGAGATCGGCATCGCTGGCGCAATCGGCACCGCCGGCGCAACCGGCGGCTCCCGGCCGATCAGCGTCGGCGATTCCGTCTCGGGCACGAGATGTGCGCTCCTCGACCTCGAGATCCGGCTCGCCATCGAGCAGGGCGACCTCACTCTCGCCGAGAGACTCGCCGCCTCCCGCGTCGAACTGCTGGTCGCCGACGGCCGACAGGATCTCGCCGACGTGGAACTCGAACTCGGGCTCCTGGTGTTCGGCGTGCCTCCCCAGCGCCGCAGCGGAGATCTCGAGCGCGCGCTCACCCTTCTACGCGACGGCGAATTCGACGCGGATGCCGAGCTGGGCGTGCTGAACGCCCTCGGTGAGCTGCGTCTCAGGGAAGGGAGATCCGAGGAGGCGATCGGCTATCTGCTCGCCGCTGTCGCCCTGTGCGGCCACGATCCCGACAGCACCATCGTGCAACGCCCTCTGGCCCTGCTCGCACACGCCCAGCTGAACGCCGGGCAGCCCGCCTGGGCGAGAGCGACGCTCGACCGGCTGCTGCGTCACGACCTCGACCGGGCGATGCGAGCGAGGGCGCTCCTGATGCGGGCGCGGGTGCTCCAACAGTCCGCGGATCTCCGTGTGGCGCTCGACGATGCGGATCGGGCACTCTCACTTCACCTGGAACTCCGCTACAGCAAGGGTGTAGTCGATGCCTGCGCAACACTTGCCTCGCTGCTCGAGGAACTCGGCATTCGAGCAGGTGTGGTCGAGGCGTGGCGAATGGCCGTGACGGAGGCTCAGAACTCCGCGGGACGGGCCATGGCCGGTCATCCGTTCCCCGAGCAGCTCGACGAGCACCCGGATCTGCGGATGCTGCGGCTGAGGCTCGCCCGGGCCCTGGTCTCCGCCGAGCGGGGTGCGGAGGCGACGGCGGAGCTCCTCCGCCTGTACGACCAATCGCCGACCGACGTCGGCGGGGCGCCGGGCGACACCGTTCCGGGCGACGCAGAATCATCGCCAACCACCGTCGGGCACGCAGAGATCCTCTTCTGGCTGGGGCACGCCCAGCGGCTCGCAGACGACGACGAGGCCGCCTACGCATCGTGGAGTCTCGCCCTGCGCCTCACCTCCGCTGCACGGGATGCCCGGGGTGCCGTGCGATCCGGCCTGGCCCTCGGGCGGCTGCTGCTCGACGACGACGATCCGGACGCCCTCGACGTGCTGAAGCACACACTCGACCAGGCGCGGCTCCTCGCAGACGATCCCTCCGCCGAGGTCGACGCACGGCACCTCCTCGGCATCGCCCAGTGCGCGTTCGGCGACGCGAGTGGTCTCGACACGCTCGACGGCGCCCTCGATCTCGCAGCGCGAACCGCCTTCGACATCGACGCACTCATCGCAGAGATCGCGGAGTCGCGGGCACGGGCGTTCGCCGATCTGGGCCTCGAAGCCGAGGCGTTGGTCAGCTCCGCCTGTGCAGCCCGGTTGTACGAACGACTGTGCGACCGGGCATCCGCTGGCCGGTCGCACCTGTTCACTGCACGGCTCCTCGTGACGCTCGGCCGCCACGAGGAAGCCCTTCCCGTCTACCGGCGGAGCCTCGACATGCTGCCGCCGGACACTCCCGTCGTGGAACTGGCCCTGCAGGAGTGGCAGACTGTGCGTGCGAGCCTCGTGGCGATCGGTGCTGGTCGGAGCACTCCACCGCTTACTGACTCCGCCCCGTGAGACGGGTGCCCCAGACGACGACAGACGTCGACCCCAGCCGGAATGCGGGTCGGATTCCTAGTTCGCGGCGATCTCGGTCACCGCGGCGGCCTCGGCCGGTGGCAGCCTGAGCGCCCGGAGCAGCGTGAGCGAGTGCCGCGTCGTCACGATGACACGCGAGAACTCGGCCCCGTCGATGTCGATGACGACCGACGTGCGGGTGCCCTTGATCAGCAGGAAGTCCTTGCCGTCGTGGAACTTCCACGACCCGACAGCGAGAGTCAGTGGCACTGCGGTGCCCGGGGCACGGATGCCGCGAACCCAGATCCACGGATCCTCGGTCAGAACGGCCGAACGGATGCTGTCGAGTGGCACCTCGATGTCGCTCCGCCGAAGCGACATCAGCTTTTCGGCTCGCGTCAACCGGATCTCGAGCCGATCGGGATGCACGAACAGAACTGCCATGCGCCTAGTCTGCCGGGGAAACCTCGGCGGCGGAACGTGCCGCGCCCGGGAGTGCCGAGACGATGCGGTCGATTGCGTTCTCATCGAGCGCTGCCGAGACGAACCACGCTTCGAACACCGAGGGCGGCAGGGAGATCCCCGCGTCGAGCATGGCGTGGAAGAACGGCGCGTATCGGAACGATTCCTGAGCCTGCACTTCCGCATATGTTCGCGGCCCGCCGCTGGCGAAGTCGCCGAAGGCGAAGCTGAACAGGTTGCCCGCGCGTTGCACCGAGTGGGCGACACCCTCTGCCGCGAGCGCATCCGACACGGCGTTCGAGAGCACGCCTGCGATGGAGTCGAGCGCCCGGTAGACCTCTGCATCGGCAAGCCGCAGGGTGGCGAGGCCCGCTGCGACGGCCACCGGATTGCCGGAGAGCGTGCCCGCCTGGTAGACCGGGCCGAGGGGGGCGAGGTGGTCCATCACGTCGGCTCGTCCGCCGAGTGCGGCGAGAGGCATGCCCCCGCCGACGACCTTGCCGAAGGTGAGGAGGTCGGGCTGGTAGGGCAGGGCGGCGACTTCCAGCCCCCACCATCCGGCGGGACCCACGCGGAAACCGGTGAGCACCTCATCGACGATGAGGAGGGCGCCGTTCTCATGCACGATGTCGGCGAGTGCGGCGTTGAAGCCGGGATCGGGGGCGACGACACCCATGTTCGCGGCGGCGGCCTCGGTGATGACGGCGGCGATGCGACCCTCGTGGGCAGCGAAGACCTCCCGCACCGCGTCGAGGTCGTTGTAGGGCAGTACCAGGGTCTGGACAGCGTTCGCGGCCGTCACTCCGGCCGATGCGGGCAGCGCGAGGGTTGCGAGCCCCGAACCGGCCTCGGCGAGGAGCGAGTCGGAGTGACCGTGGTAGTGGCCGGCGAACTTGACGAGCAGGTCGCGGCCGGTGAACCCGCGCGCCAGGCGGATGGCCGTCATCGTGGCCTCTGTTCCCGTCGACACCAGCCTCACCTTCTCGACCGGCGACAGGCTCGCAGCAGAGACCCGCGCCCTGATGGCCTCCGCGAGCTCGGTCTCACCCGGGGTCGATGCCCCGAACGAGAGGCCCCTGGCCGCGGCATCCTGAACCGCCTGCACGACCTCGGGATGGGCGTGGCCGAGGATGGCCGGACCCCAGGAGTTGACGAGGTCGACATATTCCACCCCGTCGGCATCCGTGACGTGCGGGCCTTTGGCCGAGACGAGGAACCGAGGGGTTCCGCCGACCGAACCGAAGGCGCGCACCGGCGAGTTGACCCCGCCCGGGATGGAAACGCTCGCACGGGCGAAGAGAACGTCGGATTCAGACACGAGATGGCCTTTCAAAAGCTGTGGAGGTATATGTTCACTGCTCGCGCAGGATGCGGGCGATCTCGGGCGCGAAGTAGCTCAGCACAGCGTCTGCTCCGGCCCGGCGGATGCCTGTCACCGACTCGAAGACGGCCCGTTCACGGTCGATCCAGCCGTTGGCGGCAGCGGCTTCGATCATCGCGTACTCCCCTGACACCTGATAGGCCCAGACCGGCACGGGTGACACAGCCGCTACATCGGCGAGCACGTCGAGGTAGCTCATCGCAGGTTTGACCATCACGATGTCGGCACCCTGCTCGAGGTCGAGAAGCGTCTCCCGCATGCCCTCACGACGGTTCGCCGGATCCTGCTGGTAGGTCTTGCGGTCACCCTTCAGCGTCGAACCGACCGCCTCGCGGAACGGTCCGTAGAACGCCGACGCGTACTTTGCCGAGTAGGCCAGGATCGCGGTGTCCTGGAAGCCCCGCGCATCGAGTTCGTCACGCACAGCGGCAACCTGGCCATCCATCATGCCCGACAGCCCGACCAGCTCAGAGCCGCTCTCGGCCTGGGCGACCGCCATGTCGCGGTAGCGCAGCAGGGTCGCGTCGTTGTCCACCCGCCCCTCCGAATCGAGCACACCACAGTGACCGTGGTCGGTGAACTCGTCGAGGCAGAGGTCGGTCTGCACCACGAGAGCGTCGCCGACCTCCGCGGCCACGACCCGCGTGGCCAGGTTCAGGATGCCGTCGGGGTCTGTCGCCCCCGACCCGATCGCGTCTTTTGTGTCGGGTACACCGAAGAGCATCACCCCGCCGAGCCCCAGGTCGGCCGCTTCGTTGACGACGGCACGCACGCTCTCGGTGGTGTGCTGCGTGATGCCCGGCATCGAGCTGATGGGCAGGGTCTCGGTTCCCTCCCGCACGAACAGGGGCAGGATCAGGTCTGCGGGGTGCAGCCGCGTCTCGGAGACGAGGCGGCGCATCGCTGGCGTTGCGCGGAGACGGCGCGGTCGAACAGTCAGATCGGCAGGCGCGCCGTTCCTGTGGGAAGTCATGCATCAACCCTACGCTCCGCGGCTGGGCGGGCGCCGTCCGCGCGGTGGCGTGAAGGACATCGGGTCGGGGTTCATCCTCGAATTCCGTGACCCCGGCATCATCGCGCTGGAACTCCAGGCGCCGAAGCCCACCGCCTGACGCTGAACCAGCCGGCGGGAGCGCGCCGGAACCGACACGGATTCGGGAATCCTCCGCATTATCTGCCGAGGATGTCCGCATCCGTGTCCGAGGTGCTCGGAGTCAGGCGGCCCGTGCCGAGCGTCAGTGCAGCGCGCCTGCGGCCTCGATCAGGGTCTCGATGAGCGACTCCGCCGATCGTTCCGCGGCGACAAGGTCGACACGGAGGCCGTAGCTGCGGGCATCCTGCGCCGTGACCGGGCCGATGCAGGCGACGATGGTGGTCTCCGGAATCGGCCCCAGCTGCAGCTGCACCTGCTCGGCGACACTCCCCGACGTGACGAGGATCGCCCGGATGAACCCAGCGATCACCTCTTCACGGATGTTCGGGTCGACCGGCACGCCGATGGTCCGGTAGGCGACAACCGACTCCACGGAGTGCCCGCGTTGGGCGAGCCCCAGGCTCAGCACCGGCTTGGCGATCTCGCTCCGGAGGGTGAGGATGCGAAGCGAAGCGCCCGCCTCCTCGAACTGTTTCATCTCGCTGAGCAGCCCTTTTGCCGAGTTGTCTTCGAGCGGCACCAGGTCGACCCGGTAGCCGGCCGACATCAGCGCACTGGCCGTCGTCTCGCCGACGGCCGCGATGCGCGTCGACGTCGGCACGAGTGCCTGGTGGGCGGAGAGCACGTCAACGGTCGTCGCACTGGTCACCGTGAGCCAGTCGAAGGCGCCCGACGCGAGACGCTGCAGCGCGCTCTCGAGCGCGGCACTGTCTTCGGTGGGTGCGAAGTTGATGAGCGGGGCGACGATCGGCGTTGCACCGACCGCCCTCAGGTCTGACGCGACGCCATGACCCCAGGGGCCTCCGCGGGGTACGAGGATGCGCCAGCCCGCAAGAGGTTTCGGTGAAGCGGTGTGCGAGGTCATCGGATGCCCGCCCCGAGTTCTGCGAGTTCGCCCGCGCCATCCGACAGGAGTTGCGCGGCGATCGCGGAGCCGAGAGCAATCGCAGCGGCCTCCGCGGCCGCGAGGTCGCCGGGAGATTCCAGCGTCACCGACCGGGTGCTGCCGAGCTCAGCCGATCCGTCGGCACTGTACACGACGGCACTCAGCGTGAGCGTGTCACCGACGAAGGTCGACGATGCGCCGATGGGCGCACTGCAGCCCGCCTCGAGCGCGGCGAGCACCGCCCGTTCAGCTCCGATGCCGATGCGGGTGCCGTCGTGCTGGATCTCGATCAGTTCGGGAATGCTGTCCTCCTCGCGCGCTTCGATCGCCAGCGCCCCCTGGCCGGGCGCAGTCGGCCAGACAGAGAGATCAAAGAATTCGGAGACAGCGTCGAGTCTCCCCAGACGAGTGAGACCGGCGGCAGCAAGCACCACAGCGTCCAATTCCCCGCTCGACACCTTTGCCAGCCTGGTGTCGACATTACCTCTAATGTCGATCACGCGGAGATCCGGTCTCAGACTGAGCAGCTGCGCAACCCGCCGGGGGGACCCCGTGCCGATGCGAGAACCCTGGGGAAGGTCATCCAGAGTCAACCCGTCGCGAGAGCACAGGGCGTCGCGGGGATCCTCACGAAGGGGCACCGCACCGAGCACCAGCCCCGGGTAGGCAGCAGTCGGCAGGTCTTTCAGCGAGTGCACGACCAGGTCGCAGCCGCCTTCGTCTAGCGATGCCCGGAGCGCACTTGCAAAGACGCCGGTGCCGCCGATGCTCGCAAGCGACGCCCGGGAGGTGTCGCCCTCGGTCGTCACCACCGTGATGGTGACCTCGACGCCGGTCAACCGGGTCAGTTCGGCTGCGATCATCCCGGTCTGGGCCAGGGCGAGCGCGCTGCCGCGAGTGGCGATTCTGAGCTTTCGGGTCATGGGGCCAAACCGGCGAGGGCGGGTTGGAAGCCGAGCCGGACGTTCTCGCAACATCCCGAGCGGCAGACGTCGTACCAGGGCCCGAGGGGTGTGACGGAAGGTCGGTCGGCGGTCGGCACACCGTTCACTCGCTCGAGAACGAGGTCGATGAGGCCGCTGACGTACTGCTGGTGTACTCCCGGCGTCGGCACGCGAACACTGTACAACGCATTCTCGTTCGCTGTGTCGGTGGCCTCCTTGTCGAGGTCCCACTTCACTTCCATGTGGTCGCTCACGAAACCGAGCGGCACGATCACCACGGCACGGATGCCGCGGGCCGGCAGCTCGCCGATCGCGTCGTTGATGTCGGGGTCGAGCCACGGCTGGGTGGGCGGGCCGCTGCGGCTCTGGAACACGAGCTGCCAGTTGGGAATGGATGACCGGCCGACGCCGACCGCCTCCATGACGACTTCGGCCACCGCCAGGTGCTGGGCCTGGTAGGCGCCCCCCGGGCCGAAACCGCGTTCGGGCGGGCCGGAGCGGTCCGCATCCGTCGACGGGATCGAGTGCGTCGAGAACAGCACTTCGACCTCGGAGCCCAGGTCGATACCGGGCAGGGCCGCCTCGATCTCGTCATAGGCAGCGGAGACGCCGTCGATGAACGGGGCGACGAAGCCGGGGTGGTCGAAGAACTGGCGGATCTTGTCGATCTGCAGAGTGCCCTCGAGCCCGGTCTCGGTCAGGGCCTTGGCGTAGTCCTCGCGGTACTGGCGGCAGCTGGAATACGAGCTGTAGGCGCTGGTGCCGATCGCGATGAGCTTCGTGAATCCGCGCTCGTTCGCCTCGCGGAGGGCCTCGGGCAGGTAGGGCGCCCAGTTGCGGTTGCCCCAGAGCACGGGCAGATCGATGCCGCGGCGTGCGAGTTCGGCCTCGAGTGCCGCCTTCAGCTCGCGGTTCTGCTCGTTGATCGGGCTGATTCCGCCGAATGCCCGGTAGTGATGGGCGACCTCCTCGAGGCGTTCGTCGGGGATGCCGCGCCCGCGCGTGACGTTCCGGAGAAAGGGGATGACGTCGTCCTGGCCCTCTGGCCCGCCGAATGAGGCGAGCAGGATGGCGTCATACGCCACGGCCTCCTCGATGTGTTCGGCTCCGGATGCCGCGGCGGAGGTCGCCGCGCGCACGATGACACCCTCGGGGAAGGCGTTCGGCTCCGCCGCGGGGGCGGTGTCGGTGGCCGAGCCGACCGGTTCGGGACGGTCGGCGGCTGCTTCATCACTCACTGGAGTACCTCCACGATCTCGGCGGTGCCGATACGGCGCCCCGTGTAGAACGGAACCTCTTCGCGGACGTGCCGGCGGGCTTCCGTCTGCCTGAGGTCTCTCATCATGTCGACCAGGTTCAGCAGGTCGTCGTCTTCGAGCGCGAGGATCCACTCGTAGTCGCCGAGCGCGAAGCTCGCGACGGTGTTGGCCAGCGTCGTTCGGAACGCCGCGCCCTTCATGCCGTGGTCGCGGAGCATGGCGCTCCGCTCCTCCTCGGGCAGCAGGTACCACTCGTACGAACGCACGAACGGGTACACCGTCACCCAGCCCTGCGGCGGCTTTCCCAGCATGAACGACGGCATGTGGCGCTTGTTGAACTCCGCGTCGCGGTGCACGCCAAGGGCGTTCCACACCGGGAGGAGGCTCTTCAAAAGCGTCGTGCGGCGGAGCTGACGAAGGGCCCACTGCAGGGTCTCGGGCGTCTCGCCGTGGATCCAGACCATGAGGTCGGCGTCGGCGCGGAGCCCCGAGACGTCGTAGAAGCCGCGCACGGTGACGTCTTCGCCCTCGACGCTCAGCACGGCGTCATCCAGTTCACTGACAACGGAAGGAACGTCGTAGCCGTCGATCTCGAAGGGGGCGGCGGGGTTTCGACGGAACACCGCCCAGAGCGTGTACGCGGTGACGAGTTCGCCCATCGGCTCGGATGTCGAAGCGATGGTCGTGGGGGCTGGGTCTGTCATTGTCTACTCTCTGAAGCGGTCGCCCCCCGCGCCCGGTCGTGTGGGAACCCCCCGCTGTGGCGATGTGGTCTGGCGCTCTGCTGGTGTTGCCCGGCGCTGTGGTGGTGTGGGTCAGCGCCGCGTGGCCGAGCGCACGCCGAGGAAGATGCCGGTGCCGAGGAGCGCCGCGACACCCGCGATGCCGGCGACCAGGGCCGCCGGGTTCTCCTCACGGAGGGTCTCGAACTTCGCCTTGAGCTGCGCCGTCTCGTACTTGGCGCGCTTCGGGATGTTCAGTTTGAACTCGATCGCGTCCAGGGTCTGCGCGAGGTTGTCGCGGTTCTTGGCGACGTCGCTCTTGATCTGCTCGTGCGAACGGGTGTCTTCGGGCTTGTCCGGCTTCGGCGGCTGGTTCTTCTTCAGGCTCGCTGCTGCGGACTTGGACGCCGCGCCCGTTCGGGCACCCGCACTCAGTCCCTTCTTGTCACTCATGGGTCTCACCCAGTCCCTTCACGGCGTTGACGTCTTTCTTGAGGCTGGTGATCGAATCCTCGGGAACCGGCGGCACACCCTTCTTGATCTGGGCGATGCCGACCAGGATCAGGATGATCGCGACCACGAGCAGCGCACCGGCCACGATGAGCGCCGACAGCCAGGCCGGCAGGGCGGTCGCGATACCGAGCACCGCGGCCGCGACGAGCACCGCGAAGACGAAGAACAGCAGGAAGAGCGCCGCTGCGATGAGACCGGCACCGATACCGAGCTTCGAGACACGGCTGACGACCTCGGACTTCAGCAGCGTGAGCTCGTCTTTGACGAGCGCGATGAGAAGACCCGGGAGCGCCGTCACCAGTTCGGCGAGCGACTGCCTCGTCTTCGGGTTGCGAGGGTTCGTGTAGGTCGCGTCAGGATCAGCCACAGTGTTCTCCGACTACTCGACGAAACCGGTCAGCGGAGGAACGACAGTACCCGATCCGGTGCCCGTTCCCGAAGCGCCCGAACGGGCACCGGGGGTGGTTCGGGCGGAGTTCTTCTGCGCACTTGCGCCGGACTTGTCGAGACGCAGGACCGCACCGAGACCCTTGCGCACGCCGTCGGCGATCTTGCCCGAAGCGGCGTCCAGTCGCTGGTTCGCGAAGCCCTGCACCTGGCTGACGCCTGCCTGCACCGGCTGCGACTGCCAGACTTTGTCTGCGCCGGCCTTGATCTGCTCGTACCGCTGGCGGCCTGCCCGGGAACCCAGTACATAGCCTGCACCGATGCCGACCACGAAAAGCAGCTTTCCGCGCATGATTACTCCGATCAGTCGTGAATTGCCTGTTGGTAAATCGTAGCCCTATGAACTGAGGAGACTTGCAGCAAGCTCGGAGGCCTTGACCTTCGCTCCGTCGATGACGTAGGCGAGGCCCGTGCCCGAAATCCAGGCTCCGACGACCTCGAGCCCCGGATGCTCGTGCACGGCTTCGACCAGCGCATCGACTCGCGCGCGGTGCCCGCCCGTCGCAAAGGCGAGCGAGTCGCGCCATTCGACGAGGGCGAAGCCGCGAACCTGGCTGTCGGCGAGCGGCAGGCCGAGGAGCGCGGAGGCGTCGCGGAGCGCGTCGGAACGGGTGACGACGGGGGCTTGGGTCTGGGTTCGGAATTCGGATGTCGCGGGGTCAGCTGCTGCAGGGTCGGCTGTCTCGGGGTCGAATGTCGCCGGGTCGGCTGTCTCGGGGTCGGCTGTCTCGGGGTCCGCGACCGTGGGGGCGCCTCGCCCATAGGAGAGGCGCACGACGTGCCGGCCCTCGCCGGCGGCGGCCGCGAGCCACCCCCACTTCGCGGTCGCGTGCGTCAGCGCCTTCGCGCCGACGCTCGTGACATCCTCGGCCACGAGCACACCGGTGCCGCGTGGTGCCTCGTCGAGTTCGGGGGCGTCGAGCACGAGGGTCGCGAGGGTGACGGCCGACGAACCGGGCCACTCCCGGGCCGAGGTCTGCTCGCGCAGCCCGTCGATCCCGTGGAGGAGCGTGAGCGCCGCCCGGAAACCGGCCGCGACGACCACCCCGTTCGACCCCAGCACCGAGCCGTCGTCGAGCACGGTCATCCATTCGGCCGGCTTCTCGTCCGCGCTCGCCGCGCCCCGATCGGCAATCGAGAGGACGCCATCTGCGGTTGTAGCGTCGCTTTCCCGCACTTCGGGTCCTCTCGACGGGTCGGCTGCAGCGTCAGCGGGTGCGGCCTCAGCGGTCGGCGCCGGGGCGGCGGCCGCATGCGACATATCGACGCGTCGCACCTCCCGCACCCCGACCCCGAGACGCAGGTCGACGCCGAACCGCTCGCAGTCGTCGACGAGCGCCTCGACCAGGCGGAACATGCCCCCGTCGATTCCGCCGACGGCCGACCCCGACCTAGCACCGGGCCCGCCGACGACATCGGGGCGGCCCCCCGTGGCAGGCCTGCCGCGGCGGGCGATCAGCGACATCACCGCACCCGACAGCGAGCCCTGCACACCCATCGCGGCAAGGAGCCCCGGCGCCACCGCCTCCACGTCGACGAGGTCGGGATGGGCGGAATGCACTCCTGAGACGATGGGCGCGACCAGCCTGTCGAGCACCTTCTGGCCCATCCGCCTCCGCACGAGGTCGCCAAGCGACGTCGACTTGCCGACGCGCACGAGCGGGATGTAGCGGTCGAGCTGGGCGCGAAGCACCCCCGACCAGCCGATGATGCGACGCACGTCATCCGCGAGGGGAACGCCCGGGATGCCCAGCACCGTGTTCCTCGGGAGGGGAGCCGCGTCGCCCTCGAGCTGCACCCAGGCGCCTTTCGGGTTCGGCACCACGATCTGGCCGCCGAGCCCGAGTTCGGCCAGGTACGCCGCCACGGTGCCGCCCCGCGTGGCGAAGCTCTCGGCTCCCGCGTCGAGCCGGACACCCGCCACCTCGTGGGTCGCGACACAGCCACCGGGCGTCGCGGAGGACTCCAGAACGGTAACACGGAACCCTTTTCGGGCGAGTGTGCGCGCTGCGACGAGGCCGGCGACTCCCGCACCGACGATGACCACGCTCTGGCCGACGGGCACGGCGCTCAGGAGGTTTTGGTCTCGGCGGCCACGGCATCCCCCGCGACCTCGTGCACGAACGACACCACACGCGTGATGACGGTCGGATCCGTGTCGGGCGGAACCCCGTGGCCGAGGTTCAGCACGTGCGACGGCGCAGCCCGTCCCCGGTCGAGCACGTCGAGCACGTGCGCCTCGAGCACCGGCCAGGGAGCTGCGAGGAACGCCGGGTCGATGTTGCCCTGCAGCGGCACGGTTCCGCCGAGCCGGCGCGAGGCCTCATCGAGCGGGATCCGGTAGTCGACGCCCATGACGTCGGCACCGACGTCATGCATCGCACCGAGCAGCTCGCCGGTTCCGACGCCGAAGTGCACGATCGGAACGGTGCGGGTCCGAGCATCCGGAGCCGTGTACTGGAGGCCGTGCACCCGCGAGAGCGCGAGGGCCGAGGCGGGGGCGACCTTGGCGGTGTAGTCGGCGAGCGAGAGGGCGCCGGCCCAGGAGTCGAAGAGCTGGGCCGCACTGGCGCCGGCCATGAGCTGGGCGCGGAGGAAGGCGCCGGTGATGGTGGCCGTCCAGCGCATGAGGCCCTGCCAGGTCTCCGGGTCGGAGTGCATCATCGTGCGGGCGGCGATGTGGTCCTTCGACGGGCCGCCCTCGACGAGGTAGGCAGCGAGTGTGAACGGGGCGCCGGCGAATCCGAGGAGGGGGGTGTCCCCGAGCGCGGCGACGGTGAGTGCCACCGCCTCAGAGATCGGTGCCAGAGCTGCTTCGTCGAGGTCGGGGAGGGCCGCGACATCCGCTGCCGTGCGCACCGGGTGCGGCAGAACCGGGCCCTTGCCGGCGACGATCGACACGTCGACGCCCGCCAGCTTGATGGGCACGACGATGTCACTGAAGAAGATGCCGGCGTCGACTCCGTGGCGGCGCACGGGCTGCAGGGTGATCTCGCTCGCCATTGCCGGGTCGAGGCAGGCGTCGAGCATGTCCGTGCCGACCCTCAGCGCCCGGTATTCGGGAAGGGATCGGCCCGCCTGCCGCATCATCCAGATCGGGGTGACCGCGCCGCGGGTGCCCTGGTAGGTGGTGACGAGGGGGCTGGTGGATGTTCGGCCGCTCTGCAGCGGATGGTCGGCCGGCAGCACCTGCACATCGGCCTCAATCGTGGGAAGACTCACGTACGCCAGTGTCTCAGGGTTTGCTCCTGTTTTCCCCAATGGGCCTTTTGACGGAGTTCTGCACAGCTTTTCGGTGGGGCAGGTGTTCGGTGCCTTGCGCCGTGCTTCACCCAGGTGTGAGTTCTACAAGACGTCGTAGTTCGCCGGCAATCTCGATTACGATGGTTTGGTGCTCATCTGCCTGACTGCGAGTCATCGGAATGCGAGCTTCACCCTCCTGGAGAAGCTCTCCATCGGCGCACCGTCCGTGGCCCCCTCGCTGGTCGATGACAGCAACTTCATCCAGGGCGCCGTCGTTCTCGCGACGTGCAATCGCTTCGAGGCCTACCTCGACGTCGATGAGCCGCTGACCGCCGGGAGCGCACTCGCCGCACGTGAGGTGATCGAGGCCGTGAGCCGCGCATCCGACGTCGACCCTGCCGATGTGTTCGAGGCCGTGAGCGTGCTGTCGGGCGATGCCGTGGCCGAGCACCTCTTCTCGGTGTCGAGCGGCCTCGAGTCGGTCGTCGTCGGCGAAGACGAGATCGCCGGCCAGGTCAAGCGCGCCCTCCAGACCGCGCGGGTGGAGGGCACCACATCCTCGGCGCTCGAGAGACTGTTCCAGCGGGCATCTCACACCTCGCGCGACGTCAAGACGAAGACCGGGGTCGGCGGTGCCGGTCGATCGCTGGTGCGTCTCGCGCTCGACCTCGCCGAGAGCCGCGTCACGGACTGGTCGGGAACACGCATCCTGCTGGTCGGAACCGGCAAGTACGCCCGCGTCAGCCTCCTCGCCCTGCAGGAGCGCGGCGCAACCGAATTCTCCGTCTACTCCCCTTCGGGCCGAATCGCGCCGTTCGCCGCGCGCCACGGCATCCCCCAGATCTGGGCCGACGACCTTGTTGCTGCGATCGCCGCCTCCGACGTGATCGTCACCGCGAGCCAGTCGCCGGTGGCCGTGCTCACAGCCACCCACTTCGCTGACGCCCAGGCCGCTCCGGATGCCCTCGAGCGCCGCCTCGTCATCGATCTCGGACTGCCCCGCAACGTCGATCCTGCCGTCTCGTCGGTCGCCGGCGTCGAACTGCTCGACCTCGAGACCATCAGCCTGCACGCACCCATCGACGAGTTCGCGTCGACCACGAGTGCCCGCGCGATGGTGGACGAGGCTGCGGCGGAATACAGCGCAGCCCGCGTCGAGGCGGAGGTCACCCCCGCCGTCGTCGCGCTCCGCTCCCACTTCTTCGACGTGCTCGACGCCGAGATCGGCCGCGCCAAGGGTCGGGGTGACAGTTCGCCCGAGACCGAGGCGGCCCTCCGCCACCTCGTCGGCGTGCTGCTGCACACCCCCTCGGTGCGCGCCCGCGAGCTCGCCCGTGCAGGAGAGGGTGAGTCGTTTGTCGCCGCTCTGCAGTCGCTGTTCGGCGTGAAGCCGGCCCCGGCTGTCGCGCCGATCGCGCACCTCGGTGCCGCCGCGCGTCCCGCCGTCGGCGGCCCCTCCGCCGGTGCCGCCGCGAGCCGCGCCGCGGACTCCTCCGCCGCGTCCTGACGTCCCGTGGGGCCGCCGCTCGGTGGACCCTGCACACCCGATCGAGTGGGCAGTTCGGTCCCTCTTGAATCGGCAGACAGGGACGGAACTGCCCACTCGATTGCCGCCGAGGCGCCGAGGCGGAGAGGGACGAGCCGGGCGGGAGCGGGGCGCCAGCCGACGTGGGCGGGGCGGGAGGAGCGCGCGGGCCGGCCCGGGCGGAGCGGGTGTGGTGGCAGAGTGGGAGCATGAGTTTCTTTGCGCCGATCGAGACCGAGCGGCTCAGGCTGCGGCTGCTGCGCGAGAGCGATGCCGACGACATCAACGCGTACCAGCGGCTGCCCGAGGTCGTCGAGTACATGTTCTGGGAGGTGCGGACGCTCGACGAGACACGCGAGCACCTCGCGCGTCGGCTCCAGACCACGGCACTCGAGGCGGACGGCGACGTGCTGGTCGTCGGCGTCGAGCTGGCCGGCGGCGGCGAAGGGCTCACCCCGCCCCGCCCGCGGCTGATCGGGGAGATCACCGTGTTTCTGCACAGCGTCTCGAACGGCCAGGCCGAGATCGGCTGGGCGTTCCATCCCGACTTCCAGGGCCGCGGCTACGCCTCGGAGGCGGCCGGCCGGATGCTCGACTGGGCCTTCTCGACCCTCGGCGTTCATCGCGTCGAGGCACACCTCGACCCGCGCAATACCGCGTCCGCTGCCGTGTGCAGACGGCTCGGGATGACGCGCGACGCGGTGCTCCGCGAGAACCTGTGGTTCAAGGGCGGCTGGGGCGACACCGCTGTCTACGGGATCCTGGCGGCGGAGCGCGCCGCCGGGTCGAGCGCGCTCTACGGTGACGTTTCGGCCGGTGCAGACGGAATGGAGGACATCCGGGTCGCGGCCGTGGTGTTACTGCGGGGGCGGCGCGTCCTCATGGTCACCGCGCGGGGCCGCGACGTGCTCTACCTTCCCGGGGGCAAGATCGACGCGGACGAGACTGCCGCCGAGGCGCTCGTGCGGGAGTGCCGCGAGGAGATCGCGGTCGAGCTCGACGGGGCGAGCATCCGGAGCCTGTTCACGGTCACCGTGCAGGCACACGGCGAACCGGAAGGGCGGATGGTCGCGATGGAACTCTTCGCCGCGACGGCGCTCGACGAGCCGACGGCATCCTCGGAGGTGGATTCGGTGCACTGGGTGAGCTCGGCCGACGCCCACCGCTGCCCGCCCGCCGGCGTCGAGACGCTCTCCCGCCTCGTCGCCCTCGGCCTCATCGACTGACGGCGCCCCCTGCGCTGCGCCCACCATCGCCGCCACACGCGCCATTCGGCGCCGCTCGCGCACTGATTCAGGCAGAGCCGGTCGCCGAGGAGCATACCGACGCGGCGGCGCGCTCATCCTGAATTGCGCACACGGACCAGACCGACCCGCCGCGAGCGTCAGTACACGTACTCGAGAATGTCGGTGCCGAGCGTGCGCATGCCCTCGAGCACCGCGAGCCGGCCCGTCAGCTCCGCGTCGTTGAAGCGCATCGTGATCGCGTAGGCCACGCTCGCCCGCGGGCCGCGCAGCACGCCCACCTCCGAACGGATGCCCGCACCCGAGCCCGTCTTGTTGATCAGAAGCAGGCCGTGGTCGGAGTGCACGTGCGAGAGCGGATCGAGCCCGAAGGCGCTGGCCACCATCGACAGGTCGCTGCCGAGGCCGAGCCAGGCGAGCACCTGCTGGCTGGTCGCGACGTCGACGACATTGCCCTCGGCGAGGTTGCGGAAGAGCGTTGCGAGCTCACGCGCCGAGCCCACCGAGAAGTGCGGGGCGTCGTCGGGGCCGCGGAAGTCCCGAACCTTGTCGAGTAGGAAGGTGCGGTGCAGCCCCAGCGACTCACCGCGCGCGCGAACCGCATCGAGGCCGATGTGCCGCAGCAGAACATTGGTTGCCAGGTTGTCGCTCGTCGCGCCGACCAGCACCGCGAGGTCGGCGACCGGCAGCGTCGGCACCTGCAGGTGCTGCCAGAGTCCGGTGTCGGCGGCCGAGTCCACGACGGTTCGGTCGAGCAGCCCATGCGCCGAGATGTCACGATGGGTCAGCCGGGCGGCGACCTCGATGAGCAGCAGCACTTTGCCGAGGCTCGCGGTGGGCACCGACAGGTGGTCGTCGATGGAGAAGAGCACCTTCTCGGTGCCGACATCCAGTGCCGAAGCGGTGATCTGCACGCCGGAGAGCGCAAGCTTGGTCAGCGAGACGAAACCGCGCTTGAACGTCTCACTGTCGTGCGGGGCGTTCGAACGTCGCCCGCTCGGCAGGCCGGGTTGGCCCCGCCGCCGGTCTTTGCGCATCGGTTGTGCCACCGTTGTTTCCTTCGTCTGTGGCCTCGGGAGCCACGTCACATGCACGGGTGCCGGGGCCCCACGACCCCTGCGGTGAAACGTCGAAACTACCAGATGTTCACACGATCATCCGGAGCCAGCCAGAGCGCATCGCTCTCGCCGACGGAGTATGCTTCGTAGAACTCGCCGATGTTCCGCACGATCTGGTTGCAGCGAAACTCGTTCGGCGAATGCGGGTCGATCGCCAGCAGGCGGATCACCTCTTCGTCTCTCGACTTCTGCTGCCAGGCCTGCGCCCAGGAGAGGAAGAACCTCTGGGCACCGGTCAGACCGTCGATCACCGGCGGTTCTTCGCCGCCGAGCGAGATCAGGTATGCCTTCCACGCTATGCCGAGTCCGCCGAGATCGCCGATGTTCTCACCGATTGTCAGCGAGCCATTCACGTGGTGCTCGGGCACCTGCGCGGGCGCGAGTGCGTCGTACTGCGCAATGAGCGAGGCCGTGAGCTTCTCGAAGGCTTCGCGGTCTTCGGATGTCCACCAGTCCGTCAGACGTCCGTCGCCGTCGAACCGGGAGCCCTGGTCGTCGAAACCGTGGCCGATCTCGTGCCCGATGACGGCTCCGATCGCGCCGTAGTTCGACGCGGCATCCCGTGCCTCGTCAAAGAACGGGTACTGGAGGATGGCGGCGGGGAAGACGATCTCGTTGAAACCCGGGTTGTAGTAGGCGTTGATGGTCTGCGGAGTCATGAACCACTCGTCGCGGTCGAGCGGCTTGCCGACCTTGCCGAGTTCTCGCTGGAACTCGAACTCGCTCGTCGCCCGCACATTGTCGAACAGGCTCGACGCGTCGAGGTCGAGCGCAGAGTAGTCGCGCCACTTCGCCGGGAAACCGATCTTCGGTGTGAACTTCTCGAGCTTCTCCAGTGCCCGCTCGCGGGTGGAGGGCGTCATCCAGGAGAGGTCGGTGATCGACTGCCGGTAGGCCTCGATGAGGTTGGCGACCAAGACGTCTATCGCGGCCTTCGCCGTGCTGCCGAAGTGGCGGTCGACGTAGATCCGGCCGACGGCCTCGCCCATCGAGCCCTCGACGAGGGAGACGCCGCGCTTCCAGCGGGCACGGATCGAGGGCGTTCCGGTGAGCGTGTGGCCGTAGAACTCGAAGTTCTCGGCGACGAAGGCATCGGGTAGGAAGGCAGCTGCGCCGTGGATGATCTTCCACGAGAGCCAGTCCTTCCACTCTGCGAGGCGGTCGTCGGTGATGAGGCCCGAGATACCCTCGAGGAAGCTCGGCTCCCGCACGACGACCTCATCGAGCACGCCGGCGGGCACGTCGAGGGCATCACGCCAGATCGTGAGCGCGCCGGCGGGCGAGTCGTCGGCTGCCGCTCCGGTGAACAGCGCGAGAAGGTCGGCCCAGGAGAGCAGGTTGTAGGTGGCCTGGGCGTCGCGGGTCTTCACGTTGTCCCAGTGCTTCGAGGCGATCGCCGTCTCGAGGTCGAAGACGCGCTGCGCGCGGCGCCCGTGGGCATCGTCCCGCTGCGCCCGCTCGGCGGCGGTGCCGGGGCCTGCCGACGCACCGGGGCCGGCTCCTGCGAGCTCGAACATACGCTGGATGTGGGCGACGTACGCCTCCCGGATGCTCGCGAACTTCTCGTCGCGGTAGTAGCTCTCATCGGGCAGGGTGATACCGCCCTGCTCGACGAAGACGAGGTATCGCTCGGGGTTTCCCGGGTCGTTGTCGACGAACAGGTGGAAGAAGCCGCCCACGCCCTGCCGTTCGAGACGCCCGACGGTTCGAACGAGGTCTTCGACCGAGGCGACGGCGTCGACGAGGGCGAGCTGGGCGTCGATCGGAGCCGTGCCGAGCTCCTCGATGCGCTCCTCATCCATGAAGCTCGTGTAGAGGTCGCCGAACTTGCGCATCTCAGTGCCCGCATCGGCCCCCTGCGCCTCGGTGATGATCTGCTGCACGGCCTTCTCGGCCTCTTCGGCGAGCTCGTAGAACGACCCGTACCGCGCCTTGTCGGCCGGGATCTCGGTGCGCGCGATCCACCGCCCGTTCACGTGCCGGAACAGATCGTCCTGTGCACGGGTCTCGGGGTCGAGTTCGGTCGTGTCGATGCCGGTTTCGCTCATGCGTCCAGAATAGCCGCGCGGTCTGACAGTGCAGCGAGTGAGACGGCGGCGGACACCTGAGACGCGCGCGCCCATCTCACGCGAGCGCGGGCGTCTCACCTTCGCATCGGGCCGGCCACGTGTCGGCCGTGCTGGCTACGGTTGGTGGATGCCCACACCGCCCGCTCCGAGCCTCGACCGCGACATCCTGCGCCTCGCCGTGCCCGCGCTCGGCGCGCTCGTTGCGGAGCCGCTCTTCCTGCTGACCGACACCGCCCTCATCGGGCATCTCGGCGAGGTTCCGCTCGCGGCCCTCGGCATTGCGAGCGCCATCGTGCAGACGGTGATCGGGCTGCTGATCTTCCTCGCCTATGCGACGACCCCCGCTGTGGCCCGGCGGATGGGCGCCGGGGACCGCACGGGCGCGATCCGGGCCGGCATCGACGGTCTGTGGCTGGCCCTCGGGCTCGGTGTGGTCGTCGTCGTTCTCGGCCTGCTGTTCGCGCGGCCGGTCGTGGGGCTGTTCACGGGCGATCCGGATGTCGCGGCCGACGCCGTGACGTACCTCACTGTCTCGCTCGCCGGCCTGCCCGCCATGCTGCTGGTGATCGCGGCGACCGGGCTCTTGCGCGGCCTGCAGGACACCCGCACCCCCCTCATCGTGGCGGTCGCCGGGTTCGCGGCGAATGCCGGGTTGAACGCCGTGTTCATCTACGGGTTCGGCTGGGGGATCGCGGGTTCTGCGGCGGGAACCGTCGTCGCGCAATGGGCGATGGCCGCTGTCTACATCGTGATCGCGGTGCGGGAGAGCGGTGCGCGGCTCCGACCGGGGCTCGACGGGGCCTTGTCGGCCGCGACATCCGGAGCCTGGCTGTTCGTGCGCACGGCTTCGCTGCGGGCGGCGATCCTCGCGACGGTGGCTGTCGCTGCGACGTTCGGCACGGCGGAGCTCGGAGCGTTCCAGATCGCGCTCACCCTCTTCACCACGCTGGCATTCGTGCTCGACGCCCTCGCTATCGCCGGGCAGTCGATGATCGGCCACGGGCTCGGTGCGGGCGACCTCGAACGGGTCGGGCTCGTCACCCGTCGGCTCGTGCGGTGGGGATGGGGTGTGGGCGCGCTGCTCGGGGCGGGTATCGCGCTGGTCGCGGCGCTCGGGCTGCTCGGACCGGTGTTCACCTCGAGCCCGGATGTCGCGGCGGCACTTGCCCTCACGGCCCTCGCGATGGGGTTCGGCATACCGCTCGCGGGCTACGTGTTCGTGCTCGACGGTGTGCTCATCGGCGCAGGCGACTCCCGGTATCTCGCGCTCAGTGGGCTCGTGAACGTGGGCGTCTATGCGCCGCTGCTCGCCCTCGTCGTGCTGTTCGCACCCGGCGGCGACGCAGGGCTCGTCTGGTTGTGGGCGGCGTTCGGCTACGGCTACATCGGCGCGAGGGCGCTTACCCTGGGCCTCCGCGCCCGCACCGACCGGTGGATGGTCGCCGGAGCACCCGCCTGACGGTTGCTGCTGCGTCCATCGTGCTGGCCGACACCGCGACGCATCGCACACCCTTCTTGTCCGCAATTCAGGACAGACGCTTCACCGAGCCCGAATGGTCGATGGCGAGGCGCCCACCCTGAGTTGTGCACGCGCCACAGGTGGGGTGTGATGCTTGTGGGGCGGGGTTTGGGTGGCGCCTCGTTGGGCGGGGGCGGGTCCGAGGGGGTGCAGGTCCGGGGGGGTGCGAGGCGCGGCGGCGTCAGACCAGGAAGGTCGCGCCGGGCTCTGCGACGCGCACGTCTCCCGCGAAGGTGGAGCGGGCGCGGTCGACGGCCGCTGCGGGGTCGAGATTCTCGGCGATGTGGGTGAGCACGAGGGTGGCGACGCCCGCCTGGGTCGCCTGCCGACCCGCGTCTTCAGGAGTGCAGTGCACGTACTCGCCGGAGGGGGCCTCGTCGTAGCCTGCCTCGCAGAGCAGGGTGGCGGACTCCTCGGCGAGCTCGACCAGCGAGATGCAGGGGGCGGTGTCGCCCGAGTAGGTGAAGCCGGCTCGCGTCGTCGGCCCCGCCGCGGCGCGCCCCACGACCGTCAGCCCGAACGCCGGCATTCCGTGCGAGACCGGGCCCCACGACAGGTCGAGATCGCCCACGGGAGCCTCGCCCCAGCCGTGCAGCTCCGTGAACTCGAAGACCGATTCCACGCCTGTGAGCGCCGTGGGGCCGAGGAAGGAGGCGAGCCGTTCGGCGAGCCCTTCCGGTCCGAACACCCTGATGCGGCGGTCGCCGCGGGCCCCGAAAGCCGGAGCCGTGCTGAACCGGTACGCGTAGGAGGCCACGAGGAGGTCGGCGGTGTGGTCCGCGTGCCGGTGCGTGACGAAGATCGCGTCGAGGTCTCCCGGCGCGAGGTGTCGCTGCAGTTCGGCGAAGGTGCCGGTGCCGGCATCGATCCAGAGGGAGGTGAGGCGGACATCCACCGCCGCTGGCGCTGCCGCGCCCGCCGGAGCATCAGCGCCCGACAGAGCAGACCCCGCGACACCCCCCGCCACAGACCCGCCCGCCCGCAGCAGGTACCCCGAGCACGCATTACCGGGCACGGGAAACGGGGCGGCGGTGCCGAGCACGGTGAGCTGCATGCTCCCATCCTGCCGCCCGCGCACCCCTCCCGCCGCCGGAGCCGCGCCACCGGTTGCAAACCTCTGAACACTCGGACGCAACAACCCCTTGTTTAGGGGATGGCAACAAGTCATGTTTGAATGGTCCGGCTTGTCTCATCTCACAGCGGGGGTTCACGTGAGGCTCTTCGAGGCCATTCGGCGCCACAAGGCGACGTTTGCGTCGGTGGCGACCGTTTCTGCCGTGTCGCTTGCGGTGACCACGATGGCGATCTTCTACCAGGGCGTCTCGACGGCGAACGTGCAGCTGAACGACGGCGGCGTCTGGGTGTCGAAGCCGAGCGGACTCCTGCTCGGCCACCTCAACTACCCCTCCCAGGTGCTCGACAGCGGCCTCCGCATGACGAGCGGCAATTTCGGCATCCTGCAGAACGGCGACACGGTCATCGCGGTCGACCCGGCCTCCTCGACGATGCAGACGGTCGACCCCGCGACGGTGTCTGTCGGCAACCCGGTCGCCGTGCCCACCGACGCGCAGGTCTCGCTCGGGGCCGACACGCTGTCGGTGCTCGACCCGGCGAGCGGGATGCTCTGGGCCACGTCGCCCGAGTCGCTCGCCAGCTTCCTGCCTGCCCCGCAGGCGCCGCTCTACCGCCTGGGATCGGGGGCTTCCGCCACCGTCGACAGCAGTGGCGGCATCCATGGCCTCTCACTGACCGACCGCACGCTCGTGACGATCCCGGCGGATGCCCAGGCCGCGCCGGTCCCGGATGAGCAGAGCTCAGACGCTCCCGCCACCGACGCAGCCACCCCGGCAGCGACCGCCCCGGCCGCCGGGAGCGCCGCCACGCCCACGCCGACCGCGAGCGCCGCCCCCACCGTCGACACCCGCACCGGCACCACCTCGAAGAGCCCCGACATCACCACCAGCGCCCTGCCCGCTGTCGCCGACGACGCAAAGCTCACCCTGGCCACCGTCGGCACCGATGCGGTCGTCTTCGACAGTGTGAACGGCACCGTCTTCCTGCCGGGCGGCAAGACTGTCACGCTCGACAGCGCCAAGGGCGGCATCCTGCAGCAGAACGGCCCCGAGTCGGCCACCGTGCTGATCGCCACCCCGACGGCGCTCATCGAACAGCCGCTCGACGGAAGCGACGCCACCACGGTCGACGGGCCCCCGAGCAGCACGGGGGCGGCGGGCCGCGCGACAGCGCCGGTGCAGCTCGGCGGCTGCGCCTACGCGGCCTGGTCGGGCGTCTCCACCTACCTCCGCGACTGCGAGGGCAGCGCGAACGACGTCGCCCGGGCGATCGACGGACTGGGCGACAACGCCGACCTGCTCTTCCGCGTCAATCGTGATGTCGTAGTGCTGAACGACCTCACCAGTGGGGCCGTCTGGCTGGTCAACCAGGACATGAAGAAGGTCGAGAACTGGGACGACGTCGTTCCCCCCGCCGACCAGACCCAGAAGGACGACAACGACGACACCCCCGAAGACGTGCTGCAGCAGGTGCTGCCCAACCGCACCGAGCAGAACAATCCGCCGATCGCCGCGAACGACAAGTTCGGCGTGCGGGCGGGCAGAACGACCATCCTGCCGGTGCTCGACAACGACTCCGACCCCGACGGTGACGTGCTGACGGCGAGCCTCACCGGCGCACAGCCCACGCTCGGAACGGTGGAGCCCATTCTGAACGGGGCGGCTCTGCAGATCACGGTTCCGGCCGGCGCGACGGGCGGCAACACGTTCACGTACACGGCCGACGACGGCCGGGGCGGGCAGGACACGGCCTCGGTCACCCTGACGGTGAGCGCGACCGGCACGAACAGCGCGCCGACCGAGAAGCGCATCGCGTCCGTGCCCGTCGAGCAGGGTTCGACAGTGTCGTACAACGTTCTGCCCGACTGGATCGACCCCGACGGCGACGATGTCTTCGTCACGAGCGCAACGGCCGACGGCGCCAACCAGGTGCAGTTCCGGGCCGACGGCCAGATCACCTTCACTGCGCTCGACGCAGAACCCGGCCGGAAGGACGTGAAGGTCACCGTCTCCGACGGCACGGCCGAGACCGAGGGCACGATCCACTTCGAGATGCAGGCCGCTGGCACGTTGCCCCCCCTCACGAACGCCGACCACTACATCACGAGGCCGAACCAGCAGGTCACCGCGTCGCCGCTGCTCAACGACCTGAGCCCGAGCGGCACGCAACTCCGGCTCGCCAAGGTGAACGAGGTCGCCGGCGCGACGGTCGTTCCCGACTACACCACCGGCACCTTCAGCTTCGTCTCGCCGACGCCCGGCACCTACTACGTGCCCTACGCCGTCACGAACGGTCCGAAGTCGTCGACGAACCTGGTGCGAGTGGATGTTCTCGCCGACGTGGCGACGGATGCCGCACCCATCGCCGTGCGCGACGTCGCCCTGCTCACCAAGGGCCACAGCGTGCTCGTCAACGTGCTCGGCAACGACTTCGACCCGGCCGGCGGCATCCTCGCCGTGCAGTCGATCGACAACCCCGCCGATTCCGGAGTGAGCGTGGAAGTACTGGAGCACGAGACGCTCCGCGTCACCGATGTTCCCGGCATCACGAGCCCCACGACCATCCACTACACCGTCACGAACGGTTCGAAGTCGGCGGTCGGCGAGGTCTACATCATCCCCGTGCCGGCCCCGGCGAAGCTGCTGCCGCCGGTCGCCGTCGACGACAGCGTGACCGTGCGGGCAGGGGATGTCGCGACCATCCCGGTTCTCGCCAACGACTACAGCCCCAACGGCGACACGATCACGCTCGCGCCGAAGCTCGTCGACCCGCTGATCGACCCGGCCGACGGCGACATGTTCGTGGCGCAGGACACCCTGCGTTTCAAGGCCGGACCCACGGCGAAGACGGTGTACGCGACCTACGAGGTCGTCGACAGCCAGGGCCAGCGCGACGCCGGCTATGTGACCATCCAGATCGTGGGCGCTGATGCCGGGGCGAACTCGCCGCCCCGCCCGCGCGATGTGACCGTTCGGGCGCTCCAGGGCACGACGGTGCCCATTCCGATCACGCTGGACGGCATCGACCCCGACGGTGACTCCGTGCAGCTGGTCGGCCAGGCGAGCGCACCCAGCAAGGGCCGCATCGTGAACGTCGGCGAGTCGTGGCTCGAGTACGAGGCCTACCCGGTGTCGACCGGCACCGATACGTTCACCTACTCCGTGCGCGACCGCCTCGGTGCTGAGGCGACGGCGACAGTGCAGGTGGGGATCGTGCCGAGCTCTGCGGCGAACCAGAACCCCTACGCGGTGCCCGACGCCGTGAGCGTGCGGCCGGGCCGGAGCGTCGCCGTGGACGTGCTGGCGAACGACTCCGATCCCGACGGCGACCCGATCGCGCTTCGCGACAACGGCCTGCAGCTGCCCGACGGGATGACCGCCGAGATCAAGCGCGGCCGCGTCGTCGTGAAGGCGCCGTCGACTCCCGGCCAGTACACCGTGCAGTACACGGTCGTCGACCAGTACGGGGCAACGGCGGTCGGCGCCCTGCTGGTGAGCGTCGATCCGAACGCCCAGCTCGTGGCACCGATCGCGCGCGACGACATCATCGGCGTCGCCGACGTGATGGGCAAGGCGTCGACGACTGTTCCAGTACGGGAGAACGACGACGACCCCGACGGCACCGTCGACGATCTGAAGGTCTCGGTGACCGACCCGAACGCCAGCGTCACCGCCGATGGCCAACTCACGGTCATCCTGCAGCCCGCGGCACAGATCATCACCTACACGGTGACCGACGTCGACGGCCTGACCGCGTCGGCGTTCGTCTACGCGCCCGGAACCGACACCGAGGCGCCGACTCTGAAGCCCGGCACCAAGCCGATCACGGTGAACAGCGGTGAGACCGTGAGCGTGGCGCTCAGCGACTACGTGCTCGTCGCCCCCGGCAAGTCGGTGCGCATCACCGAGGCCGGCAAGGTGAGCGCGTCGCACGCGAACGGCACCTCGCTGGTGACGGATGCCACAACCCTCAGCTACACCTCGAACGCCGACTACTTCGGGCCCGACGCCCTGAACTTCGAGGTGACCGACGGCACGGGGCCCGACGATCCTGAAGGCCACAAGGCCACCCTGGTCATCCCGATCACCGTGGTGTCGACGGTCAACCACTCGCCGACGTTCATCGGCGGCCCGCTCAGCGTCGCGGCGGCTGGCAAACCGGAGACACTGAATCTGCGTACCCTGTCGCGTGACGCCGACAAGGGCGACCTCGACAAGCTCGTCTATCGCATCACGAACGACCCGGCATCCGGAATCGACGCGAAGATCGACGGCAACACCCTCACGGTCTCTGCGAGCGCCTCAGCCGCACGGGGTGCCTCGAGCCTGCAGATCTCGGCCGACGATGGCCAGAGCGAGCCGGGCACCGGCGTCGTGACAGTCACAGTGTTGAACACCGTCGAGCCGCCACCGCTCGCTCGCGATGACGTCGTGGCCAAGGCCGACCAGGGCAAGACGCGCACGGTCGACGTGCTCGGGAATGACTTCAACCCGTTCCCCGACACCCCACTGAAGATCCTCGACACGTTCGTCGAGACCGGCAACGGCACCGCGCGCATCAACGGCAGCCAGGTCGACGTCACCCCCGCCGCGGACTTCGTCGGCACGATGGTCGTGCGGTACCGCATCTCCGACGCCACGAACGATCCGTCCCGCGAGGCCGACGGCCGCATCCAGCTCACCGTGCAGGGCCGGCCCGACAACGTGACGACCCCGTCAGTGACCTCCATCCAGGACAAGACCGTCGTTCTCTCCTGGACACCGCCGAGCGACAACGGCGCCCCGATCACGGGCTACACCGTGTCGAGCCCGCAGGGTTACAGCAAGCAGTGCGCCTCGACGACGTGCACGCTGAACGGACTCACCAACAACGTGGAGTACACCTTCACCGTCACGGCGACGAACGCGGTCGGCGTATCCGATCCGTCTCCCGCGTCTGCGGTGGCGAGGCCGGATGCCCGCCCCGACCGCCCCGCGGCGCCGACCCTCGTCTTCGGAGACAAGAGCATCACGGTGAACTGGGTCACGCCGAACACCACCGGTTCGCCGGTGACCTCCTACAACCTCGAGATCTCGCCCGCGCCCGCGAAGGGCGCCATCCAGAAGACCGGAGTGACCGGCAACACCGTGAAGTGGGAGGGGCTCGACAACGGCACCCCCTACGAGGTGCGGGTGCAGGCCGTGAACCGCGCGCCGAGCCCGAGCGACTTCAGCCCGTACTCGGCTGCCGAGATCCCGGCCGGGAAGCCCGACGCTCCCGCCGCACCCACCGTCACCCGCCTCGACCCGGTCGGCGACCAGGCCCAGTTGCAGGTCAACTGGAAGGCCCCAGCAGCCAACGGAGACCCGATCAAGGGCTACTCGCTCCAGGTGATTCGCGGGGGTACGGTCATCCGCACCCTCACGCCGGGCGCGGGCGAGACGTCCCAGGCCATTCCTGTGGACTACTCGGAGACCAACTACACGTTCGCGCTCACCGCCAGGAACAAAGCGGGCACGAGTGAGAGCTCGGGCGAGTCAGCGCCGCGCCGCGCCTTCGTGGCCCCGGGCGCACCCTCGAACGTGCAGGCCAGCGCCGGCGACAACACCGTCACCGTCTCGTATGGGGCCGCCGACGGCAAGGGTGCCCGGCAGAGCGAACTCGCCTACCAGTACAGCGTCAATGGCGGCGGCTGGATCGGGATGCCCGGGGACAAGGTCATCCGGAGTGGCGTGCCGAACAACGGTTCGTACAGCGTGAAGGTTCGAGCAGTCACTCAGCTCGACGGGGAGTCCTACCAGGGACCTGCCAGCGGGGCATCCAACACGGTCAGCCCGTTCGGGAAACCCGGCGACCCCACGGCGAGCGCGAGTGACAACGCGAAGAGCGTCACCGTGACCTGGGGCGCACCGGAGCGAAACGGCCAGGACTTCCACATCGAGATCAGCATCGACGGCGGCGGCTGGGAGAACGTGGGCGCAGCCGGCGGCAGCCGTGTGGTCGGCGACGGCTACAGCCAGCGGCACACCATCGCCGCCCGCACGGTCGACAACGCCGGCCAGGTGAGCGGAACGGCCTCCGCGGAGGCGACGAGCCGGGCCGAGCCGATCCTGACTGCTGTGAACGTGGCGAAGGGCGCGCCCGTGCGGAACTCGGAGTGCTCGACCTCCGGCTGCGCCTACGTGGAGCTCCGGATCACCGACGCGAAGCCAGGCTCCTACACGGTGACCTACCGCAGCAACTGCGCCAGCGGCGGCGGCTGCAAGACCTCCTGGCTCACCAAGACGGTCAACGTCGGGGCGAGCGGAAACGTCACCCTCACGAACAACGCCTACTTCGGATTCACCGGATCGTCGGTCTACGCGACCATCGACGGCCCGAGCGGATCGTTCGAATCCAACCACGTCACCTGGTAACTCGGGTTGAGGAGAAGACAACTTTGAGCATGACCACCGAACAGGCGACCTGGTTCGCCGGAACGTTCGACCGACTCGTCGGCAACGTCGGGCAGGCCGTTCTCGGCAAGCAGGGCGTCATCCGGCTCACGATCATGGCCATGATCGCCGAGGGGCACGTGCTGCTGGAGGATGCTCCCGGCACCGGCAAGACGTCGCTCGCGCGCGCGATCGCCGCGACGGTGCAGGGCACGCACCAGCGCATCCAGTTCACCCCCGACCTGCTGCCCTCGGATGTCACGGGCGTGACGATCTACGACCAGAACAGCCACGCGTTCGAGTTCCACAAGGGGCCCGTGTTCGCCTCGATCGTGCTGGCCGACGAGATCAACCGTGCGTCGCCGAAGACGCAGTCGGCCCTGCTCGAAGTGATGGAGGAGTCGCGGGTCACCGTCGACGGCGTGGGGCACAGCGTCGGCCGCCCGTTCCTCGTGATCGCCACGCAGAACCCCATCGAGCAGGCCGGCACCTACCGGCTGCCCGAAGCGCAGCTCGACCGCTTCCTGATCAAGACGTCGATCGGCTACCCCGACCTCGCGTCGGCCGAACTGATTCTGGCGGGGGCGTCGATTCGTGATTCGTCTGCGGCGCTGACGCCGATCATCACGACGAGCGCTGTCGCCGACATGGCCGACCTCGCCGCGACGGTGCATGTCGACAGCGCGATCCTGAGGTACACGGCGCAGCTCGCCGAGGCGACCCGGGATGCGCCCGAGAGCCGCGTGGGAGTGTCTGTGCGCGGGGCGATGGCCCTGATCAGGGCGTCAAAGGTCTGGGCTGCCGCGCAGGGCCGGCACTTCGTGCTGCCCGACGACATCAAGGAGCTGGCGCCGCACGTGTGGACGCACCGCTTCGTGCTCGACCCGGAGGCCGAGTTCGCCGGCACGACCGCCGCCCAGGTGCTCGCGCGCGTGCTGGCTGACGTGGCGGCACCGCAGGCGCGGCAGCCGGCGACCGTCTAGCCCCGCGGAGCGCACGGCCGGCGTGCCGCGCCCACCCTGCGATGCGGGGCTGACGACCACCCGCCCCGCCGCTTTTTTCCATCCCGAGACCACTCTCTCTCCCACCCCGACGAACAGGCCCTCCCGATGACCGCACCTGACCCGCAGAGCGCCGCAGGCGCGCCTCCGGCGTCTGGCGCGCCCGAAGGCCACGCCGACGCGGATCACGCAACGGGCGGCCACAGACGAAACCGCCGCGCTATTCGCGACGGATCAGAGCAGGGCCGCCCATTCGTCGCCGATGCCAGCGCCGGGCGCCGGGCCGCAGCCCAGGCCGGGCGCAGGGAGGCCGAGAGCAGCAGCCGCGTGGCCGGCATCGGAGGCCGTGTGGCCGGCATTCGCGCTTCCGCAGCGAATGCCGGCGGGCAGGCGAGTCGGGCCGGTCACGTCGTGGGCGAGCGCGTCGGCCGTCCGGTGCTGCGGGCCGCGCAGCCGGCCTGGCGCGCCACCTCCCGAACCGTCTGGCCCGTGCTCTCGCCCGTGCTCACCGTCGTCTCGCCGTTCGGCTGGGTCGTGCTCGCCGCCGGAGTCGCGGCACTCATCGCCGGCCTGTCGTTCGGCTGGCAGGAACTCCTCGTGATCGCGTTCGCCAGTTTTGCCGTGCTCGCGCTCTCCGTCGTCTTCGTGGTCGGCCGCTCGGCATACACCGTGAAACTGAACCTCGCGGCGAACCGCGTCGTCGTCGGCACCCGCGCCGTGGGCAGCATCGTGATCGGTAACGACTCCGCGCGTGCGCTTCTGCCGTCGCGTATCGAACTGCCCGTGGGTGCCGGACTGGCATCGTTCCATGTGCCGCGCCTCGTGCCGGGCGCCTCGCACGACGACCTCTTCGGCATCCCGACCGCGCGCCGTGCCGTGCTGAACGTCGGCCCGGTGAAGTCGGTGCGCGGCGACCCGCTGGGGCTGCTTCGGCGGGAGATCCGGTGGACCGACGCGATCGAGCTCTACGTGCATCCGCGAACCGTTCGACTGGAGGGATCGTCGGCGGGATTCATCCGCGACCTCGAGGGCCAGACGACCAAGGACCTTTCGAACGACGACGTCTCGTTCCATGCGCTTCGGGAGTATGTGGCCGGGGATGACCGTCGGAACATCCACTGGAAGACCAGCGCCCGCACGGGAACCCTGATGGTGCGCCAGTTCGAGGAGACCCGGCGCTCCCACCTCGCGCTGGCCCTCTCGACCAGCCCTGCCGACTACGGAGACCCCGACGAGTTCGAACTCGCCGTCTCGTCGTGCGGATCGCTCGGCATCCAGGCTCTCATCGAGGAGCGGGACGTCACGGTGATGGTGCAGTCGCAGACGCTGCACACAGAGACCGGGCGGCGCCTGCTCGACGATCTCTCCGGCATCGAGCAGCGGCAGAGCCGTGAATCGATCGTGCACCTCGCGAAGACGGCGGGCGAAGCGGTGCCGAACGCCTCGGTCGCCGTGCTGCTCTTCGGCGCGTCCGTCACGCCCACGCAGATGCGGAAGGCCTCCGTGCAACTCCCCTTCGGCGTCACGGTCATCGCTGTGCGCTGCCAACCGGGCGCACCGGTCGGGCGGCGGATGATCGGGGAGCTCACTCTCCTCACGATCGGTGACCTCACCGATCTCGCCCCCGCACTCCGGCGGGTGAACGCCTGATGGCCGGCAGGAGGGTGGAGGGCCGGGCACCCGCGCCTACGCGGCCCCGGCCGTTCTGGCGGCCGGCGCTGGACTGCGCGGCCATGCTCGCGCTCCTGGTGTCGGGGCTCGTCGGATTCGCGCCGGCGTTCGGCGGCAGCGGCTTCGTGCTCGCGGCCGGCGGTGGGCTCGTTCTGGGCTCCGTGATCGCCGCCCTGGGAGCACGGTTCCGTCTCAACCTGTTCATTCTCACCGCACTCACGCTGGTCGCCTACCTTCTGTTCGGATCCCTGCTCGCGGTGCCGTCAGCCGCCATCGCGGGCGTCGTGCCCACTCTCGAATCCCTCCGGCAGCTCGTGCTCGGCATCATCTTCTCCTGGAAGGACGTGCTCACCCTCCAGACGCCGGTCGGCGGCTTCCCGGGCACGCTCGTGGTGCCGCTGCTCCTCAGCCTTGTGGCATCGGTTCTCACCCTGAGCCTGGCCCTCCGGTTCCGGCGCAGCGCGGCCTGGGCATTCATGCCTGCAGCGGCATATTTCATCGCCGCGATCGTCTTCGGCACGCGGGATGCCGCACTCCCCGTGCTGCAGGGTGCGGTCTTCATCGGCGTCGCCCTCAGCTGGTGGGCCGTGCGGCGTACCGAACTGGCGGCCGACCGGCGGGACCAGCTCGGCTCTGCGGCTGGCAGCGGCGGCTCGGGCCCCGCTGCGGCCGGCGCGGATCCGGCGCAGCTCTCTGCGGCCCGGAGTCTCCGCACAACACGCCTCGCCGGTGGCGCCGGCCTCGTCGTGGTCGCACTGGTCATCGGTGCTGTTGCCGGTGGCGCTGCCGGGCAACCCGTCACCCGCGACGCTCTGCGCGATCAGATCGAGCCGCCGCTCGACATCCACGACTACGCCAGCCCGCTGGTCTCCTTCCGAAAATACGTGCGCGATGACAAGAAGAACGTGCTCTTCACCGTGCAGGGCCTCCCCGACAACGCGAGGGTGAGGCTCGCGACTCTCGACGCCTACGACGGAATCGTCTACAACGTGGCCGCCGACGGTTCGGCGGCATCCGGAGACTTCAGACGGGTCAGCGAGGAGGTGCCGTCGTCCGCGAACGCCAGCACCGTGCCGACGACACCGGCCACGCTCGACGTGACCGTCGGCGACCTCACCGGCCCGTGGGTGCCCGATGTCGGTTCCGTCGATGCAGTGACCTTCAGCGCAGACACGGCACGTGCGAAGGAGCTGGCGAACTCGCTGCACTACAACGCGGCGACGGGCGTCAGCCTCAGCACGCTCGGCCTCACCAAGGGCGACTCCTACTCGATGGATGTCTCGATCCCGGTCATCCCGAGCGATGATGCCCTCAAGACCGACAGCATCGCTCCGGTCGCCATGCCTAAGGTCTCGGGCGTGGCCGACGCGGTCAGCTCACTCGGTTCGAACTACGCCGGGGACGCCTCGGATCCGCTCACCCAGATCCGCAATCTCGCGACGTCTCTCAGCCAGAACGGGTTCTTCAGCCATGGCGTGGAGGGCGAATCACCGTCCCGCGCGGGTCACGGCGAGGAGCGGCTCTCGTCGATGCTCTCCGCGCCCCAGATGGTGGGCGACGACGAGCAGTACGCGGTGATGATGGCGCTCATGGCGCGTGAACTCGGCTACCCGGCCCGCGTCGTGATGGGGTTCTATCCGGAGAAGTACGCGGGAGCATCCGCTGCCCAGCAGATCACCGGCGACGACCTGCACGCCTGGGTCGAGGTCGACTTCCAGAAGGCGGGCTGGGTGCCGTTCGACCCGACGCCGCCGAAAGACCAGGTTCCGACGGCCGAGGCGCCCAAACCGCGCTCCGACCCGAAGGCCCAGGTACTGCAGCCGCCGCCCCCGCCGCAGGAACCGGCCGATCTGCCCCCCGATGTGCGCACAGACAATGCCGACGAGAACCAGCAGCCCCAGCAGGACGGCTTCCCTGTCTTCGTGTACTACGTGGCCGGCGGCTCGCTGCTGCTGCTCCTCGTGCTGCTCGCACCCCTCCTCGTGGTCGGGCTGCTGAAACTCCGCCGGCGGAAGCGCCGCCGCAACGCGGAGCAGGCCGCAGACCGGCTGAGCGGGGGCTGGGACGAGATCGTCGACCGCGCCGGCGACCTCGGCACCCCCGTGCCCGTCGGAGTGACCCGCCGAGAGACCGCGAGCACTCTCGCCGAGGCCTATCCGACCATCGGCGTGGTGGGCGTCGCCGAACGTGCCGACAACGGCATATTCGGCCCCGGTGAACCGACACCGGCAGATGTGGAAGGTTTCTGGGCCGAAGTTGAGGCTATCGTCAAGGGTATGGGGAGCTCACGAAGCGGTTGGCGACGCCTCCGGGCACGCACCTCGCTCGCCTCGTTCCGGGCCCGGCGTGCCGAACGACGTGCCGCCCGACGCCGGGGGCACCAGTCGTGAGTGGTGTCACTCCGACGGCCCGGGCCGACGGCAGCTTCCCTTGCACCCAATGCGGATCGCCCGTGCCCGCGAACGCTCCCTTCTGCCTGACCTGCGGCACGCCCGTGTCGTCGCGCACGCGGGTCACCGCGCTGGGACTCGATTCGGTGCAGCCCGCAGCCGGTTCCCTGCCAGCCGCCTCACCGCCATTGGGGGCCGCAACGGACTGGCGCCCCACCCCGGTCGTCGCACCGTTGAACGCCGGGACCATCGTGAGCGCGAACTACGGCCGCCGCGTGATCGCCTACCTGGTCGACGCCGCCTTCACCACACTTCTCTCCCTGATCGTGGTCACGGTGGTCGCCGTCACCGGGGGTTTCACTTCGGCTCGCCCCGGCGCGATCGCAATCGACGGCTGGCGGCTCGTGGTCGTCGTCGCCGGCTCCCTCCTCTATCCCCTGATCGGCCTGCTGATGCAGGCGTTCCTCGGCTACACCTTCGGCAAGCGGATGCTTGGTCTCCGTCTGGTGCGCTCGGACTCCTTCACCACCCCCGGGCTGCTCCGGATGATCGTGCGCTCCCTGATCGTGGCAGCAGGCTCCCTCGTGCTCGGCGTCGGCCGCCTCGTGGTCTACCTCTCGCCGCTCTGGGATCCTGCCGGGCAGAACCGCGGCTGGCACGACCGGATCGCGAAGACCCGGGTGATCGATGTGGTGCACGGGCCCGACCCGCTGCGGATCGGGCACGGCGAGATCGTCGGTGCGGGGCCGGTCGCGGCGCCCGGACCAGAACTAGCACCAGCACCAGCACCAGCACCAGCACCAGCACCAGCACCAGCACCAGCACCAGCACCAGCACCAGCACCGATCATCTCCGCCGTGCCGGGCTTCGCGCCACCGGAACCTGTCGCTGCCGTGCCCGAAGCCGAGCCCCAGCCCGCCGCCCTCCCCGACACCGACCTCGACAGCACGCGCCTGAGCCCCCCTGCTGCCCCGCGTGCGATCGCCTTCGCCTTCCGCCTCGACACCGGCGAACTCCTCGCCGTCGACCGACCCGGCGTGCTCGGCCGCGACCCCGTGTCACCGAACCGCAACCCCGCCGATCTGCTGCTGCGGGTGACGGGAGACAGCGGATCCGTGTCGAAGACCCACCTCGACGTGGACCCTGCGCCGTGGGTCAGCGACCGCGGTTCGACTAACGGCACCCGGCTCGAACGGGGCGGCGTCGTCACGCGCCTTCACCCGGGCACGCGCACCACCCTGCAGACCGGCGACACCGTGCGGGTCGGAACCCGATCCTTCACCGTCGTGGAGGTGCCGGCGCGATGACGACTTCGGAATCGCTCTCCCTCAGCGCCCTCGGTCTCCACTCGGCCTCGGCGACCGACGTCGGCCTCCGCCGGGCGGCGAACGAGGACGCCCTGCTCGACAGCGCACCGATCTTCGTCGTGGCCGATGGCATGGGCGGTCACGATGCCGGGGAGGTCGCCAGCGCTCTCGCCGTCGAGGCATTCCGCGCGCTGTCCGGCGCCCCGTCGGCGAGCCCCGCCGAGGTGCGCGAGGCGTTCGACCGGGCCGCCGCCGATATCGCCGCGATCCTCCCGGGCGGCAAGCGCCGTGCCGGTACGACCGTCACGGGCGTCGCGATCTCCGAGATCGAGGGCGAGGCGTACTGGCTCGTCTTCAACCTCGGCGACTCCCGCACCTATCGCCTCGCCGCTGGCGCACTCGAACAGATCAGCGTCGACCACTCTGTCGTGCAGGAACTCGTCGACGAAGGCGAGATCGACCGCGCGGCGGCGGCCGTGCATCCGGGGCGGAACATCATCACCCGTGCCCTCGGAGCGGGTGGCGTGTACCGGCCCGACTATTGGCTCGTGCCGGTCGAACCCGGCGACCGGATCCTGCTCTGCTCCGACGGCGTCTCGGGCGAACTCGACGACGACGCCATCCTCGCGGCGCTCACCGAGGAGGCCGACCCGCAGGCGGCCGCAGACCGGCTCGTTCACGAGGGGATCCTCCGCGGCGGCCGCGACAATCTCACGGCGATCGTGATCGATGCGTTCGATGCGACTCTGGATGCTCCGCCGCAGCCCGGGCACGCGGGCCCGCCCGTCGACACGCACAATCGCCGGGAGCCCGACGAAGACACCGTCCCGCGGTCCCCGCTCTCCGCCGGAAAGGCACCCTGACATGCCCCGACAGACCTATCTGCCCGGAACCTGGCTCGCTGTCGTGAGCGACCACGGCGTGGCGATGCTGCCCGGCGACCTCCCTGCCGACCTCGCCGACACCGTCTGGGCAGCACTCGACGGCGGCCACGGACTCGGAGCCGTGCTCGAGTCCCTGACGGGGGCGTTCGGCACCAGCCTCGCCGCGATCCCACCTTTCGCCGTGGCGATCTTCTCGGGCGCCGAGGTGCGTCTTGCCGTACGCGGCACCCTCGCCATCTCGGTCGCCGAACCTGGCGCTGCCCCGCTGACGGTGTCGGGCAGAGACATCACGACCTGGAGCGAGCGCGTCGTCACGGGAGCGGAGACGCTCCTGTTGGGTGCAGCAAGAGCGATTCCGGATGTTCGCCCCGAGGTGTCCCGCGGTGGCCTCGTTATTCGGAGCGGTGTGGTTCTCGCCGAGTCCGTGCGGGTGCAACTGGTGCCGCCACCCGGAGGGGCATCCGCACCTGCGGCCGCCCCCGAAGCGTTCGCAACACCCCCGCCCTCAGCCCCCTCCGGGCCCCCGACGACACCCGATCCCGCAACGACGACCACCACGCTGTCGTCACCCTCCGAGACGGTTGAGCCGGTCGAGCCGATCCAGCCGACCACGGTCGAGGAAGTCCACGAGCCCCTTCCCGACGCGATCGAGGACACCCGCACCGACATTCCCGACGAGGCATACGACCATCTGTGGGGTGCGACTGTCGTGAAGTCGATCGAGTCTGCTGCGGTGCGCGAGATCGACGACGAAGACGAGACCGAGGCCCCTGAGTCGCAACCCTCCGCTCCTGCCGCTCCGGTTGCTCCGCCCGCCCCGATCGTGCCCGCGCCCACCCCACCCGCACCCGCCGACTGGACGGCGCCGCCCGCCACCGGCCTGATCGACCGCGTGCCCGGATTCTCGCCCGCCATCGGCGCGCCTGCCCCGGCATCCGCCATCGAGGCTGAGACCGAGACCGAGACCGACCGCGACACTGCCATCGACGTCGACGTCGACCACGACGGACTCACCGTCACCGTGTCCGAACTCGACGCGATGCGCCGCCTCGGCGGCGCCACATCCGGAACCGACGACGCGGCCGCAACCGACGACCCCGACACCGCCGCGAGCGCCTCAGCCGACCATCCGTCGCACGGCAGCATCCACCTCTCCACCGGAGACACCGTCACCCTCGACCGCACGATCATCATCGGCAGGCGGCCGCGCGCCAACCGCGTCGACGCTGACCGGATGCCTACGCTCGTCACCGTTCCGAGCCCCCAGCAGGACATCTCCCGCAACCACCTCGAGGTACGGATCGAAGGTCGGCACGTGCTCGCGGTCGACCTCGAGACGACGAACGGCTCCGTGCTGCACCGGGAGGGCACTCCACCGGCCCGCCTGACCCCCCGCGAGCCGATGCTGCTGCTCGAAGGCGACGTCATCGACATCGGCGACGGCGTCACGCTCACCGTCGAAGGCCTCTCGTGAGCGCACGCCGCCCGCCGTCGCTCCCGCCCGAGATCGCCGGTTTCAGCTATGTCGAACTGCTCGGATCGGGTGGGTTCGCCGACGTCTTCCTCTACGAGCAGCGGATGCCCCGCCGCCGCGTCGCGATCAAGGTGCTCTTGCCCGAGACCCTGTCGGCGAACGCCCGCACGAGCTTCGACGCCGAAGCCAACCTGATGGCGCAGCTCTCGACCCACCCCTCGATCGTCACCATCTACCAGGCGGACATCTCGGCCGACGGCCGGCCGTACCTCGCCATGGAGTATTGCCCCCGTCCCAACCTCGGAGCCCGGTACCGGCGCGAGAAGATCGGTGTGGCCGAGGTGCTCCGTATCGGAATCCAGGTGGCAGGCGCTGTGGAGACGTCGCACCGGGCGGGCATCCTGCACCGGGACATCAAACCGGCGAATATTCTCACAACGGAATACAACCGCCCCGCCCTCACCGACTTTGGAATATCCGTCGCACTTGTGGGGGGTGCCGAACGGGAATCGGTCGGAATGTCGATCCCGTGGTCGCCGCCCGAGGTGTTCGACCAGACCCCGGCCAGCGGCCGTGCTGCCGACATCTACTCTCTGGGAGCGACGGTCTACACCCTTCTCGCCGGTCGGTCGCCGTTCGAGCAGACGGGGGCGTCGAACGCCGGCCTCGACCTGATCGCGCGCATCCAGAACGCGCGGCTCGAGCTGACGGGCCGTGCCGACGTTCCCGACTCGCTGGAGCAGGTTCTCGCCATCTCGATGAGCAAGCGGGCGAGCGATCGCTACAGCTCGGCCCTCGAATTCGCGCGGGCCCTTCAGAAGGTGCAGCTCGAACTGAGCCTCAGCGTGACGCCAGCCGATGTGCTCGACGACGCGCTCCCCGCCCAGGTGGAGGAAGACGAGGACGACGGGAACACGCGCATCCGCGGTATCGTCACGATCGACCCGGTGGCACCCGCCACGACGCGTGCCCCGATCGCTCCCGCCGCGCCCGTGACCCCGGCCCAGCCCCAGCCCCAGCCGACGCTCGAGCAGACGGTCGAACGCCGGGGCGCCGTACCCACGGTGGGCTCCCCCTTCGGCTCCGCACCCGGACCCGCTGTCGGCCGGGCACCCGCTGCCATGGCCCCGGCCCCGACCGTCGAGGAGACGGTGCGCCGCGATCAGCAGCCGGGCGGGGCCGGTGCGCCCCTCCCCGAAGCCCCAGCCCGTCGCTCGCGTCTCCCGCTCCTCGTCGGCGGCGCCGCCCTCCTCGTGGTCGTCATCGTTCTCGGAATCGTCTTCGCCCTGAACGCCGGAGGCGGAAGTCCGGCCGCCCAGGTCACGTCCAGCGCAGACGCGCCGGTGGACATCCAGCCCGCCGAACGGGTGCCCGCCGTGAGCGGCATCGCCGCCCAGACGTCAGCGGCCGGGATCGTCTTCACGTGGCAGAATCCGAAACCGGAGGACGGCGATGTCTTTCTCTGGGGCACTGTGAGTCCGGGCCTCGAACCGAAGCTCGCCCCCGTCACCGACCCGACGGTCACCGTTCCCGCCGCGGCATCGGGCCAGGTCTGCATCGAGGTCATCATCCGTCGAACGGATGGCCGCGCCTCCGATCCCGTGACGAAGTGCCAGCCGTGACCGACACGAACCAGGTGACCGACACGAACCAGGCCTCGGTCGAGTACTGCGGCGAGTGGTATCGCCTCGACCCAAACACCGCGTTCACCGTGGGGCGGGATGCCGACCTCGACATCGACGACAACCAGTACCTGCACCGCCACTTCCTGCAGATCACCTTCAGCGACGGCCTGTGGTGGCTGAACAACGTGGGTTCGCGGCTGTCGGCGTCGATGTCGGACTCCGCCGGCGGCGTGCAGGCCTGGCTGGCCCCGGGGGCGCGACTGCCGATCGTCTTCCGGCTCACCACCGTGGTCTTCACCGCGGGGCCGACCAGCTACGAGTTCGCCGTGCACACCTCGCTCCCCCCGTTCATCGACACCTCGACCGTGCCCGACGGGGACGGCGCGACCACCTTCGGTGCGATCGCGTTCACGTCGTCGCAGAGGCTGCTGATCCTCGCCCTGGCGGAACCGATGCTGAAGCGCGACGGATCGGGAACCAGCGAGATCCCCTCGTCGGCTGCGGCCGCCGAGCGGCTGGGCTGGGCGATCAGCCGGTTCAACCGCAAGCTCGACAACGTGTGCGACAAGCTCGCTCGCTCGGGCGTCGACGGCTTGCGGGGCGGGGTCGGCGCCCTTGCCACGAACCGCCGGGCGCGGCTCGTCGAGTACGCCGTGCTCTCCCGCATCGTGACGCGCGACCAGCTTCCGCTGCTCGACGAGCCGCAGGCACCGGGATCCTCCACCCCCACCGACCGGAACGCGAGACTGTAGACCGTGCGAATCAAGATCACCCTGCAGCGCCCCGGTGGGAGCACCGCCGACCTCGCCTTGACCGCCGACGCCACCACGCGGGTGAGCAACATCGCGGATGCGCTCTTCGCCGCAGACCCGCAGAACGCCGGCGCAGCCGGAGCCGCGACATCCACTCCCCTCCGGCCCCGCCGTCTCACCCTCCAGGTCACAGGCCCCACCGGTGAGCCGCGCCTGCTCGACCCCGAGTCGAACCTTCTCGAATCGGGGTTCCGTTCCGGCTCCGTCGTCGAGCTCCGCCAGTTCAGCGACAGTTTCTCGAGCGGCCAGGGCCGAGGACCCGCGGCAGCGACCCTGCGCGTTCTGAGCGGTCCCGACGCGGGTGCCGAGTTCGAGCTGCCGTTCGGTTCCAGCCACATCGGCCGCGAGCGCGGCATCGATGTGCGCCTCAGCGACACTCTCGTCTCCAAACGCCACGCGCGCATCAACATCGGCGAGAACGTCGAGATCATCGACCTGAACTCCGCGAACGGGCTGTTGATGGGCGGCGAGCAGGTCGCCCGAACCGTGCTCGGCCCCGCAGACGTCGTCGTTCTCGGAGACACCGCGGTGAGCGTCATCCCGCTGCAACGCCTCGGGGGAGCCGCGCCCTCCACCCCGGTCATCGAGTACAACCGTTCGCCGCGGGTCGTCGCGCGCTATCCGGGCGCCGAATACCCGGCACCCGCACCGCCCACCCGGCCGCAGGCACAGCGTTTCCCGATCATCGCCCTCATCGCCCCGCTCATCATGGGCGCGGTGCTGTTCGCCATCACGCAGTCGCTGCTGAGTGTCGTCTTCGTCGCCCTCAGCCCCCTGCTGATGATCGGCACCTACATCGACCATCGCATCACCACCCGGCGGCAACTGCGCGACGCGATCAGAGCGTTCACCCAGTCGCTGAACACCTACGTGGGCCGGTTGCACGACCGCCAGCGCGTGCAGCGGGCGGTGCGCCTCACCGAGGCACCGGCCGTCACCGACACCGTCGAGGCCGCCCTCCGCCTCTCGTCACCGCTCTGGACGCACCGGCCCGAACACGACGCCTTCCTCACCGTGCGGCTCGGCATCGGCCGCGCCTTCAGCCGCGACCGGGTCGGCCTGCCCTCGAACAACGACTCCCTGCCCGAGTACTGGGCGCAGCTCGAGGAGGTCGCCGAGCAGTTCGCGGTGATCGACGACGTGCCGGTCGTCGTCGAGCTGCGGAGCGCGGGCGCCCTCGGCGTCGCCGGCCCCGCCGAGCTGCGGGGCGGCGTGGCCCGGTCGCTCGTCGCCCAGCTGGCAGGCCTCCACTCGCCCGCCGAACTCGTCGTCTGCGCCCTCGTCTCGCCGACCTCCCGCGCCACCTGGGAGTGGCTGCAGTGGCTGCCGCACACCTCGTCGCCGCACAGCCCGCTGAGCGGCGACCACCTCACCGACAACGCCGGCAGCGGCCTCGCCCTTCTCGCTCGGCTCGAAGAACTCGTCGCCAAGCGCACCCGCAACGCCGTCTCGCTTCGCGGTCCCGTCGACACCGGCGGCCCGGCCGGGGGCTCCGTCAGCGGCGTCGCAATCGGTTCCAGCCGGGCGGCCGGCGCCACTGCGGGCGGGCCTCGGAAGCAGGATGAACAGGTTCCGCCCCTCGTCCCGGCGGTCATCCTCGTCATCGAAGACGACGCGCCCGTCGACCGCGGCCGCCTCACGCGCCTCGTCGAGCGCGGCGCTGACGCGAACATCCATATCGTCTGGTCGGCCCCCGCGATCGGCAGCCTGCCCGCCGCCTGCCGCAGTTTCGTGAGCATCGAGCAGTCGCCCGAGGGCGCAACCGCCGGCCAGGTGAGACTCGGCGAGAACACCTTCCCTGTCGTCTGCGAGGTCGTCGACGGAGCCCTCGCCCACCGCTTCGCCAAGCAGCTCGCCCCCGTCGTCGACGTCGGCGCGCCCATCGACGACGCCTCCGACCTCCCCCAGTCGGTCTCCTACCTCGCCCTCGCGGGCACCGAGCTCGCCGAGGCTCCGGATGCCGTGCTCGACCGGTGGCGCGAAAGCAACTCGATCAGCCGCCGTGACGGGTCCCCGCACATCCGTCGCTCGAAGGAGGGCAACCTCCGTGCGCTGGTGGGGCACACCGGCACCGAACCGTTCTACCTGGACATCCGCAGCCAGGGCCCGCACGCCCTCGTCGGCGGAACGACGGGCGCCGGCAAGAGCGAGTTCCTGCAGTCCTGGGTGCTCGGCATGGCCGCTGCGCACTCGCCCGACCGCGCGACCTTCCTCTTCGTCGACTACAAGGGCGGCGCGGCCTTCGCCGACTGCGTGGGCCTGCCGCACACCGTCGGCCTCGTGACAGACCTCTCGCCGCACCTCGTGCGCCGAGCGCTCACGTCGCTTCGGGCCGAGCTCCGCTACCGCGAGCACCTGCTGAACAGCAAGAAGGCCAAGGATCTCGCCTCGCTCGAGAAGACGGGCGACCCGGATGCACCGCCGAGCCTCCTGATCGTCGTCGACGAGTTCGCCGCCCTCGTCAGCGAGGTGCCCGAGTTCGTCGACGGCGTCGTGGATGTCGCGCAGCGGGGTCGCTCGCTCGGCCTCCACCTCATCCTCGCCACGCAACGCCCGGCCGGCGTCATCAAGGACAACCTGCGTGCCAACACCAACCTCCGGATCGCCTTACGGATGGCCGACGCCGACGACTCCAGCGATATCCTCGGCAATCCGAGCGCCGCCTACTTCGACCAGTCGATCCCAGGTCGGGGCGCCGCCAAGACCGGGCCCGGCCGCATCGCCGCCTTCCAGACGGGTTACGCCGGGGGCTGGACCACCGACGAACCCCCCGTGCCCCGCATCGACATCGTCGAGATGAACTTCGGATCCGGTGTCGCGTGGGAGGCCCCCGCGATTGAAGACGCCGCCCCCCTCACCGACCAGGGGCCGAACGACATCGCACGGCTGGTCACGTCGATCACGGCCGCCTCCGCCCTCGCGCGCATCCCCGAACCCCGGAAGCCGTGGCTCGACGAACTCGCCCCGCTCTACGACTTCTCGCTCCTGCCGAACCCGCGCACCGACGAACGTCTGCTGCTCGGCGTGATCGACGAACCCGACAACCAGGCCCAGCCGACCGTCTTCTACGAGCCCGACCGCGACGGCAACATGGCCGTCTACGGCACCGGCGGCTCCGGCAAGAGCGCCACCCTCCGGAGCATCGCCGTCGCCGCAGCCGTCACCCCGCGCGGCGGACCCGTGCACGTCTACGGCCTCGACTTCGGCTCCAGCGGCCTCGCCATGCTCGAAGAACTGCCACACGTCGGCGCCATCATCGCCGGAGACGACCAGGAACGTGTCATCCGACTGCTCCGCATGCTGCGCGATCTGGTGGACGATCGGTCCACCCGCTACGCAGCAGTACGGGCCGGCTCGATCGGGGAGTACCGCGCCATGGCGTCGGAGCCCGGCGCTGCTGCCGAACCGCGCATCCTCGTGCTCGTCGACGGCATCGGCGCGTTCCGCGAACAGTACGAGTTCGGCGGCCACTCCGCCTGGTTCACCGTGTTCTCGCAGATCGCCACCGACGGACGCCAGGTCGGCGTGCACATCGTCGTCGCCGGCGACCGCCCGAACGCCGTGCCCGCCTCGCTCGGCTCGACCATCCAGCGCCGTATCGTGCTCCGCATGGCCAACCCCGACGACTACTCGCTCGTCGGCGCGCCGAAGGATGCCCTCTCCGCTGTCTCGCCTCCGGGCCGCGGCCTGATGGCCGGAAACGAAGTGCAGATCGCCGTGCTCGGCGGCGACTCCAACATCGCCATCCAGGCTCGCGAGATCGCGCGGCTCGCCGACTCGATGCGCCGCCAGGGCGTCGCGCCCGCCACCCCGGTCGGCCGCCTCGCCGACGCCGTGTCGCTCTCGGAACTGCCTGTGCTCGCCGGCCCCGGCGCATCCGCTCACCCCTCCCTCGGCCTCCGCGACGAGGATCTCGCCCCGTTCGGAGTCGCCCAGCGCGGCGGATTCCTGGTCGCGGGGTCGACGGGCAGCGGCCGGTCGAACGCCCTCGCGACCATCGCCACCGCCATCCACCGGGCCCGCCCCGCCGTGCGGCTCGTGCACGTCTCGCCCCGCCCCACCACCCTCTCGAAGCTGCCGTTCTGGGCACTCTCGATCTCCGACCCGGCCCAGCTCTCGGCCTTCGCCGACGACGTCGCCGCCCAGCTCGACGCCGGCTCGCTCGCGGCGGCCGACTTCGTGCTCGTCTTCGAGAACATCGGCGAGCTGAACGGATCCCCCCTCGAGGCCGATGTCGACCGCCTCGTGAAGCGGGCCCTCCGCGACGACGTCTTCGTCATCGGCGAGAGCGAATCCTCGACCTGGTCGGGCGCCTGGACTCTCGCCGGCCCCTTCAAGACCGCCAAACGCGGCCTCCTGTTGGTGCCCGGCGAACTCGACGGCGACTCCCTGCTCGGCACCTCGCTCGGCCGCTTCAAGCGCACAGACTTCCCGCCGGGACGCGGCTTCCTCGTGCACCAGGGCCGCGTCACTAAGGTGCAGATCGCCCTCGCGAACGCCTGAGGCCCGGGCCCGCACGGTGGACTTCGCTCGCCAGGCGGGCTAGCGTTGAACTGAATCCTGAGGAGGTTCTCATGACATTGTTCTGGTTCGTGATCGGATTCGCAGCGCTGTTCGTGTTGCTCGTGGTGGTCCTGCTCGTGCGTCAGCACCGGGCGAAGGAGTTCCAGGAGAAGCTCGATCCGCGGGACCTTCCCCGCCACAAGGACTCCCTCAGCCGTGAGTTCGACGCGGGCATCCATCGCGGCGGCGGCAACGGTGCGGGGCCCGGCGGGTTCTGACCGAGCAGCGCCCCCGCGCATGGGGAGTTCTCCCCATCGACCAGACGGCGGCCCTCCCATACTGTTGAAACGTGAGAGAAACACCTCACAGGATTCAGGGGGAACCGGAGCATCCGGTCTCGCGCCAACAAAGGAGAGAAAAATGGCCGTATGGGGTCTTGACGTCGAGCAGGTCCGCTCACTCAGCAAACAGCTCAACACACAGTCGCAGCAGGTGCAGCAGATTCTCACCACTCTGACCAGCGCGCTTCAGAATGTGCAGTGGACCGGTCCGGATGCTGAAGGTTTCCGCAGCGAGTGGAACACCACGCACACCGCCGCGCTGAAACAGGTCATCGCCGCTCTCGAAGACGCGTCGCAGAAGTCGGCGAAGAACGCGTCCGACCAGGAAGCAACTTCGAACGCTTAGCACCGACCGAAGGCGGGGACCGATCGTTGGTCCCCGCCTTCGTCGTCTCCGGATTCGGCGAAAGACAGAAGGAGTGGTTGGAATGGCCGGTGGTTTCTACGGAGCAGATGTCGCATCCCTCCGCACCCTTGCACAGCAGTTCGACACGGCAGCGACCCGCCTGGCGGGCCTGACGTCGACTCTGACGACGAACGTGAACGCTGCGCACGCCTGGCAGGGTCCGGATGCCCAGGGCTTCCGAAGCGACTGGAACGGTTCGCACACCTCGAGCCTGAAGTCCGCGATCCGCGCGCTCTCGGCGGGCAGTGCCGATCTCCTGCGGAACGCCGACGAGCAGAACGCGGCCTCGACAGACGGTGTGGGCGGGGCGGGCGGCGGCTCCGGCGCCGGCTCTGGATCGGGTTCAGCGCCGGGCTCCGGCCCCGGATCGGGTACTCCCTCCGCCACACTGCCCGGGGGCATCCGCATCACCCCCGACAAGGTCTCGTGGGGAACCACCGGCCCCATCAAGGGCGACGGCGCTACCGGAGGCGGTTCGCTCTCCGTGCAGAACGGCGAGGGCCACGCGAACCGAGAGACCACCTACGGCCCGAACGGTGCCACCGACCACAGCGCCACTGCCGGCTGGGGCTGGGGCGTCGGCGGTGAAGCGCACGGCAACTTCCGCGCCGGAGACATCGTCGGCAGCGGCAGCGTCGACCGGTTCGACGGCGTGAAGGGCGACGCCGGGGCCCACGCCGGCGTCACGAAGGACGGCCAGTACTACGCGAAGTCCGACGCCAGCGGAATGGTCGGCGAGGAATTCAACGCCACGGGCGATGTGAAGCTGAACGAGTTCAGCAGCCTTGGCGGCAACATCAACGCCCTTGGCGGCGCAGCCGTCGACGGAAACGCCGGCGGAACCATCGGACCGCAGGGCGCGGGAGTCAACGCGGGCGGCGAAGTGTTCGCTGGCGCGAAAGTCGGCGCAGACGGCACGATCACCGCCGGCGGCATCAGTGAGAAGGTGGGCTACGAGGTCAGCACCGGGATCGGCGCCCACGCTAACGTCGACGCCGACGCCACCTGGGACAAGGTCCAGCTCGGCTGGGACGCCGGCGTCACCTTCGGCATCGGCGGCGGCTTCTCCCAGGAGCTCACCTTCAGTCCGAAGGACATCGTGGACAACGTCGGCGACGTCTTCGGCTTCTAGCCGGTCGCTTCGTCGGCACCCAGCTCCCCAGTCCACCCGCAAAAAAGGTCTCACCGTGACATCCACCCTGGTATTCCCCAGCGATTCCGCCCCCGCCTACCCGTCGATCAGCCTCGAGCTGCCCGACGACTGGGCCTCGTTCGGCGCTGCAGGGGCGGTCCTCGCCGCCGGACGCGCCGTGCCGTCAGGCGAGTTCCGCCCGAACGTGATCGTCGCCGTCTCCCGGTTCGGCGCCGGCTACACGCTCGAGCAGGCCACAGCGGAAGTCACTGCGCAGGTCACCTCGATCGAGGGTGGCGTGGAGCTCGGCCGCGACACCCTGCCCGTGCTCGGAGGCGAGGGCTTCCGCATCGAGTTCAGCTACACGGATGCCCGCGTCGGCACCCTCATGCAGGGCGTGCGCATCGCCATCATCGAGAACGGACCCGTCACCGACCTCGTGCAGATCACGGCGACGGCCACCGGCGAGCAGGCCACCACCCTCTGGGGCGAGCTCCGCGCCATCCAGTCCTCCGCCGCCCTCCCGCACCCCTGACCCCGCGCTCATCGAGGGGAGGGTGGGGGCCGCGGAGCGGGGCTGGTCAGGTCAGGCCGGCGGGGCGGAAGTCGTGCCGAGGTGCAGGGTGCAGGTGAAGTGGGCGTCGGGTGGATGCCCGCCCGCCAGCAGCTCCGTCACAGCACGCCCGGCGGCCCGGCCCTTCTCCGTCGCGGGCTGCACCATCGTCGTCAGGTCGTGGTCGCTGAGGCCTTCGATTCGCGCGCCGTCGAACCCGACCACAGTCAGATCGCCAGGAACCCGCAACCCGAGCGACTCAGCGGCCCGGATCACCCCCACCGCGAGCAGGTCGCTCTGCGCGATGATCGCCGTCGGCCGCCTCCACCCGCCGCCCGCACCGCCCAGCGCCAGCAGCCCCGCCGCGAACCCATCGTCGCTCGACGAGTTCGCCGCCACATATCCGCCGAGCTTCGGGTAAACCTCGCGCGCACCGGCCAGCCGTTCCATCGACACCGCCGTCGTCGCGTCGGCCACGATCACCTCGGTCAGCGCGCGCAGCTCCCGAACCGCATCCATCGGCAGCGTCACGACCGCCACATCTCGGTGCCCCAGGTCGTACACATGCTGCGCAAGCCGGGTCGCCGCCTCACGATTGTCGAGTGCCACACTCAGAACGCCGTCGAAATGCTGCCCCTCGATCGCCACCATCGGAATGTTCCGTTGCCGCATCACCTCGATCGACCGGGTCAGCCGGGGGCTGCAGCCGAGGAACACCGCCGCATCGAACACGGCGCTCTGGATGCTCGACTCACCCATGCCCGTCGAGGTCAGCAGAAGCATCCCGCCGTTCTCGTTGCCGAGTTCCTGGGAGATGCCGTCGAGCACCGCGATGGTGATCGGGTCGCGGAACGAGTGGATCACGCGATCCTCCAGCACAACGCCGACGATCCCCGAGCGCCCCTGCCGCAACGACCGCGCCCGAGGGTCGGGGCCGAAGTAGCGCAACTCGTCAGCGGCTCTCAGGATGCGTTCGCGTGTCGCCTCCGAGATGGAACCGACCCCACTGAACGCGATCGACGCCGTCGACGCTGACACTCCCGCCCGCTTCGCCACGTTGGCGAGCGTGGCCCGCGGATGCTCGACCGGCGATACGTCGGCCGTAGCTTCCGAGGGCCCCGAATCCAGTCCGCCATCGGGGTGAGGTTGATTGTTTGCACTCACATCCCTTAGCGTAGTCGAATCGCAATCGAATCGATTCGATTCCCGTCACAGCAAGGAACTTCACCCCATGTCACCGTCGGCCGAGTCCGCATCGCCGAACGTCACGGCTCCCCTCAGCCAGGCCACGGCATCCGTGAGCCTGAAGCCCTGGCGGAATGCCGTGTTCGTCATCTTCACGCTGAGTGGCCTAGCGATCGCCACCTGGGTCTCCCGTCTGCCCGCGGTGCGCGACGACCTTCGCCTCGACACCTCGCAGGTGGGCCTGCTCATCCTCGGTCTCGCCGTGGGCGCAGTGCTCGGCCTCGTCGCCTCGCAGCAGTTGCTGCACCTCCTCGGCCCCCGCGCGGGCATCGCGCTCTGCATGGTGCTCGTCGCAATCGGCCTCGCCGGCATCGGCATCACCGCCACGTTCGTTCCCGAGCTCGCCCTCGGCATGGTCGCGCTGGCCGTGCTCGGCTTCGGCAACGGCGCCATGGACGTGATGATGAACCTCGAGGGCGCTGCCGCCGAGCGGGCCATCGGGCGCACCCTCCTGCCGCTGATGCACGCCTTCTTCAGCCTCGGAACGGTGGCCGGCGCGGCCCTCGGTGCCGGCGCATCCGCCCTCGCGGTGCCTGTCATCTGGCACCTCGCCGTGATCGCTGCGCTCATCGCCCTCATCGGCATCGTCGCCGTGCGCTTCCTCCCGCAGCACGTCGAGACCGAGGCGGAGGTCGCGCCAGCAGCAGCCGCGGCCGGCGCGGGCCCGGGTACTGGCACTGGCACTGGCACTGGCGCGGGCGCGGGCGCCAAGCTCCCCCTGAAGCAGCGTCTCCGCGAGAGCCTCGCCGTCTGGGCCGACACCCGCCTCCTGCTGATCGGCCTGATCATGCTCGGAATGGCCTTCGCCGAAGGTTCCGCGAACGACTGGCTCGCCATCGCCACCGTCGACGGTCACCACCAGTCGAACACCACCGGCGCCATCGTCTTCGGCGTGTTCGTCGCGGCGATGACGGTCGGCCGGGTCGCCGGCGGCCCCGTCCTCGACCGGTTCGGCCGGGTACCGATCCTCCGCTGGTCGGCCCTGCTCGGCGCGATCGGCCTGCTCGGATTCATCCTCGCTCCGAGCCTCTGGATGGCCGTGGTCGGCGCCGTGCTCTGGGGCCTCGGTGCCTCACTGGGCTTCCCTGTCGGCATGTCGGCCGCCTCCGACGACCCCGAGAAGGCCACGGCGAGCGTCAGCGCCGTCGCGATGATCGGCTACCTCGCCTTCCTCGCCGGCCCGCCGCTGATCGGATTCCTCGGGCAGCAGTTCGGCATCCTGAACGCCCTGTACGTGATTCTGGTGCTGCTGATCGTCGCGGCCTTCGCCGCCCCGGCGGCCCGCGAGCGCTCCGGCCGGTTCGCGCGCGGATGACGCTCACGGCGCTCACGCGTAACGCCTAAACTCGCTGTGTGCGACTTGTCATAGCCCGATGCGCCGTCGACTACGCCGGTCGACTGAGCGCCCACCTCCCGCTCGCCACCCGCCTGCTGATGCTGAAGAACGACGGCAGCATCCTCGTGCACAGCGACGGCGGATCCTACAAACCGCTGAACTGGATGAGCCCGCCGTGCACCCTGCAGGTGATGGAACCCGACGACGAGCAGCGGGACGCCGGCATCACCGAACTCTGGAAGGTCACCCACGCGAAGACGGCTGATCTCCTCGTCGTCTCCATCCACGAGGTGTTCACCGACTCGTCGCACGATCTCGGGGTCGACCCCGGGCTCGTGAAGGACGGGGTCGAAGCCCACCTGCAGAAGCTCCTCGCCGAACAGATCGAACTCCTCGGGGAGGGCCACGTGCTGGTGCGCCGCGAGTACATGACGGCGATCGGGCCGGTCGACATCCTCGCCCGCGACGCGAACGGCGCCGCGGTCGCCGTCGAGCTGAAACGCCGCGGCGACATCGACGGCGTCGAGCAGCTCACCCGCTACCTCGAGCTGATGAACCGCGACCCGCACCTCGCCCCCATCACCGGCATCTTCGCGGCCCAGGAGATCAAACCGCAGGCGCGCACGCTCGCGCACGACCGCGGAATGCGTACCCTGCTGCTCGACTACGACGCGATGCGCGGCCTCGACGACAGCGACTCACGGCTGTTTTAGTCTCGTGCGCCGCCGCCTCTGCGGCGCACCATGGGAGTACTTTCGCGGCTGACGCTCGGCCCCTACCGACGGTGGGGGCAACATACACGCCGCCGCCACCACCCGATACCGCTGCGCGCGGCACCGCCCCGCCCGCCGCCCCACCCGACCCTGCTCGGCACCAGCGCGGCGCCACCCCACCCAACCCCTCGGGGAGTCGATTTGTGCCCTAAAACGGTGGGTGGAGTCATATGGTCGTTGCAACGTCTGATCTGATTGGTGCGTTGCATGGTTCGTGTGAGTCGTGTGGTTTTGGACGAGTTTCTGGACCTGGTATCGTCGGGGTCGTCGTTGACGTCTGCTGCGG
>NZ_NBXB01000001.1 GCF_003399635.1 Subtercola boreus | reverse complement strand
GCGTCGCGGCGACCCTGAACAGCCGCCCCCGCCCCACCCTCGACTACGACACCCCAGCCACACGGCTGAACAGACTCCTCACCGAGGCAGCCTGACCCCCCAGTTGCAACCACCACTTGACGCCGCCGGTGGGTTTGGGGCGGATTTCGACTCCCGGATGGCGCCAGCCCGGCTGAGGGCGAGAGGGCTGGGGTGGGGGGCGGAGCTGGCCAGGGCTAGGAGGCGCCGGCGCTCAGCCAGAGCGCCAGCACCGCGAGCGGCACCGTCACGACAACCGCCACCAGACCGGCCAGCATGAAGCGGCCCCAGCGGATCGTCACCCCCTGCGACACCACCTTCTGGTGCCAGAGCAGGGTCGCAAGCGACGCCCACGGCGTGACGAGCGGCCCGAGGTTCACCCCGATCAGCAACGCGATGAGCCGCACCGGCGACCCCGCGGCCGGCTCCAGCACGAGGTAGGCCGGCAGGTTGTTGATGCCGTTCGCCGATACCACGCCGAGCCCGGCCAGCTGCAGCAGAGCGGGGAACGAGGAACCCGATCCGGCGACCGCCCCCACCACCGAACCGAGCCCGTGCACCTGCGCCGCCTCGACCAGCACGAAGAGGCCCGCCGCGATGCCGACGGGCGCCCACGGGATGAGCCCCACCCCGAGCGCCGACCGCCGCCGCAGTGCGAAGGCTGCGACCAGCACCACCGCGCCCCCGGTCGCCGGAATCCAGACCGGCAGCCCCGACACCAGCAGCGGCAGCAGCACGACCACCACGACGGCCGACACGATGAGCAGCACCCGGTCGTCGATGGATGCCCGTTCCGGAACCCGGTACGTGCCGCGGAGCTGCCGGCGGAACAGCAGCGTCAGCAGCACGACGGGCACGATGATGCCCACCAGAGCGGGCGCCCACACGATCGACGCGAAACCGAACGGCGACGCAAGGTCGACGCTCGACCCGGCAGGCGCGACGCTCGCGATCTTCGTCGCCGCCAGCAGGTTCGTGAGATTCGAGATCGGCAGCAGAAGCGACGCCGTGTTCGCCAACCACACCGTCGCGAGCGCGAACGGGATCGGCGGCAGTCCGGCATCGATCGCGAGCAGCACCACCACCGGCGTCACCAGCACCGCCGTCGTGTCGAGCGACAGAAAGATCGTGCTCAGGGTCGCCAGCACGATGACGAAGAGCCAGAGCATCCAGACCCGGCGGCCGCCGCGCCGCGCGAGCCACCCGGAGAGCACCGAGAACAGCCCCGCCCCAGCCGCCAGCTCGGTCACGATCGTGATCGCGACGACGAAGCCGAGCACCGGAACGACCCGGTCGGCGAGCGCAGCAGTATCCGCCCCCGGCAGCACGCCGGTGCCGGATACCACAGCTGCGGCGACGACGAGAGCGAGGCTCAGGATGCCCATGGCCGATGGTCTCGCGCGCCGGGGACGGGGGGATGCAGTGGTCTCGATCAGATGATTTTACACACGCGCCGTAGGATGTGGGTCGATGACTCACACACCTGTTGCACCCCAGAAACCGTGGTCGTGCATCCTCTTCGACCTCGACGGAACCATCACCGACTCGGCTCCCGGCATCATCGGCAGGCTCTCGCGTACGCTCCTCGCGCTCGGGCGACCCGTCCCGCCGCCCGCCGAACTGGTGCACTTCGTCGGCCCGCCCATCCTCGAGGGTTTCGAGCTCGTCGCCGGCATGAACGAGGCGGAGGCGCTCGAGGCCCTGCACATCTATCGCGGCCTGGCTGCGAGCGAGGGCCCGCAGGACGACGCGGTCACCTTCCCCGGCATGGTCGGATTGGTGAAGTTCCTGCACAAGGGCGGTATCCCACTGGCCATCACCACCTCGAAGTCGGAGGTCCAGGCGCACCGTATCCTCGAACACCTCGGGCTCGAACACGCGTTCGTGGTCATCACGGGCGCGAGCGAGGATGAGACCCGCAGCGCGAAGGCCGACGTGATCGACGAGGCACTGGCACGGCTGCGAGCGGCCGGCGTCGACCTGTCGAACCTGGTGCTCGTGGGTGATCGCATCCACGACATGGAGGGTGCCGCCGCGCACGGCATCCCGCCGATCATGGTGGAGTGGGGCTACGGATCCCCGGCCGAGGCGGTCGGCGCCATCGCGGTGGTGCACTCGGTGGACCAGCTGCGCGCGCTGCTGATCTAGCCCCCGCACCCCCGAGTGTGACGCCACGTTACGCGGCGCAGGTCAGGCAGGAAGCGCCGACGTATTGTCGACCCATGTCGAACGAATCAAGTACGCTAGCCGCCCAGGTCACCGAGTTCAACGAGGGCTTCGAAGCCCAGATCGGGCCTGACCTCTCCGCCGTCTTCGCCGCCGAGCAGGCAGCCCTCATCGCAAACGGAGTCCCCGCCGACGCCGTCGCCGTGGGCGACACCGTGCCCGACGGCGATCTCGTCACCCCCGAGGGCGGCAGCACGACGCTGTCGGCGGCGATCGGCGGGAGCCCCGCCGTGCTCGTGTTCTACCGCGGAGCCTGGTGCCCGTACTGCAACCTGACGCTGAAGACCTACCAGAAGGACTTGCTGCCCGCCCTCCGCGAGCAGGGCGTCGGCCTCATCGCCATCAGCCCACAGACTCCGGATGGATCGCGCGCGGCCGTCGAGGGCGGAGAGCTCGAGTTCACCGTGCTCTCCGACGCGTCGAACGCGCTCGTGCGCCAGCTCGGACTGCTCACCGAACCGAGTGCCGAGGCCCGCACGGCCCACACCGCCCTCGGCTTCGACGTGGCAGACAGTAACGCCGACGCGACGGGCGACCTCCCGTTCCCGACGGTGCTCATCGTCGACGCCGACCGCACGGTACGGTTCGCCGACGTGCACGTCGACTACACCACGCGCACCGAGGTCTCGACGATCCTCGAGGCGCTGGCAGGCGCCCGGGTCTGACGCGGCACGCAGAAGCGCCGCGGATCAGACCTGGCGGCGCTTCTGCTCGCGAATCAGGTCGGCAGCGGTGAACTTGTGCGTCCGACCCGGAATCATGTCGGTGGTCAGCCCGGTCACCCAGAGACCGGGATCCGTGTTCATCGCTCCAGCGAGCGCGACGATCGTCGACAGGCTCGGGTTGGTCTGGCCGCGCTCGATCTTGCCCACGTTCGTCACGTGCATCTCGGCCAGCTCAGCGACGTCCTCCTGGCTCAGCCCGAGGCGCTGCCGCGTCTCCTTCATGCGCTCACCGACGAGGCGCGCGGCTTCGGAGTGGGGTTCGGCCATACCTCAGGACTACCGGCCCGCCCACTCTGCAGCCAGAGCGCACACACTATATGCTTTTGGACCTCAAGATTGCAAGACCCTCTCGCGCCGAAAGCTAAGCTCGGAACCATGACCGACTCCGACCCTGCCGTCGCCCCCCGACGCTCCGCCCCCGCCACCCTGCTCGCCTACGGCTTCCTCATCCTTGCGTTCGGCCTGCTCGTCACGACCCTCGGCCTCGTCTTCAACGGCGCGATCGTTTCGTTCGGACTCGCCCTGGCCGCTTTCGGTGGCATGTTCGCCGCCTTCGGCGCCTTCATGACCTTCTTCTCGCGACGTTCCTGACGCCCCAGAAACTCAGAAGGCCCCCGAACCGGATTCACCGGTCGGGGGCCTTCTTCTGTGCTGGTGCGCGAAGGGGGACTTGAACCCCCACGTCCTTACGAACACACGGACCTGAACCGTGCGCGTCTACCAATTCCGCCACTCGCGCCAACTCAGCGAGATTAGCACTGATGCAGCCGAATCCGAAAACGAGCGGCCCGGGCATCCTCTCGTCCACAGGTCACAGATCTACCAGAAGATACTCACTGCAGGCCTTTAACACGTATGGCCAGTACTATCTGTCGTAGCATTCATGCCGGCACCTTGTGCACGACGCACCGTCGGGCACACAGAAAATGGGAGACGTGTGGGAATACTGGACAACTTCGAGAAAGGTCTCGAACGCGCTGTGAACGGCGTGTTCGCCAAGACCTTCCGCTCGGGGCTGCAGCCGGTTGAGATCAGCTCCGCCCTCAAGCGGGAGCTCGACACCAAGGCGGCCGTGGTCTCACGGGACCGCATCCTCGTGCCCAACAGCTTTCGCGTGCTGGTCGGTTCGAGCGATTTCCAGCGCATGAAGAGCCTCGGCCCGACCCTCGTCGACGAGCTCACGCAGGTGGTGCAGAAGCACGCCGGCGCGCAGGGCTTCCAGTTCGCCGGCAGCGTGAGTGTCACGCTGGTCGAGCAGCCGCGTCTGAGCGCGGGCCTGCTCGAGATCGAGAGTTCGACGGTGCAGCGCGATGTCGTCTGGGCTCCGGTTCTGGATGTCGCGGGCAAGCGCTACCCGATCACCCGCTCACGCACGGTCATCGGCCGTGGCCGCGAGGCCGACATCACCGTCGAGGACACCGGCATCTCCCGCAAGCACATCGAGATCCTCTGGGATGGCAGGCGTGCCGAGGTGCGGGACCTCGACTCGACGAACGGGTCGCAGCTGAACGGCCAGGCCGTCACCCGGGCTGTTGTCGAACCGGATTCCGTCATCCAGATCGGGCGCACCCGCGTGGTGTTCCGGGTTCTGGCCCAGGCCTCCGACGTGCAGGCCTTCGCCGAGGCCGAGCATCCCGCTCCCCGGAGGGATGACGCTCGAGCTGCCGTGCCTCCCGCCCAGCCGGCCGCAGTCGGCGCCTCGGCAGCCCCCGCCCCACCAGCCGCCGCCCCACCAGCTCCCGCCCCACTGCCTCCCGCACCCGAGCTCGCTCCGGCACCTGCTTCCCCCCGGCGGGCAGCAGCCGCGGCCGCCGACGAAGCCGAGCGGGCCGAGTCTCCACGGAAGGCCAAGCGGGCACCCCAGAGACCCCGCCGAGCCGACCGCGACGACAACAGCGACAATGCCGGCGCCCGCAACAGCGCAGCGGATGGAGCCGCCGACATCGACGCACCGTTCCCGCTCGACGAACCAGCACCGGAGAAGAACCAGCCGCCGGAGCCCGGCGGATTCCGGTGGAATCTATGAGCGAACTCACCCTCCTGATCCTGCGCTTCGGCTTTCTCGCACTGCTCTGGGTCTTCGTCTTCGTCATCGTGTACGCGATGCGCTCCGACCTGTTCGGCCAGCGTGTGCGCAAGATGCGCGACCCCGCGGGCACCGCGGCGTCGCCGCCGGCAGGCGCAGGCGCTCCCGGATTCTCCCCGCCGCCCGTCAATGCACCGGTCGGTGCGCCCCCTGTCCAGCCCCCCGCCGCCTCGCGTGGAGCCCAGGGCGTCGTCGTCGGGGCAGCTGCCTCCGCCGCCGGGCTGCCGGGAACGTCCCATCCTCCGACTCCTCCGCCGCAGTCGAAGGTGCCCGTCTTCACGCCGCTCGAAGGGTCCAGTGCCGGGGTGCATCCCCGTGCCACCACCAGCAACGCGCACAAGCTGGTCATCACCTCGGGCACGAAGGCGGGAACCGAGATCGAGCTCGGTGTCGACCCCCTCACCATCGGCCGTTCGACGGACTCGAGTGTGGTCATCCGCGACGACTACACCTCCACCCACCACGCGCGCCTCCTCAACTGGAACAACGAGTGGGTCATCCAGGATCTCGACTCCACCAACGGCACCTACCTCGACGGCAAGCGCGTCACCCAGCCCACTCCCGTCGCCCTCAACACCCCGGTCAGAATTGGTTCCACCAGTTTTGAACTTCGGCGCTAGGCGGCCCGGTCATGCCATTGGTGACGGAGAGCGCCGCGGTCTCCCATGTGGGCCGCGTGCGGGCGAACAACCAGGACAGCGGCTATGCCGGCCAATCCCTGTTCGCCGTTGCCGACGGCATGGGCGGCCACGCCGGCGGTGACGTCGCCAGCGCCCTGGCGCTGAACAAACTCCTCGAGATCGACGGCGAGTACAGTTCGGCCGTCGATGCAGAGTTCGCGCTGCAGGAGGCCATTGTCAGCGCGAACGCCATCCTTGCTGAAGCCGTGTACGAGCATCCGGAACTCACCGGAATGGGTACGACCCTCTCCGCACTGGTGCGGGTCGGCCACAGCGTCGCCCTCGCCCACATCGGCGACTCGCGCATCTACCGGTTCCGCGATGGCAAACTCACCCAGATCACCACCGACCACACCTTCGTGCAGCGCCTGGTCGACAACGGGCGCATCACCGCCGAGGAGGCCAAGGTGCATCCGCGGCGCTCGGTGCTGATGCGGGTGCTCGGCGATGTCGACTCCACCCCCGACGTCGACCTGCAGGTGATGGACACCCGGCCTGGTGACCGCTGGCTGCTCTGCTCCGACGGGCTGACCGGTGTGGTCGACAACGACGACATCGCGAAAGCCCTCACAGAGAACCCGGCCCCTCAGGCCGTCGCAGACATGCTCGTCACAGAGAGCCTCGACCACGGGGCACCGGACAACGTCACCGTCGTCGTCGTCGACATCAGCGAGTCCTTCACCGGCAGCACCTACATCCCGCAGACCGTGGGAGCGGCGTCCCGGCCTGTCGCCTACGGTGGCGCGCAGGGCCGCAAGTCGTCACGGATGCCCGGGCTCCGCCTGCACCCGAGAGGCAGCGGTTCCCAGGAACCGTCGCACTTCGAGGCGCAGGGCGACGACTACCTCGACGAGCTGATCGACGAAGACCGCCGCCGCAGCCGCAAGCGGAAGGTCACCTGGCTGATCGGCAGCATAATCGTGGTGCTGGTGATCGCAGCGAGCCTGCTGCTCGCCTACCAGTGGACGCAGTCGCGCTACTTCGTCGGCCAGACGAACGGCCACGTTGCGATCTACCAGGGCGTTCAGCAGACTCTGGGGCCGATCACCCTCTCTCATGTGTACGAAGACACCGGCATCAGCGTCGACAAACTGCCGATGTACATGCAGACCCAGGTGCAGAACACGATCAGCGCCGATTCGATCGATGCCGCGCGGGCGACCGTGCAGAGCATCAGCCTGACGGTGCCGAGTGGCTAGCGACGGCGGAGTGGTGGCGGCATCCACCACAGAGGCGGCCCCGGCGACCAAGCCGGTGCGTCGCATCCATGTGCCTGAAAAGCTCCGCAACCTCGAGATCTTCCTTCTCCTCCTCGCCTGCCTCGTGAACGCGGGCGCCGTGGTGCTCGTGCAGCTCGGCGCGGAAGGCGCCGTGGACTACGGGCAGGTCGCCCTGCTCGGTGCCGGCCTCTCTGTGCTCGTGATCGGCGCCCACATCGCGCTGCGGTTCGTCGCGCCCAATGCCGATCCGTTCATCCTCCCGATCGCCACCCTCCTGAACGGCATCGGCATCGCCGAGATCTACCGCATCGACCTGCAGATCCCGGGGTCGACGGGCTGGGACAGCACGGCCGTCCGCCAGGTCGTCTGGAGCGCCATCGCGATCATCGCGGCTCTCGTCGTGATCATCGCGCTCCGCAACCACCGGGTGCTGCAGCGGTACACCTACGTCTTCATGGCCCTGTCGGGCGTGCTGCTCGTTCTGCCGCTCCTGCCCGGGATCGGCAAGGAGATCTACGGGGCCCGGGTCTGGATCGGAATCGGCCCGCTCAGCTTCCAGCCGGGCGAGGTCGCCAAGATCGCCCTGGCGATCTTCTTCGCCGGGTATCTCGTCTCCCGACGTGACAGCCTCTCGGTCGTCGGTCGCAAGTTCCTCGGCATGCGTTTCCCGCGCGGGCGCGACCTCGGCCCCATTCTCGTCATCTGGGCCGCCTCGATGTCGGTCATCATCTTCCAGCGCGACCTGGGAACGGCCCTGCTCTACTTCGGGCTCTTCGTCGTGATGATCTACGTTGCGACGGCCCGGCTCAGCTGGGTGATCATCGGCGTCGGGCTGTTCCTCGGCGGCGCTCTCATCGCCAGCCGGGTGCTCGTCTACGTGAACGACCGGTTCTCGAACTGGCTCGATCCCTTCTCCACGACGAACTACGACGCCCAGGGCGGCAGTTACCAGCTCGTTCAGGGCTTGTTCGGCCTGGCGAACGGCGGGCTCATCGGCACCGGCCTCGGCCAGGGCCAGCCCGACATCACCCCCCTCGCCCAGAGCGACTACATCGTCGCAAGCCTCGGCGAGGAGCTCGGGATGGCCGGCCTGTTCGCGATCCTCGCCCTCTACCTGCTCTTCATCGCACGGGGGCTCCGGATCAGCTTCGCCGGCACAGACGACTTCGGTCGGCTGCTCGGGATCGGCCTCACCTTCGTCATCGCGCTGCAGTGCTTCATCGTCATCGGCGGCGTCACCCGGGTCATCCCGCTCACCGGCCTCACGACCCCGTTCCTCGCAGCCGGCGGGTCCTCCCTCGTCGCGAACTGGATCATCGTCGCGCTGCTGCTCCGCCTGTCGGACACCGTCCGCAATCAACCCAGGCTGGTGGTCTAGAGCCCATGAACCGCGAACTCAAACGTGTGACCATCGTCATCCTGGCAATGTTCGCCGCACTCTTCCTGTCGGTCACGACAATCCAGTTCTTCTCAGCGGATGCCCTGGCCGGCGATTCCCGCAACGCGCGCACAATCAACAACAGCTACTCGAACCAGCGCGGGGCGATCCTCGTCGACGGGCAGCCAATCGCCCAGAGCGTGCCCTCTGCCGACCAGTACAAGTACCAGCGCACCTACACGAACGGGCCGCTCTACAGCGCCATCACGGGGTATTACACCCTCGACCAGGGTTCGAGCGGCATCGAGGACGCCCTCGACCAGGAGCTCAGCGGTACCTCCGGATCGCAGTTCCTCAGCCAACTGAACAACATCGTCACCGGCCAGAACCCCCAAGGCGCCTCTGTGGAGCTGACCATCGACCCGAAGGTGCAGCAAGCCGCCTACGACGCCCTCGGCGACCTGCAGGGCGCCATCGTGGCCGTCGAACCGAAGACGGGGCGCATCCTCGCCATGGTCTCGAAGCCCGACTACGACCCCAATGTGCTCGCCGCGCACGACACCGACTCTGTGATCGCGCAGTACAACGCGCTCATCGCCGACTCCGGCAACCCCCTGATCAACCGCACGCTCAACGGCAACTTCGATCCGCCCGGCTCGACCTTCAAGATCGTCACCTCCTCCGCCGCCCTGCAGAATGCCGGCCTGACCGAAGACCACCAGTTGCCCAATCCGGCTCTCTACCACCTGCCTGAGAGCGATCGAACCGTACAGAATGCGGGCGGTGGAACATGCGGCCCCGGCGACACGGTCAGCATCAAGACCGCCTTCGTTCTCTCCTGCAACATCCCGATGGCGGAACTCGGCGTCGAGATGGGCCAGAAGGGCCTCACCGACATGGCGAAGGCCTACGGATACAACTCGGGGTTCGATACACCCATCCCCGTGCAGGCCAGCCAGTTCCCGCCCCTGGAGGACGACGCAACGCTCGCGCTCTCGTCGTTCGGCCAGGCCAGCGTGCGGGCATCCCCGATGCAGATCGTCGAGCAGTCGATGGCGGTGGCGAACGCGGGAACAATCATGCAGCCCAACCTCGTCGACGACGTCCGTGCGCCCGACCTGACCGTTCTGAAGCAGTTCGAGCCGAAGACCCTCTCGCAACCGATCACTTCGGTAACAGCTTCGACACTTTCCTCGTGGATGGTCGAGGCTGTCAATTCCGGCGCAGCGACTAATGCAAGAATAGAGGGAGTCAGTGTGGCCGGGAAGACGGGAACAGCGGAGAACGGGACGGGCGATCCGTACACCCTCTGGTTCACAGGTTTCGCTCCTGCAGACAACCCACAGGTTGCAGTTGCAGTAGTGGTACAAAATGGCGGCGGACTAGGTGAATCCGGGTCAGGCAACGAAGTTGCTGCTCCGATCGCCAAAAAAGTACTTGAGGCGGTGCTGAACAAATGAGACCCACAGCAGGGCTCACCTTCGGGGGAAGGTACGAGCTTTCCACGCGTATCGCGATCGGTGGAATGGGCGAGGTCTGGCAGGCGACCGACCTCGTCATCGGTCGGAACGTCGCTATCAAGATCCTGAAAGACGAGTACCTCGGCGACCCGGGCTTCCTCGAACGCTTCCGCGCCGAGGCACGCCACGCGGCCCTCGTGAACCACGAAGGCATTGCCAACGTGTTCGACTACGGCGAAGAAGAGGGCAGTGCCTACCTCGTCATGGAACTCGTCCCGGGCGAAGCGCTGTCGGTCATCCTCGAGCGGGAGCACGTGCTCTCGACCGACCGGGTGCTCGACATCGTCGCGCAGACGGCATCCGCTCTCCAGGCCGCCCACAACGCCGGTCTCGTGCACCGTGACATCAAGCCGGGCAACCTGCTGATCACACCCGATGGCCGCGTGAAGATCACCGACTTCGGCATCGCCCGCATCGCAGACCAGGTGCCGCTCACGGCAACGGGCCAGGTGATGGGAACCGTGCAGTACCTCTCACCCGAACAGGCGAGCGGTCAGTCCGCATCATCCACCACCGACATCTACTCGCTCGGCATCGTCGCCTACGAGTCCCTGGCCGGCAAGCGCCCGTTCACCGGAGAGTCCCAGGTCGCGATCGCGATGGCGCAGATCAACGATGCGCCCCCGCCCCTCCCGACGAGCATCCCCGAACCCGTGCGGAACCTGGTGCTCAGCTGCATCGCCAAGAAGCCGGCCGACCGTCCGGCTTCGTGTGCAGCTCTTGCTCGCGCCGCCACGGCGCTCCGCCAGGGCGACATCGCGCTGGCGGCTGCTGCCGTACCCGCCATTCTCGGCAGCGGGTCCGCCCCGGCCGACACCGCCACCATGCTGATGCCCACCGCTGGAGGCGATGCGGCAGATCCGACCCAGGCGACGACCGTGCTCGGCACGGCCGGTGCTGCGGGGGCGGGTGCGGCATTCGGTTCGCTGATCGGCGGCGCCGGTACCGGATCCGGCACACCCAACGGCCCCGCAACGGCATCCCTCCTCGCCGCTGACGGTGACGACGGTGAACCGGTCAAGAAGTCGAGGAGCCCGTGGACCTGGCCGCTCATCGTGCTGATCATCATCCTCGTGCTCGTTCTGGGTGGCACGATCTTCGCTCTGGCGACGAACAACAGTTCGAACGGTGCCACTCCGGCGACCGGCACGACGACTCCCGCATCCTCGCCCGCTCCGAGTTCCCCGGCGCCGACCACCCCGTCGCCGACTGCCACCCCCAACACCGTGGTCGTCAACGAGGCGGATCTGAAGGGCAAGTCGTTCGACCAGGCCGCCGCGGTGCTCTCCGCACTGGGCCTCGGAGCCGAGCGCGTCACGAAGAACTCCGCCCCGAGCACCGACCTCGTCGACGTGGTCTACTCGGTCAGCCCCGTCGGCAACATCGCGAAGGGAACGACCATCAACCTCACCGTCTACGGTGACGCGGTGGCCCCACCCACTCCGACCTCCACTCCCACGGCAACGCCGAAGACGGTCACCACCGGTGCCGAGTTCCGGCTGGCCTGGGGCGCCTACAGCTGCCCGTCGGGCACGAACCTCACGAGCTACGACCTCGATGCCGGTGGGGCGACGGTGAACATCCAGCCCGGAACCACTCCGGGTGCCGCACTCACCGCGCCGGCCACGGCAGGCCCGATCACCATCAGCTACAAGGTGACCTGCACGGCGACCGGAGCATCGAGCGGATTGCAGTCAGAGTCCTCGCCGGCCCTCGAACTCACCATCTCCGCCCCGACAACCCCGACGCCGTCGGCGACTCCCTCGTCACCGGCCAAAGGGTGATCCCTTCCACCGTTCGTCCAGCATGAGACCGTCCTTCCGCCACCTGACCCCGTACTGGCCTTCCGGCCAACAGAGCATGGAGCCTCACCGTGACCGATGACAATCGCCTTCTTGCCGGGCGATACCGCATTGGTGAGATCATCGGCCGCGGAGGGATGTCCAATGTCTACGTCGGTCGCGACGAGCGGCTCGGCCGACCGGTGGCGATCAAGCTCCTGAAGTCATCGCTCGCCGGTGATCCGATCTTCCGTACCCGGTTCCGGCAGGAGGCGCAGGCCGCCTCACGGATGGCGCATCCGACCATCGTGCGCGTCTTCGATGCGGGCGAGGAGCGCGTCGCCGAGACGGGGGGCAGCGAAGCCATCGTGCCCTTCATCGTGATGGAGTACGTGCAGGGCATCCTGCTGAAGGACCTCATTCGACAGGGCCCCGTCGATCCGGCGGAGGCCGTGCGGATCACCGACGGCATCCTCACCGCGCTCGAGTACTCGCACCGCGCCGGGGTCGTGCACCGCGATATCAAGCCCGGCAACATCATGCTCACCACCTCCGGCCAGGTGAAGGTGATGGACTTCGGGATCGCCCGTGCCATCTCGGACTCCTCGGCCACGGTCGCCCAGACCACCGCCATCCTCGGAACGGCTCAGTACTTCTCGCCGGAGCAGGCGCGCGGTGAGTCGGTGGATGCCCGCACCGACCTGTACTCGACCGGCATCGTGTTGTTCGAACTCCTCACCGGCCGTGCGCCGTTCCGGGGCGAGACCCCGGTTGCGGTCGCCTACCAGCACGTCAGCGAGGCCCCGGTGGCGCCCAGCTCGATCAACCCGAAGGTGTCTCCGGCGCTCGATCAGGTGGTCGCTCATGCGCTGGCCAAAGACAAGTTCGCACGGTTCCAGAGTGCCGCCGACTTCAAGGTCGACCTGCAGATCGCCGGTGCCGGGAAGATCCCCTCGAAACGCCTTCCGAAGGAGGACTTCCAGTCCTCGCTCTTCGGCGCTCCGCCGACCCTGACCGCCGGATCCGACACTGCACTGACGCAGCTCGCCGGCGACGACGAGTACACGGTGCGCACCCAGTCCCGTCCGCCGGTGATCTGGATCTGGGCCGGCATCATCGCTGTCGCGGTGATCCTCATCTCCATCCTGTTCTGGGTGTTCGGGCTCAAAGAGGGCAACCCGATCTCGACCGTCTATCCGGTGGTTCCCGTGACGACAGGCCAGACGTACGACAGCGCGAACGCGACGCTGCAACAGCTGGATCTCGTGACCCAACGGTACGACGTGAACGACGCAACCGTCCCGACGGGTGAGGTGGTGCGCACCGATCCCAATGCGGGCACCGTCGTGCAACCGAAGACCCTCATCAGCGTCTACGTGTCGCTCGGCCCGAAGCCGGTCTCCATGCCGAGCGTCGTGGGCAGCACCGTCGCAGCGGCGACGCCGACGATCACAGCGCTCGGGATGACGGTCGGAGCCACGACGAAGCAGAACTCGGCCACCATCGCCGCCGACGTCATCATCAGCACGACCCCGGCGGCTGGAACGCAGAGCTTCGCCGGGAACACGGTGACGTTCGTGGTGTCGAACGGTCTCGTGACCGTACCGAACGTCGTGAACGTGCCCCTCGACCAGGCCACCGTCGCCCTGCAGGCGATCAGTTACCGTGTGAGCGCCGCAGCAGACGACACCTGCGCGGCCAGCGGCCAGAGCCCTGTCACGAACCAGTCCATCGCGGCTGGGGACGGCCCGCAGTCGGCAGACATCACTCTCACCTACTGCACGGGCGCTCCGCCGCCTCCACCGACGTCCACGCCCACGCCATCGGCCACACCCGCGGGCTGAACCGTGGCCGGCAGGGCCCGGCCTGGAAAGTTCAGCCGATCCGAACCAGCGGGCTGAGGCCGTCAGCGGCCTCCTGTGCCGAGGCAAGACCCGCGACGCCGAGCCAGTTGGCGAGCATCCGGTAGCCACCTTCGGTAAGCACCGACTCGGGGTGGAACTGCACTCCGAAGACAGGCGCACTCAGGTGCCTGAGGCCCATGATCACGCCGCCCTCCGTGCGTGATGTCACGACGAGGACGTCGGGCACCGTTCCGTCGACCACGGCGAGCGAGTGGTACCGGGTCGCCAGGAAGTTCTGGCCAACGCCCTCGTAGAAGGGGCTCTGGTCGTGCACGATCACCGATGTCTTGCCGTGCATCAGCTCCTCGGCGTTGGTGACCGTCGCGCCCATCGCCTCCGCAATGGCCTGGTGCCCGAGGCACACTCCGAGTAGCGGCTTCGCCGAGGCGATTGCCGCGTGCACGATGGCGATCGAGACCCCGGCGTCCGATGGCTTGCCCGGCCCGGGGGAGATCAGCACAGCGTCGTAATTCTCCAGAGCGGCAGCGGCATCCTCCACGGTGAAGGCATCGTTCCTGACGACGGTCGTCTCAGCACCGAGCTGGTGCAGGTAGCCGTTCAGCGTATAGACGAAACTGTCGTAGTTGTCGATGACGAGCACGTGGGTCATGGATCAACCGTAACGGGTTGGCCGGGTGTCAACAGCGCGTCGACGAACGGGAAGACCCAGGTCGAGAGGGCGAACAGGATGATCGCCAGTGCGACGACGAGCATCAGGATGCGTAGCCACACGGGCCCGGGAAGCACTCTCCACAGCGAACCGTACACGGATCACGCCCCCTTTCCGGTGAGGCCCGCGATCTCAGCGGGGGCACCCGCACTCCGGGGAGTGAACGAGTCGAGCACACCATAGGCGATGATCCGCTCAGACGCGATGTACAGGGGATTGCAGCTCGTCAACGTGATGAGCCGGTCGGTGGGCGCAGCATCCGGAACCTGGGGTACCGCGCCCAGCACGTCGACACCCTCGGGCGTGACGTACTCGGTGTCGCGATAGCGGTAGGTGTACCACCCGTCCTGCGTCTCGACGTAGATGGGGTCACCGATCTTCAGCTCGTTGATCTTGATGAACGGGCTGCCCCAGCCGTCGCGGTGGGCGGCGATCGCGAAGTTGCCCATGGCACCCGGCATCGCGCTCTGTTCGTAGTGGCCGGCGCCGCCGGCGTTCAGCACCGCTTTGGCATCCACACCCTCTGCAATGGTGCGCTTGTAGTCCGCGCCGAACCGGGGTACGTAGAGAACGGCGAACTGCTTCGTCTCGGCGGGCGCTGCCATCACGACCGGAGCCACACCGCTCGATCCGTCTGCGGGCGGAGCGCCGGTCGACGCAGCCGGATCGGTGTTCGCGGGAGCAACAGGCCCGACAGGCGACGCGTTCCACTGCTGGGAGAGGCCAGAGGCCTCATTCGTCTGCGCGTTGTTCAGGGCGATGCCCTGAATCCAGAGCTGCCAGCCGAGAAAGAGGAAGACGAGCACCCCGGCGGTGACGAGCAGCTCACCGGCAACGCCGATCGCGCTCCGCACCACAGATCGCGACCGCCCACGGTTGTCGCGGGGCCGCTTGTCGCTGCTGGGCTCCGACGCGGGCCGGTCTGTCGGCTCCCCCTCTGGAGCTGACGACTCTCTGCGAGCGCGTCGCTCTGGCTCGGGCTCGCCCGGAAGAAGTGAGAATATATCTGTCACGCCGGCCATCTTAGAAGAACTGGATCGCGGGATGCTGAATCCATGCCCAGCGTATCAAGGGTCTACATCCTGCAGGCCGCCAGTATTCCCAGCTAGAATCATGGGCATGGCCCGCGAAAAGACCCGTTCCCAGCAAGTCGTTCAGAGAACGAGTGATGAGTCGCGCCCGAATCCGGTCTGGTTCAAGCCCGTGATGTTCGGCTTCATGCTCCTCGGCCTCACCTGGATCATCGTGTTCTACGTGAGCCAGGGCGTGCTGCCCGTTCCGGGTCTCGGCAGCTGGAACATCCTCATCGGCTTCGGAATCGCGTTCATTGGCTTCCTCATGACGACCCGCTGGCGCTGACCTGCCGATCGCGGTAACCACCCTCACAACCTCGGTCTAATTACACGGGTGTAATTATCCCCAATGTTAATAAACCTGTGGATAACTTGTCTGATTCCACAATTTTGTGCACAGGTGCCTGTGGACAACTCAGGAGTCGCACACCTCGGGAGTTGACTCTTAGACGAGTGAACGGACGGCCGTGATCGCGATGAGCACGACGAGCACCGCCGCCGTCAGCAGTATCTGCGTGGGCTGGCGCCGCCTCTGCCGCGTCTCGATGTAGATCAGTCCGACGAGGCCACCCGCGATCAGACCGCCAACATGGGCCTGCCAGGAGATTCCCGGGATGATGAACCCGATGGCCAGGTTGAGCACGACCAACACGATCAGCTGCGACGTGTTGCCGCCGAGCTTCCGCGAGATGATGAAGAACGCAGCCATCAGACCGAAGATCGCACCCGATGCGCCGATGACCGGCTGGCCGGGGCCGTTGAGGAGGTCGACCGACAGCGCACCTCCCACCGCGGAAATTACGTACAGTGCAAGGAAACGCCAACGACCGATCATCGGCTCGAGGATCCGCCCGAAGATGTAGAGCGAATACATGTTGAAGAGAATGTGCAGGATCGTGAACGGCGAGCTGATCGAGAACGGCGTGTGCACGAGCGCGTACGTGACCATGCGCCACGGTTCGAAACCGACCGCGTAGCCCGCGCCGGGCTGCACATAGGCACCGGCGAACTGCAGGGCACCGGTCACACCCAGTCCCGGTATCGCCTGCAGGATGAACACGAACACCGTGACAGCCATGATGGCGTACGTCACCACAGGGCTGCCCGAGGACCGGCTGGCCGATCGCGCCGCCCTGACGAAGGCGGGCCGACGCTTGTACTGGCCCCCCTGCCTGGCCTCCCGCGCACAGTCCACGCAATGCACCCCGACCGCGGCCTGGACGGAACACTCCGGGCAGACCGTCTTTCCGCACCGCTGGCAGAGGATGTAGCTCTGCCGATCGGGATGGCGATAGCAGACGTTCGAGGACGTCTCGGGAACGGATGTCACGGCAGGACCACCACGCGTTGCCGGCTGCTCGACCGCCTCACTTACGCGTCGGCGACCTCGACGCTCTCGATCACGATGGCGTCGAGGGGGCGGTCGTACGAGTCTGTGGCGACTGCTGCAAGCTTGTCGACGATGCGCCGTGAAGAGTCATCGGCGACCTCGCCGAAGATCGTGTGCTTGCCCTGGAGCCAGGTCGTGGCGCCGACGGTGATGAAGAACTGGGATCCGTTGGTTCCCTGGCCACCCTGGATGCCGGCATTGGCCATGGCGAGGATGTAGGACTCGGTGAAGTCGAGGTCGGGGCTGATCTCGTCGTTGAAACGGTAGCCGGGGCCGCCGGTGCCGTTGCCGAGCGGGTCGCCACCCTGGATCATGAAGCCCGGGATGATGCGGTGGAAGATGCTGCCGTCGTAGAGCTTGGCGTTCGTGGCCGTTCCCGTCTTCGGGTCCGTCCATTCACGGGAGCCCTGCGCGAGCTCGACGAAGTTCTTGACAGTCTGAGGAGCGTGGTTGCCGAAGAGGTTGACGGTGATGTCGCCGAGATTCGTGTGGAGAGTCGCGACGTGGGTGTGCTTGGCCATGGCTCAATTCTCACACATGGGCTGGCGCACACAGTCAAGGGTCAGCGTAAAGTCGGATGATAGTCAGGTCTCGATGTCCGGCCGCGCTGCATTGCGTGGCAAGATTGTTCCGACCGCGTTCAGCCGATGGAGGTTTCTGATGAGTCTCACCCGTAAACGCCAGAAGGCGCTCAAGAATCTGCGTTCGAGTGCAGACAAGCTCTGGAGTGACCAGCAGGAGATTCTGGACCGTGCCAATCACGTAGCCCGCGAGGCAAAGCTCCAGCTTGGCGAATACACCAAGGAAGAGGTCGTGCCCCGGGTTCGCACCGCAACGAAGAGCGCGTCCGACTCCATTGCGCAGTCGACAGCGCACAGCCTTGCTTCCGTGAAGGTCGCAAGCGACCAGGCCAAGAAGAAGTTCAACTCCGATGTTCTTCCCGCCATCGGTGGCGGTCTCGCCTCGGCTGCCGGGGCCGTGGGCCTGAGTGACAACAAGACCGTCAAGGGCGCAATCGCCAAGGTGAGCCCGAAGGCTGCGAAGAAGTCGTCGCACGCCGGCACCTACGTCGCTCTCGTCACCGGTGCTATCGCCCTGGTGGGTATCGGCTACGCCGTCTGGCAGACGTTCCGCGCCGACGACGAGCTGTGGATCTCCGAAGACGAGATCGACACCCCCACAGCCTCCTGACCCCAGGCACAAAGAGAGAACCCCGACCCTTCACAGGGGCCGGGGTTCTCTTTTTGTCTTGCGACCGTCGAGCATCGGTGGAAGAAGTTGGGAAAAGCGTGGCGCCCGCGCGCGGCGCGCTTTCCCCGCGTTCGCCGGGCAGGGACCGGTGAAGCCAGCAATAAACATCGAGCGACACGCGAACGAAAAAGGACCGGCCTGCTGGCCGGTCCTTTTTTGTTCGCGTGGAGCCTAGGAGAATCGAACTCCTGACCTCCTGCTTGCAAAGCAGGCGCTCTACCAATTGAGCTAAGGCCCCGGTGCCGTGACAAAACGCGATTGCACAGCAATCACACTGTTTAACGAACACGGGTGGGGGTACCGGGATTTGAACCTGGGACCTCTTCATTATCAGTGAAGCGCTCTAACCAACTGAGCTATACCCCCGTTTGAGCCGTTGCCCTCCCCGGATCTCTCCGGGAAACGCAACTTTACGATCTTACCCAAAACCTACTTGTTTGTGAAACCGAGCATCACTCCGCCGGTGATCTTCACCGTCAGGTTGTACAGAACGGCTGCGATCGCGCCCAGCGCAGTAATCACGATCACGTCGAGGATCGCAACGATTATCGCGAATCCCATCACCTGGCCGAGCGACGCGAATTCGTTGATGTTGAAGTTGCTGCCCGTTCCGGCGATCTCTGTGAGCACCTTGTTCACGGAATCGAAGACCCCGGTCTGGTTCAGTAACGACCAGATCAGGAACGTCGCGACAACGGTGACAATACCGAGGATGATCGACCAGAGGAACGACAGCTTCAGGATCGACCAGAAGTCGACGTACACCAGGCGTAGGCGCACCTGCTTGGCTTGGGCGGGGCGTGATGACTTCTTGGCGAGCTTCTCGGCCACATTACTCATGGGTCTAGCTTTCCTCTCCAGCATCCGCCGCTTCGTCGAGAGGCTCGACCGGCGCTTCCGCGTCGGCGATCTCTTCCAGAACAACAGTGCGTTCGGTGTTCTTGGCCAATGCGATGATCCGATCGTCTTCAGCGAATCTCGCGAAGACAACACCCATGGTGTCTCGGCCCTTGGCCGGGACTTCAGCCACGGAGGAGCGTACCACCTTGCCGCTGGCAAGAACCACCAAGACCTCGTCCTCCTCGTCGACGATCAACGAGCCGGCCAGGTCTCCCCGAGCCTCCTGCAGCTTCGCAACCTTGATGCCGAGACCACCTCTGCCCTGCAGCCGGTACTGGTCGACCGAGGTGCGCTTCGCGAACCCACCCTCGGTCACCACGAAGACGAATCCGTTGTCTGACACGACAGAGGCATCGAGCAGGTAGTCGTCGTCACGGAACTTCATGCCGATCACGCCCGCCGTCGATCGTCCCATCGGCCGGAGGGCGTCGTTCGACGCGGTGAACCGGATGCTCATGCCCTTCTTCGACACGAGGAGCACATCACTCGTCTCCTCCACCAGGAGGGCCGAAACGAGCTCGTCGCCTTCCCGTAGGTTGATCGCGATGATGCCGCCGGAGCGGTTCGTGTCGTATTCGCTCAGCGCCGTCTTCTTGAGCAGGCCGTCGCGCGTGGCGAGCGTCAGGTACGTCGCCGTCTTGTAGTCCCGGATGTCGAGGATCTGGGCGATCTTCTCATCGGGTGCCAGGGCGAGCAGGTTTGCGACGTGCTGGCCCTTGGCGTCGCGCCCGGCCTCCTGCAGCTCGTAGGCCTTCGCGCGGTAGACCCGCCCCGTGTTGGTGAAGAACAGCAGCCAGTGGTGGGTCGTCGTGACGAAGAAATGGTCGACCACGTCATCCGCCCGCAGTTGCGCACCCTTGACGCCCTTGCCACCCCGGTGCTGGCTCCGGTAATTGTCACTCCGGGTGCGCTTGATGTAGCCGCCGCGGGTGACTGTGACGACCATCTCCTCTTCGGGGATCAGGTCTTCCATGTTCATGTCGCCGTCGAAACCGAACATGATCTCGGTGCGCCGATCATCACCGAACTTCGCCGCGATCTCGCTCACTTCGGAGATGATGATCTCGCGCTGGCGTTCCGGGCTGCCGAGGATCACGTGGAAACCGTCGATCTCGATCTGCAGCTCTGCGGCCTCATCGACGATCTTCTGTCGTTCGAGAGCGGCCAGACGACGCAGCTGCATCGTCAGGATCGCGTCTGCCTGGATCTCGTCCACGTCGAGCAGGTCCATCAGGCCGGTTCGTGCGTCATCGACGGTCAAGGAGCGTCGGATGAGCGCAATGACCTCGTCGAGGGCATCCAGAGCCTTGAGGTACCCGCGCAGGATGTGCATGCGCTCTTCAGCGCGACGCAGTCGGAACTGGGTGCGCCTGACGATGACGTCGATCTGATGGGCGACCCACTCAGTAATGAATCCGTCGATCGGCAGCGTGCGCGGGATTCCATCGACGATGGCAAGCATGTTGGCGCCGAAGTTCTCCTGCAGCGAGGTGTGCTTGTAGAGGTTGTTCAGCACCACCTTCGCCACAGCGTCGCGCTTCAGCACGATGACGAGGCGCTGGCCGGTGCGACCAGAGGTCTCGTCCCGGATGTCGGCGATACCGCCGATCTTGCCGTCTTTGACCAGTTCCGCGATCTTGATCGCCAGATTGTCGGGGTTGACCTGGTAGGGGAGTTCGGTGACGACGAGGCAGGTGCGACCCTGCAATTCCTCGACATTGACGACGGCCCGCATCGTGATGGAACCGCGGCCGGTGCGATACGCGTCATGGATGCCCTTGACGCCGAGGATCTGCGCGCCGGTCGGGAAGTCCGGGCCCTTGATGCGCTGGATCAGCGCCTCCTGCAACTCTTCGCGCGTGGCATCCGGGTTCTCGAGATACCAGACGGCGCCAGAGACCACTTCGCGCAGGTTGTGGGGCGGGATGTTCGTGGCCATGCCGACCGCGATACCGACGGATCCGTTGACCAGCAGGTTCGGGAAACGGCTCGGCAGCACGACGGGCTCGAGCGTGCGGCCGTCGTAGTTGTCCTGGAAGTCGACGGTCTCCTCTTGGATGTCGCGCACCATCTCGAGCGCGAGCGGAGCCATCTTCGTCTCGGTGTACCGGGGGGCGGCAGCGCCATCGTTGCCGGCCGAACCGAAGTTGCCCTGGCCGAGCGCCAGCGGATAGCGGAGGCTCCACGGCTGGATGAGACGCACCAGCGCGTCGTAGATCGACGTATCACCATGCGGATGGAACTGTCCCATCACTTCGCCGACGACGCGGGCCGACTTCGAGAAGGCGCGGTCAGGCCGGTAACCGCCGTCGTACATCGCGTAGATCACGCGGCGGTGAACGGGCTTCAAGCCGTCGCGCACGTCGGGAAGGGCCCGCCCGACGATGACGCTCATCGCGTAGTCGAGGTATGAGCGCTGCATCTCGAGCTGGAGGTCGACCTGCTCGATGCGGTCGGTAGTCATGCCACGCGAATCGGGGGCGATCGAGTCGGCGGGTACGCCGGGGTCGACCGGAGGATTTTCGTCAGTCATAGTTCTCTTCGATCAGTTGGAGGGCACCCGCATGCAGAGCGCCCTGGGAGTATCAGATGTCGAGGAAACGAACGTCTTTGGCGTTCTTCTGGATGAAGTTGCGCCTCGACTCGACGTCTTCGCCCATCAGCGTCGAGAAGATCTCGTCTGCTGCAGCCGCATCGTCGAGGGTGATCTGGCGGAGCGTGCGCGTCTCGGGATCCATCGTGGTGTCCCAGAGCTCGCGATAGTCCATCTCGCCCAGACCCTTGTAACGCTGGATGGCGTTCTCCTTGGGGATGCGTTTTCCGGAAGCCTGGCCGTGCGCGAGCAGCGCATCCCGCTCCGCATCCGAGTACACGTACTCGTGCGGCGCATTCGACCACTTGAGACGGTAGAGCGGAGGCATCGCCAGGTAGACGTAGCCGAGCTCGATGAGCGGGCGCATGTAACGGAACACGAGCGTGAGCAGCAGAGTGGTGATGTGCTGCCCATCGACATCGGCATCGGCCATGAGCACGATCTTGTGGTACCTGGCCTTGTCGGGGTTGAAGTCCTCGCCGATGCCCGCACCGAACGCGGTGATCATCGCCTGCACCTCATTGTTGCCGAGAGCCCGATCCAGCCTCGCCTTCTCGACGTTGAGGATCTTGCCGCGGAGGGGCAGGATCGCCTGCGTCTCGGGGTTCCGGCCCTGAATCGCAGAACCGCCGGCCGAGTCACCCTCGACGATGAAGATCTCGCTCTTGACCGGGTCGCGGCTCGAGCAGTCCTTCAGCTTGCCGGGCATGCCGCCGCCTTCGAGCAGGCCCTTGCGACGGGTCTGTTCGCGCGCTTTACGGGCTGCCATTCGTGCCTGCGAAGCCTGAATGGCTTTGCGGATGATCTCGCGGGCCTCTGTCGGCTTGCGATCGAACCAGTCGGCGAGCTCCTTGCCGGCGACGCGCTGCACGAACGCCTTGGCTTCGGTGTTGCCGAGCTTGGTCTTCGTCTGGCCTTCGAACTGCGGTTCTGCAAGCTTGATGGAGACGACGGCAGTGAGACCCTCGCGAACGTCGTCGCCCGTCAGGTTCTCGTCCTTCTCCTTCAGGATCTGCTTCTCGCGGGCGTACCGGTTGACGAGCGAGGTGAGCGCGGCGCGAAAACCCTCTTCGTGCGTGCCGCCCTCGTGCGTGTTGATGGTGTTCGCGTAGGTGTGCACGCTCTCGGTGTACCCATTGGTCCACTGCATCGCCACTTCGAGCGAGATCTTGCGGTCGGTGTCCTCACTCTCGAACGAGATGACCTCATCGTGAACGAGTTCGTTCTTTTTCGAGCGGTTGAGGTACTCGACGTAGTCGACCAGACCCTTCTCATAGAGGTAGCTGACGACGACGTCTTCCTCCCCGCGCTCATCTGTGAGGGTGAGGCGGAGTCCCTTGTTCAGGAACGCCATCTGCTGGAAGCGTGCCCGGAGGGTCTCGTAGTCGAATTCGACCGTCTCGAAGGTCTCGCGGCTCGGCCAGAACGTGACCGTCGTTCCGGTCTCGGCCGAGGCCTCGCCCTGTTCGAGTGGAGCCTGGGGGATTCCATGCTTGTAGCTCTGCCGGAAGACGTGGCCCTGGCGGCGCACCTCGACATCGAGTTCTGCGGAGAGCGCGTTCACGACGGAGATTCCCACGCCGTGGAGGCCACCGGACACCGAGTACCCACCGCCACCGAACTTGCCGCCGGCGTGCAGGATGGTCAGCACCACTTCGACGGTCGACTTGTTCTCGTGCTTGTTCAGATCGACAGGGATGCCGCGGCCGTTGTCGACGACGCGTATGCCGCCGTCCTTTCGCATGGTGATGCCGATGGTGTCGCAATACCCGGCCAGCGCTTCGTCGACGGAGTTGTCGACGACTTCGTAGACCAGGTGGTGGAGCCCCCTGGGACCAGTAGAACCGATGTACATGCCGGGGCGTTTGCGAACCGCTTCGAGGCCTTCGAGGATCTGTATGGCGTCGGCGCCATATTCATCTTCGGAGTCGGCTTGGTCAAGTGGGGATGTCATGGATATAAGGGCTCCAAAGCAGATTGGCAGACCCTTCATTCTACCAAAACAATGCTTCGACCGGCGGCTTTGAAGCCCTTCTGGGGGCTTTATTTCTGCCCGGTGACCTGTTTTGCCTTGCTACCCGTAGGTATCGCGTGGGCCCCGCCCTGGAATTGATCTGGAGCCTCTTTTCCAGGACGGGGCGTCAGGGGCCAAAAACCGAACTGACTCGATCCCGGCCTCCGGGAACTGCTGGGCGATACGCGTCAGGATCATTGTGCGCATTAATCGCAACTGCGTTGCCCACGCCGTGGAATCGCACTGCACGCTCAGAACCTGGTCTGTGATTCCTACCGGATGACTGTGCTCAGCCGTTTCGTCGCCGGCGATCTCCTTCCACGCGAGCATGAGGTCGGACTTCGCCAGCGACCCGGACCAGCCCAGCTCGTTGGTGAGGGAATCCATCACCGAACTGATCCCCCTGGGATCTCGCCCCAGACCGTACGGAACTGTCTCGCCCGCAGGCTGCCGACGTTGCCGCAGTCGTGTCCTGCCCATCAGCCGGGAGTCGCCGAAGACTTTCTTGAACCGCAGATAGACGGCCTGCGATTCGTTCTCGGGCAGCGCCGCTGCCTCATCGACGGGATCCGCGTCAGGCACCGACGGCCTCCGTCACGATCGTTCCCGCCGAGATGTGCACCGTGTGGGCGGTGAGCCCTTCGGGAACATCACCGAACACCGCGGCGGTGATGAGAACCTGCTCGTAGTCGGCAACCGCAGCTGCCAGCCGGGAACGCCGCGCCTTGTCGAGTTCGGCGAAGACATCGTCGAGGATGACGACGGGATCCCCCGTCGCCGAGTCCGTGCGCAGGAGATCCGCTGAAGCGAGTTTGAGGGCGAGTGCGAACGACCAGGATTCGCCGTGGCTTGCGTACCCTTTCGCAGGAAGCCTGTTGAGCTCGAAAAGAAGATCGTCGCGATGCGGACCGCAGAGCGTGATTCCGCGGTCGAGTTCCTGTCGGCGGAGCCCAGCGAGGGCTGCGCGGAACTGTGCCTCGACCTCGGGGCGTCGAAACGGCGAGCCGAGGCGTTCCGCCGATACACCGGGCTGGTCGTCGAGTTCGTCCTCGGAGCCACCGGATGAAGCAGACGAGGGCGACAGGATGCTGAGCCGGCTGGTGATCCTCGGTGAGTGGTCGGCCCCCGCTACAGCGAGATAGGCCTTCTCGATGTAGGGCCGCAGCTGCGTGACCAGCGCATCGCGCTCGGCGATGAGTTCGGATCCGAGAACCACGAGCCGGTCATCCCAGATCTCCAGTGTCGACAGCTGGCTCGTGTTGACCCCGGAACTGCGTGCCGACTTCAGAAGGGTGTTCCGCTGGCGGAGCACCCTGTCGTAGTCGGTGGCGACGCCCGCGAGCCGGGGACTGCGGGCGAACAACAACTGGTCGATGAAACGCCGGCGGCCCGAGGGATCTCCCCGCACGAGCGCGAGGTCTTCGGGAGCGAACAGAACGCTCGAGAAGAAACGGGGGATCTCGCGGAGTTTGGTGACCGACCGATTGACTTGGGCGCGGTTGGCCTCTGAACGGTTGATCTGCACCTCGACCAGAATCTCACGGTTGGCATGTTCCAGCCGGGCCCGGATGATCGCGGCCTGCTGTCCCATCCTGACCAAGGCTTGGTCACCTGACACGCGATGCGAACCGAGCGTGCTCAGATACCCGAGCGCCTCGACGAGATTCGTCTTTCCCTGCCCGTTGCTCCCTACGAAGAGGTTCGGGCCGGCACCCAACTCGACATCGGCAACAGAGTAGTTGCGAAAGTCGGTGAGGCTGAGATGTCTGACCAGCACGGGAAGCTCCTCAGAGGAAGGGATGCGCCACGCGTTGCCGCGCGGCGCGCTCTCCTTCTGTCAGTCGGCCTTCTTGACAGCGTGGCCGCCGAATTGGTTGCGAAGCGCCGCAACAGCCTTCATCGACGGTGAGTCCTCCTGGCGGGAGACGAATCGCGCGAAGATCGAGGCGCTGATCGTCGGAACGGGAACTGCGTTCGCAAGGGCTTCCTCGATGGTCCAGCGACCCTCACCCGAATCGTCGACGTACCCCTCGATGTCCTCGAACTCAGGATCCTGTTCAAGAGCGAGAACAAGGAGCTCGAGAAGCCAGGAGCGCACCACGGTGCCGCGCTGCCAGGCCTTGAACGTTCCGGTGACATCCTTGATGATGTCCTTCTTGGTGTCGAGCAGCTCGTAACCCTCGGCATACGCCTGCATCAGCGCGTACTCGATGCCGTTGTGCACCATCTTGGCGTAGTGGCCCGCTCCGACCTCGCCGACGTGTACGAATCCTTCATCGCGCGGGCCCTCGGGACGAAGCGCATCGAAGATCGGCATCGCGCGATCGACATCGTCCTTCTTGCCGCCGACCATGAGTCCATAGCCGTTCTTGAGACCCCAGATACCTCCGGAGACGCCAGCGTCCATGAAGCTGATGCCCTTGGGCGCCAGTAGTTCTGAATGCTTGAAGTCCTCGGTGAAACGCGAATTGCCACCGTCGATGACGAGGTCACCCGCTTCGAGCACACCGGCGAGGTCGTTGATGACCGAATCCGTGATGGCGCCTGCGGGAACCATGACCCAGACGATACGGGGCGCCGGCAGAGCTGCTGCCAGGGCTGCGAGATCCTTCACGTCGCTCACGGCCGGGTTGTTGTCATAACCGATCACGTCGATGTCTGCTGCACGCAGACGCTCGCGCATGTTGTTGCCCATTTTACCCAGGCCGATGAGTCCGAGATTCATGATGTCTCCTCTGTGGCTGCAGCGCAGATCAAGCTCTAGCGCAGAAGCAGGTTCGGTTGAAGCAGGTACTTGTAGTCATCCGAACCCGGCTGGTCCTTCGAGGACTGGCTCGTGATCAGAACAGGGCCGGGCTTGTTGGGGTTGTCGGTCTTGGTGAAGGAGATCCGGACGTATTCGGAGTGCACCGCCCCGAGACCGTCGAGCAGGAACTGCGGTTTCAGCGAGACCACGGTGTCTGTGCCGGTGAGGAGGGCGTCGATCGATTCGGAGGCCTGAGCCTGTTCAGAGCCGATCGCCTCAAGAGTCACTCCATCGATGGTGAAGGTGAATCGAAGCGCGGCTTCGCGCTCGAGCACCAGCGAGACACGCCTGGTCGCCTCGATGAGGTCAGCTGTGTTGATGACTGCATAGTTCTCGACGGATTCGGGGAAGAGCCGTTTCACCGGCGGGAAGTTGCCCTTGATCAGCAGTGAGGTGACTGTCTTTCGGTCGGCTCTGAATGCGATGAGCTCGCGATCGTCGGTGTTCGTGATGGCCACCGAGATCGTGCCGCTGTTGCCGAACGTCTTGCCGATCTCCTGCAGCGTCTTCGCCGGGACGAGCGCGGTCGCGGTCTCGATTTCGGAGGTGCCGGAATCCCAGTCGATGTTGCGAACAGCGACGCGGTACCGGTCGGTCGCGACCAGCGAGAGGCTGTTGTTCGAGATCTCGAGCTGCACTCCGGTGATGACGGGAGTGACATCATCTCGCGATGCGGCAACGGCGACCTGGGCGATCGCTGCGGAGAAGTCGTCGGACTTCAGCAAGCCGGACTGTTCGCCGACGACGGGGAGGCTCGGGTACTCCTCGACCGGCATGTTCAGCAAGGTGAACTTCGCCGAGCCGGCGGTGACGATGATGTGGGTGTCCTCGGTGTAGAAACGCACCGGTGCATTGGGAAGCCTGTTCGCGATGTCCGAAAGCAGCCTTCCTGACACCAGGACCCGGCCGGGTTCTTCGACGTCGGCGGTGATCTGTGTCTGCGACGACACTTCGTAGTCGAAGGACGAGAGCGTCAGCCCGTCACCACTGGCTTCGATCAGCACGCCGCTCAGGATCGGCAGAGTGGTTCGTTGCGGCAGCAGCTTGACGGCGAAGGATACGGCTTCGCTGAAAACGTCTCTGTTGGCTTGGAACTTCACTCTTCACCTCAGTTGTCACGTGTCTTGGTCGGGTCAATGCTAGCCCGTAGCGGGAGGGAGCGTGTGCGCCGGACCTCGCTGAAGTGCTGCGCGTAAAAGTTGTTGGCCGGATTGATTAATGGATTAAGAATTAATGTTCTTAACCGACGTGGATATGTGGAGAACCGGTCTGGATCACTGTATTCGTATGGGAACTACAACGGTGTGAGATGTAGAAACTCTGCGGAGAACTCTCGTCATTCGGATGATGTGGACGAGAGGATGGCCGACCCGATCCCACAGCTCCCCACAGACAGTGAACAATTCCGGGGTAGTTATACACAGGGTTGTGCACAACATGTGGAAAGAGGCTTTTCAGATGCCTTTGTAGCGCTGGTTGTGCTTGATCCTGCTGCTGATCTCGGTCACCTGGTTGTAGATCGAACGCTTCTCCGTCATGAGCTTGCCGATCTTGTTGTTCGCATACATGACCGTGGTGTGGTCACGCCCACCGAAGAGCTGGCCGATTTTCGGGAGCGACAGGCTTGTCAGTTCGCGGCAGAGGTACATCGCGATCTGGCGTGCCGTGGCGATCGCCTGGGAGCGCGAGGAACCGTAGAGGTCATCCACCGACAGTTTGAAGTACTCCGCGGTGTGTCCGATGATGTCGACCGGCGCGATGACGTTGTCGTCGTCGAGGGTGATGAGGTCCTTCAGGACGGTCTGCACCAGGGCGAGATCGACAGGGTTCCGGGTGAGACTGGCGTAGGCGGTCACACGGATGAGCGTGCCTTCCAGCTCGCGCACGTTGGAGGAGACCTTGGAGGCCATGTATTCGAGGATCTCGTCTGGAACCTGAAGCCGCTCGCTCTGGGCTTTCTTCCGAAGGATCGCGATGCGCGTCTCGAGGTCCGGAGTCTGTACGTCGGTGATGAGACCCCACTCGAACCGTGTTCGCATCCGGTCCTCGAAACCGGTGAGGTGCTTGGGCGGCAGGTCGCTCGTGATGACCACCTGCTTGTTGTGGTCGTGCAGCGTGTTGAACGTGTGGAAGAACGCTTCCTGTGTCTCCGCTTTCCCCTGCAGGAACTGGATGTCGTCGATCAGTAGTAGATCGATGTCCCGGTATCGCGAATGGAAGGCGGCACCCCGGTTGTTGGCGATCGAGTTGATGAAGTCGTTCGTGAACTCTTCGGAGCTGACGTAGCGAACCCGCACACCGGGATAGAGGCTCATGGCGTAGTGACCGATGGCGTGCAGCAGATGTGTCTTGCCGAGGCCCGAGTCGCCGTAGATGAAGAGGGGGTTGTAGGCCTTGGCCGGCGCTTCGGCGACGGCGACCGCTGCCGCGTGGGCGAACCTGTTCGACCCCCCGATCACGAAGTTGTCGAAACTGTACTTCGGGTTCAGGCGGGTGTCGTTGTTGCGGAGAGGACCGACGGTCTCCTGCACCGGTGTCGTCTCGACATAGCCGGCCGGAGGTGTCGGGACGATCTCGCTGACCTCGGCCTGCTGGAGGTAGTCGTTGCCGCTGATGTCGGGGTTGACCACGACAGCGAAGTTGTTCACTCCGTAGGATTCGTCGAGCCGGCCGAGTGCCGACAGGAGCGGAACCCGGATGCGCTGCTCGAGCATCCCGCGAGTCAGATCGTTCGGGACTTCGAGGTAGAACGATCCCGCCATGATGCCCTTGGGAACGACCAGCCCCAGGAAACCGTGGAGTTGGGGCGTTATCCTCTCGTCATTCGACAGAGCAGTGAGAACGGTGCGCCAGTTGGCTTCCGGTGAACCGGGATCGTCGGCCATGGAACTCCTGTCGAAAGGGGTGAGTGAGTCCGAGCGGATGCCGGGAAGACCACATGAAGTGCGTGACTGCTTCCCCAAGACCACTGTCACAAACCTAGGGATCTAAGCTAGTGACTGCCGGGAGCCAGATCAAGTTGATTGTGGACCCACGCCGCGTGTCTTCGCGAGCCACTGGTAATCGACTGTGGATAATTGGGCGTTTGGCCGGTTTGAGTTTGACCATTGGCACCTCAAGCCGTAGTTTTAATCAGTTGACTTGTGTGCAGAAGCACACCCTTACGAAGCTTCCCGGCGCAAATGGCTGGGCCACGGAGAAAACATCATGAGTAAAAGAACCTTCCAGCCGAACAACCGTCGTCGCGCCAAGGTGCACGGCTTCCGCCTGCGCATGCGTACCCGTGCCGGTCGCGCGATCCTCTCGGCACGTCGTCGTAAGGGCCGCACCGAGCTCTCGGCGTAACTCCTAGCGCGAATACCCTTCGAGACGATTCCGCTCCAGGTGCTGGCCAAGACCGCTCGGGTGACGACAGCAGATGAGTATCGTGCTGCCGTACGTCGGGGTGCCAGATTCTCGGGGCCGAACACGGTGACCTACATTCGCCGTGAAGGTGGATCGCCGGCCCGTTTCGGTTTTATCGTCTCGAAGGCTGTCGGTGTCGCTGTGACACGCAACCGTGTGCGGCGCCGATTGAAAGCTGTCTGCTACTCGCTTCAGTCCAGCGTCGAACCGGGCATCGAGATCGTGATCCGGGCGCTTCCGGGGGCTGCGACATCCAGCTTCGCTTCCCTTGAGCGTGAAGTGACCCGTTCGTTCACCAAAGCCAAGGTGATGTCGTGAGCTCCCTGATAGCGACGCAGGGATTGTCGGTAGGATCGGTGATCCGCCAGCTCGTCCTGGGCCTGTATCTGCTCCCGCGAAATGCGGCGGTGCTGCTCCTGAGGGGCTACCGTGCCGTGATCTCGCCACTGTATGGCGACGTCTGCCGGTACTACCCCTCATGTTCGTCGTATACCCTGCAAGCAATCCAACAGCGGGGAATAGTTCTCGGCTCGGCCCTTGGCGTCTATCGCCTGGTGCGTTGCCACCCGTGGGCTGCCGGCGGAATCGACGACGTTCCCCCGGCCCGCAGACAATACTTCCGTGTCACCAGATTCGGTTTCGTCGTAGCCAGTAGCCACGGAAAGGGCTAACCCGAAGCATGGACATCCCCGGTTTCATCAGCACCATCCTCTGGCCCATCAAGTGGGTCGTCGAGGGGCTGCTCGTTCTCTTCCACACCGTGCTCGCCGGGCTGGGGATGGATCCGGCGGAGGGTCTCACCTGGGTTCTGTCGATCGTGGGCATGGTTCTGGTCATCCGTGCCGCACTGATCCCGATCTTCGTGCGCCAGATCAAGAGCCAACGCAAGATGCTCGAGGTCGCACCACAGCTGAAGAAGATCCAGGACAAGTACAAAGGCAAGAAGGATCAGTTCTCCCGGGAGGCAATGTCCAGGGAGACGATGGAGCTGTACAAGAAGACGGGTACCAACCCGTTGAGCTCCTGTCTTCCGCTCCTTCTGCAGATGCCGATCTTCTTCTCCCTGTTTTCCGTGCTGAACGATGCCCAGAAGGGCACGGCAGGCGTGTTCTGGCTGAACTCGGATCTCGCTCTGCAGTTCGGCAACGCCAAGCTGTTCGGTGTCGCACCGCTTCACGAGAGCTTCCAGCAGGCGACCGCCACGGGCCATGTGGCCGTCATGATCATCGCCGTCATCATGGTCATCCTGATGACGGGTTCGCAGTTCATCACGCAGTTGCAGATCATGTCGCGGAACCAATCCCCCGAGGCCAAGAACAGCCCCATGTTCAAGCAGCAGCGGATTCTGCTGTACATCCTCCCCCTGGTGTTCGCCTTCTCGGGTTTCAGCTTCCCGCTCGGTGTCATGTTCTACTGGCTTACCTCGAACTTCTGGACCATGGGCCAGCAGTTCCTCGTCATTCGCAACATGCCGACGCCCGGCAGCGAAGCGGCCAAGGCGCGTGAAGCCCGGTTGGCGAAGAAGGGTAAGTTGAACATCGCCACGGCAGCAGACGGCAGTGTCAACCATGTCGTCCTGGAGGCACCGAAGCCGACCCAGCGCCAGCAGCCCGTGGGCAAGACCAGAGCGAAGAAGCAGGGTGAGAAGAAGTGAACAACGACGTGACTGAGATCAACACAGCCGACATCGAGGTGGAGTCCGGCAGTGCTGCCGTTCTCAATGATTCCCTCGATGCCGGGATTCCGTCGGAGCAGGTTGATGTTCCGGATGCGCCTGTTCAGGATCCTGGTTCCCACGCACTCGAAGACGAAGGCGACATCGCGGCTGACTACATCGAAGAGCTGCTCGACATCTGCGATCTCGACGGCGACATCGACATAGATGCCCGTGGCGGACGTGCGTATGTCTCGGTGAACTCCTCTGAGGACAGCAACCTGCGGCTCCTGTCCCAGCCCGACACGGTGCAAGCGCTGCAGGAGCTGACGCGGCTCGCTGTGCAGACGAAGACGGGCGGGTTCTCGCGTCTCATCCTCGATGTCGGGGGAAGTCGTCAGATCCGGGAAGCCGAGCTGGCGAGTCTGGTGACGGCAGCTGTCGATCGCATCGAAATCGGAGGCGAGGCATCCGTCGCGCTGGAGCCGATGTCTTCGTATGAGCGCAAGGTAGTGCATGACATCGTGGCAGAGCGCGGATTCGTCTCGAATTCCGAGGGCGAAGGCCGAGACCGTCACACGGTGATCACGAAGGCCTGACTTGGATTAACCAATCCAAGTGTTTCACGTGAAACATCCGCACTGTTTAGCTGTTGCCATCGAAGGACGCCGGCTAGAGGAGAGAGTTGACGACGGTGCCTGAGTTGCCCGAGAGTCTGGAAACAGAGCCTGATGTTGCGGCTGTCTTGTTTGGAGAATCGATACAGACCGCTCGACAATTCACCGCCAACCTTGCCGTTCACGGTGAGGAGTATGGCCTCATCGGTCCACTGGAACTCCCGCGGCTGTGGAGTCGTCACATCGTCAACAGTGTTCTCGTAGCACCACTGATCCGGCCTGGCAGGGTAGGTGATGTCGGTAGCGGGGCAGGGCTGCCGGGACTGGTCTTGGCTATCGCTCGGCCCGACGTGGAGTTCGTTCTCATCGAGCCCATGGAACGCCGAGTGAAATGGCTCGACGAGCAGGCGTCGGAACTCGGCCTCGGCAATGTCACCGTCATGCGCGGTCGTGCCGAGGATGTTGGCTTCACGGGAGGCCTCGACCAGATCACCGCACGGGCTGTGAGCGCATTCTCCAAACTGATTCCGATGTGTGCTCCTCTCGTTCGTCCTGACGGAGAGCTAGTGCTCATGAAGGGTGCGGGCGCTGCGGCGGAGGTCGAGGCTGCGGCCAAACAGATCAAGCGTTTCAAGCTGGCCGATGTCGAGGTGCGCGAGCTCGGTGTCGGACTGGTCGAGGACATCACCCGAGTGATTACCGCCACTGTTCGCTAGTCCTGGAGCAGTGATGCATGAGGTATCGCGACTCAGAGACATGAAGTCGCCAGGACACGCCGGTCGAGTATTGATTGGGCGCCGGAACGGGTAGCTTGGTCGGGGATGTTTCACGTGAAATACGGTCAGCCACCTGGTAACCCTGATCTGACGGATCTCATGTTTCACGTGAAACATAGCTATGGCACGACACCGCCCCACAGAAAGACCAGATGACAAGCGAACCGATCGGCTACGACGCTTCGACGCCCCTTGCGAGGGAGATCGCTGACCTGTCCCGGCGGCGTAAAGCGGCTGCTGTGGCCGAGTATCCCCTCCCCCGCGAGACCCGGGTCCTGACGATCGCTAACCAGAAGGGTGGCGTCGGCAAGACCACGACGACGGTCAACCTTGCTGCCGCGATGGCCAAGGCCGGCGCCAAGGTCCTGGTGGTGGATCTGGACCCACAGGGCAACGCGTCCACAGCGGTCGGCGCCGACCATCGTGCAGAGATCCCCAGCGTCTACGACGTGCTGATCCACGACACTCCTCTGGAGGACGTCGTTCAGCAGAGTGCAGAGTTCCCTTCTCTCTACTGTGTACCCGCCACCATCCACCTGGCCGGAGCGGAGATCGAGCTGGTGCCCATGGTGGCACGCGAACTCCGCCTGCGGGAGAGCCTCGAAGGGTTCCTGTCACGAGCGGCGGCGGACGACACGCCATACCACTACGTCTTCATCGACTGCCCACCGTCCCTCGGCCTGTTGACGATCAACGCGTTCGTGGCAGCCCGCGAAGTTCTCATTCCCATCCAGTGCGAGTACTACGCCCTGGAAGGGCTCAGCCAGCTGCTCTCGAACATCGCGCTCATCGAGAAACACCTCAACCCGCATCTCGGTGTCTCCACGATCCTCTTGACCATGTACGACGGTCGTACCCGTCTCGCCACGCAGGTCGCCGAAGATGTGCGGAATCACTTTCCCGCTGAGACACTCGCAGCGATCATCCCCCGCACCGTACGGATCTCCGAGGCCCCCAGTTACGGCCAGACCGTCATCAGTTACGATCCGCAGTCGACAGGCGCACTCTCGTATCTCGAGGCCGCATCAGAAATAGCACGAAGAGGAGCACGAAAAAATGGCTAACCCCAAGCGCACGGGTCTGGGTCGGGGAATCGGATCCCTGATTCCCACACTGGACGAGACCCGCTCGGTGAGCCCCGTCGACGTCTTCTTCGCCGAGCGCAGCGAGACCGAGCCGGAGTTGGTCTCCGTCCCCGGCGCTCGTTTGGCCAATCTGGCCCCGAAAAGCATCGTTCCGAACGCGAAACAGCCCCGAATCGAGTTCGACGCGGACGATCTGGCCGAATTGGTCGCCTCCATCCGCGAAGTCGGCGTCTTGCAGCCCATCGTGGTGCGTGAGCTGACGAAGGTCGGTACCGCCGATCAGCAGTACGAACTCGTCATGGGGGAGCGTCGACTCCGAGCAAGTCGGGAACTGGGCCTCGAAACGATCCCGGCGGTCATCAAAGAGACCGCGGACGAGAACATGCTGCGCGATGCACTACTGGAGAACCTGCACCGGTCGCAGCTCAACCCGCTCGAAGAGGCGTCGGCCTATCAACAGCTGCTGGCTGATTTCGACATCACCCAGGACCAGCTGGCGACCCGGATCGGGCGATCGCGGCCTCAGATCACCAACACGATCCGGCTTCTTAAGCTGCCCACCAGCGTGCAGCGGCGGGTCGCAGCCGGCGTGCTGAGCGCCGGACACGCTCGCGCCATCCTGTCGGTGGTCGACGCGGAGGAGATGAGCAGGCTCGCGGACAAGATCGTCAACGAAGATCTCTCTGTGCGCGCTGCAGAGGCTGTCGCATCCCGGGCGCCGCGGGCGAAACGTGTGCGCCCCACCGCAGGCCGACGAAACGATCACCTCGACGAGATCGCTGAACGCCTGGGCGACCGCCTGAACACGCGGGTCAAGGTGAGCCTCGGCGCCACTAGAGGTCAGATCGTCATCGATTTCGCGACGATCCAGGACCTCAACCGGATCCTGGCAGAGATGGGAGAGCCGACCTTCGGCTCGGCCGGCCCCCGATTCGAGTAGAAGGCCCCCGATACAAGTAGAGCTGTCGAGGACCGCGGTTCGCGTGGACTGACGGGTCAAGTGGCCCTGCGGTGGTCCGCGTCAGCGGGCGTCGCGAATCGCAACCTCGCCGAGCGCCTCGTAGACCGAACCGAGGTCGAGACCAGCAGCAACGATGGCCTGGGGCACCAGGGATGTCTCGGTGAGGCCAGGCATCACGTTGGCCTCGAGGAACCAGGGTGCACCCGAGGCGTCGATGATCAGGTCGATGCGGGAGAGGTGTCGAAGACCCAGCGTCTGGTGGATTGCGAGGGCCGCTTCGGAAGCGGCGGCAGCGACGCTCTCGTCCAGTCGAGCGGGGGTGAAGAACTGCGTCTCCCCCGCGCTGTAGCGTGCCTCGAAAGAATAAACCCCTGATCGTGGCACTATTTCTACCGCCGGAAGGGCAAAAGGACCCTCGCCGGTGTCGATGACTCCGACAGAGACTTCTGTGCCCAGAACCTCCTTCTCGATCAGGGCGATGTCGCCGTACGTATAGGCGTCGACGACTGCTCTAGGCAGATCGGACGCCTCGGCGACGACGGTCACCCCCTGTGCCGATCCACCCATGGCCGGCTTGACGACGAGGGACGTACCCAGGTGCTTCAGTACACCGTCGAGTACCTGAGTGGCGCCGAGCTCGCGAAAGGTCTCGCGCGGCAGCGTGACTGAATCCGGGGTGTTGAATCCGGCACGGGACACCAGCACTTTCGCGGTGGGCTTGTGCCAGGCCAGCTGTGCGGCGGCGGCTTCTGAACCGACATAGGCGATCCCCTGGGCGTCGAGCAATGCCCGGAGGGAACCGTCCTCTCCGCTCGCCCCGTGGAGCGCCGGCCAGACCAGGTCGGGGGCAGTGGCTTCCAGAAAGGCGAGCAGGGACGAATCCGGCTCACGCATGCTGACCCGATGCCCGCGAGCGAGGAGAGAATCCGCAACACGCCTTCCCGACCTCAGGGAAACGTCGCGCTCATGGGAGATCCCGCCGGCCAGTACGACGGCGGTTCGAGTTGCTCTGGTGTCGGTCATTGTCAGTCCATGTCTGGTGGTGGGGCAGAGAACGATTGCGCGGATCGGATGGTGGCGAGCGGGCCGGTGGCGTGGAAGGTCTCGAGGAGGTCGATCTCGCCATTGATGACGGTGGTCAGGCGGCGGATACCGAGCTTGATCTGATCGGGTGTCGGGTAGCAGTACGAGAGCCGGATCTTGTTGCGTCCGACCCCGTCGGCATAGAAGGCGGTTCCCGGGGTGTAGGCGACGAGTTCCTTCACCGCACGCGGCAGCATCTGTTTGGTGTCGAGGTAGTCGGGCAGCGTCAGCCACACGTAGAAGCCGCCGTTGGGCTTGGTCCAGCTGAGCTCCGGGAGATACTCGGTGAGGGCCGCGAGCATCGTGTTCTTGCGCTCTTCATAGACACCCCGGAAGGTGTTGATCTGGCCCTTCCAATCGGCCGTCTCGAGGTACTCCGAGATGACGAGCTGACTGAAGGAACTAGGGCAGAGAATCGCGGATTCTGCGGCCAGAACAAGCTTTTCCCGAATTGCGTGCGGTGCAATGGCCCATCCAATGCGGAATCCTGGTGCAAGGGTCTTCGAGAAGGAGCCGAGGTAAATGACGCCCTCGTCTTCTGTGCTGCGTAGCGCCTGGGGCGGGGGCCCGTCGAAGTAGAGCAGGCCGTAAGGATTGTCTTCGAGCACGAGGATCCCCTCGGACCCACAGATCTGCAGCACTTCCTCACGCCGTTCGGCGGAGAGCGTCACCCCGGCCGGGTTGTGGAAGTTCGGGATCGTATACAGGAACTTGATGGTGCGCCCGGAGGACCTGACGCGCACGATCGCCTCTCGCAGAGCATCCGGAATCAGACCGTCGTCGTCCATGAGCACGTGCTCGACGTCGGCCTGGTAGGAGCGGAACACCCCGATCGCCCCCACATAGCTCGGTGCCTCGGCCAGGATGACATCGCCCGGGTTGATGAACAGCTTGGTGATGAGGTCGAGTGCCTGTTGCGATCCGGTGGTCACGACCACGTCATCGACGCTGCCCCGGATGCCCTCCAGAGCCATCACTTCGAGAATGTGTTCGCGGAGCTTCGGCACACCCTGGCCCGAACCGTACTGGAGCGCGACGGGACCGTGGTCGACCATCACACGGTTCATGGCATCGATCACCAGATCCTGGGGAAGCGCCGACACGTACGGCATTCCACCGGCCAGGGAGACGACCTCGGGCCGGGAGGCCACGGCGAACAGGGCCCGCACCTCGGACACCGACAGGCCGGCTGCCCGCTCGGCGTAGTTGTTGTACCAGGGATCGAGGTTGGTTCCCGATGACGACGGGGTGTTTTGGCTGCTCACGTGCACTTCCATCAAGAGGCGAAATTCCATGCTATCGAAAAAGAAAAAGGGTCCGGACCCACATCGTGTGGTCCGGACCCTGGGGGCCTGACGGGCGGTCGTGCTGCCGATCGGGCTCGTGCGGTTCTGTCGTGACCCTCGCTCTAGGCGAGGTAGGCGGCCAGGTCGCTCTCGAGCGCAGCCTTCGGCTTGGCACCGATGATGGTCTTGACGACCTCTCCGCCGCGGTACACCTTCATGGCGGGGATCGACGTGATCTGGTACTTCGCAGCCGTCTGCGGGTTCTCGTCGACGTTGAGCTTGACGATCTTGATCTTGCTCGAGTGCTCAGATGCGATCTGGTCGAGGATGGGCGAGACGGCGCGGCAGGGGCCACACCACTCGGCCCAGAAGTCGACGAGGATCGTTTCGTCCGAGTTCAGTACATCGGCTTCGAAGCTGGCATCGGTCACTGCTGACGCATTTGACATTGTTTACTCACTCTCTTGTTTGAAAACGATTGTGATCGGGGGATTCAGGACTGGGTGGACTGCAGGGAATCGATGAGCTCGATCTCAGCCTCTGCGTCGCGCAACTCGGCGATCGCCGACGCCTCGGCGAGACCGGCGAGGTAGTGCTCGGCGTCCAGGGCAGCAACGGTACCGGAGGCCGCAGCAGTCGCAGCCTGGCGGTAGGTGTCGTCGATGACGTCGCCGGCCGCGAACACGCCCGCGATGTTGGTCTTCGACGAGCGGCCGGCAACCGCGATCGTGCCGGACGTCGTGAGGTCGAGCTGGCCGTGCACCAGGTGGGTGCGCGGGTCGTTGCCGATCGCCACGAACAGGCCCTGTACGGGAAGTTCGCTCAGCTCACCGGTGACCGTGTTCTCGAGCTTCAGGCTCTCGACCGTGTTCTCGCCGCTGATACCGACGACGGCCGAGTTGAAGACGAACTCGATCTTGTCGTTCGCGAACGCACGCTCCTGCATGATCTTGGATGCCCGCAGGGTGTCCTTGCGGTGGATGAGGTAGACCTTGTCGGCGAAGCGCGTGAGGAAGGTCGCCTCCTCCATTGCAGAATCGCCGCCGCCGATCACGGCGATCGTCTTCTTCTTAAAGAAGAACCCGTCGCAGGTGGCACACCAGGAGACTCCACGGCCGCTCAGGCGCTCTTCGTCGTCAAGACCGAGCTTGCGGTAGGCGGAACCCGTGGAGAAGATGATGGCCTGGGCTTCGAAGTCGCCGCTGTAGCCCGTGGAGACCTTCTTGATGTCGCCGGAGAAGTCGACGCTCGTCACATCGTCGAGAAGAACCTCTGTGCCGAACTTCTCGGCCTGCTCCTGCAGCTTGGTCATGAGGTCGGGGCCCTGGATGCCCTCGGGGAAGCCCGGGAAGTTCTCGACCTCCGTGGTCTTCATGAGCTCACCGCCGGCTTCGACGCTCGACGCGATCAGCAGAGGCTCGAGGCCCGCGCGCGCGGCGTAGATTGCTGCAGTGAACCCGGCAGGACCGGACCCGATGATGATGATCTGTCGCATCGACAAGCTCCTTGATTGCGGCGACGGCGTCACCGGCTTCTGTGGTACTGAAGGCTTCAACACATCCTAACCGTCGCGTATTCCAGCGCTCGGGGTTTGCGCACAGGCATGATGGGAGGGTGAGCGAAGCATTCAATCCCGTCGACGGCACACGCATTGCGTACCAGGAGGCCGGCACCGGCACGCCGCTCGTGCTCGTGCACGGGTCGGCCCTGTCGCGGGCCATCTGGCGCGGGTTCGGCTACGTGAAGGCGCTCCGGAACGACTACCGGCTGATCCTCGTCGACATGCGCGGGCACGGCCTGAGCGGCAAGCCGCACGGCCCCGCCGACTACGCGATGACGCTCGTAATCCAGGATCTCCTCACGGTGTACGACGCCGCCGGAATCGACGCCGCGCACTTCATGGGCTACTCGTTCGGCGCCCGGGTGGGGTTCTCCCTGGCCGACGCGCACCCCGAACGGATGCTCTCGCTCATCTCGGCCGGTGGGACCTACCGCCTGGGGGAGGGAACCGTGAGCTCTCTGTTCTTTCCGGGCTACGACGAGGCGCTCGAATCGGGCGGGATGCGTGCGTTCCTGGACGGCTGGGAGGCAGAGGCGGGTGTCACGATCGATCCGGCCACGACGAACGCCTTCCTCGCGAACGACCCGGTCGCGCTGCAGGCGTACTTCCGTCAGTTGGCTGTCGAACAGGGTGTGGACGAGAAGAGGCTTGCGAGCATCCAGACCCCGGCTCTGCTGCTGGCGGGCACGGATGACCGGCAGCGCTACATCGACTCCGAGCGTGCCGCGGAGCTGATGCCGCACGCGCGCTTCGAGCCGCTCCCCGGGCGCGGGCACGGTGACACGCTGTTCCCGTCGGGCCCGGTGCTGGAGCTCGTGCAGCCGTTCCTGGCCGGGATCGACGCTACGCGCTCCGTCTGAGTCGGCCGAGGATGGGTCGCAGGGCATCCGTCAGCTCGGATGAGCGCAGCACCCGCAGACCGCCGAGATACACCAGCGCCATGGCAGCGCCAACGATCACCATCACGACGATGGCCTGGAGTCGGCCGGAGAGGGCGAAGCCGTCGGCCGACGCCCCGCCGAAGAGCAGGAACACCACGACACCCGTCGCCGCGGCGGGAACGGCGGCGAGGGCATCCTTGCCGAAGCTCGAAACCACCCGGCGACCGCCGCCGCCGAGTTTTCGACGCATGATGAACGCCGCCAGAAGTGTCTGGAGGGTGCCGGCGCCGGAGAGGCAGAGCGCCACGCCGACGCCGACGAACTCCTTGGGCACGAGAACCAGTACGAGCAGGCTGCCGATCGAGAAGACGATCGCCTGGAACAGGTTGGTGAAGAACGGGGTGCGGGTGTCGCCGAGGGCGAAGAAGGCCCGTTGGAGAACGAACAGAATGCTGAAGGCGGGTAGGCCGAGAAGAAAAGCGATGAGCACGGAGCCGATGCCGGTCGCCCCGGAGAACGAGTCGATCATCACGCGTCCGAACGGGAAGGCCACAACGACCAGAACCGTGCCGGCCAGCAACATGATGACGGTGATCTGCCGGATCGAGGCCGAGAGGTCGGCCCGCACACCCTCCGTACTGCCGATCGAGGCGTTCTCGCTCATCCGCGTGAAGTAGGCGGTGGCGATCGAAACGGCGACAACCGAGTGCGGCAGCATGAAGATCAGCCACGCGTTCGCCAGCACGGCGAGCGAGGCCTTGCCGTCTCCGGATGCGGTCGAGACCACGTTGGTCTCGACCAGCCCTGCGGCAGTGGTGACGAGGATCATGCCGAACGACCAGCTGGCAATCCTGCCTGTCTCCTTGAGCCCCACCCCGCGCCAGCGGAAGTCGGGCCGGTAGCGGAGGCCCACGCGCCGCCAGAAGAAGAACAGAACGAGCCCCTGAACGCCGATGCCGAGTGTGGCTGAGCCGGCCAGCAAGGCGATGGAGGAGGGCGTCCACCAGCTGAGTGGCAGGTAACCGTTCGGGTCGGAGCCGAACACCGCGATGAACACGACGAGCCCGGCGAGCGCGACGATGTTGTTGAGGATCGGCGCCAGAGTGAAGGGACCGAAGGAGTTGCGGGCGTTCAGCACTTCGCCGAGGATCGTGTAGACCCCGTAGAAGAAGATCTGGGGAAGGCACCAGTAGGCGAAGGCGATGGCCAGGTCGGTCTGCTCGGGTGTGAGCCCCGACACGGTGACCCGCACCAGCAGGGGAGCCAGCAGCGTGGCGACAAGCGCTGCCGCGGCGAGCACCAGGAGGGCGATGGTGACGAGCTTGTTGATGTATGCGACCCCGCCGTCTGAGTGCAGGGCGCTGCGGACGATCTGTGGGACCAGAACGGCGCTCAGGGCGCCGCCGGCGACGATGACGTAGATCGTGTTCGGCAGCTGGTTTCCCGCTGCGAAGGCGTCACCGGATGCGGCGAGGCCGATGGCTCCCGCCAGAACGATGGCCTTGATGAACCCGAGGATGCGCGAGATGATCGTGCCACCGGCGAGCAGGGTGCTGGAACGGACGATGCTGCGCTCAGCCATCGGATCCGCTTTCGGTGGGGGGAGCATCCGGAGCCGCGGGGGGAGAATCCGAGGCCCTCGCGGGAGACACCGACTCGGCAGCGCACGCGGCCTTCGCCCGTCGGCGCTTCAGAACCTGCCGCACGATGCCGAAAGCCAGCAGGGCGGCGGCCAGGACGCCGATCACGATCGTGCCGATGCCCTCCCAGTCCGCGCTCACATTGATCTGGCGCGGTGCTGCCTGGTTGATGGAGACACCTGACGGGCTGAAGATCTCGAGGCGCAGGTCGACCTGGCCGCTCGCCACCGCAGCCTTCACGGGCACGCGGGCCGTCTTCTGCGACTTCGCCTCGACCACGACCTCGATGCGCCCCGGTTCCACGACGAGGCGACCGTTCGAGGGGGTGACCTGCAGCTCGACGGTGACGGGCTGGTTGAGATCGTTGCTGATGAGCACGGGCACCTCGCTGCTCGTGGCGAAGAGGTTGATGTTGCTGCCGTCGATGATCTTGACCGAGTCGAGCGTCGTCGTCGTGAGGTTCGCGTAGTCGGCCTCGGCCGCCGTGCGGCCGGTCGGGTCAGCAGACCAGGACTGCGCGAGCACCGCGAGCAGGGTTGCGCGCTGTCTGCCGGTGAGGAGTTCGGGCGTGGCCAGCACGGAGGCGAAGTCCCCGACCTGGCGCTCGAAGTCGAGCATTGCGGCAACGGTGTCCCGCCGCGTGGCCGGCTCGTCGCTGTTCTTCACGCTGACGCCGAGGCTCGGCACGCTGAGCACGTCGGAGAGCCCGCGGTTCGCCGACCAGGGCAGCGACTCGACGAGGTCGAGGGCCCGGCCGACACCGAACGCCGTGGCGGGAGCCTGCCTGCCGAGGTCGACCACGAGTGCTGGCGGCCCCTGGCCGCCCTCGGCGTCGGCGATCGCGAGCATGCCGGACACTTCGGCCAGGGCCGCGTCGAGCCCCGTGTCGGTCGTTGCTGCGGCGGCCGTCTGCAGGGCATCCGAGAGCCCGGCATCGACGAGCACGGCGCTCTTGTCACCGATGGTGGCTGGGGCGCTGGGCGTGAGGTTGTCCTCTGAGGCGGGCAGGGCCACGTTGTCGGTGCTCAGGATGCTCGTTCCGAGCCCTGCGGCTGCGAAGAAGTTGAGGTCGTCGGTCGTCACGGTGCCGGCTGCGGGCCAGGCGACGTCGGTGCGGGTGTAGTTCCAGGCGGTGAGGTCGGCGAGGGTGGGCAGTGAGCCGGGCGCCGGCGCGGTGGTGGGTGTAGGGGTGGAGCCCGGGGTGGCGGGGGCCGCGGTGGCACCGGTGCTGGTCGACGTGCTGGTCGTGGTGGTGGTCGCCGAGCCGGAGCCCGTGCCCGCGGCATCCGTCGCCACCTGCCCCGGCAGGGCGAACGGATCGGGTGTCGGCGTGACCTGGAAGTTGGCGCTCGAGAGTGCGTAGTCGAAGGACGTCGGCGTGAGCAGGTTCGCGGCGCCGGCCTGGCGCTCGATCGCGATGTCGGAGTCGGCGTACGACAGCGGGAACGTGGGGTTCGTGGCGGACGCGAGCCGGGCCAACCAGTCGAGCGACGACTGCGGTGCAGCAGTGCCGAGCACCCGGATCGAGACGATGACCATCGGATCGATCGCGAGCGTGACAGGCCGGTCGACGACCGAGTCGAGCTTGCGGGCGAGCACACCGCCGGCTGAGGTGTACGTGTTGAGCTCTGCTGCGGTGAGCAGCCCCTGCGCGCCGGCGGGGGCGGTGAGCGGCATGATCGCCGCGACCGAGGTCTCCCGTTCGGGAGAACCGGCCGACCAGACGACGGTGTTCCGGGTGTCGACGAGGGTTGTCTCAGCGGTGTAGGTGGCCTCGATCCCGTAGGCCCCGAAGGTGTTGAGCCTGAGCTCGGCGGCGGGAAGCGTCGCCCGGAAGGTGCCGGTCGCGCCAGCAGCCAGCCCGGGTGCGGCCACGTCTGTCGCCACGGAGTCGCGTGACTGCGTCGAGCTCGTCGAGGGGGTGAGCCAGGTGCTCAGATCGTCCCGGGTGCTGAGGGGGGTGCGGTCGAGCCAGAGGTGGATGCTCCCCGGTGGCAGCGCGGAGCCCGTCGTGTTGGCGATGCTCACTGTGACGGCCAGGTCGGCTCCGGCCGCCAGCACTCCGGCGCTGTCGGGGGCGAGAGACACGACGACGGTGCCGGTCGCGGCTGTGCTGCCGGTCGGAGCGGCGGGGCCGGTGTTCGCATCGCCGGTGGGGGAGGTGGTCGCGGGCGCAGCGGTGACAGGCGCAGAGGGTGCGGGCGTGCTTGCGGCTTCGGCCGGGACGGTGCCGCCGAGCATCCAGAGCAGTGCAAGCGTGACGACCGCGACAACCGCCGCCAGACGACCGAACCGGCCCGCCGGGGCCAGCCGGAAGTCACGTCTCGGGCTGCGGCGGACGCCCGAATCTAACGCCGCATCCATGCCAGTGATTCTAGGGTGTCGGCCTGAGGAGGGCACGTAGGCCTCGCTGGTCGGCAGCTTCGGCCAGTAGGGTGACGGGGTGCGTTCCGTGGCAGACTCCCTCAGCTTCCTGGCCGAACTGGCGGCATCGTCGCCCATCTCCGAGCTCGCCGGTGCGTTCCGGGCGGCGGGTTTCGACCTCGCGCTCGTCGGCGGGCCGGTGCGCGATGCCTTCCTCGGCCGCACCGTGCACGACCTCGATCTCACTACGGACGCGACGCCCGACGAGATCCTCCGGATCGTGAAGCCGCTCGCCGACGCCCACTGGGACATCGGCCGGGCCTACGGCACGATCGGCGCGCGGATCGCCGGTGAGACGGTGGAGATCACGACGTACCGTTCGGATGTCTACGACCAGGCCAGTCGTAAGCCTTCCGTGGAGTTCGGCACCTCACTCGAGGCCGACCTGCTGCGGCGTGACTTCACGGTGAACGCGCTCGCGCTGAAGCTCCCCGAGCTGGTTCTCGTCGATCCCTCCGGGGGAATGGATGACCTGCTCGCCGGTGTGCTCCGAACCCCGTCGACGCCCGAGGTGTCGTTCGGCGACGACCCGCTCCGAATGCTCCGGGCCGTGCGTTTCACCGCCCAGCTCGATTTCACGGTCGACGACGAGACGCGGTTCGCCCTCGACGAGATGGCCGGTCGGATCGAGATCATCAGCGCCGAGCGCGTCAACGAGGAGCTGAGTAAACTGCTGCTCTCACCGGCCCCTCGCCGCGGCATCGAACTGCTGGTCGAGTCGGGGCTCGCCGCCTTCGTGCTGCCCGAGATCCCCGCACTCAGCCTCGAGATGGACGAACACCACCACCACAAAGACGTCTACCAGCACAGCCTGACGGTGCTCGACCAGGCGATCGACCTCGAGCGCTCGCGACAGTTCGACGGCGCCCCCGATCTCGTGCTGCGACTCGCAGCGCTGCTCCACGACATCGGAAAGCCGGCAACGAGGCGACTCGAGCCCGGCGGGGTCGTGTCGTTCCACCACCACGACCTGGTCGGGTCGAAGCTTGCGAAGAAGCGGCTGAAGGCGCTGCGTTTCGACAACGACACCATCGCGGCGGTGGCGCGGCTGATCGAACTGCACCTGCGGTTCTTCGGCTACACCGACGGCGCCTGGACCGACTCAGCCGTTCGCCGCTATGTACGGGATGCTGGCCCACTCCTCGAGCGACTGCACATCCTGGTGCGGGCAGACGTGACCACTCGGAACGTTCGGAAGGCCGATCGCCTGTCGTTTGCCTACGACGACCTCGAGACGCGGATCGCCGAGCTCGCCTCGCAGGAGGAGCTCGATTCGACGCGGCCCGACCTCAACGGCGAACAGATCATGGCGATCCTGGGCCTCACGCCCGGCCGTGACGTCGGCGAGGCCTACCGTTTCCTCCTGGAACTGCGCCTCGAAGAGGGCCCGCTCGGCGAGCAGGAGGCGACCCGCCGCCTGCTCGCCTGGTTCGCTGCGCGCGCGTCTTCGCCGTAGTCGCGCTCGTCGTCGTCGCCGCCGTCGTTGTAAACGAGGATGACCGCGGCCGATCTGGATGCCTGGCTCCGTCAGCTCATCTCGGCCGAAGCCACTGGTTCTCCCTGACGGCATCCCGGTAGGCCACCATCGTGAGCTCGGCGGTGAGCTTCCAGGTGTGCTGCAACGCGTGCCGGGTCGCCTTGAGCGAGAGGGCACCGAGCTGCCTGGGGTCGGAGAGCAGCTCGTCGATGGCCTGCCCCCAGGCGGCCGGGTCGCGGGTTCCGAGCAGCACTCCTGTGGAGCGGTGGATGACCGAACTGCCCGTTCCCGTGCTGCGGGAGGCGATGACAGGGGTACCCGATGCAGCCGCTTCGAGAGCGACCAGCCCGAACGTCTCGGAGTGCGACGGGATGAGCAGCAGTGCGGACTGCCTGATGAGCTCGGCCGCGACATCCCGGGTCTGGGTTCCGACGAACACGACGTCATCCGCCAGGCCGAGTTCGTCGACGAGAGTGTGCAGCGACTTCTCGTACTTCTTCTCACCCGGCGTCGGCGCCCCCGCGATGGTGAGCAGGGGCCGGCGTTCGGCGGGTATTTCAGCGAGAGCCCGGATGGCGAGATCCTGGCCCTTCAGCGGCTGGATGCGGCCGAGCACGAGTATGCCGCGTCTCCTCTCCTCGTCCACAGGGGCCGGCCAGTCGAAGATCCTCGGCCCGTCCACCTGCCTGACCGGGTGGAACAGTCCGGTGTCGACCCCCGGGGGAACGATCTTCACACGCAGGGTCTCCGCGTCGTAGGCTTGCACGATCGCGCGGGCCTCCTCGAGGGTCGAGGCAATCGTCGCCGCCGAATCCTGCACGAGCCTCTGCTCCGCCCAGAGCCGTTCGTTCGGCTCCGGCCGGTCTCCGGGCGCAAGGTGTTCGTTCTTGAGGGCGGCGACCGTGTGCAGGCTCTGGATGTGCGGAATCCCCTGCTCCTCGGCCACCATCAGGGCGCCGGCACCCGACAACCAGTAGTGGGAATGCAGGAGATCGAACCGCGGCAGAGCCCTCAGGGCATCCCGGAACGCGTTCATGTGGCGGGCGAGATCGTCTTTCGGCACGGGCTCGGCAGGGCCCGCCCGCAGGAACCGCACCGGAACTCCGGCACTGGTGTACCCGGTCTCCGGATGATCGGGGCTGGCCGCGCGCGTGAGGAGTTCGACCTCGAGCCCGAGCGCTGCGAGCTGCTCCGCCAGAGCCACCACGTAGACGTTCAGCCCACCGGCATCACCCGATCCGGGAGTCGCAAGAGGGGAGGTGTGCAACGACACCAGACCGACCCGTTTGAGACCCACGAGGGTCACTCTAGTGGCGCCCCCCGATCGAAGACCAGATCTGGTAAGCTCTACAGGTTGTCTACACCCAGTGGGGTTCTCCCACGCGGGTCATGACTGCTGCACACACCCTCCTGTCACAGAACGTCTGTGACCGATCTAGTCCAAAGGAGGTGGGTTAGTGACGCACAAATACGAACTCATGGTCATCCTCGATCCAGAAATCGATGAGCGCACCGTGGCTCCGAGCCTCGACAAGTTCCTGAACGTCATCCGCAAGGATGGCGGCACCGTCGACAACGTCGACATCTGGGGACGCCGTCGCCTGGCTTACGAGATCAACAAGAAGACCGAAGGCATCTACGCCGTCGTGAAGCTGACCGCAACGGCCGACTCCACCAAGGAGCTCGACCGCCAGCTGAAGCTGTCCGAAGCCGTCATGCGCACCAAGGTGCTGCGTGCCGAAGAGGCCATCGCCCAGGTCGCCGAGGCTGCGAAGCTCGCCGAGGCCAAGGCTGCCCGCGCTGCCGCGAACCCGAAGTCCTCTTCGGCTTCGTCGTCTTCGTCGGCTCCCTCCTCGTCGTCCGCGACCGCCGGCAAGTCGTCTGCTCCTGCTGCACCCGCGGCTCGTGCCGCTGCTGCGGTCAAGGCTGCGTCGAAGCCTGCTGCTGACGCTGCTCCTGCTGCCGATGCCGCTCCTGCTGCCGATGCCGCTCCGGCAGCTGCTGCTCCGGCCGCGCCTGCCGCTGCAACCGCCGAGTAGTCGACCATGGCTGGCGAAACCGTCATCACCGTGGTCGGCAACCTCACCGGAGATCCTGAGCTGCGTTACACGCAGAATGGGCTGGCGGTTGCCAACTTCACCATCGCTTCCACGCCGCGCACGTTCGATCGTGCGTCGAACGACTGGAAAGACGGCGAAGCACTGTTCCTTCGTGCAAGTGTCTGGCGTGAATTCGCTGAACACGTGGCCGGTTCGCTGACGAAGGGTTCCCGTGTCGTTGCGACCGGTCGCCTGCGCCAGCGTTCCTACGAGACGAAAGAGGGCGAAAAGCGCACCTCCATCGAGCTCGAGGTCGACGAGATCGGTCCCAGCCTCCGTTATGCGACGGCCCAGGTCACCCGTGCCTCATCCTCCGGCTCCGCCGGTGGCGGCGGCGGGCGTGGCCAGGTTGCCAGTGGCGGCGACGAGCCGTGGGCCGCAAGCGCGCCCGCAACGGCTACCTCCGGTGGCGGCGCTGATGTCTGGAACACTCCAGGCAGCTTCAGCGACGAGACCCCCTTCTAAACTTCACCTTTTTCAGAAAGCAGAACAACCATGGCTGGAAAGAGCAGCGGCGACCGCCGCAAGCCGATCCGCAAGGGGAAAGACGGCAAGAATGCCGCCCCCGCGAAGTCGATCCGCGTCGGCGTCATTGACTACAAAGACGTCAACACCCTCCGCAAGTTCATCTCCGAGCGCGGAAAGATCCGTGCTCGTCGCATCACCGGCGTCTCCGTGCAGGAGCAGCGTCTCATCGCCCGTGCAGTCAAGAACGCCCGCGAGATGGCCCTGCTGCCCTACGCCGGCTCGGGCAGGTAGGAACTCACAATGTCGAAACTCATTCTCACGCACGAGGTCTCCGGCCTCGGTTCCGCAGGTGATGTCGTCGAGGTCAAGAACGGCTTCGCGCGCAACTACCTGATCCCCCAGGGCTTCGCGGTGACGTGGAGCCGCGGTGGCGAGAAGCAGATCGAATCGATCAAGGCTGCCCGCACCGCCCGCGAACTCGCAACGATCGAAGAGGCCCAGCACCTCAAGCAGGTTCTCGAGAACAACGTCGTCAAGCTCGCCATCAAGGCGGGCAAAGAAGGACGCCTGTTCGGTTCCGTCAAGCCGAGCGCTATCGCTGACGCGGTCGCTGCTGCGGGCTTCGGATCGATCGATCGACGCAAGGTGGAGATCACCACGCCGATCAAGTCGACAGGTACCCACGAGGCTTCCATCCGCCTCCGTGACGACCTCAGCGCGACCATCACCATCCAGGTCGTAGCCGCAAAATAGTCTGTAACCCGAAGGAGGGGGGCGCTTCGAGCGCTCCCCTCCTTCGTCGTTTTTGTCAAGTGTTTTGTACACAGGGCGTGTCGGGTTACCAACATTCAACTCCGCATTCAAACATTCATCAGTCCACAGGCTGTGGGAATATTAAAAGCCTGATCAAGGGCTCTTTTGCGGCAAAAAATTCTTTGTTCTACACAGCTGATTCCACATGTTGTGCACAAGACTCGCCGCGTTTACCCGTTTAATTCCACAGAGTTATACACAGCCTGATTTGTGCACGGTCACACGCGGTTCCTAGTCTTAGCCAGCATCGCTCGCGTGTCATGTCGCCCGGATGTCAGACGGTGGCGGTAAGCCTGAGATCACGAGAAGAGGAGTTCGGGTGTCGATAGCGCATCTCGGCCTGACAGGCGACACGAGGTCGATCGGCGAGACCCGGGGTCACGAACGTACTCCCCCGCACGACCTGCTGGCCGAGCAGAGTGCCCTCGGCGGAATGCTGCTCAGCAAAGACGCTGTGGCCGACGTCGTCGAGGTCGTGCGTGGCGCGGACTTCTACATCCCCAAGCACGAGTTCGTGTTCGACGCGATCCTGAACCTGTACTCGCACGGCGAGCCGACCGACGTCATCGCGGTGACCGACGAGCTCACGAAATCCGGCGACCTCACGCGGGCCGGCGGAGCCGAGTATCTGCACACGCTCACAAGCCTCGTGCCGACCGCAGCGAACGCCGGGTACTACGCGTCGATCGTGGCGGAGAAGGCCATCCTCAGGCGTCTCGTGGAGGCTGGCACGCGCATCGTGCAGATGGGCTACGCCAGCGAGGGCGAGGTGATGGACCTGGTGAACAACGCCCAGGCCGAGATCTACGCCGTCAACGGCAACACGGAGACCGAGGACTACGTGCCTCTGACGACCGCCGTGAGCGCGGCCATCGACGAGATCGAGGCGGCGAAGGGCCGCGAGGGCCAGATGACGGGTGTCCCGACCGGCTTCGCCGAACTCGACATGCTGACCAACGGCCTGCACCCGGGTCAGCTCATCATCGTCGCTGCGCGCCCCGCTCTCGGTAAGTCGACCCTCGCGCTCGACTTCGCCCGTGCGGCGTCCATCAAGCACGACATGCCCTCGATCTTCTTCTCGCTCGAGATGGGGCGGAGTGAGATCGCCATGCGTCTGCTCTCCGCCGAATCATCCATTCCCCTGCAGAACATGAGAAAGGGAACGGTCGAGAGCAACGACTGGACCAAGATCGCCGCCACCCGCGGCCGCATCAACGACTCGCCGCTCTACATCGACGACAGCCCCAACATGACGCTCGTCGAGATCCGCGCCAAATGCCGGCGGCTGAAGCAGCGCGTGGGTCTGAAGATGGTCATCATCGACTACCTGCAGCTGATGACGTCGGGCAAGCGCGTCGAGTCCCGGCAGCAGGAGGTCAGTGAGTTCTCCCGGGCCCTGAAGCTGATGGCGAAGGAGCTGCAGGTTCCCGTCATCGCGCTCTCCCAGCTGAACCGTGGCCCAGAGCAGCGCGCCGACAAGAAGCCGGCCCTCTCCGATCTCCGCGAGTCGGGCTCCCTCGAGCAGGACGCCGACATGGTGATCCTGCTGCACCGCGAGAGTGCCTACGAGAAGGACAACCCGCGAGCCGGCGAGGCCGACCTCATCGTGGCGAAGCACCGGAACGGCCCGACGGCGACGGTCACCGTCGGTTTCCACGGGCACTTCTCGCGCTTCGCGGACATGCCGCACGCCTAGTGCGGCGTTGGCCTCGTCGCTGTTTCACACCAATGTTTGCAAAACTTTGGTAGTCAATATCGAAACCCTTGCGGAGTACCATAACTTTAGGTAACTTTGGGAGATGACGCCGAGGGAACTTCAGGAAATCGCTGCAGCCGGTGAGACGTTGCGAACCGAGTTCAAGCGTGGAACCCGCCAGCACCTCAGAGACGACACGATCGTCGAGGCTGTCACCTGCCTGGCGAACGGTGAGGGTGGAATCCTGTTCCTCGGCGTTGAGGACGATGGCTCAATCACGGGACTGGATGCCCGGCACGGCCCGACGACAGAACCGCATCTTCTACAAGCGATGATCCTCAACCGGACCGAGCCTCCGGTTGCGACGCTCGTCGAGCTGGTCACCGTCGGGAATCACACGGTTGCGGTGATCGACGTGCCGAATGAAGTTTCCCCAGTCGGCACGTCCGGAGGCAGATATCTTCGGCGCCGGCTCGATGCCAAGGGTGAACCTGAGTGCGTTCCCTACCCCCTTCATGAGATGCTCTCCACCGGACTCTCCGCACAGGGCCGTGACTATGCATCGACTCCTGCGCGTGGGGCCACGTGGGATGACCTCGACCCGCAGGAGTTCGAACGCTTCCGCGTGATGTGCGGTTCACGGAGGGGTGACGGGGTTCTGGCTTCGGCCAGTGACGAGGATGTGCTTCGCGCACTCCGTCTCATTGTTCCGGGCCCGGACCCGCTGACCCTGGGCGCGATTCTGGTCTTCGGAACGGAAGGTGCCCTGGCGCGTTTTGTTCCGACGTCGGAAGTCGTTTTCACTGAACTGCGAGAAGGCCAAATCGTGACGTCCGAGGTCGTTCGTGCCCCCCTCTTCAGAGCCGCCGCCCGCATCTATGACTTAATCGAGACACGCAACACAGAACAAGAGGTCTTCGTGGGCCTCCACCGGGTCGGGATCCGCCGCGTGCCTGAGCCGGTAATCCGCGAGGTCGTCGCGAATGCTCTCGTACATCGGGACTACGCATCCCTCGGTCCGATCTCCGTGGAGTTGGATGATGACACCTTCCGCGTGTCGAGTCCGGGAGGGTTTCCGGCGGGGATCACCCTGGACAACCTCCTCGAAGACTCCCGTCCACGCAGCCCCATCATCGCGGATGCCTTCAAACGCGCCGGAATCGTAGACCGGGCAGGGCGCGGTGTGCGCGAGATCTTCGACCAGCTTCTGCGTGCGGGGCGTGGTGAGCCTGACTATTCGCGATCCACCACCTCCTCTGTGGTTGTCTCCGTTCCCACCAGTGGATCGGATGTGGAGACGGTTCGATTCGTGCTCGACTTCGAAGAGAGCACCGGGCAACGACTGACACTCCTTCAATTGCGAATGATCCAGGAACTGAAGTCGACGGGTCCCCAATCCGCTGATGAACTGGCAACCGGACTGAAAGAATCGAGCGCACGTGTGCGGGTACTACTCACGCGTCTGACTGAGCAAGGGCTCGTCGAGGCTCGTGGATCCGGTAGGCATCGGCGGAACCACCTGACGGCAGCCTTCTACCGGATCGCCCAGTCGAGCGAATATGTGCGTCTTCAAGACACGGACCCCATCCAGCAGGATCGGATGGTGGTCGCCTACGTCGACCAGTACGGCAGCATCACTCGCCGGAAGGTGGCAGAACTGTGTCGACTGAGCCCCGACCAGGCAAGGGTGGTATTGAGGAGGCTGGTCGACTCAGGGCGGCTCGAACTTCGCGGTGAGCGACGTACGGCCCACTATGTCACGAAGGGCTCGCGCTGATCGAGACAGAGCGGAAGGTGCGCCCCGGGGCGGGGAGCTCACAGGCCGGGCGCAATACAATGGATGGTCAGCACTTCGAGAAGAGGCCATTTCAGGTGAGCAGCCAGGCAGCACGCACGGAAGGTCGATCGCCCTACTGGGGCGTTCCGGTCGCCCGGGCGATTCCGGCACTCGTGGTGGGTATGTTCCTCGCCTTCAGCCTCAACCATTCCGCGCAGGTCGGTCTGTTCGTGTTCGGTGCCTACGCCGTCGTCTCCGGTGTGCTGGTGCTGCTCCTTTCGCCGCGGTATGTCGCGGTTCGGGTCACCCGGCGGCTCTTCGTGGCGCAGGGCATCGTCGGCGTCGTCGTCGGTGTTCTCGCTCTGGTCTTCAACCAGGGCGGGGTTCCGTACTTCCTCTACCTCGTCACGCTGTTCGCGGCGCTCACGGGCTTCCTGGAGCTCTACGCGGGCCTCCGCAGCCGGCCCCGCCGCACGGTCGTCGACCGGGGTTCCCGGGATGGAGCCGCCGACGAGCGTGAGACCGATGCGCTCGCGTCGAAGGACTGGCTCGCCGTCGGTGGCTTCACGGCCGTGCTCGCCCTGGTGTTCCTTGTGCTGCCCCTCGACATCGTCACCGCGGTGGGTCTCTTCGGCGGCTACGCCGTCATCCTCGCCATCTTCCTCGTGATCGGTGGGCTGTCCCTCCGCTGGGGACAGCACGTCGACCACACTGCTCCGCTGAACCAGGAAACAATCTCGTGACTTCTGAAGACCCGAAACCTCCCACCCGCCGCGAAATCCTGAAGCCCGTCGAACTGGTGCTGCTCTCTGCGGGCCTCGCACTGTTCGTGGGCGTCGTGGTGCTGCTGTCCACTCGCCAGCCCCTGCTGGCCGTGGTCTTCTTCGGCATCGCATTCATCGTGTCACTGGTCGTGATCGCGATGTTCACCCTCACGTTCAAGCCGAACGCGGCTGAGCAGCAGGAGCTTCACGACGAAGACGAGGCGGGGTCGGGTGCCGGCGGTGTGGCGGGCCCGTACCTCGGCCCGGGCCCGAAGGCTCACTGAGACAGGTAGTCGACCAGTTCGCTCGCCAGCCCCGTGTAGGTGGCGGGGGTCAGGGCGACGAGTCGTGCCTTGGCCTCGGCGCCGATGTCGAGGCCTGAGACGAACGCCACGAGTTCGGCTTGGCCGATCCGCTTTCCGCGCGTGAGCTCCTTGAGCAGTGCATACGGATCGCTGATCGAGCTGCGGCCTGCGGCGATCTCAGCGCGCACGACAGTCTGGATCGCCTCACCGAGCACCTCCCAGTTCCCGTCGAGGTCTTCGGCGAGCAGCTCTGCGTTCAGCGAGATCTGGCCGAGTCCACCGAGGATGTTGTCGAGCGCGAGCAATGAGTGGCCGAGTGCGACGCCGACGTTCCGCTGGGTGCTCGAGTCGGTGAGGTCGCGCTGGAGGCGCGAGGTGACGAGGGTCTGGCTGAGTGAGTCGAGCAGCGCGCTCGAGAGCTCGAGGTTCGCTTCGGCGTTCTCGAACCGGATCGGGTTGATCTTGTGCGGCATCGTCGACGAGCCGGTGGCTCCGGCTACCGGGATCTGCGTGAAGTAGCCGAGCGAGATGTACGTCCAGATGTCGGTGCAGAGGTTGTGCAGCACCCGGTTGGCATGTGCCACGCGCTGGTAGAGCTCTGCCTGCCAGTCGTGCGACTCGATCTGGGTGGTGAGCGGGTTCCAGGTGAGGCCGAGCGAGGTCACGAACTCTTCGGAGACATGCGGCCAGTCGGTCGATTCCGACGCTGCGAGATGCGCGGCGAACGTTCCGGTCGCCCCGCTGAACTTGGCGAGGTACTCGGTCTGTTCGAGCTGGCGGATGATGCGCTCCAACCGGTAGACGAACACCGCCAACTCTTTGCCCATGGTGGTCGGCGTGGCCGGCTGGCCGTGGGTGCGCGCGAGCATCGGCACGGCGCGGTGCTCGAACGCCTGGCTCCGGAGTTCGGCGACGACGAGACGGAGGGCGGGCATCCAGACTCCGGTGACCGCCTCTCGGATGGTGAGCGCGTACGAGAGGTTGTTGATGTCCTCGCTGGTGCAGGCGAAGTGGGTGAGCTCTTCGACGGCGGTGAGGCCGAGCTGCTTCAGCTTGTTGCGCACGAGGTATTCGACGGCTTTGACGTCGTGCCGGGTGACGGCTTCGAGGCCGGCCAGCTCGTCGATTTCGGGCTGCCCGAAGTCGGTGACGAGCTGACGGAGGCTGCGGCGCTGGTCTTCTGTGAGTCTGGATGAGCCGAAGAACTCGTGGTCGGTGAGGTAGAGCAGCCATTCGACTTCGACCTCGACCCGCGCGCGGTTCAGGCCGGCCTCTGAGAGGAACTCGCCGAGGCCGGAGACGGCCGCCCGGTAACGGCCGTCGAGCGGGCTGAGGGGCTGGAGGGGAAGGGTCATGGTTGTACTCCGAAGAGGGCTGCGGCCGCGTCGGCGGCGGGTGTGGGCGGTCGGGTGGGCGAAGTGTGCGGGGTGTGGCGGAGCGCCGGCTCGAGCTGGGCGAACAGTGCGCGGCACGACCGCTCGATCGTGAGGAGCACTCGGTCGAAGAGAGCGGCGTTCGAATAGTACGGATCGGGTACGTCGAGTTGTGTGCCTGCTTCGGGGTCGAAGCTGGCAAGCAGGCGGATCTTGGAGCGGTCGGCGTCGTTGTCGGCCCAGTCCCTCACGACCCGTTCGTGGCTCCGGTCGAGCACCACGACGAGATCGAGCCCCTCGAACCAGCTGGGATCGAACTGGCGCGCCCGGTGCGCCTGACCGTCGTAGCCGTGCTCGGTCAGAGAGGCGAGAGTGCGCGGGTCGGCCTGTTCACCCACGTGCCAGTCGCCGGTTCCGGCCGAGGAGACGACGATCCGATCATCCAGCCCGCTCTTCAGAACGAGGTCGCGCAGCACCACTTCGGCCATCGGGGAGCGGCAGATGTTGCCGGTGCAGACCATGCAGACGCGGAACACTCCGTCGGGTCGCGGTGCGGTGTCGGCGGGCATATGTCCATTGTCTCAGCCGGGCGCTGCCCGGTGTGGCGGCTGGGCAGGGGTTCAGGCTCGGTTGGCGCCCCGGCCGACGCGGAAGATCGCCTTGAGGATCGCGCCGATGATGGCGGAGAGCACGGCGAGCACCAGGGCGCCGAGCACAGCCCACCAGAACCCGTCGACCTCGAGACCGAACCCGAAGAGACTGGTGATCCAGCCCGCCAGCAGCAACAGCACGGCGTTGACGACCAGCGAGATGAGGCCGAGGCTCAGGATGTAGAGCGGGAACGCCACGACCCTGATCGCGGTGCCGATGATGCCGTTGACGATCCCGAAGATGAGAGCGACGAAGAGGTACGAGAGGATCGCGGCGAGGACACCGGTGTCGTAGGCGACGAGATTCACTCCCCCGACGATCTGCACGGTGGCCCAGAGGGCGATGGCATTCGCGACCAGGGAGACGAGGAATCTGCGCATGCCCCCCACTATCCCAGCTAATGCCGGGGTGCGGTAGCCGGTCGTGCGTGCGGCGTGCCCTGCGACGCGAGGAAGTCGTAAGCCCGCTGGGGGCCGGGCCAGGCGCGGAGCTGCTCGCCGAGGGCCCGGGCACGCGACTGTGCGGACTGGGCTTCATCGCTGGTATCCCCCAGCAGGCGGATGCTCGCCGCACGCAGCTCGGCCACGCTGGCCGTGTTCGGGTCGAGTGCGATCCCGATCCCGGCGTCGACGACACCGGCCGCCCCGGCGAACTGGTCGGTGCTGAAGGGCAGCACGAGCTGGGGGACGCCCGCCGTCGCAGCCTCTGTCACGCTGTTGTTGCCCCCATGGGTGACGATCAGACTGGCTCGTTCGAGCAGGGTCACCTGGGGCAGGAAGCCCCGCACGAGCCAGTCGGCGGGAACGCCGGCGAAGGCGGCGGGATCCGAGGACCCAGTCGCCAGGGCGACCCTCACGTCGAGCGACTGCAGGGCATCCGCGACCCGCCGGAGCACGTCGGAGCGTACCGAGAGGAAGCTGCCGAAGCTCACATAGACGACGGGTCGGTCGCTGGCGGCGAGCCACGTCTCGACCTCCTGGTCGGCGGGCTCGGTGCGCACGGCTGACCCGAGGAACACATGCCGCGGCAGGTCGGCGGTGCGGTGCGGGGGATGGAGCGCTTCGGGGTAGTTCAGCATCAGCAGGTCGCCGTGCTCGGCGAACGCGTCGGTCGTGGGTCGGGCATCCGGATTCAAAATGGCGAGGGCTGCATTCCACTCGGCTGTGAATCGATCGCGGATCCTCTCATTCAGCGTGCGGAGTTCTCCGAGCTCCTGCGCTGACGGCGTGAAGGCCGCGGGCCAGAAGGGCGGGTGGCCGTACACCTCCTCGCCGATCGGGAGGGCACTCGGATGCCCGAGCACGACGTCTCCGTAGGTCAGACCGGCGGCGTCCAACCCGAGTCGCGCTCCGAACGCGAGGTGATCGACGAGGATCTGGTTCGGCTGCGTCTTCTCCACCACAGCGAGCACTTCGCGAGCTTTCTCCACAGGTTTGTACAACAGGTCACTGCTGCGGCCCTCGGCCTGGAAACGGAGGGTCTCGATCATGCCGGAGCGCGTGGCGTCGAAGAAGCCTCGCAGGGCTTCGTCTTCGCCGACCGGCTGGTCTTCCGCACGAATGACACCGGGGTTGGACCCCCGGCCCAGTTGGAGGTTGACCCGTGAGAACCCGAAGTCCGACACGATGGATGAGGTGGCCGGCCCGGTCGCCACGACCACCTCCTCGCCGCGCTCCCGCCAGGCGGTGGCAAGGGTGGCAAGGGGCAGAAGGTGCGAGGCGTAGTCCGGGCTGATGACAAGCACGGTCACTGGGCGTACTCCGTCTGCACGGGCTCGCTCGAGCGGCCGGCGACGTCACTGTAGACGGCCGTGAGGGCGTGGGCCATCGCGCTCACGGTGAACTCGGCGTGCACCAGGTTCTGGGCACGGCTGACTCTGTCGCTGTCGGCGTCGTCCGGAGCGGCGGCGAGCTCGAAGGCGTTGCGGAGGCCGTTGCGGATGCCGGCCGGCGCCCGCGTGTCCACCAGGAACCCGGTGACACCGTCATCGATGTACGTGGCGGGGCCTCCCCCGTTCGGCGCGATGACAACCAGGCCGGCGGCGAGGGCTTCGAGCAGGGCGATGCCGAACTCCTCCTTCAGGCTGCCGCAGACATACACACCGTGCGCAGCGATGAGGGGCCGAGCGGGCTGGTGCCCGTCGCGTGCGCTCCCGAAGCGCGTCGCACCGAGCCACCGTGCGACGACGTCATTGGGGCGGTGGCCGGCGAGGATGAGCCCGTCGCGGGCGGCCGGGTGTTCGAGCAGGGTGCGCTCGATCCGGTCGAGCTGGCCCTGTTCGTCGGCCGACGGGTTCGCGAGATCGCCGCCCACGAGAACGAGATTGCTCGCCTCTCGGAGCGCCGGATCCGCTGCCCACGCTTCGACGATGGTGGCCATCCCCTTGACGTGGTGCAGCCGGCCGACGGTGATGGCGAGCGGCAGACCGTGGCGGTGGGGCGGCAGGGCGCGCACCAGTTCGTCGAGGAGGTCGAAGGCCGCGGTCGCGGAGTACGGGCCTGCCACTTCCGCAGGACCCTCAGTGCCCGACGCTGGTCGCTCCTCGGCCTCGATGAGCGCCGCTTCGATCACGGAGACGTCGATGCCCTCGGGCACCACCGTGAACCGCCCGGGGTCGTCATCGATGTCGATGCCGAGCAGCTCTCGGAGGTCGTTCCGCAGCTCGGGCCGCGGGAACAGCACCGTGTGGCCGGCCTGGCCGGCCAGCCGCTGCACGAGACGCGTTCGGAACCAGTAGTGCTCGTGCTCGTCGACGACGCCGAACGACTCGCGGGTGAGCGTGCCGGCCATGTCAAGGGCATGGATGACGCCGTGCGGATCGGGCGCGAGGGTGAACACCACAGGGATACCGAGCCGGGAGGCGACCGTGGCGGCCGCCATGCTGCCGACGTCCGCCATCCGGAGGTGCAGAACGTCGACGGGACCAAGGGCGAGCAGGGCTCGCCGGATGCCCCGTTCGGCAGCGACGCGGGTGGGCCAGGCGCTCGCGGTCGACGTCGCCTCGGCAAGCAGAGGAACGGGCGCGAGGATGTGACGCTCGTGGCTCTCCTCCGGCGCTTCTGAGAGCCACGTGTGCTCGCCCGGCAGCGCGGCCAGTGAGGCAGCAGCGCTGCCCCTGGAGAGCGTGATGACCCTGTCTATCCCCGGCTCGGCGAGCAGGGAGTCCCCGAGTCGCACGAGGAGAGTGGCGATTCCGCCGTTGTCACCGGCTCCGGCCCGCGTGAGACCCCTGTCGATGTCGGCGTGCAGGAAGAGCTGGGCGACGGTCAGCCCGCGCTGTCGGCCGGGGCGCTCTGCGGCTGCCGTGCGGAAGCCGCCGGGCAGGGGGCCGGCCGGGTTCAGGGAGAGGTCGATGTCGTAGGCGGCAAGACGCGCAACATCCCCGAGGAGCCCCTTCTGCTCGGCGAACTCCTGCACCACTGCGCGGGCACGGGCATCCACCGACCGGTCGCCGAGCGCCGCCATGGCGGCGACACGCACGAGCTCGTTCTCACCGGCGTCGGCGGCGAGAACGCACAGGGCGCGACCGGCTACGGGGCCCGGGATCAGCCCGAGCGTCTCCGCCAGACGTGCGCGCGGCGCGGGCCGTTCCTCGCTGGCCAGCGCCCCCTCGAGAGCCAGGGCGATGTGGTCGGGTGTGGTGAGGGCCCACTGCTGCAGGGTGCGCTCCGCCAAGGCACCTGTGAACCCTCCGCCGATCACTCCCCCGACGAGTCGGGAGACGGCGTCGAGGCGGGGCAGGCGGGTCCAGAAGGCCCAGGCCGCGTGCTCGCGGAGGTACGCCCGGTCTGAGGAGAGCAGTTCCGAGAGGGCGAACTCCGCCTCGTCGTCGTAGATACGGGCCAGAGCATGGACTGCGGCGATCGACGTGAGGGCATCCGAGTCATCGGCGATGAGCGACATGAGCGTCGGTACGGAGTCGGCGCCGAACCGATCGACGGCATCGGCAAGAACATCGGCCGATCTCAGCACATCGAGGATGAACGGTGTCTCGTTCAGTCGTGCAAGTGCCTGTTCAAGTTCCATGATTCATCAAGTGAAGCTCATCCGGCTGAGAACCGGCAACACCTTGACAATGCACGGCTGAGCACAGAAATCCTCCGTTGGGGGGAACGGGAGGTCATGACAGGTGGAACCCATAAACTGTGCCCATGGATGTACCCCAGACTTCCCCCGTCAAGCTGCGCCCGGAGATCGTCGCGCTGCCGGCCTACCGACAGGGGAAGGCGGTCGAGGGCGGCTTCAAGCTGTCGGCCAACGAGAATCCGTTCCCACCCCTTCCGGGTGTTCTGAGGGCGGTCCAGGATGCCTCGGAGGTGCTGCACCGCTACCCGAACGGTCACGCGCCCGAACTCTCCGCTCGGCTCGCCGAGAGGTTCGGTGTCAGCTCTGAGCAGGTCATCATCGGTGCGGGTTCGGTGTCGCTTCTCGCGCAGCTCGTGATCGCGGCGGCCGGGGTCGGCGACGAGGTGGTGTACTCCTGGCGCTCGTTCGAGGCCTACCCACTTCTGCCCGTGATGAGCGGTGCCACCAGTGTGAAAGTGCCCAACCGGGCCGATCACGGGCACGACCTCCCCGCTATGGCTAGGGCGATCACTGAACGCACACGCCTCGTCATCGTCTGTACGCCGAACAATCCCACCAGCACGATCGTCACGAACCGTGAGTTCGCCGATTTCATGGCGCAGGTGCCGACCGACCTGCTGGTCATTCTCGATGAGGCATATGCCGAATTCGTGACGGACCCCGATGCCGTGAGTGGCATACCTCTTCTCTCGCGCTATCCGAACCTGGTGGTGCTCCGCACCTTCTCGAAGGCTTACGGGCTCGCGGGGCTGCGTATCGGCTACGGGATCGGCCCTGTGCCGGTGATCGATGCGGCCCGGAGTGCGAGCATCCCTCTTGCGGTGACGCACCAGGCCCAGCGTGCCGCAATGGCCTCGCTCGATCAGGAGGCCGAGCTGCTCGAGCGTGTCGGGCACATCGCGAAGCTCCGCACGACCATCTGGAATGGCCTCCTGGCTCAGGGCTGGACGGTGCCCGAACCGCAGGGCAACTTCGTCTGGCTGTCGACCGGCGAGAACACGGATGCTGCAGCGGCCATCCTCCTCAGCCACGGCATCATGGCGAGACCCTTCTCGCCGGAGGGCATCCGCATCTCCATCGGGGAGTCGGAATCTGTAGACAAACTCTTGGCATCGACCCAAGAGATTGTGGATTTCCTCTCAAACCAGCCCGTCGCCCAGCCGATACTGTGAAGCTGGCCCCAACACAGAAGCACGAGGTAAGCCACGTGGCAGAAGTTTCGCCAGCCGTACAGTTCCTCTCGATCGATGGCGAATTCGCCCCGAACGAGGCGGCTGAGGAGTACCTCCCCTACTTGCAGGAGCTGGATGAAGCGGATCACCGCCGCTTCTACACAGACATGGCGGTGACAAGGCGCTTCGACGAGGAGTGCACCAACCTCCAGCGCCAGGGGCAGATGGGCCTCTGGCCACCGAGCCACGGCCAGGAGGCCGCGCAGGTCGGCTCTGCACGTGCCGCCCGCGCGCAGGACGTCATCTTTCCGAGCTACCGCGAGCACGCGGTGGCGCTGGTGCGCGGAGTCGACATCGTCGACATCGTGAAGGTGATGCGCGGTGTGAGCATGGGTGGATGGGATGCCACCGATCCCGCCAACGGCAACTTCCGCAACTACTGCCTCGTGATCGGTTCCCAGACCCTGCACGCGACTGGGTACGCCACCGGTGTCCGGTTCGACGGGGCATATGCGACGGGCAACGCCGAGTCGGATATAGCCGTGATGGCATACTTCGGCGACGGGGCCACGAGCCAGGGTGACGTGAGCGAGGCGTTCGTCTTCTCGGCAAGCGGCCAGAACCCCCAGGTGTTCTTCCTCCAGAACAACCACTGGGCGATCTCGGTCCCGGTCACCACCCAATCGCGCACTCCGCTCTACCTCCGTGCCCAGGGTTTCGGCATCCCGAGCGTGCAGATCGACGGCAACGACGTGCTCGCGAGCTACGCGGCCTCGAGAAAGCACCTCGACGATGCTCGAGCCGGCGGCGGCCCGCAGCTCATCGAGGCGCTGACCTACCGGATCGGCGCGCACACGACCTCCGACGACCCGACCAGGTACCAGACGCCCGAGCAACTGGCGTACTGGGTGGCGAGGGATCCGATCATCCGGTTCGAGACCTACCTGCGTTCGCAGGGGGCCGACGATGCGTTCTTCGACGAGGTGCACACGCAGGCGGAGGACTTCTCTGCCGACCTCCGTCGTCGCACGCTCGAGCTCGGCGCCCCCCCGCTCTCGACGATCTTCGACAACGCCTATTCGGAAGCCCACCCGGTCATCGATGAACAGAAGGCCTGGCTCCAGGCCTATGAGTCCTCGCTTGCGGAAGGCGCCTGATGGTAGCGGCAACAGAAGAACTCCCCCTCGCGAAGGCGTTGAACGCGGGCCTGCGGGCTGCGCTGGCAGCAGATGACCGCGTGCTCCTGATGGGTGAGGACATCGGCACGCTCGGTGGTGTCTTCCGGGTCACCGAGGGCCTGCAGGCCGAGTTCGGCACGAATCGGGTCATCGACACGCCTCTCGCCGAGTCCGGTATCGTCGGCTCGGCGATCGGCCTCGCGATGCGCGGATACCGACCGGTCTGCGAGATCCAGTTCGACGGATTCATCTACCCGGCCTTCGACCAGATCACCAGCCAACTGGCCAAGTTCACGGCGCGGACGGCGGGCGCGGTGCCGATGCCCGTGGTGATCCGCGTGCCCTACGGCGGGCACATCGGCGCGGTCGAACACCACCAGGAGAGCCCCGAGGCGTACTTCGCTCACACGGCCGGCCTTCGCGTAGTGAGCCCGAGCACACCGAACGACGGCTACTGGATGATCCAGGAGGCCATCGCCTCGAACGACCCGGTGATGTTCTTCGAGCCGAAAAGTCGTTACTGGCCGAAGGGGCCTGTCGACTTCGCCCTGAGTGCGGCGCCCCTGCACTCGACCCGCGTGGTTCGCACAGGCACCGATGTGACGGTGATCGGCCACGGCGCGATGGTCGCCAACCTCCTCCAGGCCGCGCAGGTCGCCGCGGATGAGGGCATCAGCATCGAGGTGCTCGATCTTCGCTCGCTGAGCCCTGTCGACTACGGCCCGATCCTCAGGTCGGTCGAGAAGACCGGTCGGCTGGTCGTCTGCCAGGAGGCCACCGGCTTCGCGAGCGTGGGCTCAGAGATCGCCGCGACCGTGGCCGAACGGGCCTTCTACTCGCTCGAGTCACCGGTGCTCCGGGTGTCGGGCTTCGACACCCCCTATCCGGCGTCGAAGATCGAGTCGTTCTACCTCCCCGACGCCGACAGGGTGCTCGAGGCAGTCGACCGGGCGCTCGCGTTCTGACCCCAGCCGCTCCGGTTCACCCGCCGGTCATCCCTCCGTCCACCATCCACCCCGTCGATCCCAGGAGTTCCCGTGAGTGATTCACTGTTCAGGCTGCCCGATGTGGGCGAAGGCCTGACCGAGGCAGAGATCGTCTCCTGGCGGGTGGCCGCCGGCGACACCATCGAGGTCAACCAGGTCATCGTCGAGATCGAGACGGCGAAGTCGCTGGTCGAGCTGCCGTCTCCGTTCGAGGGTGTCGTGGGCGAGCTCATGGTGAGCGAGGGGATGACCGTCGAGGTCGGTACCCCGATCATCCGGGTCACGGGCAGCGGTGCCAGTACTGGTGTCGGCGCCGGTGCTGGTGCCAGCCCGCAGCAAGTCGTCGCCGAGGTCACGCCCGTGGTGTCGGCAGAGCCCGCGGTGTCGGCAGAGCCCGCGGCGCCTGCGGAGCCCGAGGAGTCCGCGGGAGCGGTGCTGGTGGGTTACGGCATCAAGGGCCATGTCACCAGCCGCCGTCGGCCCCGCAGCGCTTCGGCACCCACGGCGGGCACGCCGGCTTCCCGAGCGGTTGCCGCACCGGCTGCTGCCGCGGCTGCCCCGTCTGCCCCGACGCCTGCCGCGACCGGCGCCGCACCTGTGGCCACCCGGCCCGTCGGGCACTCCTCACCCGCGGTGACGGGCCTGCCGGTGATCGCCAAGCCGCCGATCCGCAAGCTCGCCAAAGACCTCGACGTGAACCTCAACGAGGTCACGCCCACGGGCCTGATCGGCGATATCACACGCGACGACGTGATCAGGCATGCCTCCCAGGCGAAGGTCTTCCACAACATCGAGACCCCCCAGTGGGCGGATGAGCGCGAGGAGCGCATCCCCGTCAAGGGCGTGCGCAAACAGATCGCCAAAGCGATGGTCTCGAGTGCCTTCACCGCCCCGCACGTGGGTCTGTTCGTGGATGTGGACGCCTCCCGCACGATGGAGTTCGTGAAGCGGCTGAAGGACTCCGCCGACTTCGTGGGCGTGCGCGTGTCTCCCCTGCTCATCCTCGCCAAGGCGATCATCTGGGCGGTCCGGCGGAACCCCATGGTCAACTCGGCGTGGACCGACACGGAGATCATCGTGCGCAACTACGTGAACCTCGGCATCGCTGCGGCCACTCCCCGGGGCCTGCTGGTGCCGAACGTCAAAGAGGCGCAGTCGATGACGCTCCGGGAGCTCGCGATCGCGCTCGAGAACCTCACTCTGACGGCGCGAGAGGGTCGGACGAGCCCGGCCGACATGGCCAATGGAACGATCACGATCACGAACATCGGCGTCTTCGGCATGGACACCGGCACGCCGATCCTCAATCCGGGCGAGGTGGCCATCGTCGCCCTCGGCACGATCAAGCAGAAGCCCTGGGTCGTTGACGGCGAGGTGCGCCCCCGGTTCGTCACGACGCTGGGTGCGAGTTTCGACCACCGTGTGGTGGATGGCGACGTGGCGAGCCGATTCCTCGCGGATGTCGCGGCGATCGTCGAGGAACCCGCGCTGCTGCTCGACTGACGCTGTTCTCTCGGCTCGTTATTGCTTTTGACAATCATTATCAATAAGCTCTAGCATCGGAGGGCGCCCGCACGTGGCGCGTTCCCCCACGTCTAGATGGATCCCTCCAGCCATGCGCTCATTCCGTACCCCCACCAGGCTCGCTCTCGTCGTCGCAACCGCGCTCGCTGCGGTGACGCTCGCCGGCTGCTCGTCCGGGTCACCCGCCGCTGACGGCGCTTCGACAGCCGCTTCCGGTTCCGGCCAGATCGCCGTCGTCGCCTCGACCGATGTCTGGGGCGACATCGCCGCCCAGGTCGGCGGGGATCTCGTCTCCGTCACGTCGATCATCGACGACCCGTCGAAGGATCCGCATGAGTACGAGGCCGACGCTCAGAACCAGCTCGCCCTGTCGAAGGCCGCTGTCGTCGTCGAGAACGGCGGCGGATACGACGACTTCGTCGACACGATGCTCTCGAGTTCGAAGAACGCGGGCGCGACGATCGTGAATGCGGCCACCGTGTCGGGCTACGATCTCGCACCGACAACGGGCGCCTTCAATGAGCACCTCTGGTACGACTTCCCGACGGTGAAGAAGGTCGTCGACCAGCTTGCGACCTCGTTCGCGGCCATCGATCCGGCGGGCGCCGCGACCTTCACCGCCAACGCTTCGACGTACACCACGAAGCTCGACGCGCTCGTCGCCTCGGAGGCCGAACTGAAGTCGAGTTTCCAGGGCACCGGCGCAGCGATCACCGAGCCGGTGCCGCTGTACCTGATGGACGCCGCCGGCCTTGTCGACGAGACCCCGGCCGAGTTCAGTGAAGCCATCGAGGGGGGCACGGATGTTGCTCCAGACGTGCTCGCCCAGACCCTCGCGCTCTTCTCCGCGGGCCAGGTGAAGGTGCTCGTCTACAACGAGCAGACGAGCGGCCCGCAGACCGACGCGGTCCTCGAGGCGGCCAGGGCGGGGAACGTTCCCGTGGTTCCCGTGACCGAGACCCTGCCCACCGGCACCAGCTATCTCGACTGGATGAGCGGCAACCTGGCGGCGCTGAAGAGCGCGCTTTCGCAGTAATCTTCGGTAGATGACTCCGTCGACTTCGACCTCCCCTTCGGCCGGTGCCCCCGCGGCGCCGGCCGATGCGGTGTTGGCCCTCCGCGACGCGACGCTCGGGTTCGGCAGTCGCATGCTCTGGAGCGGGCTCGACCTCACGGTCTCCGCCGGGGAGTTCATCGCCGTGATCGGGGCGAACGGTTCGGGAAAGACGAGCCTGCTCAAGGTGATCTTCGGCCAGCAACGCCTGAGCGGGGGCACGGCAAGCTTTCTGGGCGCTCCGCTTCGACGGGGCAATCGCCGTATCGGGTACATTCCGCAACAGAAGCTGGCCGACGACGGCACGCCGCTCCGCGCCCGCGACCTGGTCGGGCTCGGCATCAGCGGGCACCGCTTCGGCGTGCCCCTGCCCTCTGCGTCGCGCCGCCACCAGGTGGACGAACTCCTCGCTGCCGTCGGAGCAACCCGCTACGCCGACGCCCCCATCTCGTCTCTCTCGGGCGGCGAGCAGCAGCGCCTGCGGGTCGGTCAGGCTCTGGCCGGCAACCCGAGCCTGCTGCTCTGCGACGAACCCCTGCTCTCGCTCGACCTGAACTACCAGCGCACGGTGAGTGAGCTGATCGACACCCAGCGCAGGGCGCGCGATCTCGGTGTGCTCTTCGTGACCCATGACATCAATCCCATCCTCGACATGGTCGATCGTGTGCTCTATCTCGCCAACGGGCGCTTTCGCATCGGCACGCCCGATGAGGTGCTGCAGTCGTCGGTGCTCTCCGCGCTCTACGGCTCACCGGTCGATGTGATCCGCACGCGAGGCCGGGTCATCGTCGTCGGCACGCCAGACGGCAGCCACGGGCATCCGGATGCCACCGGCGAAACCGCCCACCACGACCGGCACCCCACACCCGACGGACAGGCATCGTGATGACGGCGGATGCCGACTTCTGGTCGCAGATCTTCAACTTCACGAACTACGGCGAGCTGCTCGTGCTGCTGCAGAACTCGATCATCGCCGGTGCCGTGCTGGGTGTCGTCGGCGGCCTCATCGGCGTTTTCGTGATGTCGCGCGACATGGCCTTCGCCGTACACGGAATCAGCGAGCTCTCGTTCGCCGGGGCATCCGCGGGCCTGCTCTTCGGCGTGGGCGTGGTCGAGGGGTCGCTGGTGGGCTCTCTCGTCGCGGCAGCCCTGATCGGCCTGCTCGGCACCCGGGCACGCGATCGCAACTCGATCATTGCGGTGCTGATGCCCTTCGGACTCGGACTCGGTATTCTCTGTCTCGCCCTGTACCCGGGGCGTTCGGCGAACAAGTTCGGGCTGCTGACCGGCCAGATCGTGGCGGTGGACAACCCCCGCCTCGGCTCGCTGATCGCCATCTCGATCGTTGTGGTCGTCGGGCTCGCCGTCGTCTGGCGGCCGCTCATGTTCGCCAGTGTCGACGTGGACGTCGCATCGGCCCGCGGTGTTCCCACCCGGTTCCTCTCCCTGTACTTCATGCTTCTCCTCGGTCTGGCAGTGGCCGTCTCCGTGCAGGTGGTCGGCTCTCTGCTCGTGCTGTCGATCCTCGTGACTCCCGCTGCGGCGGCCCTCCGGCTGTCGTCATCGCCGGTTCTGGTGCCGCTTCTCAGTTCCCTGTTCGCCGTCGTGTCGCTGGTGGGCGGGATCATGCTCGCCCTCGGCGGTTCGGTGCCGATCAGCCCTTACGTGACCACGATCTCCTTTCTCATCTACGTGGTCTGCCGCGTCATCGCCGCTGTTCGGAAGCGCCATGGCAATAGTGGGCGCACTGCCGAACCGCTGCTGGCCCGGGGCTAAAATTGTGCACAACTGACGGAGATCGGCATTGTGGAGGAGATCGGCATAGTGGAGGAGAGGAGTGGCGATGAAGCGGAACACCTGGCAGCGTGAGGCCGTGCGCACAGCCCTCGGCACCCAGATGGGCTTCGTCAGCGCCCAGGACCTGCACTCGAACCTCAAGGGAACCGGCTCGCAGATCGGTCTTGCCACGGTGTACCGCGCCCTCGGGGACCTCGCCACAGAGGGAGAGGCCGACTCTCTGCAGTCGCCCGAGGGCGAGAGCCTCTACCGGGCGTGCTCGACGGGCCACCACCACCATCTGATCTGCCGCGGCTGCGGACTCGCCGTCGAAATCGAGGCTGACGACGTGGAGCAGTGGGCGAAGAGCGTCGCGGCCCTGCACGGCTTCTCACAGGCCGAGCACGTCGTCGATGTGTTCGGCTACTGCTCCGCGTGCGTGCCGACGGTGGACTGAGCCGGCTTCACCCGCGGACTCTGCCGGCCCTGCGGACCCTGCGGACCATGCGGACCATGCGGGTTCTGCCGATCGTCGGGGAGTTCGGGCTCGAGCCCCCCTGGGGTGCCGAGGAGCATGCTCGCGGTGGTGGGCTCGTCGAGTTCTTCCCGCTCGCCTGCGGAGATCGTGTGGATCGTTCCCGTGTCCGTGGTGAGCAGCCCGTGCCGGGACAGGATCTCGAGGTACGGCTTGCCGACGAACATGAGCACAAGACCGACCACGACGTGGTTGAGCCACGCGAAGGGCTCCGGCATGAACCATGACGGATACGCGGCGCCGGAGGAGGGCATCGAGAGGAAGACGAAGATGATCATCGCCGGAACCGCGATGAAGCACCCGGCGAAGTAGCTGAGCCCGTTCACGGCCAAGCCGACCGCGACGATCCAGCCCCACGCGACGAGGAACAGTGCGCCGAAGTGCCCGCCGACAGCGCCCACCACGGGGCCGGCGAGAACGTTGGTGATAAGGGAGATCAGCGCTCCGCCAACGACGATCACGGCCATCCGGGACCTGTGGCGAAGCGGCGCCCCATCAGTCCGATGAACATCGCCACCATGTAGCCGCCGATGCACCAGGCGAGCATGAGGTACATCGAGACGGTGCCGTACTCGTCGTAGGGCGGGAGCGGGGCGAGGTCGACCGTCGCCAGGCTCTCTACCGAGACGACGCCCGGCACCGTGCGGTCGAGGTCGGACACGAACTGCTGCGCGGCGCCGACGATCCCGACGGGCACATCGTGCGGATGGGGGCGTGGAAAGTGGCGACATACCAGAGGCAGAACGCCACGATGAAGAAGAGAGGCAGCCACAGTTGCAGGCCGATGAGCTGGAGGGAGGGGTGCAGGGTCGAGTACCAGCGGCGGTAGGCGTTCACCTCCGGCTTCCGGGGAGTGTTCACGGTCACCAGTCGCTTTCCATCCTCTCGATTACCAGAGTACGCGAGGGGGTGCTAGTGTGGGTCGCTGGTCGGCGGTATCTCCGCCTGCCTTCGTATGCGCGCCCCAGCGAGTCTCGGGTGACTCATGCCGACAAGAGAACTTGGGTAGAGCATCCGCTCTACGGTAATTGGAGGAAAATCATGGCCGCAGTGTGCCAGGTGACTGGAGCCGTTCCCGGCTTCGGTCACGCAATCTCGCACTCGCACCGACGCACCAAGCGTCGTTTCGACCCGAATGTGCAGAAGAAGACCTACTATGTTCCGTCGCTGAAGCGCAACGTGAACCTGACCCTCTCGGCCAAAGGCATCAAGGTCATTGATGCCCGCGGTATCGAGTCTGTCGTCAAAGACATCCTGGCTCGTGGGGTGAAGATCTAATGGCTAAAGCACAAGACGTACGCCCGATCATCAAGCTGCGCTCGACGGCCGGAACCGGGTACACCTACGTGACCCGCAAGAACCGCCGCAACAACCCCGACCGCCTCGTGCTGAAGAAGTACGACCCGGTCATCCGCAAGCACGTCGACTTCAGAGAGGAGCGGTAACACATGGCTAAGACAAGCAAGATCGCAAAGAACGAGCAGCGCAAGGTCATTGTGGCGCGCTGGGCAACCAAGCGCCTCGAACTGAAGAAGGCCCTCGTCGACCTGAACGGCACCGACGAGTCCCGCGAGGCAGCTCGCCTGGGCCTCCAGAAGCTTCCCCGTGACGCTTCGCCGGTGCGCGTGCGTAACCGCGACGCCGTCGACGGTCGTCCCCGCGGTCACCTCTCGAACTTCGGGATCTCCCGTGTTCGCTTCCGTGAGATGGCTCACCGGGGCGAATTGCCGGGCATCACGAAGTCAAGCTGGTAGGTTACCCTCGCGCGTCGCTTCTGAAGTGGCGCACCCGCACGACAGAATCATGAGATCCACACGAATTGCTGCTTCAGCAGCAGGATGGTCCGAGGAGGACACTAAATGGCTGACAAGTCACTGAACAAGACCGAGCTCGTCGCTGCAGTCGCCGCTTCATCTGGCCAGACGCAGACCGCCGTCAACGAGGTGCTCGACTCCCTGTTCGCAACCCTCGCCGACTCGGTGTCGAACGGCGTCAAGGTCACGATCCCGGGTTGGATCGCCGTCGAGCGCACCTCCCGTGCCGCCCGCACCGGCCGCAACCCGCAGACGGGTGAGGCAATCGAGATCGCCGCAGGCAACTCGGTCAAGATCAGCGCCGGCAGCAAGCTGAAGGCAGCCGTCAAGTAGTCACTACCTGATGCAGAGAGGGCCCCGCGTACACACGCGGGGCCCTCTCTGCGTTACGGATGCTCCTCCACAGCTGCCCCGAGTGACGGAGTTCTCCACAATCCCTGCTGCGGCGGGGTTCCCAGCTGTGCTGACGTAGGGTTGACGAGTGCCGAAAATGATCCGAGTCGCCGGCCCGGCCGCTCTGGTCGGGGTGGCTTTCGTCGCGCTGATTCTGGGTCTCGAATTCGGGGGAGGCGCGACCGCGCTCCTGCTGTCGGACCCAGGGCCGCTCGTGCGCTTCGGCCTGCCGATCGCGACCATGCTCGTGAACCTCAGCGTGGCCCTCACGATCGGTGCGCTCGTTCTCGCGCTCTTCGCCCTCCGCTCCGACAAGCCGGAGTTCGACCGGGCGATGGATGTCGCCGCCGCCGGTGCCGCGTTGCTCACGGCGACATCGGCGATAACCGGCTTCCTGAGTTTTCTGAACGTGACGTCGTCGTCAGCCAGTCTCGATTCGAAGTTCGGCGAGATCCTCGGCCAGTTCCTGGTGTCCGTGCCGCTCGGCCAGGCCTGGCTCGAGACCACTCTTCTCGCGGCGGCCGTCACGGTGCTGTGTTTCGCCGTGCGCAATCTCACCGCCCTGGTCTTCGTCGCCGTGCTCGCCGTCGTCACGCTGGTTCCGATGGCACAGCAGGGGCATGCCGCGGGAGCCGACGGGCACGACGCAGCGGTCACCGCCCTGTTCATCCACATTCTGTTCGCCGCAGTCTGGCTCGGCGGGCTGGCGGTGCTCGCCCTGCTCTCGATGCAGCTCGACAATGCACGGCTCGTCGAGGTGGTCTCGCGGTACTCCAGCGTGACACTGGTCTGCTTCATCGCTGTCGCGGCGTCGGGGTACGTCAGCGCGGAGCTGCGGGTCGGCTCGCTCGACCGGCTGCTCACGCCCTACGGCGTGCTCGTGCTCATCAAGGTCGGTGCCCTCATCGTGCTCGGGCTCATCGGCGCGATGTACCGCCGGATGCTCATCCGCCGTCTCGCCGACGGAGCCGGCCGCCGCACCTTCTGGAAGGTGGTCGTCGCTGAGCTCGCCTTCATGGGTGTCGCTTCCGGTGTCGCGGTGGCCCTGGCGCGAACCGCCACGCCCGTGCCCGAGACGGTTCCGCCCGAGGCGACCCCCGCACAGATCCTGACCGGATCGCCGCTTCCGGTAGAGCTCACCTACGGCAACTTCCTCTCGGCCTGGAACTTCGACCTGCTCTGGATCCTCATCTGCGGTTTCGGCATCTTCTTCTACATCGCCGGGGTGGTGCGGCTCCGCCGGCGCGGCGACTCCTGGCCTCTGCACCGTACGATCCTCTGGGTGCTGGGCATGCTGTTGCTGCTCTTCGTCACCAACGGATTCATGAACGTGTACGAGAAGTACCTGTTCAGCATCCACATGCTCGGGCACATGATCCTCGCCATGATGATCCCGATCCTGCTGGTGTCGGCCGGGCCGGTGACGCTTGCGCTCCGCGCCATCCACAAGCGCACCGACGGTACGCGCGGCGGTCGCGAATGGATCCTCCTCGCAGTGCACTCGAAGGCCGGCACCTTCCTCGCGAACCCCGTCGTCGCGGCCGTGCTCTTCGCGACGAGCCTCCTCACCTTCTACTACACGCCTCTGTTCCGCTGGGCGACGACCGACCACATCGGGCACGAGTGGATGATCGTGCACTTCCTCATCGTGGGCTATCTGTTCGCACAGGCGCTGATCGGCGTCGACCCCGTTCCGTATCGGCTGCCGTACCCGTTCCGTCTGCTGCTTCTGCTCGCCACGATGGCGTTCCACGCCTTCTTCGGTCTCACGCTGATGACAGGATCCGGGCTGCTGCTGGCCGACTGGTACGGCTCGATGGGCCGGCCCTGGGGGGCGAGTGCCATCGCCGACCAGCAAGCCGGCGGCGGCATCGCCTGGAGCATCGGCGAGATCCCCACCCTGATCCTGGCCATCGCGGTGGCGATCCAGTGGGGGAGGAACGACACCAAGGAGACCAAGCGGCTCGACCGGAACGCCGATCGCACCAACGATGCCGAACTCACCGAGTACAACCGCATGTTGGAGCGATTGGACACCCGGCGGTGAGTGGCCCGGTCGGCGCAAAGACGCTCTCGGCCGAGCAGCAGCGGGTCTTCGAGCTCATCGAGAGCACCAAGAAGCACGTCTTCGTGACCGGTCGGGCGGGCACGGGCAAGTCCACGCTGCTGAACCATCTCGCCTGGAACACCGAGAAGCAACTGGTGATCTCTGCCCCGACAGGCGTCGCCGCCCTGAATGTGGGCGGCCAGACCATCCATTCGCTCTTCCGGCTGCCGATCGGCGTGATCGCCGACCACGACATCGACCAGAACGCCGAGGTGCGGAAGCTCCTCAACACGATCGACACTCTGGTCATCGACGAGGTGTCGATGGTCAATGCCGACCTGATGGACGCGATCGACCGAAGCCTGAGACAAGCCAGGCAACGACCGCTCGAAGCCTTCGGTGGGGTGCAGGTGGTGCTGTTCGGCGACCCCTACCAGCTGGCTCCGGTGCCGGGCGACTCCGATGAACGGGCGTACTTCTCCGACCACTACGCCTCGATGTGGTTCTTCGACGCGAAGGTCTGGGGCGAGACGCAGCTGAACATCGTCGAACTGACGGAGATCCACCGGCAGAGCGACGACGACTTCAAATTCATGCTGAATGCGGTGCGGCACGGCATGGTCACCAAGGAGATCGCCGACGTTCTGAACGGTGCTGGAGCGCGTACGCCGCCGAATGACGGCACGATCACCCTCGCGACCCGCAACGACTCGGTCAACCGCATCAACGCGGAGGCGCTGAAGCGGTTGAAGGGCCCGGTGAAGACAGCTCGGGCAGAGGTCTCCGGTGACTTCGCCGGCCGCACCTTCCCGGCCGACGAGAGCCTCGAATTGAAGGCCGGTGCGCGGGTGATGTTCCTCCGCAACGACTCCGAGCAGCGCTGGGTGAACGGCACCGTCGGCACGGTGACGAAGATCGCGGGATCCGTCTGGGTGGAGGTCGACGGCGACGTGCACGAGGTGGAGCCGGTGAGCTGGGAGAAGTACAAGTACTCCTACTCGGCCACGAGCAAGGAGCTCACGAAAGACGTGGTGGGGGAGTTCACCCAGTTCCCGTTGCGGCTGGCGTGGGCTGTCACCATCCACAAGTCGCAGGGAAAGACCTACGACTCCGCGATCGTCGACCTCGGGTCACGGGTGTTCAGTTCTGGCCAGACCTACGTGGCACTCAGCAGGCTCACCTCCCTGGAGGGGCTCTACCTGACGAGACCGCTCCGGCCGGCCGACATCATCGTCGACGCGAACGTGCAGCGCTTCATGCGCCGCGGCTGAGGGTCAGGCCGCAGCGACTGCCTTCGCGTGGGCGAGGTCGAGGAAGAGGTCGGTGTTGAAACCGTACGCGGCGACGACCTCGTCGATGACACGCTCGCGCTCGTTGTCGCTCCAGCCGACGGCGTCGAGCTGGGCACGGTAGGTGTCCTTGAACTCCCGCGGTTCGGCGATGTCGGCGAAGAGGTAGAAGCCGACGCCGTTCGTCTCGAAGCCGAACTGGCGCTGCATCAGGGTGCGGATGAACTGGCCGCCCGAGAGATCGCCCAGGTACCGGGTGTAGTGGTGGGCGATGAACCCTCCGCTCCACGTCGCCCCGACCTCGTTGATGCGGGCCACGTAACGGGCTGTCGTCGGCAGCGGCGTGATCTGCTCCGCCCAGTCGTCGCCGATCAGGAAGCGCAGGTCTTCGGTGATCGCCGGCAGCCGCGTCAGCTTCGGTGAGATGAACGATGCCGCCACGGGGTCGTTCTTCATGCGCTCGGCGGCAGCCTCAATGGCCTCATAGATGAAGAAGTGCTGGGCGACAACCGCGATGTAGTCGTCGCGGTTGCCCTTGCCGTTCATGAGGTCGGTCATGAACCCGGCGCTCTCACTCGCGCCGCGCCCCGACCAGGTGCGCTCGCGGAGGGCCTGCGAGAAGGGGATCACATTCGACACAGCGACTCCTAGGTTAGGTTGCCCTTACCTTACCCGACGTGGTCGCGCGCAGGAAGACCGAGGGCCGAGGATGCTGCGTCGTAGAGCGCCACGATCTCCCGGCGGACCTCGCCTCGGGTGGCGATCGTGCCGGCGGGCCACGGGATGACCACCTGAACCGTCTCGTCTTCGGGGACCAGCCACGCTGTCCACGTGCCCCCGACCGTGTCGAGGTCGACCATGGCGGCCCGTTCGGCATCCGGCGCACCGAAGGCCCGCACGATCACGAGGTTGTCGTCGGGGTGGTCGTTGTTCATGTGGGAGAGGATGGCAGCCACGACATCGGGTTCGAATGCAGTCATGGGGGCAACCGTAGCGGAATCGGCCCGGTGTGTCCGGGTTGGCAGGAAGTCGTCGGGCGCTGGCCCGAACCGGGACGCGCTGCGGCTGGCGGCTTCATAGGATGAGCGCATGACTATCGTTCCCGACACGAAGAACTGGACCTGGGTGCTCGAGCGCGAATGCTCCGAATGCGGTTTCGACTCGGGGGCGATCACGCTCGATGAGGTTCCCGGCCTGGTCAGGGAGAATGCGGCGGCCTGGCCAGCCGTGCTCGTCCGGCCGGGAGTCGGCGACAGGCCGGACGCGTCGACCTGGTCCGATCTCGAGTACGCTGCGCACGTGCGCGACGTGTTCCGGATCTTCCGGGGGCGACTCGAGCTGATGCTGGCCGAAGACGATCCGGCCTTCCCAAACTGGGACCAGGACGCGACGGCGCTCGAGGAACGCTACAGCGAGCAGGACCCGGCGACCGTCTTGCGCGAACTGACCGAGGCTGCCGAGAAGGCCGCCCGAGCGTTCGAAGCCGTACCCGGAGGCTCGCGGCAGCGCACCGGTCGCCGCGGCGACGGCTCGTCGTTCACGGTCGAGAGCCTCGCCTGCTACTTCATCCACGACCCGGTGCACCACCTCCACGATGTGAGGGGCTAGGGAGTTCAGTCAGTCAGCTGCTCCTGCAGGAAGTTCGTCGACCGGGCGAACGCCAACGCAGCAGCGTTCTTGTCGAGGCGCTCGATCAGGGTTGCGTTCGCGAAGATGTCGTTCGTGCCGATGTAGGTGTGCCGAGTGACCGGCGTTCCCATCTCCTTCAGCCGGCTGACGAACTGGTCGGCTTCGGTGCCGGTTCCCCACTCGCCGAGGTCGGAGTAGTTCAGCAGCACGGGGCAGGGCAGGATGCCCGATTCGCTCTCAGCCAGGCCCCCGGCGTACGAGACGACGGCGTCCGCCGAGCCTGCCTGCCCGGCCTGGAGCCCCAGCCAGCCGCCGACCTCGAACCCGAGGATGCCGACTTTCGCCCCCGCCGACGTGGAGGTGGCCGCCGAGCCACCCCGCCCGAGCTCGATGGCATCGTCGAGGGTCGCCAGCGCGAAACCCAGATCCAAGCCACCGCGCAGCTCGTCGGCGCTCGGCCCGTCGATCGTGGCGAGTCCGTTGAAGAGGTCTGGAACGACGACGAAGAACCCACGGTTCGCCAGTGCTGTGGCGTAGGACTCGAGGTAGGGCAATCGACCGAAACGGTCATGGACGATCACCACGCAGGGATTGCCCGGCGTGCCGAAGGTGAGGGGCCAGCCGGGGGAGGGGATGTCGATGAACGCGCTCACGACTCATCCGGCGGGGCGACCTCTGCGGGGCGGGATTCGGCGACGGCGGTGAGGGCGGCGGCCATGCCACGACGCATGTACTGCATCCAGAGCGGGCCGATGACGCGTTTCACGAGAAACCGTCGACCGGGCAGCGGGCGGTAGCCGTACGTCCACATGATGTGGGTGCGGCCTGTCGAGCCGGGTGCGTAGGTCCAGCGGGCGATGCCCTCGGAGACGATGCGGCTGAGGATGCCGGTGAACAGCGTGACGTCGTAGTCGAAGTGGCCCGCGGCATCCGGAGCGGTCGTTCCCGGGCGCTCGTAGCGCACGATCTCCTCGCGGAACGAGCCGCCGTCGGAGAGCTTCACGGTTCTGGATGCCCCGGGGTGGTCGTAGTCGCCGCCTTCAAAGTCGACCGTGTCGACCACGGCGGGGAGCACCTTGAGGTACCCCTTGAAGAGGGTGCTGTCGTCACGCGGAACGACGATGTCGAACGCGACGTCGGGTGGCGAGAAGCTCACTCCGACCACAGTGAACATGACCAGTTGCTCGCGCTCCATGAGACTCCCACCAGGCGTTGTCGGTTGGTCAACTCTACTTCGCCCGCCGTCCGAACGGCCTGTCGTCTAAACTGGAGCCGTGGCCCCGAGTGGCCGGCAGGCTCACCTGCCTTCGGGGCAGGGCGGTGAGGGTTCGTTGGTCTCGTCGGATTCACTGCGCCGGGGGGAGCGCCCGCGGGAGCGCCTGCGCGTGTTCGGGTCGTATGCCGACATTCTGGGCGTGCCCGGATCGTGGCAGTTCACGCTTGCGGGCTGGCTCGGTCGGTTCGCCCGTTCGACGAGCGGAATCGCGACCATCCTGCTCATCTCCGCGCAGACCGGCAGCTTCACTCTGGCAGGCGCCGTTGCCGGAACCATCGTGCTCGGTATCGCGGTGGGTGGCCCGTTGTGGTCGCGGGCGGCGGATGCGCGGGGCCAGGCCCTGGTGCTGCCGGTCAGCCTCGCCGCCACCGTGGTCGCGGCAGCGGCTCTCGCCCTGACGATCGTGCTCGGAGCCCCGGTATGGAGCTGGTTCGTGTGTGCGTTCGCGCTCGGGGCAGGCTCCCTCGACATGGGTTCTCTCGTTCGGGCGCGCTGGCGTCGAGTGCTGGAGTCGAATGAGAGCCGGCACACCTCGCTCGCTCTCGAGGCGGTCAACGACGAACTGGTGTTCGTGGTCGGCCCACCCGCCGTGACGCTGATCGCCGCGACAGCGGGACCGCTTGCGGGATTCACGGCGGGGGTGCTCGTGACGCTGGTCGGAGGGGTCGCCCTGTGGATGCAGCGCAGCACCATGCCGCCGGTGGTGCCGGTCCCGCCGCCTGCGATTGCTCTGCCTCTGCCTCTGCGGCAGCGCTTCCGCCTGCCCGCCGGTGTGCTCGGACTGCTGCCGGTCTACCTCGGAGTCGGGGTGGTCTTCGCCTCGGTCGATGTGGGAGCGATCAGCATCTCCCGCCAGGCGGGGGAGCCGTGGCTCACGGGTGTCATCCTGGCTGTCTTTGCCACCGGAAGTGTCGTGGCGGGGTTCGCGTTCGGGCCGCTGAGCGCCCGCTGGGCACCGGCCCGCCGGGTGCTCGTGGCGACGCTCGCCTACACGGTGGTGGTGCCGTGCCTGCTCGTGCTCCAGACGCCGGTCGCGCTCGCGAGCCTCATCTTCGTCGCGGGGCTGGTCACGACTCCGGTGCTGATCTCGGGCACCTCGCTCATCGCCGGGCTGGTCGAAGATTCCCGGCTCACCGAAGCGCTCACCTGGCCCTCTATCGGGCTCTCGGTCGGGGTCACGCTCGGCGGCGCCGTGGTCGGAGCCGCGATCGACCGCGGTTCGGCCTACAGCGCATTCGAGGTCGCAGCGTGGGCGGCGCTCGTGGTCGGCGTGTTCGGTGTCGTCGGCGCTCTCAGCGAGCGGCGCCGGCCGGCGACCTCCGCTCGCTGAGCCACAACCGGGCTGCGCTACGCGACCGCGTTGTCGTCGCCGGTGTCGTCGGCCGTCGTGCTCTGCTGCGAGATGCCGACGCCACCGCCCCGCCCCCAGCTCCATTCGGCCACCTCGGGGATGTCCTCCCCGTGCTCACGGGTGTATGCCCGGGCGCGCATACGGGCATCCTGCATCTGCTGGCGGAGCGTGGCTGCGCACACGGCAAGCCCGGGAACCCGATCGATCACGTCGATGACCAGGTGATACCGGTCGAGGTCGTTCATCATCACCATGTCGAACGGCGTTGTCGTCGTGCCCTCCTCCTTGTAGCCGCGCACGTGCAGGTTGTTGTGACCGATGCGCCGGTAGGTCAGACGGTGGATGAGCGACGGATAGCCGTGATAGGCGAACACCACGGGTTTCGTGGTGGTGAAGATCGTGTCGAATTCCGGGTCGGGCAGCCCGTGCGGATGCTCGGTGGCGGACTGCAGGCGCATCAGGTCGATGACGTTCACGACGCGCACCGCGAGGTCGGGGAGATGCTCGCGGAGCAGGGCCGCCGCAGCCAGCGTCTCGAGGGCGGGCACATCGCCGGCACAGGCCAGCACGACGTCGGGCTCCTCGCCCTGCACCTCGGTGCCGGCCCAGTCCCAGATGCCGAGACCCCGGGTGCAGTGCGCGACGGCTTCGTCCATCGTCAGCCAGTTGGGAGCGGGCTGTTTGCCCGCCACGACGACGTTGATGTAGTCGACCGACCGGAGGCAGTGGTCGTAGGTCGACAGCAGGGTGTTCGCGTCGACCGGAAGGTAGATGCGCACCACATCGGCCTTCTTGTTCACCATATGGTCGATGAACCCGGGATCCTGGTGGCTGAAACCGTTGTGGTCCTGGCGCCAGACATGGGACGAGAGCAGGTAGTTCAATGAGGAGATCGATCGTCGCCAGGGAATCGAACGGGAGACCTTCAGCCACTTCGCATGCTGGTTTGCCATCGAGTCGATGATGTGGATGAACGCCTCGTAGCAGTTGAACAGACCGTGCCGCCCGGTCAGCAGGTAGCCCTCGAGCCAGCCCTCGCACTGGTGCTCCGACAGCATCTCCATGACCCGCCCGGCTCTGGCGAGGTGTTCGTCCACAGGCCAGATCGCGCTGTTCCACTGTTTGTCGGTGGCTGCATAGACACCCTGCAGGCGGTTGGATGCCGTCTCGTCGGGCCCGAAGATCCGGAAGTTGTCAGGGTTCTGTTCGATCACCCCCGCCAGCCAGTCTCCGAGGATCCGGGTCGCCGATTCGCTCGTCGCCCCGGGGGAGGGAACCTCGACGCCGTGCTTCCGGAAGTCGGGCAGGTCGAGCTCCTTTCGCAGCACGCCGCCGTTGGCGAACGGGGTGGCGCTCATGCGCAGCTCGCCGGCCGGTGCGAGCGAGGTGATGAAGTCGAGAGGTTTGCCCGACTCGTCGAAGAGTTCCTCGGGCTTGTACTTCTGCATCCAGTCTTCGAGGATGCGCGTGTGCGCTTCGGTGTCCCTCGCATTCGCCAGCGGAACCTGGTGTGCGCGCCAGGTGTTCTCGACGGGGAGGCCGTCGATCTCGGCCGGGCACGTCCAGCCCTTCGGGGTGCGGAGGATGATCATCGGCCAGTTCGGCGTGCCCTCGAGTGTTCCGTCGGCGGCCTGCTGCTTGATGTCGGCGATCTCGTTCAGCACGAGGTCGAGGGTCTCGGCCATCCGTTCGTGAACGAGGAGTGGGTCTTCGCCGTCGAATCCACCGGAGACGAGGTGCGGGTTGTGCCCGTAGCCGCGCATCAGGGCGAGAAGCTGCTCCTCGGGCATCCGGGCCAGCACCGTGGGGTTGGCGATCTTGTAGCCGTTGAGGTGCAGGATCGGCAGCACGACGCCATCCTGGGCGGCATCCAGGAACGTATTCGAATGCCAGCTGGTGGCAAGCGGGCCCGTCTCGGCCTCGCCGTCGCCGACGACACAGGCGACGAGCAGATTCGGATTGTCGAATGCGGCACCGTAGGCGTGGGACAGCGAATACCCGAGTTCGCCTCCCTCGTGGATGGAACCCGGGGTCTCCGGTGCGTTGTGGCTGGGTATGCCGCCCGGGAACGAGAACTGACGAAAGAGTCGTTGCATGCCCTTCTCGTTCTGCGTGATGGGGGAGTAGACCTCGCTGTACGTGCCGTCGAGCCAGGCGTTTGCGACCATCCCAGGGCCGCCGTGGCCGGGCCCGGTGATGTAGAGCGTGGCCTGGTCGCGCTGCTGGATGATGCGGTTGAGGTGTGCGTAGACGAAATTCAGCCCCGGGGTGGTGCCCCAGTGCCCGAGCAGGCGCGGTTTGATGTCGTCCCGGCTGAGCGGCTGCCGCAGGAGCGGGTTGTCGAGCAGGTAGATCTGCCCGATCGAGAGGTAGTTGGCAGCACGCCACCAGGCATCGACTCGCCGGAGCTCCTCGCCTTCGAGCTTCTGCGGTTCGAGGTGCGGCCAGGTCGTGGGGGTGTTCATGGGAACCTTCCTTCGGGCGTTGCCGGGATCTTCTAGGTGGTTGTCTGGGATGCGGCGAGAACGAGCACACTGCCGAGTGCGACGAGGGCCATCAGGATCATCAGTGCCGCAAGGATGCCGAGCCGGGGTCGTCCGCGGCGGGTGAGCAATTGCGTGATGACCATCGCGACGTAGAGCAGCACGACGATCACGAGCGCGACCGCCGCGAGCCCGTGCGGGGCGAACGACATCAGCGCGAACAGCATCACGGCTGCAATCAGGGCGAAGAGGCCGCCGACGACCAGCCAGATGCGACCCGTCGACGTGGTCAGCGAGGGTTGGCTCGTGACCTTTGTCGGGTCGAGGTCGGGTGGTCGGTCGGAACCGGGGTTCGTCATTCCTCCGGTCTATCCCACTGGAGGTCCGGGCGATACCCCTCCCCCCGACTCGACGCCCGCTGTTTACGCCTGTGCGCGGATCTCTAGAACACATGTTCGAATGTCTGTAGGCTGGCGGGATGAGCATCGCATTCCAGTCCTCCCTCTTCGACGACATCGACGCCGAGCCCGAACTCGAGACGCTCGGTGACTCCGTGCGCCGCATCGTGCTGGGCGTGGGTGCCTGGCTCGACATCCGGCCCGGGTGGGTGACGAACTCCGACGCGCTCTTCGAGCGCCTGGCGCAGCACGTTCCGTGGCAGGCAGACAAGCGGGAGATGTACGACAGGGTGGTCGAGGTGCCGCGGCTCGTGTCGTGGTTCGGTCCGGAGGCGACGTTTCCCGACCCGGTGCTCGAGCGCGCTCAGAACGACCTCAACGATCACTACCGCCGCCCGGCAGACCAGGTCTTCGAGACCGCAGGCCTGTGCTTCTACCGCACCGGAGACGACAGTGTGGCGTGGCACGGCGACCGCGTCGGCCGGGCGATCAACCGGGACACCATGGTGGCGATCGTCTCGGTCGGGGCGGCGCGCACCCTGTCGCTGCGTCCGAAGGGCGGAGGAGAGGTGCAGCGGTTTCCCGTCGGTCATGGAGACCTGCTCGTGATGGGCGGCAGCTGCCAGCGAACGCACGAGCACGCCATCCTCAAATCGAAGCAGGCTGTCGGCCCGCGCATCAGCATTCAGTTCCGCCCGTACTGGAAGCGGCTGTCGGCGTGAGGGCGTAGTCCGCGGGGTGGAGGATCGTCACGCCGCGGGTGTGGCTGAGGAGCTGTGCTCGGAGGCGCACCCCGCGACGGGAACAGTTCTCTGCGATGGACCGAGCCCAGGCCTGGTCGAGCTCGGTCAGTTTGCCCTTGCCGGGGCGCTCCCACACCAGCACGATCTGCACTGCCGCCACCTGATGGAGCACCCCGGCGAGGTGCCCGACGAGCACGTCGGTCTGCGCACGATCCGGTACCCGGGGCAGATCGTCGAGCGGGATCACGACCGGCAGCTGGTCGTCGTCGTGATCGAGGAACATCAGCCACAGCTGGCGGTGGCCGGCGGTGCCGATCAGGGCGAGCACGCGGTCTTCGATCTGGGCATCGGTGGTGAGCGGGGTTCGGTGGGCCGTGGCGGCCAGAAGAGTGTTCATACCGAGAAGAATGGCCCGGTCATCCACCGTCCGGGCGGCTGCCCGCGGGATCTGTGGAGAAGTGTGTCAGGAAGCGCTCTGGGGAGGAGAGGTTCGGAACGAGGGTGGCACCGCCGGGCGACCGGCTGCCGTGAGAACGAACTCATCGAGCATCCGCCGCCCCTCCGGCCAGGCCTCGAGGCCGCTTGCCGCATTGATGTGCCCCAGCGCGCCGAGCACCCGCGGAACCGCACCCCACGCGCGCGCGAGTTCGAGCGCCCGCCCGGTCGAACAGTACGGATCATCAGTGCTGACCAGCACTTCCGCTGGAACGACGAGCCGGATGTCGTCGGTGTGGTCGAGGCCCGTGATGATGTCGCTGGCGATGCCGCGCCGGTCGGGCGGCGCCACGAGGAACAGCCCGGCCACCCGCGAGGAATTTCGTGCCGCCCAGTCCACCGCCACGAGGCACCCGAAGCTGTGCGCGACCAGAACCGCGCGCTCGCAGCCATGTAGGTCGGCCGCGACATCGAGCGCCCGGCTCCAGTCGGCCGGGTCGTGGTCGTCCCACGAGGGCGGTGCGATGCGCACGGCGACGGGCAGTTCCGCCTCCCAGAGTGTCTGCCAGTGCTCCGGGCCCGAACTCCCGCTACCGGGAACGATGGTGAACAGCATCCGGAACCTCCTGTCGAGCACGTACGACCATTCTGGTACGCGGAGTGCTCGCGAGAACGTTCTACTCGAAGCGGGGCAGCACGACTTCGGCGCGCATGCCGCCGCCTTCCCGTGGCTGGAGGCGCAGTGTGCCGCCCAAAGAATCAGCCGCCGATGTTGCGATGGCCAGGCCGAGGCCTGACCCGGGCGTGACGCTGACCGAGCCCCCGATCTGGTTGGCGAGCCGCGTCGACGCACCACGGTGGAACGGTTTCAGCAGGTCGGACACGGGTTCCCCGAGGATGTCGCCGGTGTTCGTGATGACGAGGATCGCGGCATTCGGTCGCTCTTCGCACTCGATCGTGATCGACCCTGCGTAGTGGTTGTAGCGAATCGCGTTCGACAACAGATTGGTGAACAGCAGCTCGAAGAGCGAGGTGTCGATCACCGCTGTGATCGATGCCGGGCAGGCGTTCAGCACGACGATGTCGCGAAGAAGGGCCTGGCCGGCGTACGCTTCGATCTCGCTGCACACCAGAGGGAGGATCCGCTGGGAGCTCTTCGAGGGGCGATCGGCGTTCTGCACCCCAGCGAGCGTGAGGAGTGACGAGATCAGCGACTCGCTCCGCTGGTTCGCGCGGAGCGCCCGCTCGATTCCGGTTCGCACCTCCGGGGAGACGGACGGTCGTCGAAGCGCCACCTCGAGGCTTGTTCGAATCACGGCGATCGGAGTCCGCAATTCGTGGGAGGCGTTCGCGATGAACACGCCCTGCGACTCGAAGGCGACCTGCAGTCGGGCGAGCATGTCGTCGAAGGTGTCACCGAGTACGCGGATCTCGTCCCGGGGACCGGCCAGAGCGAGCCGATCTGTCAGGTCGTGTTCGGAGATGTTCTGGGCGAGAGCGGTCACGTCCCGGATGCGGCGAAGCGGTCGACCCGCCAGCCACCAGGCGACCGCGGAGCCGAGGCCCGAGAAGACGGCGAGCGAGAGCGCCGACCACAGAACCAGTCCGTTCAGCACTTCGTCCCGGGTGGCGGCCTGGGCATCGGCGACGATCGAAAAGGTAGCCACCAGGTCTGAATTGCGCGACGATCCGTCGCCGCTCTGGACGATCCATGAAGTGGCGGACGGGTCGGACACCGCGGACGGATCGATCATCTCAGCCGGTGTTATGACGAACCCGTTGGCGAGCGAGCGATCGAACAAGGCCGAGACGACACCGTATTCGATGATCAGCAGCGCAGCGGCCGCGACAACGAAGACGGCGAAGAACACGAACGTGAGGCGGAGGCGGAAACCGGGTCGCACAGTGAACCGACCACCGCTCACGGTTGTCCCAGCCGGTAGCCGAGACCGTGCTGGGTCTCGAGAGGGTCGGGTTGCCCGAGCTTTCTGCGGAGGGAGTGGATGACCGCCTTGACCGCACCCCTGGACGGTTCGGAGTCCACGGGCCACACGCGATCGGCAAACTCGGAGAAGGGCACCACCCGGCCTGCCGATGCCAGGAGTACGCGCAGACAGTCGAACTCCTTGGGCGCGAGTTCGATCGGTCTGCCTGACCGAGTCACCCGCCGGGCCGCAGAGTCGAGGGAGAGGTCTCGCCAGGTCAAGTCGAGTGCCGCGCTCGCCTGCCGCCGCTCGACGGCACGGAGCCGTGCGAGCAGGTCGTCGAAGCCGAATGGCTTCGTGATGTATTCGTCGGCACCGAGGTCGAGCCCTTCGACACTCGCACCCGGTAGTGACGCGGCGGTCACCATGATGATGCGAGCCGGATGCCGCAGGGCGGTCAGGGCGCGGCAGACGCTGTCGCCACTCAGCAGGGGCAGGTCGCGGTCGAGGAGTATCACGTCGAAGGAGAACGCTTCCGCGAGCGACAACGCGGAGGCTCCATCGTAGGCGACCTCGACCACGTGCCGTTCGGCGCGGAGACCCTCGGCAACGGAATCGGCGAGGTCGGTCTCGTCTTCGGCTATCAGCACACGGAGCAATCTAGCGATCCATTCATGAGAAGAACATGAGAAAGTTTCGGCTAAATTACCACTGGTCGGTCATCTAGAACGGTTGAGAACCCACAGAAAAAAAGGAACTCCGTCATGAAACCCCTCCGACACGTACCACTCCTCCTGGTTCCGTTCGCACTTGTCGCCGCATTCTCGCTGGCGGGCTGCAGCTCATCGGGCGAGACCGCTGCATCCGCGCCAGCCAATTCGCCCGAGGTCGCCCGGGCCTACGCCGACTGCCTCACCGGCGAAGGTATCGACGGGGTGTTCGTCAACGATGCGAATTTCGTCGGGGTGAGCGTGGAGGCCAAGCCGGGCGGGAGCGGCGAGGCGGGGGATGGCGGCGACTCCAGCATCTTCATGGATGCCTCCGCCGACGGTGCCTATGGTGAGGCAGAGAAAGCATGTTCCGCGCGATTGCCCGAGTACCACGCCGAAGTCTTCGACGAAGACCCCGTGGTCGCGGCCCAGATGATCGAACAGAGCCGCGCGTTTGCTGCCTGCGCGCGGCAGAACGGTCTCTCCGACTTCCCTGACCCCGACGGAGCGACTGAGGGCACTCTGCTGGTACCCGAGGGCACGACCAAGTCAGCGTTCCTTGCTGTGGTCACGGCGTGTGCTCCAGCGTTCGGGCAGGGCACCCAGATCGCCGACCCGAGCGTCGACGCCAACGCTCAGGCAGGTCAGGGACAGACCTTCAGCATTGCGATGCCCCAGTTCGGCGGAGCCTACGACAAAGCCTGGGCCCCGGAGGTCACTTCACTCTTGTTCGCCGCTCTTGAGCCGGCCGAAGGCACCGGACAGTGAGCACTCATCCGGTTGTGCGGATAGCGGGTGTCGCCGCTGTCGGCCTCCTCCTCGGGGGAGGACTCGTTGCCGCGCTCTGGCAGCCATGGGCCGGTGCTGGCAGCAGCCCCGAAGCGCCGCGTCAGACCGCAGTCGCCGAACGCACCACACTCTCCGCCCATCTCATCCTGAATGCATCACTGGAGTATTCGGCGCCGACCGTGCTGGTCGGGGTCGGTGGAACCCTCACCCGGCTACCGCAACCGGGTGAGGTCGTGGGCGTCGGGCAGGCACTCTACGAGGTCGACGGGCACGCGGTCGTCGCGTTCCGGGGAGCGCGGCCACTCTGGCGATCTGTCGAGAGCGGAATGAGCGACGGGCCCGACGTGCAGCAGGTGGAGCAGAATTTGGCCGACCTCGGCTTCGGCGACGGACTCACGATCGACAACACGTTCACGGCGGCGACCGAACGGGCGATCCGTGCATGGCAGAAGGCGGCCGGCAGGGAGAGGAGCGGTGTCATCGAACAGGCAGACGTGGTGATGGTCTCGGCGCCCGCCGTCAGGATCAACGCGATCAGCGCCCTCGTCGGGGCCAGTGCGGCAGGCCCCGTCCTGTCGTACACGGAGCCGGGCATCCACGGCCGAATGAAGGTGACGGCAGCGCAGCTGACGCAACTGGCCCCCGGGATGGCCGTCACGGTCAGGCTGCCGAGCGGCGTGGAGACTCCCGCGACGATTGCTGCGCTCGACCCGGAAGGGGTGGCCACGACTGATCCGGCGAAGACGACGACGCCGACTGCGCGCGTCGAGTTCCCCGACCAGTCGCTCCTCGAGGGTCTGGGGCTTCCTGCGCTGCGTGTGACCGTGGGAACAGGAGGCGCCGAGAACGCCCTTGTGGTTCCGGTGACGGCACTGGTCGCGCTGGCCGGTGGCGGATACGGCGTCGAGATCGTGGATGCGGCCAGCCCTCCTGCCAACTCCCCCGACAGCTCTCCGGCAAGCGCTTCCGTGCCTGCCGGTTCCCGCTCGCGCACCGTGCCCGTCGAGATCGGTCTTATCGCCGACTCGCGTGTACAAATCACGGCAGGCGACCTCCACGAGGGCGACAGGGTGGTGGTTCCCGGATGAACGGCGAATCCATCGAGGCGGAGACTGTCCTCGAACTCGCCGGGGTCAGCCGGAGCTTCGGTGGCGCGGTTCCCGTCAGGGCGGTCGACAATGTGAGCCTCACGGTTCGGGCCGGCGAGATCGTCGCGCTGGTCGGTTCGTCGGGCTCAGGGAAGAGCACACTTCTGGCACTCATGGGCGCGCTTGATGTTGCAGACCACGGCGCGGTGCGAATTGCAGGACATGACGTATCGGGCATGACGGACGCGCACCGCTCGGCAGTACGTGCACGGTTCGTCGGTTTCGTCTTCCAGCAGTTCTTTCTACTGCCCACCCTCAGCGCTGTCGAGAACGTCGCACTCGGGCTCCTCTATACGGGAACGGATGCCCGTACCCGGCGCTCTCGGGCTGCTCTCGCCTTGGAGAGGGTGGGACTCGGTGCTCGCCTCGCACATCGCCCGTCGCAGTTGTCAGGCGGAGAGCAGCAGCGGGTCGCTGTCGCGCGGTCGCTCGTCGGGGAACCCTCGCTCGTGCTTGCCGACGAACCGACGGGGGCGCTCGACTCCGTCTCTGGCGCCAGAGTCATGCGGTTGCTCCGATCGGTCGCCGGCGCAGGCACGGCCGTCGTCGTGGTTACGCACGACCGTGAGATCGCAGAAGCACTGGATCGTCGCATCGTGCTGAGCGATGGGCGGATTCTGAGCGACGAGACGCGACGGGTTGATGCGGCGCACGCCGCGGGCGTCGGTTGTCTGCCCGAACCAGAAGGGAGCGTCTGATGGGAGAGCTTCGTGCTCCAACGGGAGGGTGTGTTGCTCCCTCACGCCTCAGACACCTCGATGCCTGGCGTACCGCCCTCAGCGGTATCCGATCACGTTCCACGCGGTCGTTGCTCTCCTCCCTCGGCATCGCCGTGAGCATTGCCGCACTGACCGCCATACTGGGGCTCTCGGCATCGAACCAGGCAGATGTCCTAGCTGACCTCGACGCACAGGGTGCCAACCTCGTGGTCGTCACGCCGGTTGCCGGGGTCGACGGCGAGGCCGCCGAGTTGCCCTCCAGTGCGCCCGCGATGATCTCACGCATGCCAGCGGTCGAATCGGTGGCGGTTCTCCGGTCCGTTCCCCGCGAGGTGCATGCCTACCGGAACGACCTCGTGCCAGCGGGGGAGTCGAACGGGCTGACGGTCGCGGCCGTCGACCCCGGGTACTTCGATGCCGTTGGTGCAGAGTTCGGCCAAGGGGAATCGTTCAGCGAGGGTGGGCGTGCCCTCCCCGAGGTGGTGCTGGGGTACGAAGCGGCCCGTCTTCTCGGTGTGGACCAAGCCAATCAGCGCATCTGGGTGGGCTCCGAGTGGTACGCGGTCTCGGGCATCCTCGACCCACGGCCGCGGGTAGCCGGCCTCGACACCTCCGTGCTGCTCGGTGACGTCTGGGCCGAGCAACGGCTCTGGTCCGATCACGACGCCTCGCACATCATCTCGATGACGATGAGGGTGGGAGCGGAGAGCCTCGACACGGTTCGCCGGATGCTCGCACCGACTGTCGACCCGTCCAACCCTCGCACTGTGAGTGTGTCGAACCCGTCAGCACTGGTCTCGACGAGGGCCATTGTCGACGACAGCATGTCGGTGCTCGTCGCCGGTCTGGCAGCCGTCGCTCTGCTGGTCGGCGCCATCGGAATCGCCAATACCATGGTGGTCGCGGTGCTCGAACGTCGCGGAGAGATCGGCCTGCGACGGGCACTCGGGGCCCGCGCGAATCACATCGCCCGGCAGTTTCTCCTCGAGTGCATCGTCTTGTCCGGGGTGGGAGGCCTGGCCGGGTGGGCTGCCGGAGCGGTCGTCGTGGGAGTCGCGACAACAGTTAGTGGCCAGGCGTTCGTGCTTCCGCTTTATTCGGCGGGCCTGTTCCCAGCCGTCGCCGTGATCGTCGGAGTGTTGGCCGGTCTTCAGCCCGCCACGCGCGCAGCGCGCGTGCCGCCCACGACCGCGCTTAAGGCCGGGTGAAGTCGCGCGCTGCCTGAGCAGAGTGACGGCACGGACAGGCGATCCCCCGATACAGAGGCGGCCCCGGGCGCGCCGACGTGGGTCGGGCATCCGGGGCCGCAGTGTCGCTGGGGTGGAGGCGGGGGTGAAGGCGGGGGTGCGGGTTACGCCGCAGCCTTCACGGAGACAGCGGCGACGACGTCACGCACGACGGCCTCGAGCTGGGCGACGACCTCGGCGTCGTCCTTCGGGTGGATCTCCGCGAAGCGCACGACGGAGCCGGGGATCGCGAGCTTGATCTCCTCGAGCACCGAGGCGCCGGCGATGGTCAGAGCCTTGCGGGCCTCGTCCTGGGCCCAGACGCCGCCGAACTGGCCGTAGGCGCTGCCGATGGCGGCGACCGGCTTGCCTGAGATGGGGCTCGAGCCGAAGGGGCGCGAGGCCCAGTCGATGGCGTTCTTCAGCACGGCGGGGATGGTTCCGTTGTGCTCGGGGGTGATGACGAGCACGGCGTCGGCCGCGGCGACAGCATCGCGGAAGGTGGTGGCCGCGGCGGGAACGGAGCCCTCGACGTCGATGTCCTCGTTGTAGAACGGGATGTCGGCGAGGCCTTCGAAGATGGTCAGGTCGACTCCCTCGGGGGCGACGCCGATGGCGGCCTCTGCGAGCTGGCGGTTGGTTGATCCGGTGCGGAGGCTTCCGACGAGAACGAGGATCGAGGTGTCTGACATTGTTTCTCCTGAGAAAGGGCGGCTGGGGTGTCAATGGGTGCAACCGGACTGTGGTCCGGTTATTCCCGGCTTGTCCACTTTTCTTCGCGGGGCCCCCGCGGCCCAGGTGCTACGGTCGAGGGATGGATGCCCGGCCGCTGCCGCCACGGCCTCTGCTCGTGGGGGAGCCTGCCGTTCCGCCGCGTGCCGACGCCGAGCGCAACCGCGCCCTCGTGATCGCCGCCGCCCGCCGGATCCTCGCCGAGCGGGGGGTCGACGGGCTGACCATGGACCTGGTCGCGTCGGAGGCCGGTGTGGGCAAGGGCACCGTCTTCCGGCGATTCGGATCCCGAACCGGGCTCATGCTCGCGCTGGTGAACGACATCGAGACCGATTTTCAGCGACGGTTCATGAGCGGCGAACCACCACTCGGGCCGGGAGCGTCCCCGACCGATCGTCTCGTAGCCTTCGGTCGCGAGCGGATCGCGATGCTCGAGGTGCAGGGCGACCTGCTGCGGGCGGCCGAGGATCGCCCGGACGAGCGATATGCGTCGGCCCCACGCTCGGCGAGCGCACTGCACATCCACATGCTGTTGAACCGGGCGGGTTACGACGGTGACTCGGCCGTGATGGCGTTCAACCTGCTCGCGAGCCTCGACGCCACGTTGGTGCTCTACGAGAACCGCAGCCAGAACGTCACGATGGAGCGGGTGGCCGACGGCTGGGAGGACCTCGTTCGCCGGGTCACGGCACCCCGGGCATCCTGAGGCGGCTTGTCAGGCTTGCCTTACTTCGAAGGAGCAAGCCGATGACATTCCCGACCCCGACCCCGACCCCGACCCCATCCCAGACCCAGCGCCCTGCGCGCCCGCAGATCACCCTCGCCGTCGTGCGCCGCGAGCAGCTCAGCCCCCACCTTGTTCGCATCGTGCTGGGCGGCGACGAGTTCGACGCGTTCCAGGCGAACGACTCCACCGACAAATATGTCAAGATCGCGTTCGCCGCACCGGGGGAGCTGCCGGTCACGCGCACCTACACCGTGCGGGAGGTCGACCCCGTCGCGCGCACGCTCTCCATCGACTTCGTGGTGCACGGCGACGAGGGACTCGCCGGGCCGTGGGCAGCTGCGGCAGAGCCCGGCGACCTGCTGACCTTTGCCGGCCCGGGTGCCGGTTACGCGCCCGATCCCGCTGCCGACTGGCATCTGTTCGCCGGCGACCAGTCCGTCCTGCCCGCCATCGCATCTGCGCTCGCCGCCTGCCCCGCACTGCTCGCGGCCTCGCGTTCGTGGAGGTGACGGATGCCGCCGACGAGCTGGTTCTGGATGTTCCGGCCGACGTGACGGTGGTCTGGATCCACAGCGCCCCCGGTCTGACGCTCGCAGCGGCAGTCGACGGCGCCGACTGGCTCGCGGGCCGGCCGCAGGTGTTCGCGCACGGCGAGCGGGAGTCGATGAAGGAGCTCCGCGATGTCTTCAAGCGCCGCGGCGTGCTGCGCTCGGAGCTGTCGCTCTCGGGGTACTGGGCCGCCGGCCGCACCGAGGACCGGTTCCAGGCCGAGAAGCGCGAACCGGTGGGGGTCATCGCGCCTGTCTCTGACTGACCACGCCTTTCCATATCGAAAAGCGTGCAATTCATATCGATATTCGATAGTTTGAGGCCTGCAAGTGAATGGCAGGCCCTCCTCGATCGCCACCCGGCCACCGAGGACCTGCCCGACGACAGGAGACCGGATGCCCACGCCCACACCTTTCCAGACGCCAGACTTCGGCATCTGGGACGCCTATTTCGAAGCCAATACCGCGAGACACGATCGGCTGGATGCGCTGATTCCCTGGCAGTCGGTGTGCCTGCTCCCGCCCGCCGACGTGGTGGCGATAGCGCGCTCGCTGCAGCGCTTCGAGCTCGGCGAGAGCGGTGAGGGCCAGGGGCTGCTCGGCAAGGCAGCACGCCGCCACGACCCCGCGTACGAATCGGCGCTCATCCGCTTCATCGGCGAGGAGCAGAAGCATTCCGCGCTGTTCGCCGCCGCTCTGGAACGGTTCGGTGAGAGCCGGTTGACCTCGCACTGGTCGGATGCTTGCTTTGTCGTCCTGCGCCGAGTACTCGGCCTCCGCACCGAGGTGACGCTGTTCCTCATCGCAGAGACGACGGCGATGGAGTACTTCGGAGCGCTCAGCCGGTCGAGCGATCCGGTCATCCACGGCGTGGCGCGCCGGGTGCTGACCGACGAGGTGGAGCACGTGAAGTTCCAGATCGACCAGCTGCGGGCCGGTTTCGCGCGCACTCCCCGGGCGGCGCGGATGCTCGCGGCCGGCGCCGCATGGATCGTCGCCGTCGGTGCGGCCACCGTGCTCGCGGTCGACCACGGTGCCGCGATGCGCGCCCTGGGGCTCTCGCCGACCGTGTTCTGGCGACGGGCGCTCGGCCAGTTCGGGCGAGCCGTTCCCGCGGCCTTCCGTCTCGGGGCCGAGCCTCCGGCGTTCGGCCCCGGGGTGGAGGCCCGCGAGTACTTCGCGGGCTACGCGCGGCGGGTGTAGTAGCCGGCCTCGAGTTCGGCCACCAGGCCGGGGTGGGTGGGCGACCAGCCGAACCGCTGCTGGGTCAGCACGCTCGAGGCGGACATGTCGAGCCCGAAGAACATGCCGATCCAGCCGAAATGGCTGGCTGCGGCATCCGGAGCCACCGACTCGGCCGGCACACCGAGCTGGCGTCCGATGGTCTCGGCGATCTCGCGGGCGCTGATGCCCTCCTCTCCCACCGCGTGCACGATCGCGCCGGCTTCGGCCTGCTCGAGTGCCAGACGCACGAGCCTGGCGGCGTCGCTGCGATTGACGGCCGCCCAGCGGTTCGACCCGTCGCCGACGTATCCCGAGACGCCGCGATCGCGCGCGACACCGGCGATCGTCGACATGAAGCCGTGGTCGCCTTCGCCGTGCACGGTGGGGGCGAATCGCAGCGAGACGGGGCGAACACCGCGCGAGGCGTACTCGAAGGCGAAGTTCTCGCCGCCGCCGCGGGGAGCATCGGGGCCGACCGCGGGTGACGGGTCGTTCTCGGTGACGGCGCGGCCCGGGGTGAGGCCGGCGACTCCGGCGGCGAACAGCAGGGGGCGGTCGGAGCCTGCGAGGGTGTCGCCGAGCGCGGTGACGGCGGCCCGCTCGGTGCGCCCGGCGCCTGCCATGTCGCTGAAGTCGTGCTTGAAGCCGAGGTGGATGACGCCGTCGGAGTCGGCTGCGCCGGCCTTCAGGCTCTCGAGGTCGTCGAGGCTCCCGGCGAGCGGCGTGACACCGGCCGCGGTGAGGGCGTCCGCCGACGCCTGGCTGCGGGCGAGTCCGGTCACGGTGTGGCCGGCATCCAGAAGCTCGGGGACGACGGCTGAGCCGATCCAGCCGGAAGCGCCGGTGACGAATACGCGCATGATGTTCTCCATTCCTCCGGCTCGTGGGCCGGACATCCATGTCAGTTGCTGACATCAGAACCGTAACACGCGATGTCAGTCACCGACATCGTTTGTTCGCCCGATTGCTAGACTGGATAGATGGGACGATGGAAACCGGGCGCCGAGGGCCGCCTGATGCAGAGTGCCATGGAGCTGTACGTCGAGCGGGGATTCGAGCAGACGACCGCGGCGGAGATCGCCGAGCGGGCCGGGGTGACCGAGCGCACCTTCTTCCGCTACTTCGCCGACAAGCGCGAGGTGCTCTTCGGGGGTGCGAGTGAGCTGCAGCGAATTGTGCTGGAAGCGATCGAGGCCGCGCCGACCGAGGCGTCGCCGGTCGATGCGGTGCTCGCCGGGATGTTCGCGGGGGCAGAGCGCATCGGCGGCAACCGCGATTGGTCCTGCCAGCGAGCCGCGTTGCTCGCGGCGAACCCCAGCCTGATGGAGCGGGAGCTGCTCAAACTGTCCGCGCTGGGGGAGGCGGCCGCGGATGCCCTCCGCCTGCGCGGGGTCGCGGCCCTTCCGGCTCGGCTCGCTGCCCACACCGGGGTCAGCGTGTTCTCGATCGGGTTCGACACCTGGGTGGGCGCCGATCCGCCCGGCGATTTCGCCGAGTGCATCCGCATGGCGCTCGCGGAGCTGCGCGAGCTGACCGCGGCATCCTGACGGATTCTGCGCGGCGCGCAAGCCCTGTCGGAGTCCGGGGCGCGCGGGTGAGACTGCTTGTCTCGCACACGCGCACGCACACGCGTACTCGGAAGGATCCCCCATGGAGCTCACTCGACGCCAAATCCTGATCGGTGCGGCGGCCGCATCCCTCCCGCTCCTCCTCGCGGGCTGCGGGTTCGCGCCCCCCGCGACCACGTCGGGCGGCGGAGCAACCGGCTCGGGCGGCTCGGGCGCCACGGGCACCCTCACCTTCACGACCTGGGGCACCGACGCCGAACTGGCGGGCTTCAAGTCGGCCATCGACCGGTTCCAGCAGGCGAACGCCGGGGCGACCGTCTCCCTGAACTCCGTTCCCTACGGCCAGATGTTCACCAACATCGATGCCCAGCTGCAGGCGGGCAACCCGCCGGACATTTTCCGCGTGCCTTACTACACGTTCGGCAGTTACGCCGGGCGCGACCAGCTCCTCGACTTGAGTAGCTACCTGCCCGCAGGCTTCAGCGATGCGTTCACGCCCGCGGCCTGGGCTGCTGTGCAGAACAGGAAGACCCCATACGGTGTTCCCCACCACACCGACACCTCGGTCATCCTGTACAACAGGGCCGCCCTCGAGACGGCCGGCATTACCTCGATTCCGACCACCCTCGACGACGCGTGGAGCTGGGATGAATTCGGCTCCGTGCTGCAGAAGCTCCGCGGATCCCTGCCGGCTGACAAGTATCCGTACGCCGCGAACTGGCAGGGCAACGGCGTCACCCGCTGGCTCAGCTGGCTGTTCGAATCCGACGGTGCGTTCCTGAACGACGACCTCGTGACCCCGGCGATCGACTCGGACGCCGGCCGCAAGGCGGTCGACTACACGAAGAACTTCTTCAGCTCGAATTTCGTGCCGCAGAACAACTCGGTCAAGTCGACGACCCTCGCCAGCGACATCTGGTACGCCCAGACCTCGGCGATGGTGTCGGCGGGTGCCTTCCTGGTTCCGGATGCTACGTCGACACTCGACTTCGAATGGGGAGCCACGTTCTCCCCCCGTAACGTGCGCTCGGCGGGAGACTTCGGCGGCAACGCCCTGGTCGCCACCAAGGCCACGGCGAACCCGGAGCTCGCCAGCGCGTTCCTGCAGTTCGTCACCCAGGAGGAGGAGATGCGGCAGTTCTGCGCGGGAGCCTCGCTGCTGCCGACCCGCGCCGACCTCACGGCGAGCGGGATCGACTTCGCGGTGCGCCCCGAACTCTCGCCGGTGTTCGTCGGCCAGGCGTCGAGCGTGCAGGCCAAGGACTCCGGGCAGGTCACGTCACCGTCGATGTCGAAGATCATCACGGTGCTGCAGGACCAGCTCGAGCAGGCCTTCGTCGGCGGCCAGAGCACATCCGACACGCTCGCCGCGATGACGTCGGGGATCGCGGCCGCGACGGCCGGGTCATGACCGCTGCCGTCGGCCTCGGCGCGGGGGCTGCCGCCGCTGCTTCTGCCGCGCCGGGTACCCCCTCCGCAGCGGGCGCCCGCACGGCGAGCCCCCGGCGCCGCGGCCGCAGTCGTGCCCGCGAGACCCTTGCCGGCTACGCCTTCCTCACACCGAACCTCCTGCTGCTCGGCCTCTTCGTCATCGTGCCGCTGGTCTCGGCTGTCGTCATCAGCTTCCAGCGCACCGACGGATTCGGTACCGGAACATTCACCGGGATCGACAACTACGCCCGACTGGCGACAGACCCCGTGTTCTGGCGTTCGACCATCAACACCGCTCTCTTCACGGCGATCGTCACGCCGCTGTCGATGCTGCTCGGCCTCGGGGCGGCCGTGCTGATGAACTCGGTGCTGCCGGCGCGGGGGCTCTTCCGCAGCATCCTGATCCTGCCGATGGCGATCTCCGGAGTCGCGACGGCCCTCATCGGTGTGCTGGTCTTCGACCAGAACAACGGGGTGCTCGACAAGCTGCTCAAATTCGTCGGTCTGCCCGCGGTCGAATGGCAGTCGGGCGGTGCCGCCGCCTTCGCCTCCGTGGTCATCGTGACACTGTGGTGGCGGGTGGGCTTCAACATGCTGATCTACCTGGCGGGCCTGCAGGGGATCAGCCCCGGGCTCTACGAGGCGGCCCGGCTCGACGGGGCCGGTGGTTGGCAGCGTTTTCGGTTCGTGACCGTTCCCCTGGTCGGTCCGTCGTCGTTCTTCTTGCTGATCATGAACGTCATCTACTCGTTCCAGGTGTTCGACATCGTCTTCGTCCTCACGGGCGGAGGGCCCCAGAACGCGACATCCGTTCTCGTGACCTACGCCTACAACAACGGGTTCGTCACCCGGGACCAGGGCTACGCGGCCGCCATCGGAGTCGTGCTGCTGGTGATCACGCTCGTCTTCACCGCCGTGCAGTGGCGGGTCAGCCGAACCCGCGACCTGGTCGATTAGGAGAGCCGCCGTGACCGAAACGCTCCGCTGGCGCATGGTGCGCGTCGCCCTCGCCGTCATCATCTCGATCATTGTGATCTTTCCGCTCTACTGGATGATCGTGGTCGCCTTCTCGACCCGCTCCGACCTGCTCGGCGGTGAGCTCCGCCTCTGGCCCGAGAACCTCACGTTCGCGAACTTCGAGCGGGTGTTCGCGGCCTTCCCCATCGCGACCTGGTTCGGCAACTCGACCGCGATCGCCGTCAGCGTGGCGATCATCACCGTGACCGTCAACCTGCTGGGCGGGTACGCGCTCGCGGACCTGCGCTTCCGGGGCTCGACCGTGCTGTTCCTGATCGCGCTCGCGACGCTGATGATCCCGGTGCAGGTCATCATGGTCCCGCTCTTCGGGCTGGTCACCGGGCTCGGGCTCTACGGCAGCTACTGGGCCGTCATCCTGCCGACGGCCGCCTCGGCGTTCGGGCTCTTCCTGGCCCGACAGTTCATCCTCGCCATTCCGCGCGACCTGATCGAGGCGGCACGGATGGACGGGGCCGGCAACTGGCGGGTGTTCACCCGAATCATCCTGCCGCTCTCGAAACCACTGATCGCGGTGCTGTTCTTCATGAGCCTTCTGCAGACCTGGAACGACTTCGCCTGGCCGCTGATCGCTCTGAAGCAGAACGCGCTGTTCACGCTGCCGATCGGGTTGCTCTACCTGCAGGGCCAGTTCGGTGCGGACTACGGCGGAACCATGGCCTTCGCGCTCATCAACGTGTTGCCGATGGTGGTGCTGTTCCTGGTGTTCCAGCGGTACTTCGTGCAGGGCTTTGCGCGGAGCGGGATCCGCTGAGCCCGGCTTCGGCACTCAGAGTGCCTTGCGCATCTCCATCTCGCGCTGGTGCGGGTTCAGGATGTACGGAAAGAGCACTCCCGTGGCGATGTACCCACGGCGCTCGTACGCTGCGATCGCCCGCGCGTTCTCCGTGTGCACGTGCAGGTAGAGGGCATCGGACTCGCTGCGCGCCCACTCCTCGATGCCCTGGAGCAGCAGATCTGTGACACCCGACGCGCGCCCGCGATAGTCGGGCGTCACGTAGACGCCCACCAGCATCGGACCCACCGGATCGCGGTACCCGCCCATCGTGCCGACCCACCGCCCGCCCGCGCTCTCGTCGATCGCAACCAGTGCCGTACCGCGCGGGTTCTCACCCCGGCGGGCCCGCTCGCGCCACGCCGCCTCCCCGAGTGACTCGGCGGCCGCGAGCGTCTCGCCGAAAGCGATGGGCGTGTCCGCGAGCATCTCGAGCCGCAGCGTGCGCACCGCGGCCCAGTCGCTCTCTGCGGTGCGGCGCACGGTGATCGACGGGGTGTTCACCCACCCAGCCTAAACTCGCGCGGCCTCGCGTGCTGGGGCGGGTTGGTCGGCTGTGCGGAGCGGGCTGGTCGGCTGTGCGATGCGTGGGGCAGACGGGGGAGCCTCGAGGATGAGCGAAAATGGATCCTGTGACCCTGACAATCCTGCCCACCGACTGGAACCACCCCGACGGCGAGACCCTGCGCCGCGCCCAACGGGACGAACTCGACACCCGGTACGGTGCCGACACAGAACCGGGCGTGAAGCCGTCAGCCGACGACATCGCAGTGTTCCTGGTGGCCCGCGACGAGAACGGTTCGGCCGTGGGCTGTGGTGCGCTCCGGATGCTCGGACCGTCCGAAGCCGAAGTGAAGCGGATGTTCGTGGTGAAGGCCTCGCGGGGAAGCGGCGTCTCGACGGCGATCCTCCGAGCCCTCGAAGCGGAGGCCGCCGCGCGAGGAATCACGACGCTCAAACTCGAAACGGGCCCCGCCCAGCCCGACGCCGTGCGCTTCTACACGCGAGAGGGATACACGCGCATCCCCCTCTTCGGCCACTACGTGCACTCGGAAGGATCGCTCTGCTTCGCCCGCGACCTCCCCGCCGCCGCGGGCTCGGTCGCCGCCTCCGTCTGACGCGCCGAGCCCTGCCCGTGCTGCAGGAGCGCCTCTGTTCAAAACTCTCCTGGATCTGGCGGGGCCCCTGTCAGAAGGGTGGTGGTGTGGTGGGTCTGTTGTCGAACCGGATGGTGGGTGGTGCGATGGGTGGTGCGATGGGGGTGGGTTCGACGGTGTATTCGTGTCCGGCGGGTGAGGTCCAGGTGATGGTGCCGTGAGGTGCTTGTTCTACCGACCATTCGGTGTGGTGTTTGACTTTGTGGTGGCTGCT